>NZ_JBHSDU010000014.1:0-974017 GCF_042651805.1 Steroidobacter flavus | reverse complement strand
GGCGCCGCGGCGGGTGCATCGAGTCTGGCGTTCGATGCCTACGGCAATGGTTTTGGCGCGTGGATCTTCAGCGGCGACGTCTATGTGCGGCGCTACGACGTGGCGACGGCGCAGTGGTCGGCGGCGGTTCGTGTCGATAGTGCGACCGTCACGTCGAGCGCCGTGCAGCTGGCGGTCGATCGGGCGACTGGCAAAGCGGTGCTCGGATGGATACAGAGCACGGGTGTGGCGGTTTCGAGCTACGACCTCGCGACTGGCACGTGGGGCGCCGTGCAGCTGATGGCTTCGAGCGATAGCGTGACCAACGCGCGAGACAGCTTCGCGCTCTCGATCGCCGGAGACTTTACCGCGGTCACGTGGATACGCACCGAATCTGGTCGCTTGAATGTTCGTGCGAGCGTCGCGAACAACGGGGTGTGGGGCGCGGTCGGCTTGCTCGAGAGCACCTCGCCGCACGCATCGCTGCCGCAGGTGGGCATCGATGCGACCGGCAATGCACTGGTGACGTGGCGCCAGTCGGACGGCACGGCGGAACGTGTTTATTACAGCCGCTGGAGCCATGCGAGCCAGAGCTTCAGCACCGCGACGCTGCTCGACAGCGGGACCGGTGCGACCGACCGTCCGAAGATGGGCTTCGACGGCCAGGGCAATGCCATTGCGATGTGGAGCGAAGCGGGGAGTTTGTATGCTCGTCGCTTCGACAGCGCGACCGCGACTTGGGGCACCACCGTGTTGGTTCAATCGGGAACCATCTCGAGCTGGGATCTTTCCGTCGACGCGCAGGGTAACGCGCTGGCCGGTTGGACGCAGGATGACGGTACAACCATCTCGGCCTACGCACGCCGCTTCGATGCGACCAGCGGAACGTGGGGCACGGTGGCGCTGCTCGAAAACAGCACTGCCGCGGTCTCCGGGACCAGAATCACAGTCGCCATCGCCGGCAACAACGCGGTGGTGGGTTGGCTGCAGACCAACGGAACGACTGACGATCTTTACGCGGTCACTTCGAATGGCGGCACATGGAGCACGCCGCAGCTGATCGATTCGCGCTCGACCACGGTGACTGCACAGTTCGCCGCGGTCGATATGGGCGGCAGCGCCGCGCTGGTGTGGGAGCAGGTCGACGGTAACAACTTCCGTTCGATCTATCAGGCCAGCTATCTCAGCCCGGGTTACTACACGGTTCCCGCCGGTGCGACGTGGCAATCGATTGCTAACGCTCTGTATGGAGTGAACAGCGCCGCGGCTGGCAGTGCCTTGCAGGCCGCGATGGGCAACCCTGCGTTGATGACTGGCGCGCTGCTGTCCGGCTTTCCCGCGACACTGGATGTGGGATCGTCCACGCCAGGCGGCGGCCAGCTTCAGACCGATGTGCAGGATGCATTGGGACTGGTCACGCGCTACATCCACGACGAGGCTGGCCGGCTCACGTCGGTGTTGAGTCCCGCGGTGAACGGCACCCGGATGGAGACGCGGTACGCTTACGACGCCGACGGCAATGTCACGTCGATCACCGAGGATCCGACTGGCCTCAATCGGGTCACGACGTTCGGCTATGACGCCAACGGCAATTTGACGCTCACTCGCGACAGCCTCGGCAACACGATCACGCGTACCTACGACAGCAACAATCAGTTGCTGACGGAAACGACGTACGCCGGACGCGATCCCGATGGCGCAGGCAGCGGTCAACCGACCGAGCCGAGCACGACGCGGTATGTGTACGACGCCGAAAGTCATCTGCGATTCGTGATCTCGCCGGAAGGTCGCGTGACCGAGCATCGCTATGACACCTCCGGTCAACGCACCTCGACCCGCACCTACCTGAATATCCGCTACACCGCGACGAACTTCGCCGAGAGCGACCTGGTTACCTGGACCGGCAGCGGCGATCGCACGCACGAGCTGGCGGTCTATGCTTATGACTTCCGTGGCAATGTCCTGAACATCACTCAGTACTGGGGCATGACCACCGCGGGCGCGCCGCTCGGCACCGCCATGATCACGCGCTTCGTGTACGACCAGCGCGGCCAGCTGTTACAAACGATCGATCCGCGCGGCGAAGCGACGATCGGCAATCCCAACGACTACCGCACCGTCTATACCTATGACGGACTCGGTCGGCGGCTCACCAGCAATGAATGGATCTCCGCCACGACGACCCGCACGACACTCAATGCGTACGACGACGCGGGCCGCACGACACGCTCGACGTTCGCGAATGGGTTGGTTACGACCAGCGTCTACAATCGTGCCGGCGAACTGCTCAGTGTCGCCAATGGCAGCGCGGGCTCGTTCGAAGCCCTGGGCAAGACCAGCTATGCCTACGATGCCGGCGGACGGCTGCGAATGGTGACCGATCCCACCGGCGTGCGGCAGTTCTTCTACTACGACGACGCGGGCCGGCAGGTCGCGCAGGTCGACGGCGATGGCTCGCTGACGGAGTTCGTCTACAACCGCGCGGGCGAACGCATCAAGACCATCCAGTACGCAGCGCTGCTGCCCACGCAAACTCGGAACTCGCTGGTGGTGGGCAACAACCCCGCGGACATCGCGCTCTCCACGCTGCGCACAGCGGCGGGCGGCAATCCCAACAACGATCGCATCACCCGGTACGTCTATGACGCTTCGGGTGCGCTGGTCTACACGATCGATCCGTCCGGTGCCGTGGTCGAAAACCGTTACGACGGCGCTGGCCGCCTGACGGACGTCGTTCAGTACGCGAATCGCCTCACGATTCTGCGCACGGTCGACGAAGTGCTGCCATCGGCAGTCGCGGTGGCAACACACGACGACGATCGTAGCACTCGCTATTTCTATGACGGCGAGGGCCTGAAGATCGGACAGCTCGACGCCGAAGGCTACCTCACCGCGTACGTCTACAGCGGCTCGGGTCGCCTGATCGAGGAGACTCGCTACGCCAATCAAAGCGCCGCCGGCCTGCGCGCCACGGGCACGCTGGCCGCACTCAAAACCTCGGTGGGGACGGACACCGAAACCGCAATCGATCCGGAGCGCGATCAGGTCACCGAGTACTACTACGACTCGATGGGGCGCCTCACTGGTGTGCTGGACGCCGAAGGGTATCTGACCGAGACGCAGTACGACGGCGCCAGCAATATCAACAAGCGCATTCGTTACGACCAGGTGCTGTCGTATCGCTCGACGCTCTCGACACTGAAAGCATTGGTGGTGGACGCGACAGTGCGTGAGACCACTGATTACACCTACGATGGTGACAACAAGCTGCTCAGCGAAGTGCTTTCGCGAGGGCCCGCGACAGCTCCCGCAACCATCACGACGACGACCTACAGCTACGATGCGATGGGCAGCATTGTAAGCACCACACGAGCCGCGGGCACGAGCGATGCGCGCACAACCGAGACGCGTTACGACTTCCTGGGCCGAGTGATCCAGGAGCTTACCGGGGAAGGCTCCGCTCAACTCGCGGCTCTCACCAATCCGACGCAGACGCAGATCAATGACATCTGGACCCGCTATGGCGTCCAGTATGCGTACGACCTTGCCGGCCGGAAGATCTCGGCGACGATACGTCCGACCGACACACAGACCGACACGACGCTGTACTTCTATGATGAAGACAATCGGCTGCGCTTCGAGGTGAATGCGCTCGGCGAGCGCACCGAATATCGCTACAACGCGCTCAATCAGGTCGCCGAAGAGATTTCGTACGTCAATCGAATCTCCACCAGCGGATTGACGGGCGGACTGCTCACGTCGGCTTTGATCAGCACGTTGACCGCCACCGCCGACAACGCGCGCGATGGACGCACGACGTACGAGTACACCATCACGGGGCGACTGCTCAGCGAACGCGTGGCGCGAACCACGAGCACCGGCGAAGATGCACTCACCACCTTCATCTACAACGCGTTTGGCGAACGTATTTCGGCGCTTCAGCAGATCGATGCCACGCGCACGCTGCCCGTGGAATACATCTATGACCGCCGTGGGTTGCTGACGGAGACACGCCGGGGAACGAGCGGCACCATTGCCATCGAGCAGCGAGCCTACGACGCATTCGGTCGGTTGGCACGGACCACCGATGCTCGCGGCAACATCTGGAGCACAAGCTATGACCGCCTTGGTCGTGTCATCGCCACCACGGACCCAGGCAATCCCGCGCGGTCGATCGCATATAACGCGTTCGATCAGGAAATTTCGCGCACCGATGCGCTGGGCCACACGACCACCTACGCGTACGACGCCGCCCAGCGCCGGTTGACGACCACGAGTCCCGAGGGCGTGGTGACCTCGACCGTTTACAACCGTCATGGCGAAGTCTTCACGGTGACCGATGGTCGCGGCAACTCGACTACGTATCTCTACGACGCGGATGGCCGGTTGAAGACGGTCACGACGGCCGCGGGCACGACCACTCAGAACTACGACCGGGCGGGTCGCAGGATAGAAACGATCGATGCCAACGGCATCAGAACGGTGTACGCCTATGACGCGGCGGATCGCGTGCTGACGCGCACAGTCGATCCGACGGGATTGAATCTCGTCACCCGAACATTCCACGATGGCCGTGGCCAGGCGGTCTGGACGCAGGATGCCGCGGGTGTCTGGACCCAGCTGCAGTACAACCGCGATGGCGAGCTCACGTCGGTCATCGTCGATCCGCTCAGCGTGCCCAACGCGACCAGCACGCAAACCGCGACCTCGTTGGTGAGCAACGCGACCGGCCTGAATCTTCGCACCGACTATGCATATGACTATCGCGGCAACACCGTAACGGTGACGGATGGCGTCGGCTCCAGTCAGCCTCGGGTCACTCAGCACACCTACGATACGCTCGGCCGTCGCACTCAGACGGCGGTGGATCCCAGCGGGCTCAACCTGCGCACGATCTACACCTACGATCTCAATGACAACGTCGTCGCGACCACCGATGCCCGCGAGGGCGTGACTCGCTTCGTCTACAACGTCAGGAACGAGTTGATCTACTCGGTCGATGGCACCGGTGCCGTCGTCAAGACCGACTACGACGCCGAAGGTCGGGTGGTGAAGACCACGGCCTATGCGAACCGCATCAGCTTGACGAGCCCGCCGCCGGCGTTGCCGCTCGCGATCTCGGCTGCCGATATCACTTCACGACTGACAGTCAACGCAGCGGCCGATCAAGTCACGCACACCGTCTACAACCGTGATGGCCAGGTGCGCTACCGAATCGACGGCACAGGTGCGGTGACGAAGCTGAGCTACGATGCTTCCGGAAACGTGGTTGAAACCACGCGCTATTTCACACGGATCACCGTGCCCGCCACCGTCAACGAAACAAACGTCGCGGCGGCCATCACTACCAACACGACCTACGATCAGACCGAGCGCACGGTCTACGACAACGCCAATCGCGCCATCTTCGACATCGACGCGGAAGGCTACGTCACGCAGTTCGTCTACGACGCCGAGGGTCGAGTCACCAAACAGATCCAGTACACCAATGCGCTCGCGGGAACCTTCGCTACGAACGTCGCTCCGCAGATTGTGAGCACCGCGCCGGGCAGCGGCTCTTACGTCATCACGAATGCCGCGAACGATCGTGTCACTCGCACCGTCTACGACGCCGCCGGCCGATCGCGTTTCAGCGTCGATGGCGAAGGCTACATCACGGAGTTTCGCTACGATAACTTGGGCCACCAGACGCGCAAGATTCAGTACGCCGGCCAATACACGGTGGGCGACAGCGCAACGGTCGCAACCGTCACCGCGCAGGTGCCGGCGACACCGGGTGCGACCGAACCGGTCGAGCAGCGCATCTACGACACGGCCGGTCGTCTGACACGCACCATCGACGCAGAAGGCGTCGAGACGCGACGTGTCTACGATGCCGTCGGTCGGGAAACGGACACGACGGTCGCGTTCAATACGCCGGACGCGAGCACGACTCATCGCGTGTTCAATGCCGCGGGATATCTGATCGAAGAAACGGTCGGCTATGGCAAGCCCGAAGCTGCCGTCACGCGATACATCGTGGATGGCGTCGGCAATCGACGTTTCATCATCGATCCGCGAGGCTACGAGCTCGCGGAGACGGACACTCAGTGGGCACGGCAGATGCGTGACTTGCTGCATTATCCGATCGATGCTGCGAATCTCACCGCGACCCAACGAGGCGAGCTCAGGGCGCGCTACGCGACGGAACAGGTGTTCGATGCCAACGGCAACATCACTGTCGTCAAAGATCCGGCCGGCAGGACGATCGCGACTGAGTACGATGCCTTCGGCAATGCCGTGAAAGTCACCGACCAGCGCGGTTTCAGCGGCTATTTCTATTTCGACAAGAACAATCAGCAAGTCCTGCAGGTCGATCCGGAAAAATACGTCACGCAGACGATCTACAACGCGTTCGGCACGGTGGAGCGCATCGTCCATTACGCCAACGCCGCGGTGGGCACGGTGACGACCGCTACTCCTCCGGCAATCGTCAGCGCGGTGCCCAATCCCGTCACCGGCCCTTATGTGCTGATCGACACGCTGCGGGATCAGACCACTCTCATCGAGCACGATCGCCGCGACCTGCAGACGAGGATCGTCGACGCGGAGGGCAACGATGAGGCGATGACGTACGACGCGTTCGGCAACAAGGTCACTTATCGCGACAAGCTGGACAGCGTCTTCATCTATACGTTCTATCGTACCGGCAAGGTCAAGACTCAGACTTCGCCGAGCGTGACCGTCACCACGGTGAATTCAGCCGGCACGGTCAGCACGTCGCCCCAGACGCTGGTCACCGAATACACCTACGACCAGCGTGGCAACGTCACCCGCATACGGGAAGCGCTCGGCTTGCCACAGCAGCGCGACACGACCATTCAATACGATCGGCTGAATCGCGAGGTGCGTCGTAACCTGCCTGAGATCGAAGTCTTCGGTCTCGGTCGCCAGATCCCATATATCGCGACCACCTACGATCGCCGCGGCAACGTCGTGGAAGTGCGCAACGCTGCGGGCGGTCGCACGGTCAGCTACTTCGATGCCTTGAATCGCAAGGTCGCCGAGGTCGATGCCACGGGGGCGCTCGCCGAGTTCAGCTATGACGATGCCGGCAACCTGACGCGAGAGCGCGCATTCACGACCCGGCTCAACATCGCCAACGTGGCCTGGACGGCCAGGCCGGTCGCCACGGCGGGCGATACTTACCGCGAGATGGAGTACGAGTACGACGCGAACAATCGTCAGATCCGATCGCTCACTCAAGCCGAAACGTACTTCGATACGGATCGTCTCGGGACGCGGCCGAACGGCAATAGCGAGGTGACGACCAACGGCTACATCTACGGTCAGATCGCGAATCTCACTTACTACGATGCCACGGGCAATGTGGTGATGACGGTCGACGGTCGCCAGCATGCGACGCTGTTCTTCTACAATCAGCTCGGCCAGCAGATCCTCAGCGTCGACGCGCTCGGTTACGTCACCCGGTTTGAATACGACAGCAACGGCAATGTCATTCGTCAGTCCCGCTACGAGAAGCAGCTGAGCCCCACCACCATCAGCAACCTGTCGCCGGCCAGCATTCCGACGGCCATCATCAATGAAGTGGCGGGGCAGGGGCAGGATCGCATCGTCGAGATCGAGTACGACCGGCTCGGCCGCAAGAAGATCGAGCGCACGCTGAGTGTCCGCTACAGCACGGTGAGCGATACCGGTGTGCTCAATTCGACTGAGCAGGCCATCCAGACCCGCTTCGAGTACGACGCGGCCGGCAACCTGACGCAGGCCATCAAGGCGGACGGCTCGCAAACCAACTTCGTGTACGACGAGCTCGGGCGACTGAAGCAGCAGCTCGATCCCAGCGTCGCCGTCTATAACGGCATGAGCGGGTCGACGGTGCTCACGACGAATTGGCGAGCCACGACCGAGTGGCAATACGACGCGTTTGGCAATCGCACGCTGCAGACCCGGCTCGGACGGACCGCGGCCGAGAACCAGGTGACCCGCGTCCGCTACGACGAACAAGGCAACGTGCGGTCCGAGTGGGATGCGATGAGCTATCGCACCGACTACGAGGTCGACGCCGCCGGCCGGGCCAAGCGCCAGGTCAAGACCGCGCTCGATGCGTCAGGCACCTCGCACACGTATCGAACCGAGTTCGATTACGACGCACTCGATCGCGAATCGAGCCGCCGTATCGTGACCGACGGTGTCAACGGCGATCTCACCTGGACCAGTTACAACGCGTTTGGCGATGTCAGCGCCCGAGGCATCAACAATACGACGCAGGCCGAGTATCGCTACGACAAATTGGGTCACTTGCTCTGGACCAACGCGGACACGGGCACGCCGCGTGCGTATGTTTACGATGCCGCCGGCAATGCGGTGATCGAGGTATCTCAGAGCAACGGCACGAACCTGAGCTCGGTGACGACGCCGGCAGAGGTGCAGGGCATTTCGCCACTGCTGGTGCAGTACAAGTTCAGCATCTACAACGCACGCAATCAGATCACGGATGTATTTCAGGCGCCGATGGATTTCACGGGCCTGACGGGCTCGCTGTCGACGGAAGAGCTGGAGCAGCTCGGCACCAGAACGACCGTGCCGACGGTAGGCACTCCGGTGGCGGATCCAAACTCACCCTATAACAACAACCCGCCTGCTACGACTATCACTAGCGGCAACATACGCACGGTGCAAGGAACACCGAGCTACAACTGGTACCCGAGTACACCGGGCGACATCCGCAGCAACCCGACGTATCGTCACCCCGGCTACGTGTCGGTAGGTGAGTTCGGGCATGCGCCGGTCCCCACGGACTCCAACCCTCCGGCTCGGAGCTGGACCTGGGACGGGACGACGATGCGGGTGACGACGCAGACCACGACCGTGATCCCCGGCCAGCCCTCGTCCGGCTCACCGCAAACGACGTCGTCGACCACTGTGTTCGACTACGTCAGCGGCAGTGCCACCACTCCGCAGCAGACGACGACCGAAACCCAGACACCCAACGTCGTTATCAATTCGGTCGATGTGCGTGACTATGAGGCGAGCGTCGTTACAGCCGTGCACTATGAGCGGCTGGGCGCGAGCATACAGTCGCAGATCAATTTCATTCCCTCGCAAACGATCACTGTGACCCAGACCTCGCTGCCCGAGCAAGGTGGCGGCTTCCGGTACTACAACACCTACCGCATCCCTGCGATCGCAGGTTTCAGCGGGGTGGCGACGCAGGTCGTGGTCATGGACGCGTTTGGCGCTGTCCTCGTGAATCAAAGCGTGACTGGCGAATTTGTATCCTCGTGGACCGATAGCGTTTCGTACAGCACTCGGCGCCTGATCGTCACCAAGGGCTCGATCACGCTCTTCGACGGCACCATCCGTGCCAACACCAACTACGCCACGCAAAGCGCAGTCGCTGTCGTGGGGCAGGGCGTCAACGCCGGCGGTGGCGTGGCTGCCGTGCAAGTCGCGCTCGACGGTGGGGCGCCCATCTCTCTGACCCCTAACGACACCCTGGGTGGCGGCCGGCAATGGGTCGCACTCGGCATCGGCGCGAGCTCCAGCTGGCAGTACAAGTTGTACTCGAGCACCACTCCGAGCGACGGCTCGCTGCTGGCAGGCGTCGGCGGTACGACCGCCAATCCTGCTTCGAACCTGACTTACTTGCACAGGGTCCGCCAGGACACGGAGTACTACTGGACCGAGAGAAGCGATCCGCAAGCGACCGCTTACAACCGGCTCGATGTCACGAAGGTGGTGCAGCAGAGCAATTACGTGCTGCAGCTCATGTACAGCATCGCGAGCGGCAACACGCTCAGCAACCAGATCCACCGCACCAGCCGATACAACGCCTTCGGCGAGGTGACCGGCGAAACCGACGGTCGCGGTTATCTGACGGAATATCAGTACAACGAGCTCGGCCAGGTCATCAAAAAAGTGGATCCGATCGTGTCTCAGACCGACGAGCACGGCGTCCGCAACGATAACTTCCGGCCCGAGACCCAGTACTACGTCGATGCGCTCGGGCAGACGATCGGCACTACGGATGCCAATGGGTTCACCACCAAGGTGGCGATCCGCAACGGCCATCTCACCGCGCAGTTCAATCCCGACGGCAATGTCGAGCGTCATTACTTCGACGTATTCGGCAACGAAGCGGCGAGCACGGCGGCCGAGATCAACCTGACCACGCGCTATCAGTTCGACAAGAACAATCGTCTGGTCCGCACCGACTTCGCCGGCGGCAACTACGATGCCTACGGCTACGACTCGCTCGGCAACCGTATCGAGCACACCAATGGCCTCGGCAATGTCGAGCGTTACTACTACGACGCGGAAGGTCGTATCACGCGATATCGCAGCGCTCAGAATCGCGAGACTTCTTACACCTACTCGTTCGTGAGCACGATCGGCGAGCGCGGTGGCTATCGCAAAGTGACCGTCGACGCGATGGGCAACCAGCAGATCGACGACGTCGACATGTACGGCAAGATCCGCTCGCACACGGACCTGGGTGGCCGCGTCTACACGTACAACTACAATACCGCCGGCTGGCTCACGAGTCAGCAGAGCACGGTCAGCGCCACCGATGCCACGGTTCTGCAGAACATCCAATATTTCTACTACGCCAACGGCTACGTGAAGGAGATTCGGGACCTCGGCATCAACAGCATCGCGATGTTCCAATACGACCGGGACGGCAACCGGACGCTGGAAAGCTATTCGGTGCAATCGATCGTGCCCGGCGAAGTTGCCTACGGCCAGACGCCGTATCAGATGTCGACGGCCAGCTACGACGGGCTCAATCGCGTGACGTCCATCGCGGAGGAGGGCCGATACAAGATCGAATACCAGTACGACAAGGTCGGTAACCGTCGGAGTGTGCGCAGCGAGTACTACGATCTGCTCAAGCCCACGACTCCCGATAATCTGCTGGTGCAGGAGTATTGGTACAAGTACGACTCGATGAACCGGTTCACGACCACGATGGGCCGGCTGACCGCCGTGGGCGGCGAGATCGTGCGCGGCCCGTACGGTTACGACATCACTTACAACGGCGCCAATCAGCGCACCTCGCAGAAGACCACAGACGTTGCCGGTCTCACGATCAAAGAAACCTATACCTACGACAACAACGGTTTCCTGACCGTGACCCGCATCAATCCCGATGCCGAGCACGTCGCCGGCAACGGTGCGAAGCGTGCCGAGCGCGTCAATAACAATGTGGGCGACCGCATTGGTTATTTCGAATACAACTCGGCGGAACAGGTGACGAGTCACCACACCTATGAGTACGACGCCGATCACATGATGAGATTCGATCGCGACATCGCGAACAGTCGAGGCGTCGAGTACATCCTGCTCGCCGACGGCCGAGTCAACCGGAGCGTGACCTACAACTCCGACCCCAACGCGGCGGTCGTAACGCTCCAGTACCAGTACGAGAACTGGGACAGTTATAAACAGAGCTCCATCGAGATCAGCGGTGCCGGCAACAATGTGAACGGCGAGTGGCAGGACGGCCGGTCGGACTTCGACTATGACGTGAACGGCCATCTCGACCGGGTCTTCGATCACGCCGCCAATCGCACCATCTGGTATGTGAACAACCACAACGGTCAGACGCTCAAGCGTCTGCAATGGGTGGGCCACGATACCAGCGTCCGGCCGGAGACCATGCGCCGTTTCTATTATCTGTACGGCAAGGCGGTCGGCGACCAGGCCGTCGACGGTAGCAAGGCGCCGTTGCGCATCGACTACGCTCAGGAGCTGCGCGGCACCGAGCTGGAAGGCAACGGCAACAAACAATACCTCGAGTCGAGGCAGTACGATTCGATGCCTCAGCAGTGGCAGCAGTGGAGCCTGCACTACACGCAGAACGGTCGCGCGCAATCGTTCCAGCACAAGGACATCGGCGAGCGCGTCATCCCGGTCACGTCGGCGGACTTCGACCAGAACTTCCAGCCGATCAACGAAAACTATCCGCCGCCCACCGCCGGCACCTACATCGTCATGGTCGGCGACACGTTGCGAACGATCGCGGCCTCGGTGTGGGGCGATAGCAGTCTCTGGTACCTGATCGCGGAGGCCAACGGCCTCGGCGACAATGTGCCGTTGACTCCCGACATGCGGCTGACCATTCCCAACGTCGTCAGCAACATTCACAACAACGCCACGACCTTCCGACCGGTCGACCCGGGCCTGGCGCTCGGCGATACCTCGCCGACCTTGCCACAACCTCCGCCGCCGCCCGCGGCGAAGAAGGGCTGCGGCGTGCTGGGCATGATTCTGGTGGTCATCGTTGCGATCGTCGTCACGGTGTTCACTGCCGGAGTGGGCACGGCTGCTGCCGGTTCCGGGCTCACCGGCATCATGTCGGCGGGCGTGACCACGCTCGGCGCGGGCTTCAGCACCACCGCTTTGGTCGCGGGAGCCGTCGGAGCCGCGGCAAGTCAGGGCGTCGCCATGGCGCTGGGCATGCAGAAGGATTTCGACTGGACCGGCGTGGCCACCGGCGCGATTGGAGCAGCAATCGGCGCAGGCATAGGCAAGCTGGCTTCGAATGTTTCTTCGTTGTCCTGGCTGAACAATACGACCGGACTTTCCGGTTTTGGCGCGCAAGCGGTACGAGGCGCCATCGGTCAGGCGGCCACGCAGGGTGTTTCAATGGCCCTTGGATTACAGAAGCAGTTCTCGTGGACGCAGGTCGCCGCCGCTGCCGCCGGTGCGGCGGTTGGCAACGCCATGGGCAATTGGCTGGACAAGGTCATTCCCAACTCGGCCGGCGCGCTCGTGAAGGACTTTGCCAGAGGATTCGGCAGTTCTGCGGCGAGTGCCGGCGTGTATGAAGCAATCACCGGAGAGCGCGCCAACTATGGCTTGATTGCCGCGCAGAGCTTCGGCACCGCGTTGGGTAACTCGCTGGTCAAGGAAATTGCGACGGCCGACGCCGCCGCGAGCTCAGCCGTGGCACGGGCCCCGCAGGAGCAGGACAGCCCGCAACAGATCGGCCCGGCCCAGGAAGCCCAAGCTCAACAGCAACGAGCCAGCGCAACGCTGAGTCTGAAAGGCAAGCTGCAGGTTGGCGAATACCAGTTCAAGGTCGCCGACGACGGTGCCATCGTCACGGGCTTTGGCGCGGATGTCGACCAGCTCTTCAACAGCTCGGAGACGCTGGTGGCGGACTTGAAGAAGTTTGCGAGCGTCGAGAAGGAGGGCTTCACGGGGACCATCAGGTTCGTCGATGACGATACCCAGACTCACTATGTGACCGATCGCAATATGATTGAGATCAATATCAGGGAACAGGGCGGCATGCCACAATTTGCCGAATATCTGGTCTCCACACTGGCCCACGAGCTGGGGCATTACAAATTCACCGACGATCCGTTGTACAGCGCCGGGTTCAAGCTACCCGATTCCGCCTACCAGCCGATTCCCGGGCTCGGTCTGGGGGAGAGAATGCCCACTTACGATGCCGTGAAAAGCGCCTACATGAACCACTCCAAAACCCAGGGGCAGCTCACGGAGGCTGCGGCGGCGATGAACGAGTTCGAGGTCGCCCGCGAAATTCAGGAGAAGCTGTCGCTCGACATCACGGCGATCGATCCGGTGGGCAAGGTACACGCCGATGTTTATCGGGCGGCTTACGACAAGTATCGTAATACGTACAGCAATCTCGACCTCGCTACCAAGACCGGAAAGCAGCAGGCCAGGGCGGCTTACACGACTGCGCTGAGAACGATCGGCGCGAAGTGGGGCGATGAGCGCCCCAACGATCCAGTCGGCAAGGCTCCGGCGACTTACCGGGACGCGTGGGCCGAGAATGCCCGGTCCGGACTCAAGGAATTCTGGTATGACAAGGGTAGTTACTACGATGAATGGAACAAACTGGTCGTCGCGCAACAGAGCCGCGTCGACAAATACCAGATGCAGTGGAAAGATCCTGGCTTGACGGCGCAACGCAGAGAGATGTTGCGGGAGGTGCTGGAGGGCACCGGCAAGCAGAAGGGAGCGCTGCAGATTCTGGAGGACTACCAGCGGTATCGAGGACCGGTCAAGAAGAAATGATCGAGCATATTCGCATCCCCGCGGTGCTGGTTGCTGCCTGGGCTTGCCTGGGCAGCGCCGCGCAGAGCGCTGACAACGAAGCTCGGGAGAGCGCCATGCATGAGCAGGAGTTGACCGGGCTGATCGTCAGCCTGGCTTCGGAGAGGTTGTTCGATCGCGGCGCGGTCGAGCGTCAGCTAGGTGTGATTCTGCGCAAGCAGGTGCCGCCGGCAGGGGATTCGGGCGAGGATATCGGCTGGATGAATTATGCGATCGACGCCAATGCTCACAGCGATTTTTTCCGGCAGATCGGCTACAGCGCTCATGTGAGTGCCGCGAAGGATCCGGCGGCACCGCGGGTGACCGATCGGGTGCACCTGGAGCTGCGCATTCGCGACGACCTTTGTTTCTCCGGTGAGGAGCTGGTGCGGGAATACTTCAAAGGCTCCTTCGACGATTTCGCCGCGGCTCAGTCCAGCGTCGGCTCGGAAGTCGCCTATCCGTTGCAGATCAACGGCATGAAAGTATCGATCAGATACCGTCCGGGCAGGGAGTGTCTGAAGGACGTTTACTTCGCACGAAAAACATCAGATCGGTGAGGCGCGCGGCCTCACCGTTTCGGCCGCTGCACCAACAACTTCGCCAGCGCGCTATCCCCCTGACCCCGAATCTTCAGCAGCGTCTGCTGCATGATCTGCTGAGCCGACGAGCTCTTTAACGACGGATCTTCGAGCAGCGCCGCGGCGAATTGCATCGAGAAGCTGTCCGGGTCCAGGCGGCGGGCGAGCTCGAGGCGATGTTTTGCCGAATCAACATTGCCTTTCAGGGCGTCCAGGGCCGCGAGCGTGCCGTGAGTTTCAGCGAAATTGCGATCCAATGACAGAGCGTGATTGAGCGATCGTTCCGCCGCTTCGAGATCCTGCTGCATCAACTGCGCCCACCCCAGCATGTGCCAGCCGCCGACGTAGCCGGGCATGGACTGCAAGCCGCGCTCGAAGTGAGATGCCGCTTGCCGTAAATCCTGTTGCAACATGGCGAGTGTGCCCAGACCGATCCAGGCGCGGCCGGTTTCCGGTGCGAGCTCCAGCACCGAATTGAACTGACGTTGCGCGCGATCGAGTTGCAGGCGCATGACCGCCAGGGTGCCGTCGGTGATCGCGCCATCGATGGAGCGGGCATCCAAACGTAAGGCCGTTGCCGACCAGCGCGCGGCGGATCCGGCATCGCCCGTGTCAAGAAACATCAACGCATAGGCACCGGCAAGGGCGGCGTCGCTGCCGGCGGCTTGCGGATTGGCATTCGCGATGGCCGCGGCCTCGTCGAGATTGCTGAGATGGTGATTGGCCCGGACCGCCATCAATAACAACGCGGCGCTGCGTTGACCTTGTCGATACTGGTCCATCAGCAAGGGCAGGGCCTGCTCGTACTCGCCGAGGCAATAGTGGCAAACGGCTCGATTCGAGTCGATCGCGGCGCTTTGCTCAGGAGTAACCGGTTGAATTTCGGCCAGCGCGCTCAGTGCTTCCCGGTACTCGCGTCTACCGATCCGGGCGTTGGCTCGATCGAATCTTGCGGAGGCATTGTCCGGATCGCGGCTCAACGCCTGGTCCGCGATCTCGAGTAAGACATCGTACTGCCGAAGCGCCAGAGCCGCGTCGGCACATTGACGATACAGCGAGGCGTTGTCGGGATCACGACGCAACCAGCCCAGGCGCTGCTGGAGTTTTTCGACGGGCGATTCCATGTTGCTCGAGACGGGAGTGCTTGCTTGCATGTGAAGCCGATCCGTGACGCGTCGGCGAAGCATACGCCTGATCGATGGGGACAGGGCAAAAAAAATTTCAGGTGCGCCTAAACCGTCAACGCTAACGCTGGATGTATTGAATACCCGCCACCCGTTGTGCACTCAATCCTTTTGGCCGGAAGTTCTTCGAGGGCGAAGTTTCTTACTCCCGCGTAACGCGTTCGAGCGTCCGGTTTGCGCAAGGTACCTCCACGGGTGACTCGAAAACGGAAGAAATTAATCGAATCCCTTAGTGACCTCTAAGTTTTCGATGAGCGTCGTCATCGCGGTGACCGGTTGAAATAAATCCTTGAGCACGCGCGGAATTTGGAAAAAAGAACGGGCGTGTTTTCAGCGCCGACGCCATCGACGTAATCCGGTGACGCTTGACGGCGACATAACCCGGTGTATTTTTTTCGTCGCATCGCAACTCGAGGCGCTCATGAACGAGCCCGCCTGGCGGGTTGCGAAGTCAACTAAAAAGGGCGGGGATGAGGAGCGGGTCATGGGTGACTTGGGCGCGGATGCCGCGATGACGCTGACATCGGAGATGCTATGGACGGCAGTGCTTCTTGCGGCACCGATCATTGGGGTGGCGACGCTGGTCGGTCTGGCGGTCAGCATTCTCCAAGTCGTTACACAGATTCAGGAATCCTCGTTATCGTTCGTGCCCAAGCTGGCCGCCGCCGTGGCGGTGCTGCTGGTGTTGGGCAGCTGGATGATGGCTACTCTGATGCGATATGCATCGGGGGTTATTAGCAGCATCCCGCATCTGCTGTAAGCGTCCTGTCATGACGCTGAGATTCGACATGGCTTGGCTGATGGCCACGCTGCTGGTGTCGATACGCGTCGCAACCGCGACCGCGCTGACATCGGTGCTCGGCCCGACGCAGATTCCGGCGCCGGCGCGAGTGATATTGGTCATGGCGATCAGTGCGTTGCTGATATCTACCATCGCGCTGCCGACCACAGCGATCGCATCGCTGGCAGCGTTGCTGATGGCGGTTGCCAGCGAAGCCGTCATCGGGCTCGCGTTCGCCTTCGGTTTCATCGCGGCGTATGCCGCCACCCAAATTGCCGGCCGCATTCTCGATACGCAGATCGGCTTCGGCGCAGCGGGCATTCTCAATCCCGCGACTCAGACTGTATCGCCCTTGCTGGCAAATCTGTTCGGCATGCTGGCCATCGCCGTGTTCCTGGCGCTCGATGGGCATCTGTTGCTGTTCAAGGCGCTGTCGTTGTCTTTGCAAGCCATGCCGCCCGGGTCGAGTCTTTCTGCCGAAACGTGGCCGTCCATCGTCGCGCACTCGAGCGTGAGTTTTGTCTTCGCACTGTCACTGGCCGGGCCCATCATGGGTCTGCTGTTGTTATCGGACGTGGCGCTGGCGGCGATCGCTCGCAGCATGCCGCAGCTCAACGTGCTGGTGCTCGGCTTCGCGATCAAGATCATGCTGGGCATGATCGGCCTCGCGCTCGGTATCCGGCTCGCGCACGCCGTGCTCGAGCCAATGTTCGCAACCACGTTCCATTACTGGGACGGCCTGACGCAGGGTCGTTAGCCATGGCGGAACAAGAACAAAATCGCACCGAGCAGGCGACGCCGTTCAAGTTGAACGAGGCCAAGCGCCGGGGTCAGGTCGCGAAGAGCCTGGATCTCAACACGGCGCTGGTCTCGTGTGGAATGTTTGCTTTGCTGGTGTCATCGGGCGATGACTACCTGCAACGTCTGTGCGAATTGAGCGCGAGCTTGTTCGCGGGGTCGGCGACGCTCACGATCACCGGCGACACCTGGCCCACGATGGCCGCGCACATCCTGTTCGAGCTGCTTGGCACGTTGTGGCCGATCGCGGTTGTCGGCATGGTGCTCGCGGTGCTTTCCAACGTAGTGCAGACCGGGCCCATCCTGAGCATGGAACCGCTCAAGCCCAAGTTCGAGCGTCTCAATCCGGTCAACGGCTTCAAACGCGTGTTCAACAAGAAAATGTTGTTCGAAGCGTTCAAGAGCCTGCTCAAGCTGATCTTCTTCGGCTGCGTGTTGTATGGATTCTTCGCCACGCTGTGGTTCAGCCTGGCGGCGACCGGCGGCACGATCCAACAACAGTTGGAGTGGATGCAGACGCACGGCTCCGCGCTGTTGATCCGGCTCGGGCTGGCGATGCTCATCATCGGTCTGCTCGACCTGGCTTACACCCGCTGGTCCTTCGGCAAGCAAATGATGATGAGCCGGCGTGAGCTGAAGGAAGAGATCAAGCGGCGTGAAGGCGACCCGCTCATCAAGGCGAAGTTGCGCGAGCTGCAGCGGGAGAACATGAAGCAGGCTCAATCCATGAGCCGGGTGCCGAAAGCGGACGTGTTGATCACCAACCCCGAGCACCTTGCCATCGCGCTGTGCTATCGGCGCGATGAGATGAATGCTCCGCTCGTGCTGGCGAAAGGCGCTGACAGCTGGGCCGCGGAGATGCGGGCCGTCGCGCGCAAGCATGACATTCCGATCTTTGAGAATCGGAAGCTGGCGCGGCTGCTGTTCCGTCGCTCGCAGGTCGATGCGGCGATTCCGCCGGAGTCCTTCCTGGAAGTCGCGAAGGTCTACGCCGAGTTGAATCGGCGTCGCACCGAGCAGTCGCGAGTGGAGTTGCCGGCATGATGGCGTCGCTGCGCAATCTGTTTGGGGATCAGGCGGAGCTGGCGCTGGTCGGCATGCTGGCCGGCATTCTGCTGGTGCTGTTCACGCCGATTCCGCCGGAGCTGCTGGATTTTCTGTTGCTCACGAATTTTTCGCTGGGCTTGCTGATTCTGTTGCTGACGTTCTTCATGGCGCGGCCGCTGGAGTTCTCCACGTTCCCGTCGCTGCTGCTGGTTGCGACGTTGTTCCGCTTGAGCCTCAATGTCGCCGCGACCCGTCTGATTCTGTCCGAGGCCGATGCGGGCAAAGTGATCGGCGCCGTCGGCAGTTACGTCGTGGGGGGCAACTACGTCATCGGTCTGATCGTGTTCCTGGTGCTGATCATCGTGCAGTTCGTCGTGGTCACCAACGGCGCGCAGCGCGTGGCCGAAGTGGCCGCGCGCTTCACGTTGGACAGCATGCCCGGCAAGCAGATGAGCATCGACGCCGATCTGAACATGGGCCTGATCGATCAGAACGAAGCGCGCGAGCGCCGTAAGCAGATCGAGCGGGAAGCGAATTTCTATGGCGCCATGGACGGTGCCAGCCGTTTTGTCAAAGGCGACGCCATCGCCGGCATTCTGATCATTCTGGTCAACATCATCGGCGGCCTGGTCGTCGGCGTGGCGCAAGGGGGAATGAGCTGGGGCGAGGCGCTGCAGACGTACACGTTGCTCACCGTCGGCGACGGCATCGTGACGCAAGTGCCGGCGCTCATCATCGCGACGGCGACGGGCATCATCGTCACGCGCGCCGCTTCAGATGCGCGTCTTGGTGAGGAAGTGTCGCGTCAGGTCATGGCGTATCCCAAGACCATCGCCATCGTTGCCATCGCACTCATCGCACTGGGCTTCTTGCCGGGCGTGCCGTTGTTCCCAGTCGTCGTGCTGGTGTGCGTGGCCGGCACGCTGTTCTGGTTCGCTCGGAAGAAGCTATCAGTGCCGGAGAAGAAGGCCGATGCTGCGGATCCGGCAACTGCACCGGCCGACGATTTGTATCGCGCGATGCAGGTCGATGCAGTCGAGATCGTCATCGGCACCGCGCTCATGCCAGTGGTCGGTGAGAACGGAGAAGGGCTCGCCGAAAAGCTCTCCAGCATTCGCAAACAGTACGCGATGGATATGGGCGTCGTGATGCCGTTGGTGCGCGTACGCGATGACAAGCGATTGTCCGCCAATCGCTATGAAGTTCGGATCTTCGGCGCTCGCG
Organism: Steroidobacter flavus; assembly: GCF_042651805.1. Taxonomy (NCBI): domain Bacteria; kingdom Pseudomonadati; phylum Pseudomonadota; class Gammaproteobacteria; order Steroidobacterales; family Steroidobacteraceae; genus Steroidobacter; species Steroidobacter flavus. Next base: position 954,350 of record NZ_JBHSDU010000014.1, on the reverse strand, counting down.
TTGCCGAGGGCGAAGTGTTTCCCGATCGTTTGCTCGCCATCAATCCGGGCGGCGCCCGCGTGCAGCTCGATGGTGTACAGGCTTTCGATCCTGCCTATGGACTGCCGGCGATATGGATTTCCGAAGAGCGGCGCCAGACAGCGAAGTCGGGCGGCTACACGGTTGTGGACGGCGGCACGGTGTTTCTGACTCACGTCGCTGAAACGCTGCGTCAACAAGCGCACAACCTCATCACCCGCGCCGAGGTCGAACGACTCATTGCGCGCGTCCGAGAACATCAGGCCAGCTTGGTCGACGATCTCATTCCCAAGGTGCTCACGCTCGGCGACGTCCAGCGGGTGGTGCAGAACCTCGTGAAGGAGCGGGTGTCCATTCGAAACATGGACGGCATTCTGGAAGTGCTGTCCGACTGTGGCATCAAGAACCGCGATCCGGACTATCTCACCGAGCAGGTTCGCGAACGACTGGCGCCGACCATCTGCCAGCAGCTTGCCGATCCGAGAGGCGAGATCCACGTGCTTACGTTCGATCCGGCGGTCGAGCAGTCGCTCAACAGCGCGGTGCGCGCGGTGGAGGACAAGACCGCGCTGGTGCTGGAGCCGCGCTTCGCCGAACAAGTGTTGAAGCGCCTTTCGGAAGAAGTCGAGCGCATGTCGAAGAGCAACATGCGACCGGTATTGTTGTGCGCGCCGAATCTGCGCCGTCACGTGCGCCGGTTCACCGAGCGTCTGGTGCCGCAACTCTCGGTGCTGTCTCTGAATGAGATATCGGGCCACATCAGCCTGCGGGCTTTCGGCGTGGTGAAGGTATGAGCATCTCGAACGTCGACTCATATCACTCGTTGCTGTCGCATGAGCCGCGCTCCTCCAGACAGCGGCAGCATCGCGTCGGCGAGGAAGTGCGCCTCAGTGTCCTGCAGCAGCTGGACAATGTGCGCTATCAAGTTGGGTTCTCGGACGGCTGGCGTGTCGTTTACAGCACGGTCGGTTTGCCGGTGGGCGCGACGATTCGTGCCACTGTGACTGCGGTTGGCGAAAGGCTCGAGCTGCAGTACTCGGGCACCGACATCGTTGCTACCGCTATGGCCGAGCACGAAGTGACGAGTGAGGACGCGCTTGCCGATCATGAGCAACGCTTCAACGTCACATTGCCGGAGACCGACCGCGACACGCTGCGAGATGCGATGAAGTCCGTGGACGACGCGGACACGATGCTGATGTCGGGCTTGTTCCTCGGCAAGCTGGCGCAGCCGATGGATGCTCCCAAACTGCAGGCGGTTTATGAGTCGCAGCGTTGGTCCGAGCTCGCAGGCGCGGCGTCCGGTCGCATAGCTACGCTCGGCCAGGACGATCTCGGTCAGCTTGCAAAGGCCATGGATCAGGCCTTACGCGAATCGCCCACGAATGTTTCGGTCGCGACGTTCCATGCTGTCGCGAGCGAAACGCTGGACACCTCCGACGACGACACCGATCAAGAACGCCGGCAGCTTGCCTGGGAACTGCTGAACGATCAGGACGGCGGCAGTGTCGAGTATCGATATGGCGTGCTGCCGTTGATCGTCGCGGATCAGTTGTTCGAGCTCGACCTGGTGTACTTCCGCGACCGGCAATCCAGCGCAGAGCAGACCGGAAAGTCCAAGCGCATGGTGATGACCTTGAATGCTCCGGCGCTCGGACGCGTCGAAGTCGTCGCGCAGGCTATCGGCGAACGGGTGGCTGTCACGATCAAATCGGATTCCGAGTCGTCGAAGCAGATTCTGGCGGCCGAGCGCGATCGAGTGCGCGAGTTGCTGGAGCGGCTGGGCTGGGGCGTGGATGCTGTGCGCTACGAAACAGGCGACATCGAGAAGCGAGCCGCGGCGCAGGTGGTCGAGCATGTGTTGAGCGGCGACTCGCTGAGCCGGTGGATCTGAAGTCATGACCAACCAAGTCGTCGGTGTGAGTTTCGATCCAGAAGGCAACACGGTGCCGACCGTTGTGCTGAAAGCCGCAGGTGCAGATTCGGCGGAGATCATGCGAGCGGCGGATCGCGCCGAAGTGCCGATCATCCAAAACCCCGCGCTGGTGCAAGCGCTGTATCGCGTGCCGATGGACGCGCCGATCGGGCGGGAGTTGTTTCCAGTGATGGCGGCGCTGATTGCTCACGTTTTGAATGTCGACAGTTCACAGAGGGAAGGAGAGGCGCGGTGAGCGGAACGATGACCTTGATCGAAGCGACGATGCGGGCGGACGCCGAAGCGGTGCGAGTCATCGGCCACAACATCGCGAATGCTCAAGTCGCCGGCTATCGGCGGCAGATTCCGGTGAGCGGGGTCTCGTCAACGTTCGCGGCGGCGACCGATGAAGCGACTTTGCAAATGCAAGCCGCGGACATGATGGCGCCGACTATGCACGTCGAAACAGACCTGCGCGCCGGTTCGCTGAAATCGACGGGGCGCGCACTCGATGTGGCGTTGGAAGGCACGGGCTTCTTCGTTCTACAAGGCGCCGCGGGCTCACTGCTGACTCGGCGCGGCGATTTTCAGGTGTCCGCCGAAGGCACGCTGATCGCGGCAACCGGTGAGCCGATCCTGGGAGAGCAAGGGCCCATCGACATCGGGGTCGGCGAGCCGGTCATCGATGCCGACGGCACGATTCGCGTGAACGGCGAAATCATCGATCGTCTGCGCGTCGTGCAGGTCACGAATGAAGAAGGTTTGCAGTATCTCGGCAACGGCGTGTTCTCCGCCAGCGACGAAGCCGGCGTGGTCACTCAGGAGCAGGCATTGCTGAGACAGGGCTTCCAGGAGGCCTCGAACATTTCTCCGGTGGGCGAGATGGTGCAGATGATGGAAGCCATGCGCCGCTTCGAGAGCGCGCAGCGTTTTGCGCGTGGCTACGACCAGTTGATGGAAAAAGCGATCAGCGAGCTCGGCAAGGTGGGCTGAGCAAACCCCAAGGCGACGAGGACTTACCATGTTCGATGCTTTGTATGTAGGCGCGGCCGGCATGAGAGGCGAGCAGTTGCAGATCGATTCGATCGCGCACAACCTGGCCAATCTCAATACCATCGGCTTTCGACGCGGTGTCACGACGTTCTCCGAAGTCAGCGCTGCGCTGGCAACTACGGCAGCGAACGGTGTGCTCGGCGACGGCTCCGAAGTGTTTCGCGGTGCCGGCGTGACCACCGGCACAACTCTGTCGTCTCGCGCGGGCGAGCTTCGCCAGACTGGCGAATCGCTGGATGTCGCGATCGACGGCTTGGGTTTTATCGAAGTCATTCGCTCGGACGGCACGCCCGCGTATTCCCGCGCCGGCCGTCTGCGCGTCAACGACAACGGCGAGCTGGCCACCGCCGATGGCTCGCCGCTCGCGGCGGGCATTCAAATTCCCAACGACGTGCACGAGATCGTCATCAAGGAGGATGGACGCGTGATGACCACGAACGATCAAGGCGAATCGGTGGAGCTCGGCCAGATCGAGCTGGTGACCTTCCCCAACCCGACGGCACTCCGTCCCGCCGGCGGCAATCTGTATGTGGCGGACGCAAGCGTCGGCCAACCGGAAACCGCATTGCCCGGGCAATCGGGCATGGGACAGCTGCGACAGGGATTCGTCGAATCGTCCAACGTGCAGATGGCGGATGAGCTGGTGTCGATGATGCTCGCGCAACGCGCCTTCGAGTTGAACTCGCGCGTGGTGCAGGCGGCCGACCAGCTCATGTCCATCACCAACAGCCTGTATCGCTGATTCCAATGTCGATGCGCTGGCTTCTGGCGGGGGCACTCGCGTGGGCGTCGTTTGGCTCGCAAGCCGAAGATTTGCCCGCAGTGGTGTCGCTTGCTCAGAGCGAGCTGCGACAGCGGCTGCAGGATGCATATCCAGAAGTGACATCGTGGGGACTGACTCCGATGTTGAGCGAAAGACAGCTGACGACGCTTGCGACCGACGCCGAGATTCACATCGACTCTGCCAAGCTCGGCCGCAGAAGCGCGTTGCAGGTGTCGTGGCGGAATGGCGAGGAGCGGCGTCGAGAGGCGGTGTGGTTCGACGTGAGCGGGCAGCGTGCGGCGTGGCTCGTGAATGCCGATGTGAAAAGAAATGAATCGATCGCGACCGAAGCTCTGCGTGCGGACGAGTCCGCGGAATGGGAGCCTGGTTGCAGCGCTGTGTCGCCGTCGACGCCAGTGCAAGGAATGCGCGCTCGCAAAGCGTTGCGTGCCGGCGATGTGTTGTGTGCCGAAGATATGGAGCCGAAGCCGCCGGTGTCGCGGGGCGAGCGCGTGCTCGTGCATTCAAGTGCGGGCCTGGTGACCGTCGTGGTCAACGGCATCGCCGAGCAGGATGGAAATGTCGGCGATCGGTTGCAGATTCGTAATCCAGAGAGCGGCGAGTCGTATGTGGCCTCGGTGTCAGCAGAGGGTGAAGTCGTTGTCCGCCAATAAATTCAAACTGGCCTGCCTCATGGTTGGAACGGCGTCGCTTGCGGCCGCGCCGACCCTGGCTCAACAGGCCGAGGCGCCGTTGTTACAACGATCGTTGTTCGCGGATCGCAAGGCGTTTCGCGCTGGTGACATGTTGACGGTGGTCGTGACCGAAGCGGCCAGTGCTTCGGCCAGCGCACGCACCAGCGCCGACAAGCAAGAGAGCGTGTTCGGTCAGATCAATCAGCCCGACGAACGGCCCTGGAACATCGACCTCGCGTTCGGCAACGACTTCGACGGCGGCGGACAGATTCAACGCACCGGAAAATTATTGGCGAAGCTGGCTGTGGTCGTTCAGGGCGTCGACGCGCACGGCAACCTCAGCGTCATCGGCGAACAAGAGATTCGCGTCAACAATGAGGAACAACGGATCGCGTTGAGCGGCACCGTGCGTCCTGAAGATATCGGGCCCGATAACACGATTGCGTCCTGGCGCATCGCCAACGCGCGCATCGATTTCAAGGGGGAAGGCGTGCTGGCGCGCAAACAATCGCCCGGCCTGCTGACCAAGTTGTTCGACCTGTTTGGTTTGAACTGATGAACACAAGATTCTGGCTCAACGTGGTCGGCGTGCTCAGCACCGCATTGCTGGCGGCTACTGCGCAGGCGCAAGGCGCGGTCCGTCTGAAAGACCTGGGACGTTTCTCGGGCGTGCGAGATAACAGCGTCATCGGTTACGGCCTGGTGGTCGGTTTGTCCGGGACGGGCGATTCACGCCGCAGTCTCGCCACCGTGCAATCGGTATCGAACATGTTGCAGGAGTTCGGCTTGCAGGTGCCGGCGGCGGGCATCAACAGTCGCAACGTCGCGGCGGTGTTGGTGACCGCGAAAGTACCGGGTTTCATGAATGTCGGCGATCGGCTCGACGTGAATGTTTCTTCCATCGGCGACGCCAGCAGTCTGGCCGGCGGCACTTTACTTATGACGCCGCTGCGCGGTCCGGACCGGGATGTCTATGCGATGGCGCAAGGTTCCTTGTCCATCGGCGGTTATCGGTTCGAGCAGAACGGCACGGTCCGCCAGAAGAATCATCCGACCTCGGGCAACATTCCCGAGGGCGCGCTGGCCGAGCGGGTGATCGCCCCGCAGCTGCTGACGGCCGACGGGGGCATCGAGCTGGTCCTGAACGACCCCGATTTCACCACCGCCAGCCGGGTGGCCACTCTTATTAATAAGAGTGTGCCCGGGGCCCAGGCCACCCCGGTCACGGCCGGCCGTATCCGGCTGGCTGCCCCGTCCAAGGAGCCGGCCGGGATCGTGGCCATGGTGTCAGCCGTGGAGAACCTGGCGATCGAGCCGGACATCAAGGCGCGCGTGGTGGTCAACGAGCGCACCGGCACCATCGTCTCCGGCGGCAATGTTTATTTGTCCGCGATCACCGTGACCCATGGCGACATCAAGGTCGCCATCGATCAACGTTTCCTCGTCTCGCAGCCCGACGGTTATTTGTATCGGCCCGGCATCGGCGTGCGTACCGCCGTCGTGCCGGAGACGACCATGGACGTGACCGAATCTCAGCTCAAGGCCGTCAACTTGCCGCAAGGCGCGACCATCGAAGATCTGGTCGCGGCGTTGAAGGGTGTGAAGGCGAGCTCGCGCGATGTGATAGCGATTTTGCAGGGAGTGAAGCGCGCCGGCGCGCTGCACGCGGAACTCATCATCCAGTAGCACTCAGGACCAGACCTCACATGTTGTACACGACTCCGACGATGGCGCTGCTGGAGCACGCCATCGATGTCAGTGCGATGCGCCAGTCGGTGCATGCAGCCAACATCGCGAATGCCAACGTCGAGGGCTATTCGCGCCTCGATGTGACCTTCGACGCCGCGTTGGAACAAGCCGGCTTGCAGACCATCAGCACGCCGTCGAGCAGCGGCGCGTTGCCGCTGGAAACCGCATCCGTCGTTTCTACCGGCGACGCGGTGAAGCTGGATGAGGAAATGGCCGCGATGGCCAAGAACGCGTTGCGCTATCAGATGCTGATCAGTGCATTCGAGCGCTCGCTGGGCTCGGTGCGGCTGGCAATCAACGAAGGCAGGAGCTGATCATGGATTTGTTCGGTGTGTTCGATATCAGCTCGGCCGGCATGTCGGTCGAGCAAAGCCGGCTCGCGGTTGCCGCGTCCAACCTTGCTAACGCGCGAACCACGGCGAGCGCGGATGGAACGGCTTATCAGCCGCTGAAAGCGGTGGTGCAGGCGACCAGCTATGCCAACGTCGAAGCGGGGCTCGCGGCGGAGTCGTTGCCGCGACCGGTCGTGCAGGAAGTGGTGCCCACCGATTCGGCGCCACGACTGGTGTACGACCCTGGTCATCCGGATGCGGACGAGCGCGGCTTCGTTTCCATGCCCGCGGTCGATTCGCTCAGCACGATGATGGATCTGATCTCCGTCTCGCGCGGCTACGAAGCGAACCTGCGTGCGTTCGACGTGACGCGCTCGTTGCTCCAGAAAACCCTCGATATGGGGAACTCACGATGAGTATCGAAGCCATCGCGGCGATCGGCTCGCCGTTTTCATTCCAGCCAACCGCGGCACTGGCGCCTCAGCCCACTAGCGAAGTCTTTCAATCGCTGGTCGACGCCGTCGGCAACATCAACGAGCAGATGCGCACCAACGACAAGGCGGTGCAGGCCATGGCGCTGGGCGAAACCGGCAACTTGCATGAAGTGATGATGAACCTGGAGAAGACGCGTCTGACCTTCGAGCTGGCGCTCCAGGTGCGTAACAAGACGCTCGAGGCTTATCAGGAACTGATGCGCATGCAGGTCTGAGCGCGGGAACCAAATCATGAGCAGTCGAATGAGTGCGCTCTGGAACAGCTGGGGGCGCGGTGGGCAGGTTGCTGCCATTGGCGCCGCGGTCATCGTGCTGGGCCTGATCCTTTGGATCGGGTTCCGCGCGATGCATGAAGATTACGGCGTGTTGTTCACCGATCTGACCGAGTCCGACGCCTCGGCCATCGTCAAACAGTTGAAGAAGGACAAGGTGCCTTATCGACTGGCGGACAACGGCACGACGGTGCAAGTGCCAGCGGAACAGGTGCACGACGTGCGCCTGACGGTGATGAGCGGCGATCTGCCGTTGAGCGGCGGCGTCGGTTTCGAGATCTTCGACAAGCAAGGGCTCGGCGCGACCGAGCACTCACAGAAGGTTTCGTATCAACGGGCCCTGCAAGGAGAGCTGGCTCGAACCATCGCTACGATGAATAACGTGCGACAGGTGCGCGTGCATCTGGTGATGCCGGAGTCGACGTTGTTCACTCGGGATCGTCAGCAGGCGAGTGCGGCCGTGGCCATCACGCTCGAGCAGGGGGCGTCGCTGGATCGCCAACAGATTTTAGGGGTGCAGCGTCTGGTGGCGGCGTCCGTGGCTGGCCTCGAAGCCTCGCGCGTCGTGATCACAGACCAGCGCGGCGTCAGTCTCGCAGCGGCCGATAGCGGCGGGGCGGCAGGAGTTGCCGATGCGCGATTGCAGGTCAAACGTGACATCGAAGACTACATGACGCACAAGATCGTGCGCCTGCTGGACAGCGCGTTCGGTCCGGGCCAGGCCATCGTCAGCGTGGATGTGAGTTTGAACTTCGACGCCACCAAGACGACGATCCAGGATCTGTTGCCGGCGGAAGATGCCGATGGCGCGGGCCGGATAGTGCGACGACGTCAGGTCACAGGCTCATCGACGCCGGCACCCATGTGGACCAATGCCACGACTGAAGCAGCTGCTGCGGCGGCACCGCGAACACCAAGCTCTACTACCGAAGTCGAATATGAGTACGGCCGTCGCATTGACGAAGTGATCGCGGCGCCGGGCGCGCTCAGTCGATTGAACGTGGGCGTGATCGTTCCAGGCGAAGTGAGCGACGAGAAGCGCGCCCGGATCTCTGAGCTCGTGCGAGTCGCGGCCGGTATCGATTCGACGCGAGGCGATGCTGTCAGCGTGCAACCGTTGTCTCAGATCGGAGCGGCTGCTACGGCTTCTGACGCCGTACCCGTCGAAGCAAACGACGATGCCGCTGTTTCAGCGCGAGCCGCGGCGCCCGACGACGCGAAGAGAACATCGATCAATACGACGGTGGCGCTAGGTGCGCTGGCCGGGCTCGTGATCGCGCTGCTCGCTGCCGTGTTGTTCATGCACTTTGGCCGTCGGTCGCTGTCCGCGCGCGAGCGTGAGCAGCTGCTCGAGGACCTGCGTCATTCGCTCGGTGGCACTCAACCTGTGACAGGAAGGTCGCACTCATGAAGTCGCAATCGGAGTTGCTGGGTCAGTTGCACAGGCTGAATGCGCGCGATCGCGCGTGGATCGTCGAGCATCTGTCCGAACAGGAGCGAGCGCAGCTGATGTCGTCGCTGGCGCAGCCGACACCGGATATCACCGCGATGAAGCTGCACGCGGTCGAGCATCACTCGTCGGCGGACTCTGCGAGAACGCTGGGACGGGTTGAGCCGCGCATTGTGGCGATGATCACCAGGACGGAGCCCGCCTGGCTCAATGCCGTCATCGTCAGCGAGCAGGAGCCGACGTGGAGTGTGGCATTCCTCGAGGCGTTGCCGGCCACACTGCGCGCCGATGTGGAACGAATGCATCCCAAGGAATTCGGTCCGGCGCTGCGCGAGTCGGTGACTCGACTGGTCCTCGCCCGCTGTCAGGGCAATGTTCCGGTCGAGTCCGCGTTCGAGCGACTGGTCGAGCGTCTGAGCTCTTCGCGCTCCCGTAAGCGCATGACGCTGCATCTATGATTCTGCGAGACGTCATCGTCACGGAGCAGGCGCGAATTCTGGGGCGGGTACCTCAGGCCGAGCCGCTGCGTCAGGAGCGATCGTCGGTGGCGGCGCTGCTGGATCCGTTGCCGCCCGTGCTGTCCGACCTGGACGATCGCTCCGACGAGGCGCCGCAGTTTTCGGTGCCGGCACCGCTGACGTTCGAGCAAGTCGCGGCTTGGTTGGCCGTTCAAGACGGCGACACGCGTGAAGCATGCGCATCTTTGTTGGCCGAAGAGCTCACCGCCGTTCACGAGCGAGCACGGCTCACCGGCTACGAAGCAGGTGAGAAGCGCGCGTTGGAAGAAGCTGCGCGAGAAAAGTCTCAGGTGCTGGATGCGTTATCGAATCTCGTGTCCGCCGCGGAGTCCGCGTTCGACCAGGAGAGCGCCGCGCTGGCAGAGGACTGCGCCGATGTCGTCGGCGAAGTTCTGGTGAAGATCGCCGGCTCCACGCTGGCGAGTCGAGAGGCCATCGTCGGGACCGTCATGACCGTGCTACGCCGGATGAAGGACGATCGCGAGGCGACGATCCGAGTGCATGCTGACGATCTGCCGGTGTTGCAGCTCGAAGAGGACAAGCTCTCGAAGCTGTTCGGTCGTAGCAAGTTCACGCTCGTCGCGGATTCGCGCGTCACCGTCGGCGGCTGCATCGTCGAAACATCCGCTGGCAGTCTCGATGGGCGACTCGATGTTCAATTGCGCGAGATGTGCGAGACCTTGCGCTCAGCGAAGGCCGCGGGCAGGGAGTCCGCATGAGCGCCGCTCTGCGCCTCAAGGAAGCGGTGCGTAGCGCCGATTGGGTCAAGCGCACCGGGCGATTGGTTCGATCGGTAGGTCTGGCGCTCGAATCCGAAGGGCCCGATGCGCGCCTCGGCGAGATTTGTGAAATCACTTCCCGCGTGCACGGCAGCCGCACGTTGGCCGAAGTCGTGGGCTTCACGGATCGGCGCGTGTTGTTGATGCCCTATGAAGATCCGATTGGCATCGAGGCCGGTAGTGAAGTCATGGCTACGGGCGAAACGGCGCATGTCATCGCCGGCGAACATTTGCTCGGTCGCGTGCTGGATGGATTCGGCCGGCCTATCGACGGCACTCCGTTGAGCAAGGCGGGCGTGAAATACCCGCTGCATCCGCCGCCGCTCAATCCTCTGGAGCGCGGCAACGTCGGTGACATTCTGGAAACCGGCGTGCGAGCCATCGATTCGTTGCTCACACTGGCGCGCGGCCAGCGTGTGGGAATCTTCTCCGGTAGCGGCGTCGGCAAAAGCACGGTGTTGGGCATGATCGCCCGCGAAGTGCAGGCGGATGTGATGATCATTGCGCTGGTCGGCGAGCGGGGTCGCGAGGTGAAAGCCTTTGTCGAGTCCGGCTTATCGCCCGAAGCACTCAAACGTTGCGTCGTTGTCGCTGCCACGTCGGACCAACCCGCATTGGTACGTCGACGCGCAGCGTTTCTCGCGACGGCCATCGCCGAGTATTTTCGCGACCAGGGTAAGCACGTTTGTTTGACGATGGACTCGGTGACGCGAGTCGCGATGGCGCAGCGTGAGATCGGCCTCGCGAGCGGCGAGCTGCCGACAGCCCGCGCCTATACGCCGTCGGTGTTTGCATTGTTGCCGCGCTTGTTGGAGCGAGGCGGCTCGGCGGCCAACGGCGGCTCGTTGACCGCGCTGTACACCGTGCTCGTCGAAGGCGACGATATGAACGACCCCATCGCCGACACCGTGCGCTCCATTCTCGATGGCCACATTGTTCTTTCGCGAGCGGTGGCGCAACGAGCCAGATTCCCCGCAATCGACATCACGCAGAGCGTGAGTCGATTGTCATCTGCCATCGTGCCGGCAGGCGAAAAAGAGTTGATCGCCGACGCGCTACGACTGATCGCACAGTACGAAAGCTCGCGCGACCTGATCGAAGTCGGCGCATACAAAGGCGGCACGAACGCCAATCTCGACCGCGCCCTGAAAATCGTGCCCGAGATCGAGAAGTTCATGGCGCAGAAGCCCGAAGAGCGCGAGTCGCGCGGCGCGGCCATGCAACGGCTGCGAAAGATCCTGACCACGGAGCGAGCTTCATGAGTCAAGAGAAACGTCGACCGGATCGATTGACTGCTCTGGAGCGATGGCAGACCTCGGAGCTCGAGGACGCCAAGATGAAGATGGCGGAGCTCAATGCGGTGGCCGCGGAGAAGGAAGCTGCCGTCACTCGCATCGAAGGTGATATCGCCAATTTGCATACGATGGCGCGCGAGCAAGCGAAGGACTTGTCGGCGTTGGATGCGGATGCGCTGTTGCGCATGAATGAGTTCCAGGCGCTACAGCAACAGCAATTGCAGAACGCTCGTCGGCATCACGAGCAGGCCGCGCAGCAGGCGGACGACGCGCAGCGCGATGTGCTGCGGCTGTTCGAGAACCTGTCGGTGGTGCAACGTTTGATCGAACGCCGGCAGGAGCTGGCGACTCAGGAAGAACTGCGTCAGGCGCAGAAACGACTCGACGAAGGCGCGCTGACCCGCGCGCCGCACGCTCAACCCGGAAGCAACGGCTCAGAGGATCAAGGTCATGGCAGTTGACGCAATCGGCAGTCTCAGCAGCTCCAGCAGCGACGCGCCCAGCGCGGCGCAGCTCAGTCAGGACGATTTCATGCGCATTCTGCTGGCGCAGCTGCAATTCCAGGATCCGCTCAAGCCCATGGACAACCAGGAGTTCGTGGCGCAGCTGGCGCAGTTCAGCGGCCTCGAGATCAACCGGCAGCAGAGCGAGAAGGTCGATCAGCTGCTGGCCATGCAATCGGTGGATCAGTCGGTGGGCATCATCGGCAAGAACATCGAAGTGCAAACCTCGAGCGGCAGCTCGACCGTGGGCAGTGTCACCGCGGTGTCGTTCCGTACCGGCGAGCCCCGGCTCACGGTGAACGCCAGCGGCACCACGATCACCGACGTGAAGCTGTCGGACGTCATGTTGGTTCGCTAATCAGGAGCACGCCATGTTCGGATCGATCTACACGGCGCTCGCGGGCATGAACGCCTACTCGCAGGGCCTGAACGTAATCAGTAACAACGTCGCGAACTTGAATACGCCGGGATTCAAAGTTTCCGATCCGTTGTTCCGCGAAATCGTCTATCGCCAGATTCAAGAGAGCGAAGGCAGCGGCGGTGGGCTGCGGCCGCAAGGTGCTGGCGTGGAGGCGAACGCCGCGGGTCTCAGCTTCGGCCAGGGCGAGCTGCGCGATACCGGCAACGATCTGGATGTCGCCATCGACGGCAGCGGGTTCTTCGTGCTCGAGCAGGACGATGGCTCCTATCGTTACACCCGTGCCGGTCAGCTGACCTTCAATGACGACGGCATCCTGGTGGAGCGCACCACCGGCACCCATGTGTTGTTCAACTCCACGGAAGTCGGCAACGGACTCTTCGATATCACCGACTTTCGATCTCACGCGCCCAAGGCGACGAACACCGTGATGCTCAGTGGCACGCTGGCGCGAACCAGCACGAGCGCAACTTATGAGTTGCCGACCCTCACTGTGTTCGACTCGGCGGGAACGTCGGTAGCACTGCGCGGCCGCTTCACCCGAAGCAGCGACGATCCGCTGAGCTGGACCGTGGAACTGCTGGGCTCGGCAAATACGGTGTTGGGATCCGGAACCATCGCTTTCAACCAGGACGGGACGCCGGCGCAAGACCGCAACTCAGTCACGATTCCGGTGAGTGGCACGGGCGTGCAACCGTTCGATGTCATATTCAACTTCGGCGCGGTGGGCTCGTACGCCGGCGTCAGCAGTCCAGCGACGAGCACTTCGTCGGCGTTGCAAATGCTGAAGCAGGACGGCATGACGATCGGTTCTCTGACCGGGACTTCGTTCGATGAGCAAGGGCAGCTGAAGCTGTCGTATTCCAACGGTCAGATCAAGACGGTCGGCAAGCTGGTGCTCGCGCAGTTCGAAAATCCCGAGCAGCTGAAGGCGCTCGGCGGCGGCATGTTCACGATGAAGGACGGTGCGCAGGAGCACTTGGGTCAGGCGATGGTGTCAGGCATCGGGCGCGTCGTCGGTCGCAAGGTGGAAATGTCGAACGTGGATCTCACGCGGCAGTTCACCGACCTGATCATTCTGCAACGAGGCTATCAGGCCAGCTCGCAGGTCAGCTCCATCGCCAATGAGCTGATCCAGACCTTGCTCGCGATGGATGCTCAGCGATGAGCGGCGCGCCGGAACATTGCGACTCCATTGTGTTGATCGGTGCCAGCCGGCGGCAGCGACTCGCCGATTCGATCAAGCACTCGATCGAGGAATGGCGGCAACAGTGGAGCGCCAATAGTCATGTTGCTTTCGAAGTCGACGTGGCGGAAGTGCTTTGCCGGCGACCTGCATTCAGCGGCGGACGGGCGGCGACCTTCGGGGCCGACGCTGCAGATCAGTTGCTCGCTCTCGCGGTCCCCACAGAGTCACAACACGAACTATTGGGCTTGGCCGCGCCGAGGATAACGGCTGACAGCGGCGAAACAGCGAATGCGGTGCTCACTGAGGCACTGCGCGATTTGTGCTTGCGACTCGCACGTTCGAATTCCGGCGAGCCCGTGAATGTGGCGGCGTTGCAGGGAGAGAAGCTGTCGCAAGTCTGGGCGCGCTATGGATTGTCGGTGACGGTGAGAATCGGCACGGACCGCGTATTGATGCGCGCGAGATTGTTTCCTTCGCTACTGCTCGCGATGTTGCCGTCGACCGGCGTCAAGCCGGGCGAGCCGTTGGTGTCTCGAAAAAGTGCCATCGGTACGGAAGCAGTGCCTGTGCATGCCTGGTTGGGTGAAGCCGATGTGGCGTTGTCGGATCTGGCGAAGCTGCAGATTGGCGATGTGATTCTGCTCGAAGCGAATGTGACCGACGGCGGCTATCTGGCGCTGCCGGACGGACGGCAACTGGCACAGATTCGCCTGGGGAGTGCGTCGGGTCGGCGCGCGGTGAGTGTCGTTGGGAAAACGGCTGGACGGTGAGGAACGAAACGATGTCGAACGTAGTGAGCAATATCGAGCTGGCGGACCTGACCGGCGGCACCGATCGCACGCCGGCGCTGGGCGAGCGCCTGGATCTGATCGGTCATGTGAAAGTGAAATTGACGGTGGCGCTCGGCGCGGCGGAGCTCAGCATCGCCAAGCTGTTCTCGCTGTCCCCCAGCGACGTGCTGACCCTGGATCGCAGCGTCGAAGCGCCGGTCGATATCCGGCTGAACGACAAAGTCATCGCTCGCGGCACTCTGGTCGCTGTCGGTGACAATTTCGGTGTGCGCGTCACGGATATCTTGCGCGAGTGACGCCGATGCAAGGGATGGAGACGAGGGCAGGGATCGCACGTCGCGTCGTGACTGCGCTCGCGCTGAGCGTTGTTCTGGTCGGCACATCGGCGGCTCAGGATTCCACGCCGCTCGCGCAAGGTCGCGACATCGTGCAAATGCCGAGCATGTGGCGGGTGGTGTTTGTATTCCTGCTGATCGCGGGCCTGGCGGTGGGCGCCGCCTATGCATTGCGACGTTTCTCACCCAACTTGTCCCGGGGCCTGGCGCAGCAAGGACCGTTGCGCGTGATCGATCGAGCCTCGGTCAATGCCGGCCTGCGAGTGCATCTCGTGGAAGCCGACGGCACCCGCATTCTGATTGCGGAACATCGAGCGGGCATCTCGATGCTTCAACTTCCCAGCGTCAAGAACGAATCACCATGACATCCTCGCGGCACAAAGTTTCAGGGAAGTGGCTTCTGGGCGGCGCCTTGCTGTTGCTGCCCGGCGTGCTGTTCGCGGCGGCCGCGCCGAATCCGGGATTCTCCATCGACTTCACCGGCTCGAACGGCGCGTCGCTGGCGCAGCCTTTGCGCATCATCCTGATGCTCACGGCGCTGTCGGTGCTGCCGGCGGTTGTGATCGCAATGACGTCATTCACTCGTACCATCATCGTGCTGTCGATGTTACGACATGCGTTCGGCATGCAGGACACGCCGCCCAACATGGTGCTGCTGAGCCTGGCGTTGTTTCTTACCCTGTTCACCATGGCGCCGGCCATCGAGCGCATCAACCAGAACAGCATTCAGCCGCTGCTGGATCAGAACATGGATTTCCAGGCGGCGGTCACCAACGCGGTCGATCCGCTGCGGGAGTTCATGGTGCGTCAGACGCGCGAGAAGGATCTGGCGTTGATGCTCGAGATCGCCAAAGCGCCACGGCCGGAGTCGATCGAATCGGTGAAGACCATTCATCTGGTGCCGGCCTTCCTGCTGAGCGAGCTGAAGACCGCGTTCCAGATCGGCTTCGTCATCTTTCTGCCGTTCCTGCTGCTCGATCTGGTGGTGGCGAGCGTGCTCATGTCGATGGGCATGCTGATGGTGCCGCCGACCATCATTTCGCTGCCCTTGAAAGTGCTGATGTTCGTGCTGATCGACGGCTGGGGACTGGTGGTGCGCGCGTTGTTGGGCAGCTTTCATTGAGTGCGGCAGGCGTTCAAGATGCCAGAGCCCACCGATCGTACCGGGCCTGCACGGCAACTCTGGGAAGCGTATGCGTTGTCGCGCGACCCGCAGACGCGCGGTGAATTGATCGAGCACTACATGCCGGTCGCGAAGATCATTGCGGCCAAGGTGTTCGGTCTGCGCACCGATGTGACGGCGAGTTTCGACGACTATCTGCAATATGCGCGGGTGGGGCTGGTCGAGGCTGTCGACCGTTTCGACTGGACTCGCAGCGTGCCGTTCGAGGCTTATTCGGCGCCGCGCATTCGCGGGGCGATCTTGAACGGCATCGCGCATGAAACAGAATTCTCGGCGCAACGCAGTTTCTGGCGCGTGCGAATGCAGGATCGCACCGACTCGTTGTTAGGTGACAAGAGTCAGCAGCCCGAGCGTGCGACGCTGCAGGAATTGATTCAGGTCACCGTCGGTCTGGCGTTGGGCCTGGTGCTGGATGAGTCGGCGGAGGAGCCGGTCGACGAGCAGCTGCAGTCCAATCCGTATGCCATGACGGAAATGGAGCAGCTGATCCGGCAAGTGCGGGCGTTATTGGTGAAGCTGCCCGAGCGAGAACAGCAGATTATTCGCGAGCATTATTTCGAGCGCCGGGAGTTGCAAGCGATCGCGACGGAGTACGGGCTCACCAAGGGCCGCGTTTCGCAGATTCACGCGCAGGCGATCGGTCGCTTGCGCAGCCTGCTGGGGGAGAAGATCGATACCAAACTTTGAGAGGGCGGAAATCGTTCAGGTGCTGACGGCCAGTTTGCGTAACAACTGATCCAGACGCTCGCTGAGCTTCGGGTCGCCACCCAGTTGACTGCTGACTTTCTGAATCAACTCGGCAAATGCCGCGTCCGCCGCGAGCTCTTCGCCCAGCTCATGCAACAACACTTGTCTGACGAAGACTTCACGCGCCCGTTGCGCATTCCAAGCGCCCGGCTTGGTCAGCGGCGTGAGATGCGATTGCAGCCGTCGCTCGACCGGCTGACTCGGTTCCGTCTCATTGGTTCGCTCGCCTGCATGGGGCGGCCGTGCGCCTTGCGCTCGATTGGCGGATTTAGCCGACGCGCTGGTGGTCCACAACGAGCGGACCAGAGAAAGAAAAGGTCGCAGCGGATCCATTAGTGGCGAGTGACACCGTACAAGGAGAAGTCAGTGCGCACGGCGTCGTCTTTGGGGCCGCTCTGATCGTTGTTGCTCGCGATAGTCTCCTTGATCCGCGTCGCGAGCATGCGCATGTCGGTATTCAACGCCGCATTGTCACGATTGAGCTCGATGCCGCGTTCCAGGCTTTCCACCGAGGCCTGAAGATCGTCCACCGCCAGCGCATCCAGGCCCCGCTTGAAATGTTTGAGCGCCGCGTCGTCCTCCAGGCTCTCCAACGGCGCCAGCACCGCCGACGCATGCTGAGGCTGCGCCATCGTCAAATGCAGCAGGCCCAGCTGCAGGCGTGCCGTGTGTAGCAACGGATTCAGCGCGACCGCTGCGGACAATTCCAGCACCGCTTCATCGTACCGGCGCTGTTGAGCCAGCTCGGCGCCCAGCAAGTAGCGGATCTCGCCATTGCGCGGATCGGCGACAGCGGCGCGGCGGAGTTCGTCGATTTTCGGGTCTTGCGGGTCCATAGCAGCTCCATGATCGCGAGCGGGTATTGAAGCATGTCGGGGAGCCGGGCTCCAGACAGAAATTTCTCGTCGAAGCCTAAACCGATTCGCAGAATCCTGGAGTAACTGATCAATGGGCCGTCGTGTTCGCGCGGGCCTGTCAGCTACAGAAGGGAAACAGCATGGTTGCGGTAGTCAGCAGCGCGGGATTGGGATTGTTCGGTTCGTCGGTGTCCGCGCTGGGTGGCATCGGAGCGTCGGGCAATGGCGCGGTGGGGCGGGGGAACGATCGAGTTTACGTCAACACGGCCAACGGCAATCTGATTATTCAGAGTCAGGATGAGCATCTGAGCTCTTTGGGCCTCGATCTCAATCTGGTGCGCACGTACAACTCGCAAGGACTGCTGGATGATGACAACGGAGACAACTGGCGACTGAGTCTTCATCAGCGGGTTTACAACCTCACCGGTAATGCCAATACGGCCGGCAGCGCGGTCACTAAAGTATTTGGCGATGGTCGTGAGGTTATATATCGCTACGACGTGGCGCGGCAGCGTTATATCAGCACTGAGGGCGATGGCGCTCATGACACGCTCACGTATAGCGTCGGGGGCTGGACATGGATGGACGGGTCCAGCCGCAGCACAGAGATCTACAACAGCGCAGGTCTTCTTACCAGCTCCGCAGACACAGATGGCAACGCCGTATCTTACGAATACGTCGGCTCGCTGCTCACGGAGATCGAGGATTCGTCCGGGCAGCGCACCTATCTTGACTATACCAGCAACAATCTCACCCAGATCCGTGTTGTCAGCAATGGGGTCACCCAGACACTGACTCGCTACGAGTACGACACCAGCAATCGTCTGAGCCGGGTGCGCGTCGATCTTTCGCCGCAGGACAATGCGGTCAGCGACGGCAACATCTACGAGACCACCTACACCTACGATGGCGGCAGCCATCGTGTTGCCTCGGTGACTCAGAGCGACGGCAGCTCAGTCGTGTTCACTTATGAGCTGATCGATGGAGTGTATCGCGTCGCTAGCTACAGCGAGGGTGGCACGCCCGCGAGCGTGGCAGCCAACACGGCGATGCTCACTGCCACGCAGCCAGTGGTCACGACACAAACTTACAATATCAACTCGAGCGCAGTGACCTCGCCCGGCTGGCAGGGAGCCGCAGATATCGCCGAGGAGCCTGATACGTTTTATGAAGGGTTCGGCTCGGTCGCTTTCAATGCCGCTGGCGATGGCATGGCGCTGTGGGGTATGGGCACGAATGGCGGTGAGCCCAGAGCGTATGTGCGTTACTACACCAAGGTGACCGATAGCTGGAGCGCGCCGATCTTCGTGCCGGGATTGATGGCTGGAGAGTTGGCGATTGACGATGACGGCAATGCCCTCGTTGCGTGGAGCACGTCCATTGGAGGAGGTACGTGGAGTATGTATGCGTGTCAGTACGACGCGCTCACTCAGTCGTGGAGTTCGCCAGCGATGGTGTCTACTCAGCTGGGATCTGATATTGGAATCACCGGCTACAATGTTGCATTAAACAATGGTCGAGCCGTCGTTTCCTGGGGCTTCCGACAGCCACCGCAGAACACCAGCCTCTATGCGGCGACCATGGTGAACGGTGTCTGGGGCGCGCCCACGCTGATCGAGAACACTTCGCGAGGCGTCTCCAACTCAGATCTGGAAATGGACTCCGACGGCAATGCGACTGTGGTTTGGTACGAAGCAAGGGAGGGAAGCACGGCTGGCGGCGGAGTGTGGGTCAATCGCTGGAGCGCCTCGACGGGTACCTGGTCGGGTCCGACCCTGCTCGGATCGGCTGGCCAGACTGTAGTAGATATCAGGCTCGCATTCGATGGTGCAGGTAACGGATTTGTCGTATGGCGCCTGTTAGACGCAATCGTGGTGAGGCGCTATGACGCTACTATTGGTTGGGAGTCGGAGCAGTCCTTTGCCACGCCGTACGGAGCTTCGATGGCTCTGGACGCTGATGCTCAGGGCAATGCCATCCTTGCTTGGGTCGAGAATGGCGTGCTCAAAACGCGCAGGTACGACGCACTTAGCTCGACGTGGGGATCTATCCAGGCTATCGCGGGCTCGGTGAACGCGCTAGATTTCGAGTCTTATTACCTGACCATCCGCGCAGCCATCGATGGCGACAAGGCCATGGTGCTATGGACGCAGCCCGGTACAGGCCCAGGCCAGAAGTTGTACGCTGCTCGTCTAACGGCGGGTATTTGGGGTGCAGCAGAGCACGTCGGCCCGAGCACGATGTACTCCGCGACTGAGCGTGCTGCGGGAATGACTGCGGGCGGAGACATCTTCGTCGTCTTTCGGCACCACAGTTCCAGTACCTACTACGACGTTTTCACAAACCGCTTCGTCAGCAGCTACCGCTACACGATTCCAGCTGGCGCGACGTGGGCTTCCATCGCGCAGGCCGTATACGGCACGTCGAGCGCTGCGGCGGCGGACCAATTGCGAGACCTGTTAGGTAATCCGGCGCTTGTCGCAGGAAACGTTCTACGGGATTTGCCAGTGCAGCTGTCCGTGACCAGCACGACGCAGGTGCCGGTTACGCCGTACTACAATGTGCAGCCCGGCGACACTTGGGTCAGCATCGCTCAAACAATCTATGGCACAGGTGATGGCGCCGCAGCGGCGGCTCTTCGGTCGGCATTGGGCGATCCGACGCTGACTGCTGGAGCACATCTGGAAGTACCGCTCACGCTGTCTTTCACTTCGCTCGGTCGAGTTACGACACTGACGTACAGCTCGCCGATCGCCGGTTCGGGGTCGCAGACGCGTACTGCCAACAATGGCGTGCTCTCGAACACCGACGTACAAACATCGACGCAGTCATACGGTGTGAATGCCGGTGCGCTCATCTCGACACGCACCGACACGACGACCACCAACTACACTCTCAACAATGGTGTGCTGACGATTCCGCCGGGTGCGGGAGGATGGTCGCCAGCCGAGTTGTTGGAGAGTGGCACAGCTCACGCCAGCTCGCCGCAGGTGGCATTCGATGCATTTGGCAACGGACTGGTGGTCTGGGCGCAGGCCAGCGACATCATCGTTCGCCGCTACGACGCTGCAACCAACACTTGGGGTGCATCGACGACACTGGACGCGCGGACCGAAACCGCAGCGGTTCCTCAACTGGCCATCGATTATACGACCGGCAACGCCGTCATTGCATGGGTGCAGAGCGATGGCGTTGCGCAATCCATCCATGCAAGAGTGTTCAACGCTTCGAGCAGCGCATGGGGCACCACGCAGCTGCTGGAAAGTGGCACCGGCGCTGTCTCTGCTCTGCCTACGGATCTGGGAGTCGCCATGGCGGGCGGCTACGCAGCGGTTGCCTGGACGCAGCACGACGGCACCGAGAACAGTATTTTTGTATCTCGATTCAGCAGTGGGAGTTGGTCGAGTGCCACCGCCGTCGACAACAGTTCTGCCGAGGCTGAGCAGGCAAAGGTCGCGATGGATAGCAGTGGCAATGTTTCCGTCGTCTGGCGCCAGCATTCCGCCACTGACGACCCACACATTTACTACAGTCGCTTCAGTGCCAGCACACAGAGTTTCAGCACGCCCCTGTTTCTCGATGGCTGGGACGACGGCGATCGTTTTCCAGATATCGTGTTCGATGCGCAGGGCAACGGCTTTCTGGTATTCGGCAACGGCCCCTTCGTCAGTCGCTTCGACGCGGCGACTGCAACGTGGGGACCGATGCAGTACATGGATTCGGAACAGGACTCCGGCCTGGGCTGGGGCTGGGACATAGCGATCGACGCTGCGGGCAACGCCATTCTGGGTTGGGTCAGCGGCTACGACGGAGACAGTGAAGTTCGCGTGCGTCGTTACGATGTCACAACGGGCGTCTGGAGTAGTGCGACGACGCTCGAGAACAGCACGGGCCCGCTGGATCCTGATGGCAACGTGAGCGTCGGCATCAATGGTGTCCACGCTGTTGCCGCCTGGGTGCAGGCGGAGGGCTCATCGTCCAATTTGTATGCTGCGCGCCTGGACAATGGCACCTGGGGCGCCCGACAACTGATGGAGTCGCGAGACGAGCCGAGCGCCCAGGCTCAGATCGCGATCGATCCGTCGGGCAACGCCGTCATCGTCTGGCGTCAGGCCGACGGGTTTGCGCGATCGATTTATCAATCGCGTTACACGCAAGGCAACGGCACGCCTTACTACACCGTGCCCAGCGGTCCGACCTGGCAGTCGCTGGCCAACACGTTGTACGGAGTGAACAGCGCGGCGGCGGGCAGCGCTCTACAGGCAGCATTGGGGAGTCCGACGCTCACGGCCGGCTTGCAGCTCACCAATCTACCACCGGTGCTGTCGATCACGACCACGACCGTCACGCAGGTCACGCCGTATTTCGTCATTCCCAGCGGTGCGACCTGGCAGTCGATTGCAAATACGTTGTATGGCATCGACAGCGCGGCGGCGGGCAGTGCCTTGCAGGCGGCGATGGGCAACCCGCCGTTGACAGCGGGCGAGCATCTCACCGATCCACCCCAGACATTGACGGTGACCACCACGACGACGGTCATCGTAGCGCCGTACTACACGGTGCAAGCAGGGGACACATGGGCCGAAATCACGCAGACCGTCTACGGAACAAATGATGCCCAAGCCGTCGCAGCGCTGCGGGCAGCGCTAGGCGATCCGTCGCTTACGACGGGGACGCGGCTGACCGTCCCGCAGACGTTGATGTTCGGCAGCGGTGGATCGATTGCTGGTTACTTGCGCACCGATGTGGCTGATGCCGCCGGTCGGGTGACCAGTTATTTCCAGAACGCCGCCGGCCGTCTCACCAGCGTGTTGGCGCCGGAAATGGCGGGTGCTCGCATCGAGACACGCTACGACTACGATGCTGACGGCAATGTCATCAGCATCGTCGAAGATCCATCCGGTTTGAATCGCGTCAGAACGCTGGAATACGACGAGCACGGCAACCTGCTGCTTACTCGAGACAGCGCGGGCGTGACTGTGACGCGTACCTATGACGCCGACAATCAGCTGGTGACCGAAACCAGCTATCTGCAAGCCGATCCCGATGGCGCAGGCGGCGCCACGGCTTCCCAGCCGCTAACGACACGTTACATCTACGACAGCGAACAACACCTGAGATTCGTAGTGTCCGCTGCCGGAAGAGTGACAGAGCATCGCTACGATGCCGAAGGGCGACGCACGGCGACCTTGTCTTACAGCAGCGGTGTGTACGATGTGACCTCGCTGTCCGTGACGACGGCGCTGAGCGAAGCACAGCTGGTTGCCTGGGCGCTACTGCAGGACCGGACGAAGCTACAGCGCACCGATTTTGACTATGACTTCCGGGGCTTGCTGAGCAGCTCGACCAGCTACGAGCGGACTGACGGCGCGGGTAGCGGGATTGCGCAGGGCGCCGCAACGACACGCTACATCTACGATCAGCGAGGTTGGCTGCTGCAAACAATCGACCCTCGAGGCAGTGCCTCGAACGCCAGCGACCCGAGCACGCCTTATGCCACGACCATGACCTATGACGGATTGGGGCGCGTGCTGACCGCGACTCAGTGGATCGCGAACGGCACCCTGCGCACGGCCGTGACCCAATTCGACGATGCCGGCAATCGAATCGTCACCACCTCTCCGGACGGTCTGGTCACGACCGCCGTGTTCGATCGGATGGGACAATTGCTGACCACCAGACTGAGCGGCGACAGTCTCACCGGCATCAGCACCACGTCCTACACCTACGATGCCACAGGCAACTTGAGAATCGTCACCGATCCCACCGGTGTTCGGCAGCACTCGCTCTACGATCCGAACGGCCGCAAGGTGGCGGACATCGACGGCAACGGCACGCTGACCGAGTACGTCTACAACGATGCCAACGAGATGGTGAAGACCATCAAGTATGCCGATGCGTTGACGGTCGCGTCACTGGCTTCGCTGGTCGACAGCTCGGGTAATCCGACCGATGTCAGCCTGGCAACGTTGCGAGCTGCGCTGCCGACCACGATCGGCCGGGCCAGCGATCAGATCTTACGTAACGTTTTCGATGCCGCGGGCAGGCTGGTTTATACCATCGATGCGGGTTGGGCAGTTACGCGTCGGCATTACGATGGTGCCAACCGCATCACCGGCGTAGTGGAGTATGCCCAGCGAGTGACGATCGCCGGCAGCCAGGGCGAGCTGTCCGAGGCGGTTCTCTCACCGCTGCTCGACCAGAACGACCCGAACAACCGTTGGCTGCGCAGCTTCTACGATAACGACGGCAAACTCGTCGGCACGCTCGATGGCGAAGGCTATCTGGTCGAATCTCTGCGAGATGCCGCTGGACGTGTGCAGCGGCAAGTGGAGTACGCGAATCAGACCGACAGCGCGCTGTGGCGCACGGGCACGCTCGACCAGCTGCGACCGGCGACCGATACTGAGACCGAGATCGACTTCGAGCAGGACGTCGTTAGTTACTTCTTTTACGACGGCCAGGGGCGTCAAATCGGTGTGCTCGACGGTGAGGGGTACCTCACGGAAGCTGTCTATACATCGGCTGGCCATGTCGACAGAACCATTCGTTACGGTCGGCACAACGCCACCGGTACCGATCTCGGCGCGCTCGTCCATCAGACCGGCGACACACTCGAGAGCTTGCGATCGCGAGTGCCCGCCGGGGCGCTTAGTCAGACGACGAGCTATACCTATGATGGTGCTGGCCAGGTAATCACCAGGACCACGTATGACGGTACCGTAACGGCGTACGGTTACGACGAAGCCGGCCGGCAGAACAGTGTGACCGTCGCGCAGGGAACGCTTGATGCACGCACGAGTCAGGTCAAGTATGACCTGCTCGGCCGCGTGATCCGCGAGTTGTCCGCAGAGGGCGCGCTCGCGCTGCAAGCGCTAGGCGCGTCGCCGACCCCGGCGCTGATCACTCAGGTGTGGGATCGCTACGGGATCAGCTATGAGTACGATCTCGCCGGCCGTCGAGTGTCCGCGACGACCACGCCGTACGATGCGACCACGGGCGCTCAGACCAGTACGACTTACTACTACTACAACGACGACGGCCAGCTGCGCTTCACCGTCAACGCGCTCGGCGAGCGTGTTGAGTTGCGCTACAACGCGCTAGGGCAGCTTACCGAACAGATCGCTTATACCAATCGGATTTCGACGGCTGGATTGCATGGCGGCTTGCTCGATGCGACGACGCTGACGCAGCTCACCGCCAGCCCTAATCCTGCGAAAGATGCGAAGACCGCCTTTACGTATACGCTGCGCGGCGAGGTGGCAAGCCGCGTTACTGCCGAAGGCAGCAGCATTACCAACGTCTACGATGCTTTCGGTCAACTCCATTCCCGGACGACGATCAGCGAGACGAGCAACGAACTGCAGCGCTACACCTACGACCGACGGGGCTCGTTGCAGCAAACGCAGACCGATCCCAACGGCGTCAATGCCACCGAGATGCGCGCCTACGATGCGTTCGGCCGACTCATCAGCGTGCGGGATGCCCGGGAGAACATCACACGTATCAGATACGATCGGTTGGGACGTGAGATCGCGATCGTCGATGCGTTGAACGGCGAGCGCCTTGCGACGTATGACGCGTTCTCTCGGGTGCTCACGACGCGCGACGCATTGCTCAACGTGACTCGTTACAGCTATGACGTGCTGGACGAGCAAAACAACACCCGGAATGTGGTCGTGACCATGCCGGAGGGATTGAGTTTCACCACATATCGCAATGCTCATGGCGAAACCGTGCTGGTGAAAGATCCTCGGGGCGTGCTCACCGCGACTGAATACGACAAGAACGGGAACGTCGTTCGGACGATCCAGGGCGGCGTGGAGCAATCGCGCAACGTCTATGACACGGCCGGTCGTCTGCTGAGCACGCGCGATGCCAACGGCAACCTGACGAGGCTCTCATACGACGCGGTGAATCGCGTGTTCACCCGGACATTGCAAGGGTCGAGCGCGAATAGCGAGCTCGTCCTGACGACGACCTATGCCTATGACGGTCAAGGTCGGGTCATCGATGTCACCGATCCGAGCGGCAGTGTCACGCGCACCGAATACGATCGCGACGGGCGGGTGACGGATCTGTACACCGATTACGGCACCGGCAGGCTCAATCTCCGGACGCACTACGAGTACGACGTCGTCAACCGAACCGTCACAGTCACCGAGGGATACGGCGCCACCGGCGTGCACTTCTCGCCGCGCGTGACAAGGATTTCCTATGATCAATTGGGCCGTCGCATCGCTGAAACGATTGATCCCGGGTCCGGTGTCAATCCGGCGACCGGCGAGATCTATCTCAATCTCACGATTCGTTACGAGTACGACGAGAACGACAATCTGATTCGAAAGCAGGATGCGAGCGGACGCTATACGTGGTACGTCTACGACGAGCTCAACCGGTTGCGCTTCGTCGTCGACCCACCGAACGACACATTGGGTTCGGCGCTGTTTGGCTTGAGCGGCGTGACGGAAACGCGTTACGACGCGGAGAACCGGATCACCAGCACGCGCCACTATGCAACGGCAGTGACCGGGCCTGGATCGACGGTACGTGAGCTACCGCTTGCCACGATCGCCGGCCAGGTGGGGACAGGCACGGCGCAAGATCGAGTCGTGATATTCATCTACGATCGCGACGGCCGGCAGACGTATCAGATCGATGCGGGCGGCACGTTGACATACCTCGAGTACGACGGTAGCGGCAACGTCGTTCGCCGGACCCAGTATGCAGATAAGGCCGCCTCGGGCAGCTATTACACCGGCGCAACGTACTCTGCCGCCACAGGCACTCATACGTTGTATGTCGGCGCTTCGGCGGTCGACACCATCACGGCAGATGGCACGCGGGATCGCGCGACAAGCGCGCTGTACGACAGCTTCAATCGCGCCATTTTCACCATCGACGCAGTCGGCGACGTCGTTGCTTACAAGTACGACGGCAACGGCAACCTCGTTTCGACCACGGCGTACGCCACGCAGGACACCGCCGTCACAGTGGCGACGGTGGCGGATTGGGTCCTGACACATACCAATGCAGACGATCGCACCACACGCTACTGGTACGACGGCGCTGGCCGACTGCGCTTTACGCTCGATGCCGAGGGCTATCTCACCGAGCAGCGCTATGACGACAGCACTCGTGAGCGAACCGACATCGTGTATGCCGTCAAGCCGACGATCGCAGCAAACGCGACGCTGACTCAAGTGGTCACCGCCGCGGGCGTGATCGATAACAATCTGGAAGATCAGCTGACATTGACTCGTCGCGATGCCGCGGGTCGCGTGACCAGCGTTCGCGACGCGCTCGGCAACACCGAATATTTCGGTTACGACGCGGTCGGAAACAAACTCTGGTTCACGAACAAGAAGGGCAGCGCCGCACAGGACGCGAATTACACCTGGCGCTACGAATACGACGCCAATCACCGCCTCGTCAAGGAGACGGCACCGCCCGTCGCGGTCGCGACAGTTACGACCGAGGGCACTGGCTTGCATGCTTCGACGGTAGCGAACGTCGCGCTTGAGACCGTCATGACCTACGATGCGTTGGGCAATGTTCGAACCCGCACGGAGGCTGCCAACACGACGCGCTCCCGTACGACGACGTACGAATACGACTCGATGGGCCGCCAGATCATCACGCGATATCCTCCGGCGGAGATCTATAACTATTCGAACGATACCGTGGTCACCGACGGCTCGTTGTACAGCGAAGTCGGTTACGACGCGCTCGGCAACGCCATTTACGGCCGGGACGTGGCGGGCAATTACACGCACAAAGGCTACGACGCTCTCGGCCGGCTGACCTGGGAGGTCGACGCTCAGCGCTACCTCACGTTCAACATCTACGACGCCTTCGGCAACGTGACCGAGACGCGGCGTTTTGCGGCCGCTATCGATAGCAATGTGGGCTCGGCCGGCCGACCGGTCATCGGTTACCCATCCAGTCCCGCGGTGGGAGCGAACGATCGCGTGCTCACGCGCGAGTTCGACAAGCTCAACCGGGTGAGCAAGGTCATCGAGCCGGCCGGCTTCGTCTTCGACTCGAGCCTGGTCTCGGGAACGCAGAGCGGAGAGGCCACTCCCCAAACTGTGTTCAAGTACGACGCGTTCGGGCAGGTCGTGCGAGAGTCGCGTCTGGTGCATGGGATCGGTCTGGGCACGAGTCCGCCGAGTCCCGATGCGAGTCCCTCGATCTGGGCGAGCAGCTACTACTATTACGATCGGCGCGGACTGAAGATCGCCGAGGTCGATGCGGAGCGCTACCTGACGCGTTACGAATACGACGAGACCGGCGACGTCAAGACCAAAACCGAATACGCGGGCCGTCTCAGCAGCGTTTCGATCGGTACGTTGCCGGTCGCACCACCGACGACCCCGACATCCGGCAGTAACCGCTACACGCGCTACAGCTATGACGTGCTCAACCGGCTGCTCTCCGAAACCCTGGATATCAACTATTACGATTTCAGCAATCCGATGCTGGAGTCGTACCGCACGGGCTCGACGTCGGTCAGCTACGGCTACGATGCGGTCGGTAACCGCATCACTTCGACAGTCAACAACGCAACGACGTACTCCTACTACGATGCGCTCGGGCGTGTCGTGGCGATCGCGGAACCGCGGCGGCTAGTCGCTCAGGCACAAGGCACATCGCTGACGCCTTACACGGAGATGTTCCGTGACGCGTACGGCAATGTAGTCAAACAGATCGAATACGCCGGCGACGTGGGTGCTGCCAGTACCAGCGTCAAGCCCACAGTGAGCGCCGGGCTGGCCAACGATTCGCGCAATCGTGTCACGCTCAATCGTTTCGACCTGCATGGGCGTTTGGTGGAAACGGCGATGGCCGCGCAGGTCGTGGGCCAGGCGGTCGATTCGAACAATGCCAGCTATGCAGTTCGACACGTCGCGTACACGAAACGCGGCGAGATCGCGAAGCAGTGGCAGACGATTCAGACCGTCAATCCCGATACGACGTCGGGCGCGCCGGCCTATATCAGCGAGACGATTTCCAGCACGCAGTACTACGACGCACTTGGCCGGCAGATCCGCATCGTCGAGCCGCAAGCAGCAGGACGCGTGCGCGACGCGTGGACCGACTACAGCGCGTTTGGCGAAGTGACCGAACGTCGCATGATGAATGCGAACGGCGTCGGCGTCTTCGGTCGCGAGACTTTCGAATACGATCGCAACGGCAGGCTGTGGCGAACCAACGCCGATACGGGCGCATACCGCGTTTATCTCTACGACTTGGCGGGCCGGGCCACCGCGGAGATCAAGAGCAAGGATTTGGACTTGCATGCAAGCGCGAACTTGCAAGCCGTCCTCAGCCTGCCTGGCACGAACCTCATGCGCTCGGAATCCGTCTACGATTGGCTCGGCCGCGTGGTCGAACAGCGTGGGCCGTCGTTCGAGCTGCTCGACAATACCTGGACAGTGATAGGCACGGCGGTGACGAATGTGTTCCAGTCCGTCGATCGCTGGGGCAACGTCACGCGCATCGTCGACGACCAGGGACGCACCACCGACTACTACTACGATCAGCGTAACAAGCTGATCAAAACCATCCTGCCGACGGTCGACGTGCTCAGCACCCGCGGCACTTTCGACGATCCCAGTGTGGCTCTGCCGCGTTTCCGACCGGTGGCTTACAACTATTACGATCGCGACGGCAACCTGATCGGCAAGAATATTCTCGAATCGCGGAACGTCGATCCCGCCGGCGTGGCGGGCGTGAAGCCCGTGGAGCAGGCGATCTACAACGAGGTCGGCCAGGTCATCAAGGAGAAGGGGCTCGCGACGGCGAACAACAACGCGGAACGTCTGTATACGTTGGATCGCTGGGGGCAGCGAGTTCAAAGTGTCGACGAACTGGGCTACCGCACCCGCTATCAGTATGACCAGGTCGGCAATCTCACCGGGCTGGCGCGGGAGCGCGGAGCGGGCGAATTCGACTCGACCGGCTTGTATCAACCCACCGACTTCCCGACGGTGCAGCGGCCGCCGGCCATGCAGGGGCCGAGCTCCGGCCACGAAGTCATTAAATATGCCTACGACCAGGCCGGCCGCCGCATCAGCGAGACGACTGGCGAGTTTACCGGCAGCTCCGGCAACGAGCAGGAAACGATTCGTTACTGGTACGACCTGTTCGGCAATCTGATTCGTAAGCGCGAGCCGCTGGGCGTGGTATCGGTGACCGCGAGCGACGGCTCGCAGATCGAGGTTCGTTACGAGACGACCTACGAATACGACATGAATGGCCGGAAGATCCGCGAGGTCGACGGCAACGGCAGCTGGATGACTTGGAGCTACGATTATTTCGGCTTGGTGCAACAACACCAGCAGCTCACCAACAGCAACGGCTGGGTAGCTTCCAGCGCATACGGTGCGACCGGCGATACCATCACCTACACCTACAACCGCGCTGGCTTGCTCGATTTCCAGAGCAGTACGTTCGGTCAGAGCATCGACTATCAATACGACGGCGCCGGGCACCTGCGCCGCATCGTCGACAACGGCACACAGCACGGTACCGGCCAGGGCATTCTCTACGGCATCGATCGCGACACGGACTACCGTTACAACTCGCTCGGCGAGCGCGTCGGCGAGCGGACGGTGATCGATGGCCTGACTCATCAGAATGCAACTATCGTTTTCGACGAGCTCGGACGCCTGAAGTCCGTGACCGATGTGCGCTCCAGCGTCGAGTATTTCTACGACGCGCGCGGCAATCGCACTCGCGTGCTCGAGACCTATCTCGATAACACCAGCCAGTCGCGCACCCACGAGGACTGGTACGTCTATGACGAGCTCAATCGAGTCGTCATCAGTCAGGGTGTGCTGTGGCAATCGTTCGCCATCAAGGAAATCCGCATCAACGAGACCCAGGGCGTGGAGCTGACGTATGACGCGCGCGGCAATCGTTCGACCAGCATCACGTATGGCAAGCGCCTGGTGCAAAGTACGACCATGGATGAGTGGGGCCAGACCCATACCACGTACTCGGAAGTGAACGGCTACGACGAGCATCGATATCACTACGACGGGTTATCGCGCCTGATCTGGGATTGGCGCTCGATGGACACCTACGACGAGTTCGGTAACTTCGTCGAGGGCTCGATCGACGATCCGTTCAGCCCTGGCATCGTCGCCGACGAGCGTTACTACGACCATGCCTCACGGCAGATCACTCAGATCGCGAAGTCGCTGGGTTCAAGCGGTGCGCTCGACACGCGTACCACCAACTCGACCTATGACGACAACGGACGCTTGTCACTCCAATCCACCGGCCTGAATGGATGGATGGAGTCGGAGATTCACTATGGAACGGCCTACTACGACCCCGGCTATTACTGGCCGGGCGACGAGCTGGGCTCGCCGGGTTCGTACACGCCCGCGGGCTGGCGGCCGGGTTACGACGCCGCCGGTGTATTGCGCGGCTATCGCGTCTATGCCTATCCTTCGGGACGCCCTACATATTTCACAAACCATTCGTTCGAGTACGTGCTGGGTGACAGCTATCAGGAAGCCACACACACAGCTCAGAGTTTCTCGACCAACGGCCAGCCGCCGCCGCAGCCGGGCTCCAACGAGCGCCTCTACAACGTCAACGGCGAGCTGGTCTCGTACTTCGATCCCGCCGATGTCAGCGGTGCGAACAATCGCATCTTCGCGACCAACGCCTCCGGGCAGGTGCTGACGGCGATCGCTGTCACCACGCCTTACTCGCAGTACAACTCCGGGCTCTTCAGCCTGTCGCTCGAGCACACGAGCAGTACGCCGTATGCAATGCCGGCGACGCAGTTCTATCGCTATGCCAACGGACAATACATCGGCACGTTCGGAACATTGCAGGCCGGCTCGTTCGCCGCAAACTTCAACACGACGTTCGAGCCGATCTCGAGCTACTACCCGGCGCCAGCGCCCGCGCAAGTAACCATCCAGGCCGGCGAGACGCTGCGTTCCATCGCCACGCGAGTGTTTGGCGACGGTGCACTGTGGTACGTGCTCGCGGATGCCAATGGCTTGACGATCGGGCCGGACGATTCGCTGAGCGACAAGGTCGGCTGGTCGCTGCGCGTGCCGAACGAAGTGGTCTCGATGACCAACAACGCCGGCACATTCAAACCATTCGCCGCGGCGGACGCGTTGGGCGACACCACACCGATCCAACCGGCGCCGCCTCCGCCGAAGTCCGGTAAGGGCTGTGGCATCGTCGGTCAGATCCTCATCATCGTGGTGGCGATTGTCGCGACGGTGTTGACAGCGGGGGCGCTCGCCGGTGCCGCAGGCTCCGGGCTCGGCACGATGTTCGCCGCTGGCAGCAGTGTATTGGCTGGCGGCGCTACGGTTGCCGGCGTGACCGTCGTGGGCTCCGCCGGCGCGTTCTTCACGGCGGCGGCTATCGCCGGCGCGGTCGGTAGCGCCATCTCGCAAGGATTTGCGATGGCGATCGGCATGCAAGACAGCTTCAGTTGGGAAGGTGTGGCACTGAGCGCGGCGGGCGCCGGTATCAGCAGCGCGATGGGGGCGTCGTCGTTCTTGAGCGGCACGTCGCTGTCACCGACCCAGGCGATGATGGTGAACGCCGCGACCAGCAACGCCTTGAACCAGGGCATCGGCATCTTGGTCGGGGCGCAGGACAAGTTCAACTGGCGCAATGTCGCGATGGCCGCCATGTCCGCACCGATTGTCAAGACGGCGGGACAGGGGGTTCAGAAATTGGGAACGTTCGTCACCGATGTGACGGAAAGCATCACCGGTTCTCTGGTTCGAGCCGCGTTCGGCGGCAAGATTGACCAGAAACAGGTGCTCGTCGATGCCTTCGGCAATGCGTTGGGCAACTCCATCGTGGAGGCGTTGACCCCTTCAGCGGTGACTCCGCAAGAAACAAAACCGAAGCCGCCGATGATCGGCGATAAGAAACGAGAGCCGATCTTGCCGGACAGCGAGGAGGTCGTTCAGCTCGCGGATTTGGATCCACGGGACGAGCTCGACGGCGATGGCTATGCGATCGACCAGGGCGCCTACTTCCCGGCGGAGAAGAGGGACGAGTTCAGAGCGAAATTCGCGGAGAAGGTCGGAACCTTCCATGAGGCATCCGACGCCTTGACCAAGGCGCTCGCCGACGCTGACAATCGTGGCTTCTTCGAGAAACTGCTCGACTACGTCCAAGACACGGACACCGAACGCGAGATCGATTTCCGCCGCCGCACGGTCGAGGCCGAATACAAAGAAGCGCTGCGCCTCGGCGCCATCGTCGCGATCTTCGATAGCGGTCAGGATCGCATTCCGTGGGTCCTGACCGAATCCAACGCCAAAATCTGGGCTGACCAGATTCCCGTCGAGAGCAGCCTGCTCGATAATGCCAAGGAGCTGAAGGCCTCGGTGCAGGAATTCAAGAAACGGGTCGGCAGCGCCGCCAGCATGTCTGCGGACGTCCGACGAGCCAGCGGCTTCGTCAAGGCGGTCGGCGGCAATTCGACGGCTGCGGCGTTGGCCACGTTCATCAACAAGTTCTCCAAGGGTATGGCGCAGAAGCTGGGCAAGGTCAGCGGCGTCGCCGGCAAGGTGGCCAAGCCGCTCGATTTGATTGACCGCGGTCTCAAACTGGAGAAGGATGTGGAGCATGTCGTCAACGTGGAGTCGCCGATTTCCAACAAGGATCTGGAGATGGTTGACGATGGCGATATCGGTGCCCCCGTGACCGAGCGCCTGCGTTTGCGGAATAACATCGAGATCGGCCAAGAACGCTTGGACCGCGCGGTGGACTGGTTTGACGACTGGGCAATGGGGCGTAAGGATGATCTGGTGGATGGAAAAGGGCGAACCCGAGAACTTATCGACACGGCTCAGGGCCAATAAGCGTCGATGGCTGATCGCGCTAGTGCTGCCGTTGGCGGGCATCGCCACGGCAGCCAACCCGCTTCCGGACCGCGCGAGTTATTTTGCGGGCGGGTTTGCCGCTGTGTTCGGCGGTTTCAGCGAGTTCATGGCGCTCGCCGGTGTCTGCCGAAGCCAGTTCACCGAGAGTTGTGGGCGGCGAATGCAGGAGATCGCGCCCGCGCTCGGTTCGGTGGTCGAGACGGCGCCGCTCATCACGGTCTTCGATGCGGCGGTCATCGACAAAGAGAATACCACGCTGACCGAAGCCAGTCTTCGCAAGCGGGTGGTGGCGGCGCACGACAAGATCGGTCGCGAGCTATTGAGCTTCGACAAGGATCTGCTGCAGCGATATCGCGCGCTGATATCGGTCTGTCCCTATCGCAGTTACGACTTCATGCCGCCGAACCTCGATGTCACGTTTCCGCGATACTGGCAGCTGTCGCCCTCCGCCTATGCGGCCGTCAAACAAGAGATCGAGGATGCCGCCAATCGATCCGCGCAACAAATCCGCGGCTGGCCGAAAGCGCGTTGTTATGAAGCGCGCAACTTCGGCGCGACCATTCTATCCAGCCTCGAGCTGCGGCTGAGGCCGTATGGGGAGGCGGGATGGGAAAACCTCCCGGCGCAGGAATTCAATAAATCTCTCAACCATGTTTTCAACGTTGCCCTGACTTTCGAAGAGACCGTGCATCCGAACGTCAGAAAGGCGGTTGAGGCGAAATGGGCGGAGTACGATAGGAAGATGCGTTGAGAGGCGCCTCGCAACCTCACAACTGCAACCTCACACCCGCGCTCTCGGCAAACTCAACGCGGTCCAGTTAGCCGAAGCAGGCTGCCTGCTGAGCTACGAGGAGATGCACAAGCTCTTCTCATTGTGTGGCGAAATATACGCGCTGGAGTATCTTGGTCTCCGGTCCGATGGATCGAGCCAGGCTCGTTTGGAAGCAGCCGTTCGGAGGCACTTCCGAGTCGAATGCAGAATGCGAAGTTGGTTGCCGAAGATCGTGCCGAGGGCTGGAGTGCGGACAGATGGTGGTTCAAGGCATTATCCAACTAACTTGTTCAAGCTCGTATTGATTATCCGGATCTGGATGAGCGGTAGATCTTCGAACACGTGAAGTACTTCTGTTCGTTCTGAGCCATTTTCCACTTTCAGCTGTGATACCTGTGGATCGATGTGTGCTCAGATTGTGCTCAATCTTCGTGAGTAGCAGCCATGTCCAGATCAGTTATCCCGGCGGTGCCAACGCTTCCGCATGACTCCGTTCCGAGCAGTCAGACCATGAGCCGCTTCCCAACTATCCGCCATATGCTGAGGACCGCATTCAACGTAGAGGATGGATTATCCGAAGACGTGGCGATACGCTTCTATCAGCGATCTGCCACCCGCGGGGACCTGGAAAAGCTGAAGCAGGAGCTGCAACTGGCATTCGCCGCCCCCGACTTCTCCTGGAGGGAAATGCTCTCGAATCAGGAATACGAAGTATTCGACGTCGACTCGGAGGACGAGGCTCGCGAGTACGCGCGGAGAATTCTTTGGAAGCCGATTTTCTACAATGAAAGATGAGTCGAGGCGTACGTAGGGTGTGAAAGCAACTCCGTTCCCACCAAATTCCCAATGGTCCGGGACGATCATGTATCGAGCTCAAGTATTGGAGTTGTGAACGAATGTGTCGTTGTTCCGGCGGCAGAGGGAGCAACGCCTTCCGTTGTGCGTATCGGAGAGACTTTGGGCTACTCGATCACTGGCAAGATGGATGGCAAGTGATTGGAAGTAGCAGCGTTGGCTTTTGAAGACGACGTCCTGCTGCGTGAGTTCGGCTACCTCGATCAGAAGATGGTCAAGATGAACGTCGATCGGATCGACGTGAGCTTTCTGTAGTACCGCCTATTTCCGTCGTAGGCCTGTTGATGGCGAAGCCTTCGTCAGCTACGTCGAGCGACCCGCCCAGGTCAATGCACTTCCACCAACCCAACGCACCTATCGAAAGATAGCCGCCCAGCCGCGCCAACACGCCGGCTGAGCGCGTCCTCCAAACATTCAGTTTCATCGAGAAAATCCCTGTTTCGCCGCGTCGATGTCGACGACTATCAAAATTGCATCGCGTTATACTTTTCTTGACCTGGCCGATGCAGATGAGTTAGAAATTGACTCGTCGAAAAGACAACGAACGGATCACGCCATCGTCTGCGCAGAACGGACGAGGTCGGGACAGGGAAAGAGAGTCGTTGATTTGCCACTGGCAAGACGATGATCGGCGGAGGGGGAAAGATGAGCACGCGAGCAGTCGGATCATTGCTGCAATCGTCGGCGGCACGACGCTTCCTGGAGCGCGAGCATGGCTTGCTCGTCGGGGATGTGCGTCCTGGATCCATCACTGGCGAGCGTTTCGAGACACGCAATCCCGCCACCGGTCAGGTCATCGCCACCGTGGCGAAGGCGGGCAGCCAAGATATCGATCGAGCCGTCGGCGTTGCGCGCGTTGCGTTCGAAAGCAACGAATGGCGCGGCATGTCAGCGGCTGCGCGAGCCCGGTTGCTGTTGCGATATGCCGATCTGCTCGAACAAAACATGGAAGAGCTGGTCGAGCTCGAAGTGCTCGACAACGGCATGCCGAAGGGCTTCGCGCAGTGGGGCGTCAGCGCTTCCGCCGCGTGGCTTCGGCACTTTGCGGGAATGACGAGCCGTGTGATCGGTCAGAACACGTCGGCGGTAACGTCCGGAGACGGCGCTCGATTCCATTCTTATTCGGCGCTGGAGCCGGTAGGCGTTGTCGGCCTGGTCATTCCTTGGAACGGCCCGATCGCCACCTTCATGATCAAAGTGGCGCCGGCACTCGCGGCCGGTTGCACTTGCATCGTCAAGCCGGCCGAAGATACGCCACTCACGGCACTACGACTGGGCGAGCTGGTGTTGGAAGCGGGGCTTCCACCGGGTGTGCTCAACGTCGTGACGGGCTTTGGCGATGCCGGCGCCGCGCTCGTTGCGCATCCTGGCGTCGACAAGATTTCTTTCACAGGATCCACGGCGACCGGCAAACATGTCTTGAAGTCCGCAGCCGATAGCATCAAGCGCGTGACGCTGGAGCTCGGCGGAAAATCGCCTTGCGTGGTCTTCGACGATGCGGACATGGACCGGGCGATTCCGGGCGCCGCGATGGCGATCTTCGCGAATTCCGGTCAGGTGTGTTTCGCGGGCTCGCGTCTCTATGTGCAGCGTCGCTCGTTCGATCGCGTTGTCGAAGGCGTCGCGAACTTTGCAAAGTCGCTGAAGGTGGGCTCGGGGCTGGACGCGGAGAATCAGATCGGGCCGTTGATTTCCGGAAAGCAGCTGAAGCGCGTCGCCGACTACATCGCGCTGGGCGAGCACGAAGGGGGCAAGGTCGTCACCGGCGGTAGAAGCGTGAGTGGCGATGGATTTTTCATCGAGCCCACGGTCTTCACGAATCTCACCGCCGGGGCACGCATGGCGCGTGAGGAGATTTTCGGGCCAGTGGTCGTCGCGACGCCGTTCGACGATTTCGACGAAGTGGTCGCACTGGCGAACGACACGAACTACGGCCTCGGCGCCGGCATCTTCACCAGCAGCCTCGACAAAGCGCATACGCTCGCGAGCCGGTTGCGCGCCGGCAATGTTTGGATCAATTGCTACGGCGTGACGCATCCATCCATGCCGTTCGGCGGCTACAAAGAATCGGGCATCGGCCGCGAAATGGGCGACGAAGGCTTCAAGGCTTTTCTGGAATCGAAAGCCGTATACGTCGCGCTCGGCAATCCTTGAGGCTCGCGTGGCTCACTCCAAATCAGTCGCTCCGGATGTGCGTGCGTTCCTCGACATGATCGCGGGGCAGCCGCCGTTTCGCTCGCTCTCAGTAGCCGACGCGCGTGCCGCTGTACGTCAGCTGGCTGCCGCCGTCGACTTGCCTGCCGATCTTTCAGTCGAGAGCGAAGACATCGTGCTCGACATCGACCGCACTCGCCAACTGGCGGCGCGCGTCTTTGTCCCGCCGGGAATCGCCGTAGCGGGGCCGACGATTGTTTATTTTCACGGCGGTGGCTGGACCACCGGCGATCTCGATAGTTACGACAGCCTGTGTCGATCCATTGCGGCGTGCACGAAGCTGCGGCTGGTGAGCGTCGACTATCGGCTCGCGCCCGAGGCCACATTTCCAGCGGCCTACGAGGATGCGCTGGCCGCGACGAAGCTCGTGCTCGCGGCGGCAGGCACACGTGGCGTCATCGTCGCTGGCGATAGCGCAGGCGGCGGGCTCGCGGCCGCTGTCGCGCACGAGCTTCGACGCGAGGGCGGCGTGCTTGCTCAGTTACTGCTGTATCCAGTGGTCGATGTCGCAGGACGCGGCGGATCGTATTCGGAATGCGCCGCGGGCTTCCTGCTCGAAGCGGCCGATATGGAATGTTTCATCGACAGCTATGTGCCCGATCGAGCGCAACGGCGGGACTGGCGCTGTTCGCCGTTGCTCGCCGAATCGTTCGAGGGACTGCCGCCACTGGTGCTGCTCACTTGCGGCTTGGATCCGCTCAGGGACGAAGGGCGCAGCTACGCCGCGAGCTGCGCGAAGGCGGGCGTCGATGTGCATTTCATCGAGGCCCCCGGTCACATCCACGGCATCGCGATGCTCAGGCGCGCGATCCCGTCGTCGCAGGGAATCATCGATCGCGCGTGTGCCGGACTGATGACACTGCTCTAGGCGATACATAAGTCAGCTGGAATGGGGGAGTAATCGTGAACATCAAGAACAAATTCAGATCGCAGCGGGCCGGTGCGTTGATCGCGTCGGCCGTGGCATGCGCGGTGGGATCGGCGCCGATCTCGGCACCGCTAGCGGCCGAAGGCGGTTCGGCCGACGCGCCGCTGGAAGAAGTCATCGTGACGGCGCGCCAACGAGAGGAAAGCCTGCTCGAAGCTCCCGTCGCGGTATCGGCGGTCACTGCCGAACAGCTGACGACCTTCGGCTCGAGAGATGCCCGCGATCTGGCGCGACAGGTCCCGTCACTGGCAATCGATCGCTCCTCGAGTGGCGGCGGTGGCGTCATCGTGCTGCGTGGTATCGGCTCCTCGCCGTCGAACGCCGGCTTCGATCAGGCCGTTGCGGTCAACGTCGACGGCGTGCAAACCGGTCGGGCTCGTATCATCGATTTCGGCATGCTCGATCTGAAGCAGGTCGAAGTGATGAAAGGTCCGCAAGCGCTGTTCTTCGGTAAGAACAGTCCGGCGGGCGTCATCAACATGACCTCGGCATCGCCGACCAGCAGCTTCGAAGGTTACGTTCGCGCGGGCTACGAGTTCGAAGCTGACGAATACATCACCGAGGGCGTGGTCTCCGGTCCGCTCACGGATTCCCTGTCCGGCCGCGTCGCCCTGCGCTACAGCGAGATGGACGGCTGGTTGAGAAACACGGCAGGGCAACTGAACAGCTCGCCTTTCGCCGGCCCCAATAATCTGCCGCAGGCGCCGGACACCGATCGGCCCGGCGACAAGAATTTTCTCGGTCGCGTCAGCCTCGCGTGGAATCCGGACGGCAGTCCTTTCAATGCCGAGCTGAAGCTCGCCGGCATGAAGCACTCCGACGACGGCCCGTCCGCGGGACAGGAAGTTATAAATTGCGGTGCTTACGCCACGCCGGTCGTCGTCTACGCCGGCATTCCCACGCCGGCTGTCGATCCGTACGGCGACTGTAAGCTCGACGGCAGGTATTCGAACGGCGGCTTGCCCAACGGCTATGCCAACAATTGGCCGACCGCCGAACAGTTCCCGTACACCGACACCAAGATGACGCTGGGCAGTCTGGCCATCAATTACGTCGGAGATCGCTTTGGCGCAGCGTCCGTGACGGGCTACTTCAACAGCGACACCCAATACTTCGACAACTACGATGGCACCGTCTACATGGCGTACGACGCGGCCGAGCATGAGAAGTTCGAATCGCTGAGCCAGGAGGTGAGGTGGTTCTCGAAGTTCGACTCGCCGCTCAACTTCATGCTCGGCGCGTACTATCAGGACACGACGCTCGATTTCACCAACACCGTGCTGATCGCGCCGTTGCCGGTCGATGCCGCCACCGGGAAATATCACACCTGGGAGAAGCCGGGCAGCACCAAGGGCGAGACGATCTCCGCATTCAGTCAGCTTACCTGGGACATCACGGATCACCTGGAATTGGCAGGCGGCGTTCGCTACACGCACGAGGAGAAGGACTCGTGGATGACCAACGCCTGGGTGCATCCGCCCCTCTCGGGCACGGCACTCGCACCTCAAGGCAAGATGTTCACGGACAACTTCAAGGACGACAACCTGTCTCCTGAAGCAACATTGACCTGGCGGCCCACCGCGGACTTCACTGCATATGTCGGTTACAGGACCGGTTATAAGTCCGGCGGCTTCGGCATCAGCACGAATCTGGTGCCGGCGACCATCACCGTCGATTCGATCCGCTTCAAGTCCGAAGAGATCGACGGCTTCGAAGGTGGCGTGAAATCGCGATTGCTCGATGGCCGCGTGGTGCTGACGAGCAACGTGTACACATACGATTACACCAACCTGCAAGTCACAGCGTTCAACGCGGCGACCACCAGCTTCATCATTTCGAACGCGGCCTCGGCCACGATCAAAGGCATCGAGGCTGAGGTGTCTGCGAAGCCGCTCGACTGGCTGACGCTCAACGGCGGGGCGGCGTACAACAAAGCTCGCTTCGACGACTACCTCGCGCAGTGTTGGGGTGGGCAGACCGCGGCCCAGGGATGCAACGTTCCGAACGGCAACGGCACGTTCTCCTGGCAGCGCTCGGGTCAGCCGCTGTCGCGTGCCCCGGATTTCACAGCGAATGCCGGCTTCGACGCCAAGCTGCCGCTCGGTGCCAACTACACGTTCACCATCGCCGGCAACGCGCGCTTCAGCGACGACTACATCGCTGCGGACAACGGCAATCCGTTCGGCGACCAGTCGGCGTTCTGGCTGTTCGATGCGAATCTGAGCTTCGGTCCCGCGGACGAGCGTTGGCAGCTCTCGTTGATCGGCAAGAACCTCTCGAACGAGTTCTACACGTCGTATGTCGCCGAAAAGCCGGGCTCGCCGGCCGCGGCGGGATCGACCGTGCAACTGCTCGGGCTCGCGAACCGCAGCCGTCAGGTGCTGTTCCAGGGCCAGTTCAAGTTCTGATCCGATGCAAGCCAACAGGATTCCGGTCATCGTCGGCGTCGGTCAGATCAACGATCTGACCGATCTCGACGTCATCGATCTGATACGAGCCGCATTGGCAAACGCAGATCGCGATGCGGGCGGCGGCGTGCTGACGCAGCTCGACTTCCTCGGGGTCGAGAATCACATGAGTGGCAGTGTCGCGCCGTGGCCGGGCACCGAGCCGTTCCTGCCGCCTCTGATCGAGGCGGCGGGGCTGACACCGAAGTCTTCGTTACTCACACCGCAGCCCAGCGGGGACGGTCCCGTCTATCTGTTGAATCACGCGGCCAATCTCATCGCGTCCGGAGAAATCGAAGTCGCTGCATTGGTGGGCGGCGAAGCGCTGCGCACTGCTGCGAAACGTAGCGCCGCGGAGAGCGGAAAGTCGCAGAACGCCATGCGACAGTTGCTCGACGCGACCGTCAAGCCGTTCTTGCGCAAGTACGGGCTGACGACGCCCACTGACGTTTATCCGTTGTATGAGTCGGCCACGCGAGCCGCGTGGGGACAAAGTTTCGCGGAGGCGCGACACGAAACCGGCGCAATGTGGGCTGCGTACTCGCGCGCCGCTGCCGAGAATGACGGAGCAATTATTCGCGAGCCGCTGACGGCCGAGCAGATTGCGACGGTGTCCGATCGCAATCGCATGATCGCGTTTCCATACACCAAGCTCATGGTCGCGAACAGCGCGGTGAACCAGGGGGCCGCTGTACTCGTCACGAGTCTCGATCGCGCGCGTCGCATGGGCATCGCCGAGGATCGCATCGTCCATGTCGGTGCTGGCGCGGCGGCCAGCGAAAGCGAAGATTTCCTCGCGCGCGATTCCTATGTTCACTCCCGCGCGATGGAGGTCTCGATCGGCAAGACGCTCGAGCTCAATCGACTTCGTGCCACCGACCTCGATTACGTCGAGTTGTATAACTGTTTTCCGTGCGTCGCAAAGATGGCCCGACGCGTCCTCGACTGGCCGCTCGAGCGCTCGCCCAGCGTGTATGGCGGGCTCAGTTTCGGCGGCGGTCCCATCGGCAATTGCATGATGCACGCCATCGTCATGATGACTCGCAAGCTGCGCTCGGGCGGCAAGCACGGCTTCATTTTCGCGAATGGCGGCTTCGCGACCCACAACCATTCGATCGTGCTTTCTCGCGAACCCACTGCGACGTTACCACGCGATTTCGATTTCGAAGCCGATGCACAGAGTCGTCGCGGACCCGCGCCGGTATTCGATGAAGAGTATGTGGGGCCGGGGCGCATCGAAGCCTATTCCGTGCCGTACGGGCGCGATGGGCGCCCGAGTTTCGGCACGATCGTCGCGCGTGCGCCCGACGAG
Organism: Steroidobacter flavus; assembly: GCF_042651805.1. Taxonomy (NCBI): domain Bacteria; kingdom Pseudomonadati; phylum Pseudomonadota; class Gammaproteobacteria; order Steroidobacterales; family Steroidobacteraceae; genus Steroidobacter; species Steroidobacter flavus. The sequence continues at coordinate 912,579 of NZ_JBHSDU010000014.1, read as the reverse complement.
CGGCGCTTCGTGTGTCGCGTTCCCCAGGACGATCAGGCGGGTCTGCAGTTCCTCGTGTCGGGCGAGGTCGAGCCTGTGGGGTCGCACGGCGTCTGCGTGCAGGCGGACGACGGATATCGCTACTGGAGGCGGATGTGATGAAGCAGGACGAGCATTCGGAGCTGCTCGCAGAATCCATTCGGCGCATGCTCGCAGGCGAAGCGCTCTGGTCCAACGTCATCGAGCAGGGGCTCACCGGTTTCTTCTCGGGCGAACATTCCGATTCGCTCGCGGACTTGCTCATCGTGATGACTGAGATGGGGCGGCGTGCGTCGGTGCTACCCGTGCTCGAATCGTCGATTGCAAACCGATATGGCCGCGGACTGACTGCGTCGAGCTCCCGCCTGGCGCTCGCGGTCGGTACCTTCGGTAGAAAAGAACATTCCGGCAATCTGGTGTTCGAGCCGGAGCGGGTGCTGGGCATCGCGCGCTTCGTCGAAGGCGCGGCCGACGCAGACGAGTGGCTGGTACTCACCGACGACCGTTATCTATGTGCTGTGAAGCGCGGCGCCGAGGGCGCATCGCTGGAGTCGACGCCGGCCCTTGCGCCTGGGTTCGCCAATCTGCATCTCTGGTCGCCGGCACGCGCGCGTCAGTTGACGTCTGAACAATGTGCCGAGCTCTTGGCTATCGTGCGTCTCGGTTGGGCGGCCCGCGCCTATGGTGCCGCGGTGGAAGGTTTTGAGTCGTTCCTTCGTTACGGCAAGGAGCGCAAGCAGTTCGGACAACCCATCGCGTCGTTCCAGGCGCTCCAGCACAAGATGGCAAATAGCCACATGGCGCTCGAAGGCTGTCGCTTGCAGCTCGCCGCTGCAGGCCGCGCGCACGATGAAGGCGCTGCGAACTGGCGTGCGCTGGCGGCGTCCGCAACGGCATTTGCCGCCGGCTCGTTGCGTAAAGTCGCGTTGGAGACTCAGCATTGTTTCGGCGCCATTGGATTCTCGGAAGAGCATCCAGCGCCGGCGTTGTTTCGGCGGGTGCACGCGGATCTGGTACGCCTCGGCGGCGTGGGCAAGGCGAGGACGGACGTTGCCGACTTTGTTCTGGAAGACGCAGCGGGCGTCGATGCGCTCTTCAGTCACGCCGACGATCCTGTCGCGCTGTTCCGTGCGCGCTTTCGCGCGTGGCTTGCGAAGAACTGGTCGTCGCAAGAGCGAGATGCATCGCGGGCCCGCTCGGTCGGCGATCGTGTCTGGGATCTGGAGTTCGCCGGGCGATTGGGCCGTGCGGGATGGAGCACGCTCAACTGGCCGAAAGCCGCTGACGGGCTCGACGCAACTCCGTTTGAACAGCTTGCCTACGCCGAAGAACTGCTCAAAGCCGGCGCCACCGATCATTCGCTGATCTGCAGTTGCCGAATCATGGCGCCGGAGATCATCGCGCACGGCTCGCAGACATTGAAAGAAACGCTGCTGCCAGGGATGCGCGCCGGCACGGTGACCGGATGCCTCGGCTACAGCGAGCCCGAGTCAGGTTCCGACCTCGCCAGCTTGCGAACACGCGCGGTTCGTGAGGGCGATACATACATTGTGAACGGGCAAAAGATCTGGACCACCGATGGCCAGCGCGCTTCGCACATGCTGTTGGCGGCGCGGACGCATCCAGATCCAAAGATGAGACATGCGGGCATCAGCCTGTTCATCGTGCCCATGAACACTCCCGGCATCACCGTGCATCCAATGGAAGCGATGTATGGACAGAAGTTCTGCAGCATCTTCTTCGACAACGTGCGCGTGCCGGTCGATTCGCGACTGGGCGAGGAGAACGCGGGCTGGTCGATCCTCGCGGGCGCGCTTGCCAACGAACGTATCGCGATGGGTGGCCTCGCTATTCGAGTGCAGGCACTGCTCGGGTCGATCGCACAGTCGGTGCGGCAGCGGCCGCAGCTCAAGCAGGAATCGCTCACCCGCGATCGCATCGGGCAACTCGCGGCGGAGATGGTCACGAGTCGTTTGCTCGTCGCGCAGTCGCTTGCGCCTACGTCGACGGGCCCCGCACAGCTTGCGCAAGCTGCGATGGCCAAGGTTTTCGCAAGTGAGCTCGCACAGTCGGTGTGCGAGTCGGCGCTCGATCTGCTCGGCACGGCTGCGCTGCTCGGTCAGGGCACGTCCGAGGTCCCGGCCGACGGCGAGATCGAGCTGCTGCTCCGGAGCACCATCATGTACGTGGTCGGCGGCGGCAGTAACGAGATTCAGAGAAACATCATTGCGCAGCGTGGTCTGGGAATGGGGCGATAAAACGATGGAACCTATCAAGAGTCTGGTCGGCGCGGAATTTCCGCTGTTCGCTTTCAGTCACTGTCGAGACGTCGTTGCCGCCGTCAGCCGTGCCGGAGGTTTCGGTGTGCTCGGTGGCAGCAGCTTCACCCCGGAATCGCTCGAGCGGGAATTGAAATGGATCGATGAGCATGTGAACGGGATGCCGTACGGAATCGACATCCTCGTGCCAGAGCATCAGTCCTTCGGGCCGGCAACGGACATGGCCTCACTCGCTGCGCAAGTCCCGAAGGAACACATCGACTTCGCTGTGGGGCTGTTACGTAAGCACGGCATCACCGTGCAACCCGAAGACGTGGTCGACAAGTTGCCGCCCGCGACGCTGCCGGAAGTGGGCGAGGCGCTGATGGACGTCGCGTTTCGTCATCCGATCCGGCTCATCGTCAACGCGCTGGGCATCGCTCCGCCATCGATGATTGAGCGTGCGCGGCGCCATGGCATTCCGGTTGGCGCACTGGTCGGCGCGAAGGAACATGCGGTCCGTCAGGTGAAGGCGGGCGTGGATCTATTGATCGCGCAAGGCGGAGAGGCGGGCGGTCATTGCGGTGAGGTCTCGACGCTCGTTCTCGTGCCCGAAGTGCTCCGCGCGATCAAGCCCATTCGCGACGTTCCCGTGCTCGCCGCGGGCGGCATCATGAACGGCGCGCAGATGGCCGGCTGCATGGCGATGGGGGCTGCCGGTGCGTGGACCGGCTCCGTGTGGCTCGCGACTGCCGAGGCGGAAACGTCCGAAACATTCAAACAAAAAATGATCTCTGCGAACTCGCGCGACACGATTCGCTCGAAGTCGCGCACCGGCAAGCCGAGCCGTCAATTGAAATCGAGCTGGCACGACGCGTGGGACGGGCCGGACAGTCCCGGCGCGTTGCCGATGCCCATCATGGCCATGATCAGCATTCCCACGTTTGCTCGCATCGACAAGGCGGCGGATTCAGGCAACGCGGCCGCGAAGGAACTCGTGAGTTATTGGGTGGGCCAGGGCGTCGGCCTCATCGATGCCGTGCGTCCCGCTGCCGCGGTAGTCCGCGAGTTCCAGCAGGAGTTCGCGGATGCGGTCGAGCGGTTGGCGGCGACGATTGAGAGTTGAGGTGCGCGAGATGAATGCCAGCATCGATGAATCCAGCGTCGGCAATTCCAGCCCCGATGGTTCGCGCGCCGACAGTAGCCACACTGGTAGCGGCCGAGCAGACAGCTCTCACGGGCGTGAGCATCGGCTGACCAAACTGTTTCGTCCGCGCAGCATCGCGCTCGTCGGCGCGACTGAGAAGTCCGCGTGGACCGGCTTCATCATGCAGAACCTGCGCGACTTCGCGTTCGACGGCTTTGTATGTGCCGTCAATCGCAACGGTGTCGACGTCATGGGCCTCAAAGGTCATCGATCCTGTCGCGATATCGGGCGCGATATCGATGTGGCGTTTATCTTCGTGCCGCAAGCCGCGGTCATCGAAGCGCTCGAGGATGCGGCTGCTGCGGGCATTCGCAATGCTGCCATTCTCACCTCGGGCTATGCGGAGATCGGCGAGCAGGGTGCGGTGTTACAGCAGCAACTGCTCGACAGGGCGCGCGAGCTCGGAATGAATATCTGGGGGCCGAACTCGCTCGGTTATAACAACGTCAGCGCTCGCACTCCGGTGTCGTCTGTGCCGGCGGTGCTGCCATTACTCGCTCCCCGCATCGCTATCGTTTCTCAGAGTGGGGCGACCGCGAGCGAGCTCAACGAGTTCGCGCATAGTCAGAATATCGGCACCAGCTTCGTCGCGGCGACTGGCAATGAGGCGCAGCTGAGCCTCGCCGATGTGATCGATTATCTCGTCGATGACGACGACACGCGCGCGATTGCTGTGTTCGCTGAATCGATCCGCAATCCGGCCGTCTTCGCCGCGGCGGCGGAGCGCTGCCGCGTGCGGCGCAAACCCGTCGTGATGCTCAAGATCGGTCGCAGTGAGCTCGCGGGTGAGGTTGCGAAGGCGCACACGGGATCGCTCGCTGGTAACGACAAAGTCTTCGATGCGATCTGCGAACGGCTCGGTGTGATTCGCGTGCATTCCGTTGAGGATCTGATTGTCACTGCTGGCCTGCTCGCAGCGACCGGTCCGCTGCCCGCGCCGGGGCTGGGTTTCATTTCAATCTCGGGCGGCGCGTGCACGCTCGTTGCGGACGGGGCGGAAGCTGCTGGCGCTAATGTTCCTCAGTTTCCTGCCGAGACGACGGCTGTTCTGAAGACTTTGATTGCGGACTTCGCCTCTTCGATGAATCCGCTCGATGTCACGGGCGCGGCGGTTCGCGATCCCTCTTTGCTGGAGCGGCTGATTCCCGTTGCCGCCGCCGCGCCCGGCATCGGCATCGTCGGAGTCAATATCGGCGTCCCGACCGTTGAAGGGGCAGTGGCGCTGCCGGCGGGTCTCGCTGCCATCGGGCGCGCGGTGAAGAAAATAAGTAAGCCGGCTGTGATGGTGCTGACGACCGTCAAGACGCTCACTGACGTTACTCGGCGCATGATTGCGGAACACGATCTGCCACATGTGGTGTGCGGCATCGATCCGATGTTGCGAGCTGTGGGTAAGGCGGCGTGGTGGTCACAACGAGTCGCAACGCCGTCACAATCGCTACTGTTGCCGTCCGCCGATGCTCGAGCCGCCCTACCTGCGCCGGTTCTCACGAAGACGCGCGATACCGCGACCATGCCTGGCCGTTCGAGCGAGCGCGGCGGCACGTCTATGTCCGGCCTCTCGAGCGAGCGCGGTGCTATGCCCATGCCTGGCCTTTCGAGTGAGCGCGGCGGCACGTCCATGCCTGGCCTCTCGAACGAACGAGCGGTCCTCGACTTTCTCGCAACCCACGGTGTGCCGGTGATCCCGGCGAAGATCGTCCGCTCGCGTAGCGAAGCGGAGTCGCTTGGAATGAGCGGGCCGCTGGCGTTGAAGATTCTCTCGCCCGACATCGCGCACAAGACCGAGGTCGGTGGCGTGCGGCTCAATGTCGCTGCGGCCGAGGCCGCCACCGCCTACGACGAAATATTGAAAGCCGTGAAGTCCCACAAACCCGAGGCGCGAATCGAAGGGGTGATTGCTTCACCGATGCGACAGGGTGGAGTCGAACTGCTCGTCGGTGTCCGGCACGACCCGACCTGGGGTCCAACGATAACGATCGGCTTCGGCGGGGTACTGGTCGAGCTATTGGCGGACGTTGCGATCGCGGCGTTGCCGGTCGAGCGCACCGAAGTGCTCGACATGCTCTTCCGCCTGCGTGGCCGAAAGCTCTTGCAAGGCTTTCGAAACTCCGCCGCGACCGACCTCGATCGCCTCGCCGACGTCATCGTAAACATCGGCAACGCCGCGCTTGCGCTGGGCCCGAAGCTCGATTCGCTCGAAGTCAACCCGTTGCTCGTGAGGGGCAATGAGATCGAGGCGCTGGATGGATTGGTTATCTGGAGATCCGAGGCATGAGTAACGCAGTCGAAGATGAGGTCCGGTTTGAGCGCATCGACGAGCACATCGCGTTAGTGACGTTGAATCGTCCGTCCGCGCGCAACGCGGTGAATGGCGCTGTCGCACTGGCGATCGAGCGTTTCACAAAGCAGATCGAAGAAGACAAATCGATTCGCGTTGCGGTCCTCGCGTCGACGGGAGACGTCTTCTGTGCGGGCCTCGATCTCAAGGCAGTGGCCGCCGGGAAAATGTGGGAAACAGTGACACCGGACGGCGGCTTCGCGGGCTTCGTGTACGCGAAGAAATCGAAACCCTGGATCGTCGCTGTGCAGGGCCCCGCCGCGGGAGGCGGCGTGGAGATCGCATTGTCGTGCGACATGATCGTGGCGAGCGAAGCGGCGAGCTTCGCGCTTCCCGAGGTCAAGCGGGGACTCATCGCTGGCGCCGGAGGCGCGTACCGCATCACTCGGGGGCTGTCTCGAGCCCTCGCCATCGAGATGGTCGTGACGGGCGAACCGCTGAGTGCAAAGCGTGCCTACGAGGCCGGCCTCATAAACCGTATCACCGCGAAGGGAGCGGAGCGCGAGGAGGCACTGGCCATCGCAGCCCGCATCGCTGCGAATTCGCCGATTGCAGTCCGCGAGAGCCTGCGTGTCACGCGATACGCAGCCGATCTTTGCGAAGCCGATCTCCGCGCCACGCAGGACGATGCCGTCAAGCACGTGCTCGCAGCGAGCGACTACCAGGAAGGCGCGAAGGCGTTCGTCGAGCGTCGCGCCCCCGTGTGGTCGAGCTGAGCGACCGAATCGAACAAAACACACCGGTGGGACCGAGCTGAGCGGCTGAGCCCAACAAATAGATTCGTTTATCGTCGAGAGAACCTGCATGTCTCAAGAGTCGTCGATCGAACCCGTTCTGGATGCACTCGTGCTTGGCGCGGGCTTCGCAGGGCTCCATGCTCTGTATCGCTTGCGCGAGAACGGGCTCAAAGTGCTGGCGCTCGAAGCCGCGCCCGACGTGGGCGGCGCGTGGTACTGGAACCGCTACCCAGGCGCACGCTGCGACGTCGAAAGCCTGGTGTATTGCTACACGTTCTCGCCGCTGCTCGATGAAGGTTGGCAATGGAGCGAGCGTTACGCGAAACGGGACGAGATTCAGGCGTACCTGAGCTGGGTGGCGAACAAGCTGGATCTTCGACGCGACATCCGCTTCAACTCCCGCGTCGTCTCCGCCGTCTTCGACGACCGGAAGAATCTGTGGACGATTCGCACGGAGCAGGGCGATACCTACCGTGCCCGACATTTCTTCTCCGCCGCCGGCCCGATCACGACGCCGATCATGCCCGATATCCCGGGGCTGAAAGACTTCAAGGGATTGGTGATCCACACCGCCCGATGGCCCGAGCGCTCACCCGACTTTGCAGGCAAGCGCGTGGCCATCATCGGCACCGGCTCCTCGGCAGTGCAGGCCATTCCAATCGTCGCGGAACAGTGCAAACAGTTGACGGTGTTGATGCGCACGCCGAATTTCTATGCGCCCGCGCGCAATCGCCCGTTGACCGCGGCGGACTACGAGTGGTGGGAAAAGAATCGCGAGCTGACGCGGCATCGGCTGCAGAACTGCCTGCGCTGGGGCGGCGGCGACATCATGCTCGACGATGCGATCAACGACGCGATGTTTCAGAAGGCCGGCGAGTTCACACCGGAGCGTCGACGCGAGATCTACGAAGCGCGTTACGCCAACGGTGGCGGCGTTGTAGGTTGGGCGTTCTGCGACGCCATGGCGGATCCCGAGGTGAACGAAGAGGCGGCCAATTTCCTGCGAGGGAAGATCGGCACGATTGTCACGAATCCTCGCATTGCCGAGAAGCTGACGCCACGCGGCTACGCTTACGGCACGAAGCGCTGCACGGTCGGCACCGATTTTTATGAAACATTCAATCGCGACAACGTCGAGCTCATCGACATCAAGTCCGAGCCGATCGAGCGCTTCACGCCCGAGGGTGTCGTGGTCGGCGGTCGCGAGATCAAACTCGATGTACTGATCTCGGCGTCCGGCTTCGATGCACTGACAGGAGCGCTGACCAGCATCGATCTGCGCGGCACGAGTAGCGAATCCTTGAAAGAGGGCTGGGCGCACGGCCCGCACTCGCATCTCGGTATCAGTGTGCATGGCTTCCCGAATCTCTACATGGTCGGCGGTCCCGGCAGTCCGTCGGTGCTGACCAATGTCGTCATGACGAACGAGATGCAGGTCGAGTGGATCGCCGCGCTGATCTCCCATTGCGAAAAACAAGGATTCCGACGTTGCGAGGCCACGCGCGAGGCGGAGGAGCAATGGACGCGTCACGTCAACGATCTGGTCAAAGGGACGCTCTGGGAGCATGCCAACAGCTGGTATGTCGGTGCGAATGTTCCCGGCAAGCCGCGCGTCATCCTCGCGTATGTCGGCGGCTATCTCACCTATCGAGAACGCTGCGAGCAGGAACGAAGTCAGGGCTACCCCGGCTTTTCCTTTAGCTGACTTGGGAAGATCGCATCATGAGCATTATAAGAAGCTGCGCGGCGCTGATCGTCGCGACACTGCTCGCCGGGTGCCAGCAGCAGAAAGCTCCTGAGCCGCGTACCTTCGCGAACGTCGACGATGCGCGCCTGGAGAGTGCAGAGTCGAATGCGGATGACTGGCTGAGTTACGGGCGAACTTATAACGAGCAGCGTTTCAGTGCTCTTGAGCAGATCAACGCTGGCAATGTCGGGCAGCTCGAGCTGGCATGGTTCCACGATCTCGATACCAATCGCGGCCAGGAAGCCACGCCCATCGTCGTCGACGGTGTGATGTACACGTCGACGGCGTGGAGCAAGGTGGTCGCACTCGATGCGGCGAGCGGCAAGGCGCTGTGGACCTACGATCCACAAGTGCCGGGCGCCACTGCGATCAAGGCTTGCTGCGACGTGGTGAATCGAGGCGTCGCGGTTTATCGCGGCAAGGTCTACGTTGGCACGCTCGATGGACGACTCGTCGCACTCGATGCCGGCACGGGCAAGGTGGTGTGGTCCGTCGAGACCACCGATCCGAAGGCCTCCTACACGATTACCGGCGCGCCCCGTGTAGTGAAGGGCAAGGTCATTATCGGCAATGGCGGCGCAGATATCTATCAAGTGCGCGGCTACGTCAGCGCCTACGATGCCGAGACAGGCAAGCTCGCGTGGCGTTTCTATACCGTGCCCGGCGATCCAGCGAAGGGCCCAGATAACGCCGCGTCGGATAAGGTGCTGGCCGAAAAGGCGCTGCCGACCTGGTTCGGTAAGTGGCACGAGTACGGCGGCGGTGGCACCGCGTGGGACTCGATCGTCTACGACCAGGAGCTCGATCAGCTGTACGTCGGGACGGGCAACGGTCTGCCATGGAACCGACGCATTCGCTCCGACGGCAAGGGCGACAATTTGTTTCTATGCTCGATCATCGCGCTACGGCCGAGCACGGGCGAATATTTGTGGCACTACCAGGTCAATCCCGGCGAGACCTGGGATTACAACGCGAATCAATCGATCACGCTCACCGAGCTGGTCATTGAAGGCCGCAAGCGCAAGGTGCTGTTGCAGGCCCCGAAGAACGGCTTCTTCTATGTGATCGATCGCGAGAGCGGCAAGTTGTTATCGGCACGCAACTTTGTTCCGGTGACTTGGGCCACAGGCATCGATCTCGAGACCGGTCGGCCGCAAGAAGTCCCCGAATCTCGCTACGAGAACACGACTTTCGTTGCGCAGCCGGGCGGCGCGGGCGCGCACAACTGGCATCCGATGGCTTTCAGTCCGGCGACGGGGCTTGCATACATTCCGGCCCAGGAACTGCCGATGGCCTATCGCGACGATCCCGCGTTCAGCGCACATCCGAAAACGCTCAACACCGGCATCGATTTCAGCCTGCTGGGCGCACCCGACGATCTCGCGCAACGCGCGGCGATTGCGACGATGTTGAAAGGTCGTCTGATCGCATGGGACCCGGTAGCGCAGAAGGAAGCCTGGCGTGTGGAGCACTCGGGCCCATGGAATGGCGGCGTCCTCGCGACCGCGGGCGATCTCGTATTCCAGGGCACGGCCGACAAGCAGCTCCAGGCATTTCGCGCGAGCAACGGTGAACGACTGTGGCACTACGACGTGCAGACGGGCGTGATCGGCGGGCCAGTGACCTATCGCGTCGGCGGTGAGCAATACGTCGCCGTCATGGCCGGCTACGGAGGCGCGGTGCCTCTAGCGCTGCCCGCACTGAAGCCCGCGTTCGCCGCGCCCAATGGCCGTGTGCTTGCTTTCAAACTCAAGGGCGGCGCGCGTTTGCCTGCATACACGCCAGTGCCGCTGCCAGCCGCGACGCCGACTAACGAACAATGGCCGCAGACACGCATCGACGAGGGGCGGGGATTATATTCCACCTATTGCAGCCGTTGCCATGGCGCTTCGTTGCTTTCAACAGGCATCCTGCCCGATCTGCGACGCTCGCCGATGACGGGCCATCAGGAATCGTTTGCGAACGTCGTTCTCAAAGGCGCGCTCGAGCCGCGCGGGATGATTTCATTTGCTGGCAGCTTGACGGCCGAGCAGGTTGAATCGATCCGCGCCTACGTAATTTCTTCCGCGCGAGTGCTTCAGAAGCAGGAAAGCGAGTAAACTCAATAGCCTTCGCCGAGGCGAGCAGGAACCATGCCGCCGTCGATACGCAGGTCAGTGCCGGTGATGAAGGACGCATCGTCTGACGCCAGAAATGCAGCTGCACGCGCTATATCCATCGCCGTGCCCCAGCGATGTAACGACGTTTGCTCGAGCACGATGCTCGCGGCCTGGCCGTGCTCGACCTCGTAGCGACCCATCGGAGTCCAGATGATGCCTGGAGAGATCGAGACGATGCGGGCGCCTTTTTTCGCCCAGGCCGCGGAGCGAAGGGCGGCCTCGCGGATCGTCGCCCGCTTCGACACTCCATACGCGGGGCCGCTCAGGCCGGAATATACGAACGAGCCATTCTGGCCCTGGGCCGCCGCGAGTCGGTTCAGATGCTGTTCCATCTTGCCGAGCAGTTCTTCCGGCGGTGTGTTCGATGTAAGCAAGGCATCGACCTCGCGATCGGCCGGCGCGAGATGGCCTGCGACGGACGCGATGAGCACGCCCACACTGCCTTTCGACAGGCGCGACTCGATGGCCCCGAGCAGCAAGCGGGTGCCAATCACATTCGTGCGCAGGATGCGATGCCATTCCGCCATGCCGGACGAGACACCCGCGGTGTGGATGAGCACACCGAGACGACCGTGCGAATCGATGGCCTGCATGAGCTTGTCGATCACGTCGGCGTCCGCCAGGTCTCCTGCCACGCAGTCGCGCACGATGTATCCTTCATCGCGAAGTTGCTCTTGCGTACGCGCGACTCGTTCCGCCGAAATGTCGGTGAGCAGCAGGTCGTGCGAGCCGCCGAATTCGCGGGCGCAGGCGATGCCCATGCCGCCGCAGCCGCCGGTCACCACCGCAAGTCTTCTGTCGATGGCTGGTTTCATGATGCCGTCCTTTGAAGTCGTAAGCTGAGTCGATCTCTATGCCGGAGTCCGTCGTGAAAAAAACCAAGAAAACTCCAGCCCGCGCCACGCGGAAGGTGCCTCGCACCTATCAATCCAAAGCGATGGTGGAGCGGCGGGCCCGCATCATCGCCGCCACGCTGGCAATCGTGGAGGAGAGCGGCATCGGCGCGGCGACCATCAGGAATGTCAGCGAGCGCGCCAACGTCGCGTTGCGCACGTTGTATCTGCACTTCGACAATCGCGAAACCATGATCGGCACGGCGATCAAGGAGTTCTTCTACGAATCCATCGCCGCGGAAGGTGCCGGCACCGGGCCGCAGAGCATCGAGGAAATCCTGAGCCGCATCGATCGGCTGACCCGAATCATCAAACGCAAGCGGGAATACTCGCGACAGCTCGCGCCGGTGTATTTTTCCTCGAGCCTGGACAGCGGCATCTATGGAATCCTGAGAGACATCGCGATCTCGCACGTCACGCCGTTCCTCGACAACCTCGTCGCCGGGGAGCGTAACCGGATCGGCAAGACTGAGCTGCTGCTCCTGCATACGCTGATTGCCAACGCCGAATATTCCATCATCGACGATGCGATGAACGGCCGATTGCCGGAGCAGAAGCTCGCCACGTTCCTGAAACTTGGCATGCTGGCGACCATCGCTGGTTTTATCCCCAATCCGCCGGAAGAGTTGCTTGCAACGATTCGGGAGTTGCGAGCGCTCGTCAGCTGAAGCTGCGGCCGTCATCACGGCGCGCCGACGCGGACGCCGGGAGGTGCCGGTGCGGCCGGATCGACGAACAAGTCGACAGCCAGCACTGCGGACGGATTACGCGAGTACCTGCTGAAATCCGTTACGCCCTCGGCATACAGGACTTCGTCATCCAAATAAAACTGTCCGGTGGCCGAGCGTGCCGGTCGACCGAAAATCGCATGAGCCGCGTCGGCCAGAATCTCCGGCGTACGTGAGCGCTCCATCAACTCTGCGCCGCCGGGCGCGAACTTTACCGCTGCCGTCGCAATCGTCGTACGTGGCCACAGCCCGTTGAAGGCGATTCCTTCGTTACGAAATTCTGCGGCCATGGCCATCATGTAAAGGCTCATGCCGTACTTCGATGCGGTATAGGCCGGATGCGCGGCGAACCATTCAGGGCGCAGATCGAGTGGCGGGCACAGTGCGAGCACATGCGGATTCGTTGCCGCCCGCAGGTGAGGAATACACAGGCGCGAGACCAGGAATGTGCCACGCGCGTTGACCTGATGCATCAGGTCGTAACGTTTCATGTCGGTCTCGAGTGTGCCGCTGAGGCTGATGGCCGACGCATTGTTGACACAGATATCGATGCCACCGAACCGGTCCACTGCCGCATCGATCGCAGCTTGCACCGATGCTTCATCGCGCACGTCCACCACGACCGGTAACGCGCGACCGCCGGCCGCCTCGATTTGTTCGGCAGCACTGTGAATCGTGCCTGCGAGCTTCGGATGCGGCTGCGACGTCTTGGCCGCAATCACGATGTTCGCACCATCCCGCGCCGCGCGCAGGCCGATCGCGAGGCCGATGCCGCGGCTGGCGCCGGTGATGAAGAGCGTTTTGCCTTTCAGGCTCATACGCTTGACGTTGCAGTTGCCGTTGCCATTGCCGTTGCCGTTGCCGTTGCAGTTGCCGTTGCAGTTGCAGTTGCCGTTGCCATTGCCGTTGCCGTTGCAGTTGCAGTTGCAGTTGCCATTGCCATTGCCATTGCCATTGCCGTTGCAGTTGCCATTGACGTTGCCATTGCCATTGCCTGTGCTCTAGCTCTAGCCCTGGCTCTAGCTCTCTAGCTCTAGCTCTACCCCTAGCCCTAGCCCTGGCGCTAGCTCTAGCTCTCTAGCTCTACCCCTAGCCCTAGCCCTAGCTCTACCCCTAGCCCTAGCTCTACCCCTAGCTCTAGCTCTAGCTCTAGCTCTAGCTCTAGCTCTAGCTCTAGCTCTAGCTCTAGCTCTAGCTCTAGAGCCGGCTGGCGCCGGCTAATCTTTCGATCGCCGGCGAGGGAAGGCCCCAGCGTTCACCTAACGCAGTCACGGCCTGCGATCCTTGCTCGGCATGTCGCGGATGTGAAGTCGGCGTTCCGCTGAAGCGAGGTGCGGGCGCATTCTGCAATTGACCGCCGACATCAACGAAAGCCTGGCGTGCCTGGTTGTGCGGATGAAAGGGCGCCTCAGACAACGACAGCACCGGCGCAAAACAAACATCCGTGCCTTCGAGCAAGGCACACCATTCATCGCGCGTCCGCTTGCGGAAGATCTCCGCCATGCGCGGCTTCATTGCCTTCCAAACATTCGAATCGAAGCCCTGCGCGCTGGTCATGCCGGTCTGCGCCATGTCGCTATCCGTCAGCTCCAGCTTCTGCATGAGCAGCGCGAAGAACTGCGGCTCGAGCGAGCCTATGCTGATGTATTTGCCGTCACTGGTTTCGTAGGTGTCGTAGTAGTGAGCCGCGCCCGACAGGATGCTGCTGCCGACGCCATCCGGATGGGTGCCACCTGCTTTGAAGCCGATGCTCATGGCCATGAGAGCGATGGCGCCGTCGACCATGGCCGCGTCCACGACCTGACCTTTTCCGGAACGCCGAGATTCGAGTAACGCGCAGACGATGCCGAATGCCAGCATCATTCCGCCGCCGCCGAAATCGCCAACGAGATTGAGTGGCGGGACCGGCTTCTCGCCGCTGCGCCCGATTCCATGCAGCGCGCCTGTGAGTGCGATGTAGTTGATGTCGTGCCCGGCGGCGCTGGCCAACGGGCCGGTCTGGCCCCAGCCGGTCATGCGGCCGTACACGAGCTTGGGATTGCGCTTCAAACAAACGTCCGGTCCGAAGCCCAGGCGCTCGGCGACGCCGGGGCGATAACCTTCGAACAGCACCTCGGCGTGCTCCACCAACCCCAACAGCATTTCACGGTGTGCGGCGTTCTTCAGATCGAGCGCAAGCCGCGTTCGATTGCGGGTCAGCGGCTCGAGGCGCGTATCGTTCGCGGTGCTGCGCTCGATAGTGAGCACGTCAGCGCCCATGTCCGCGAGCATCATGCCGCAGAAGGGGCCCGGGCCGAGACCGGCGACTTCGATGATGCGGACGCCGCTGAGCGGTCCGCCGCGCTGGGTTGAATGATTCATGAGATCGCGAGAAAGGCGTCGTGGTCGGCGATTGCAACGGCGAAGCGCGTGCAAACGCTTTCGATGGCATCTTCGGGCTGCGTGCCGGGCGGCACCACCGACCAGACCATGCCGTAAAAGAGCTGGGCTTGATACAACTGCCACGCGACTTCGAACGTCGGCGCTTCGCCACCAGCCTTGCGCAGCTCGTCCAGATAGTGGGCAAGCAAGTCGCGCTCGTGAATGCGGCGATCGGCAACGCCGAGGAAGCCGCACAGCGTGTACGCCACATCCCAGATCCACGGGCCTCGCATCATTCGCTGCCAGTCCAGGAACCCGATGCCGCCATCCGCCGGGAAATACATGTTGCCGAGATGGGGATCGCCGTGAAGAAAACATTCAGGCAGCTGATCGTTCATCGCCAGCATCTTGTGAATCGCATCGTGCACTCGCGGGCCGTCGCGCAGGGCCGGCGGGATGCCGCGGGAGCGTGGCATCGACATGGCGGCGTTCCAGCTCGCCGGCGCCATGAGTCGATCGATTACGCCATCGGTCCGCAGCGAGCCGCCGCGCTCGCCGAATCGTTTCAGGTCCGGGCTTTGCCACCAGCGTGCGTGCAGCTGTGCTTCCATGCGCAGCGTACTCGCGACCAACTCAGGCGGCGCGGGGTGAACAGGATCGCCGAACGACGTATGGCTCGCCAACAAGTCCTCCATGAGCACGATGCCCTGGCCAGCGTCGACATCGCTCTCGGCGAAATATGCTTTGGGACAGCGAACGATGCCGAGCGGCGCGACCTCACGATAGAACAACACTTCGCGCTGAAACGCGGCACGAATGTTCCTGGCGTATTCATGCAGCGCGCCTTTGATCCACATCGTCGCGGGCAACCGTGCCGCGTGGCCCGCCGCGTTGTAGTCGAGCAGCAGCCGGACTTTCATGCCGGTGCCGGCAATCTGCGTGCCGAAGAACACCGAGTTGACCTTGACGCCTGGATAACTGGAGGCGAGCGCAGCGGTCAGCCATTCGGCCGTAATGTCTTCCAACGAGGCGGGTAAGCGTTGCGCTGTCACGCTCTCGAGCATCGTGACCATCGGATCTCCTCAGCGGCAACCGCTCATGCCGCCGTCGACGTAGAGCTCGGCGCCCGTCATGTATCGACCGGCACGCGAGCACAGGAAAATACACAGGCCCGCGATGTCGTCCGCGTGGCCGAGACGGGCGAGGGGAATGCGCTCGAGCAGCTCGTGAGTTTGATCCTCGTCGCTGCGAATGTGCGCCGTCATCTGCGTGGGGAAGTAGCCGGGCACGACGGCATTGACGGTGATGTGACGTTCCGCCAGCTCCGCCGCCAGTACTCGGGATAGATGATGAATCGCCGCTTTGCTCGCTGAGTAGGAGAACGCATCGATGCGCTCGACTACGCTGCCGGCGAGCGATCCGATGTTGATCACTCGCGACGGATCGTCCTCAGAGCCGGCCGCCTGGAGCAATGGCAGCAACTCGCGAACGAGCGTGAACGGCCCTTGCACGTTCACGGCAAAGATCGGATTCCAGGCCTTGTCGGGAAACTGCTCGAGCGGCGCACCCCACGTTTTGCCGGCGTTGTTGATGACGGCATGCAGACGGGGCTCGCGCGATTTGATTTCATTGGCGAGCGCGACGGTCGCTTCCGCGTTCACCAGGTCGGCGGCGAGAGCGACGCAGTCGCCGAGTTGTCGCAACTCAGTCTCGGCGGCAGCGGCGGCGTCGGCCTTGCGAGAGGTGACATACACCTTCGCGCCGGCTCGTAACATGCCTTCGGCGATCATGCGGCCCAGGCCGTGCACGCCGCCGGTGATGAGGATGGTCTTACCGCGGATGTCGAATAGATTGCTCATGACATGCTGACGACGATCTTGCCCATGTCATGACTGCTTTCGAGTGCGAGCAGGGCGTCCCGTGCTCGAGCCAGCGGGAAGCGCTGATCGATGACCGGGCGCAACCGGTGCTGTGCCACGAACGCAATCATGTCCCGGAAATCCGACGGCGTGCCCATGGCGGTGCCGAGCAGCGTCGCATGACGTAGAAACAAATCAGGCGTGGAGAATTGAGCGTCGACGCCACCGGTCGAGCCGTAGATCACGACGCGAGCGCCCATGTTCAGACAGCGAACATATTGTGAGAGCGAGCTGGCGGGCGCGCCGTCGACGACGACATCGATGCCGCCGGCCAGCTTGCCGAGCGCCTTGCCCCACTTATCCTGCTTGTAGACGACACCGCCCGCGGCGCCAAGCTGCTCGGCCCGACGAATCTTCTCCTCGACGCTGCTCGTCACAAACACTTTGCCACCCATGGCGACCGCGAATACGCAGGCCGCGACGGCAACACCGCCGCCGATACCGGTGATGAGGACCGATTCGCCCGCGGCCAAGTTCGCTTTCACGCGCAGGGCACGCCAGGCAGTGAGGCCGGCAGTGGGAAGACAAGCGGCTTCTTCGAAGCTTAGCGAGGCGGGCTTATCCAACGCGTTCTCGACCGGCACACAGATATATTCTGCGAGCGTGCCCGGCAGCGGCATGCCATAGAGCGCGAAGTTCTTGCCCGGATATTTCGGATTGTCGCCCCAGCCCTGACCGGGATAGAGCACGACCTCGCGGCCGACCTGCGCCGAATCTACGCCAGCGCCGACGGCATCGATGACGCCCGCGCCGTCTGCCCCAAGACCCGAAGGCAATTTCATGCCGGGGTATTGACCGCGACTGATCCACAGCTCGCGATAGTTCAGCGACGCCGCTCGAAGCGCGACACGGACTTCGCCCGGGCCAGGCGTCGGCCGATCGATGTCTTGCAATTCGACCGAGCCGGGACCTTCGGACTTCGTGAGTATCAGGGCTTTCATGGGCTCGTTCCAAGAAGCAGCTGTGCCTGAGCGCTCACAGCGGGGCCGCGTCCGTCGACGTTGAGCCAGGTGTCACAAGAGATGCGGGTTCCGCCGTCTGCAATCGCAGTGACGCGTCCACCGGCTTCGACAGCGTCACCGCCAAAGACGTTGGCCAGGAAGCGGGCATCGAGCTGGAGCAACTGCGCTCCAGGAAACGCGGCGTGAAGCATATTGACGATGTACGCGAGGTTCGCCGGTCCTTGATTGATCACGCGATCGCCGAGGCCGAGCTTGGCCACCGCCGCGGGATCGAGATGAATCGGATTGGGATCGCGCAATGTTTCGGCCAGCCGTCGCATGTTCGCGGGACTGACGGCGTCGATGCGCCACGCAGGCAGGGCGTCGCCAATCGAGATCATGAGAGATTCCGCCGGGGCAGGATCCAGGTATTGGTCACTTCCAACACAGGTTCTCCGGAAGCGCGAGTCAGGGTGAGTCGGTATTCGAGCACGTCGATGACACCGAGCTTTTTGCTTTGCTTGCGGTTGAGGCTGAGGATCTCGCCGCTCACTCGATAAGTTTCATCGGTGCGCAGGGGGCCGAGGTAACGGGCGTTGCTGCTGCCGAGCATCGGGCCGTCCGCCGCGTCGAATTCACAAATCGCGAGCAAGCCGTCGACACTCACGCCCATGCCGGACTGCGTAGCGATGTATGAATAGATCTCGTGCGCGCGTCCATCGCTGGCCGGCTTCGTATGCAGCGCTTCGCACAGCGCACGATTCTCCTCGGCCGTGATCCGATATTCGCCGCCGGGCAGGCGGGTACCAGCAACGGCCGGCGGTTGTTCGCCGCTCATGTCAGAACGAACGCGGCAGGCCGAGGCTTTCGGCGACCACGTTGCGAGCCATCTCGTTGGTGATGGGGCCGATGCGCCACAGACGGGAGTCGCGCCAGTAGCGCTGCATATCCGTCTCCGCCGAGTAGCCCATGCCGCCGAGAATCTGAATGCCGAGGTCGGCGGCGCGATTCGCGTATTCGGAAGCGGTGATCTTCAGCATGCTCGACTCCATGTGAGCATTGCGGCCGTTGGTCTGTAGCCAGGCACAATGAAGCATCATCAACTCGACCTGCTGACGCCAGATGGCGATGTCGGCGATGTAGTGCTGCAGGGCCTGAAATTCGCCGATGAGCTTGCCGAACGCTTTACGTTGCTTGACATAGTCGAGTGCATCCTCGAGCACGCCATCCAGCACGCCCAGACAGAATGCCGACACCATGATGCGCTCGTTGTTGAGCGTGGGCAGCAGCATGTACCAGGCGTTGCCCGGCTCGCCGAGCACCAGCTCGTCGGGAACAAATACATCCTGGAAATGGACGGTGCACGAGCCCATCGAGCGCATACCGAGCTTGGGGAGCGGAGTGATCTTCACGCCCGGCGACTTGGTCGGAATCCAGAACAGGCTCACGCCGTGATGACGCTTGCTCACATTGCGGTCGGTGCGAGCGAGCACCAGCATGTAGTCGGCGACATGCGCCGATGAGCTCCAGATCTTTTCGCCATTGACAATCCATCCGCCATTACCGCGAACGCCCTCGGTGCGCAGGGCGCCGAGCACGTCGGTGCCGCCACCGGGCTCGGTGAAGGCGATTGCCGCTCGCAGCTTGCCGGCCGTGATCTGAGGCAGGAACTTTTCTTTCTGCGCGTCCGTGCCGTAGACGCCGATGGATTTGCCGCCGGCGAAGGAAGTGATGCCCCAGATCCAGGCCAGGCCGCCGAGCGAGCGCGCCAGCTCGCGGGCCAGGATCATTTGCATGAACAGGTCGCCGCCCTGGCCGCCGTAGCGCTCGTCGATGCCGATGCCGTGAAAGCCGGCCTCGGTGAACTTGTCCCACAGCTCGAATGGATATTTGTGCTCGTCCTGCTCGAGCTTGCGTGCCCAGCTCTTGGGCACTTCCTGGTCCACCCATTTGCGGACCATGTCGCGAAAGCTCAGATGTTCTTCCGATAGTTCGAAGTTCAACACGCTGATCCCGACCTGCGTAGTTGTTGCGATGGTTGCAGTGTCGAGGCGCCGGCGGGGGCCCATCACCTATCGAAAGATAGCGCTCCCGCCGGCCGCGGGATTAGGGTTTAATCGAGGCCATGAGCGAATCAGTCATGACTCTGGATGCGATCAACGAGCGCCTGGCCGCGGCGCCGTTCAATCGCTGGCTGGGCATTCAAGCGGTGGAAGTCTCACCTCAGCGAGCACAATTGCGCATGCCCTGGCGTGCCGAGCTGGAAGGTGGGAAAGGGATGACTCATGGAGGCATCTTCGCTTGCATGATCGACGCCGGTGCGTTTGCGGTCATCCTGGCCGCGAAAGGGCAGAGCGGCCCGACCATCGATATGCGAGTGGACTTTCACGCCAACGCCATCGAGGGCGACTTCACGATTACAGCGGAGATGCTGCGCGCCGGGTCCAGAATCGTCACCGTGGACGTTCGAGTCCACAGCGCGGCGGGCAAGTTGCTGGCGAGCGGCCGCTGCGTTTACGCGGCCGCCCGTTGAATTCTCACGAAGCGATCAACCCGAACTGCCGCGCTCGTTCCACGGCGCGTTGCCGGCGACGCGTGCCGATCTTGTCGTAGACCTGCTGCAGATACCATTTGATGGTGCCTTCGGTCATGCCGAGACGTTCCGCGACTTCCTTATTGCGCAGACCCGAAGCGACCAGACTGAGAATTTCCCGCTCGCGCTGACTGAACCGGCCGTACAGACCTTCGTCGGTGGTGGCGTCGTCGGGCGCTCGTTGCGGGCGAGGGTCGCCACCGTCGAACAGGTTCAGCAATTCATCGGCGAACGCGTCGGTGGGATGCGTCGACTCCGACGGCTCGACGGTTTCGAGCAGGGTCCGCATGATCGCGCCTTCGTCGATGAAGCTGCGGACGCATCGCACGTTCGCACCGTGCGTGAGCGCTTCGCGAAGCGCACGTTGGGCGGCGAGCTTGTTGCCACTGGTGAAGTGGATGCAGGCGAGCAGAATGTCCCAACGGACCAACGACAGCGTCGCGCCACGAGCCGCGCAGAAGCTGCGCCACTGACGTGCCACCGTCGTCGCTTCGAACAAATGATCGGTCGCGCACGCCACGCGTACCCAGATGATCGCGCGATATTCATCGCGAGTCGTCACGGCGTCGCCCGGCGTTGGAGCGCGATCTGTCACCGAGATTCCGTGAAGCGCCGCGTGACGCGTAGCTTCGTCGGGCTGACCGATCTCGATCAACAGACGCACGCGCTCGGCGAGCAAGGCCAGCTTCAAGCGTTCCAGGTCGCGCTCGACCGCGATGGTCATGCCATCGTCCAAAGTTTGTAGCGCTCCGGACATGTCGTTCCGAGCATGCAGGATACGCGTGCGAGTGACGAATGCGGAGACGAGCTGATCGACGAATCCGTAACCCACTGCCGATGGCATGGCCTCATCGACCAGTTCCGCCGCCAGATCGACTTCGTTGTTTTCGTAAACGACTTGAGCGAGCGGCAGCGAGCACACTGCGGTTGCTGAAGAATGGCGGCCGCTATAGCGAACGCCTTCATCCCGGCCCTGTTCCAGCAACGCCCGCGCGGCCGCGGTCTTGCCCGCAAGAAACTGAAATGGACCGATGCCCGCCTGCAAACCGACCGCGGCGAAGCTGTAGACGGAGCGCTTCAAAATTCCCTGCGAGGTCGCGAACAGTTTCTCGTAATCCGACAGCTTGAATTGATCGCGCCGAGCGGCCAGCAGATGACCGTAGATCGTGCCTTTGAGATACGGATGCTGTTCTTCCGGATACTCATCGAGCAGATGCTGACAGCGACGCTCCACATCGGCCATGCGATCGCGCGCGGCGGTGAGCACCATCTCACGATGCAAATGCAGATAGCGCAGACGCCGCAGCTCCGCGGGCGGCACTTCGTTTGCGGCGGCCATTTGTTCCAGGCGCGTGCCGGCGATGCGGATCAGCTCATCGGCTTCTTCGAAGTGCAGGGCGCGCGTTTGTCGCCAGGCCACGGTGAGAAGGACGCCGGGATAGCGATGCAGAATCGCCTGCGGAATCTGTGCCGCGAATTTCGCGACGAGCCGAATCTTTCCGACGTACGTGAGTTCCTGGCAGCGTCGCTCCAGAAGCTCGGCGGCGCGCTCCGGCGCTTCGGCCTTGAGGGCGTGCTCGATCGCGTCGACAGGCGAGCCAGTTTCCCAGAACCAGTCGCTCGCGCGCAGATGCAGATCACGATGCGCCAGTGCGTCGTACTCATGCAGGCGGCGCTGCAGGAACGTCGCGAATAGATGATGATAGCGGTGCCAGTGGCGCTCCTGGTCCAGCTGCAACAGGAACAACCCTCGTTCCTCGATTTCATACAACTGGCGGCGTGCGTCCGCCTGACCGGTGACGGCTTCGCACAGGGCCGGGCAGAAGCGATCGAGCACCGAGGTCTTGAGCAGGAACTCTCGCACCGATTCGGGCTGTGACGAGAACACTTCTTCGGCGAAGAAATCCGAGACCGAACGATTGCTGCCGCTGAACGTCGCGAGCATTTCTTTCGGCGCGGTGCCTCGACGTAGCGCGAGCGTGGCGAGCTTGAGGCCAGCGATCCAACCCTCGGTGCGCTGTTGTAGTGTTGAGAGATCTTGCTCATCGAGCGCCGAGTGATCGCCTCCGGCGACGAAGTGCCGCGTTTCGTCGGGCGTGAACTTCAGATCCTCAGCCTGCACTTCATGCAAGTGGCCACGCGCGCGTGCGCGAGCGAGATGCAGATCGGGAAGCGAGCGTGAGGCGGTGATGAAACAGGTGGTCGGCGGCGCTTGCTCGATCAATCGACCCAATGCATGAATCGGCTCGGGTGCGAGCAGATGAGCGTCGTCTATGAACAGATAGACGGTGCCGCCATTGCGCTCCAGCGCTTCGATGATCACGTTCGTCAGGAATTCGCTGGACGGGAATACGTCGGTGCGCAGGATGCGTTCCAGTCGCGGCTCGAGCGACACGCCTGCATCGGACAAGGCGGCTGCGATATACGTGAGCATGCCGACGGTGTCGCCGTCGGAAGGATCGGCGGTGAGCCAACCGCACGCGCGACCCGACGAGACCAGCGTGCGATACCACTGTGCCAGCAGCGTCGTCTTGCCATAACCCGCAGGCGCCAGCACGACGGTGAGGCCGGTATGCTCGATTTCTTCGAGCCGTTTCAACAGCCGCGGTCTGGCGATCAGACTGGCGGGCTCGGTCGGCGGTGTCAGCCGCGTTCGAATAATTCCCACAACGGCTCCCCCCGGATACCGATGTCGATCATCATAGCCTCAGTGCTGGCTGGCATGAAGCCTTCGATACAATCCGAGTCGATCTCGAATCACGCGACCGCCGACGATCTGCCCGTCGCGCACCGTGACGATGCCGGTCATGTGCAGAAACGCCGACGTGCCCACCTGCGCACTTTGCGCGAAATCCGCCAGCACCCTTCCCGACTGAGTGATACGAAACGCAACTTTGTCGCCCGCCGAGAACAGGTCGTCGATGACAGCGCCGTCAGGTTGCAGCACCTTCTGTAAAGGCGCGCCGGTCCACGCGTCGTCGAACTCGATGCCCGGTGTTGCCGTGAGATCACCATGGCTCAACACTTTGCGAACGATGCTCTCCGCCTCGCGATTTTCGGGCTGCGCCGTCGTGTCCCAAGGCGCGAGCGCCGGTGACTCGACGGGCTTCGGTTGACCGCTCGCGAGCTGTTCGCGCCGCGAGTAGTAGTCCTGTTCGACATAGTTTTCGGTCAGTCGTTCACCGTCCCATTTATACAAGCCGATGCCGCCCCACGCAGCGAGTGCCCCGTTGTGACGCATAGACGCGCCATGCTCCGAAAAACGCAGGCTCAGGCGCGTGCCATTGGTGATGATCTCGTTGACGGTCAAGCTCAGTCCAGGAAATTGCTGGAACTGTTTATGGGTGGCGGGCTTGTAGTGGGTGTCGCGTCCGGTCAAGTCATAGGTGCCCATGTGCAGCGTGTAGCCGGGCACCATGATCTCGTCGCAGACCGCGAAGTCGTGGCGATTGGTGTAGTCGTAAACGTAACGGCGCATCAGCGCCACGAACTTGTTCATTCAAGATCTCAGCTGTCGAAGCGCACGTGCAAGGGACGGAACGAGCGCATGAATAGATTCGCGAAGCGCGGCGGCTCGGCGTTCGGGTCGGAACGGACATTGGGCAGACGATCGAGCACGCCATGCAACGCATCTTTCATTTCGATGCGCGCCAGCCCCATGCCTACGCAGCTGCGCGGGCCGTAGTTGAAGGTGAGGTGATCGCGCAATCTCGGTCGCGCCAGATCCGGCGTGGCAGGGCATTCGCCAAAGCGCTTGGGATCGCGATTCGCCGCGCCATGGAGCAGCACGATCATCTGATCTTTCTTCACCTCGACGCCGCCAAGCTCGCAGTCCTGATTGGCGCGGCGATAGCGCCACTGAGGTGAGCCGAAGAGGCGCTGCGCTTCTTCGATCACGCCCGCGATTTGTTCCCGGTCGCGCTCGACGGCCGCGCGCATCTCGGGATTCCACAACAGCAAATACAGCGAGTTCGCGATGCCGTGCACGGTCGTATCGGCGCCGCCAAGATAGAGCTCGCGACAGATGGCGAGCGCGTCGGCTTCGGAGAGTTCGCCGTATTCGTGCGGGGCTTCGCGCCACACCCGGCTGATGAAATCGTCCTGCGGCCGCTCACGACGCTCGCGAATGAAGGGCAGCAGAATTTCATTGATCGCGGCCGAGGCGGCGCGGGCATCGCGAACGCTGGCTTCGTCGTAGTAGCCGCGCCCGATCCATTTCATGATTTCTTCGTTGAGCTCGAGCGTCTTGCGAATCAGCCCCTCGTCCTGCCAGGGCATGCCGAGCAGGGCGCAGATGACTCGCGGCGGAATTTCATCGCCGAAGTCGGCGGCCAGATCGGCCGAGCCGCCTTTGGCGAGCACCCGATCGAGCATGCCCTGAATGATGGGCGTGACGAACTGGTCGCGATAGGACTGCAGCGCCTTGGGCGAGAGCAGGGTCTGGTGAAAGCGGCGCATGCGTTGATGCTGCTCGCCCTGCGACACCGTGATGTTGGCGGCCCCGCCTTTCAGCTCGACGATGAGCGGATCGGCGTCGGCATACATGTTCCGGAACTGGGTGGCTTCGTTGAATTCGACGTGCCGGCACAGGTCGAAGTCCAGCACCAGCCAGCCCTTGAGCGACTCGTCCCAAACCACCGGGCCCTGCGAGCGCAGCGTCTCGTACGCCGGAAACGGATCGGCGTTCTCCAGCGATCGCATCGTGATCGGGCAACTCATCGCATCCCCCATCGCATGCCGGCGGACAATGATCCGCCATGCTGGAGCACAGCCTGCGATCCGGGCCTCGGAGGGGCACCTATCGAACGATAGGCCCTCCTTTTGCGGGCCTGCGGTTAGCGTCCACCTCCATGAACAGGCCAGATAACAGCGTGAATCGCCCCGATTCGGGCGGTATGCAGGCGAAAGTCGCCGACTTGCGTGCCCGGCAACTGCGCGCACGGGAAATGGGCGGCGAAGAGGGATTACGCCGGCATCGGGCGTCCGGCCGGCTGCCGGTCCGCGAGCGGGTCGAGATGTTGGTCGACCACGGTTCGTGGTTTGAGATCGGCGCGCTCGGCCTCCCGGAACGACGGACTGAACGTCATGTGCCGGGCGACGCGGTCGTCACCGGATTTGCGCGGCTCGACGGCCGGCGCGTCGGGGTCATCGGTATCGACTCGAGCGTGCTCGCCGGGACCACTGCGCCCACCAGCATGCGCAAGCAAGGCCGGCTGATCGAGATGGCGCAACGTTTCGGCTTTCCGTTGGTGTTGTTGTGTGATGCCGATGGCGGGCGCATTCCCGACGTGATGGGCTGGCGTTTCAGTCATCTGCCGCTCGATTTCAAGACGTTTGTGAAATCGCCCGAAGGCCAGGCGCCGGTGCCTCGCGCGGCGGCGATTCTGGGGCCGTCATATGGCGACTCAGCGCTGCATGCATCGACGGCGCATTTCGTGGTGATGGTGAAGACGGGCTCGGTCGCGCTGTCCGGGCCGTCGGTGGTCTCGGCGGCGATTGCTCAAGAAGTCACCGATCAGGAACTCGGTGGGCCGGCCGCGGCGCTGTCGGTTGGCAATGCGTTGCTCGCGGTCGATAACGAGCGCGAGGCGATGGATGCGATCGCCGCTTTTCTTTCTTTTCTCCCTGCGAATGCCTCGCTGCCCGCGCCGGTCGCTCCGGCCCGTGCCCCGGCGCGTCCGCCTGGCGATCTCACAACGATCGTGCCGACCGGATCGAAGTCTGCGTACGACATGAATCAAGTGATCGAAGCCATTGCCGACGAAGCCAGCATCCTGCCGTGGGGCGCGGAGTGGGGGCCGAGCTTGATTTGTTCGCTGGCTCGCATCGATGGCCACCCGGTCGGCATCGTCGCGAATCAACCGTTGGTCGGCGCCGGCGCGCTCGATCCGCATGCGTTACGCAAGGAACATGATTTCGTGCATCTGTGCGACACGTTCAACCTGCCGTTGGTGTTTCTGCATGATGTGCCGGGGTTGTTGATTGGCACGGAAGCGGAGCGCAACGGCATTCTGCATGCGTACGAGAAGTTGGTATCGCGCATTGCCGATGCGAAGGTGCCGAAGATCGGTGTCGTGATTCGAAAAGCCTACGGCGGCGGCCATTTCGCAATGGGCGGACGACCCACGCATCCGAGCTTTCAATTCGCGTGGCCCACGGCCGAGATGGGTTTCATGGCGCCCGAGGCCGGCGTGCAAACCGTGTATCGACGCCGCTTGGATCAAGTGGCGCGAGAGCAGGGCGAAGCTGCGGCTGCCGAGCTCGCGGCACAACTGATTCAAGAATGGGTGACGGAGTCGGAGCCTTGGGAAGCTGCCGCGCATCTGTCGCTCGACGATGTGATCGAGCCGGCGCAGACGCGCGATGTGATTTCACAAGCCATCGACATCGCGTGGGGCGATCGGCCGGTGCGAGTGACGGGGCGTTGGTGATGAGCCGACCGGTCGACGCGTTGTTTCAACCGTTCACCTTGAACGGACTGCGATTGCCGAATCGCATCGTCATGGCGCCGATGACGCGCTGGCATTCACCCGAAGGCGTGCCCGGTGCGGATGTCGCGGCTTACTACCGGCGGCGTGCCGCTAACGATTGCGGACTCATCATTACCGAAGGGACGACGGTGGATCATCCTGTCGCGTCCTATTCGGTGCGCGTTCCTCAGTTTCATGGCGATGCTTTGCCTGCGTGGCGTCGCGTGGTGGAGGAGGTGCATGACGTCGGTGGCAAGATCATGCCGCAGCTCTGGCACGTCGGGATCTCTCGGCATCCGTCGCAGCAGTATCCGAATAAACATCTGCCGAGTGTGAGCCCGTCAGGATTGTTTCTGCCGGATAAGCGTGCGGTTGCGCCGCCGGCCAGTCAGGAAGAGATTCGCGGCGTGACTGAAGCGTTCGCTCGTGCGGCTCTTGCGGCTCGTGAGTTGGGGTTCGACGGTGTGGCGATTCATGGCGCGCATGGTTATTTGTTCGATCAGTTTTTTTGGGCGCCGATCAATCGGCGCGATGACGAATATGGCGGTGACCTCGCCGGTCGCACACGGTTCGCAGTCGAGACGCTGCAAGCGATTCGTCGCGAGGTCGGCGCCGATTTCCCGCTCATGTTCCGTATCTCTCAATGGAAGGAGCAGGACTACACCGCCAAGCTGGCGCGCACTCCCGAGGAGTTGGGCGAACTGTTGCAGGTGTTGGCCGCCGCCGGCGTCGATGCCTTCGATGGCTCGCAGCGGCGCTATTGGGAGCCGGAGTTCGCCGGCTCCACGCTCAATCTGGCGGGGTGGGCCAAACGGCTCACTGGCAAGCCCGCGATGACTGTTGGCAGCGTCGGGTTGTCCAAAGAGCTGGTCACGCGCGGCGATCAAGCGCTGGGTCAGCATGCGGAGGTCGCGAACATCGACAAGCTGATCGATCGCCTTGAAGCAGGTGAGTTCGATCTGGTCGCCGTGGGGCGTGCATTGCTCGCCGATCACGAATGGGCGCGTAAGGTGCGCGAACAGCGCTTCGACGAGCTGCGCCCGTATTCGCCGCAGGTGCTGGAGAGTTTGTTTTGATGCGTCCGTACACGTGGCCGGAGTTGGAGATGTTGGCTTGAAGTTGCTCATTGCCAATCGCGGCGAAGTGGCGGTGCGCATCGTTCGTGCATGTCGCGAGCTTGGCGTTCGATCCGTTGCCGTTTACAGCGATGCCGACGCCGGCGCCTTACACACGCGTCTCGCTGACGAATCACATCGACTCGGTCCCGCGCCGGCGCGCGAGTCTTATCTCGATATCGACAAGATCGTCTCAGTCGCGCGCGAGTGTGGAGCGGACGCCGTCCATCCTGGATACGGACTGCTCAGTGAGAACGCCGAGTTCGCCCAGGCCGTCATCGAAGCGGGCCTGATCTTTGTGGGGCCACAGCCGGGCACCATCGCGCAGATGGGCGACAAGGTTGCAGCTCGCGATGCTGCTCGCCGGAGCGGCATGCCACTGCTGCCGGGCTCATCGGGCACGATCAAAGACGCATCCAGTGCAATGGAAATCGCCGAACGAATCGGCTATCCGCTGGTCGTGAAAGCGTGTTTCGGCGGTGGCGGTCGTGGCATGCGCATCGTGCGTGGGCCGGAAGAACTCGCGGCGGCTCTGCAATCGGCAGGCCGCGAGGCCAATGCCGCATTCGGTCGGGGCGAGGTGTACCTGGAGCGTTACATCGCATCCGCGCGCCATGTAGAAGTGCAAGTACTCGCGGACAGCCACGGCAATGTGGTGCACCTGGGCGATCGCGATTGTTCGGTTCAACGTCGACACCAGAAGTTGATCGAAGAAGCGCCGGCACCCGCATTGCCCGCATCCCTGCGTGCCGACGTGGCGATGTCGGCCATCCGACTGGCGAAAGACGTGGGATATCGAAGCGCAGGGACCATCGAGTTCCTGGTCGATGTCGCAAATGAGCGCTTCTACTTTCTCGAAATGAACACGCGCCTGCAGGTCGAGCACGGCGTCACCGAGCTGGTCACGGGCATCGACATCGTCGCTGAGCAGATTCGAGTCGCTCGCGGCGAGCCACTGCGCTTCTCGCAATCGGACGTGAACATTCACGGCCACGCCATACAAGCAAGGATCGCCGCCGAAGATCCGTGGGAAGGATTTCAGCCCCGGCCCGGCCGCATCGAAACGATGTCCCTGCCGCAGGGACCCTGGCTCAGACTTGATTTCGGCGTCGAGGCCGGCGATACGGTAGTCGGTCACTACGATTCGATGTTCGGTAAGGTGCAGGCCTGGGGCCCGGATCGAGAGACGGCCCGCATTCGCCTGAGCGCCGCGCTGGCGGCGTTGAATGTGAGCGGTGTCATGACCACCGCGCCCTATCTGCGACAGGTGTTGGGTCAATCGGAGTTCATCGCTGTCACGCATGACACTGGCTCGGCGGAACGCAGCTGGCGTCCGGAGGAGGCCACGCGCCCGGAGATACCGAACAGCGCTGCGCCGGTGGCCACCAGCACCGAGCGCAGGGTGCGTCTATCGACGTCTCAGGGAGCGATTGAGATTGCCGTCTTCGGTCCGCGACGCGAGCAGCGTACTGTGCGGGCAGCGAGCGGCACGGCTCGAGTCACGGATCAGAAAAAGCCGGAAACAGAACCGGTGGCGCCCATCGCCGGAGCGGTGGTCGCGGTGTGTGTCAAAGCCGGCGAGGCTGTCGCCAAAGGCGCAGTGCTCGTCGTTCTGGAAGCGATGAAGATGGAACTGCCGGTCGTCGCACCGCGTGCGGGTACAGTGGACGCTGTGCTCGTGGCCGCCGGGGATGTGACCGCTCGGGGCAGTTTGTTGGTGCGGCTTTCGTCGGGGGAATCATGAGTTCGGTCAGAAATGCGCTCGTTACCGGAACCAGTGGCGAACTGGGCGCAGCCATCGCCACGCGGCTGGCCAACGATGGCTATCGAGTCGTGGGCCTGGATTTGCGCGCCCCGACCGTTGCAGGCCCCTGGCAGCATTATTCGAGCGATCTTTCCAGTATCGCCACACTGAGTGCGACACTCGACCAGATTCATCGCGAGGTTGGGCCGTTACGCCTATTGGTGAACAACGCGGCTTACTACAATCCGGTGTCGCTCTGGGATCTGACGCCGGAGCAGATCCAACGCACCATGGCTGTGAACGTGACTGCTGTGATGTATCTGTGTCAGCAGGTCGCGAAGCAGATGAAGGACACGGGCGGTGGCAATATCGTCAACATCGCGTCCATCGCCGGTCGCGGGGGCAGTTCGCAGATCGACTACGGTGCATCGAAGGCGGCGGTCATCAACATGACGGCGACGTTCGGGCGGCTGCTCGCAGAACACAACATCCGCATCAATGCCATCGCGCCGGCGCTGATCGACGCGGGCATGGGTAAGGTCCTGCCACCTGCGGTGAAGGAAAAGTATTTGCAGACCACGCCGCTGAAACGCGCCGCGCATCCGCGCGAGATCGCGAACGTCGTGGCCTTTCTCGCCAGCGACGAGGCGAGCTATATCACTGGCAGCACCGTCGATGTGAATGGCGGATTGTAAGCAATGAGCAGACCCGTCAATTCCATTCCGCACGGCGCGCTGTTACGACAGCAGGCGGCGATCCACGGTGAGCGCGTTTGTATCATCGTCGACGATGAGACGATGACGTATCGGGAGCTGCTGAGTCGAGCAACGGCGCTTGCCAAGGGGATGTACGCGCGCGGCATTCGCAAAGGCGATCGGATCGGCGTCTTCATGCCGAACTGCGTCGAGTTCTTTGTCGTGCACTTCGCGATTCAGTTGCTCGGTGGCATCACTGTTACGATCAATGCGCGGTACAAGAGTCATGAGCTCAAGTACGCGGTCGGGTTTTCGGACATTCGCTTGTTATTCACCACGGATCGCATCGATGAGCATGTGAACTTCGGCGATTTGTTGTGGGAGACGCTGCCGGATCTTTCTGGCGGGCGTCGCAACGGCCGCTTACAGCTGGCCAGCGCGCCGCGTCTCGAGAACATCATCCTGGTTGGGAACAGTGAGCGGGCGCCGTTTGTCTCGCTGGAATCGTTCACGGCGGAAGGCAGCGGTGTGCCCGACGTGGCGCTGGAGGAGTGCGCGGCTTCGGCAACGATCGACGATATCGCAGTGATGCTCTTTACGTCGGGTACGACGGCTGCACCGAAGGCATGTCAGCTGACTCATCGGGGCATCTATGCAACCTGGGTGAACACTTATCCGTACGCGGTGGACTTGCAGCCCGGTGAGAAAGTGTGGGTGCCGATGCCGTGCTTTCATGTCGGCGGCATCGGGCTCACGGCGACTGCCGTTTCTCGTGGTGCTGCCTTCGCGACTTCGATTCATCATCAGGCAGCGGCGGCGCTGCGGTTGATTCGGAACCATCGCATTGAGCATTTGTATCCGGGGTTCTTTACCTTGATCTTGCCGGTGCTGCGTGAGCCGGACTATGACAAGGCGGCGTTCGCGAACGCGCGGAGCATGGTGGCGGTCGCGCCGCATGAGACTCACAAGCTGATGCAGGAGTTTCTGCCACCGGGCATCTTGACGCTTCAACTCTTCGGCATGACTGAAGCTTGCGGATACGTGTCGTTTACTCGTGCCGACGCGGCCGAGGAAAAGCGATTGCGTACGAATGGCACGCCGATCGAAGGAGTCGAAGTGCGCATCATCGACGAGGCCGGCAACGTCGCGTTGCCGGGCGGGCAGGGGGAGATTCAGTTTCGTGGGCCGAATTCGTTCCACTCTTATTACAAGGACGAAGCGGCGACTGACGCGACTATTTTGGAAGGTGGTTGGGTGCGCACCGGCGATTGCGGCATGCTCGATGCCGATGGATTTGTTTACTTTCTGGGTCGCATCAAGGACATGCTCAAAGTCGGCGGCGAGAACGTCGCAGCCGCGGAGATCGAAGCGTTCCTCGGTCGTCACCCTGCTGTGAAGATGACGCAGGTCGTTGGGAAGGCGGATGAGTATTACGGTGAAGTGGCCGTTGCGTTCGTGGAGCTGCTACCCGGTAAGCAGGCGGATGCCGCTGAGCTGATTGCGTTCTGCAAAGGTCGCCTCGCGAGTTTCAAAGTGCCGCGTGAGGTGCGCTTCGTCACTGAGTGGCCCATGTCGGCTACCAAGATTCAGAAGTTCAAGTTGCGTGAGCAGCTGCGGACTTCTGGAGCTTGACGCGTCATGCGAGAGATCACCAGTGCGAGTGGGATCGCCTTCGCTGTTGCGCGGGGCTTGCCGTTGGATCTTGACGCGTCATGCGGAAGATCATCACCAGCGATGCGAGTGGGGTCGACTTGGCTGTTGCACGACTGCTTACCGCTGGAGATTGACGCGTCATGCGAGTGATCGTCACCAGCGATGCGAATGGGATCGACTTGGCTGTTGCGTGACTGCTTATGGTTGGAGCTTGACGCGTCATGCGAGTGATCATCACCGGCGATACGAGTGGGATCGGCTTGGCTGTTGCGCGACTGCTTATGGTTGGAGCTTGACGCGTCATGCGAGTGATCATCACCGGCGGTGCGAGTGGCATTGGTTTGGCGACTGCGCGATTGTTGGCCGCTGAGCCGTGGAATGGGCGGGCTCAAGTGCTCATTACCGGGCGTAATGCGGAGGCGCTTGAGACAGCTGCGGCTCAGTTGCGCGATGACGGCGCTGAAGTGGTCACTGAGGTTGCAGATCTATTAGATGTTGAAGCGCCGGCGCGCATCGTGCGTAAGGCGAACGATGCATTCGGCGGGTTGGACGGGTTGGTGAGCAACGCCGGCATGATCAAGGTCGGGCCGTTGGCGTCGCTGTCGGTCGCTGACTATGACCAAGTGCTCGCACTGAATACCCGCGCGACGCTGCTGCTCGCCCAGGCGGCTCGTCCCTTGTTGAAAGCATCGCGCGGCTCGATTGTCGCAACTTCATCGCTCGCGAGCATCATGCCCACGCCGCCGTTAGGAATGTACAGCGCGAGCAAGGCAGCGCTGGTCATGTTGATTCAGCAGATGGCGGTGGAGTGGGGCGGCGATGGCATCCGCTGCAATTGCGTCTCACCCGGCTCGACGCTCACGCCGATGACGGCCAAGGTCTACGCCGATTCAGCCGAGCGCGCGAAACGCGAGCGCGCCATTGCGCTTCATCGGATCGCGCAACCTGAGGAGACCGCGCAGGCCATCGCGTTCTTGCTCGGCCCACGGGCTAGTTTCATCAGCGGTGTGAATTTGATGGTCGACGGTGGCGCGAACCTGATGTTCATGACGATGACCGGCGCCGGCAGTGCGCACGACGTTTGATAGAGACGATGGCTCGGGGCCGGCAGCGCACGACGTGTGATTGAGACGATGGCGAGTGCCGGCAACGAGCGACGTGTGACAGGTCGGTCGCCGGCGGTGTA
This sequence comes from Steroidobacter flavus, assembly GCF_042651805.1. Lineage (NCBI taxonomy): Bacteria > Pseudomonadati > Pseudomonadota > Gammaproteobacteria > Steroidobacterales > Steroidobacteraceae > Steroidobacter > Steroidobacter flavus. The sequence goes on along the minus strand of NZ_JBHSDU010000014.1, from coordinate 879,814 downwards.
TAGGCGGATGCGAGGTGCTGCCGGCAACGGAAACGATTAGGCTCAATTACTTCTTCCGCCGCTCAAGAAACCCTCTTACCCGCTGCTGTGTCTCCGCCGAGCTTTGCAGCACCGTCAGCGCTTCAACCGAATAATCGAACTCCGCCCGCTCGATGCCCCGATTGATCAGTCGCTTGCCAACGGCATGCGCCATCGATGAATTGCTCGCGACCTTCTCGGCCAGAGCCAAAGCTTTCGGCAGCAGGTCTGCATGTGGAATCACTCGCTGCACGAGCCCAGCTTGCAGGGCCTGTTGGGCGTCGAGGGTTTCGCTGGCCATGACCATGAGTTTGGTCATCTGCCGGCCGATGACATGCGGTGCTCGAAGCACGCCGTAGCCAGGCACCAAGCCGAGCGCGGCCTCGGGCATACCGAAGGTCGCGCGGTCGGAGGCGAGGACGATATCGCAGGCCAGCGTCAGCTCGCAGCCGCCGCCCAGCGCTAAGCCGTTGACCGCAGCGATTACAGGAAGCGGACAGTTCTCCAATGCGGCGAAACCGTTCATCGCATCGATCTGATAAGCACGTTTGCTTTCCAACGTCGTGAGCGTGGCGAAGCCGGCGATGTCGCCGCCGGCACAGAACGCCTTGTCGCCAGCGCCGGTGAGCACGATGGCGCGTGTCTGCTGATCGGCCTCAAGCTCGGTAAGCACGCGGCGCAGGTCGCCCCAAAACTCAGCAGTCAACGCATTGTGCTTGTCGACCCGATCGATCGTCAGCAGCGTGACCGCGCCATGGCGGGCGATATCGAGTTGGCCGACGCGGCGGTTCAAGTTGTCTGGCAGGCTCATGAGGATTTCAGGAAGTGGAGCACGGCGGCGCTGAAGGCATCGTTGCGGTCGCCGGCCACCATGTGGCCGGCGCCGGCGACGTCCACGTATCGGGCACTGGGAATCAGGTCCAGAAAATGTCGCACGTTCTCGGGCGACACGAGTTCGCTTTGCTGACCCCGAACGAGCAGGGCAGGCACGCGCACATTCCGGGCAGCCGCTTCATAGCGAGCCGCTTGAAATTGAGGGCTGGCTCGCAGGCGATCGAACAGTCGTGGATCCCAATGCCAGTAGTAACGGCCATCCGAACGCAATCGAAGATTGCGTTGTAGACCGGTGGTACTCGACGGGCGCGGTCGGTGCGGCAAGTAAGCAGCGACAGCATCGGCCGCCTCTTCAACGCTGGAAAAGCCTTGCGGATAAGCTGTCATGAACCCAAGCACGCGAGCTTCGCCTTCGGGATCGAGCATGGGAGTCACATCGACGAGCACGAGCCGACTCGCGACGAGCTCAGGTGTTTCGCCGACTGTCAGTAGCGAGACCAGACCGCCCAAAGACGCACCGACCAGCGCCGGTCGGGAGGGCAGTTGTTTCAATACGGATCGCAGGTCGGCCACTTGCAGGTCGAGAGAGTAGTCGCCATTCGGATCCCACTCGCTATCGCCGTGCCCGCGCAGATCGAGCGAGATCACGTACCAGCCCGCTTCGATCAAGGCACGCGCGGTGCTGCCCCAGGCATGTCGAGTCTGGCCACCTCCATGGAGCAGCACGACGGCAGGCGATGTCGGATCGCCGCCGACGTCGGCGGTCATCTGCAGGCCGTGGCCTTGGAAACGTTGCGTCTTCACTTGAGCGAGCGCAAAGGACGGAAGAACTCGCGAATCTCCTGCGCGAGCGCGGCGGGTTCTTCGATGGCTGGGAAGTGTCCGCCGGCGGGCATATCGCTCCAGTGTTGAATGTTGTAAGCGCGCTCGGCCAGCGAGCGGGGCGGATGCAGCGCGCCCTCGGGAAAACGAGTGTACCCGGTGGGGACTTCGACGCGCGTTTGTTCGGACGGCTTGAGGCCGCCATGGCGGATCGAGTGATACAAACCGAAGGAGCTGTTGATGCAGCCGGTGAGCCAATAGAGCGTGATCGTATCCAGCAACGTGTCTTTGTCGAAGCGACGTTCGATGTCGCCATCGCAGTCGCTCCACTCACGGAATTTCTCCACCAGCCAGGCCGCGAGTCCGACCGGCGAATCGGTCAATCCATACGCCAGCGTTTGTGGACGCGTGCCCTGAATCACGGCGTAACCCGAGTCTTCACGATTCCAACGCGTCACAGTGTCGACGTACAAACGCTCTTCGTCAGATTCGACAACTCGCGGACGTGGCAGCACCAACATCGTGAGATGAATACCCAGTAAAGCCTGCGAGTGTGCCTGACCGAGTCGCGTGGCGATGTGAGCGCCCCAATCGCCGCCATGAGCGCCGAAGCGTCGATAGCCAAGCGTCTCGCGCATGAGCTTGGTCAGCGTGGCCGCGATCTGCGCGATATCGAACCGGGGCTGATTCGGACGAAACGACAGCCCATAGCCGGGCAGCGAAGGCACCACCACGCTGAACGAATCGTCCGGATCGGCGCCGAAGCGGGCGGGATCGGTGAGCAGAGGAAGGACCCGCTCAAACTCGATGAACGAGCTGGGCCAGCCATGCAATAACAACAGCGGCAACGGCGAGCGGCCGACGCCGGGCTGATGAATGAAGTGCAGATCGATGCCGTCGAGCGACGCGCTGTAGTTGGGCAGCCCGTTCAGCGCCTGTTCGCGGCGGCGCCAGTCATAACGGTCGCGCCAGTGGGCCGCCAGCTCTCTTATATAAGAGAGGTCCGTCCCCTGACGCCAACCGGAAGCGGCCGCCGGCTGGTCAGGCCATCGGGGGCGGGCCAGCCGCGCCTTCAGGTCGCGCAGATCCTCATCGGCAAAGTGGATTTTCAGCGGTTCCGGCATCGTGGCCACCATGCCAAGCCCCACCGCCGCTGTTGCCTATCTAAAGATAGAAGACCCGGACCGGCGCCCATCCGCATGGTGAGTCTGGGTTTCCAGCCGTGGATCGCAGTTTGAGCTCCATCACTCCCACCGAAGCGGCGCTCGTGCCGACGCGAGATCGCGGCAGCTATGCCTGGTATGTGCTGTTCCTGCTGACGTTCGCGTACACGGTGGCGTTCATCGACCGACAGGTATTGAACCTGCTGGTGGAGGATATTAAGCGCGACCTGCTACTGACGGACACGCAGCTGAGTCTGTTGCAGGGAATTGCGTTCATGGGCTCGTACATCGCGTTCTCGCCCTGGTTCGGGCGCTGGGCCGATGTCGGCAATCGACGCAATATCCTCGTGTTCGGCGTGGGCACCTGGAGCATCTTCTCCGCGCTGTGCGGGCTTGCGGAGAACTACTGGCAACTGTTCCTGACGCGCGCCGCTGTCGGCGCGGCGGAAGCGTGTCTCGCTCCGGCAGCGTGGTCATTGATTGCGGATTACTTCAATCGCGAGCGATTGCCCCGAGCGATGAGCATTTATTTGATGGGACCGTATATCGGTGGCGGGCTCGCGATGATCGCCGGCGGGATGGTGATCGGTTCGATGGGCTCGTTGCGCGAACTTGCGCCGGTGCTGGTGAATCTGGAACCGTGGCAACTCACATTTGTCATGATCGGGTTGCCTGGCGTCATTCTCGCCATTGCTTTGCTCACGATTCGCGAGCCGGCGCGGGGCGCGCAGTCCATCGGCACTCGAGATCGTAACTTCTCGATCCGGGAAGTCATCGAGTTCCTGTGGCAGGGGCGCGCGTTCTATGTGCGCTTCTATCTAGGCATGGCGTTGATCGTCATCGTGCTCTACGCGCTGCCGGCGTGGATGCCGTCATTCTTGATGCGTGCCCATGGTGCCGATCCCACGACGGTGGGCCTGCGATACGGTGTGCTGGTGTTGATCATGGGATCGGCGGGCGTGTTGAGTGGGCCGTTCGTGGATCGATGGTTGGCGCGGCGGGGTCATGCCGACAGTCCTATTCGCGTCGCTGCCGTCGCAAGCATTGGATTGGTGATCTTCACCGCGATCTTGCCGTTGATGCCAGGCTTTGCCGGAGCGCTGATCGCGGCGGCGGGCGGCACCTTCTTCTTCAGCTTGCCGCAGGCGATGTCGGCGACGGCTTTGCAATTGGCGACACCGAATCGGATGCGAGGCATCGTCGCGTCGCTGTATTTGTTCGTGCTGTCAGTCATCGGTTTGGGTGCGGCACCGACCGTGGTGGCTGTCGTCACCGATCGCGTGTTCGGCGATCCGTCGAAAGTGGGATTGTCGCTCGCTGTCGTTTGTGCGAGCAGCGCTGCGGGCGCCGCTGTTTTATTGTTCTCGGCGCTACCGCACTATCGTCGCGCGCTGGAGCAGAGTCGACAACTGTAGGGAAGGCCTATCTTTGGGTAGGTTTGCTGGCGGCAGGGAGGGACTAGTTTCATATCCGATACAAAGTCACGTTTCGTCGAGGGGTGGGGGATGAATCAATACAACAAACGCAATTTCCAGCATCGCGTCAGCGCCGCGGCCTGGAAACTCGCCACTGCGGCTGTTGCCGCGTCGATGGCCCCGGTAACTCTGACGCACGCTCAAGGCGAAACGGAATCCGCCAACGCGCCGACGTCGGTGTTGCTGGAAACAGTGTTGGTGAGCGCTCGCAAGCGCGCCGCCGACGAAGCGGTCGAAGATACGCCGCTCGCGATCTCGGCATTCGGTGCGGCTCAGCTCGAAGCTGTGTTCGCCGACAATCTCGACGACATTGGCAAGCTCGCGCCGAGCGTGGGCCTGAAGCCGACCAGTCAGGTCGGCGGACAGAACTTCACCATTCGCGGCATGGGCGTGTCCGGCACGACCGCGTCCGACGAGCCGGCGGTGGGCATCATTCAAGACGGCGTTTACTGGGGTTCCAACTACGGCGCCATGCTCGACACGTTTGACGTCGAGTCGGTGGAAATTCTGCGCGGTCCGCAGGGCACGCTGTTCGGTCGCAACGTCACGGGCGGCGCAGTGCTGGTTCGCACGGCGCGTCCTTCGGGCGATTTCGATCTGGCCGCGCAGACCGTCGTCGGCAATTACGGTCGTTTCGATATCTCCGGTAAGATCGAAGGGCCGGTGATCAAGGACAAGCTGGCGGTGAAGCTGTCCGTGCTGGATCGTAATCTCGACGGTTATTACAAGAATCTGGCGAACGGTAAGGATTTCGGCGAGAACAACTCGACGTTGATTCGCGGCACGATTCTGGCGACACCGACCGATAATTTCACGGCGTCGTTGATCCTGGAAAACTATCAGCAGGATGGCGACTCCACCGCTGCTGTCGGTGTGGAAGTCCCGGGCAACGGCCCCTATAACGACGGCTTCCGGCAGCCCAAAAACTTCTGGGACGTGCAGCTCGACAACCCCGGTTACTCCAACATCGAAGTGAACTTCGGCGTGCTGGAAATGAACTGGGAAGCGCTCTCGGGCAAGTTCACGTCCATCACCGGGGTGCGGGATGTCGAAGTCGCGAACACCACCGACTATGACGGCTCGCAGTTCAGTTACTTCAATCAGTCGATCGGCTTCGAGCAGGATCAATTCAGCCAGGAGTTGATCTATTCGTCCGAGTACGACGGCCGCGTCAACTTCACCGCGGGCCTGTACTACTTCAAGCAGGACTACACGCATACGGAAGGTCGCGACCTCAATCGCCACGCCACGCTGACGGTGACGCGCGCTCATCTGGATCAGGAGTCGTACGCGGCGTTCGGCGAAGTCGACATCAAGCTTGCCGACCGTTGGACCTTGACGCTCGGCGGCCGCTACACCGAAGAAACGAAGGAAGCGAAGAGTGTGCCGTTCACGTCGGCGCTGACCCTGTGCGCCGATCGTTCGATCTACGGCTTCAACGATTGCACCTTCACGTACGGTGCCAGCGACGACCACACCTGGAGCGATTTCTCGCCGAAGGTCGTGCTGGGCTTCAAGCCGACGGACGATCACCTGGTCTATGCAAGCGCGACGCGCGGCTTCCGTAGCGGCGGCTACAGTCTGCGCGGCAACGTGATTTTCGAACCGTTCGATTCGGAAGAGGTGAACGCGTTCGAGGTCGGCTACAAGGGTGAGCTGTTCGACGGCACGGTCCGGTTGAACGCCGCCGGTTACGTGAACAAGTACAAGGATCTGCAACGTACCGTGCTCGGTGTCGACCCGGTGTACGGCGTGGTGCAATCCACGTTCAACGTGGCCGACGCGACCATTCAAGGCATCGAGCTGGATGTGGTGGCGCAGGCCACCGACCACTTGGTGCTGACGGCGGGCTATGGCTACACCGACGCCAGCTATGACTCGGCGGTCGCTGGCTTCGATACCAGCCTTGATTTCGTGCGCGTGCCGGAACAAACATTCGCCGCGAGCGCGACGTATACGTTCGATCTGGATCAGATCGGGCAGCTGTCATTGCGCGGCGGCGTTTCGTACACCGACAAGGAATTCTTCAACGACGCCAACACGGTCTCCGGTCCGGCCTACACGCTGGTCGATGCGAGCATCGACTACGTGAGCCTGAACCACAAATGGAAGGTATCGCTGTTCGGCAAGAACCTCACCGAGGAAGAGTATTCCTACTGGGGCTCGACCCTGGGCGCGCTCGGCGCGAATCGCTTCATTGGCGCGCCGCTCACTTATGGCTTGCGTATCGGCTACGACTTTTAGTTCATCGACATGACTGACGCATTTATTTTCGATCACGCGCGGACACCGCGCGGTCGTGGGCGACCCGATGGGTCGCTCCACGAAATCACTTCGGTGCAGCTGGCGGCGCAGGTGTTGCAGGCACTGGCGGAGCGCAACGGTCTGGACACGGGCCTGGTTGACGACGTGGTGCTCGGCTGCGCGCAGCCAGTGGGCGAGCAGGGAGGAAACATCGGCCGAGCGGCGGTGCTGGCGGCGGGTTATCAGCAAAGCGTCGCTGGTCAGCAGGTCCATCGCTTCTGTGCTTCGGCCCTGGAAGCGGTGAACGCAGCGGCGGCGCAAGTGATGACCGGCGCTGCCGATGCGGCGATCGGTGGTGGCGTCGAGTCAATGTCACGCACTGTCATGGGCGCAGACAGCGGTGCCTGGTCGGCCGATCCGTGGTTCGCGTATCACAACTACTTCGCGCCGCAGGGCATCGGCGCGGACATGATTGCGACGTTAGATGGATTCACTCGAGAAGATGTGGACGACTACGCCGTGGAAAGTCAGCGGCGCGCCGCCTTGGCCTGGCAGCAGGGGCGCTTTAGCAAAGCTGTCGTTCCGGTGCGCGATTTGATTGGCGAAGTGGTGCTGGATCGCGACGAGCACATGCGGCCTGACACGACTCGCGAAGGCTTGGCCAAGCTCAAGCCTTCGTTTGTCGGTCTGGGTCAGATGGGCTTCGATGCCGTCGGCATTCAACGGTATCCGCAGATCGAAGCCATTCAACACGTGCATCACGGCGGCAATTCCAGCGGCATCGTCGATGGTGCCGGTGCTGTGCTCGTGGGCAACAAAAGCTTTGGCGAACGTGCGGGCATGAAGCCGCGCGCGAGGGTGAAGGCATTCACGTCCATCGGCAGCGAGCCGACCATCATGCTGACGGCGCCTTCGGCCGTGACGCATAAGCTGCTCAAGCGTTGCGGAATGTCATTGAAGGACATCGATCTGTTCGAGATCAACGAGGCGTTTGCAGCGGTGGTGTTGCGATACATCCGTGCGCTCGATCTCGATCCGCAGAAAGTCAACGTCAACGGCGGCGCCATTGCGATGGGACATCCGCTCGGCGCCACGGGCGCCATCATCCTCGGCATCGTGCTGGATGAGCTGGAGCGGCGCGGACTGGGTACGGCCTTGATCACTTTGTGCGCAGGCAACGGCCTGGGCACTGCCACGATCATCGAAAGGGTTTGACGGGATGAAGACGTTACGGCTCGACGTGGATGCCGACGGCATCGCTTTGATCACGCTGGAGGCGCCCGACAAGCCGATGAACGTGGTGTCGCCGGAGTTGATCGACGACATGATCGCCGCGATCGAGCGGGTGGCGGCGGATGCGTCGATCAAGGGCGCCATCGTGACTTCGGCCAAGCCCGCGTTCATGGCGGGCGCGGATCTCAAATACATTCTTGGTATCGCTGGCGGCGCGCTCACGCTCAAGCAGGCGTATGCCTTCAGTCAGAAGCCGTCGGTACAGATGCATCGGCGGTTGGAGACTTGTGGCAAGCCGTTTGTTGCCGCCATCAATGGACTGGCGCTGGGCGGCGGTTATGAACTGGCGCTGGCCTGTCATCACCGCGTCATCGTCGATGATCCAAAGGCGGTGGTGGGGTTGCCCGAAGTGACAGTGGGATTGTTGCCGGGCTCCGGTGGCACGCAACGTTTGCCTCGTATGGTGGGCTTGGAAAAGGCAACGGCGTTGTTGTTGGATGGTCGCAGTGTTCCGCCGACGGAAGCGTTGCAGTTGGGCATGGTCGATCAAGTCGTGCCGGCCGCGCAGTTGCTGGCTGCCGCTCGTGCTTGGCTACTGAATACGCCGAATCCCGTGCGTGCGTGGGACGTCAAAGGCTATCGCAGCAGCAACGGTCTGCTGAATCCCGCGGTCGTCAAGGTGATGAGCGAACGCCCGGCGCAGATCGCGGCGCAGACTCGTCGCAACTATCCCGCGCCCATCGCCATTCTGGATTGTTTGTTCCATGGCTTGCTGTTGCCGTTCGACAAGGCGCTGCAACTGGAGTCCAAGCATTTCGCTCGATTGCTGTGCGATCCGGTGGCTAGAAATTTGATCCGTACGTCGTTCGTCAATCGTGGCGAGGCCAGCAAGTTGGCTCGTCGGCCGCGCGACATCGCGAAGTCATCTGTGACTCGTCTCGGTGTGCTCGGCGCCGGCATGATGGGATCGGGCATCGCGTACGTGGCGGCTCAGGCCGGCGTCGAAGTCGTGTTGATTGATAGCTCGCTCGAGCTGGCCGAGAAGGGCAAGCAGTATTCCGTGAAGCTGCTGGATAAAGCAGTCGAGCGAGGCAAGCAGAGCCGAGCTGCGGCCGATGCCATCCTGGCGCGGATCAAGCCGACGACCAGTTATGAATCTCTGGCCGGCTGCGAGCTGGTGATCGAGGCGGTGTTCGAAGACGTGGCGGTGAAGGCCGAGGTGACGAAGCGGGCCGAAGCGGTGTTGAGCGCGTCTGGCATCTTCGCCAGCAATACTTCGACGCTGCCGATCGGTCGGCTGGCTGAGGCGTCGAGCCGGCCGGCGCAGTTCATCGGGCTGCATTTCTTTTCTCCCGTCGATCGCATGCCGTTGGTAGAAGTGATCGTCGGGGCGCGCACCAGTCAGGAGACGCTGGCGAAGTCTCTCGACTTCGTCGGGCAGTTGCGTATGACGCCGATCGTCGTCAACGACTCACGAGGCTTCTACACCAGCCGCGTGTTTCAGACCTTCATTCACGAAGGCATGCGCATGCTGGAGGAAGGCATCGAGCCTGCGCGCATCGAGAACGCGGCGATGGCTGCCGGTTTCCCGGTCGGCCCGCTGGCGTTGCTCGATGAGGTGACCATAGAACTGCCTTGGAAGATCGTGCAAGAGGCGGAAGCCGCGCTCGGTGCGAACTTCAAACGGCCGTGTGCGTACGATGTGATGAGGCGCATGCTCCATGAGATCAAGCGCCCCGGGCGTCGTCATGGCGGTGGCTTCTATGACTATCCCAAAGACGCGCCGAAACATTTGTGGCCCGGCTTGTCGGCTGCGTTTCCTCCGGCGCGCAAACAACCGGGCGTCGAAGAGATTCGAGATCGGCTGCTGTATATCCAGGCGATCGAGACCGCGCGTTGTCTCGAGGAAGGCGTGATTACCCATCCGGCCGATGCGGACGTGGGCGCGCTGCTGGGCTGGGGCTTTCCGGCGTGGACCGGTGGGCCGCTGTCGTTCATCGAGACCGTGGGCATGGAGAAGTTCGTGGCTGAGGCGGAGCGGATGGCGTCCACTTACGGCGCTCGCTTTGCGCCTTCGGATTGGCTGCGAGCCCGAGCGGAACAGGGCGAGGCTTTCTATGAAACTGCGTTACCGCGCACCGCTGCCGCCTGAATCATGCGCCGATTGATTTTCGAGCCCGAGCACGATGCGTTCCGCGAGACTGTCCGCCGTTTCTTTCGTAACGAGATAGGCCCGCACGCAGCCCGCTGGCGCGAGCAAGGTCACGTCGATCGCTGGGCTTATACGAAGGCCGGCGAGCAGGGCTATCTGCTGATGTGGGCCGATGAGAGATACGGTGGCGCCGGCGTCGAGGACTTTCGTTACGAGCAGATCGTCTACGAAGAAAACATCCGGCACGGCGAGCCGGGCTTTTACATCAATCTGCATTCGGGGCTGGTCGCGCCCTATATCGACGGATTGGGCGATGAGGAGCAGAAGCAGCGCTGGCTGCCGAAGTGCGCGAGCGGCGAGTCGATTCTTGCCGTCGCCATGACGGAGCCCGGCGCGGGCAGCGACCTCGCCGGCATGAAAGCCACCGCGGTGGATCGTGGCGACCACTGGCTGCTCAACGGTTCGAAGACTTATATCTCGAATGGCCAGCTGGCCGATCTGATCATCGTCGCTGCGCGCACGGTGCCCGATCAGCGGTACGGCATCGGACTGTTCGTCGTCGAAGCCGACATGCCCGGCTTCAAGCGCGGCAATCGCTTGCACAAGATGGGACTGAGAGCTCAGGACACATCCGAGCTGTTCTTCGACAACGTCGCCGTTCCAAAGCGCAACGTGCTCGGCGATGCCGCCAAAGGCTTCGGCTTCCTGCAACAGTTTCTGGTCGGCGAGCGCCTAATTGCGGCGATCGATTCGATGGCGGCGGCACAGACAGCTTTCGATATCACCCTCGAGTTCATTCAAAACCGCCGCGCATTCGGCCGGCCGGTGGGAATGTTTCAGAACAGCCGCTTCGTGATGGCCGGCCTACGCGCCGAGATCGATTCCGCGCAGACGTTCGTCGATCAGTGCGTACTCGAATACAACGCGGACCGGCTCACCGCCGACGAAGTCGCCGGCGCCAAGCTGGTCGCCAGCGAGGTTGAAGGTCGAGTCGTCGATGCCTGCGTTCAACTCCACGGCGGCGCGGGCTACATGGAGGAGTACCGCATCAGCCGCATGTACACCGAAGCTCGCGTTTCCCGCATCTTCGCAGGCAGCTCGGAGATCATGAAAGAGATCATCGGCCGCAGCCTGGGGCTGGATGAGCGGAAGCTGAAGTAGCGAGTGTCCTCAGGCGGAGCGATTCCGGTTCGAACGCTGAACCACTCCTGCAACAACGGGCATACGTCGTTCCCCCGGCTCAGCCCGGGCTGTGGTTTCCTGCAACGTCAGCTGCCGATGACTGCGCCATCCAGCAGCGCCGAATCAGTGACGTGACAGGCACCCGTCGTGTACAGCATCACGGTTCGACCGGCTGCTTGTGCTGCCATGAGCATGGCGAAAATGCGTTTATGCCGATCGTTGCTCACCGCGAAGTGGAACGTATTGCCCGTGGAGCAGCCACTCGGATTGGTTCCGGGTGCCAGAATAACGAAAACGAGTTCCGAGGCGTTGGTGCCTGCAGCCGGTTGCTGATTGAGTTCCTGGATCTGACGGAACTGTGTCCATCCCGCCGAATGCGCTTGTGAAAGTGGCAGCGCGCAGGCCAGGACCATCGACATGACTGCAAAGATACGCATCATTCCTCCTCAATCTCGAGTTACATCCAACAACATTCAGTTTAAACGGCGTTCGGCAGCGCGGGATTCGAACTCGGCTACAGCGAATAGCGCAACGGCCTGAATCAAACGAACCCAAGAGGGTGGCAACGACGTGTTGCAGTTTCATGAGATCCATTCGTGGGCACAGTGCGGGCTGTGTCGTTCTTCCGCTGAGATGAGGTGGCGAAGTTGCTACAGGCGTGCGCCGTTGTCAACGAGTCCGTTGATCGCTCTACAGTGCACCACGTTGCTTTCGGTGAAACCCTGATTCTGAATATCAGAGACCGAAAGAATATTGACAGTAGTACGGAAACAATTTCAAACTGAATGCAGAAGAATCAGTCGCGGGCCGAAGTCATGGATGATTCACGTGAGCTAGGGATCGGCGTTGACGGGGTCACCGCACGAAATCTCCTTTAGTCATTTCCAATCGTAGCCGGGCTCGCACTCGATGGCGCATGCCTGTTGCCAATTATTTGGGGTCCACTGATGAGTTGGAGTGATGCGCAGAGCGGGGCGTATTCCCGAATTTCCTGGGCTCAAGGCAACGCGCAGTGACGGCTGGAATCCGGTAGCCGCGTCATTAACTCGAGATCTGGCATATCATGGCAGGCAAGATACAAGCGTTTCGGAGATCTGGGTGGCTCGCCGCTGCGCTCGCGTTGGGCGCGCAAGCGACCCTTGTGAGCAGCGCTGTAGCGCAGCCCGATCCGCGGCTTGCTCTAAGGTCGGCCGGCTACACGACGTACATCGGCGACATCGATCACGACGGCGATATCGACGTGCTGGTAAAGGCGAAGACGCGATTCGTGATGATCGATTTGGAAATGGCGGTGCCGATCGTGGTGAAGCCCAGCAGCCCGACATTTCTGCTGAGGGCGGCCAGTGGCGGTTACTCGATTGAGGTCGATCCACCGCGGAGTATTACAAATGATGCGGCGTGGACCCCCGGCAACTTCGACCTGACTTTTGGCGATGTCACTGGCACCGGTGCGCAGACACTGTTGCTCCGAGGGCGTACGGCGGGAGCGACCAGCTTTCTCATTACGCCGTCCCTCAGCACCGGGCAGCCACAACTGCTGCAGACGCTGACTCCCGCAGCTTTGGGTGTGGATCTGGGCGGAGCGGCCAGTGAAGTTACGCTCGAAGACAAAGACTCGGACGGGCAAACAGATCTGGTTGTACGCTCCAACGGCACGGTGATCGCGGTGCTCATCGCCCGAGATGATGGTACTTTTGCAAAGGACACCAGTTCCGAAGCAGGGCCGCTCATGGCGTGGCGGGTTTTTTGCGCGTCGCTCGATGACGGTAATATCGAGGCGGCGTTGGCGAATATCGCCACCTCCAGCCGCGGCCAGTATCAGACCGCCTTGGTCAATCTCGGCACTGCGATTACAGGGCTTACTCAGAACTGGGTGGGAATCAAGACGGTTGAAGTTGCGCCGACTTATGCAATCTTAAGCGTGACGCAGAGTCTCGGCGAGAATCTTCAGTACCAAGTCGTCATGGTGAAAGAAGACGCGCAGTGGCGAGTGGACCTGTTTTGACAGTAGTGACGCGCAAGCCGCTTGCAATTCTAGTGGCCGTCGGCGTGGTCGCGTTGGTCGCGAACTTTGTATATCCGTTTGTTTGGTACTCACCGGCGATCGATGGCCGCGTCATTGATGCTACCACTGGTCGTCCCGTACCGGGCGCCGTCGTTCTAATGACGTGGGAGAAAACGGGTATTCAAGGCACGACGCTGGGTGTCGTTGCCATCGAAGAGGTGGCTGCCAGCGAGAGCGGCGAGTTTCATATACCGGCTTGGGGGCCGCGCATCTCGTTTCACGGGACGGTGAAAGACGGTCAGCCCACGACGCGCGTGCTTCATCGGGACTACGCGCCGTTGGCTTTCTTCAACACGTCGCCGATCGCCTCCGGACACGATCCGCGGTTCATCCGGATTCCTTACCATCATGATGACAAGCCGATCGCGCTGTCCGCACCGGCCACTGCAGTCGACGAGGAGGTGGCCGCACTCGCGGCATTTGTATCGACGATGTGGTTTGCCTACGCCGGCAAGCAGTGCGAGTGGACGCATGCTCAGCGCTCGCTGGCCATCATCGATGATATGCGTACTAGCTTGCAGGGAACGACCGACTCCGGTCGCCTCGACGAGGTCATGCCGCTGGATCTCGTGCGAAAGCAAGGAAACTGCGAGAGCCAACGATAAATAGAGGTCAACGGAATGAATCGGAATGTGCTGTCGCTGCTCGGCTGCATCGGCCTGCTACAGGTGTCGCAGTCATCGTGCGCTTACAACACCGACATACATCGTGTGCTGACGCTCGAGGCAGTGGCGAAATCGACGCTGTCCAGCGCGGCGTTCGTGCAGGATCTCGGCGCGTCGGCTGGGGGATACACTGCCACGGACGGAACAACAAATCTTTCGCTCGCGCAGCTGATGGCTCAAGGAGCACATCTCGAGGATGAAGCAGATCCCCAAGTTCATCCGACCGAAACACGCCGGTTCTGCAATCACTTTTTCGATCCTCAGTTTGCCAGTTTCACGGGACGGGGATTGGACGACTTCGGCGGGCGTGGCCTTCCATCCCCTGACTGGGCACTCGAGGATCGCTTCACAGTGACGACTGTTGTAGACGGAGGGCTGTGTAACAGCGCCGGATCGTCACCCTCCCAACGTCCGCAGGATTTTTCCTATCGGGATGCGTTGGATGCAATGTACAAGGCGTTGACTTACAGCGATGCCGGCGTACGCAGTCAGCAATTCGGGCGCACGTTTCAGATACTTGGTCAGGTAGTCCACCATCTTCAAGACATGGCGCAGCCACAACACACGCGCAACGAAGGGCATGCTTGGCCGACCTGGCTCAACTGGTATGAGGCGTATACCACCAGTCATGTGACCGCGCAGCAGATTCATGATTGGGTAGTGGCCAATCCGTACGCTCCTCCGAGTCTGCCGACCGCCAGAAATTATTGGACCTCGACCATCCATCCGAGCTTCATCGGCATGGCCGAGTTCACTTCGCAGAACTACGCCAGTCCGAATCATATGTTCGCCGTCTATCCCAACCCACAGGGCCAGCTGGTTATCGACAGTAATCCTGCGTTCCCCTATCCCAGCGGCCAGAATCCCGATGGCTCGAGAAAGCATATCGAAGTCATCAACTATCCTCAGCGGTTGAGTGACAGCTCGACGCGAAACATGCCGGTACGAACGATCCTTGGCGACGTCTTCGACGGCCACACCGGTCAGACCTATAAGGATCGGAAGCTCGCTGCCTGGTCGCTGCTTGCAGCCCCTTATCTCAATCAAGGCATGGGGCTGATGGCGCTTACTACGCCGCCGCTGGTAGTCGATGACTACTATCCAATCTTGCTGCCACGCGCGGTTGCTTTCTCGGCGGGACTCGTCAATCACTTTTTCCGTGGGCGAGTCGACTTGCAGCGTAATTCTGCCGGTTCGGGTTGGCTGATCAAGAACGTCAGCAGCGCGGATCAAGGTATGGATGGCACATTCACTATTTACTCGGAAACGGCGGCGGGCGTGCGCCAGCCAATCCCTGGAGCTGTGTTCGTTCGCAATCTCGCGGCCGGACAGTCCTCGATCGTGACTTTTACCGAGCCAGCGACGACAACGAGTCGTCTCGTCGTCGTATTCACAGGACAGATTGGTGCCGAAGTTCCCGCCGATTCGGGTTTTCAAAGTATCGCGGGTAAGGTCGTGACGTACTCTCCGCCACTGGTTCCTTGCGGGCAACCGCTTTCCGCGGGAGGTTCGTCCGAGGGATTCAATCAGGTCATGGAGATGGGGTCTGAGGCCGGACCGGTGCAGATCGAGTTCGAAGCCTACTCGATTCCCGACAAGTTCGAGGTCCGTGCAGAGAGTTCCGCCGCGCCTGTACTGGTCACCACCACGAATCAGGTCAGTGGCTGGCATACCTGGACGTATCAGTTCAATCCAACGTCGCTCGGTACATCGAAGTTTCGCATCCGGGTCACGGGGAACTCCGATCCGGGGACGCTCTGGACCGCGACAGTGTCCTGCCCGAACAAGACCCTCACGAACTCAGATCGTATCCAGGACAGAATTGCCATCACATTCGGCGTCGGTGCGACAGTCGGTGCCGGCTGTGATGCGGGTTATATCAATGTGATGCTCAATGGCAAACAGGCCACGAGGCTCAACTTCAGTCCTGGCGTTGGGGATAGTGGGACTGTGACTGTCACTGCCGGTACGCACCAGCGGGTCGAGTTGCTCCCGACGATCACGAGTCAAGGTACGCCTGGCTTTACTTGCCAGGGCAATGGGACTGTGTTCTGGACGGACCGTGCGGGCCAACACTACGTAAATGGCAGTCCGACTTGGATATCCATTCAATGATTGTTACCCCTCCCACGGGCAAGGAGGAGGACTGGGCAGTACTGGCCGAGAAGGCTGTGGCCGTCTATGGCAACGGCAACGCTTCGACATGGCAGATCGAGTCGAATCGAATTCTTATAGATTACGGCTCGTAATGAGGCGAGGCACAGGATGACTTCTCTGAATTTTGTCAGGAATCTGAAAGGAGGATGTATGTCGCCTGATCTCTCTCGCTCTGTTATTCGGCTGTGTGCAATCGAACTTTGCGTATGGAACTGCCGGGCACGGTGACGGTAGAGGGATGGTTTTCTTTAGCCAGTCGATCAGTAATAGTGGCCTGCCTTGCGTGCAAGGTGCGTACGCCAACGCACTCGTCTTCGACTCCAGAACAGACGGTAAGAGCATTCTTGCTGCTGCACTGACTGCGAAGGCACGGGTGACACGATCTCCGCCGTTGGTACAGAAATTGCTTTCTATGCGGGGAGGCATCCGTCGAGCACTGGTTATACGGGCTTGTTCTACTGGTTGAGACGCGCAGCTGGTGCTGGGTCGACACCAGCCGGAATCCGTTGGCACCCACGCGGGTCCGTGCCTCGATCAGACTTCCCAGGGTAGAACGAATCCTGGGGAGAGTTCGAATGCGCCATTCTTGGCTCGCGATCCTGATCGTAGCGTTGTCGTCGATCGCGTACGCCGATGCGTCGGAAGTCATTCGCGATTGCGCCGATTGTCCCGAGATGAAGGTCGTGCCGGCCGGCAGCTTCGACATGGGTGCAGTCGACGGTGATGCAGAGGCGAAAGACGATGAAAGGCCCCGACATCGAGTAACGATCGCCAAACCCTTCGCCGTTGGCATTCACGAAGTCACCCGCGCGCAGTTCGAGAAGTTCATTGCCAGCACCGGTCACGATGCGGGCAACAGTTGTCACGGTTACGAAGACGGTAAGTGGCAAGGCAAGTGGGAGGACAAGGAAGGTTGGAGCTGGCGCCGGCCGGGGTATGCGCAGGAGCCGAATCATCCGGCGGTGTGTATCAATTGGTACGACGCCAAGCGCTATGTGGAGTGGCTGAGCAAGAGCACGGGCAAGCACTATCGGTTGCTCACCGAAGCCGAATGGGAATACATCGCGCAGGCCGGCAAGGTTTCAGTCAGTCATGACAGCGCCAACTATGGCGCCGAGGCGCATTGCTGTACTTCACTCGCTGCTGGCAAAGATCGTTGGTTGACGACGGCACCGGTCGCCAGCTTCGCGCCGGATGCGCTCGGGCTCTACGATGTCCGAGGCAATGTTTGGGAGTGGCTGGAGGATTGCTACAACGACAGTTACACCGGCGCTTCCACCGATGGCAGTGCGCGCACCGCGAATTGCTCGCTGGCGGATCGTCGCTCTGTACGTGGCGGAGGTTGGGGCGATCCAGGGCGGTTGTTACGAACTACTTATCGCTTGCGCAGTCCGGTCGAAGGTCGTTACTTCGGACTGGGCTTCCGAGTCGCTCGCGATCTCGACTGATCTTCATCGGCTCAGCGCGGCGAGCCGGCGTCTCAAGAACTCTCGTTCGGCATCGTTCTCACAACGCTCGATGGCGTTCTGATACGCCGCCGTCGCTTGCTCGTTCCGACCGAGTCGTCGCAAGAGGTCGGCACGGATCGCGTGAAACAGATAAAACCGGTCGAGGTCGAGGGCTTCGATCAGTTGCAATGCTGCCTGCGGTCCATCGACTTCAGCGACTGCGACCGCTCGATTCAACGCCACCACCGGCGTCGGCTGTATCGCCAGCAGTTGATCGTAGAGTCGAACGATCTGAGCCCAGTCCGTATCGGCGGTGCTAGAGGCGATAGCGTGGGCGGCATTGATCGCTGCTTGTATCTGGTACGGCCCGGGTCGATTGCGATGCAGGCAACGTTGGACGAGTCGCAACCCTTCGGCGGTCAATGCGGGGTCCCAGCGAGTGCGATCCTGATCCCGGAGCAGCACCAGTTGACCGTCGTCATTCACACGCGCTGAGCGACGAGCGTCCGTCAACAGCATCAGCGCCAGCAGTCCCTGGATTTCCAGTTCATCTGGCAGCTCACTCAAGAGGACGCGAGTGAGCCGAATGGCTTCAGTGCACAGCTCACCGCGCGTGAGCTCGGTGCCGGAAGTCGCCGCGTAACCTTCGTTGAAAATCAGATAGAGAACAGCGAGTACCGGAACTAGGCGGGCAGGGAGCTCGCTCGCGTCGGGCACTCGATACGGTATCCCGGCATCACGAATCTTGCCTTTCGCGCGCACCAGACGCTGTGCAAGTGTGACTTCCGGAATGAGGAACGCCTTGGCGATTTCCGGAGTGGTCAATCCGCCGAGCAGCCGTAAGGTGAGTGCCACCTGTGCGTTCGTCGCGAGCGACGGATGACAGCAAGTGAAGATCAGGCGCAATCGATCGTCGTGCACGGGGTCGTCCTCGTCGACAGGGTCGTTCGCCTGTAACAACAGCGCTTGCTCGTACCGATCCTGTCGCGAGCTGTCTTTACGCAGCCGGTCGATGGCGCGGTTGCGTGCGGTGGTGATGATCCATCCCGCGGGACTGGGCGGCGGCCCTTCCTTGGGCCAGCGTTCGATCGCAGCGGCGAAGGCGTCCTGCACGGCCTCTTCGGCCGTATCGATATTCCCGAATGAGCGCGTGAGCACGGCCACCGCGCGTCCGTATTCCGCGCGGAAAATGCGGGCAATATCCGTCTGCGACAGCGCCACCGGTCAGCCGTTGTGCTGAAACGGTCTCACTTCGATGGGCAAGGTCACCGCACGTGCTAGCTTGCGACCCCATTCCAGCGCGGCGTCCAGGTCGGGCGCTTGAATGATGTCGAAGCCGCCCAGGTGTTCCTTGCCTTCGATGTACGGCCCATCGGTGGTCAGCATCTTGCCGTCTTTGAACGTCAGTACCGTCGCCGTCGACGCGGGGTACAGGCCGCCGCCGAACACGAGGGCGCCGGCCGCCTTCATTTCGCGGATCACCTCGTTCACGTCGCGCATGATGGGTTCGAGCTTTTCCGGCGGGGGCGGCGGGCCGTCGGGCTGATAGATGCTCAGGAGGTAGTGCTTCACGGTCGGGTCCTCGTGGGTGAGCAGGCGATCCGATATCGCCTGGCCTGCCTATACGAACGGTGTCGACTCAAATCGACACCGTCCGGGCTCGAGGACAAATTTGGCTACAAAGTCTTCAGATACTCAATGATGGCCTTCCGCTCAGTGTCCGTGAGCACCGAGTTGAAGGTGTGGCCGCCATTGCCCTGGCCGAACATGTAGGCATTGAAAATCTTGCGATTCTCGATGTCGGTGTTGGTGATGGTCGGCGGGAACAGGACGTTCCAGGCCAGGATCACATTGCCGTACAGGTTGGTGAGCAAGGCGTTGTACCACGACAGCAGCAGATCGTCGTTCGGATCGCAGCGGAGGTAGGGCGAGGGCAGCGGGTTCAGGATCGAGGGGTTCTGACACTGGATCACGTCGTACTTCCAGCCCACCTTGGCGGTGTCGAAGGCCGCCATGCTGGTGTCATAGCCCATGATCGCGCGACCGGTCTGATCCCAGCGCGGCGTCTTCGATTTGCGCTTCCATAACGGCTTGCGATCCGACGGCTTCAGCACTTCCCAGATATTCGGCACCGAGCCGTTGTGCATATAGGGCGCAGTTGCCCAGACGCCATACAGCGGCGGAGCCAGATAACCGAGCTCGCGATTGCCGCGCAGGTCAGAGCGGTTTTGCGGCCCGCAATCGTTCGCGGTGCCCGCAGTGGTCGGATAGCCGAAGAAATTGCTGGCGCCGGCGACTTGCACTGCTTCGTTGTTTGTTTGCTGCCGGACGATGTCGGTCTGGATGATCCGTTGCGGCGTGATGTAGGCGGCCATGCCTTCGAGCGTCGGTGTCGCCAGGAAGGTTGGATCGTTCACGTAGCGTGGCGCATAAGCGCCGTGGCAGCTGGCGCAGGAGCCATTGCCTTCAGCGGGCTTCGGCACCGGGTTGTTTCTATTCGAGGCCCACAGATTTAGGGTATGAAAGAGCACCGCGCCTTGTTCCGCCAGTGCCGTGTCGATCGTCCCCGGATACACGGGCGCTTTCAGAGCTTCGACCCACGTATTCGCATCCGGGCCGTGCGCACGCATCCAGTCCTGTCCGGCCTCGGATACCGGCCCACCCAGCGAGCCGAACAAACCGAACGCAGGCGTGTAGAACACCATGTCGACGCGCGGAGCATCCATTGGGAACACGCCGTCGACGAACTTCACCGGGCGATGGCCCATATTCCACCACGCCGGGGTGTCCATGGACGCAGTCGAGCCCGATGCGATTACACCGAGCGCGGTGCTGATGGGGATCAGCCCTTGATCGGGAAACAGGAACGCAAGATTGATATCACTGGCGTTGTTCGTTCCGCGCGTACGGGTCAAGTTCGCGAGAGACGCAAGTGACGGCAGATATCCGAGCGGCACGGCATCGCGCAGGAGCAGATGCAGATCCTGCAGACTGCTACCGCCACCCGGCGCCAGTACTCCATTCGCGCCGCCGCTATGACAAGCGTGACAGGTGATGCCGATGCGTCCACTCCATGAGCCGTCGGGATTGCGCAGCTGAGTAAACATTTCGGGCAAGCGACCGGTGCCGCCGTTGGTCCGGTTGGGATCTTCCAACGGTTTGGGATAGGGATTGCGTCCCGGCCCGAAGACCGAGCCATAACGCTCGGCGACCAGATCGTCGAAGTTATCCGGGCGCACCAGAAAGCCGTCCCAACTGATCCACAATGAATTGTATTGAGCGGCGGTCAGCGTGGCTGAGCCGAACAGGGACTCGACCGTGGTGGGATCGTTTCCTGTGAACAACGCCGCGACCGTGCTCGAGCCGGTATCGAGCAAGCCATCGCCGCGATAGAAACGTTGACGCAACTCGCCGCACGTCTTGGGATGCCCGGCCTCTTGAACGGCCACCGGATCGGTGTGGCAATCCTTCCAGAATGCGTTGAATGCGACCGCGCGTCCGGTGCCGATGCCCGGTTGTACCAGGGAGCGCGGATCTGCTGGCAACAGCGTAGCGTCGGACTTGCCATAGCAGTAGTCCCACTGCTGCGATCCGCCTCGACTGCTCTTGATGAGATCCGTTGCAGCGTCGGCGCCCGTCACAAGTCCAGCGGACAGTCCAAGGATCAGGAAGGTTGAAGCGCGCCGTACCCTGGCACGCGCCCGGTATTGCTTTGAGCTCATCGGTTTGGCCCCCTTTTGGCTTCGATTCCGTAGCAAACTTTTCTTGTTCTGCGATTGCCAATCCTAGCGAGGTGTCGGGTGTCTGACGCCTATCAAGGTCAACAGCTGTGCGCCGGCGGCTCGAGCTGCCAACTTAAGAGAACGAGAACTACAAGTGAGATCGAGCAATGCGCATGGGAATGAAAGTGGGGATGAGTTTCGCGTCGCTGCTGGGGCTGGCCGCGCTCGGTCAACCAGCGGTTGCCCAGGACGTGGCACGTGCCGAGGGCGGCGGAACGCTCGAGGAAATCATGGTCACCGCACAGCGCCGTGCGGAATCGATCAACGACGTGGGCCTGGCGATTCAGGCGTTCGATGCCTCCAGCCTCGAAGCATTGCGGGTCGATAGCGTCGCCGATCTCACCAGCGTGGTCCCGAGCTTTACGGTGTCGCAGAGTTATCAGGGCGTGCCGACCTACACGATGCGCGGCATCGGATTTAACACCATCAATCTTTCGGCCACGTCGACGGTTGGTACATATGTGGATGAGGTCGCGTACGCCTATCCCATCATGAACACGGGACCGCTCATGGATCTGGAGCGGGTGGAAGTATTGAAAGGGCCGCAAGGCACACTCTATGGCCGCAATACGACGGCGGGCTTGATCAACTTCGTCACCGCGCGGCCGACTGATACTTTCGCTGCCGCGGCCACGGCGGATGTGGGCAACTATCAAACTTATAACGTCGGCGGTTATATCTCTGGGCCGCTGTCGGAGCGTATTCAGGCGCGCATCGCCGTTCGCAGCGAGAACAGCGGTGAAGGCTGGCAGCGGAGTGCGAGTCGCGGCGAACGGCTTGGTGAGATATCGAAGCAAGGCGTGCGCGGCTCGCTGGCCATTCAGCCCGGCGACAGCACTCAAATCGATTTATCAGTCACGTATTGGCGCAACGAGTCCGACACGGTGGCGGGGCAGGGCATCGGTTTCACACCGGCGACGGCGACCAGCCCCTTCAACGCGCCTGGGCTGGTGAGCTATATCGCAGCCAACCGGCCGAACGACGCGACCGATGCGGACTGGGCGCCCGAGTCGGTGCGCTCCACGGATCTCGGCATCGGTCGTGGTCTTGCAGGACCCTTACGAGAAAACAATCCTTTCACGGGGTTGAAGCTGCGTCTCGACCAGGACTTTTCCGACAGCGTGAAGCTGGTGTCCTTGTCGAGTTATAACGAGTTCGAACGCGATGCGTTGTTCGACTGGAGCGGTGCCCCGTACGAAATCCTGGTGCAGAAGGCCACGGGCAAGATCGAGTCGCTGGCGGAGGATCTGCATATCGAGGGCGAGACCGAGAACCTGAACTGGCTGGTCGGCGCCTACTACGCGAAGGACAAGATTCTGGATTCCAATCGAACGCTGCTCGGTCAAAACGCCAATGTGACTTTGATTCGGACGGTGGGTCTGCCGCTACTCGCGACGCCGTTCAATTGTTGTGGCTACACCGCGGCGGATCTGTCACGCGCGTTTCGTACCTATGAAGACGTGGGGCACATCGATACCGAAACCTGGAGCGTCTTCACCAACGCCGGGCTACGTCTGAATGAGCAGTTCAAGCTCAACGCGGGCGTGCGCTACACGGAAGACACTCAGGACTACCGCGGCTGTTCTCGCGACTTCAATGGCAGCATGTTGCCGAATGTGAATGTGGTGAATCGGGCGTTGTTTCTACAGAACTACGGCATCCTGACGGCGCCGATCTCTGCGAACCAATGCCATACCTTCGACCCAGTGACGGGCACGTTCCACGAGATCACTTCCACGCTCGATGAGAGCAATGTGTCCTGGCGCGCGTCGCTCGACTTCACTCCCACCGATACCACGCTGATCTACGCGTCAGTGTCGCGGGGCGCGAAGGCGGGCACGACGCCGATCAATCCGGCGAACATCGCGCGTCAGAACGCGCCGGTGAAACAGGAACTGCTGACAGCTTACGAGCTCGGCCTGAAGTCGACGGCGGCCGGTCGCACGCTACAGACCAATCTCGCGGCGTTCTACTACGACTACAAGGACAAGCAGATCGGCACGTACTTCGCCGACCCGATCTATACCGCGCTGACACGTCTCGACAATGTGCCGAAATCCGAAGCGTACGGCGTCGAGGGCGATGTGACCTGGGAGCCGCTATCGGGTATCACCATCGCGGCCACCGCGCTTTGGTTGCAGACCGAAGTGAAGGATTACCTCGGCACGAACGCGGCCGGGCGCCCGCAAGACTACGATGGGTCGGAGTTCATCTATAGCCCGGAGCTGCAGACCAGTCTCTCCTTGCTCTACACGCGCCCCGTCGCTGACGGTCTGAATCTGGAGATGACGCTCAACGGGCGCTATCAGAGCAAGTCAAACACCATCTTCGAGGATAGCGATCTCTATAAGATTCCTGCGTACGGCGTCGCGAACGTCAGTATCGGCGTGCGCAGCTCGGAGGATCGCTGGTCCTTCACACTCTGGTCCCGCAATGTGCTCGATAAGTACTACTGGACCGCCGTGGCCAGCAACGCAAACGTGGTCGTGCGATTCCCGAGCCCGCCGCGGACCTATGGCGCGACCATCGGAGTGAAGTTCTGATCACAACCGCATGCTGATGAAGCCGAGGGCTGTCGCGTGATGCACGATGCGTATCCGCCCGCACTCGCCGAGTTTTTCTCCGGCTTTCTTGAGATGAAAGCGCACGGTGGGAATGGCGACCTCGAGGATGATGGCGATCTCCTCGTCGGTCTTGCCGGCGGCCGCGAGCTTCAAACATTGGATCTCGCGGCGGGTGAGGCGGTAGGAGCGGATATTCGGATCGCCATACATCGCGGCATTACAGGCGGAGATGAAGCGCAAGGCTAGCACGTGCAGATCGGCGGCGTGCTTGTTGAACAACTCGCGCACGTTGTCGCGCGGCTGATCGGTCGCCCAAACGACGGCACCGATGACGCTGCCCGGCAAATGAATGGGCGCGACGATGGCGCCGCGAATGCTCAAGGTCATCCGGTTCTTCTGGCGCTCCAGCTCCGGAGCGATGTGCAGCGGCCGCCAGCCGCCGATCTCGCCGCGATCGTAGTAGAAGGGCTCGGCCGTCCAGCGAATGATGGCGACGATGGCATTGTCCAGCGCCAGATCCGGTTGCAACCAATATTCGCGGGCATCGGTGGCGAACTCGAACAAGGCGGCGACCGGGACGTTGCGGCCCACTGTCGCGGGTCGAGCGCTACTGATGTCCGCCCAGGTGGCAATCATGGGCAAGCCGATATCCCGGCCGCGCGTCGCTATTTCGCGCGCCGTGTCGATGATCGCCGGCTCGAACGAGCTCGCTGGCATCGCATTCATTGCACATCCCCCGACCCGATCATGCAATTCCGGGCCGGTTTGAAAGTCGTCCGTTCCGACGATCCCAATGGCGGGGCGGCTGGGTAGAACCCCCTGTTTGGCTCGATAGTATCCAAAGGCCGCGTCGGGCGATAAACGGTGCATGAACCAAGTTCACCGTTGTATGAAGGAAAGCAAATGAGTAACGAGCCCCGTGGTCCGCGCCGACGAGCGGTCCCGCAAGTGGATTTTCTGCAGCCGAGCGGCGCCCCCGCGTTGTACGCGCCCGATTCGCTCGCCTGGCAGGTGTTCAAGAATCCCATCTCTTTGTTCATCGGCGGCATCACCGCCGTCCTCCTGGAGCTGGCCGAGGAGCGGGTGCGCACCGGCGTTTGGGAGCATTCGATCTTTCCGACCGATCCGCTCACCCGGATGCAACGAACCGGGCTGATGACTCATGTGAGCGTGTATGCGCCCGTCGAGGTGGCGGAGAAGCTGATTCGCGGTGTGGTCGCCATGCATGCTCGCGTGCAGGGAACGACGCCGAAGGGAACGCCGTATCGAGCCAACGATCCCGAGTTGTTGAACTGGGTTCAATGCACTGTGAGCTTCGGCTTCATGGAAGCTTATGCCGCGTTCTGCCGGCCTTTGTCGGAGGCGCAACGGGATCATTTCTATCGGGAGTCGATGGTGTCGGCCCGATTGTTTCTTGCCCACGGGGCGCCGCAATCGTTGGCGGAGCAGCGTCAACAGTTCGAACGGATGCGGCCGCATCTGGAGGCGCATCCCATCATCCTGCAGTTTCTGGAGATCGTGCAGCGGACGTCGGCGTTGCCGTTGTTCCTTCGGCCGCTGCAATCGACTATGGTTCGTGCAGGGATCTCGCTGCTGCCCGACTGGCTGACCGAACGGCTCGGCCTGCAGGGCAAGCAATGGCGCCTGAAGTCCTGGGAGCAGCGGATGCTGAAGACACTGGGAGCGTTGTTCGAACGGGTGCCCCTGCCCAACACCGCACCGACACTGGCCAGCCGGCGAATGGGCTTGCCCGCCAGCTATCTCTACAAACGATTTACGGCGACGGCGGGGGAGCAACCGATGGCGAGCGCTCAGCCGTGAGGGTCGATTACGACGCCATGCCTTCGTTGGGCGATATCGCCCGGTATCACGCCCGGCATCGCGCCGAACGTATCGCAATCTCTTTTGAGCATCGCGAGACTTCGTGGGGCGAGCTGGACCGCGCCAGCAATCGAGTGGCGAATGCTCTCACCGCGTCAGGTTGCCGGCCGGCGGATCGGATCGCCTTCATCGGCAAAGGCACCGATGAGTTCTTCGAGCTCATGTTCGGAGCGGCGAAGGCCGGCGTCGTGCTGGTGCCGGTGCAGTGGCGGCTCGCCCTGCCTGAGATGCAACAGATCCTGCTCGATGCCGAAGTGAGGGTGCTGTTCGTCGGCACCGATCAGTTCGACAAGCTCGATGTCTTGCGACAGCCACTGTCGAGCGACGTCACCGTGATAGCGATGGAACAAGGTCACGCCGGCCTGCCGCGATATGCCCAGTGGCGCGATGCTGCGTCATCGTCAGATGTGCAGGCGCCCGTCGAACCGGCTTCGGTGGCGATACAGCTGTACACGTCGGGGACCACCGGCGTGCCCAAAGGCGTGATGCTCAGTCATCGAAACATTCTGGACGGCCGACGCGAGGGCATGCGGGCCGGGATGGAATGGAATGAATGGCTGGACGACGACGTGAACCTGGTTGCGCTGCCAGTGGGGCATGTCGGCGGCATCGCTTGGGGCATCGTTGGCTTCTTCAGCGGTGCGAAGACCATTGTCATGCGCGAGTTCAATCCCGCGCAGGTGCTCGATGCGGTCGAACACGAGGGCGTCTCGCGACTCTTCGTTGTGCCGACAGCGTTGCATCAGCTGTTGTTACAACCTCGCGTGAGACAAATCGACTACCGACGCTTACGTCATATTCTTTACGGCGCGTCGCCCATCGCCCTCGATCTGCTGCGCGAAGCGACGCAGGTGTTCGGCTGCGGCTTTTGTCAGCAGTATGGAATGACGGAAACGGCGGGAACGATCGTGTTTCTTCCTCCCGAAGATCACGTTGCCGCCGGCAGCCAGCGGATGCGCGCTGCGGGCAAAGCGATGCCCGGCGTGGAGATTCGCGTCGTCGATGCTCATAGCCGCGAGCCGCTTGCGGCCGGGCAGGTGGGTGAAGTCGAGACGCGCTCGGTCGCGAACATGGTCGGCTATTGGCGCTGGCCAGCCGCCACCGCACAGACTATCGACGACGCCGGCTGGCTGCGCACCGGCGATGCAGGCTATCTGGATGAGGACGGCTATCTATACATCCACGACCGTTTCAAGGACATGATCGTGTCCGGTGCGGAGAACGTCTATCCTGCCGAAGTCGAGAATGCGATTTATGGACACCCGGCGGTGCAGGAAGTGGCAGTGATCGGGGTGCCCGATGAGAAATGGGGCGAGACGGTCAAGGCCATCGTTGTTCCAAAGGAGGGCGCGACTACCGATGCCGCGGACATCATCGCGTTCTCACGCACCCGCATCGCTGCATTCAAGGCACCCAAGTCCGTCGAGTTCGTCGCGGCCTTACCCAAAGGCCCCTCAGGGAAGATTCTTCGCCGTGTGTTGCGCGAACCGTATTGGAAAGGTCGCGAGCGGCGGGTGAACTGAGCAACAACTTAGAAATATATCTTTGCGGTCGGGCATTGCAGGTGCAACAGCGCGGGGCACCTGTCGGCGTGTCATACACTTGGCTGAATAAGGAGCTTGCATCTGAAATAGATTCCGAGTTATAGATCTTACAAGCAACTCCAGAACTAAGAAGAATCACGGAGATCCATATGGAGTTATTGGACACTAGCTCGCGCAGCCTGTTGTTAGCTGCGGTTCTGTCGCTACCCCTCTGTGCCTCGGCCGCCAACCCACCCGCTGTTTCTTGTCCGCTCGAGAAGGTCGCTGAGATTCGAGACAATGATGTTTGTGCCCTACAGGGTGGGGACTATCTGTCCAACCGACGCAGTGGAAAGATCCACGGTGCCCTCGATCTGAATGCTGCGGTCGGTGACAAGGTGCTGGCAACGAAAGCCGGCATCGTGGTCGTTGCCGCCGAAAAGTGGGCCGACATGGGCACCGCTGTCATCATCGATCACGGCGACGGCGGCTACACCGTCTATGGCCACCTGGACGAAGCCAAAGTGAAAAAGGGCGCCAAGGTGGTCGCGGGTCAGCAGGTCGGCACGGTCGGCTTCACTGGCAATTCCGACTGTCTGCAAAAGAACAAGCTGCCGCCGCACCTTCATTTCGGTTATTTGAATGCCGGCAAAGCCGGCCTGGCCCGAAGGGATTATCCCATCGCTGAAATCGAAAGATGGGGCGCCGCGTGGGAAGAAGCTTTCTACGGCGATGTGCTGGCGGTGGGTGTCCAGCATCCGCAGATGGCCATCGAAGGGTTGACCTGCTGGGCCAAGCCGCAAAAGAAACCGCCACCGAAGAAATCATAAGGACGGCGCTCACCAACGCGGCACCTTAGATCGCGACAAGAAGAATCGTCCGCCGCGCTCCCCGCGGGCCGTGGACGGCTACCGGGAGGAACTATGGAAGAACAAACATCCAGTAGCGGCAACAGTAGCAGCGACCAGCGCGAGAACCGTCAAGCTCCACGTTCGGACGGGGCCGGCTGGCGTGTGGCCGCAGGTATCGCCGTGGTTGCACTGATCCTTGGATTCCTCCTGGGTAGCTGTGTGCCTCATGCCTGGGACCGCGATACCACGGGAGGTGACGGCCCTGTCACGCCGAACGTGGTCGAGCCGGAGAAGTCGATTGTACCGGAGGTACCGAGCCTCCCGACGCCCGGCCCGAGCGACATTTCTCGAATCATGCTGCCGTTCTACGCCGCCGACGTAAACAATTGCAGCACCGCCGAGTTCGGCGACGGCGCTTTACTCGTGAAGGAATCTGAGGCCGTGCTCGAACTTCTGGCGGGCGGTCTGCAGTGGTGCGGCGTGGGGCAGGAAGTTGTGATCGATGTGCAGGGATTTTCCAGCCAGCGGGCGTTCGATTGTAGTACCCCCGAAATCTCAGATCATCTGAACATCGAGCTCGCCGAAGCACGGCGTCAGCAAGTCATCGGCAGAATCGAAGCGTATCTCACCGCGAACCGTGACAAACATCCTACTTCTGTCGTGCGCATCGAACGGGCCGGCGAACGCCGATGGCCCGGAGCGAACGACCAGGAACGGCTGGCGAACATGCGCCAGCAACTGGCGTTTCACGACAATGTAGACAAAGCCGCCGGGAAAACGCCTGAAACATTCACGCGCCGGGTGGACATCGTCGTCAATCGAAAGGGGCGCTGCGCGTCGGCCGGCAAGGAATGACCAGATGAAGCTCCTCGCTCGCGTCGCTTCGCCCGCGCGTTTGATAGTTGTCGTTTTGATGGGGCTCTTTGCGCAGGCAGCGGTTGCGCAAACGGCTCCTGGCTCATCTATCAGGGACGATGTCTATCGCGATGCCTGTCAGCTGGCTGCGCCACCGCTGCAGGCCGTGTGCACGACACTCACTCATCTCGACGACCAGGAAAGTGATGTTTTCGGGTTTGAGCGAGACGATGCGTCGGCCAGCGCGGCGCTCAGGCTCCTCGCCCGCCTGCTCATGGAGGAGAAACAGGAGCCGCAGGTCATTACGACAGCGGTGGTGAACGCGCTCGATCCGACGGGTTTGTCGTTTCTTTACTGCGCCGAACTGCGCAAAGTTCTTCCGGACGGCGAGGCTGATGTCGCCTGTGTCAGGCCGGCCTGCCTGATCTCGACCGACTTCAACTCCATCGCCAAGCAGTGCTGGCCGCTCACGGCGGGACGTCAGAAAGACGTGGCCAAGGTGGTACGCGACTTCCTCAAGACAAAAGAGGCTGAGACGTTCAAGTGCACGCCCACAGACCCCAAAGAAAAAGATCCTGTCTGCATCGGCGCGGAAGCCGCCGGTCTCGTAGTCAAAGTCGATCAGACACTCGCCTTCTTCCGCGCGATCCAGAAAGAAAAACTGCCTGAGCTGGCCGCCTGTAACAAAGGCGGCGACTCTGACAAATGCCACGAGGCGATCGTACAGCTCCTGCCGGAGCTCGCTCGCGTCTGGAGCATCGGCACGGTGCTCAGCGAGAGCCTGCGCCAATGGCCCGAGCTGGCTCCGATCATCGACGGCGACGGCGCAAACAAGTTTCAACCCGCATGGGCAGAAGTCGATAAACACTTGCCGGGTGCGGCGGACTTTGATGAAAAGATGGCCGCAACGTTTCCGTTCAACCTGGAGTTCGTGCGGGCTTTGCGGAATGCGCAGCCGGCCGTCGATGCCGCGAACGCCCGGATTGCGAAGCGCTTGAGCCGGGTCGTCATCGAACAGTTCCAGGCCGGCAAGAGGATTGCAGAGGCGGTGGCTAAGGTGGAGCTGCCGGCAGATTTGCAGCTGACCGCGGATCAGCGGAAGAGATTCGACGACTGCCGTGCGGCGATGGCGGAGTGGGCTGCGAAGAGCGTCGACCTGCAGCAGGTGGATGGAGGTTTGCAGCTCGCCGGCTTCGTTGAGGCGAATGCAGCATGCAAAGCGGAAGCCGAGAATGCTTTGTTTGCGGTGGCGCGCTCGGTGGCGAAGGTCGAGACTGCGCAGGCTTGTGACACCGGGCAGAGCATCACCCTTCTCAAGCAGGGATTTGCCGACTACTGTTTCAATGCGGAATCCAAGAAACCCGGGGTGGTCGGGCTGCGATTGAAATTTCGCCCCTGCCTGGATCTGGGCGATCAGCCGTGCGTGACCGTGGGACATTTGAGCCTGCTCATTCGCGCCACGTCGGATTCCAATCCGCTGGTGGTCGATTACCCGCTCGGCATTAAAGACATTCAGACGAGAGTGTCGGCAAACGCCGTGGCAGTGCTGTCTGTACCGCCGCAGGTTGCCTATGCGACGCCCGATCCCAAGCTGTTGCGCGAATCGTTGCAACGGCTGCTCCCGCCGGCATTTCGGATCACGAGCGTAGCTGACGCGAAGGTCGATCAGCAGCTCCTGGTCACCATCGAAGGAATCCAGATCGAGGCGGTCGGCGTAAAACTGCCCTTGATGTGCGCCAAGCTGGGGCCTAAGCGGATGTCTTTCGGCGCCGCGCCGGCGTGCAATGACCTTCGTGGGAACATCGACGACCTGGCGTCCCTGGCAAAACGCAAGCTAGCGAAACGGCTGGAGGCAAAGCTGCCAGTACTTGCCGATGTACCGGTTTTGTTAACAGCCGCCCAAGTTCTGATCAATGGCACCGACAAATGTCCGGCGAATGGCATCGCGCTCAGCGATGCCGCCATCGCGCCCGTCGAACAGACCTTGGCTCTTTGCGGTACCGCCACTATCGACTTGCCGGGTGCGAAAGCGCTGCCGGTAGCGATTCTGTGGCAATACGCCGGCGCCAACGCGCAACGCTGGCGCCTCATCGTGGATGAAAACAAAGCCCGAGCTGCCCTGCAGCCGTTGCTGCCCAATGGCATCAATATCGAAACGCTTTCGTCGAAGGATGCGAGCATCGTGGCGCGCGTCACGGCGCCCGGCGGATGTCGCAATACCGTCAAAGTGGATGTCACCAAGAACGGCGTGCGCACGAACGTCGATGAAGTCGCCGCGCAGCTCGGTGCATGCCTGGTGGCCGACGCGAACCTGCCGAAGTTGCCCGAATCGTTCACGCTGTTCGGTATCACTTTCGGCGCTGAAGGAGGCGGGCGGGCCTGTGCGACGCTGCCGGACCAAGAACAAGTTTGTATCAGCAATATCACCATGGATGGCGACAGGGCGGTGCTCGATAAAGCGGTGCTCGACGATAAGGGGCGGCTCGCTCGTTATCTGCAAACAAATCTCGACGCAGTGCTGCCAGGGGGCGTCATTACCGTTCGCGAGGTGCTGCCGAAACTCAAGGCCGATGTAGCCATTCCCGCGCTGGAGCCACTCGAGCTCGAGATCGAAGCTGCCGGGGCACAGTTCGAGCAGGCTGCCACCGCTGCTTTTCAGAGGGCAGCGACAAATATCGTCGCCGGCACGGAAGTCAATGTCGGGCCGGTGACGGTGGTCGTTAAATCGCTGGCGCCCACTAAAAAAATCGAGGAGCTGTCGTTGAACGTCGCGATCCAGTACGGATCGGAGTCGGTGGCCGCGGTCCTGCAGATTTTGCCGTCTCTGAAGCTGCAGAGCCCGTCGCTGGGCGACGCGCTGGTCGGGGTCATCAAGAAGTTCCTCGGCAACATCGAGTTGCCGAATGCCAAGCTCTATCTGGTCACCACGCCCGATGGGGTGCCTTTGATTCGTTGTGACGTCGAGCTGCCGGTGATCGTCGACGCGCTGAAGGCCGGCGGCACGATCGAATGGCGGCCGGGCAAGAACAGCGAACCGACTTTTGCGGGGCCTGTGACGCTGACCTGGGCAGGCTACACACCCATCTTCGCTGGCGTGGACATTGGAAACATCAGCGGCCAGTTCGACTACGCCAAGCCTGGAGATATTGTATTGAGCGCCAGCCTGGCGCTCACCAGCGGCGCAACGACGTCCAACATCCTGCGACTGACTGGAGAGTTGACTTATAAAAAGCCGAAAA
The DNA here is from genome assembly GCF_042651805.1 of Steroidobacter flavus. Lineage (NCBI taxonomy): Bacteria > Pseudomonadati > Pseudomonadota > Gammaproteobacteria > Steroidobacterales > Steroidobacteraceae > Steroidobacter > Steroidobacter flavus. The sequence continues at coordinate 847,661 of NZ_JBHSDU010000014.1, read as the reverse complement.
CCATTACAGCGGACACCGGTCTCTTTATCGCCAATAGCCGGCTGGCGCGTTCGACGACGGTAGTCGATCTCGAGAACTTCAGCGTCGAGTCGCAACTTGCGCCGGAAGGTGTGGCGTCATATCTGCCGCTGCCGCGTACCAAGGTCGGCATCTATGGGACTGCGTGCATGGCGAGCGGTAAGGCAACCGTAAAGCTTTTCAATTCGGTGGAGCTTGCCGACGTCGTGGCAGTCATCGTTCTGCCGGATTGCGCGACGGATATGTCGCTGCAGCGGGTCAAGCTGCTCGACCTGGACGCGAAGGAGTGCGAGAACGCGGAATCGGGATTGCTATGTGTCGCGGCTCGCATGAATGTCGTCTCGCTCTTCCAGGGGCGTGGCTTCGTCCGCGTGCCGCTCGGTTCTTTCAGTCCCGTGCTTGCGATCGGCGGCGATGCATTGGGCGCGCGTCTCGACATCAACGCGTCGTTGAAGCGCATCAAGGTGAAGGCGGATGTAAAGGTTCTGAAGGTCACGATCATCTTCCCCAGTGCCACCGGCATCGATGCCAAGGTGATCGAGAAGATTCTAAAGAATCTGCTGAAGCCTTCCATTGACTGGGACAGCATCAGAAGGGGCAAGATCGTCATCAGCTCCGATCAGGGCAAGGGCGGCGGCGAAGGTCCATCGCCCAACACTCCGCCAGGCCCGCCTGACACCACTCCCGCCAATGAAGTCGACAAACCGGGCGTCGGCCCCCCTGTCAACAAACCGACCCCAGGTTCCCCCGGCGTCGGATTGGCGTTCTCTTCGGGCAACCGCGTGATCCGCATTGCGAAGGATCGTCGGTTGCTGGTCAACGACTGGCCCTATCTGACCGACGTCATCGATCGCCACGGGACTCGTAGCTGGGGTTCTTACGAGGTCCGCGTTACAGAGCAAACGGCCGCGGCCATGATGGGACGCGGGCGTTATCTGCTGCCGAATGCGTCGGCATTCGAGCTGCCCGAGGGAATGTTTCTTCTGTTCTGTTCCAACTTGCCCTGTGAGGCCAGCCATCTTGTCGCACGTCGCGTGGAGATCGTTGGCATCGATTCGCAACGCGGCGAGCTGGAGAAATCGGTGTCTGTGAACTTCGTTTCCGGAAAACTCAGCGCTGAGTCTCATATAACCTTTGTGGGCGCATTGCCACGAGCGGCGCAGCTGGCGGCCTCGAACGGCAGAGCGTCGGAACTGTTCTGCACCGACTATGAGCCGTCGGATTGCCTTGCGGCGCTCCATCGAGTTCAAGGTGACAGCCAATGGAGATACTTCCCGCCGGGCCAGCCCGCCGAGGATATCGTCGCGGCGGACTCTCTCTGGGGGCGCGCGTTTCAGCTGTTGGGGTCGGAGAAAGCTGGCACTGTCATTGCGCAATCGATGTATCACGACGTAGCCGCGCTAAGCGTGATAGATAACGCGCAAACCCTGCGAGTGTTGCTCTCGCCGGCACTCCGTTGGCTGCCACCCTTGCGGACGCGTGCACGGCCGAAAACTCCGGAAATTCCAATCTCAACGGCGTTGCTGACCGTAGGCTCTACGTTGGGCCCGGGATATTCGGTCGAGCCCGTGGAGTCGTCGGTTCAAACTTGGCGTCATGCCGCTCCGTGGCGAGTCCCACCGCCCGAGTCGCCTCTCACTCGCGTCGTAGCCGCGCTTCCAGCTCCTGTCGCCAATCGAAAACTGACCATCAATGCCGGAGCGGAAGGTCGGCGTGCAGTAGCGGAGATCGTGGCGGACGCGAGCAGTTCGTTTATCTATTCAGTGCGCCAGCGCGGCAAGCTCTGCAGCGCCATGACTCAATCCGGCACCCAACTTGGCGCGACGCTGAACCTGTGGAGCCAGCCTGCCGATTTAAATAATGCCGCCAAAGGCAGGCTCAAAGGCGGAACGGACGCACCCGCGCTGCTGAGTACGTTGGCGACGCGGCTCGTGACCGAGCCTTTCGTCGCCCCGTTCCTGATTGATCCCTTGTTCCTGTTTTATGAGAACGGAAGCTGCCCATGAGACGAGCAAATAGCCAGGCGATTCCGAAGTTGACGTGGGGACGGTGGTTCCGGATCGCTGTCGTCTCGCTCCTCTGGGGCGGCTTGATCTATGGAACGGTGACGTACGGCTGCTACTATTGGGCGGTCGTACACGCCAAAACGGCGCCTGCGAAGTTGTTCGAGCATCTGGTCGCAGATGCGCCCGAGCAGACTGGCAAGGACGCGGCTAAAGAGCGCAGGTGGTGCATCACCAACAGAGGGAACGGCGTAGCTGGCAAGGACGGGGCGGGCACGTCATCGCCAGGCGAGCTGTTTGCGAGATCGATCGGCGTCCAGTTTTCAAAAGCGGACGATCCGGTTCTGGCGGCACTCAATCGCTCATTTCTTCAGCCGACAGACGCCATGGTTGACGTCGCTGCTTGCTTTCTGCGACCCGGGGATTCCAAAGGGTGCGAACCTTCAGTGCGCGAGAAGATGGCGATGGCGTTCGCCCGTCAACTCGTCGGCTGGCCAGGCGATACCAGGCACGATATCGAGACATTGAGAACCGGCTGGGACCCGCCAGCGTCGAACAATGATCAGACCGACGAGAAAATGGCCAAGGAGACCGCCGAGAAGTGCGCAACGTATGCAAGCGTTTTCCAGCGGCCTGGTTTTCTCGGGATGTTCTGGAAAAGAACGGAAGCCGTGACAGGGCGAGATCTCGCAATCCGTGTGCTCGGCGCAAATGCATGCACTCCGGGGGGAACAGAACCTGATGCCGAGGAGAAGCTGGCCCGATGCAGGGTCTTGCAGGGCCTGCTCGAGGCCGGAGCAGCGACCGAGAGGGTAAAACAGGGTCGAATGTGGGCGAATTTCTTCTGGGGTTGGGAGCGGCTCGCTGTCGTGGTGTTGTTTATTGCCCTTCTGAAGGGGATGAGCGAGTTGCACAGGCAACGTCAACCTCTCAAGACGCAGGCTGAACAGATCGCTGATTGGCTCCGTGAAGCTGAGCTTCGACTGTCGAAGGTGCGCGGCCCGTCGAGCGTCACCGACGCAACCGCTGAAGCGCGTGATCTCTACGGCCTGTTCAGAGCCGAATACGGCGTGGAGTTCGACGCTAAGAAGCACAAGAACTGCACAAAGGACGGCAACTTCGTTGCGGACGCCGACGGCCTGTGCGTGATCGATGGCAACAGTCCGACGGCGCTGCGCGATCTTCTAGACGCTAATCGTGAATGTGTCGGGGCGGCCGATCGTAGTCATCTGGAGAAGGTGGTAGAGCTGCACACGCAGGCACTCGCTCGGCAGCGTGCATTCATCAATGCGCTGGTGACAGCGTTTCCAGCCATCGGATTGATTGCGACGTTGCACGGTCTGATCGTGGCTCTGTCCCGGGCGAGCGGCATCGTCGCGGGCAACGAGTCGGATCGATTGTCGGCGACCGAGCTGGTCACTGGCGTGCTCAGCTCCAGCTTTGCAACCACCATGCTTGCATTGACGGGGATGGCGATCTGCATGCTGCTGAACACGCGCGAAGAGCATCGGGAGGCGGACTTGCTCGAAGACACGCATCGACGTCTCAACGCGGTGTTCTGGCCCGGACGGTAACGCTCGATGGCCAAGCACGAGTCGCCCTCGGCACTGCTGATCATCTCGGCCATCGATCTGTTGCTGGCCTCGCTGGTGTGCGGCGTGGTTCTGTTCGTTGCACTGGTGGGCGCGCACGGGCGTTCGAGCGATGAGCAGACGGGCGATGCGGCGCAAGCGCCGATTCCGATTACGTTGCTGTATCTCGTCGATCCAGTGCCGGGGGAGCCATCGTCCAACATCCAAGTAGCGAACGCAGCGCGGGTCGGCAAACCCCAGGATGCGAGTGCGGAGAGCCTGGAGCACTCCGGGTTCAAGATAGATGCAAGGATCATTAACTCGCGACACTGGCGCGGCGATCTATCAAGTCCGCCCCCGCCTTTTCGTGAGGACAAGTATCGGTGGGCGTCCTTTAAGTTAAATCCGGGAAAGAAGGCAGTCAGCATTGAGAATATTCCCACCGTGGCCTATGCGGCGGTTCATCTCGGCAAGCGCGGCAGCTACTACATCTGGATGCGCTGTGCCCAGGAGGGATGGAAACTCGATCTCGCGCTCGATCCTGTGACTGTCCTCGATGACACATGCGCGAACCGGTCAGACGCTAAAGGACTGAGACCGACCGAGGCACCACCTAAACCGTTCCTCATTGTGAGCGATCAGCCGGCGCCGGCCCCGGATTGGATCTTCCTGTCCCGATTGCCATCGAAAACGGGCGGCGCTGTTTCACAGTGGCACGGGCCTTCGGCCGACGTGCCTCTGGATGTGAGTACGGCCCTATTTACTTACTGATATGCGCGCATCCTTCGCTATTGCCATCGGTATCTCCGCCATCGACGCACTGTTGTGTGCGTTCACGGCGGTCACGGTTCTGGCCCTGGTGATCGTGTCGCCGACGACCGTACCGGGCGGATCGCTTGCGGACGACATCACGATGATTGAAGTGCAGAAGCGTGCTGACGGTGCCGGGCTCAGCACCAAGCTGCTGCTCGACATTCAAGGCCCGGGCAACGGGCAGGTCCTGCAGCTGGCGAGCGCGCCACGTTTCGTGCTCAAAAACGATCCGACGAATGCAGGCCTTTTCTCATCGAGCGCCGGCGCCATCGAATGGGCAGACTCGACCTGCGGAGAAAAACAGTGCACGTCCCATATCACAGTCACCGCCGCCCGCGGGCCATGGAAGGCACGATTCAGAGCGGCCGGTGATGCGTCTGCTGAGATCGGCAGCGAAGAGATTCGACTCGTCATTCGCACCCTGCCACAGCCCGGGCAGGCTTGCGATCGGAAGCTGTCGGTCACGAGCCCGGTGGGTTTCACGATCAAGTTCGGAGCGGACGCCGGCATCAGCTGCTAGCCTCGCGCTATCATGGGTCGATGAGCAAGATCGACCACAAAAAAGAACTCAAGACCCTCTACACCGCATCGGCCAAGACACCGGCGCTGGTCGACGTCCCGCCGCTCAACTATTTGAGGATCGACGGCACCGGCGATCCCAATACGTCCAGCATCTATACGAACGCTGTGCAAGCGCTGTTCAGTCTCGCGTACACGATCAAGTTCGCGGTGAAGAAGAGCCCAGCAGCGATCGACTACACCGTGATGCCATTGGAAGGGCTGTGGTGGGTGGATGACATGAAGCAGTTCAGCGTCACGCGCAAGGATGAGTGGAAGTGGACGCTCATGATCATGCAGCCCCCGATCGTGACTGAATCGCTGGTCGAGACTTGTCGCGCGAGTCTGGCTCGAAAGAAAGACCTGCCGGCACTGCCCCAGGTGGAGTTTGCGACCTTCGAGGAAGGCAAGGCGGCGCAGATCCTGCACATCGGACCTTTTACAGAAGAGGGCCCGACCATTGAAAAGCTGCATGCCTTCATCGAATCGCAGGGAGCGAAGCTGGCCGGCAAGCATCACGAAATCTACCTGAGCGACATCCGCAAGGCTGCCCCGGCGAAGTGGAAGACCCTCATTCGGCAGCCGTTCGAATAGAAGCGAATGCCGTCAATGTCAGCCCGTTGAGGCACGGACCCAATCGTCGGCGATGACTACTCGTTCGCGCCGTGACCGCCGACGTCGCTTCACGTCAAGAGTCGCGCGCGGGCGATGTGCGATGCTGAGGTATGAAGCTGTTCCGTTCGCTGTTGTTCGCGCCGGGGAATCATGCCCGGCGCATCGAGAAGGCCTTCACGCTGCCCGCGGATGTGGTCATCCTCGATCTGGAAGATGCCTGTCCCGTCGCGGAGAAAGTTGCCGCACGAGCCGCTGTCGTGGAAGCATTGCAGAAGCCGCGTGCCGCGCTGGGTTACGTCCGTACCAACGCACTGTCTACTGAGTTTGGCTACGGCGATCTGTGTGCGGTGGTACAGAAGGGCGTCGATGGCGTCGTGCTGACCAAGGTCGACGGGCCCGAGCAGATCAAGATTGCCGACTGGCTCATCTCACAACTGGAACGTGAGCGCGGCCTGGCACTAGGCTCGATCGATTTGATTCCATTGATCGAGACCGCCGCGGGTGTGTCGCATGCTGAAGCGATCTCTCGTGCCGCTGCACGCGTGAAGCGGTTCGCGTTCGGCGCCGGCGATTTCACAGCGGACCTGGGTGTGCGCTGGTCCCGGGAAGAAACCGAGCTCATCGCATTTCGCAGTTCGCTGGTGCTGGCCGCGCGGACAGCGGGAATCGAGCCGCCGATCGATCTGGCCTGGCTGAATACCAAAGATCAGGAAGGCTTCGGCAATTCGCTTCGATGGGCTTGCACCCTGGGGTTTCAGGGCAAGCTGTGCATTCATCCGGATCACGTCGAGCCGATCAACCGTGCGTTTGCGCCGACGGCGGAAGAGATCGCTCGCGCCCAGCGGGTCGTCGATGCATTTCGTGAGGCCGAGGCGCGCGGCTCGGCAGCTTTCGTGCTGGACGGTGCGATGATCGACTATGCGATCGTCCTGCAGGCCAATCGCACGTTACAAGCGGGGCAGCGAGCGGCGGGTCGAGCCTAGGGCGACTTTTTCAGGACGCCGAAGCCCGATTCGATGTGCTTGCGCATGGCCAGCACGGCGGCCGAGGCGTCTCCATCGAGCAGGGCGTTCAGAATTTCGTCGTGTTCTTTGGCGGCTTCGTCGCCGCGACCCTGGACCGCGTTGATCAGATCGAACGGATAGCGAGCCCACAGGATCTGCACGAAATGCAGGGTCTGGGGCATCTGCGCCACGTCGTAGAGCCGGCGGTGGAAGCGATAGTTGACGCCCCGCGCCGCGGGCCGATCGCCACGTTTGAACGCTGCTTCGAATTCATTGGCCAGCGCCCGCAGCTCGGTCAGATCCTGAGCCGTGACTTTTTCGGCTGTGCGCCGGATGAGCCTCGATTCCAGCAGTAACCGTAACTCCAGGACTTCTTCGGAGGCGGCCTCGTCGAACGGCACGACCGAGGCGCCCCGATGCGAATCGCCCGTCACATAGCCTTCGGCTTCCAGCAGCTTCAGTGCCTCGCGAACCGGCGTGATGCTCAGTTGCAGGCGTTCGGCGATCTCGGCCTGTTTGAGTCGCGAGCCGCGGGGGAACATTCCAGAAATGATTCCCTCCCGCAGGAAGTCCGCGACTCGTTCCTCTTTGGTTCGAAAGTCCATGCAGGGCAGTATAGCCGCAATTCGACGGGCTTATTCGAACGCCACCTCCGTGGAGGAGGAGAGCTTGCAGAACCGCTGGAAGGACTTGATGGCCCCCTCGTGCTCCTCGGTCGACAGGCCGCAGCAGGCGTCCTCGAGCACGATCATTTCATAGTCGCGGTCATGGCCTTCGCGGACTATCGCTTGCACGACTGCGTTGGTCGAAATGCCCGAGCAGTAGATGCGACGCACGCCGTGGGTCCGCAGGATCACCTCTAAATTGGTGCCGTAAAACGGGCTGACGCGATGCTTGACGATGTCGAAGTCGCTGGCCTGCTGGCCCAGATCGGGGTGGGTTTCGGTGCCCCAGGTGCCCAGCTTGAAGACGCCGTTCTTGCGGGCGCCGGAGAAAATCGGCGAGTTGGCCGGGCATTCCCGATAGTCCGGTGAAAAGCCGACGCGGACGAAGCCGATGGGCAGCTTGGCGGCGCGGGCTTTGTCGATAGCACGCCGCGTGTTTTCGATGATCCGGCGGGCGCGCACTTGCTCGCCATAGGCCGCCTTGCCATTCGGGCCGTCGGCGTGGACCAGGTCGTTCATCATGTCGAGCACGAGATAGATGCTGCTCACTTGGCAATCCCTCAGTTAAAGAATGACTTCGCGCTGCTCGAGATCGGCGCGCTGGGCCGAGCTCAGACCGAGCAGCTCGCCGAAGACATAGTCTTCATCTTCACCCAGGGCCGGCGTCAAGCGGCGGATGCCAACATCGGTGGTCTTGGAAAATCGTACGGGCGCGCCGACGGCGACGCGAGTCGGAATATCGGGACCGCTCACTTCACGAGTCACGCCACGATCTCGCAAATGCGGGTCGCGCGCGATGTCGGCGGTGTTCCAGGAAACATGCGCACAGACCCCGGCGCGTTGCAGCCGTTCGGCCATGCTGTCGGCGCTGGCGTTTTCCAGCCATTTAACGAGCAAGGCATCGAGCTCGGCGGAATGACGCACGCGAGCTTCGGCAGTGGCGAACCGAGGATCGGCGGAGGCCGCAGGTTGTTCCAGTGCGCGCACGAGCGCTTGCCATTCCTCGTCGTTGCGGACGGCGAGCGTCAACCAGCGGTCCGGTTCCCGAGTGGGATACACGCCGTGCGGAGCCATCGACATGTGACTATTTCCCGGTCGAACCGGTTCGATGCCCAAACTGGCCAGCACCAGCGCGTCGCCGATCATCGCCGAGGCGACTTCTCTCGCGGCCACATCGACGTGCTGTGCTTTCCCAGTCCGGCGGCGTTGATGAAGTGCAGCCATGACCGCTGCGGCGGCATGTAGGCCGGCGGAATGATCCATCACGTGTCGCATCTCGACCGGAGGGCCATCGCTGTAACCGCTCATCCAGCCGAGCCCGCCCCAGGCACCAAACAAAGGCGCGTAACCGGCGAAGTGCGAGTCCGGGCCGCTTTGCCCGCACGAGGACAAAGACAACAAAATGACGTCGGACTTCACTTTGCACAGCTCTTCGAAGCCGAGGCCCAGACGTTTCATCACGCCGGCGCGAAAGCTTTCGGCGGTCACGTCCGAGATTGCGACGATGCGCTTTGCCAGCGCCACCGCCTCGGGATGTTTCAGATTGAGTCGTACCGACAGCTTGTTGACGGACACTTGATCGAACGTCGCGGCGGTCATTCGCCCATACACCGCGTGCGGTTTGCGAAACGCGTCCGGTCGAGTCTTGCTTTCGATCTTGATGCACTCGGCGCCGAGCTGGCCGAGCAGTTGGGTGCAGAACGGCCCGGCCGCATGAATCGTGAAGTCGGCGATTCGCACGCCGCGCAGGGGAGCTGTCATCGGGGCAGCTCCCGATTCATCTCTCCCAGCTCCGGCAGGCGTTGACCCACTTGCAGCGGCGTCGAGCGGAATTGAAACGGCGCGACCAGTACTTCGGCCTGATCGTTACCATCGATGGCCAACGGAGCAAACAGGCCGCGCGAGCGTTCATGCTCGCCGTTGATCACATCCGCCGGTGTGCGGTACTTCGCGGCCGGTACGCCCAGCTGTTGAGCGCGGTGGACGATGTCGTCGACGTGATGCCGGCTCATCCATTCGCGAATGTGACCATTGATCTCATCGCCGCGTCGGCTGCGTTCCAGCGGATTGAGCAGTGCCGGATCCAGTGCCCACGCGGGGTGATTCAGCAGCTCGACCAGGCCTTGCCACTGGCGATCTTCCAACGTGAGTAATTCGACAAAGCCGCCTTGGGCTTCGAAGACGCCGCCATAGCGGAAGCGTCGGGTGCTTCGGTGTTCCAGCGAACCGTCTCCCAATCTTTGTAATGCGAAAGCGCCCACCGAGAGCACCGCATCCTGAACTGATACATCGACGTACTGACCGCCGGTCTCGGCGACCGACCACCACGCCGACAATGCTGAGAAAGCGGCCATGCAGCCGCCTTGATACTGAGCGAAATGACCGTAGATTTTCAGCGGCGGTCGATCCGGGAAGCGCTCGTGCGACAGGCCGTTCGGCAACAGAAATCCTTCGCCGCCGGCGTGGAGCAGATTCACTTCCTCGCCATCCCAATCGGCCTTGGGGCCGCTTGCGCCGAAGGGCAGCACGCTCACATGAATGAGCTTGGGAAAATATTTGGCGATGGCTTCCGGATCGAGCTTGCACGCCGCGCGCTCGCGGACCGGTGTGTCATCGATCAATATGTCGGCATTCTCCAGCACGCTCGCGAGCACGCTTTGACCTTCGGGCGACAGCAGATCGCACGTGAGGCTGCGCTTGTTCGGCGCCAGGAATCCAAACAATGCGCTGGGCCCGCCGTCGCCGACCAAAGGAGGGGCCGTTCGTAACGGCGACCCTTCCTTCGGCTCGAGCATCACTACAGTGGCGCCCATCGCGGCGAGCAGGCGTCCTGCATAAGCCGCCGCGACGGTACGTGAGCTCTCGACAACGCGACAACCCGCGAGTGGCAATCCATTGATCACGTGATGCCTCTCAAGCGGCTGAAGGTTAACGGATCAGCGGCAGCTCGAGATCGACGCCCGAGCCATCGATGAACGCCGGCAATTTCACATCGCGCGAGGGCAGGGCGACGGTCGCCAGGCCCGGGGTCGTCACTTCGCCGCGCTGATTCTCGGCGGCGATCTCGATGTCGACCAGCGCGGTCTTGTCCTTCACGTATTTGCGGACCACCTTGCCTTTGCAGAAGGTCGTGTCGCCGACGATGTTGAAACGACGCATTTCACTGCGCACGCGCTTGAGGATGCCGGCGTCGCCCATCCAGTTGGTGATGAGAGAGCACATCCAGGAGGAGCGCTGCGGGCCGTAATCGTAGGTGCCCGGCACGCCGACTTCTTTTGCCACCGACTCGCGATGATGGCCGATGCCGGTGTACTCGACGCCGCCGCCCGCCTCCGGGTTGCGGAAGAAATGACCGGGATGTTTCACCGCCGCTTGCAGCACCACGCCATGCGTATGACCGCGACCGCAACCGACCAGGAAGCCCATGGTGTCCATGAGCGACAGCGGTCCACGCGCGATGGTCGGCAGCTCTTCGCCTTCCTTCACATCTTCCCAATAGCGAACGGCGGAGCCACGGATGTTCTTGGGCTCATCGAGCACGATTTGATCGATGCGATCGCGTTGCTCGTTGGTGTACTGGTGCTGCTCGATATCTTTGTATTTGCCGGTGTCGCGCGCGGCTTTGCGCTCATGACGCGTGCACGTGCCCAAGGCGCGGGCGACCAGCTCGCTGCGCTGGTTGTAGTAGCAAGCCTCGACGTATTGCAGGACCAGGCGACCGGAGAACTTGCTCTCTTTCTCTTCCACGCCGACGACGCGCTCGATGGCAGTGATGCGATCGCCCGGGCGGACGTGACGAAACAGCTCCCAATCGTTGCCGGCATAGAAGCCGTGCACACCGGGCAGGCCCCAACGCGTGCGTCCCAACCAACCGAAGGCCATCGGAAACATCGGGTGGGCGAGCATCGTGCCGTACCGGGTCGAGGCGCCGTAGCCGATCTCGCGATAAAGCGGGTTCAAGTCGCCGATGCCGTTGCACCAGTTACGCAACGTGTCGGCGGTGGCGTCCTGGAGATACGGGCCTTCGGGACGAAGATGCAGGCCGATCATGGCCTTCGCATCGGCAATGGCCTGGTCGGTGATGCGGCCTTCGGCGGGCGCGGAACCGACTTCGGAGGAGGTGGGGGCTGGGTTACTCAAAGGACGTCTCCTGAATGGATAATGCAGAATGCATTCTTTTATCGGGCGGTGTCAACGACTGTTGCTCCTCAGGCGAGCGTCATCGGACGGCGGTTAACGGGAGGCCTGGGGTCAGCGCTCGTTACGAACGGGCGCCCAGGCGAAAGCATTCGGGGTCGCTTCTTGAACGGCGCCCGAGCTCAACATCGATCGATAGTCCTCCGGGGCGACACCGGCGGCGGCCAGCAACTCTGCTGTGTGCGCGCCGAGTTCGGGAGGAGGTTGGGTCGGCACGCCGTCCGAGCCGGCATGCAATCGAGGGAACTCGGGCACGGCGAACTCGAGCGTTCGTAGTGGAACGTCTCGCAGCTTGCCTGGCTGACGCGCTTGAGGTGCATCGAGTACGCGCTCGAGCGGCAACACTTCGGTGAAACCGACACCCGCCGACTTCAATCGGGCAGTCGCGGCGTCGAAGGTGTGCGTGGCCACGGCGGACTTCACCAAGTCTTCCACTTGCTCGCGCACTTTCTTTCGTTGACGCAAGGTGGCGAGGGCGTCGTCGATCGGCAAACTCATGGCCTGGCAAAACTTCAACCAATGCGTGTCTGTGAGCATCAACAAGTAGATCCAACGCTGATCGGAAGTTTGATAGGCACCGTAGCCGGGCATGCTGAACTCACCATGCGGTTCGCGCTCGGGGCGGCCCAAAAGCTGTGTTTTCAGCTGAATTCCTACGAGATCGCGCGAGGCGACGTGCAATCCCGTTTCATACAAACCGATTTCGACAGGCTCGGCCGCGATGTTCTTCTCGCGTGAGTTCAGCATCGAGGCGAGGATGCCAATGACGGCGTACGCGCCCGCGAACTGATCGTGATACGAAGGTCCGAGGCGGCTCGGACGTCCATTGATGCGATTCGCTTCCATCACACCTGTGGAAGCTTCGGCCACCGGATTGGAAGCGAGATCGTCTTCCTGAGGCCCGGCTGCATAACCGCGAATGTGACAGTAAACGAGTCGTGGATTGACAGCTTCGCAGTCCGCGCGCGTGAGCTTCAGCTTGCGTGCCGCCTTGGGGGAGAGGTTGTGGACCAACGCATCGGCGGTCTTCAGCAACTGACAAAAAGCCGCATGACCTTCGGGCTTCGACAGGTCGATGCAGACACTTTTCTTACCGTGACTGTAGGCGATGAAGGTGCCGCTCGGGCCACCACGAACCAGGCTCCGGGTTGGATCGCCGCTCGGCGGCTCGACCTTGATGACCTCGGCACCGAGCTGCGAAAGGATGTGGGCGGCGAACGGGGCGGCGAGCATGGTGCCGAGCTCGATGACCCGTCGACCGGCCAGGGGAGAGAGTTGCATGGCGATCTATTTGGCTCCGGGGGATTCCTTTTATATAGAATGCATTCTATATTGTTCCTAGGCAAGCGCTTCAGCGCTCGCTCCATGAATCGCATTGACGGGGGTGTGGGTGTCCACGGATCTGCAAGCCTGGATCGGCCGGGAACAGGAAACTGACGACCGGATTTCTGTGTCCGCGGCCCGGGCCATGGCCGCCACGCTCGATCTCGAGTCCGTCCCGGAAGCGGGACAGCCACTTCCGCCGGGTTGGCAGTGGTTGTTCTTCAATCCCACGGCGCGTGCCAGTTCACTCGGTGTGGATGGTCATCCTCAGCGCGGCGGTTTCCTGCCGCCCATCGAACAGCCGCGACGCATGTGGGCGGGCAGTCGTATCCGTTACTTGTCGCCATTGCCCATCGACGCGACAGCGAAACGGCGCAGTCGCATCCTCAAGATCGAGAGCAAGACCGGCAAGCGCGGCTCGTTGGTGTTCGTCACCGTTGAGCACACAATTGCTCGCGACGGCACGGTGTGCATCTCGGAGGAACAGGATCTGGTCTTTCGCGAGGCGACCACGTCGAGTGCCGATTCCCAGCCGCAGCGTTACGACGGCGTGGCGCAGTGGAGTCGCAGTGTCGTGCCGGATACGACACTCTTGTTCCGATATTCGGCGCTGACCTTCAACGGTCATCGTATTCATTACGATCAAGCCTATGCTCGCAACGAAGAGGGCTATCCAGACCTGGTCGTGCACGGACCGCTCACTGCTACGCTGTTACAGCAGTTCGCTGTGGAGCATGGTGGCGGTCGACGCCTCGCAGGGTTTGATTTTCGGGGCGTCGCTCCGTTGTTCGTCGGTCGCGCATTCCAGCTCGAAGGGCAGGCGGACGACGATGGCACATTGGCGCTGTGGGCGCGCGGGCCCGAGGGCGAGTTGGCGATGTCGGCCAAGGCGAGCTTCGTCTAGGCCGGTTTATTTTTTGAGGTTCAGGGGTAGAGAGTTATGGCGCAGCATCTGAGCGGACCGCCGAGTCTGGCCGGGCAAGTGGTTTTGATCACCGGCGGTTCTGGTGGCATGGGGCGCGCGGTCGCCAATACCTTCAAGGCCGCGGGGGCAAGCGTCATCGCCACCGATCTCAGCGAGCACGAAGACATCGGCCCCGGGATCGAATATCGCCAGTACAACGTCACATCGCGCGCCGACACAGATAAGGTCATCGACGGCGTGTTGGCTCGGCAGGGCAAGGTGGACGTGCTCGTGCTGTGTGCTGGTGTGATCGCTCGCACGCCGCTCGCGCAGAGCACGGACGAAGAGTGGAATTCGATGCTCTCCGTCAACGTGCTCGGCGTCGTGAACCCGGCTCGCAAGTTGTTTCCCATCATGTGCGAGAAAGGCTACGGCAAGATTCTCGCGTGCGGCTCGATTGCCGCGAAAAATGGCGGTGTCGCGTCAGGTCCTGCGTACGTCGCATCCAAGGCGGCCGTGCATGGAATGATGCGTTGGATTGCGAAGGCCGGCGCTCCGCACGGTGTGTACGCCAACACGCTCGCACCGGGTCCGGTTGAAACTGCGATGTGGGCGAATGTCACGAGCAATCAGGCGCCGTCGGCCAATGCCACGGTTCCCCTGGGACGCTACGGCAACGCCGAGGACATCGCGCAAGCTGCCTTGTTTCTGTGCTCGCCCGCGTCCAACTGGATCACCGGCACGTCGCTGGATATCAGCGGCGGCATGTGGATGGATTGAGTCATGAGCGCTGCATCCGCTACGACGATCGGGTTCGTTGGTCTCGGCGTGATGGGCGCGCCGATGTGTCGAAACATTGCGCTCAAACATCCTGGCGACGTGATCGCGTTCGATATGAACGCGTCTGCGTTCGCTGGCTTGGAAGGAACCAAAGCGACTCGCGCTCAAACGCTTGCTGAGATTGCACAGCGCGCGGACATCGTGTTTCTGTCGCTGCCTGGCGATAAGCAGGTTGAACAAGTGTGTCTCGGTGCCGAAGGGCTGGCCAGCGGATCGCGGCGTCCGGCCATCATCATCGACTTGAGCACAACGACGGTGGCCGGTGCTCGCAACGTGGCCGAGCGTCTGGCATCGAAGGGCGTTGCATTCGCCGACGCGCCAGTGGCTCGTACGAGAGAGGCGGCACAGCGCGGCGAGTTGAGCATCATGGTCGGTGCCGACGAAGCGCTGTTCGCACGTATCGCGCCTTTGTTGAGTTACATGGGATCGGATGTCACGCACTGTGGCGCCGTGGGATGCGGTCAGGTCGTCAAGCTCGTCAACAACGCGCTCTTGTTCGAGAACACCGTCGCCATCGCTGAAATGATGGTGGTCGGCGCTCGTGGTGGCGTGCGACCGGAGGTGCTGATCGAGGCGGTCTCCAAGGGATCGGGCGACAGCTTCGCGTTACGCAATCACGCGCGCAAAGCGATGTTGCCGCGACAGTTCCCGGATAAAGCGTTCTCTCCTGAGTACGTGCTGAAGGACATCAGCTGTGTGCTCGAGTTGGCGGAGCAGGTGGGCGTGTCGGCGCATGCCACGCAGCTCGCGCAACGCTACTACACGGCGACGGCAACCAACGGTTGGTCCGGGCGCTACTTTCCGGCGGTGATTGAAGTCGTAGACAGGGCCATCGAGTTGCCCAGCGGTGCCAAAGACTGAGCCAGCATGACGATGGGGCGACGACGGCACAGAAAATGTTCTTGGGCACGGGAGCGTGTCAGTGTCGCTCGTGGCACGCATATATATGAGTAGGGTCGGGGGAATCGGTATGCCGAAGCTGCAGGGCCGTGTCGTCGCATCCGGGCTGGGATTTCCAGAAGGGCCGATCGCCCTGCCGGATGGCAGCGTGCTGTTCGTGGAAATCGCGGGCCGTTGTTTGAAGCGATGGTTGCCCAGCGGCGACGTGAAGGTCGTCGCGGAATTGGGCGGCGGTCCGAACGGCGCGGCCATCGGTCCCGATGGTCACTGCTACGTTTGTAACAACGGCGGTTTCAGCTGGCGTACCGACGATGGCTTCACTCGACCGACGGGCGAAGCGTCCGATTACAAAGGCGGCAGCATTCAGCGAGTGAACCTCTCGACCGGCAAGGTGGAGGCGCTCTATACCCATTGCGACGGCGTGCCGCTGCACGGGCCCAACGACATCGTGTTCGATTCACACGGCGGTTTCTGGTTCACAGACTTCGGCAAGAAGTTCGCCGACCGTCTGATGCTCGGCGCGCTGTACTACGCACGCACTGACGGAAGTTTCATTCGACGCGCCGCGTTCCCGTTGCTGACGCCGAACGGCGTCGGCTTGTCGCCTGACGAGCGCACGCTGTACGTCGCGGAAACGGAAACGAGTCGCTTGTGGTCGTATCCCGTGATCGAGCCGGGTCAATTGCAATTGCAGTCGTTCCCATCGCCGAATGGCGGCAAGCTGGTCGCGGGCCTGCCGGGCTATCAACGTTTCGATTCGCTGGCGGTGGAAGCGAGCGGCAACATCTGTGTCGCCACGCTGGTGCGCGGTGGAATCAGCGTGTTCTCGCCGGACGGAGAGCTCATCGAGTTCTACGAGGCGCCGGAAGGGTATTGCACCAACATTTGTTTCGGCGGCCCGAGCATGCGCACGGCGTACATCACGCTGTCGGGCTACGGTCAGTTGTTCGAAGCGCAGTGGCCCAGGCCTGGGCTGCGACTGGTGGCGTGAGAGGGTTGCAACGATGAGCCGGGATTCCACGCTGGTGTGCGCCGATTCGCTGCGCGGCTTCGACGAGATCGTCACTCGTCTGGGCGGAAGTCCTCATGAGCTTCGCGATGCCGTGGGTGTGGAGTTCGGTGCTGAACAGGTTTCGCACCGACAGCTCTACGAAATGGCCACGAGTTTTATCGAGCGCCGCTGCCGCAAGGGAGTGATGCCGCTGACCACGCCGGCGCGAATTCACATCGCGCGGCTGCTCGTCGAAGGAAATTGCACGCAGGAGTCGCTGGCGGCGGCTCTGCGACTGCATCGTCGCACCTTGCAGCGGAAGTTGCGCCGGGAAGGGAAGTCATTCGAGACCCTAAGGGATTCGGTCCGCCGAGACATGGCGCTGCGTTACTTGCAGCAGCCGGATATTTCGTTGATGCGCGTGACCGAGATGCTCGGGTACTCCGAGGCGTCGGTGCTGTCGCGCAGCTGCGTGCGCTGGTTTCTCGCGTCGCCACGGGAGTTACGTAGGCTGGGCACGACGTAAGGCTTGCATTTAACGCTAACTGTTGACAGTTGACAATTTTCTGGGGGAGATCATGAGAACACGCAAACTCGTTACGCACCTGGTGTGCGGATGCCTTGCCACGGGCAGCGCCGCCGCTGTTCAGGCACAAACGACTTCATCTGGCGAAGCCGCCGCGCAGACCGAAACGCTCGAAAGCATCATCGTTACCGCGCGTAAAAAGAACGAATCGATTCTGAAAGTCCCGGTGGTGCTGACGGCGATCACTCAGGAATCGCTCGAACAGCATGCGACGGACGATCTGTACACCGTGGCCCAGCGCGTGCCGGGCTTGTTGATCGGCACTTCGCTGGCGGCGAACGGCTTGCAGGTGTCCATCCGCGGCATCGGCACCACCGCGAACAATGCGACGGTCGACAATTCGATTTCGCTCAACGTCGACGGCCTGCAACTGACGCAGGGTCTGGCGTATGGCATCGGCATGTTCGACGTCGCGCAGGTCGAAGTGATGAAAGGTCCGCAGGCGTTGTTCTACGGCAAGAACAGCCCGGCCGGCGTGATCTCCCTGCGCAGCGTCGATCCCACCGACACCTTCGAATCCACCGCTCGCGTCGGCTATGAATACGAAGCCGAGGAGAAGATTGCCGAGGCCATGATCTCCGGGCCGGTCTCGGATTCGGTGAAACTCAGACTGGCGGCGCGCTACTCGGATCAGAACGGCTATTTCCGCAACGATGCGGAAGTCATTCCCGGACTGGCGAGCATCAATCCCACCGATCGACGCGTCACGCCGACGGAAGATGTGATCGTGCGCGGCACGGCCCTGTTCACTCCCGAGGGCAGCTACAGCGCCAAGCTGAAGACGAGCTATCAGTACACGGACATGCAGGGCACCTGGCCCGCGAATGAGCTGGGCTACTGTCCGGACGGCACGGGCGGCGTGGCTCCGCGCAATATCTCTTTCATCGCCGGCGACGATTGCAAGATCAATCGAAGCATTCGCGTCGCCTGGCCGGACCCGGCGGTGTTCACCGGTCTGCGTAACAACGGCAAGCCGTTCAACACTCAGAAGCAGCTGCTCACCTCGCTGGAGCAGAACTTCAACTTCGGCGACGATCTCACGCTCACGTCGTTGACCGGTTACTACTGGTTGAATCAGGAATATCTGTATCTCGCCAGCGTGATCGGCGGCGCTTCCGCGCTGGTCTCGGACAGCGACTTCGACAGCGATCAGTTCACTCAGGAATTCCGGCTCGCCTCGGACTATGACGGCCCGATCAACTTTACGTTGGGCGGCTTCTATCAGGACGGCATGCAAAAGACCGCCGTACGCCTGCGAGGCAACACGGTCCTGGGCCTCGCCGACACGTTGAACAATTTCGCTCATCACATCGACATCGACTCGATCTCGTTCTTCGGCCAGGTGGTCTGGAAGATCGCGCCGGATCTGGAACTCGCGCCTGGCGCGCGTTGGACGCGTGAGAAGCGCTCGCACGAGCAGTACAACTACAACGCCGCCAACGGTCCGGTGGGCAAATCGGTGCTGCTGGATCCGGAGATCGAAGCGACCAACGTTTCGCCGGAAGTGACGCTGACATACTCGGCGACCGACGATCTCACCTTGTTTGCCGCTTACAAGACCGGCTTCAAGTCCGGCTCGTTCAACGGCGTCATCTTCCTGACTCCGACCACGGCCGGCTCGTTCGACGACGAGAAGGTGAAGGGCGGCGAGGTGGGCTTGAAGAGCCGGCTGCTCGATCGTCAGTTCTCGTTCAACGCGGCCGCTTACTACTACAAGTATTCGGATCTGCAAGTCGGAGCCAACGAGATTTCCGGTACGACCGGCGCGTTGATCCTGCGCACGCTCAATGCAGCGTCGGCCAATGTTTATGGCGTCGACATGGATGCGACCTTCGCGCCGTTCAGCCTGCCCGGCTTCAGCGTGCAGGCGGCGGTGAACTACAACCACGCACGCTATGCGTCCTTCCCCAACGCGCCTTGCGGCAACGGCCAGACCATCGGTCAAGGTTGCGATCAGCTGCTGAATCCGGCGACCGGTCGTTACACCTCGCAGGACCTGGAAGGCGAGACGCTGGTCCGCGCGCCCGAATGGATGGGATCGCTGGGCTTCGATTATGAGATGTCGCTCGGCGATACATTGCGACTGAGCTTCGGCACGCTGGCGAGCTTCTCCTCGAAGTACTCGCTCAACCTGATCAATGCGCCTGGCTTCTTCCAGGACGACTACATCAAGGCCGGTGCCAACGTCACGCTCAAGGCCGGAGAGAAGTGGGAGCTGGCGCTGATCGGTAACAACCTCAACGACAAGATCACCGCGGCGAATTGTTTCAACTCGAATTCGCAGAACGGCGTGTTTTTCGGCGGCCAGGTTGCCGGCGCGGCGCTGCCGGGACCTGCAGGTTCCGACGAAGCGTCGTGCGTGGCGGAGCGCGGTCGTGAAGTCTGGTTGCGTGCCACGTTCAAGATGTGAGTTTCAGTCGAGGAGTTTCCGATCATGACCGCCTACGTCGTCATCATTCGTAACAAGACCGTCGAGCCCAAGCATTTCGAAAAGTACTTCCAGCTGGCGCCGCTGGCGCCAGCGCAGAAGGCGAGCTTCGTGGCCAAGAACAGCGAGTTCGAAGTCCTCGAGGGACCGCCCGCCGAGACCGCCGTCATCCTGAGCTTTCCTTCGATGGAGGATGCCCGCGCCTGGTACCGCAGCGATGAATATCAAGCGGCCGTGGCGCACCGGCTCAAAGCGGCGGATTACCGGACGTTGTTGATCGACGGTCAGATCAATCTGCCCGGCGCGTAGTTGCGGAAGACCCACCCCTGGCCCCCTCCCGCGGACGGGAGGGGGAATTCTTTTGTTGTTATCTCTGGCTCGAAGGGGTGCCCAAATCGTAATGTGTAAACTGTTGACACTTTGTCGGATTTGGCGATCATAGGCACGTACCACAGGAGGTCCGTCGACGTGAAAATTCATGAGCGCATCATTGAGCTGATACAGGCCGAAGACGTCGATACGATCTTTGGCATTCCCGATCCCGGCCTGTTCGGCATGTTCATGACGGCGGAAGCGCGCGGCATGAAAGTGATCGCCCCTCATCACGAGCAGGCGGGCGCTTTGATGGCCGACGGCGTGTATCGACTGACCGGCAAGCCGGCGGTGCTCGGTGTCAACAAAGGTCCGGGCGTCGCCAACATGGCCGCCGGCGCGATTTATCTCGCCAAGGAAAACGTGCCGGCGATCTTCATCATGGGCCAGCGTCATCGTCTGTATGAGCAGCGCGTGCGCCGGGGCAAGATGCAGTACCTGAGTCAGCCGAAGCTGTTCGAAGGTGCGATGAAGTATGTGGGCATCATCGAATATCCCGAGCAGGTCGACGAAATCGTGCACGAGGCCTTTCGTCGCGCGCTGAGCGGCGTGCCGGGTCCTGTTTATATCGAGCTGCCGCTGAGTGTCATGCAGGCGGATCTCACGTTGCCGCCCGCGCCGGCGCCGCATCGTTATCGCCTGGTGCATCAGCGCGCCAGCGACGATGCGATCAACGATGCCGCCGCGCTGTTGAAGCGTGCGACTCATCCCATTCTGTTGGTCGGCCAAGGCGCGTTCGTGTCACGGTCGCATCGCGAAGTGGCGGAGCTGGCGCGCAAGCTGGCGTGTCCGGTGATTCAGACCACGGGCGGTCAGGCGGTCATCGAAGGATTGGACGATCGCACGTTCCCGTACGGCTCGGCGGTCGCTTCCGAAATCGTGGCGAAGTCCGATGCGGTGGTTGCCATCGGTACCGAGCTCGGCGAGCCGCTGCACTATGGTCGCGGCCGTCATTGGAGCAAGGGCAACGTCGAGCGTCAGTGGATTTATATCGAGCGCGATCCGACGGCCATCGGTGTGAACCGTCCCATCGATGTGCCGCTGGTGGGCGATCTGCGCGATGTCGTTCCACAACTGAGCGCAGCGATCAAGACCGAGCGCAAGGTACCCGAAGAGTTGGCGGGATGGAGCAAGGCCCACGCCGCTCAGCAGAAACAACTGGTGGATTCAGTCTCCACGAAGTCGACGCCGATCCATGGCGCTCGTCTCGCGGTGGAAGCAACGAAAGTATTGCCGAAGGACGCCGTGATCGTTCGCGACGGTGGCGCGTCGAGCATGTACTTCGGCGCGCTGATGCACAACCCGCCTCGCGATCTGATGTGGAATTCGAACTACGGCGCCGTCGGCCCCGGCCTTCCCTATGCCGTCGGCGCACAAGTTGCAGTCGGCAACACGCGTCGAGTGGTGTTGCTGACCGGTGACTCCTCGATCCTGTTCCACATTTCCGAGCTCGAAACGGCCGTTCGCAAAAATCTGCCGGTCATCTGCATCGTGGCCGTCGATTACGCGTGGGGCATCGAGGTCGCTTCGTACAAAGCGAATTTCGGTCCGGACTGCACGGCGACCGAAGCCAAGTGGAACACGCAGGTTCGTCTCGACAAGACGGCCGAGAGTTTCGGCGCTCATGGTGAATATGTCGAGAAGGCTGAGGACATCGGGCCGGCGGTGACACGTGCGTTGGAGTCCGGCAAGCCCGCGCTGATCCACGTCGTCGTCGACAAAGCATCGGTCCAATCGTTCTCTGAGCTGCCTGGCTTCGCTGAGTTCCGAACGTGGTACGGCGAAGAAGGCGACAACCTCGGTGTGCCCGCGGCGCAGGCGCCTGCGCAGGCTCAGGCGGCGCCGATCACCAAGGGCAGCGGCTACTAACCGGAAGCGGAGGGCGCATGAGACTCATCACAACGCCTGAATCTCCCTTTGGTGCGCGCGTGCTGATCGCCGCGCGTGCCAAACAGCTCGAGCTCGAGTGCGTGCGCCCGCCGGCCGGTGGGGTCAAGTCAGCCGAATATCTGGCGCTCAACCCCATCGGCAAGATTCCGCTGCTCATCACCGAGACCGGTGAAGCGATTCCGGAGTCGGAGAGCATTCTCAACTATCTCGAAGCCCGCTTCCTGATGCCGTCGCTGTTACCGAATCTGCCGGAGCAGCGCGCCCGGGTGGATGTGGCGATTCGCGTGGTGGATCTGTACATCATGGCGCCCGTCATCCGGCTGTTTCCACATCTCAATCCGGCGACGCGCGATGAGCGGACCGTCGAGAATGAGCTGACGCGCTGGAAGCAGGGGCTGGCGTCGCTGGCGCATTTCATGAAAACGCCGTTGCCGAAAGCGGATGCGGCGGTGTCGCTGGCCGACTGCGTCCTGCCGCCGTCGCTGCATCTGAGCGCTCGTATCGCCCGGATGCTGGGCGTGGAGGAGGACCTGCTGGAGCCGCACGAGCCGCTGCTTGAGTACTACGCACGGATGCAAGATCATTCTCTCGTTGGGCCCGTGCTCGACGATCTGACGGCCGCGCAGACGATTTACGATGCCAAGGCCGCCAGGAAGTCGCATTGAACGGGAGGTCGGCACTTCGGGAGATCAATGGATTGTTAAACAACAAGGTGCGTGCGCATTCGCTGGTCGACAGCGTCACCGAGCGACTCGAGGCCGCGATTCTGAGCGGCGAGTTGACGGCGGGCAGCAAGCTCAGCGAACTACAGCTGGCGATGTCGTTGGGCGTCAGCCGGGGCCCGCTGCGAGAGGCGATTCGTCGTCTGGAGGGGCGCAAGCTTCTGGAGCGCACCACCAACATCGGCGTGCGAGTGGTGGCGCTGTCACGCAAGGATGTGTCGGAGATCCTGCAGGTTCAGGAAGTGTTGCAGGGTCTGGCGTGCGGTCTGGCCGCGAAGAACATGAGCGATGCGGATATCGACGCGCTCGAGCAGGTGCTGACCCGTTACAAGCACAAGCCGGGCAAAGGGGAGGACTACGACTCCTGGGATCTGGATTTCCACACCCGCATCATCGTGGGCAGCGGCAACGAGCGACTCAGCAAGATGCTCACCGAAGAGGTGAACTTCCTGCTCAAGGTGCATCGCTCGGTGGCGGTCACGACGCGCGAGACTGCATTGCGAGTCGTGGAGGAGCACAAGCAGATCATCGCGGCGCTTCGTCGTCGCGATCCGGTCGCGGCGGAGGCGGTGATGCGCGAACACATCAGTCACGCACGCATCGAATCGCTGTCGGCGGAGTTCGCTGAGGACAGCGAGAAACAGGTTGCGACGCCGGCAAAGAAACGTGCGCGCAAGAGTGTAGCGAAGGTAGCGAGGTGATCAGTCAACGAGAGTCGCGCGGTTTGCTTTAGCAAAGTGTCGACAGTTTACAATCGAAGGGATCGGCGATAAGGTCGTCCACGATGACGACGCGAGCGACTGCGACGGGTGCGGATGTCACAAGGACCGCAGTTGACGATGAATATTGCAAGTATTCGGTCAATTTTTCGGGGGAGTCATGTACAAACATTCGCGTCGACTGCTGGTTGGCGTCATCGCATTGCTCGAGACCGCCGGCGCCGTCGCTCAGGTCGCGCCTGGCGAGACCACAGACGATACTCAGGCGCGCGGTCGTGTCGGCCTGGAAACAGTGGTGGTCACGGCGCGTAAGCGTGCCGAATCTCAGCAGGACGTGCCAGTCGCGATCTCCTCGATCACGCCGACGCAGCTCGAGAGCAATATCGCCACCGACCTCAGTAAAGTCGCCGAGCTGGCCCCGCAAGTGATGATCGGGCGAAACACCAACGGCACCGGCGGCTTTCTCACTATCCGCGGTATCAGTTCTTCGGGCACCGACGCTGGACTCGATCAAAGCGTGGCGGTGAGCATCGACGGCGTGCCGCTCAGCCGTGGCCGCGTCATCAATTCGAGTGTGTATGACATCGCGCAGGTGGAAGTCCTGGCGGGTCCCCAGTCTTTGTTCTTCGGTAAGAACTCTCCCGCGGGCGTGATCTCCCTGCGCAGCGGCGATCCCACCGATCATTTCGAAGGCAGCGTCAAAGCAGGCTACGAGATGGAAGCCGAGGAGCGCTACGTCGAAGGCATGGTGTCGGGGCCGATCTCGGACACGTTCTCGGCGCGACTGGCGTTCCGAGGCAGCGCGATGAACGGCTGGATCGACAACGTCGCTCAACCCGTCGCCGATCCTTTGCATCCCGGTGTGACAGTGCCCGGCGCGACCTTCGGTAACAAAGGTCCCGATGGCGAGAACTATTCCGGCCGTCTCACGCTGCGTTGGGAGCCGAGCTCGGATTTCAATGCGAATTTGAAAGTGACCTGGGACAAGCAGTCGATGAATGCGATGAACGCATACGTCGAGCTGTATTGCACCGGGGGCCAGACGGTGCCGACCATCGCAGGCATCGCCATGCCTTACGCCGATTGCGCGAAGAATCAACGCAAGGCGGAAGCATCGCTGCCGGCGGTCTACGCCGTCAACTATCCGTACGGTAACAACGGCCTGCCTTACTACGATTCGAAGTTCGTGCTGGGCGCGCTGACGCTCAACAAGGAGTTCGACAAAGTCTCGCTCACGTCGACGACCGGTTACTACGATCAGACCGTCACTGGCGGCAACAACGCCGACTATACGCCGTTCTCGCTGCTGTGGAGCACGCAGCACGAGGACTACGACCTGTTCACGCAGGAAGTGCGCGTGAATACCGAGTTCGACGGCCCGCTCAATTTCATGGGCGGCCTGTATTACGAGAAGTCGCGCCGTCCCTGGTTCAATGCCGCCGACTTGTTTCATGGCGGCTTCAACGTCATGGCGCAGAACTGGACCACGTTCGAAACGGCGGCGAAGGTCGACAGCGAAAGCTATTCCGGCTTCGCGCAGCTGCGCTGGAACATCACCGACGCGTTGGAGCTCGCGGCCGGTGCGCGCTACACGCATGAAGAGAAGGACGGCGACTTCGAGAATCTTTCGATCGGCGTCACCACGCTGAACCTGCGGCCGGTGGGCGATGTTCTGCATTCCAGCTACGACGATGACAATGTTTCTCCGGAAGTCACCCTGACCTGGCATCCCGCGCCGGATCAGACCATCTACGGTGCCTATAAAACCGGCTTCAAATCCGGCGGCCTGTCGAACGGCGCGATTCTGCAACGGGCGTTCACCGCGGACAGCGTGAAGTTCGGTCCGGAAGAGAGCAAAGGCTTCGAGATCGGCTACAAGTCGACGTTGCTCCAGGACACTCTGCGACTGGATGTGACGGCGTATCGGTATGAGTACGACGGTCTGCAAGTGGCGTCGTTCGATTCGTCGACGCTCAGCTTCAACATCGGTAACGCCGCCGAGGCGCGCACCGAAGGTGTCGCGGGTTCGTTCAATTGGCTGGCCACCGACAATCTTTCTTTCAACGGCAACGTCGGCTACAACCGCGCACGCTACACGAACTATCGTACTGCGCCGTGCTATGCGGGGCAGACCGCGGCGCTCGGTTGCGTCGGCGGCTCGCAAGATCTTTCCGGCACCGCGCTGGTTCGCGCGCCTGATGTGACATTCAGCATCGGCGCCGACTATCGCGCGCAGTTCACTGCCGGATGGATCGCCGACTTCTCCATCGACGCCGCTCACAGCGACTCTTATCAAGCGCACACCGACAATCATCCGGGTGGCATTCAAGACGCGTTCTGGCGTTTGAACGCGGCCATCAATCTGATGCCGGACGACGAGCGCTTCAAGCTGTCGTTGATCGGGCGCAACTTGACCAACGAGTACTACATGATCGCTTCGTCGAGCGCGCCGGGCGGTCCGCCGACCCAGTTCGTTGCAACGTTCAACCGTCCGCGCGAAGTCGTGCTCCAGGCCGAATACAACTTCTGACGCGGGAACATCGCAGGCGAGGGACCGCCGACCTTTCAGTGAGAGATTCATTCATGGCACGACTCCAACTCGTCTTCAAGCCCTCCGATTTTCCGCCGTCCGATTTCAAGGGCACGCCTGACGCCGCGACCAAACAGGCGGTGCAGGACTTGTTCAACCATATGTTTCCTGGGAACGCGAACCCGGAGATTCCCGGCAAGAGCGCCGCGTTCGCGACGGTTGCGCGCGATCCGCGTCTGGCGATGCGCCTCATCCAGCTCAGCGACTACATCGTTCGCGAGATGCCCTGGACTTCACAGCAGAAGGCGGTGAAGGAACTGGCGGTGCAGACGTTGAATGTGCACTTCAAGTGTCACTTCTCGTTTCAGTCGCACATGCGTGGCGCTGAGGCGGCCGGCATCACTATGGAACAGCAGGCGTGCATCCCGTTCTGGAAGACGGCCAACGTGTTCGACGACGAACAACGCCTGGTGATCGAGTACACCTTCGCGGTCTGCAGCGGCGAAGTGTCCGATGAGCTGTTCAAGCGCGTCGTGAAGCAGTATGGCGAGCAGGGCGCCCTGGAGTTCACGATGGCCATCAGCTGGTGGTCGCTGTGGGCCATGATCATCAACGCGACCGGCACCGAGCACGATTTCGGTTACGGCAAGAAGAAGAGCGCCTGACGCCGATGTCGTCCCAGCCACATACTCCGGCTTTCTCCGCGAGTTCATTGGAGCTGTCGATGGCGGATGCCGGTAAGTTCTTTGGCTGGAAGTTGTTGGCCGCGCTGTCGGCCATCGTTTCCGTCAATCTGGGTGTGGCGTATGTCGGCGCGAGCGTGATCAACGCGCCGATGGCTAAAGAGCTCGGCCTGAGTCGCGGGACTCTCGGTCTGGGCTCGACGGTCTTCGTGCTGTCGGTCGGTTTGGGGGCGCCTCTGGTCGCGCGAGTCATCAACTCGCTGGGGGCGCGCCTGTCCTTGTGTATCGGCTCTCTTTTTGTCGCCTTTGGCTCCATCCTGCTCGCCTCCTGGGTGAGTCAGGGCTGGCAGTATGTGGTTGCTTACGGACTGCTGCTGGGATTGGGCTGCGCCTTCGGGGCCCTGATTCCGGCACAGACCTGTGCGAGTGCATGGTTTGAAAGGAGGCGCGCGTTGGCGCTGGCGTTGGTGTTGACCGGGAGTGGTATTGGCGGGTTGCTGTTCGCGCCGTTGCTGACGCGAGTGATTGCCTTGGCCGATGGCAACTGGCGCGCGGCTTGGTACGTGGTGCTCGTCGCTGCACTGGTTGCGGCTGCCATCTCGTTGCTCGTGGTCAGAAATCGGCCCGCCGATCTGGGTCAACAGCCCGATGGCGCCCAGGCGCAGGCGAGTCATGATAGCGAGCAAGCTGTGACATCCGCGTCGACGGTTTATCGAACTCGTGAGCGCTGGACGGTTCGTGAAGCGATGAGAACGCCGGCGTTCTGGCTCATCGGCGTCGCCGCGGTCGGCGAGTCTGCGCCGTCCGTTGCCGCCATCGCCCACGCCGTTCCTCACTTGCGCGATCTCGGTCACTCTGCTGAAGCGACCGCTGCGGCGCTCGGCTTGTTCGCGATGTGCACTATTGCTGGAAAGCTCAGCGTCGGATTTTTCTGCGACCGGATCGAGCCGCGGTACGCGTGGTCCGTGTCGATTGTGATGATGGGAGTAGCGGTGTTTGTAGCGACCCACGCGCAGAGCGCGGCCGCAATGTATCTATTCACGGGCTTGCTCGGCTTTGGATCGGGCGCCGCGTTGACCTGCTGGCATTCCACCGTGGCCAATTACTTCGGCCCGGCGGCATTCGCGTCGATTCTTGGCGCGCTGATGCCCTTCAGCAATGCCGTGGCTGCGGCGTCGCCGTTTCTCGTCGGACTGCTGTACGACAAGCAAGGCACTTACACGATGGCGTTCTACGCCGTGAGTGCCGTTTCAATCATCTCCGCGATCATGTTGCTTGGAGCGGTTCCTCCCAAGCAGTCTCCGGCGACTTAGAGGCACGATGGATTTCAGTTGGACGCCCGAGCATCTGGCACTTCGCGATTCGATACGGACGGTGCTCGCTGAGACCTTGCCTGCCGATTGGGATCGCATCGCCCGTGAAGGTCCGGGATCGGCCGAGCAGACGGCGTTCTCGCGAGCGTTCTGTCCCAAGCTCGCGGCGCGGGGCCTGCTGGTGCCGCACTGGCCGGTGGAGTTCGGCGGGCGCGGTGCTTCGACCTGGGAACATTTCATTATCGGCGAAGAGTTGTGGGCGGCCGGCGAGCCGCGCGGCCCGCAATATATGAATGTGAACTGGATCGGCCCGACGTTGATGCGTTATGGGTCGCCGGCTCAACAACAGGAACATCTGCCGCGAATCGCCGCCGGTACTGTCATCTGGTGCCAGGGATTCTCCGAGCCGAACGCCGGCTCCGACCTGGCTTCATTGCGAACGAGAGCTGAAAAGGTCGATGGCGGCTACGTCATCAATGGCTCGAAGATCTGGACGTCCTACGCGGCGGAAGCTGAGTTCTGCTTCTTGCTCGCGCGCACCAGCGCCGATCGCAAGGGCGGCATCGCCATCTTCCTCGTCCCCATGAATAGCCCGGGCATCAGGGTCCAGCAGATCCCGGCGCTGATCGGCGAAGGCGACATCCACGAGGTGTTCTTCCACGACGTGTTCGTCGCCGAAGCGCAGCGGCTCGGTGGCGAAGGGCAAGGGTGGGACATCATCACGCATGCGCTCGCGAACGAGCGGATCGGAATTCCGAGATACGCCTTTGCGCGGCGTGCGCTCGACACTGCGATTGGAATATTGCGGGCTCGCGGTGAGCTCGATTCGATTTCGGTCAAAGCCCGCGCGGGGCAAGCACTCGCGGCTGTAGAAGCGGCGCGCATGCTCGTGTATCGAGTGGTCGATCAACGCGCCAAACGCGGTGCCGATCGCGGGCAAGGCTCGCTTGCACGATGGGCGGTGGTTTCAGCAGAGCGCGCCGTTTGTGAATTCGTCCTCGATTTTGTGCCGGACGGATTACATGAGGCGGCACCACCCTTGTTACTGGCACATCACATGCGAGCCATCGCAGCGGGGCTCGCTTCGGGGGCCGCCGAGGTTCAGCTCGATCTAATTGCCAAGATGTTTCTCGAACTGCCGAGGGAGCGCGCCCGTGCAGTTTGATCTCACTGAAGAACAGACGATGCTGCTCGATGCGCTCGTCGCGATCACTGGCGAAGGGGCTGAGCCGGAGCGCTGCGTCGATCGGTACATTGTCGATCCGGCGTTGGAAGAGCAGCTGCATGATGCGGGGTTCTTTTCGCTGGCACAGCATGGTTACTCGACGCTCGAAGCGGCGCTCGTTGCCATCGGCATTGGCAAGCTTCCAGTCTGCGTCGAGGCGGCCAGCTCTCTATTAATAGGACCGCTATTGGCGGAGACCGTGCGTCGGCCCATCGCAATCGTGCGCGGGAGTCTGGCCAGTATTGCCACTCGGCCGATTAGGTTTCTGCCAGGCGCGAACACACTCGTCGTCTTGGCCGACGATCAAGTGAGCCTGATCGAGCTGCAGCCTGAAGACGTTCAAGCGTGCACAACACACTATGCGTATCCGTATGGTGTGCTCGCGCCTGCGGCGCTCGAGCGCGCGAAAGCGGTCGATGTCTCTGCTGACGAGTTGAGCAGGCGCTATCGATTGGCGATTGCCGCCGAGATCACGGGAGCAGCGGACGCGGCCCTTCAGCGCACGCTGCGGCAGGTCAAGGAGCGAGAGCAGTTCGGTAAACCTATCGGTGCGTTTCAAGCCGTCCAGCATCGACTGGCCATGGCTGCGACCAGCGTGGAAGCGTGTCGCGTTCTAACGTTGCGAGCTGCCGATGGAGGCGATGCTTCGGATGCGGCCGCCGCTGCCGGTTACGCGCAAGAGATGGCGAGACAGCTCACCTTCGATCTGCATCAGTTCTCGGGTGCGATGGGTCTCACGCTCGAGTATCCATTGCATCTGTGGACCTATCGTATCCGTGCATTGCAGGCCGAGTTGGGCGGCAGTCAGGAACAATTCGCGGCCTCGGTCGATCTGGCGCGGCCGCCGTCAAAGATTCGAGGTGAATGATGAGCTCCCAGCCGGTGGCCTTGATTACTGGGGCGAGTGGCGACTTGGGGCGTGCGATTGCCGTGCGTCTCGCTGCGAAGGGCGTTGCTATCGTCGGCAGCGGCCGTAATCCCGAAGGACTGCAACGTTTGCAGGCCGCTCTGCCTGAAGGCGCGGCGCTCGCAACGATTCAACAGGATGTGACGCATGACAGTGCGCCACAGGATGCCGTCGATCTGGCCTTGAAACGATTCGGTCGACTCGACTACCTGGTCAACAACGCGGGTATCGGTCAGCCGAAG
Organism: Steroidobacter flavus; assembly: GCF_042651805.1. Lineage (NCBI taxonomy): Bacteria > Pseudomonadati > Pseudomonadota > Gammaproteobacteria > Steroidobacterales > Steroidobacteraceae > Steroidobacter > Steroidobacter flavus. The sequence goes on along the minus strand of NZ_JBHSDU010000014.1, from coordinate 817,642 downwards.
CCGGTGCACGAGACGTCCGATGCGGATCTGGATTTGTTTCTCAACGTGCTATTGCGCTCGCCGTTTCGATACTGCCGCGCGGCGTTGGCTGCGTTCAAGGGTGAGGCGGCCATCGTGAATATCGCGTCGACATTCGCAGTGATCGGTGGGCTACGAGGCGGTGCGTATTCCGCAGCGAAGGCCGGCATCGTCGGCCTCACCACGCACATGGCCGCCCAGTACGGGGCGCAAGGCGTTCGCTCGAATGTGGTCGCGCCGGGTGTGTTACGCACGGGCATGACCGAGTACGCCTGGAACAGCGAGCGATTCAAACGAATGAACTTCGAGATGACGCCCGCCGCGCGTCCGGGCACGACTGAGGATGTCGCGGGCCTGGTGGCACTGCTGTGCTCGCCTGACGGTGCATTCATCAATGGTCAAGTGATCGCGGTCGACGGCGGCTGGAGCGCGACCAAATATTTGAGCGATGCCGCGCTGACGCGCGCCGGGTAATCTTCATGAGTGATGCTTTCATTGTCGCCGCGGCTCGCACCGCGGGCGGTCGTCGTAACGGTCAGCTGTCGGGCTGGCATCCTGCGGATCTGGCGGGTGAGGTTCTGAACGCACTCGTCGATCGCAGCGGCATCGATCCGGCTGCGGTCGATGACGTGATCCTGGGTTGCGTGAGCCAGGTCGGCGAACAGAGCTTTCATATCGGTCGCAATGCCGTCCTCGCCTCGAAACTGCCGGACAGCGTGCCCGCCGTTTCGATCGATCGGCAATGTGGCTCGTCCCAGCAGGCGCTGCACTTCGCGGCCCAGGCGGTGATGTCGGGTACACAGGACATCGTGATCGCAGCGGGCGTGGAGAGCATGAGTCGCGTGCCGATGGGTTCGCCGACTAACCTGGCCGTGAATGCCGGCCTCGGCGGGCCTTGGAGCGAGCGCATTCAACATCGCTATGGCGTGACGCAGTTCAGCCAATTCACCGGAGCGAAGATGCTTGCGCAGAAGTACGGTTACTCGCGCGAACAGCTCGATGCGTACGCGCTGCTCAGCCATCAACGAGCCGCCGCTGCTACGAACGCCGGCGCGTTCAAGCAGGAAATCATTCCGGTCGAAGGCAAAGACGGCCTCCACACCAAGGACGAAGGCATCCGCTACGATGCCTCGCTGGCCTCGATCGGTTCGGTCAAGCTCTTGGAAGAGGGCGGGATCATTTCAGCCGCGAGCGCGAGTCAGATGTGCGACGGCGCGGCGGGCTTGTTGGTCGTGAACGAGCGTGCGTTGAAGGAACACGGGCTCAAACCGCTGGCACGCGTCCATCATATGACGGTGCTGGGCAGCGACCCGGTGATCATGCTGGAAACTCCGATTCCCGCCACTCGTCGTGCGCTCGAGCGCAGCGGCTTGCGCATGCAGGACATCGACCTCTATGAAGTGAACGAGGCGTTCGCGCCGGTCGCGCTGGCTTGGTTGCAAGCGCTGGAGGCGGATCCGCAACGGCTCAACGTCAACGGCGGAGCGATTGCGTTGGGTCATCCGCTCGGCGCGTCCGGTGCCAAGTTGATGAGCACATTGATCTACGCCTTGCGTGCGCGAGGCAAGCGTTACGGACTGCAGGCGATGTGTGAAGGCGGTGGACTGGCGAACGTCACCATCGTGGAGACGCTCTAACCATGGCGCTCAAGACGACGTTCACCGAACTGCTCGGCATCGAGCATCCCATCGTTCAAGGCGGCATGCAGTGGGTCGGTCGAGCCGAGCTGGCCGCCGCAGTTTCGAACGCCGGCGCGCTCGGTATTCTCACCGCGCTCACACAGCCGACGCCGGAAGCACTGGCGAAGGAGATCGAGCGCTGTCGCGGCATGACGGACAAGCCGTTCGGCGTGAATCTCACCATTCTGCCGACGATGACGCCGCCGCCCTATGCGGAGTACCGACGCGCCATCATCGAAAGCGGCATCAAGATCGTCGAGACCGCGGGCTCCAAGCCCAAGGAGCATGTCGATGACTTCAAAGCCAACGGTGTCAAAGTCATTCACAAATGCACCTCGGTGCGCCATGCGTTGTCCGCCGAGCGGATGGGTGTGGATGTGATCTCGATCGACGGCTTCGAATGCGCGGGTCATCCCGGCGAAGACGATGTGCCGGGCTTGATCTTGATTCCGGCGACCGTCGACAAAGTGAAAATTCCTGTCATCGCATCGGGCGGCTTCGCCGACGGTCGCGGCCTGGCAGCAGCGATGGCGCTTGGCGCACAAGGTGTCAACATGGGCACGCGCTTCTGTGCGACTCAGGAAGCGCCGATTCATGACAAGGTCAAACAGTTCCTGGTCGACAACGACGAACGCGGCACCAACCTGATCTTCCGGAAGCTGCACAACACCGCACGCGTCGGCAAGAACAGTGTGTCGGACGAGGTTGTGCGACGTCTGAGTCAACCCGACGCGACGTTCGAAGACGTTGCACCGCTGGTGCGCGGTGCGCGGGGCCGAGAATTGCTGGAGACCGGCAATCTCGATGCCGGTCTGGTGTGGGCCGGCCAGTCGCAGGGACTGATCCAGGATGTGCCCACGGTTGCCGAGCTCGTCGCGCGCATCGTGCGCGACGCGCGATCCATTATCGAACGCGATCTGCGTGCGTTTCTGCGCTGAGCGGGGGTAAGTCAGTATGCGTGACTGCGTGAAGTTTTATATCGATGGCCGCTGGGTCGAACCGGTCGGCACCGGCAAGTTCGAGGTGATCGATCCCGCGACGGAACGAGTCGCCGGACAGCTCAGGATGGGCGCCGCTGAGGATGTGAATCGCGCGGTGACCGCTGCGCGTCGCGCATTCGATACTTACTCTCGCACCACTCGCGAGCAACGGGTCGAGCTGTTACAGCGAGTGGCCGCGCAGTTCGAAGCTCGCAAGGCCGATTTGCAAGCCGCAGTCACGGCCGAGATGGGCTGCCCGAACTGGCTTGCCGAGCAGGCACAAGTACCGCTGCCGGCAACTCACATCAACGTGGCCATCGAATTGCTCAAGACCTATGCCTTCGATCATCTGAGCGGCATCACGATGGTGAGCAAGAAGCCTATCGGTGTGTGCGCGTTGATCACGCCCTGGAACTGGCCCATCTCGCTGGCCATCACCAAGATCATTCCGGCGCTCGCGGTCGGTTGCACCATGGTGTGGAAGCCGTCCGAGTTCGCGCCGTTCTCGGCGCAGATCCTGGCGGAGATCATGGAAGCCGCGAAGGTGCCGCCCGGCGTGTTCAACATGATCTTCGGCGATGGCCCGACGGTCGGTGCAGCGCTGAGCAGTCATCCGGAAGTCGATGCAGTCTCTATCACCGGCTCGACTCGTGCCGGTGTCGAAGTGGCCCGCAACGCCGCTGCCACGGTCAAGCGAGTGCATCAGGAGCTGGGCGGCAAGAGCCCTAACGTCATTCTCGAAGACGCGGATCTGGAGAAGGCCGTCGCGTCGGGCGTACGTTATATGTTTCTGAACTCCGGTCAGACGTGCTCGGTGCCTTCGCGCATGATCGTGCCGCGTTCCAAGCTCGAGCAGGTTGTTGCCATCGCCAAAGCGACGGCCGAGACATTGCAGGTCGGTCCGCCGGATAGCGGTGCTTTCGTCGGGCCGCTGGTCAATGCTTCGCAATGGAACCGCGTGCAGCAGCTGATTCAGAAGGGCATCGACGAAGGCGCGACCTTGGTGGTCGGCGGTGTCGGCAAGCCCGCGGGCCTCGCGCAGGGCTACTACGTGAAGCCGACGATCTTCTCCGATGTCACCAATGACATGACCATCGCGCGCGAGGAAATCTTCGGGCCGGTGCTGGCGATCGAGCCGTACGACAGCGTGGATGAAGCGGTGCGCATCGCCAACGACACTCCTTACGGACTGGCCGCTTACGTGCACGCCGGCACCCTCGAGAAGGCGCGAGAGGTCGGCTCGAGAATTCGCGCCGGTCAGGTCTGTCTCAACGGCGATCTGGACCTGCTCGATCCTCATTCGCCGTTCGGCGGTTGCAAGATGTCGGGCAATGGCCGCGAGTGGGGCGCGTTCGGCTTCGAAGCGTTCCTGGAAGAAACAGCGTACGTTGGCTATCAGCCCGCGAGTGCGGCGTCATGATGCCCGAACTGCAAGGCGCACCGGCCATCGTCGCCGCCAGTGCGCTTCGCGGCTTTCCCGAGCTGGTTCGCGAGCTCGGAGGCGACCCGGACGCGTTACTCCGAGAAGCGCAGATCGACGTCGACGCGCTCACGACGCGCGATGCCGTCATCGAATACCGCTCGCTGTTACGTGTGATGCAGTCCGCGGCTGATTCGCTCTCATGCCCCGACTTCGGCCTGCAACTCGCAGCGCTGCAGGGAGGAAACAAAGCCATCGGCCCGATCGGCGTGGTGATGAAGAACTCCAAAACGCTGGGGCAGGCGATAGGTTACTGCGCCAAGCACATCCACGCGTATTCGCTCGCGACGCGGGTTCGTTTCGAGCCTGATCGCGAACGTCATCTGTTGCTGCTGCGGCTGGAGATTCTGCTCCAGGAGCCCGAAGAGCGTTCGCAGGCAATCGAGCACGCCTTCATGCTCGCCTGTTTGAATATTCGCGAGATCACCGCGGGCGTGGCACGCGTTCGCAAGATCCTGTTCCGCCATGCGCAGCAGTCGACGCGTTTGAACTATCAGTCGCGTTTCGGCTGTCAGGTGCTGTTCGGTCAGCGGGTCGATGGGCTCGTGCTCACCGAACAGGACCTGTTACGTCCGGTGGTGGATCCGGACGACCGCGTCTACGAAATGGCGACCTCGTTCATCGAGACGCGCTATCCGAAAACGCAGGCACCGTTGCTGTCTCAGGTCCGTCATCGAGTGCTTCAGGGACTCGACAGCAAGAACTGCACGTGCGAGCGGATTGCGGCAGAGCTCTGCGTGCATCCTCGGACGTTACAACGCCGGCTGCGCGCGGCCGGCACGTCCTTCGAAGACATCAAGGACGCGGTTCGCCGCGATGTGGCGCTTCGTTATCTGCAACGGGACGACATGCTCTTCAAGCATGTGGCCGAGAAGCTTGGCTACTCGGACCCGTCGATTTTCTCACGCAGCTGTTTTCGCTGGTTTTCCACGACGCCGAGCAAATTGCGCTCACAATTGAAGTCACAACTCCATGGATGAATCACCGCTGCGATTCGAGCTGACCGACGGCGTTGCGGTGCTGACGCTCAATCGGCCGGGCCGGGGCAATTCGCTCAGCCCGGAGTTGCTGACGGCGCTGGAAGAGGCTTGGGCGCGAGTCAATTCCGATCCGGGCATCGTCGTTGCCATCGTGAGCGGCGCCGGCGAGCGCCACTTCTGTACGGGCGCGGATGTCTCCGCGCTCAAAGTCGGCACGGGTGGTTTGCAGAACCAATCGTATGCCGCGGCCAATCGTTTCTCGCCTCGCATGTGTCACGTCACGAAGCCCGTCATCTGTGCCATCAACGGCCTGGTCAATGGCGGCGGTCTGCACTTCGTCGCGGATAGCGATATCGTCATTTCGTGTGCGCAAGCGGAGTTCATGGACACGCATGTGAGTGTCGGCCAGGTCTCCGCGCTCGAATCAGTCGGCGTGGTTCGTCGCGCGGGCATTGGCGCTGCATTGTTGATGGCGCTGGCCGGGAAGGGATACCGAATGTCCGCTGAGCGTGCTCATGCCGTCGGACTGGTCGATTTGCTGGAGCCGAGCCCGGCGGCGACATTGGCTCGCGCTCGCGAGCTTGCTCACGCGATGTGCAGTAACTCGCCGCAAGCAATGGCGCTGACCAAACGTGCCATCTGGGGTGCCACGGAACTCGCCGATCCCGCCGCCGCGGTGATGGGCTGGGAACTGCTCAAGTCACAATGGGCTCACCCGGATTTCGAAGAGGGCCCGAAAGCTTTCATGGAAAAGCGCGCACCCCGCTGGAATCCAGACCCGAACGCTCGCCGCTAAAGAACAGCGAGCGTTACGACGGACGGATCACCACTTTCACGCACTGATCCTGCTTGTCGCGGAACATCGCGTACGCATCCGGCACCTCATCGATGCTGACCCGATGCGTGATGATAAACGAAGGATCGATCTCGCCCTTTTCGATGCGCTCGAGCAGCGGCTTCATATAGCGGTGGACGTGCGTCTGGCCCGATTTGATCGTGAGCGCCTTGTTTACGATGGCGCCGAACGGAATCTTGTCGACCAGCCCGCCGTACACGCCGGCCACCGACACGGTGCCACCGTTCCGGCAGGATTGCAGTGCTTGGCGCAGGACTCCAGGACGATCCGTTTCCATGCGCAGCGCTTGTTTGACCCTATCGTACGCTTCATGCATGCCGTGCATGTGCGCTTCCATGCCCACGGCGTCGATGCATGCGTCGGGACCGCGTCCGCCGGTCATCTCTCGCAAGGTCGACATCGTGTCCGCATGGTCGTAGTCGATGATCTCGGCGCCGGCCTGTCGAGCCAGGTGCAAGCGTTCGGCGAATCTGTCGATCGCGATGACCCGGCCGGCGCCGAGGAGTAACGCGCTCTTGATCGCGAACAGACCGACCGGTCCGCAACCCCACACCGCGACGGTGTCGCCCGGCTGGATGTTGCAATTCTCCGCCGCCATGTAGCCCGTGGGCAGAATGTCGCTTAGAAACAAGACCTGCTCGTCGCTGAGCTGGTTCGGTACTTTCAACGGGCCGATATCCGCGAACGGGACGCGCACATACTCCGCCTGACCGCCGGCGTAGCCCCCGGTCAAGTGCGAATAGCCGAAGATGCCGGCCGGCGAGTGACCCCAAAACTTCTCGGCCATGCCGGCGTTGGGGTTGGAGTTCTCACACAGCGAGAACAGCTCGCGCTCGCAGAAGAAACAATTGCCGCACGAGATCGGGAAGGGCACGACCACGCGGTCGCCGATGGAGAGATTGCTCACCGCCGAGCCCACCTCGACCACTTCGCCCATGAATTCGTGGCCGAGGATGTCACCTCGCATCATGGTGGGTACATAGCCGTCATATAAATGCACGTCCGAGCCGCAGATCGCGGAGCTCGTCACTTTGACGATGGCGTCCCGCGGATTGAGAATGCGCGGATCGGGAACCCGCTCCACGGCGACCTTGCCGGTGCCTTGCCAACATACTGCTTTCATGCGCGTTCCTCGGGAAGCTTACGGCGAAATGCTTTGCCCATCAGGCTGCGGGCGCCCGAAGGCTGGCCGCGCGTGGTCGGAATCTCACCGGCCTCGATCAATTGTTTGAAACGTCGCAGATCTTCCCTGATGGCGGCTTCGGGCGCGGCACCCAGCAACTTCGCTGCATAGGCCGTCAGACGACCGTCCGGCCGGCCGTAGTGCATGTTTACTCGTACCACGACGCCGCGTCCGGTCGGTGCCGGCTCGAAGCGGACACTGCCGCGATGATTCACTTCCGAGTTCGGCAACGTGCGCCAGGAAATGAACCGGTTCGGCTGGTCCTCGACGATCTCCGATTTCCAATGCACTTGAGTGTTGCCGGGGCCGTTCGCGACCCAGCGTGAGGTGCGTTCGTCGATTGTTTCGACAGCACGCAAATGACGCGTGAAGCGCGGCAAGTTGTCGAACTTGCGCCAGAACTCATAGAGCTTTTCGGGCGAGCTGTTGATGGTGATGCTCACCGACAGTGGCGTGTCCGCCGAAGCGTCGCGAACGGCGGCTCGGGCATCGAGGTTGCTCGCGTAAAGATCGAGGGCCGTGACGCCAGCGACCGCAGTGACTGCGGCTGCGATTCGAGTGGGATTGGCGCGGGGCGAATTGAGCGATGCGCCCAACATGGCAAGATCCATCACGTCGCCGGCGACTCGGGCCATGGCGAATGTCGCTGGAGCGCGGCCGGACAACAATCCGAGTCCAGCCGCGATCTCACGCATTCCGAACACACGCATCGCGACGCTGTGATCGCCGACGCCAATGGCACGTCCGAGCGCTTTGGGCGCGAGTACTTCGGTCACGCCCAGTGCGATGCTGAACCATCCCAGCGAACGGTTGAGTGTGTCGGGATCTATCGCTCGCCGCGATGTACGTCGCCGGCGTCCGGAGGTCGGCACCGAAGTGAATGATCGTTGAGCCATTGCAACCATGATCTGCTCCCTCAATGAGGACGAACGTTATCGGGGGAGCCCTCATCTCCAGACTCGCGCGTTGCAGGCGCCACCGCCTCGCGAACTTTCTCATACCCTCGGCGGCCGGCTTCGCTGACCTTCGCCATGGCGCGATCGTGAACCGGGCCCATCGTGCGGCTTTCATATTCGGTCATGGGCAGCGCCGCTCCGAGCAATGCGCCTGCCGCCAATGCCAGTGCGCCCACCACGACCGGCTGCTCGCGAACAAATTCGTTGAAATGCGAGCCGGCTCTGCGAAGCGTGCTGTCATCCGTCGAGTACTCACGCGACGCGTAGCCCTGACCCTCGGCGAAGTCGTCGAAGGAATCCAGGTCTTCGTCGATGTGAGAACGATAGCCCTCGTTTTGCGAGCGCGAGCGCGCGACGGCGGCGGTGAGCCAAACGAGCCCCGCTGCAGAGAGCAGCACCGGCAGCGGATTACGACGCACGGTGTCGCCGGCCTCTCTCATCAGATCCGAACCATGCTCGCGAACGAATTCGACCGACCGATCCAGGAGCTCGCGCGGCGATAGCTGGCGCTCGATTTCGTCGAGGGTACGATCCATGTCGGCGCGGATTTCATCGCCCTCGCGCTCCAGGTCCGCGGTGTGCCGATGGGTCGAAGTGTTCATGAAGTCCTCCGCGCGACCAGCGTCGCGTCTCTATGCAATGAATCCTGGGTTCGATCGAAGTGATCGCCGATGCTTTGCCACTTGCGCTGGCCCGCTTTGAGCAGCAGCCAGCCGATCAGCAGTAATGCGACAGCAACAATGAGCGCCGCCACCCACGGCCGCAGCACTTCGGCAAGCGCAAGCACCGCCGCTGCCACCAGCGTCATCGCGCCCATGAGCAATACGCCAGCGGCGATGGTGAATGGCGCGACGCTCAGCTTCACATCGCGGACTACGCCCCGTGCTTCCGCTTTGGCGAGTGCGATTTCATTGCGCGCCAGCGCCATCGCGTCGTCGGCCAGTCGGGTGAGCAGCCCCGGGATCGATCCCAGATCGCTGCCGCCTGGACTCGGTGAAGCAGCCATGGCTCACACTCCCGCAGTCGGCGTGTCAGACGATTCGCGCGGCCGGGAATTGAAGTCCGCGCTGTCGTCTGACCAATGTGAGCTGGAGCTGCTGTGTGCGCCGTCTTCTGCTCTCATGAAGCGCGCGATAGCGAGACCGATCGCCGCGCTGCCCATCACGAACATTGCCGGGTGTCGAGCCGCCAGGCGTCGAACCTCGTGATACAAATCCTCGAGACTGTCTTCGCGCAGACGAGTCGCGAGACCGCCGACGCCTTCCGCCAGCTTGGCGGCATAGTTAGCAAGCGTCGGTTGCGACCCATCCAGTTGCGAGCCCGCCAGATCGATGGCATCGGCAATCTCATCAATCTGGTCGGCCGCGGCGCGTTTTCCGCTCTCGATTTTTTGCTTGCCGTCGCGCGCGATGCGCTGTTTGAAATTCGTGCCGCCAGCGCCCGGGCGCGATGCAAGATCTTCGGTCGTTTCGCTCATGGAGGGCTCCATCGAAAAAGTCATGCGACATGCAGGCTTCAATCGAGAACAGACCAGAAGGTTCCGCGCCGTGCGCTCGAAGTTCGCGGCCGGTGCTTGCGTCCATCATTTGTTAATTCGCCGACGACGACCGATTTAACGCGCAAGTCGCGTCCAACCGAAGAGACGTCACTCGAGGAGAGGTGCCATGGCCCTCGCGCGATTCCTTCCTCCGCTGGTGTTCATCGCTGCGATGGGGATAAGTGGCAAAGCGCATGCGGATCGCGTGTCCGTGTGGGGCGGTGGCGGGGTCGGAACGATGCTGACGGGCGAGGGCGCGGTGTACGTCAACGGCCACAAGATGGGCGCGCTGTCGGTGGCGCTGCCCGGCAATAAATTCCGAGTGCGTTATCTGAAGGGCTCGTTCGAGCGGACCCAGGGCATCGACAGCAATACCGGCGACAACGATCTCGACTACGAAGGTTTCGATTTCGTGGTGACGCGGGCCGCGACAGATTTCCCCGTCGACCTGGCCATCGGCGCGTCGCGTTACGAAGAGGCCTATCACCTCGGTTATCCCGATCAGGATCTGGGCGGCAGCGAGTTCGTGCATCGCTGGGGACCGCACGTCTCCGCGTTACGTTCCTGGCCGCTCGGCCGCTTTGCTGAAGCCTGGGCGGAAATGGATCTTCACTTCGCCCCTTATCAACCGCAGCAGACCTTCCTGCTGGTCGATGTCGGACTCGGCGTGCGCTTTTGACGGTCGTGACCGAATTGATACTGCGACGGTTGTGACGATGCGCTAGGCTCGCTCACTGTTGTCTAGACATTACTGTCCGCATCGTGCTTTCCGCGTTTCGTGCCATCGATGAAGTGGTTATCGACAAATCGCTGCGGCTGTTGGCCGCGAGCATTGGCGCATACGCCATCACCTACCTGACAACCGGCATCGCGACACTGCTTCTGCCGCTGAGTCGCGCCGAGGCCGCCATCGTCGCGACCAACTGCTCGTTTCTGTTATTGACTGTTCTGGCGTTCTGGAGCTTCAGCTGCGCCAGCATCGTGCGTTGGTGGATCGCCATGGCACTGCTGGCTGCGCTCGAGTGGCCGTTGCTGGAGTGGCTGCGCGTATGAAGCAGTCGCTCACGCAGAGCATGGCCTGGGTACATACCTGGCTGGGACTGGTGTTCGGCTGGCTGCTGTTCGGCGTGTTGCTGACCGGTTCGCTCGCGGTCTTTCACGCGGAGATCACGGCTTGGGCGACTCCGGAGCTGTCGGTACGAAAGAATGCCGATCGCGAACGTGCGGTGGAGGTGGCGCTGAAGCACCTCGATGCGACGGCGCCGGACGCGAAGTTGTGGCGTATTGCTTTGCCGAGCGCTCGCGAGCCGTTTGTGGGAGTCACGATCACGACGGCGGAGGGCAAACGTCTCAGCCATCTACTCGATCCGCAGACCGGGGAGGCAGTCACGCACACGGTACGCGGCGGCAAATTCTTTCTCGACTATCACTACGAGTTGCTGATTCCCCGCGAGGAGAATCTGATCGGCTTCTTCGTCGTCGGTGCGGCGGGGCTGGTGATGCTGCTGGCTTGTATCAGCGGCATCGTCATCCACAAGCGATTCTTCCGCGACTTCTTTACGTTCCGGCCGAAAGCATCGGGGCAGCGCTCGTGGCTCGACGCACACAATGTGCTGTCGGTGTTGCCGTTGCCGTTTCATATCATGATGGCCTACACCGGGCTGATGCTGCTGTATTGGATCTACATGCCGGCGGCGGTGCATGCCATTTATGCGGGCGACACGCCGACGTTCCGGCGCGAAGCATTGGCGACGGAATACCAGAATACCGCGGTCCCTCCAGGTGGGCCTGCCCGGATGTTGCCGCTGATGGATCTGATCGAACGTGCGGAACAGCGTCTCGGCGACGGCAAGACGTGGACTGTTCACGTGCGCAATCCAAATCGTAGCAACGCCGTCGTCGAGGTGGCGCGTACTCGTACTGACATCGTTTCGCAGCAGGTCCCGAAGATTGCGTTCGATGCTGTTACGGGGCGCGAGCTGCGGGCATTGCTCGACCTCGGTCCCGTAGTACAGACGCAGTCGGTAGGTGCAGCGTTGCACTTCGTCGAATGGGGCGGACCGTTGGTACGTTGGGCTTATTTTCTGGCGGGTCTGGCAGGAGCGGTCAGCGCCGCGGCCGGGTTGTTTGTTTTCGCCGCGAAGCGCGAGAAGAAGGCGCTGGCACAGCCGAGGTTCTATCGAGTCGTGCATGCGCTGAACGTCGCTTTCGTCGCTGGCATCAGCGTGGCGTGTGCGGCATTCATGTGGGCGGAGCGCCTGATCCCGTTCGCTCCAGGGGAGCAGGGCGGCGCCCATGATGTTCAGGTCGTGCGGGTCTTTCTGCTGGTATGGTTCGCAACGTTCGTTCATGCGTTCCTGCAGGCTCCGCAACGAGCGTGGTGGCAACAGTGGGCTGCGGCTGCGGCGTTGTGCGTGGCTTTGCCGCTCACGGGGTGGATGGTTGGGCGGCCATTGGTCCAGACAATAAGCAATGGGGACTGGCTGCGTGCAGGAGTCGACCTCACTGGGATCGCGATCGGCGTGGGCTGCGCGGTGTTGGCCATTCATCTCGAGCGACGCGAGCGCATGCGCCCGGAATCTGACGGCAAGCAAGCTCGGAACGATATGCCGGCGCCGGCTATCGATTGATCACGTCCTCCGGAGCCGCCGCCATTCTGTTTCTTTCCTCCTTGGGCTTCGCCTTCGCCGGCTATGTGGCGCTGTGCGTGACGACCCGCGCTCAAGCCAGATCGCTCTGGCCTGAGAGCTGGCAAACGGCGCGGATATATGCAGTTCGCGCTGTCGGATATGCGTTGCTCGCGCTCTCTGGTGTTGCCTGGATGATGTCGCAAGGCGCGGCGATGGGCTTCGCCAGTTGGTTGTTTTGCGTGCTACCGCTGGCCGCGTTGCCGTTGATCTTTGCCTGGCCGTATTGGCCGCGTCGACTGATCGCTCTCGGTATCCTTTTAGTACCGCTCGCGGCGATCGGCATGGCCATATGCGCAATCGATATATAGGTGACCCCAATGCTACCGGGCGTGCCGCTAGCATGCGCTCCACGAATAAGGTCTAGACATGAACGCGAATTCGTTTGCGCGGAGAACAATCGTCATTCCGCGACCCCGACGGGGACCCTTGGTTTGGATGTTCCGGAGTAGTTTCGTGAAGAAGTCGTATCGTTTGGCGGCGGCCGTGGCGCTGCTCGCTGGCCCTGTGAGTCTGTATGCGCAGGAGAACGTCGAAGAAGTCATCGTGACCGCAACGTCGCGCCCCGAGTCCATTGCGCGCGTTGTCGGGACGGTCGATGTCATCGACACCGCGGCGATCGAGCGCAGTTCGGCGAAGTCGCTCACTGAGCTGCTGTCACAGAACGGAGTTGCTTTCCTCAACGAATGGACGCCGGGACAGACGGCCATCAACATTCGAGGCGGCGCGTCCGACGGTCAGGGACGCGACTTCCGCAGCCAGGTGCTCATCCTGGTCAACGGTCGACGGGCCGGCACGGCGAACCTCTCGAAACTCTCGCCGGCGTCGATCAGTCGCATCGAGATCGTGCGAGGCCCGTCTTCAGTCATCTATGGCAGCCAGAACATCGGCGGCGTGGTGAACATCATCACCAAAACCGGCAAGACGGCGCAGGGCGGCAGTGCGCGCATCGTCACCGGTTCCTGGGATCTGGTCCAAGGTGACATCGAGTTCGGAGACGCCGGCGAAACCGTCGACTGGTATGTCGGTGCCTCGGCAGGTGAGCGCGGCGACTTCGATGGCGGCGGCGACACCGGTAAGCAGATCAATACGAGCTGGGAGCGGCGTGGCGCAGTCGGTGCGCTCGGCGTGCAGATCGCTCCGTTACATCGTTTGGAAGTCACCGCGCGCACTGACGGTGTTTTCGACGCGGGATTTCGTGGATCGGCGGCGAACTACATCAGCAAGGACGATCGATACAATCGCTCGCTCGATGTGACCTACACCGGTGCCACGGCCAGCGAGCGAGTGGATTGGCTCGCCCACGTTTACGGCGTGCAGGATATCGACAATCTGCGCTGGGCCTCGCCTGTCATTCGTTCCAGTGCGGGGACACCGACGGCGGGCACCTCCAAGGATTACAACGTCCGCAAAGTCGACATCGTCGGCTCTCGCTTTCAGCCGCGAGTGAAGCTTTGGGAAGGCAATGAGTTGCTGGGCGGTTGGGACTATGAGCACAGCACGATTCGCTCGACCCGCATTCGCGAAGGCGTTGGCGGAGCCGCGATTGCGCAGCTGGCGCCCTATGACAACAACCAGACCGAAGACGTGCACGCTTTGTATTTCGAGGACGCGCAAAGCCTGTTCAACGACCGGCTCACGGTGCGTGGCGGATTGCGCTGGACGCAAGGTGAGACGTCGTTCGATCCCACGCCGAATCTTGCAGGGCAGGTGACCCGCGAGGAGAAGTACGACACAACGACTTATGCCGTTGGCTTCGCTTTCCGAGCGACGGATGCATTGACGCTGCGAGCCGGCACCGCGTCCGGTTTCCGCGCACCGAACTCAACAGAGTTGGCGGCGGACTTCACCGCGTTAGGCGGCGGCCGGACTTTCGGCAATCCCGATCTGGAGCCCGAGAGCAGCACGCAAATCGAGGCGGGCGCGAACTGGCGCGGCGCGCACTGGAGTGCGGATCTCGCTGTGTTCCGCAACGTGATCGAGGATCGCATCGTCACTTTGCCGCGTCCGAACGTGGTGAATACCAGCGACTATGCGAACAACGCGGGCGACGTGAATATCGAGGGCGCCGAGTTGCAGCTGGAGTTCGATGTTCTGCCCCTGCTCGGTGCGACTTCGTCGGAATGGCGCTGGTCGGTGAATGGCGGCGGCAGCTATCACTGGGACATGGAAGACGAGGGAGCGACGTCCGCCATGAATACGCGACGCGTGCAGCGCGTTTATCAATATCAGGCGGCCTTGGGCTCGCAGATCGGACAGGAGCGCACGCGCTTCGGTTGGAATTTCCGGCTGGAAGGCGTGTTGCACGGTCCGGTCTGGTACAACACCGAAGAGTTGCTGCCGGTGCCCGAGGTGGAGCCGAACTCGAACTACATCCATCGCAAAGGCGCGTTCTGGCTCGTGAACGTGCGCGGCGAGTTGGAGTTGACGCAGCAGGTGCGTGCCTTCGCGGCGCTCAACAATTTGTTGGACGAGGCTTATCACCCGTTGCTGATCGCGACGGGCGAGTCGCCGTATCTGCTGGATACGCGGTTCTCCAACGGCGGCTTGGGCAGCGCATTGCCGGGGCGCGAATTCCAGGTGGGTGTGCAAGTCAAATTCTGAGCGCATGAGACATGCGAAAGGACTCATGGATGACGCGAGCGAAGACGCAGACTCCGTTGGCGGCGCTGGACGGTCACGGACCCTTGTGGCAACAGGTCCGGCGGGTACTGGCTGAACCCATTCGCATGGGCACCTGGCCTCCTGGCACGCGCTTGCCGACCGAGATCGCGATCAAGGAGAGATACCGAACGTCACGGATGACCGTGAATCGGGCGTTGCAAAGTCTCGCCGACGACGGACTCGTCGAGCGTCGGCGCAAGGCGGGCACGATCGTGACGCGCGGCGCTCAGGAGCGCCCGGTGTTCGAGATCTGGGACATCGCCGACGTCGTCGCGCGCCTGGGCGGCGTCTATAGCCATCGGCTGCTCGAATGCGAAAAGGTGCTCGACAATCCACAGCGCCGCGAATGGCTGGGGGTATCGCGTCGAACTTCGGTGCTGTGGATGCTCTGCCTGCATTCCTGCGATGCCGAGCCGTTCCAATTGGAAGAACGCCTCGTCAATATCGATGCCGCGCCGGGTATCACATGTCGGCCGCTGGAGGAGGGCGGTCACGGGCCCTGGTTGTCCGCCCACGTGCGCTGGAGCGACGCCGAGCACAAGATCTCGGCGTGCGAGGCAACTGGCAACATCGCCACTCATCTCAAAGCGAAGCAGGGGGCGGCGTGTCTGGTCATCGAGCGTCGTACCTGGAACGAGACGACGCCGGTGACGTTCGCGAGATTCTGGCAGGCGAATAACAGGTTCAGCCTGATCGGGCACTACGAGCCGGATCGCTGATTGCTCAGCCCGCTTCGGGCAGGCCGTACTGCTGTGAGAGATAACGACGAATGATCTTTTCATCGGCAATGTAGCGCTTGCCGTTGGCGGTTTGGAACGGCACGACATTCTCATCGACCGCC
This sequence comes from Steroidobacter flavus, assembly GCF_042651805.1. Lineage (NCBI taxonomy): Bacteria > Pseudomonadati > Pseudomonadota > Gammaproteobacteria > Steroidobacterales > Steroidobacteraceae > Steroidobacter > Steroidobacter flavus. Next base: position 801,781 of record NZ_JBHSDU010000014.1, on the reverse strand, counting down.
CGGTCGGGTGCGAGGATGAGCACGGGCATCGCTGAGAAAGCCTTCCACCGGAACCGAATCGTTGCAGTAGAGCGGCCCGAGCGTGGCATTGAAGAAGCCGGGGCGTAACAAATAAAGCTGATCTTTCACTTCAGGGATCGGCAGAGTCGTGGGCGGGCCGCTGAAACTTATTATTAGTGCTGAGCGCCGTCAAATCGCGATGCTATGATCGCCAGCGCCTACCAGATGGACGCTGTGACTGGATGTCTAAGTCGATCAGGTTCAAGGATCACCGGGCCGAGCAAGAGCTCTTCGAGCAGCGAGCGCTGCTCGCGGCTGTCTGTATGGTGCTCGCATTGGGGGCGGTCATCGCCCGGCTGGTCTGGCTGCAGGTGGTTCGTTACGACTATTACGTCGGCGAGTCCCAGGGCAATCGAATCAAGGTCGAGCCCATCCCGGCCAACCGGGGCTTGATCCTGGATCGGAACGGGCTGCCGCTGGCCACCAACGCCCCTTCGTTTCAGCTCGAAGTGACGTTGGAGCAGGTGCCGGATCTGGATGCGACGCTGAACGGGCTGGCGGCGCTCAACTTGATCGATCGGGCCGAGGTCCCGCGAATGCGCAAAGACATTCGCAGCCGCCGCTCCTTCGACTCGGTGCCTCTCAAGCTGCAACTGACGGAAGAAGAGTTGGCGCGCTTTGCGGCGCGTCGGCATGACTTTCCCGGGGTCGAAGTCGTGCCCCGGCTGACTCGTTACTATCCGTTGGGCAGTAGCAGCGTGCATGCCATCGGCTATGTGGCCGCGATCAGCGAGGAAGATGAGAAGGAGCTCGACCTGGCCCGCTACGCCGGCACGGTGCTGACGGGCAAGAGCGGAGTCGAGCGCGCTTATGAAGACGAGTTGCATGGTTATCCCGGCGTTCAGCAGCTGCTGGTCAATGCCCGGGGACGCCGGGTCGAGCGCATCGGTCGAGCCGATGTGCCGTTGGAAACGCGGCAGCCGATTGCCGGCAACGATCTGTTTCTAACGCTCGATCTTCGGGTTCAGCAAGCCGCCGAGGCAGCACTCCGCGGTCAGCGTGGAGCCGCCGTGGCCATCGATCCGGCCAATGGTGATGTTCTTGCGTTCGTCAGCACGCCGGCCTTCGATCCGAATCTCTTCGCCCGCGGCTTGAGCCGCACACAGTACCTGGCACTCACCGAAGATCCGACGCGGCCGATGTATGACCGGGCGTTGCGAGGCGTCTATCCGCCGGGCTCGACCGTCAAGCCTTTGTTTGCGCTCGCCGCACTGGAGTACGGTGTAGTGACTCCGCATGACACTCGTTACTGCCGGGGCATGTGGTCGGCGCCCGGCTATGGGCGCGCCCGTCGCGACTGGAAGAAAGGCGGGCATGGCCCGGTCGATATGGAGAAAGCCATCGCAACATCGTGCGACGTGTATTTCTTCGATATCGCCAGGTCGATGGGGATCGATCGGATGGCGGCGTTCCTGGGGCGCTTCGGCGTCGGCAGTGCCACCGGTATCGATGTGGCAGGGGAGCGCCTGGGCATCCTGCCGTCGACAGATTGGAAGAAGCGCGCTTTCAAACGACCGGAGCTGCAGGTCTGGTTTCCGGGCGACACCATCAGCGTCGGTATCGGCCAGGGGCAGATGTTAGTGACACCGCTGCAGTTGGCGCATGCCATCGCCACGTTATCGGTTCGCGGCACCCGCTATCGGCCACGAATGGTCCGCGCCATTCGGGATGTTCAGACCGGCAAGGTTCGTGAGTTGCCGCCCGTGGCATTGCCTCCGGTGAAAACCGCCGATCCCGAGGCATGGACGGTCGCTATCGCCGGTATGTTGGATGTCGTAAACGCACCCTACGGCACGGCGCGATTCGCGCTGTCACCGGCGCCGGAATATAAGATGGCGGGAAAGAGCGGCAGCGCTCAAGTTTTCACGGTGGCGCTCAGCGAGCGCATGCGCAAGCCCAGCGAGTTGGCGGAACATCTGCGCGATCACGCGCTGTTCGTGGCGTTCGCGCCGGCGGATGCGCCAACAATCGCTGTCGCCGTCGTCGTCGAGAATGCACCTGGCGGCGGTGGCTCGGGATTCGCGGGACCGATTGCGCGCCGACTCCTCGATACGTATCTGCTCACGCCGGCGCAGCTCGCCGAGCAGGACGCAAAGCGCAAACCTTCCAAACCTGTGGTTGTGCCCGCCGAGCGAGAATGAGCGAGGTGTGAACTCGTTCTCATATCCTGTCGCGTAACTGACAAGTTCGCCGACACAGGTGCGCACTCCATCGCGAAATCCGATAGCGGCTCGAAAAAGTCACGCCGCGATCACAACGCTAACTCTATTGTCTGCAAAGGGAGACGCGACAGGGGTTGTCGCGCGATCGAGGAAGAGCTCCGGACGCCGACTAATAATGATGAAGCATCTCGTGGTCCTGATCGTCGCGGCGTTGGTTGGCTTGATCTCGGTTGCCTGGCTCATCAAGGATCCGCCGCGTCATCCACCGCCGCATCCGTCGTACTTACCTGAGAAATAATGGCAGCTACTGGCCACACGGCGTCGAGCTCGGCACGCTTCGAATTCATCGACGGGCTGCGAGGCGTGGCTGCGCTGCTGGTGGCGATCGCTCATCTTGCCGACGCCGCTTCCGATCGGCATCCAGGCATCCTGGGGCCGGGGATTGCAGAGCTGGCCTCTTTCGGCCGCTACGGCGTGCAGATCTTCTTTGTGCTCAGCGGTTTCGTGATCGCACACAGCCTGACGGGCGGTGAGTACTCGTTCAAGTATCTCGGCCGGTTCGCCGCCCGCCGTTTCGTGCGCCTGGATTTGCCGTACTGGTCGGTGATTGCGCTGGAGGTGGGGCTGCTGTGGCTGAGCGGCTGGCTGATGGTCGAGTACTCCCGGGAGTTGCCGTCGGCCGGGCAGATCCTGACGAACGCGCTCTATGTGCAGACCTTCCTGGGCTACGAGCACATCCTGCCGGTGTTCTGGACGCTGTGCTACGAGGTGCAGTTCTATCTGGTCCTGGTGCTGTCGCTGGTGTTGCTGGAAAAAATGCGCAATGCCGGGGTGGCCGCCGTCACTCTCCGCACCATCGCCAGCGTCGCGCTGTCGCTGACCTTTCTCTGGTCGATCTGCCTGTTCGTCGGGTTGCTGACGCCGTTGCGGGAGGGGCTGTTTCTCGACCGGTGGTTTCAATTCGCGCTGGGCCTGGTCGTCTATCTTTATTATCGCGGCCACTGCGACCGGGATGTGCTCATCGTGTCGGTGGTCCTGTGCGTGGTTGCCGCGGTGATGTTCGGCTCGAGCACCTATCGAGTCGCGGCTCCGCTGGTGACTGCCGCGACCGGGATTGCGATCGTGTGCAGCTTCCATTTTGCGTCCTGGCGTCGGTTGCTCGCGGGACCGGTGATGCAGTTCCTGGGGCGTATCTCTTATAGCTTGTATCTGTTGCACCTTGGGATCGGCTGGCGCGCGACCGTGCTGGTCCGCGAACTGATTGGCGCCAACTATTCCACCGTCTGGGCCTACGTTGCGTTCATCTGCGGAATGCTGACGAGCATCGTTGCCGCGTGGATCATGAATGTGCTGATCGAGCGGCCGGCGATGCGGCTGGCGCGAACCATCGAGCTGCCCAAGCGGGAGCCTCGTACTTTGACTGGTGTACTCGTGCCAGTGCCTGCGCCATAGTAGTGCCATCGCAGCTGGCAACTTACCAAGCAACACTGGATACATGGCGCCTTCGCCGGGTCGTAAAAAACGAGTGCTCGTGGCCGTGGGGGCGGATTCGCGAGCTGAGCACGTGATGCAGGCGGGGAAGCGCATTGCCGATTTGCTGGCGGCGCCATGGACGCTGGTCTTCGTCGAAACGCCTGACTTGCTGCAACGGCCTTCGAGCTCGCGCGATGGCTGGACGGAATTGCAGCGGCTCGCGGGCACGCTCGGCGCTCAGGCAGTCACGTTGGATGGTCAGTCCGCCGCTGAGGCGCTGCTCGACTATGCGCGTACTTCAGAAGCGACCCATATCGTGATCGGCGCGCCGAGGCGAAAGGGGCTGCTTGCCTCGCTGCGCCCATCGACCGCATCCCGACTGGTTCGCGAAGCCCGGCACTTCGACGTCATCACTATCGGCTCGGCGCATGGCGAGCGCTCCGGCACACGCTCCCGCGACTCTTCCAAAGCCAGCTGGCTGAAATCCATTCGATGGTCACGCTATGGATGGGCGCTCGCGATCAGCGCGCTCACCAGTGCCCTCCTGTATGCGCTGGATCCCTATGTGGCGGTGGCCAACATCATCATGTCTTACCTCGCGAGCTCGACGTTCGTCGCGGTCAAGTTCGGCCGCGGCCCGGCGGTGCTCGCCTCCTTTGCGAATGTTGCTGCCTTCGCTGTGTATTTCGTGCCGCCGCGCTTTTCCGTCACGATGGTGGACTTGCAATATCTGGTGACCTTCACGGTGATGTTGATCGTCGCTGTCACCATGGCGAACCTGATCGCGAGCGTGCGCCGGCAGAGCCGGGCCACGGGCGATCGAGAACGGCGCACGGCGTTGTTATATGCGATGACCCGCGATCTCAGTGCCACGCGCGGCGTCGCGAACATGTCTCGCGTGGCGGTCCGGCACATCGTGGATGTTTTCGATTGCCAAGCGGCCGTGTTGCTTCCCGATGCCACCGGGACGTTACAACGTCCGGCCGACGCGCCGATGGACGGTTCGTTCCGAAACGCAGACCTGTCCGTGGCTCAATGGGTATTCGAGCACGGGCCCCGCGGCGGCCTCGGCTCCGATTACATGCCGGAAGCACCGGCAATGTATCTTTTGCTCACACACGAGCAGCAGCGCTTCGGGGTTCTGGCGGTACTGCCACAGACCAGCCGGCGGTTGTTAGCTCCGGAGCAGACTCGTCTGCTCGATTCGTTCGCCGAGCAGTTGAGTCTGGCCGTCGAGCGCGCCGGCTTGTCGGCTGCCGCCGAGGCGGGTCGTGTCGCTGCCGAAACCGAAAGCCTGCGTAATACGTTATTGGCATCGATATCGCACGACTTGCGCACGCCGCTGGCGGCCATTGCCGGCGCCAGCAGCACACTGGCCGAGCGAGGACGAGAGATCGATGATGACATTCGGACGCAGCTGGCCCGATCCATCGAAGCGAAGGCCGTGGAAATGGCGGAGATTGTTTCCAACGTGCTCGACCTGATGCGCTTCGAATCGGGTCAGATCGCGCTCCGGCGCGACACGCATGCCCTCGATGATTTGATCGGCTCGGCGCTGGTACGGGTCGAGGAGCGTCTGCGGAGTCATCCGGTCCGCATCGATGTGCCGAACGAGTTGCCGGTGTTACACGTGGACGGAACCCTGATCGTGCAAGCGCTCGCCAACATCTTCGACAATGCCGCCAAGTACACGCCCGCCGATGCCGTCCTTCATATCGGAGCGCGGCTCGAGGAACAGCGGGTGAGGGTGGAGATCGACGATGAAGGGCCAGGCTTTCCAGCCGTGGATCGCGAGCGCCTGTTCGACAAGTTCAGTCGCGGACAAGGTGAAGGTGCGGTCGCGGGGGCCGGTCTGGGGCTGGCGATCTGCCGCGCCATCGTCCATGCGCATGGAGGCACGATCCGCGCGACCGATCGACCGGGCGGCGGAGCGCGTGTCGAGTTCTTTCTTCCAACCACCGCAGGCTCGCTGTGACACAAGCCATGCACCGCATTCTGGTCGTGGAGGACGACCCAACCATTCGCGCCGTGCTTCGCGCACTATTGCAGTCCGAGCCCTATCGTTTGGTTGAGGCCGAGACAGCAGCGCGAGCGCTGATCGAAGCGCGGACGCATCGACCGGATTTGCTGCTCGTCGACCTCGGGCTGCCCGATGCCGATGGAATGACCGTGATCCAGGGCGTTCGCGAGTGGTCCAGTGTGCCCATCATTGTGTTGTCGGCGCGGACCATGGAAACACAAAAGGTGGCGGCGCTCGAGGCGGGCGCGGATGACTACGTCACCAAGCCGTTCGGTGCGCCCGAGTTGATCGCGCGAGTCCGCGCCGCTTTACGCCGAAGCTCGCGAGGACTGGATCGCACAGCGATCGTTCGATTGGGCGATGTCACGATCGATCTGGCGCGCCGGGAGGCTCGCGCTGCCAATAAAGAAATCCGTTTCACGCCGTTGGAATATCGGGTGCTCGAATCGCTCGCGCGACAGGCGGGAATGATCGTGACCGCGAATCAGCTGATCCGGGAAGCGTGGGGCCCCGATCGCGCTCATGACACGCAGAGCCTGCGTGCTTGCTTGAAACATTTGCGTCAGAAGCTCGAGCCGAATCCGGCGCAGCCGGTGTTCATCATCACCGAAACCGGCCTGGGCTATCGACTGCGACCGAGCGACGCACCCGACGCACCATCGGCATAGCGGGCGACGTAAAAGCACGTCAAGCTCAGCGCCAGCATTTCACCGCCGTCCTCGACGATGGTCGCCATGGCATCGAACGCCGTGGTCGAGAGGAGGCGGTGGATTGCATCGCCGCCGATCGCGAACATCAGCAGCGCCGCCAGCAGAATGCCCATGTTGATCGAGATGGCGCGTGCCATCGATGAGCTGCGAATGTATGCGACCACGAGCACCGGCGTGAGGAACGCGCCGCCGATCGTTGCATAGATCAGCTCGCCCCAGTCGCGACCCCTCAGGCCGCCGAAATCGGCAATGTGCGCCCACGCGACCAGGTCGAGCCCGATGCGCTCATGAATGCGCATTGAGTCGTCGAGCAACAGGAAGCCATACACCCCGATCCAGAGCAGCAGCACAGGAAGGCGGGTTTTCCGAAACAACTGGCTGAGCGCGAACATGATGCCGGCGTACTTGAGATATTGAAACATCTCGCCGTAGCCGCGATCGCGTGCGATGGACCAGCGCTCCGAGGTGAGCAGGTTCGTATGCACGTGCAACCAATGCAGCACGATGAACAGCAGGTCGCCACCGATCAGCGCTGCCAGTAGTTTGCGAGGCGCGAGGATCGGGCTCGCAACGTCGTGCGACTCCGAAAAAAGTGTGGCACTCGAGTACGGGGAGGAGGTGTCGTCGATCACGAGCAGAATTCTAGGAGATCGACGCGTGGCTGGATTCACGAATTGCGTCGGTCATTGGCGACCCGGTTGTTGTATTTGCAACAATGTAGCTGCACGCCGACAGCAGCGCGCGGCGAACTATCATTTGTTAGTCGTCGCACAACAGCTCGACTTTGCGAATGGCCAGATCCACCGCCTGCTGATCCGTTGCTTTCGCGAGCTCCTGTTTCGCGGTATCGCAATGGACGGCCTCCGATCTCACAGCATCGCTCACCTGGCTGACTGCCTGCGCGTTGGTTGGATCGCAGTAGTCCGATGAAGCGCGACGAATGTTTGCATTGCTGCCGACCCGCTCGATGGCGACGCAATCGTTGACCTTGATTTCGCGCTGATCGCTGACGATGCGAACGGAACTGCCGTCCGCCATTTGCACAGTGTATTGAGTGCCTGAGCGATTGCCTTGAGTGGCGGCTGCGCCGGCAGCACCGACCACAGCTCCGGTGGCGGCGCCACGTGCCGCCGAACCGCGTCCGCTCGCAATGATGCCGATCGTTCCGCCGAGGAGCGCGCCTTGGGCGGCGTTCGAGTCCAAGGTGACTTGCTGGGCGTTTTGCACGACGCCGAACTGCACGGTCGCATTTTGACCGACCCGATGCGACGTGGCTTCGCATCCAGCAATCGCCGTGAGCGCGACACCGACGATGCAAAGAATCATTCGGCTCGAGGGGGAGTTGTCCATGCGACGGCCCTTTCAAAGTGTCGAACGTTGGCACCTCAGCGGCGGCGGCACTATTGGACCTGGGCCCAAGTCGAGGTTGACGCCTTGCGAAAACCACAATATCTTGTGCCCATCCTCGGTGCCTGCCCCAAGATCAGTGGGGCAGGCTGAAAAGGGAATCCGGTGACATTCCGGAGCTGCCCCGCAGCGGTAATTGGGAACGAACGGCGCACACAGCACTGGGCTTTTGCCTGGGAAGCAGCGCCAAGTAGGTCGGCACACGCCGGAGCCCATGAGCCCGAAGACCTGCCGAAGATCGCGCGTCGTCACAGGCGCGCACAGGCTGTCGGGCTCTCGTGGGAAAGGGCTGGCGGATGTTCGGATCGCTGCGTTCGCTAGTGACCTCGCTCCGTTGTTCCCGTCTTTCCCTCGATCGCCCGATTTCGCTCGCGGGAGCGACGCTTCGAGGAACAACACACATGCTGGCGACCCTGGACTCTGCTCAAACCGATTTTCATTTAACGCCTCCACACTCGGCTCGCACCCAGATGCGAGTCACCAAGCGCAACGGCGAGCGCGAAGCCGTCGACGTGAACAAGATCGTTCGTGCGGTCGGGCGCTGTGGCGACGGTCTCGACGCGGTCGATCCCATGCGCGTCGCACTGAAGACGATTGCTGGCTTGTACGATGGCGCGACCACTCGCGAGCTGGATGAGCTGTCGATCCGCACGGCCGCTTCGTTCACGTTCGAAGAGCCGGAGTATTCGCGTCTCGCGGCGCGTCTGCTCGCGGGCTTCATCGACAAGGAAGTGCAGGGGCAGGGCGTTTATTCGTTCTCGCAATCGATTCGCCTGGGCTTCGATGTCGGGCTGATCAACGAGCGCGTGATGAGCTTTGTCGAGAGCAATGCCCGCAAGCTCAACGACGCCATCGACGCGCGTCGCACCCACGAGTTCGAATACTTCGGTCTGAAGACGCTGTACGACCGCTACTTGTTGAAGCACCCGACGCGCCGGCTGGCGCTGGAGTCGCCGCAACAGTTCTGGCTGCGCATTGCCTGTGCGCTGAGCGCCAGCGTGCACGAGGCCATCGACCTATATCAGGTGTTCTCATCGCTCGACTACATTCCCAGCTCGCCGACGCTGTTCAACGCCGGCACGCGCCACGAACAATTGTCGAGCTGTTTCCTGCTGGATTCGCCCGGCGATTCGCTCGAATCCATCTACGATCGTTACAAGGACATCGCGCTGCTGTCGAAATTCTCCGGCGGCATCGGCGTGGCCTGGCATCGCGTGCGCTCGGAAGGCTCGCTGATTCGCGCGACCAACGGTCTCTCGAATGGGATCGTGCCGTGGTTGAAGACACTCGACTCGTCGGTGGCGGCGGTGAATCAGGGCGGTAAGCGCAAAGGCGCGGCTTGTGTGTATCTCGAGCCATGGCATGCCGACGTCGAAGCCTTCCTCGAACTGCGCGACAACACGGGCGACGAAGGCCGCCGTACTCATCACATCAATCTGGCGAACTGGATTTGCGATCTGTTCATGCGTCGCGTGGAGGCGGATGAGATGTGGTCGCTGTTCGATCCGAAGGATGTGCCGCAGCTGCCGGACCTGTGGGGCGAGGCGTTCGATGCGGCTTACACTCAGGCCGAAGCGCAAGGGCTCGCACGAAAGTCTGTGCGTGCACGCGACTTGTATGCCCGCATGATGCGCACCCTGGCGCAGACTGGCAACGGCTGGATGACCTTCAAGGACAAGTGCAACCGCGCGGGCAATCAGACGGCACGCGCCGGCAATACGATTCATCTGTCGAATCTATGCACCGAGATCCTCGAGGTCACCAGCGATGACGAGACTGCGGTGTGCAACCTGGGCTCGATCAATCTCGGCCGTCACGTGATCGACGGTGCATTCGACTTCGACAAGCTGGCGCAAACCGTGCAGACGGCCGTGCGTCAGCTGGACCGGGTCATCGATCTGAACTTCTATCCGATCGCCACGGCCCGTGCCTCGAATATGCGCTGGCGCCCGGTCGGGCTGGGTGTGATGGGCTTGCAGGATGTGTTTTTCCAGCTGCGCATGGCGTTCGACAGCGCGCAAGCGAAGGAACTGTCGACGCGCATCGCCGAGACGATTTATTTCCAAGCGTTGCGGACGTCCATGGAACTGGCGCGCGAGTTGGGACCTCACGATGCATTCAAGGACACGCGTGCCGCGGAGGGTGAGTTGCAGTTCGACAGCTGGGGCATCACGCCGTCGGACGAGACGCGGTGGAATGCGTTGCGCGCTGAAATCAAAGCGCACGGCTTGCGTAACAGCCTGCTCATCGCCATCGCACCGACTGCGACGATTGCCTCGATCGCCGGTTGCTATGAGTGCATCGAGCCGCAGGTTTCCAACCTGTTCAAGCGCGAGACTTTGTCCGGCGACTTCCTGCAGGTGAATCGTTACCTGGTGGAGGAGTTGAAGCAGCTCGGCTTGTGGACCGATGAGATTCGCAATCAGATCAAGCTGGCGGACGGCTCGGTGCAGGGCATCGCCGAGATTCCTCAGGCACTGCGCGCCATCTATCGCACGGCTTGGGAAGTGCCCATGCGGGCGCTGATCGATCTCGCGGCGTCGCGTGGCGCGTACATCGATCAGAGCCAGTCGCTGAACCTGTTCATCGCCAATCCGACCATCGGGCAGCTCTCCAGCATGTACATGTATGCGTGGAAGAGCGGCATCAAGACCACTTACTACTTGCGCTCACGTCCGGCGACGAACATCGCGAAGACGACGGTGCAGGTGAGCGACACCGCCGCGGTGGTGTGCTCGTTGGAGAATCCGGAACTGTGCGAGGCGTGCCAGTGAGCGCCGTCATGACTTCACGCAGCGCCTCCCTGCTGGATTCAGGCTTCGATCTGACGCTGCGCCCGATGCGCTATCCGCGCTTCTATGAAATGTATCGGGCCGCGATCAAGAACACCTGGACCGTCGAGGAGATCGACTTTCAGATCGATCTGGGCCATCTGTCGCAGCGGATGACGGCGGCCGACCGGCATTTGATCGAGCGGCTGGTGGCGTTCTTCGCCACCGGCGACTCGATCGTCTCGAACAACCTGGTCATCAGCCTGTACCGGCACATCAACTCGCCCGAGGCGCGGATGTATCTTTCGCGCCAGCTGTACGAGGAGGCGCTGCATATCCAGTTCTACCTCACGCTGCTCGACAATTATGTTCCGGATCAACAGCGACGCGCACAGGCATTCGCCGCCATCGAAAACATTCCGTCGATCCGTCGCAAGGCGGAGTTCTGTCAGAAGTGGACCGATGAGGTGTTCGGCCTGCAGCGGATCGAGAGCGACGCCGACAAGCGTCGTTTTCTCTTGAACCTGACGTGCTTTGCCAGCTGCATCGAAGGATTGTTTTTCTTCGGCGCGTTCGCCTATGTCTACTTCCTGCGTTCGCGCGGGCTGCTGCCGGGACTGGCGGCGGGCACGAACTGGGTGTTTCGTGATGAGAGCGCGCACATGGCGTTCGCGTTCGAAGTGCTCAATACGGTGCGTCGGGAAGAGCCGCATCTGTTCGATGCTTCCTGGGCTCGGCAGGTGCAGACGATGATCGAGGAGGCGGTCGAGTGCGAGGCCGCGTTCGCCGACGATGTGCTATCGGGCGGTGTCGTCGGTCTGACTCGTCGTGAGATGCGCCAGTATCTGGAATACGTTGCCGATCAACGGCTGCGCGCGTTACATCTGCCCACGCGTTACAACGTTCGCAATCCGTTTGCGTTCATGGAATTGCAGGACGTGCAGGAGCTGACGAACTTCTTCGAACGCCGCGTCTCGGCATATCAGGTGGGCGTGCAGGGGGAGGTCGCTTTCGACGAAGCCTTCTGATTTCGTTGCGCCAGGGGTCATCGCGCGAGGTGCGACGGTCAAACGGAGGCCCCCTATGTCGATGTGGAACATAGTCCTCCGCCCATGGCCGATCCGAAACTCAGTGTCCGAGGTGCAGCGGTCCTCCGAGCGTTCCTCGACGTCGCGCCGGAGGAGCTTACCGGTTCCGAGCTGATGAACAGCGTCGGCATCTCGTCGGGGACGCTGTACCCGTTGCTGAGCCGCTTCGAGTCGGCGAAGTGGCTGACCAGTCGCTGGGAGGCCGGCGATCCGGCGAAAATGGGCCGTCCGCGCCGCCGCTACTATCGCCTGACGGCGTTGGGGGCCAACAAGGCCAGGGAATGTATCGAGCTCATCGTGCCTGGTATCTGGAGCCGGGCATGATTGAGTTCCTGCTGTCGGTGCTGAAAACCCTGGTCGGAAAGATTGTCACAGACGAGTTCAATGCGACTTGTCCTTCCGTCGCCCAGTGGCTTGTGAAGAGGAGCGCTGCCCGGCTCGGCGCGGATCGAGAGCGCTATGAGGAACAGTGGCTGGCCGACCTGGCCGATCGCGGCACGTCGATCAGGAAGTTGATATTTGCTATCGGCGTGTGCCGAGCCGCGGTCACGCTGCGTCGGGAGTTTGTTCCAGCGGGGAAACCTGTCCAGACGGACAGCGAGCGTCGGTTGGCTGAAATCGATCAGGCGCGGCGAACCTTGGCGGCGCGCTTGACGATGCCAGCCCTGCGATTTGAATTGGAATGCCTGCGCGACGCGCTCACCAAAATCATCGAGAGATGCCTGAGCGATCTCATGCAATGGAAGATCTCTGCTGTTGTGGCCGTCGTCTTTACGATCTTCGGAATTATGCTGGCGTATTTCAGAATGCGCTGATCGCGGCCGGCCTCTTCAACGCTGCTCGCCAGCCGGCGCGAACTTCGCAAACCGAATCGCCAGTGCCGGCAGCACCAGCAGGTTCAAAATCATACTGGTCACCAGACCGCCCAGAATAACGATAGCCATCGGGCCTTCGATCTCCTTGCCGGCTTCCTCGCTGCCGACCGCGATTGGCAGCAGGCCGAGCGCCACGACCAGGGCGGTCATGACGATCGGTACCAGGCGCTCGCTCGCGCCCTGAAGGGCGGTGGCCACGCCCCAAGGCTTGCCTTCTCGGGTCACCAATTCCTCATAGTGAGAAATCATGAGGATGGAATTGCGCATGCTGATGCCAAACAGCGAGATGAAGCCCACCATGGCGCCGATCGACAAAGCGCCGCCGGTGAGCAGCAGGATCAGCACGCCGCCGGCCAATGCAAAGGGAATATTGGCCAGCACCAGAAACAGGTTGTGCCGGTTCGCGAACACCAGCGACAGGAGCATCACGATCACGACGAGCACGAACGCGGAGTGCAACAGCAACTCGTTCTGCGCTGTCTTCCTGGCTTGCGCCGCGCCGCCGACGGTCACCGAAACATCCGGAGGCAAGGTCACATCGGAGCGCACTTTCTTCTCAACCGCCTGTGCAAACGAGCTCAAGTCGCGCCCGACGACGTCCGCAGTGACCTGCTGACGCCGTTGCGTACCTTCATGCATGATCACATAGCGACCCGGCGTGCTCGCAATGGTCGCAAGCTCCCGCAGCGGCAAGGTCGTGCCAGTGGCGTTGCGGATCAACAGGCCGCCAATCGCCTCCGGATCCCGGCGGCTGCCGGGCTCGAGGATGACCGCCACCTCGAATACCCGATTGTTGTCGTTGGTTTGTGCCACCACGACGCCTTGATAGGCGAACTGGACCGCTTCGAGCACGTCCAGGGGCGCGAATCCATACTGACGAAGCCGATCCGGGCGCAACGCGATGGTGAGTTCGGGAGCGCCGGACTGAGCCTGCGACAGAACATCGGCCGCGCCCGGCACCGTCGCAACGACATTCCTGATCTGCTGAGCGACCCGATCCAGAACGTCGAGGTCGTCGCCGAAGATATTGATCACCATTTCACCGCGCCCGCCGGTGAGAATCTCTTCGATACGCTCCTCCAGAAACGGTGTGACCGCAAAGCTGATGCCTGGAAACGTTTGCAGCGTCGCCCGGATCTGTTCCTGCACCTGCTCCTCTTCCTCGCCGGAGAGGCGCTTCAGCTCGATGTGAAATTCGCTGAACTCGGGGCCGGCCGTGTCTTCGCCCTGTTCGGCGCGGCCGAGCTGTTGAGAGACAGACTGTATGCGTGGGTTCTTGAGCAACGCCTGAGTGATCCGCCCACCCAGGTGGAGACCAGCGTCGACCGAGGTGCCCGGCGCAGTCATGACTCGCAGCACATAGTGACCTTCCTTGAAGTCGGGCAGAAATTCCCCGCCCATGAACGGCAGGGCGAGCAAGGCGGCCAGACAGACGATGGCCGCGCTGCCGATGATGACGCGTGGACGCCGATCGATGCGCTCCAGCAGGCGACGGTGCCAATGTTTCAATCGGTCGATATAGCCGGGCTCGCTCGCATCGGTGTTCGCGAGCAGCAGACTGCACAGCGCCGGCGTCAATGTGACTGCGACGATGAGCGAAGCGATGGCAGCCAGGACGAACGACACGGCCAGCGGCGCAAACAGTCTGCCGTTGATGCCCGACATCATGAGCACGGGCCAGAATACGGCGACGACGATGAAGGTCGCGTACACGATGGGGCTGCGCACCTCGAGGGTCGCATCGACGACGACGGTATCGAACGGTTTCGGGTCCGCACTCGCCCGGTTCTCGCGCAAGCGTCGCCACACGTTCTCCAGGCCAATGATGGCGTCGTCGACGACCTCGCCGATGGCAATGGCAAAGCCGCCGAGCGTAATGGTGTTGATCGATGCGCCAAAGTGTGCGTACGCGACCAGCGCCATCAGCAGAGACAGCGGGATCGTGGCAATCGCAATGAAGGCGCTGCGAAGATTGGCCAGGAAGAACAGCAGCACGACGATCACCAGCGCGCCGCCGATCAACAGCGCGTGAGTGATGTTTCGAATCGACGTCTCGATGAAATTGGCGGGGCGGAACAGCGCCGGGTGCAAAGTAATCCGCTCAGCATCGAGGAGCGGCCGCAACTGGGCCAGCGCGGCTTCGACGGCGCGTGTCACATCCCGCGTGTTCGCACCGTACTGGCCGTGAATGTTCATGATGAGACCGGGCCGGCCCATGACCAGCGCATCGCCGATCTTCGGTTCTGGACCGTCGACGACGTTCGCGATGTCCCGCAGTCGAACGCTGGTGCCACCGCGTTGTGCCACTACGGCTTCGGCGAGCGCGGACGCGGAGAGTGACTGTCCTTCGGTGCGCAGCGTGATGCGTTGATTGTCAGTCTCGATGAACCCTGCGCCTCGGACACCCGTGGACTTGCTCGCAGCCGCGACGACTTCATCGATCGACAATCCATACAGCATCATCCGGTCCGGCAGGACCTGGATCTGCAGTTGCCGGATCTCGCCACCGAATGCTTCCACGCGTGCGACGCCCGGAACGCCGAGCAATCGTTGTCGTATCGTCCAGTCGGCCATCGTGCGCAGTTCCATCGCGGAGTGATGATCGGACGTGAGGCCGATCGAGAGCACCATGCTGGTGGACGACGCGAGCGCGCCCATGGCGGGTGTGTGAACCCCGGTGGGAAGGGCGCTCGCAAGTTGGGCGAGACGTTCGGCGGTCAGCTGGCGCACTCGATAGATGTCAGCGTCGTCTTTGAAGACGAGCGTGACGACGGAGAGCCCCTGGATGGATTGCGAGTAGATGTTTTCAAGCGCAGGCGTGCCGTTCAAGCTGTACTCGATCGGGCGCGTCACGAGCGTCTCGACCGCTTCGGCGGACAAGCCCGGTGCTTCTGTCTGCACGACGATTTGCGGTGGAGCGAACTCCGGAAAGACGTCGAGCTTCGCGCGCTGAGCAACGAATACACCGTAGGCCGTCAGCAGCACGGCAATGGCCACGACGAGGACGCGGAAGCGGACACATAGCGAAACGATGTGACGGAGCATGCCTAGTCCGCCAGATGAATCTGCGGGCGAAGCTCTTCAGACAAGAGAGTCTGCGCGCCGCCGACGACCACGCGCCCTGAAGGCGCGGCACTGGCATCGATGAACCAACCGTCGTCGAGCGCATGTTCCAGCACGACGGGCTTGCGTTCGAAAGTCCCATCGCCCGTCTGAATGTAGACCCAGGCTTGTCCCTGATGACGAACGATGGCCGAGCGGGGCAGGATCACGCCGCGCAGTCGCGGCCCCTCCAGCGTGAGAAAAGTAATCAGCCCCATCTCGGGCCGCAGCTCGAACGAGTTGGGTTGAAGTAGAAATAGAAATCCCTGGCCGGGAGTCTGCGCGGATGCCATCGTCGCCCGACCTAGAAATCGCGCCTCAGCAGAGCGCGTGGGATCGAAGGGCGACAGCACGCGTGCAGTGGCAGGGGACGATTTCAAGGACTCGTCGACGGGGAGATCCACGCGGATCAATACCGCCTCCAGGCTCGACAAAGATTGCACCAGCCGAGCCGCATCGCTCTTGATAAACGCTGGACCCCAGGCGCTGCCGAGCCTGCTGCGAATCGTCTCCACTTGAATTTGATCGCGCTTCACCGTGGCCGACGCAGTTTCCAGCGCGCGTGCCGACGCGTTTTGATCGTTGGCGTGGAGCGCTCGTACGCGCTCATATTCTTTGGTCGACACTTCGAGTGTGGCTTGGGCGGCGCGCAGTTCGGCGAGCAGATCGAGCAGCGGCTGCGTATCGATGACGCGTCCGTAACCTTTCACTTCGCGGGCCACCTCGCGAGGTTCCAAGTTGGCTACGACGATTCCAGCTTGGGTCAGCTGTTCCGGCTTGAGCTGTACGATGCCAGGAGTGTTCGCTTCTGCCGGGGCTTCATCTTCATTCGACTGCGGCGGTTGTTTCGTGTGAACGATGCCCCACACGGCAAGAGCGCCGATGAGTATGCTGCCCGCCAGCGCTGCCAGGATTTTTTTCATTTCAGTGCATCGAGTGCGGCGAGCGGCTGTTGAATCGCATCTTCCAGCGCGCCCGCGGCCCGGGCCGCTTGAGTTTCAATATCGAGAACGGCCACCGCGCTGACCGCCGCTTCCAGCTTCGCCGTTTGATATTCCAATTGATCGATGTCGCCGGCGCGCAGCCGGACTTCCTGGCGAGCGATGTCGTTGGCCAGTGCTTCGTGAAGCGTTCGTGCACGCGTCAACTGATCGGTCGCAAGGTGATGAGTTGCGCTTGCTTGATCGATCTGCGCGATGACCCCCGCCTCGAGCGCGTGAAAGCGGGCGGCGCTTTCCTCACGTTGCGCTTCAGCTTGGGCGATGCCGCCTCGATTGCGATTCAAGGGCAGCTCGAAGCCGATCCCAAGGCTCCATTTGCTCTCGCCTTGATCCCACTCGTAGGCGGGGCCCAGATGAAGGTCGGGATATTGTTTGGCAATCTCTGTCTGAAGATCCGATTCGCTCGCGGCGTATTCGGCGAGCCCGGCCGCAATGTCGGCGCGGTATTGAAGCGCCAGGCGACGTGACTGTGCCGCATCGAGCGCGGGCGCCGGATCGAGCGCGAAGTTCAGCGAGACGCCAGTGAGCGCATGCAACGGCACACCGAGTGCACGTGCGAGATTGCTCTGAGCATCCGTCTGCTGTCGCTCGGCTTCGGTGAGATCAAGCTGCAGACGAGTAATCGCAACTCGTGCCGGGGAGAGCTCGGCGGCCGATGCCGCTCCAAGATCGAACCGCTGTTGCAGAAGGTCTGCGATCCGTTGCTGAACGCGGAGCTGATCTTGTAACAACGAGAGCCGTCGTTGCGCGGCGGTCAATTCGATCAATGCCGATCGTAATTCACTGCGAACCTGCCAGGCGGCGCCGATGAAATTCAGTCGCGCCGCTTCGGCAAGATGCTCGGCTTTGCCGATGCGAAGACGGCGCTTGCCCGCGGTCTCGATTGGGATATCGACAGACACGCCGGGCAGCCAGGGCGACGTTCCACTCTGTGCGTCGACGTTGTAAGTAGGTGCCAGGGTGAGCGAGGGATTGGCACGCATGCCAGCCGCTGCCACGGTCGCTTCGGCTGTTTGCCACTGAGCTCGCGCCAGTCGCAGGTCGGTATTGAAGTGAAACGCAGCGAGCGTTAGAGCCGGTAGATCCCACCACGGCCGCGGCCAGGGCTCGGCCAACTGCGGAGCGTTGGCCTGCAGGAACACGCGCAGCTCATAGTCGTTCAAGCTGAGCGCGTCGTACTTCTCAGCGATGGTTTCTGGTTGCAGCGGTCGAGGCTCGAAGTGGGCACAGGCGGCCAGCGTCAGCAGGCTGGCCGCGAAAAGCGAGGCGCGACGTAGCGACACCGAGTACATCGCGCCATAGTGCCAGTGCGCCAGTAACACAACTCTGACGAAACATTGTCGAAATTGTCAGAGATCGCGCTTGCCGGGAAAGGTGAGGGTGATTTCAGTGCCCTTGCCGACTTCGCTCGCCAGGCGAGCGGCGCCTCCATGCAAGGTCATGATGGATTGGACCAGCGCGAGGCCGAGCCCGAAGCCGCCGGTTCGTTGGCTGCGAGAAGGGTCGGCGCGATAGAAACGATCGAACAGATGGGGCAGGTGCTCGGCCGCGATGCCCGAGCCTGTGTCGCGGACACAGATGGTCGTCGAGCCACCTTCGACCGTCGCAATTCCAACCGTCACTCGCCCATCTTTCGGCGTGTGGCGGACGGCATTGCTCAGCAGGTTGCTGATGGCTCGTTGGAACAAGAGGGAGTTCGCATACACCGGTGCGTTGCCTTCGACGGCGAGGCTTACGCCGTTCTCTTCGGCGTTGGCGCGATGGAACTCGATGACGTTCTCAACTTCTTTGGAGGCGTCGAGCTCGATCCGTTCCAACCGGCCGTCGACCTGGTCGGCCCGCGCCAGAAACAGCAAGGAATCGATCATGCGGGCGAGGCTGGCGAACTCTTCGATGCCGGACTCCAGGACCTGACGATACTCTTCCACCGAGCGGGGCTGTGACAACGTCACCTGCGACTCGGTCAGGAAATTCGTCACCGGCGTGCGCAACTCATGGGCAATGTCCGCCGAGAATTGTGAGAGCCGTCGGAACGAGTCTTCGAGACGTTCCAGCATCTGATCGAACGCGCCGGCGAGGGCGGTCAACTCCTTGGGCCAAGCCTGACTGCTGACGCGGCGATCAAGATTCCTGGCGCTGATCGCACCGGCGGCGCGCGTGATCGAATCGAGCGGCGCAAGCCCACGGCGCGCGATTGCATAGCCGGCGAGTGCGGACGTTGCCAGGCCTGCCAACAGCACAATGAGAAGATTGCGCCGATAACGCTCGAGCAGCGCTTCCTTGTTTGAGACGTCGAGCGCGAATTGCACCTGCCATGATTTGCCGTCGGTGGTCGGCGCGCGGGTGGTCATCAGGGCGAGCGTCCGGTTGCCCACCTTGATCTCGCGCATCTCCTCGGGAGCTGCGACTTCGGAGCTGAATGCGGCCGGCTCGATGAGCTTGCTCATGTCGGGCGTCTCGACGATCAGCTGTCGTTGCTCGTCGAGCACGCGCACGTAGTAACGGCTGAAGCGCCGTGCCGCGCCCTCCAGTCGTGTTTCCTCGTCGAACGCGGCCATGTCGTGCGGCCGGTCGTGAATGATCGCCCTGAGCACGAAGACCTTATCGGCCAGGAAGCGGGCGGTCTCGTCATCGAGGCTGCGTGCCAGCGTCCAGTAGAGAAACAAGCCACCGGCCAAAAGAATGCCGAAGCCGGACACCGTGATGAGCGCCGTGATACGCGCGGCGATCGACCACGTGCTGGATCCCGCAGATTTCTTGGCAGGGACGTCGGGCATTTACATGCGAGTGTACCTCATGGAATTTCGGCCTGCGGCCGGGGCAGGGCCAGCGGCCTCGGCGTCACTCGTTCGCGTTCCGGCGACAGTAAGTAGTAGTACAGGACGTCCGCGACAATCAGCATCACGAAGAAGGACACGACTGTGTCCGAGAAGAAATGCGCGCCGCTGGCAATTCGGCAGAACGATGCCAACGCGCCAAAGCCGAAGCCCGCGATCAGCAATGCGCGTCGTCGGCTCAGCGCTCTGGCCAGCGCCAGGAAGAAGAAGCCGCCGGCGGCTTCGCCCGATGAGAACGAACAGTTCTTGCCGCATTCGGTGCTGACGACGAACGGCGGCGTGTACAGCTTCGTGCCGCCGAACTCCACGACGTCCCTGGGTCGCGCGCGACCGAAATTATCTTTGAGCACCAGGTTGACGATCAGCCCGGCGCCGACCAGCAACACCATGAACAAGTAGACGACTTTTTTGCCGCAGACTTCGCCTACGTTGCGCTTCCACAACTTGTTGTAAACGTACACGCCGATGACTGTAGTCAGCGACAGACAGAGCACGTAACCCAGGCTCTCGTGCATGAGTTGGTTCCACCAGTGGCTGGCGAACGGGAAATTCCGGTCGAAGAACAGACGCGAGATGGACAAATCGATCTGCGGGAACGCCATCAGCAGTAATGCCGCCGCCGCGAAGCCGGCCAGGAACAGCCGGCTACGTTTCAACTTGAGGTAATGCATCGGTAATTTCGCCCCCCCGCAAGCACGACGGACTCGCCGACCAACGCTGGGTCGCGAGTGACATTGGGCGTAAGACGCGCGCGGCAGAAAAACCAATCGCGCAATGCACTACTTTTAAAATTAAACCGGCCGGGCGCTCCCGGGTGAAAACTTGACGCTACAATCGCCGCCCGTTTGCAGCGGAATCCGAGCGAGCCGACTTTGTTAAATTCGAGAGCGCGACTCCGCACGTCGCATACCCGGTTCCTGGTGGGGTTTTCCCTGCTGCTGTATGCGATCTGTAACGCGATCAACATCGACCGCCTGTCCCAGTGGTTTCGCCAGGGCGAGGGCATCGACTATTCGGCGCTGATTGCCTATCTGGTTGCCGGGCTGTGCCTGTTCATCGCGTTCTTCACGCTGCTGGCTCATCGCCGGACGCTCAAGCCGTTCGCGATCCTGCTGACTATCCTGAGTGCCGCCGTCACTTACTTCATTGCGAAGTACGGCGTCGCCATCGACAGCTCCATGGTTCAGAACACCGTCCACACCGATGCGACGGAAGTGCGGCAGCTCCTGTCGGCGCAGATGATCCCGTATGTGCTGTTCCTGATGGTCGTGCCCATCGGCCTCATTTTGTGGGTGGATATCGAGTTCAAGGCGTCGGGCCGATACCTGTTGGGCTCGCTGAAACTGTTCGGCGTCACGTTCCTGATCGCCCTGGCGTGCCTGTACGTGGAATACAACGCCATTCTTCGGGCGGGCAACGTGTCGAACAAATACATCGTCTATTCGCTGGTGCCGGTCAACGTCATCTCCAGCTCCATCAACGCGACCTCCAAAGCGGTCAAGCCTTACTTCAAGCGAAGCGAGAAAGAGGTTCAGGTCGATGCGCGCGTTACCGCGCCCGACAATCTCGTGGTGGTCCTGGCGGTGGGTGAGTCTTCGCGGAAAAAGAATTTCAGTGTCTACGGCTACACGCGGAAGAACACGACGCCCGTGCTGGAGAAGACTCCGGGCCTGCATTTCCTCGACGGCGTCGCGACGCGAGCTTCAACGCTCTATGCGCTGCCGAAGATCCTGACCAAGGATGACGTCAAGCTCACGACGATTGTTTCCAAGGCCGGCATTCCGACCGCGTGCTACGTCAATTACACGCTCTATGACAACTGCGCGGCCGTCGGAGAGACCAAGGCGACGAATTGCGGTCACGATGGCAAGTGTTACGACGAAGATGTGATTCCGCTGCTCCAGAGCAATGTGGCCAGCTACTCCTCCGGCTATCGATTCATCGTCCTGCATCTCGGCGGCGGCAGTCACGGCCCGGTCTACGGCGATCGGCATCCGCCGGAATTCCAGCAGTTCAAGCCCATGTGCGAAGATGCCGACGTCGCGGGAAAATGCACGACCGAGCAGATCTATAACTCCTACGACAACACCATTCTTTACGTCGACCATGTGCTGGGGCAGGTGATTCAGACACTGGAGCAGTCGCGCGTGCCGTACCTGCTCATCTATCTGTCCGATCACGGCGAATCGTTGCTGGAGAACGGTGTGATGTTTCATGGCATGCCGCCCGGCATGAAGTTGCCCGACGAACAGGCGCAGATTCCGCTGATCGTCAAATCGTCCGTGCCGATCTCGATCGTCAAACGCGCCGAGTACGGTCAGCCCGCGGTGTTCGATACGATCCTGGATTTGTTCTCGATCGAGTCGTCGAAGTTCGATCGGGCGGAGAGCTTCATCAAGAAGCAGAAGGGCAGTTAGCGGGCTTCGAGGACGAAGCCGACGCCGCGAACGGTGTGGATGAGCTTGAGCTGCGAGTCCCCATCGACTTTGCGTCGTAGCCGGCCGACCGAGACGTCCACCAGGTTCAGGTCGCTGTCGAAGTTGATATCCCACACCTGAGACGCAATCAGCGTGCGGCTCAGTACCTCGCCCTGACGGCGCATCAGCAGTGCGAGCAGCAGAAATTCCTTCGGCGTGAGATCGAGCAGGCGACCAGCGCGGGTCGCTTTGTGTTTGTGAAAATCCAGCTCGAGGTCCGCGACCCGCAGCGTATCCGGCTCTCTACTTTGAGCCCGGCGGGTGAGGGCGCGCACGCGAGCCAGTAGCTCCGCATAGACAAACGGTTTGACGACATAGTCATCCGCGCCCAGTTCGAGTCCTTTGACCAGATCCTCGGTCTGATCGCGAGCCGTTAGAAACAGCACCGGTGTGCGCTTGCCGGACGCCCGCAACTGGCTGACCAGCGACCAGCCATCTCGGCCGGGCAGCATCACATCGAGAATCAGCAGGTCGTACTCCTGCGTCTCCATCAGATGGGCGCCGCCAACGCCGTCGTCAGCCGCATCCACGACGAACCCGGCCTCCTTGAGTCCCTTGCAGAGGTAGGTCCGGGTCTTTTCTTCGTCTTCGACGATCAGCAGACGCATGGGTGAAGTGTAGCCCCTGAGCCGGGTGGTTGCCGATCCCGTCTTGACTAACCTGCGGTTCTCTCAAGAATACGGTTAGCAATGAAGACCGGCGACTCTCTGTTCGCGGTGCTGACCGACCGCACGTATCGCCACCTGTTTCTGGCGCAGATCGTCGCGCTGGTCGGGACGGGGCTGGCGACTGTTGCGTTGGGCTTGCTCGCGTACGACCTCGCTGGGAAGAACGCCGGCGCGGTGCTCGGTGTCGCGCTTGCGATCAAGATGATCGCTTACGTGGGGATCGCGCCCATCGCGGGCGCCTACGCGAATCGGTTGCCGCGTCGGACTTTGCTGGTGACGCTCGATCTGGCACGTCTGGCCGTTGTCGCCGTGCTGCCGTTCGTCAGTCAGGTCTGGCAGATCTATGTGCTGATCTTTGTCTTGCAGAGCTGTTCGGCAGCGTTCACGCCGACCTTCCAGGCCACCATTCCGGATGTGTTGCCGCAGGAGCGGGATTACACCAAGGCGTTGTCGCTCTCTCGACTTGCGTACGATCTGGAGACGCTGCTGAGTCCGGCGCTCGCAGCGTTGCTGTTGCTGGTGGTGAGCTACAACGCCTTGTTTGTTGGGACGGCGCTCGGCTTTCTGGGCTCGGCGCTGCTCGTTGTATCGGTTGTGCTGCCGCGGGCTGTCCTGCCGAATTCACAGACAACCATTCGAGAGAAGCTCACGCGTGGCATTCGGATCTATCTGCTGACGCCACGCCTGCGTGGATTGCTGGCACTCAACCTGGCGGCAGCGGCGGGGAGTGCGATGGTCATTGTGAATACTGCGGTGATCGTTCGAAGCGAGCTGGGTCATTCGGATCGAGCGGTTGCTCTGGCGCTCGCGGCGTTTGGTGCGGGGTCGATGACAATGGCGTTTTGTTTACCTCGTATCCTGCGACGCTGGTCGGATCGCATCGTGATGATGACCGGAGGCGTCGCGCTGACACTCGTGCTGGCGCTGCAAGGTGCGCTGTGGTTGTCGCTGTCTTCATCTTCGCGATGGCCCCTGTTGTTACTGGCGTGGCTTGCGCTCGGCGCGGCTTACGCAGCGCTGGTCACACCGGGCGGTCGGCTTCTGCGTCGGTCTTCGCATGAAGCAGATCGCCCGGCGTTGTTCGCGGCTCAGTTCTCTTTGTCACATGCATGCTGGTTGATCGCCTATCCACTGGTGGGCTGGCTGGGCGCACAAGCGGGCACAGCGCCAGCGTTGCTCGCCATGACGGGCCTTGCCGCGCTGGGCGTGCTCGTTGCCTCGGTGGCCTGGCCGCGTCATGACAAAGAAATCCTTGCGCATCGTCATGACGATTTGCCTGCGAACCATCCCCATCTGCGGAACAGCGGGCACGAGCATTCGCATGCCTACGTCATCGACGAGTTGCATGTTCGCTGGCCCGCTTAGTCTCTCGCTTCAACTCCGGCCCTCGTGCGGGCACCCCGCTTGACCTTCACCCAAGGTGAACCCGTAGAGTGCAGCCATGCAGCGGGAAGCGCGCGATTCCAAGACTCTGAGCATCGGCGAGTTTGCGGCCGCCACGCAGCTGACGCCGAAAGCCCTGCGTCTGTACGACGAACAGGGATTGCTGCGTCCGGCAAAAACCACGGTGAGCGGCTATCGAGTCTATGCGGTCGAGCAGGTCGGCGCAGGCAGATTGATCCGGGCACTGCGCGACATGAACTTGTCTCTGGCGCAGATTGCGCAGGTGCTGGAGGGCGACCCGCTCCAATCGGAAATGTTGCTCCGTGAATTCCTGATCGAAGCGGAGCAGAGATACGCACGCGAGCGACGCGCCTATCAAGCGGCGCTGGGATTGCTGCGTCATTCGCGACCCTCTCCAGGCGTATCCATCGAGGAGCATTCGATGGCGGCGCAGGTGGTGCTGGTGCACGGCTTCAGTGCCGACCAAACCAACTTCATCCCACGCTATCTCGCTGAGTTGCAGGAATCGCGACGGCGGTTGAACCTGTGTCAGCAGCGATTCGATGCCTGGTCCGCCTGCCTGCTGCTCGAGCCGTTGAGTCAGGACGAGAGCCGACTGGAGCTCGTCGTGCCGCTCATGGACGCCGACCGGAATCTGCCACTCACCACGCGTACGATTCCGGCACGGCGATATGCGGCGATTCGGCTCCACTCGACCGAGCCCGCCGCTCTGGCAGCCGCGGTCGATGCATTGTTCGACCGGTTCGATCGTCAAGGTGCGTTTGCGATAGACACGCCGATGGTGCGTGTCGATGAGAGCGAGGACAGGCGCTATCAGGTGTGGTGGGCGTTTGAATCGAGGTGAGGTGCGTCATGTTGAAGACCTTCGACTGCAATACGCTCTATGGTCAGCTCGGATTGCAAGACAGCCCGCTCATCGTCGATCTGCGCACCGCCGATGAGCTGGCGCACTCGGGAGAGTTCATTCCAAGTGCCGTTCGCGTCGATCCGGATGGAATCGAGCAGTGGTGTCGACGGCTCACGACTCATCGGTTGGTAGCTGTCTACGGCTCTAACGACGCCGCCAGCAATGCGATGGTGTCGCAACTCGAATCGCGGGGCATTGTCGCAGGAGCGCTCACGGGTGGATTCGATGAATGGCGGCGCAACGGCATGCCAACGGTGAGGGCGCGTCGGGAATATCGCGTGCCGGGTTCGTCCCGCTGGGTTACGCGCGAGCGCCCCAAGATTGACCGCCTGGCATGTCCATGGCTGGTTCGCCGCTTCATCGATCCACATGCGGTGTTCTTCTACGTACCGGCTCAGGCGGTTCGCGCCGAAGCCGCGGGTCTCGCCGCCGAACCTTACGACATTGCGGACGTAACGTTCTCACATCGCGGTCCACGCTGTAGCTTCGATGCCTTTCTCGATGAGTTTGGCTTGCACGATCCTGTGTTGGATCAGCTCGCCGACATCGTGCGCGCCGCGGACACGGGGACGCTGGAGCGTTCCAAGGAAGCACCCGGTCTGCTGGCGATTTCGTTGGGCATGTCAGCGACGATTCGCGATGACATCCTGCTGCTCGAGCAGGCAATGTTTGTTTACGACTCGCTGTACGCATGGTGCAAGAAGGCGCGCGATGAAACTCATTCGTGGCCGCAAACCAAGGGCGTGCCCGCGTGACGGCGGATCATTCGGCGGCGCCCGCGAGTGTCGATCGTAGTCAGGCGTCGCAAGAAACATTGACGGCTTTGTTTCTGAGATTCCTGAAACTCGGTGCCATGGCCTGGGGCGGGCCGGTTGCGCAGATTGCGATGCTGCGTCGGATGCTGGTGGACGATGAGCGCTGGGTGAGCTCCGAGCACTTCAACCGGATCTTGGCCTTGTATCAAGTCCTGCCAGGGCCGGAGGCGCACGAGATGTGCGTCCATTTCGGGACGCTGGCCCGCGGTCGAATCGGAGGAGTGCTGGCGGGTGTCGGCTTCATGCTGCCGGGCTTCGTGCTGATGTTTCTACTGTCGTGGGTGTACTTTCATTCTGGCCTGGACCTGCATGGCGACCTGTCGTTGCTGTTCTCAGCGGTGCAGGCGGCGGTCATCGCACTCATTGTCCGGGCGGTCCATCGAATCGGTAGCCATGTGTTGCTGGATCCATGGCTGTGGGCCATCGGAGCGGGGAGCCTGGCGGGGCAGCTGTCAGGTGTGCATTTCGCGGTGCTCCTGGCGGCCGGCGGTCTCATCTATTCCTTACGACAATCGAGTCGCTGGCTTGTCCAGGCGATGCTGAGTCTGTGCCTCGCAGGATTGGCTGGCAGCTTTCTGGTCCATGGCGCGCTGGATTCATCGCCACTGGTGGATGCGGCCACTGCGCTCGAGCCAGTATCGACATCGGTCGAGCAAGTGTCGCTCGCAACACTCTTCTGGTCCGGGCTCAAAGCCGGGCTGTTGACCTTCGGTGGCGCCTACACCGTGATTCCCTTTCTCCAGCGGGATGCCGTGTCGCAGGGCGCCTGGATGTCGAATGCTCAGTTCATGGATGGCATTGCCTTATCGGGGCTGTTGCCGGCGCCTCTCATTATTTTTTCGACCTTCGTCGGTTTCGCGGGGGGCGGCCCGATGGGCGCGGTGATACTGACGGCGGCAATCTTTCTTCCCGCGTTCGCGTTTCCACTGCTGGCGCATGGGCCGCTGGACAGGCTTCTGCACGAACCTCGTATTCGGGAGTTTCTTGACGGGCTCACAGCAGCCGTAGTGGGGCTCATCGCCGGGACCGTGGTCGTATTGCTGGTGACCGCCGTCAGGAGCACTTACACAGCCGCGGTGTTCGCGGGCGCACTTGCTTTGCTGTTCTGGTCCAAGCACAAATTGGCGGTGCCGCTCGTGGTCGCCGGCGCCGCGACCGTTGGGGCAATAGCGATAGCCATCCGGTGACGCGGGATTCTAGGGGGAATGTATGACTGAGCTTACTCGTCGCGAAGTCCTTCAAACAGCTGCTCTCGGAGTCACGATGCTTGCCACCACCGATGTTTCCGCCCAACAAACGGCAAGCTCCAGCGCCCCGGCGCTGTCGCGTGCTATCGAGCCGAAGCCATTGCCTTTCAATGCCAAGAGCCTCAACGGGCTCTCGGAGAAACTCGTCCAGTCTCACTGGGAGAACAATTACGCGGGCGCCGTCAAGGCGCTCAATGTCGTTCGTGAGAAGTTGCGAGCACAGTTGCCATCGCAGGATCCTCCCTACATCTACAATGGCCTCAAGCGCGAACATCTCATTCGCACGGGCTCCGTCGTCCTGCATGAGTTGTATTTCGGAAACCTCGGTGGGGACGGCAAGGCGCCCGCCGATCTCAGGTCGGCGATCGCGAAATCGTTCGGAACGTTCGACGCGTGGGAAAGCGAGTTTCGCAAGATTGCCCAAGGTCTCGGCGGCGGCTCGGGCTGGGTCGTGCTCGGCTACAACGAGCACCTGCAGCTCCTGGAGAACTATTGGCTGGCCGATCACGCACACAATCCGCCCCATACACGGCCAGTACTGGTGATGGATATGTACGAGCATGCGTATCACATGGATTTCGGGGCGGCGGCTGCCAGGTATATCGACGCATTCTTCGCGAATGTGAACTGGGATGAGGTGAGCAAGCGCGGCGTGTAGCACTCGATCTCATGAATGGGACTCCTGTAACGTTTGCGCCGGGGCTACGCGCACCGAGTCCGGCCGGTAGGCCATGCGATATAAGCCTGGCAGCACCAGCAAGGTCAGTAGCGTGGACGAGAGGATGCCGCCGATGACGACGGTGGCCAGCGGTCGCTGAACTTCCGCGCCCGTGCTCGTGTTCAACGCCATTGGGAGAAATCCGAGTGCTGCCACCAATGCGACCATCAGGATCGGACGTAAGCGCATCATCGCGCCTTCGCGGATGGCGTCCTCCAAGCCCGCGCCGTTTGCCAGTCGATCGCGGAATGCGGACACCATCATCACGCCGGTGAGCACAGCAACTCCCGACAATGTGATGAAGCCGACACCGGCAGTGATCGATAGCGGGATGTCTCGAAGCCAGAGGGCGATGACGCCGCCGGTGAGTGCCAATGGCACGCCGCTGAATACCAGCGCGGCATCCTTCGCTGAGCCGAACGTCATCAGCAGCAACGCGAAGATCATCACCAGCGTCACCGGGACCAGCACAGCGAGTCGCTGAGATGCCGATTGCAACTGCTCGAACGTGCCGCCGTAGTCGAGCCAATAGCCCGCCGGCAATTTGATCTCTTGCGCGATCTTCGCCTGCGCTTCCGTTACGAAGCCGCCCAGATCGCGTCCGCGCACGTTCGCTGAAACGACCAGTCGACGTTTGCCATTCTCGCGACTGATCTGATTCGGTCCGGGCGCAAGCTTGAGCGAAGCAACCTCGCCGAGCGGCACATAGCCGCCTTGCGGTAGCGAGATGGGCAGGCGAGACAGGTTCGTCACATCCGCACGCAGATGCTCCGGCAACCGAACCACTACGCCGAAGCGCTGATCGCCTTCGAAAATCTGACCGGCTGCTTCGCCACCGGTCGCAGCCGACAGCACATCCTGAACATCCGCGACGTTCAGCCCATAGCGATACAACGCCGCACGATTGGGCTCGATGGACAGGACGGGCAGGCCCGCCACTTGTTCGACCTTGACGCCCTCGGCGCCCTCGATGCCGTTCAAGACGCGAGCAATGGCGTTACCGGATTTCAATAACTGATTCAGATCGTCGCCGTAGATCTTGATGCCCAGGTCCGAGCGCACACCCGAGATCAATTCGTTGAAGCGCAGTTGAATGGGCTGACTGATCTCGAACGCGTTGCCGGGAATGGCGTCGAGCTTTTTCTCGATCTCCTTCACCAGCTCGGCCTTGGTTTTCTTCGGATCGGGCCAGTCACTGCGATCCTTGAGCATGACGTAGCCGTCCGAGATATTCGGCGGCATCGGATCGGTCGCGACTTCAGCGGTGCCCACGCGGGAGAAGTAGGTCTTCACCTCCGGAATATCTTTCAGTGCGCGCTCCAGCTGGAACTGCATCTCCAGCGATTGAGTGAGGCTGGTGCCCGGAATGCGCAGTGCCTGGACCGCGAGATCGCCTTCATCGAGATTCGGAATGAACTCGGAGCCCATGCGCGAGCCGATCCAACCGCAGAGCCCGACGAAGAGCACCGCGCCGGCGAGGATCGACATCCGAAACTTCAACGCACCCTCGAGAATGGGCGCATAGGCACTGCGCGCTCCGCGAACGATCGCGTTCTCTTTCTCTTCGATCTTGCCGGTCAAGAACAGCGCGACCGCGGCGGGGACGAGCGTGAGCGACAGGATGAGAGCGGCGATCAGCGCGATGATGACGGCGAGCGCCATGGGCCGGAACATCTTTCCCTCGACGCCGGTGAGGGCGAGGATGGGCAGATTGACCAGAATAACCACGAGCACGCTGACCAGGCTCGGGGTGAAGACTTCGCGAGTGGCGGAGAACACCGTCTTCAAGCGCTCTTCCAGATTCAACAAGCGCCCGAGGGCATGCTGACGCTGCGACAGCCGCAGGATGCAGTTCTCGACAATGATCACGGCGCCGTCGACGATCAAGCCGAAATCGAGCGCGCCCAGCGACATCAGGTTGGCGCTGACTTTCGACTGGACCATGCCGGTCATCAACATCAGCATCGAAAGCGGAATCACTGCGGCTGTGAGCAAGGCGGCGCGGATGTTACCCAACATCAGCAGCAGAACCGCGATGACCAGAATCGCGCCTTCGAGCAGATTCTTCTGCACGGTGCCGATGGTTTTCTCGACGAGAACCGTGCGGTCGTAGACCGGGTCGGCGGTGATACCCTCGGGCAAAGTCTTGTTGATCTCAGCGAGTTTGTCCGAGACGGCCTTCGACACTGTTCGGCTGTTCTCTGCGATCAGCATCACGGCCGTGCCGAGCACAGTCTCTTCGCCGTCGCGTGTGGCCGCGCCGGTTCGCAGCTGCTTGCCGTAAGCCACTTCCGCAACGTCTCGAATCGTGACAGGGACGCCGCCGCGGTGAGCGACGATGATTTGTTCGAGGGAGGGAATATCGGCGACCTGGCCCGGCGAGCGGATCAAGTACTGCTCGCCGTTGCGCTCGATGTAGCCGGCACCGACGTTGGCATTGTTCCTTTCGAGGGCCGCGACGATATCGTCGAAGGTCAGCCCGAACGCGAGCAGTCGAGCGGGATCGGGCGTGACGTGATATTCCCTTTCGAAGCCGCCAATCGTGTTGACCTCGGTGACGCCGGGCACCTGTCGCAGCTGAGGTCGAATGACCCAGTCTTGTAGCGTGCGAAGGGCAGTGGCGTCGTAAGGCCGTCCGCTGGGCTGGCGGGCATTCTCGTCGGCATGCACCGTGTAGAGATAAATTTCGCCCAGACCGGTGGCGATGGGGCCCATCTCAGGTTCGATGCCGGCGGGTAGCTGACTCTTCGCCTGCTGCAAGCGTTCGTTGATGAGATTGCGCGCGAAGTAGATGTCGGTGCCGTCCTGAAACGCGACAGTGACTTGCGACAATCCGTAACGAGACAGCGAGCGCGTGTACTCGAGGTGCGGCAGGCCCGCGATGGCAACCTCGACGAGGTAAGTAATGCGCTGCTCGACTTCGAGCGGCGAGTAGCCGGGCGCCTGGGTGTTGATCTGAACCTGGACGTTGGTGATGTCGGGCACCGCGTCGATGGGCAGGCGTTGATAGTTCCAGACGCCGGCCGCGGCGGCGACCAGTACCAGAAACAACACCACCCATCGCCGGGCAATCGAGAAGCGCAGGATTGCGTCGATCATGGGGTGGCTCCTAGTGTTCGTGCTCGGCCGAGCCTTTGCCCAGCTCGGCCTTCAGGATGTAACTGTTCGCGGCGGCGTAGCGCTCACCCGCTTGCAGACCATCCGTCACTTCGCTCAACTGACCGTCCGCGCGGCCGATGCGAACCGGGCGCGGCTGGAAGCCTTCATTGGCGTGGACGAACACGACGTTGCTGTTCTCCAGCGTTTGTAGCGCTTCGTTACGAACGACGAGCGGAACCTGATTCTCGCCAAGCGTGACATGCGCCGTCACATACAAGCCGGGAGCCCAGCGTCTGTCGGCGTTGTCGAGGAGTACTCGCGCAGTCAATGTTTGATTGGCGCTGCTGCCGAAGGGCGCGACGTAGACGATCTTGCCGTCGGCGTTCACGCCCGTGTCGCTGCTTGACACTCGAACTGTCTGGCCGACGCGAACCTTCGCCATATCGCGGGGAAACAAGGAGAGTTCCACCCAGACGGTCGACAGATCGGCGATGGTGAACAGCACTTTGTCTCCCGTCTGTTCGCCTGGATTGGCTTGACGCGCGGTGACGACGCCATTGAGTGGCGCGACGACCGAGTATGTTTGCAAGCTCTCGTTGCTCTCAACGGTGGCCAGCGTTTCACCCGCGCGCACGGAGTCGCCGATCTTCGCGGTGACCCCGCGAATCACACCGGGGAAGCGGGCGCCGACATCTCTGACGCGCTCAGCGTTCGGCGCGACCACGCCGTAGACTGGCAACGTTTCCCGGATGGTGGCCGGACCGGCTTCAGCGACGACGATTCCTGCGGCCTGGATTTGCTCGGGCGTCAGGGCGACGGATTGCGATTCGCCGCCTTCGTCGTCATGGTCGTCGTGGCCCGCCTCAGTCTTCGGTTCGGAGCCGCCGCAACCGCTGACAGCCAGCGCCGCGACGATCAGCACCAATAGTGATTTCTGATTCATGGTTGCAACTCAAGGTGTCATCGGGCGGGTGAGGGCGGCGCTGGTGAGACGTTCGATCTCAGCCAGTACGCGGTGGTAGTCGGCCGCGGCGTCGATGGCCGCGGCTTGCAATGCAAGCAGCTCTTCCTGAACCGTAATGAGCTCCAGGAAAGAGAAGCGGCCGCGGTCGTAGCCGTTGCGTGTTTGATCCAAGGCGAGTTGCGCTTGAGGCAGCGCCTCGTTTCGCAACGTATCGACGCGAGCACGGCCGGTGTTCATCTCCTGATACAAGGCAAGCAAGCTGGCGCGTGCTTTGATGCGCGCCGCGTTCCGGAGGGCATCTGTTTGATTGAGCCGGACCTGGGCTTCGCGAATCGTGCCTTGGTTCTTGTCGTAGATGGGCAGCGGCATCGAGAAGCCGGCGACCAGGGCCGCGTCGTTGTTTTCTTCGAAACGTCGCATGCCGACGCTGAAGGTGAGATTCGGTCGAGCCTGGACGCGGGCGAGTCGTAACTCTGCCTCACGCAGGCGTGCTTCCGACGCGAAGCGCGTGAAATCCGGTGATTGCTCCAGTCGATCCATCAATGCCTGGAACGACTCCACCGCGCGCAGATCGAATAGCTCCGCTCTGGCCGTAGTGAATGCCGGCTCGGGGCTGCCCCATGCGGCGGAGAGCGCGTAACGCGCGGCGCGCAGCTCACTTTCCGCTTGGCGTTGTTCGATGAGTGCCCGCGTCAGTGCGATGCGTGCGCGACTGCGTTCCGCTTCAGGGGATCGTCCCGCTTCGACGCGAGCGCCGATGGCATCGAGGGTTTTCTGTGAGAGCGCCGTTGCTTGTACGGCGAAGCGAACACGTTCCTGCGCGGCGACGACATCGATAAAGCGACCAGTGACTTCCGAGAGGACGTCCAGCTCGCGGGCACGTTGTTCGATGCTTGCGAAATCCAGATCCGCCTCGGCGGCGGCGCGACGCAAGCCTCGCTTACCGCCCAGCTCGACGACCTGACTTAAGCTGAGCGTCGTTTCGAGCGAGTCGACTCCCCGAGCCGCGCCGGTGCCCGCAAAGTTTTCGAGCTCCACGCCCAATTCAGGATTGGGCCGCAAATCCGCCTGCACGATGCGTGCTTGAGCGGCACTCAATTCATAGGCGCTCGCCAGCAGATCGGGGTTGCTGCGCAAGGCAGCGTCGATGGCACGCGCAAGCGTCAGCTCGCCCTCGGGATTCACCGGTTCAGCCGGCGATTGAGCGTCAACAGACGAAACAACAGACAGAAACAATAGAGCGCACGACGCCCAGGCGCGTGCAACAGCCAATAACATTGGAAACCTCCTACAGCACGCGCGTGTTCACACGCGTGACGTCACAGTGAATGACTAAGAAACGGAGGTTTAGCGAGGCGGTCCGCGCAACGGCGGACGGAGACTGAAGACAGAGGCGAGATAGGGAAGGACAAATTGAGCCGGACGGCTGGTGCTCTGCGTGATTGGCAGGAGCAGGGCGAGCAGAATGCTCGCAAATACGATGACCGGCATCTCATCGACACCGATCTTCTTGACCCAGGGAGCGACCGAGAGATCGACATCCACGTCGTTGTGGCCACCGTCGGACGCCTCGGCACCGCTATGCGTGGGTGCATCCTCGACGTGCATGGCAACCGCTTGTTGCTGCTGGCCGTCCAGACACAAGTGCAAATGCGCCTCTCCAACCCGCACCAATAGCAGCGCTATGGCGAGTAGCCATAGGAGCCGGGCGATGGGGGAGTGACGTAACATGCAGCTAGTATGCCTCAGGGGTGGCAGTTTCTCACGAACTCGATGGCGGGTTTGTGACGTTCATCTTGGACGGTACCGCCGGGCGATACCCTGCATGGACCGCCGACGAGCCGACTAGTTCACATCCCGTGGCGGCTACGCGTTGTTACCGGGCGACTCCGAGTAAGCCATGTTGTAGGCCCCTTCTTCCTGGCAGTACACTGGCCCCCATGACTCGCTCCCTGCGATTCCTTTGCATTCTGTTGCTGAGCCTGTGCGGCTGGGTCACCCCGTCGCTGGCTTGCAACTTCATGCCGGAGCAGCGGGACTGTTGTCCGGAAGGCGTGCCTTGCGAAAGCGAGCGCAGCCATCCGGCCGACGACTCGACGGGCCTGGTGTGTTGTGCTCCGTCGACGACCACCAACTCATCCACTGTTTCAGCACAGCAGCAACACGACGACCAAGCATTGCTGCCTGTCGATGGCGGGGCGCAGCCGGGCGTCGTGATGCCGCGCGCACCTCCGGTGCTCTTGTCCCGGGCTCCGATCGATTTTCCGCTGTTCCTTCCTCAGCAGGACACCTACCTGCGCACCGGGCGTCTACGCCTTTAAATCCTCGGCATGTGAAGCCTGCGGCTCACCCGCGTTGACGTAACCGTCCATCGCGAAGCTGCCGCATTCCAATTCCGTGCGTTCACGAGGAATGTATGTTCGTCAGGTCACTGGGCGCGCTCATCGCAGCGGCGCTCGTTCTCACACCCGCGACTGCGGTGTACTCCGATCCTTTGTCTTTGGAACAGTCCATTGAGCTGGCCTTGCAGCGTGCGCCGGAGCTGCAGGCGCGAGCTGCGATGGTGGAAGCCGCTCAGCACGTAGCGGTCGCTGCGGGTCGGTTGCCCGATCCGGAACTGTTGTTGGGGACTGCAAACCCTCCCGTGGACGGGCGCAATGCCTGGAGCTTCGATCGCGACGAGATGACGATGCGCGAGATCGGCGTCATGCAAACGTTTCCGAACTCACGCAAGCGCGCTTCGGAACGGGAACAAGCTGAGGCGCAGATAAAAACAGCGCGAGCGAAATCCCTGCAGGAACAGCAGGAAGTCGCTGTGCAAGTGAGCCGGGCCTGGTTCGAGGTGTATGCCGCACACGCGGCGGTGTTGAGCCTGGAGCAGAGCCGTCCGGAGATCACGTTGCAAGCCGAAGCGGCGCGCTCGGCTCTTGCAAGCGGTCGAGGCACAGCGGCCGATGCGCTGGCGGCCGCGTCAGCTGTTGGCGAATTCGAGGATCGGCTGCTCGAAGCGCGTCGCATGGAGAAGGTGGCAAGGATCGAGCTTGCTCGATGGCTGGGCGACGACGCGAGTCGCGAGCTCGCCGCTCCGGGTCCCATCGATCAGCTCCCAGCGCCGCGTGAAGCTCTGCTGGCATCCATTCATCAGCACGTCGCCTTGGAAACGTTGGACGCGGAGCTGTCGGCCGCCGATGCGCGTCTCAATCTTGCCCGTGCGCAGAAGCGCCCGGATATCACAACGGAGCTTTCCTACGGCAAGCGCGGCGATGTGTACGGCGACATGGTGTCGTTTCAAGTGCGCATTGGATTGCCGATCTTCGGCGGTACCCGACAAGACCCGGTGATTGCCGCGCGTCATGCCGAGCTGGAGCAATTGCGAAGCGACCGGGAAGCGCAACTTCGCATGCACACGGCAGAGGTGGCGCAACAGCTGGAAGTGTGGGAGAGCGCACGCGCACGAATACAACTATTGGAGCGAGATCGATTGCCGATAGCTCGCGAGCGGTCGCGGGCAACGCTCGTGGGTTTTCAGTCGGGCCAGACAATGATCGCCGACGTGCTCGATGCGCAACTCGATGAGTTCGTGCTCGAGCGCGAGCACGCGAAGGTGCTGGCGGATCTCGGCGCGGCGTGGGCGTATCTCGCCTATCTCAACTATCCAGCACGAACTGTAGCGGGGAGCCTTCAGCCATGAGCCGCGAACATAAACTGATTGCCGCCGTGTTCGTTGCGTTGCTGGTCGGAGTTGGTATCGGCTTCGCGATATCGCGTCATCCCGCGAATCAGCCCTCCGTGGAGAAGACCGAACGCAAGGTGCTGTACTGGCACGACCCTATGTCTCCCGGTGCGCGTTTCGATAAGCCGGGGAAGTCGCCATTCATGGATATGGATCTGGTGCCCGTGTACGCAGATGAAGTGAGCGGTGCTCAAGTGACTGTGAGCCCGACCGTCGCGCAGAACCTCGGCATTCGGTTGGGCACCGTCGAGAAGGCGGCGTTACAACAACGATTGAGCACGGTAGGCAGCGTTGCATTTGACGAGCGCTTGCTCGAGGTCGTGCAGGCGCGCGTCGACGGATATGTCATTCGACTCCATGTGAAGTCGGCATTGGAGCACGTTCGTCGTGGCCAGCCGCTTGCGGACATTCAGTCGCCGACTTGGCTCGCCGCGCAGGAAGAATATCTCGCGCTGCTCGATGCGCAGTCGGAGCGTGGGCGCGGGATTCGCGAGGCGGCCAGACAACGACTCGCGGTGCTCGGCGTGCCGGAGGCGACGATTCGAGATCTCGAGAAGACGCGTCACACGAACGCGACTACGACAGTGGTAGCACCCATCGATGGTGTAGTAGCGGAGCTGGCTGTTCGTGAAGGCGCAGCGTTCGCAGCCGGCGCGGCGTTGTTTCGGATCAACGGTCTGACGACTGTGTGGACGAACGCGCAAGTACCAGAAGCTCAAGTTTCAATGATCCCGATTGGATCCAGCGCGACTGCTCACGCAACCGCGTGGCCTGGCATGAGCTTCAAGGGGAAGGTCATGGCGTTGTTGCCGGAGGTCGATCCACAGACGCGTACGCTCCCGGTCCGCATCGAGATCGAGAACGCCGGATTCAAGCTCGCGCCAGGCATGTTTGTATCGCTCGAGTTCGCGGGCAACACAGAGCGGGAACAACTCGTGGTGCCGAGTGAGGCAGTCATCCTGACTGGCGAGCGCACGGTCGTCATCGCTGCTAGAGAGGAAGGCGGTTTCGACGTCGTCAATGTCAGCGTTGGGATGGAAGCGAACGGTAAGACGGCGATTCTCTCCGGGTTGACGGAAGGGCAATCGATCGTGCTGTCAGGTCAGTTCCTGATCGATTCGGAAGCGAGCCTCAGATCGACGGTGTCGCGGCTGTCGGGCGATGCGAAGGAGCCTCAGCAATGATTGCGGCGCTGATTCGCTGGTCGCTCCAGAATCGTTTCCTGGTATTGCTCGCGACGATTGTTTTCGCAGCGTGGGGAACCTGGGCCGTCTCGCGCACTCCCCTGGATGCCTTGCCGGACTTGTCCGATGTGCAAGTGATCATTCGCACGTCCTATCCGGGGCAGGCGCCTCGCATCGTCGAGGATCAGGTCACCTATCCGTTGACGACGACGATGCTGTCCGTGCCTGGCGCGAAAGCCGTGCGTGGCTACTCGTTCTTTGGCGACTCGTTCGTTTATATCCTGTTCGAGGACGGAACGGACTTGTACTGGGCGCGCTCGCGCGTACTCGAATATCTGAATCAGGTGCAGGGGCGGTTGCCCGCCAACGTGCAGCCATCGATTGGACCGGATGCGACTGGCGTGGGCTGGATATATGAATATGCGCTCGTCGATCGCACCGGCCGGCACGACTTGTCACAGCTGCGTGCCCTGCAGGACTGGTTTCTGAAGTACGAACTAAAGAGCGTGCCGAACGTCGCGGAAGTGGCGACGCTCGGCGGTGCTGTGCGCCAGTATCAAGTCGTGATCCAGCCGGATCGGCTTCGTGCGTACGGGATCTCACATCGAGACGTCATCGCGGCGATTCGCGGTGCGAATCAGGAAGCGGGCGGCTCGGTGCTCGAGCTTGCTGAGGCGGAGTACATCGTGCGTGCCACGGGGTATCTGCGAAACCTGGATGACTTTCAGAAGATTCCGTTGCGCACTGGAGCATCGGGCGTGCCGGTGAAGCTGGGCGACGTGGCCCACATACAACTCGGACCGGATCTGCGGCGAGGCATTGCGGAGCTCGATGGCGAAGGTGAAGTGACCGGCGGCATCATCGTGATGCGCTCGGGCAAGAATGCGCTGGAAACCATCCAGGCCGTCAAACGCAAGCTCGATCAGCTCAAGCCCGGACTGCCGGAAGGCGTGGAGGTGGTCGAGACCTACGACCGCTCGGGGCTGATCGACCGTTCGATGCGCAATCTCACCAGCAAGCTCGCCGAGGAGTTTGTTGTCGTCGCACTGGTGTGCTTTGTCTTCCTCTTTCATCTGCGCTCGGCGCTGGTCGCTATCGTCTCGCTGCCGTTGGGCGTGCTCATCGCGTTCGTGGTCATGTACTACCAGGGGATCAACGCGAACATCATGTCGCTGGGTGGGATTGCGATAGCCATCGGCGCGATGGTCGATGCCGCGATCGTCATGATCGAGAACGTGCACAAGCACCTGGAGCGTTGGCATGAAGCTCACCCGGCACGCGAGCTGACCTCGGGCGAGCGCTGGAAGCTCGTTGGCGATGCAAGCGTGCAGGTCGGGCCGGCGCTGTTCTTCAGTCTGCTGATCATCACGCTGTCGTTCATTCCCATCTTCACGCTCGAGGCGCAGGAAGGGCGTCTGTTCGCGCCGCTCGCGTACACCAAGACCTATGCGATGGCGGCGGCGGCCGGACTTGCTGTGACGCTGGTGCCAGTGCTCATGGGCTATTTCATTCGCGGGCGTATTCCCGCGGAGGACAAGAATCCGCTGAATCGCTGGCTGGTGCGTGGCTATCGGCCGCTGCTGGATCGGGTGCTTGAACGGCCCGTGGTCACAATCGCCGTCGGCGTGGTTCTGCTGGCGTTCACCGCGGTTCCGATCCTGCGCCTGGGCAGCGAGTTCATGCCGCCGCTCGATGAAGGCGATCTGTTACACATGCCGTCGGCATTGCCTGGGTTGTCGGCTGGCAAGGCATCTCAGTTATTGCAACAGATGGATCGCCTGCTGATGACGATTCCCGAAGTGAAACGGGTGTTCGGCAAGATGGGGCGGGCGGAGACTGCGACCGATCCGGCGCCGCTCGAAATGGTGGAGACCACGGTTCAGTTCAAACCACGCGATCAATGGCGCGAGGGGCTGACAACCGAAGCGCTCATCGAGGAGCTTGATAAAACACTCAAGATCCCCGGGCTCGCGAACACCTGGGTGCCGCCGATCCGGAATCGTATCGACATGCTGGCCACGGGCATCAAGAGCCCGGTGGGCATCAAGGTGGCCGGCGCCGATCCGAGCGTTATCGATAAAGTCGCTCAGCAGATTGAGCAGGCTGTGAAGCAAGTCCCGGGTGTTACGTCGGCATTGGCCGAACGGCTCACCGGCGGTCGTTACATTGAAGTGCACATCGATCGCGAGGCGGCTGGACGCTATGGGCTCAACATCGACGACGTTGAGAGCATTGTCACAGCGGCGATTGGCGGTGAGACGATTGCGGAGACCGTGGAAGGGCGGCAGCGCTTTCCCATCAGCGTGCGCTATCCGCGTGAGTTGCGCGACTCGTTATCCGATCTGCGGCAGCTGCCCATCGTGACCGCCAACGGGGCTCAGATCACGCTCGGCACCGTGGCCGAGCTGAAAATCACGAATGGACCGCCGATGCTTCGAAGCGAGAACGCACGGCTCTCCGGTTGGGTATACGTCGACCTGCGTGGGCGCGACCTTTCTTCCGCGGTCGAGGATATGAAGAGGGCGGTTGCGCGTGAGGTCAGCCTGCCGGCCGGGTATTCGATTGCGTGGTCCGGGCAGTTTGAATATATGGAGCGTGCGCAAGCCAAGCTGCGGATCGTCGTGCCGTTCACCCTGGTCGTGATTTTTGTATTGCTCTATCTCACGTTCCGTCGGGTCGATGAGGCGCTACTCATCATGGGAACGCTGCCGTTCGCACTGATTGGCGGGTTCTGGTACGTCTATCTGCTCGGACATCAAGTTTCGATAGCGACCGCCGTGGGCTTCATCGCACTCGCTGGTGTCGCTGCGGAGTTCGGCGTCGTCATGCTCATCTATCTGAAGCAAGCCTGGGAGGAGCGGCTTGCGTTGGGTCGGCCACCAACACTCGCCTTGCTCGACGAAGCGATTCGCGAAGGCGCAGTGCTACGCGTGCGCCCCAAAGTCATGACGGTGAGCGTGATCGTTGCGGGCCTCCTGCCCATCATGTGGAGTCATGGCACGGGTTCGGAGGTCATGCAGCGGATCGCCGCCCCGATGGTGGGTGGAATGATCACAGCGCCGCTGCTGTCGCTCTTGGTGATTCCGGCGGTGTATCGCATCTTGC
The DNA here is from genome assembly GCF_042651805.1 of Steroidobacter flavus. NCBI lineage: Bacteria > Pseudomonadati > Pseudomonadota > Gammaproteobacteria > Steroidobacterales > Steroidobacteraceae > Steroidobacter > Steroidobacter flavus. The sequence goes on along the minus strand of NZ_JBHSDU010000014.1, from coordinate 761,954 downwards.
GACGGCGTGAGCTTACTTAGTTGGCTCACACCTGTTTCTCCGGCATCGACACGACGAGCCCGTCGAGGGCTTCTGTCACTTTGATCTGGCACGACAGGCGACTGTTGGGGCGCGGCTCGCAGACCGCTTCGAGCATGGCTGTTTCGTCCTCGCTCTTTGCGTCGAGTCTCGCACTCCAGGCGTCATCGACATACACATGGCAGGTGGCGCAGGAGCACGCGCCACCGCACTCAGCGATGATGCCTCGCACGTTGTTCTCGACGGCGGCTTGCATCACGGAGCGGCCGGTTGTCACGTCGACGACGCGATGCTCTCCGTTGAACTCGATATAAGTGACTTTCGGCATCGTTGTTATCTCAGACTCGCTTGCCGCTCAGCGGCGCACTACCGAACATGCCGAGCTTCACTTTGCCGGTCATCGCATCGCCCTCGATGGTGGCTTCGAATCCCAGCTTGATCGACACGGGCTTGCTCAGGCTGACCGTCCAGCTGAGCGTGTTGCCAACGATCTTGCCGTCGATCTCCTGAACGCCCATCTCGCCCGTGATCGATCCGGAAAAGCGGTCGCTGGATCGAGCGATCTGCGCCGTCATTTTCTGTGCGCCCATCGGTGTCGCGAGCGTCAGCTCCCAAGTTTCAGCGCCGGGCGCCGCTTGCGCCGCTGTTTCTGGCAAAGGGGATGACGTGCGGCTGCTGCTGCGTGCGGCCTTCCCGGTATAGGCGGGCAGGGTGTCCCAACCTCGTACGGTCGAGGTGGACGACAACTTCGCGTTGTCGAGATCGACCGTCCAGTCTGGAAATCGCTTCAGCACTTCATCGAGTGCTACTCGACCTTCCACTCTCGCCAGCGCCGATCCGAGGCAAGCGTGGACTCCGCGTCCGAAGGCGATGTGCGGTGGGCCTTGGCGGTGGATGTCGAATCGATCCGCGTTCGGATAGCGACGGTCATCTCTGTTGCCAGAAGCTGCGAGCAGCAAGGCGGCGCTGCCCGCCGGCACGGTGCGTCCGTGGATCTCGATATCGCGTGTGACGTATCTCGCGATGGAAGGACTGGGAGGCTCGAAACGCAGCACCTCTTCGATCGCATTGGGAATCAGGGACGGATTGCGGGCGAGCTCCGCCCGCTGCTCCGGATGTTCGCTCAGCACCTTGCCCGTCCAGCCGATCAGACGCGTCGTGGTCTCGTTGCCGGCGCCGGCAATCACATTCACGAAAATCAGCACTTCTTCGCGAGTGAGCTTGCGGCGCACTCCGGTCTCGTCCTGAAACTCGACGTTCAGCAGCTCGGTCATCAGATCGTCGGACGGATGTCGGGTTCGCCACTCGATGTATTCCTCGAACCCTTCGCCTTGATAATGCGCCTTGGAAATCTCCATGGGCTTGCCGGCTTCGGTGCGCAGGGCTGCATCGACGCTCTCGCGAATCGCAACCTGATCTTCTTCGGGGATGCCGAGCAGCATCCCGATGACGCGCATGGGCATCTGCGCGCCGAGATCGGCGATGAAATCGAACTGACCGGCGCCAACCAGCGGGTCCAGGCATCGGGCGCAGTAGGCGCGCACCTTCTGCTCGAGATCGTTCATCCGCTTTGGCGTGAACACGCGCATGAGCACGCCGCGATGAGCCGTGTGTAGCGGTGGGTCTTCCCAAATGAACATTCCTTTCGGTACCGGCGTGTTCGCCTTGATGTACTCGAGGATGTCGCCCCGGCTGGAGCTGAATGTTTCTTTGTCGACCAGCGCGCTCTCGACGTCGCTGAAGCGACTGACCGCGTAGAAGTCATATTGCTCGTTATAGTAGAGCGGCGCTTCTTCGCGCAGTCGTTTGAAGACCGGATACGGGTCGCGCCAGATATCGGGTCGATAGGGATCCCAGTACACGGCGCCTTCTGCCAACGCATTCATCCGCTGTTCCTCGCTCGGTGGGGCGGGCAGAGGATATGCAACACGGTGTAACAGATCAACAGTCGTCTGCCGATCTCAGTAGACAGCTTGTAAAGCCAGTGAACTCAGAGTAAAACGAAACCAACGGTCGATCCGAGCAACAAACATCTGCGTTTCTTTAATGAAATCAGCAGGTCGAGGCGCCGAATAAGGTTCGTAACAGCGAAGAAGCCATTACAGACTGGGGGATGAAGATCGATGAGAACGAGAATTCTGGACCTGGCCACGGGTTCTGGTTTGTTATTGATTGCCGCGACCGTTTCGGCGCAATCGGTGCCGGTCGCTGCGCCTGAGGAGGCCGCCAGTGTCGGCGTGGAGGAAATCGTCGTCACTGCCCGACGGCGTTTCGAAAGTCTGCAGGATGTTCCGCAGACCGTGAACGCGGTCACTTCGGATGCGCTGCAAGAGCTCAATCTGCAGCGGTTCGAAGATGTTCAAGCCGTGGTTCCGGGGTTGACGTTGAGCGGCGGTAACTCCGGCTACACAACGGCGGCAACGGTGCGCGGCGCATCGTTCGAAGTGGAATCTGGGGCTACGGCCACGGTCGAGTTCTATCTCAACGACTCGCCCATCCAGTCCAACTATTTGTTTCAATCGATGTACGACCTGGGTCAGATCGAAGTGCTGCGCGGACCGCAAGGCACGCTGCGTGGCCGTGCATCGCCTTCTGGCTCCATCACAGTGACCAGCCAACGTCCCGATCTCACAGACTTTGGCGGCTACTTGAACGTCACTGCAACGAATCAGCAGGGCAGTAACGTCAACGGCGCGGTGAACGTGCCCATCGTGACGGATCGATTGGCCTTACGCGTCGCCGGCCTGTTCGATGAAAATGACTATGACCAGGTTCGTAGCATCAACAACAGCACCCATCCGTTTCAAAGAAGCAAAAGCGGCCGGGCTACCTTGCTGTGGGAGCCGACGGACACGATCAATGCCACGGTCATGTACCAGAACATCGATCGCACGCTGCACTCGTTCGATGCTTATCAGTCGTTCCATCTGGTCGAGCCGACCGCGCCCGTCGTGAATACCGCCACCGATCCGGAGATCGCGGCGAGCGACCGATTGAGCATCACCGACGGCGCTCGCGAAGCCACGCAGGATATGGACATCATCACTGCGCAGCTGAACTGGAGCGTGGCCGGTCAGGTGCTGAGCTATGTCGGTTCCTATACCGAACAGGAGCTCAATGCGTTGAGCCCGCAGGATCGCGGCAACCGCGCTCGCGGCCTGGAGATCTATCAGGATCTGCATATCCACGAGACCAACAAGTCGCACGAGCTGCGGCTCGCGTCCGAGGAACGGCTGTTCAACGTGCTGGACTACACGGTGGGCGCATTCTATTTCGATTCGACGACACCCAGCGAGTACACGTCGGAAACGATCGTCGGCATCCAGGCGGGCCCGATCATCAATCCCATCACGGTGGTGCGAACGCCCATCGTTCGCAGGGGCGGTTTCGAGGAAAGATCGTTCTTTGGCAATCTGACGTATCACTTCAGCGATCGAACCGAGCTGTCGGGAGGGCTGAGACGCATCACGTACGAAACGAAGGACGTGACGTTGCTCAACGGCCGCGCGCTTGCCGACATTGCGGACAAGGAGGAGCCGACGATCTATAACGTTGCGGCTTCACATCGCTTCACCGATGACTTCATGGTGTACGTCAATCACGGCAAGTCGTGGCGTAACGGACCGTCCACGATCGGCGTGACCCGGGAACTGACGCCACGGCTGGATCAATTCACCAACCTCGAGGAAGAGACTTCGAAGTCTTATGAAGCGGGCTTCAAGGCGGACTGGCTCAACCGGCGCCTGCGTGTGAATGCGTCGCTGTTCTATCAGGACTTCAGTAACTTCATCTATCGCGGTCCGCCGGTCTACTACGTCAACTTCGATCAGACCGGCCCGATTCCTTCCACGTTCAACTTCGTCGCCAATGTGGATGCGACGGTGAAGGGCGGGGAGTTGGAAGTGACGTTCCAGCCGAGCGATCGTCTGCGGATCGGCGCGGCTTTCAGTTATGCGAAAGGCGAGATCGATAACGGCCTGGTCGCCTGCAACGACTTCAACAGGGACGGAATCCCCGACCGGAATCCGCCGGCGCCGACCGTGCAACAGATTACCGACGCCGCGGGCAACAATGAGGCGGTCGCGTCCTGCCGCGTCAACGATCGTCTTTCGTTCGCACCCGACTGGAGCGCGACGCTGACGCCGGAATATGCGTTGCCGATCACGCCGCGGATGGATGCCTTCGTTCGAGGACTGTTCACCTACTACCCGAGTAACGAGCGCGACCCGAACAATAGTTACGATCAGGTTGGCGCCTACGGTTTGTTGAATCTCTATGCCGGCATTCGCAGTCCGGATGGCGCGTGGGAGGTGGCGCTGTTCGCGAAGAACGCCACCAACACCGGCGAAACACTCGAGTTGGGAGGCAGCCCGATGACGACGAACTATCAGCGGTTGCTGCCGCCGACGTTCCAGACAACGGAAGGCTCGAGCCTCGCCAGTCCCTACATGACCGCTCGCTACACGCCGCCGCGTGAGATCGGGTTGAACGTTCGCTATTCCTTCGGGTCACGCTAGCCGGGCTGCCTGCCTGGCACTCCGGCCGAGCACACCCCTGGTCGGCCGGAGGGTTTTTCTTCGTCCTGTGCGGTCAAGCAATGGGAGTCGGAAGTGGTAAGCTCCGACCAATGACTGCCGCCAAACGTGCCTCGATCCGCAAGCCCACCCTGCGCGACGCGCAAAAAGCTCAGACCCGTCAACGGATCCTCGATGCCGCGCGCTCGGTATTTTTCCGGGAAGGTTATTACGGTGCCACGGTGGATCAGATCGTGGCCGAGGCGGGGGCCAGCCGGCCGACGTTCTATCTGCATTTCCGCGACAAGGAACAGATCCTCGGCGAGCTCATGGAGAATTATGTGGCTCGGGCGCTGCCGTATATGGAGCGTCTGCCAGGGCCGCAACCCACGGTGGAGCAATTAGAAACATGGCTCTATGACATCGGGGCATTCCTCGAGCAGGAGCAGGCCATCGCTTCGGTGCTGACCGAGGTGAGTGCGCATCGGCAGGCCAATAGGCCTCGCTATGGATTGGCGGCCATTGCCGCATGGGTTACCGCGCTGGCACGTCGCGCACCGGCGTTTGCCGCCGCGGTTCGAAAGACATCGCCCGATGTCGCTGCCCGGGCTCGAGCGCAGCTGCTCATCATTGAAATTGCATGGGCCGGCGAGACGATTTCAATGAACGCGGATCGGGCCTTCGTCGACGAGGCGGTGAGAATGGTGGCCACGTCTCTGCACGAGTTTCTTAGCGATCCCCGTTTCCATGTCGGCGCGACCAAGGCCGGCAAAGCGCGTTCCACCCGCCGTTAGATTTTCTTGCCGTGTCGCCTGCTGTCAGGAAACTCGCATTACACTCTGTATAGTGGGTGTTCATTGCGATAACTTGGGGCACGGGCACGCGTGGACTTGGGACAATGTTCTGCCATCGTCAGCGGTGGCGCCGGCGGCCTGGGTGCAGCCACCTCGCGTCGGCTGGTGGAGATCGGCCTTGGCGTAGTAGTCTTCGATCCGGACGGTGACAGGGCCGCCGACGTCGCAAAGGACCTTGGCAACCGGGCGATTGCGGTCCGCGGCGATCAGAGTAGCGATGCCGACGTTACTGCTGCGATTGCCGCCGCCCGGACGCTCGGCGTGTTCTCCGTCGCAGTCAACGCCGCCGGTGTGCCGCTTCCCGCGCCTCATACCGCGACGGCCGACGGCATTCCCCACGACATGAGCTTGTTTCGAAACATGCTCGAAATGCATCTGATGGGGCCCTTCAATGTCTCGCGTCTGAGCGCCGCTGCCTTTGCAGGCAATTCTCCTGACGCCGACGGTCAACGCGGCGTGATCGTGAATACTTCATCGACCGCCGCCTTCGATGGTCAAATGAAGCAGGTGGCGTACACGTCGGCGAAAGCGGGGATCGCCGGCATGGCGCTGGCGATGGCGCGCGACCTGGCGGGCATTGGCGTGCGAGTCTGCGCCATCGCGCCGGGCCCGATCTGGACGCCGCGTCTCGCGCGGGCGCCGGAAAGCCTCAAGCAGGCGCTCATTTCAAATGTCGCGTTCCCGAAGCGGTTCGGTCATGCCGAGGAATATGCGCTGCTGGTCGAAGCGATCGTCCGCAATCCATTCCTGAATGGCCAGGTCATCCGGCTCGACGGCGCGCTGTCCACGCCGTTGACGGATATGTCGCCGGGGAGAACGCCATGAAGATGACCGGAGAGGAGCGGATCCCTGCGTCGCTCGATCGAGTTTGGCAGGCGCTGAACGATCCGCAGGTTCTGCAGCAATGTATCCCCGGCTGCCAGTCGCTCGCACGAGATGGCGACGATCGGCTGCGTGCCGTCGTGGAAGTCAAGATCGGGCCGATCGGCGCGCGGTTCAATGCAAACATCGCGCTCTCTAACATTCAGCCGTCGCAGGGCTACACGCTGATCGGCGAGGGGCAGGGCGGTACGGTCGGCACAGCCAAGGCCACCATACACGTGCGCCTGCAGAGTGAGAGCCCTGTAACGCGATTGACCTATGACGTGGATGCGCAAGTCGGCGGCCGCCTCGCGCAGTTGGGCGGACCGATCATCGATGCCACTGCGAAGCAGTTCGCGGCAAAGTTCTTCAGCAAGTTCGGAGAGATCGTCGGCGGTCGCTCTGGAGCTTCGCAAGCTGCTGCCGGTCGTGAGATCTCACAAGCGGCAGCCGAAGTCGAGCCTGTGCCGAGAGCCAAAGACTCGCTTCCTTATGCATGGATACTCGCCGTTGTCGTCGCCGCCCTGACCGGCTTTCTCGTCGGGCGAGGCGAGGGCGGCACGGGATCGGATTGGGCGGGACTGTGCATAGGTCTGCTCGTCATCATCGTTGGCGTGGCCGGCGTGGAATATGGCCGCAGGGTCGCGGCGCCTCAGATCGTCGTAGATGCCGCAGCTCTAGCGCGCTTGCTCCGTGGAGAGCGGCAGTGAAGCCGGCGCCGTTCGATTACTACGCGCCCAAGAGTGTCGAAGAAGCGTGCGCGTTACTGGCCGAAGCGGGTGGCGGCGCTACTGTTCTTGCCGGCGGTCAGACGTTGTTGCCCTTGCTGGCATTACGCATGAGCCAGCCGTTCGTGCTGGTCGACATCAATCGAATCGAGTCGCTGAAGTTTATTTCCAAGGTGAATGGCGGCACGCGCATCGGTCCGCTCGTGCGTCAGAACGAAGCGATCTCGAGCGAGTTGCTGAGGCAGCGCCTACCGGTGCTGACCACGGCCACTCAGCACGTGGGACACCATCAAACCCGCAATCGCGGAACGATCGGGGGATCGATCGCGTTGGGCGAACCGGCGGCGGAGCTTCCGGCCACCGCCGTTGCGCTCGGTGCGTCGATTGAAGTGCGCTCGGTTCGAGGTGCGAGAAGCATTCGTGCTGAGGAGATGTATCTCGCTCCCTATGCGACGGCGCTCGAGCCGGATGAGCTCATCACCTCGATTGATTTTCCGGAGTGGCCGGTCGCGAACACCGTCCCGTTGTTTCGTGAGGTCGCGCAGCGTCCCGGAGACTTCGCCTTGGTCGGATTGGTCGGCGCGATGGTCGTGGAGAGTGGACGTATCAGTCGTGCCGGTATCGCCTGGTTCGGTATGGGGCCAACGCCCATCAAGGCGCGGCAGGCCGAGGCCGCATTGGTGGGGCAGAGCATTGCGAGTCTGGATATACAGCGGATTGGCGAGCTGGCCATCGCGGACACCAATCCTTTCGACGATCGGCATGCAACGGCAGAGTACCGTCGCACGGTCGGCAAACGTATTTTCGTTCGGACTCTGAGCGAGGCGCTGAATCAGCGACAGGCGGCATGAGCGAACACAAGATCGAGCTCTCTATCAATGGCAGGAAGCTGCAAGCGACGGTTGAGGGTCGGACGTTGCTGTCCGATTTCCTGCGGGTCGATGCCGGATACACCGGCGTGCACATCGGTTGCGAGCATGGTGTCTGCGGCGCATGCACGGTGATGGTCGATGGACTCGCCGTTCGTTCGTGCTTGATGCTGGCGGTGCAGGCCGACCGCTGCGATGTGACTACGGTCGAAGGGCTCGCGGCCGACGAAAACTCGCTGCACGTCATTCAGCAGACGATGCGCGATGAGCACGCGCTTCAATGCGGATTCTGCACGCCCGGCGTGGTGATGACGCTGGCGGCGCTGACGAGCGGAGCAGAGAAGCCAGACGCGGAAACGTTACTTGCCTCGATGTCAGGGCACGTTTGCCGCTGCACGGGCTATCAAGGCATTCGACGCGCCATTCTGAAACTTGCCGAGGCGAAGCAGCCGTGACCTTGCAAGCAGAGGGAGCTGTTATCGGCAAGCGCCTGCCTCGCAAGGAAGATGCGCGACTGCTGACCGGACGAGGCACCTTCGTCGATGACGTAGTGTTCCCGGGAATGCTACACGTCGCCTTTGTTCGCAGCTCCATTGCGCGTGGACGCATACGATCGCTCGATGTTTCTGTCGCACGCGATCTCCCCGGCGTGCTTGCCGTGCTGACTGCTGCTGACATCGACCGCTTCAACGCCAGGCTGCTGACGTTCTTTTTCACGCCCCCGGCGGAGTTTCCATTCCCGTTGCTGGCTCGCGATCGAGTGGCGCACGTGGGTGAGCCCATTGCAATGGTTGTGGCCAAAGATCGTTATGTGGCCGAGGACGCGGCCGGTCTCGTCACCGTTGAGTACGACGAGGAGGATGCCGTCGTCACCATCGCCGAAGCGATGCGAGCATCGCCCATTCATGCAGCGGCCGAGTCCAACGTCGGCGCGGTGATTGGTGTCGAGCTGGACGAGGATTTGGAAGCGACGCTGGCGAGCGCGCCGTATCTGCTGACCCGGACGGTCCGTCACCAAAGAATCGCGCAATCGCCAATGGAGACCCGCGGCGTCGTTGCCAACAAGCAGGGCGACGAGCTGCTGGTGCATATCAGTTGTCAGAGCCCGCATCTGGTCGCACGCTACCTTTCGATGGCGCTCGGTCAGCCGCACCTGAGTATTCGCGTGATCGCGAAAGATGTGGGAGGCGCGTTCGGTTTCAAGAATCATCCGTGGCGGGAGGAAATGTCCGTCATCCTGGGCTGTATGCTTCTCGGCCGGCCGTTGAAGTGGATCGAGGATCGCTGGGAGAACCTGGTCGCGGGCTGTAACGCGCGCGAGCAGGAGATCACGGTGCGTATCGGATTCGATAGAGACGGCAAGTTGCTGGCCTCGCATTCCGACTACAGCCTCAACTGCGGGGCTTTCCCTCAAGTGACGGATGCCAACGTTGCCGTCCACATGTTCATGTGGGCCGCATACAAAGTGCCGCAGGCCGGCTTCTATTCCCGAGCGTGGTACTCAAACACTCCGGGACTGGGTGCCTATCGTGGCCCTTGGGGAATGGAATCGTTAGCGCGGGAGACGTTGTTAGATGTCGCGGCGAGAGAGCTTGGGATCGATCCCATCGAGCTCAGGCGGCGCAATCTGATCACCAAGGCCGATCAGCCCTGCACCACGGTGTTCGGCGTGCAGCTGGATGACATCACTCCCGCCGAATGTTTAGAGAAGCTGCTCGAGAAATTCGATGTCGCCGTGTTTCGTGAAGAACAAGCGGCGTCCCGGAAAACGGGTCGATACTTGGGGCTCGGTATCGCAGCCTACATCGAACCCACCGGCGCTGCTGGCGCCATGGCGCCCATGACAGGCGAGCTCGTCCAGCTTCGTATCGAGCCGACGGGCACCGTCACTGCGCTGATGAGCACGCACTCGCAGGGGCATGGCACGCAAAGCACGATGGCACAAGTGATCGCGGATCAACTGGGCGTTCCTTATGAAGATGTTCAGGTGTTCGAAGGCGACAGCTCTCGCGGCGGCTTCGGTCCGGGGGCCGCCGGCAGTCGACAAGGTGTGATCGGTGGCGGTGCTTGCAGACGAGCCGCGGCGCTTTTGAAAGACAAGGTGGTCCGCGTCGCTGCTCACATTTTCAACGTGCCGGTCGAGAGCATCACTATTCAGAACGGCACTCTGCACATCGGAGGGGAGACGAAGAGCCTGCGACAGATCGCCGAGATCGCCTATGGCGAGCCCTCACGGTTGCCCCCCGGCATGGAATCGGGCCTGGAAGCGCAGTATCGCTACGATCCGCCGCCAGTGACCTATACGAGCGCTGCCCATGCGTGCGTCGTCGAAGTGGATGTGGATACGGGCTTCGTGAAGATCCGGCGTTGGTTGTCTTGCGAGGACTGCGGAAACATTATCAATCCCGCGGTGGTCGAGGGGCAGATCGCGGGAGGGCTCGCGCAGGCCATCGGTGCGGTGCTGCTGGAAGAGGCGGCGTACGATGCCCTAGGTAATCCGCTGGCCGTGACCTTTAAGGACTACCTGCTGCCTTCGATCTCGGATATTCCAGACTTCGAATACTTGCACGCGTGCACGCCGTCGCAGTCGGAAGGTGGTTTTCGAGGCGTAGGCGAGGGTGGCGCGATCATCGGACCGCCGACGCTCGTCAATGCCATCGCCGATGCGCTCGCGCCCTTCGGCGAGGTGCCGCTGGATCTGCCGCTGACACCCTCGAAGCTGCTGAGCGTGATCGAAGGTCGGCCGATCGCAAAGCCGGCGGAGACGTCAGCCGCCCCTGCAGCGCCTGCGCCCGCTGTTGTTGAAGCGCCGCCGCCTCAGGTTGCTGCTCCACCGTCTGCTCTGCTGATCGATGGCTCGTGGAACATGGTGCTCGCGACGCCCATGGGCCCACAACCGATGGTCGGGCGTTTTGAAACCAATGGCACGGTGCTCAAAGGCTCGCTCGCCAGCGATCAGGGCTCTCAGGATTTCGAAGGCACGGTGACCGGCAATCTGCTCAAATGGGAGATGAAGGTCACCAAGCCCATGCCGCTCACGCTCAAATATGAGCTGCTGGTGGAAGGCGATAAGATCTCCGGCAAAGCCAAACTGGGTATCTTCGGTACCGCCAAAGTGACCGGACAGCGCGCTTGATATCGAGCGAAATCACTAGGACGAACGACCCGCCAAAATCCCGCATCCGCTGTCGCCGGGCTCCCGGATGATTGTATCGTTCGCCCATGGGTGAGGCCGTAGACGAGTGGTTCAAGCGGGAGGTCGTCGTGCACGAAGCGGCACTGATGCGCTTCCTGCGCCGCTGCTGGCCTCACGCGCAGGACCTCCACGACCTGCGCCAGGAAACCTACATTCGCGTTTATGAGGCCGCGGCGCGTTCCCGACCGCAGCAGCCGAAGGCGTTCCTGTTCGCGACCGCCAAGCACCTGATCGCCGACCGGCTGCGACGCCAGCGGGTCGTGACCATCGACACCGTGGGGGATTTGGAAACCCTGGACGTCATTATTGATGACGTCTCTCCAGAGCGACGGCTCGGCGCACGTCAGGAGTTGCGCGAGCTGGCGCGGGCGTTCGATCAGCTACCCGCAAAGTGTCGCGAGACTGTGTGGCTGCGCAGGGTCGACCGGCTCCCGCAGAAGCAGGTGGCCGCTCGCCTGGGCGTGACCGAGAAGACCGTAGAAAAGCATTTGATGAAAGGCATGAGACTGCTCACCGAGGCGCTCTTTGGCGCGGGCGCCTCCGATCAGAGTGAGGATGAAGCACGCAGGCACGAGAGCGGACAGGCACGTGAACAGCAGAACGATTGAAGAACAAGCTGCAGCGTGGCTCGTCCGACGCGATGGCGAGAGTTGGAGCGACGCGGACGCCGCGCAACTCGCAACGTGGCTCGAAGAGTCCACCGCAAATCGCGTCGCCTTTCTGCGTCTCGAAGTAGGTTGGGAGCAAAGCGAACGCTTGAATGCTCTGGGTGCCGGCAAGCCCCGTGGCGTCGTGCCACCGCGAGGCGAATGGCGCGTTTCTCCGCTCTTCAAGCTGCGGCAAGCAGCTGCCTCGCAGCGTCAGCGCCGCTTCCGACCGTGGCTCGCATTTGCAGCCAGCCTTCTCATCGCTGTCCTCGGTGGCGCGTATTTCTTGCTGTTCCATAGCGGCGAAGACTACGTCACGCCCATTGGCGGCGTTGCTTCGATCCCGCTACGCGATGGCTCGAATGTGACTCTCAACACCGCAAGCAAAGTGCGCGTGGCGGTGAGTGACGGCGAGCGGCGTATCCGGCTCGATCGAGGCGAGGCGTACTTCGAAGTCGCCAAGGATCCGAGTCGGCCCTTCGTGGTGATTGCCGGTAACAGGCGCGTCGTGGCGGTCGGGACGCGATTCTCGGTGCTCAGGGACGGAGATGAGATTCGAGTCGTCGTGACCGAAGGCAAGGTTCGTGTCGAGTCGACCGATGCGCCTTTGGATTTCGAATCGAGCAAGGGTGGGCCTTTGTTGCTCGCCGGTACGATCGCGCGAGCCTCCAGCACGGCGGTCGTCGTGGAGGCCAGCTCGCTCCAACGCGCTGAGGAGATGTTGAGCTGGCGCGGCGGCTATCTGATCTTCGATGAAACGGCGCTCGCGGACGCCGTCGCTGAGTTCAATCGCTACAGCGCTCGCAAGGTCTACATCGACGATCCGGCCGTGGCCGCGCTTCGTATCAACGGCAAGTTCCGGGCGACCAACGCCGATGCCTTCATCCGCGTGCTCAGAGACGGCTTTGGCATCCAGGCGAGCGTTTCGGACGATCGAGTCGTGCTTTCTTCCAGCCCGTGAGGGCGGGATTTCGCCAGTTGCTTCGTCACAATTCCCAACGGCACTTCAAAATCATATAGCCGACACCGGAGGGGATGATGAAACAGGTCGTGGCCAGGCTCAGCGGCATTGCTATCGCGTGCACGATTTCACTGGCGGCTCAGGCTGCGGTTGCGCAGTCGGAAGCTCAACTAAAAATTCCAGCCGGAGAGCTCATTCCCGCGCTGAAGTCGCTCGCGACACAGCTCGACATCGAGCTGGTCTATCAGCCCGAACAACTGAGGAACATGCGCACGGATGGCGTGCAAGGAAATTACTCCGCGCAACAAGCCACCGCGATCTTGCTCAAGGGAACGCCGCTCGAAGTGCGCACCGATGTTTCCGGAGCGATGGTGATTGCACCCGCGATCAAGCAGCCATCCGCACGGACAGCGCAGCCCGCGCTGTCTCGCATCCGCCTCGCTCAAGTCAGCACGCCACCCGCTTCGTCAGCAGCGGCTGAGAATCCCGCGAGCTCGCCGCAGCTGGAAGAGATCGTGGTCACCGGAACATTGATTCGCGGGCTCGAGCAACCGACCGGCAGTAATTTGGTCAGCGTCAGCGAAGAGCAGATACAAGCGACGGGCGTGTCGTCGGCAGTCGAGCTGCTGAATCGGACCGTCACGCAATTGCCATCGTTCAATTCACTGCCGTCCGGCACGGCCGACTTCGGCACGGCAACCACTCGCATCGGCTTGCGGGGTATCGGCACGACCACCGGCACCGCCGCCGGCCAATCCGCGACGTTGGTGCTGTTCAACGGCCATCGCATCGTTCCGGTCGGCATCCTGAGCACCGACCCGGATCCCAATCTGATTCCCTCCGACTTGCTCGCCGGTGTCGAGGTCATGCCGGATGGCGGCTCGGCCACGTATGGCTCCGATGCGATTGGCGGCGTGGTGAACTTCATCACCCGCAAGCGTTTCGACGGCGTGCAGTTTCATGGCCAGCAGGGCATGGCCGAGGATTACAACGAAACCAATGGCAGCTTGACCGGCGGCACTTCCTGGGATCGAGGCAGTGCGGTGCTCAGCCTCGCGTATACGAATCACGATGCCTTGTTCGGCAAGGATCGGGACTATGCAACGTCGGATTTCACGGCGCACGGCGGCCAGGACTTTCGCTCGACGACTTGCGAGTTCGGAACATTTACGGTCAACGGCCAGCTGTACACAGGAGCGTCGTCTGCCCCTGCGAGCGCGCGTCCGAAATGCGATCCGACCGACTACACGAGCATCTATCCATCCGAGAAACGCTACACAGCGTTTGGATACATCGAGCAGGAGCTGAGCGACACGCTGAAGTTCAGCATGGATGCGTTCTACTCAGCCCGCGAAACCAAGATATATACGGACACGGCGAGCATCCCAGTCTCGATGACCATCACGAACGCCAATCCGGCATTCCGCCCCGTGGCAGGCGAGACGTCGCAAACCGTTGCTTTCAACTACGTTCGCGCCATCGGGCCGTTCCGCACTTCCAAGCAGGACTTCGATGAATATCAGTTCTCGCCCAGACTGGACTGGCGGCTGAGCGACGATTGGAATGTCCGTGCCGATTTCATCTATGGTCGTAGCGATGCCACGAATCGCGACCGTCGCGGATTGAATGGCGCCGCGATCAATGCCAACAACGTCAATCCTTACGATCCCGCGCTGACCGATCCGAGCCTGCTGGCGACGCTGGTTGACAACGAGTTCTACAATCAAGGCGTCAACACGCTCACGAGCGGCCAGCTGGTCGCGAATGGCTCGCTGTTCACTTTGCCCGGTGGCGATGTGCAGATCGGCGTCGGCTCGGAACTGCGCCGTCAGGAACTGAAGGCCACGACGTTCCAGGGAGCGATCGATTCGTTCGCCGGCGTTCGTGAGTTCCCAGTGCATCGGACGGTGACTGCGGGCTTCGCTGAGTTGCAGGTGCCGATCGTGGGTCATCCCAACGCCATGACGGGCGTGCAGAGTCTGGATTTCAACGTGGCCCTGCGTTACGACGACTACAGCGACTTCGGCGGCACGACCAATCCTCGCTTCGGACTGGACTACAAGCCCTTCGACGACCTGCGACTGCGCGCCAACTATCAGACCAGCTTCGTCGCGCCCAGCCTCGCCGACAGCGGCAACAAAGTAGATACACGATTGCAGCTTGCGACGCTGGCACCCAACGTCTATCGGGCGTTCATCGCGGGGGCGGGCGTCAATCTCAAGCCTCAAGAAGCCAAGACCTTCTCGTTCGGCGCCGACTGGACTCCCGAGCAGATCGACGGGTTGAGCGTGAGCACCACTTACTGGCGAACCCGAATCGATAATCTGGTCAGCCAGGCCTTGTCCGCATTCGGCGGCTCGGCGGCGGCCTCGGCAACGCCGTACAACGTTTGCGGCAGCGGCTTTCAAACGCTCGTGCCTTCCTCGAGCGGCCCTTGCTCGCTGGATTTCCTGACCAGCCTGCAAGATATCTTCGTGCGGATCGACAATGCGGCCGCGCCCGGCGTTCGCACGCTCAGCGATCTGTTCGCGCCGGGGGTGACGATCTCCGCGGTGATCGATGCGCGGCGGAATAACTTCGGCAGTGCCAAGCTCGAAGGCATCGACAGCAATGTTTCTTACGGGCATGACGTCGGCAATGGCCGCATCGTCGGCGAAGTGGGCGGGACCTACAATCTCAAGCGCGACATTTCGTCGCTGGCCGGCGGCGTCTTCATCGACTATCTGAGCGGCGGGGCGGTACAAGCCGCGCCTCGTTACAACGTGTTCGCCTCGATCAGCGCTAGCTCCGGCCCGTTCAACGGGCGGCTCACTGTCAGTCACAATGCGGGCGTCGACATACCGCTGGCACGCGCGGTGGCGATCAATCAGACGCACATCGAATCGTTCACGGTGGCGGATCTGTTCCTGAGTGCCACGCTCGGCGATATCACGGTTCTGAAAGACACCGCACTCGAGTTCGCGGTAACCAATCTGCTGGATGAGGAGCCGCCGTACTCGGGCGCTCAGCCGAATGCACAGGCGAGCGGCGGCTTCGAGAACGGCGGCACGCTGGGGCGGATGTTCCGCTTGGGACTCAGGACGAAGTTCTAACTCATGACTCGGCGCTTGCTTCGTGTGGGTCTCTTGGGCCTGATCTTGGGCGCGGCGGGAGCCCTTGCCGCGCCTGAGCAGGATGCTCTGACGGCTGGATTTCTCGATCCGCCAAACAGCGCGCGTCCACGGGTCTGGTGGCATTGGATGAGCGGCAATGTCAGTGCCGAAGGTGCGCGCCTCGATCTCGAATGGATGCAGCGAATCGGCATCGGCGGCGTGCATGCCTTCTCCGGCGGCAAGCTGCCGTCGACTCCGGTCGTCGCGAATCCACAACCTTTCATGAGCGAAGGGTGGCGAGAAACATTTCGACAATCGCTGGATCAGGCGCATGCCGCTGGAATGGAAGTGGGCATCGCCGGCTCTCCGGGATGGAGCCAGACCGGTGGGCCGTGGGTGGCGCCTGCGGACGCGATGAAGAAATATGTATGGAGCGAGACGATTATCGAAGGCGGTCGGCCGTTTCGCGGCAAGCTGCCGGCTCCGCCGCGCGTGACAGGTCCGTTCCAAGACAAACCACTCAAAGATCCAAAGGGCGAGGCCTACGGCGACGTGGCCGTGATTGCGTTTCCAACGCCGTCGCTGGAGCGCGCTCTTCCAGCTGCGAAGTGGATCGGCAGCACAGGCGTCGATAATCTGGACGTGATTGCTTCAGGCGATTTTTCCAAACACGAGCCGATCAAGCTCGTGCCGCCGGCCGATACTCATCAGGTCTGGATCGAGGCCACCTATCCCAAGCCGGTCACGATTGGCGCCGCGTCCTTCAGCATCGAGGAGGGCGCGAACGTCACGATTCAAGCAGAACAACCCTCAAAAGGTTTTCGTACGATCGGTGCGGGTGTCATCGATGCGCCGCTCGGGCCGGTCGATCATCCCGGCGCACAGGAAACGTTGGCCTTCCCGCCTGCGACCGCGACGCGCTTTCGATTTCTGCTCAGTCCCGCTGAGATTCGACCGCGCGGCATCCTGGGAATGTCGAGAGACGGTACTGCAAAACCCATCGCTTTTACGGTAGCTCAGTTGCGCCCGATCGGCGGAGCACGCATCAACGGCTTCGAAGCGAAGGCCGGCTTCGAGCCTACGATTCAGGCCGACGCGGTCGGCTCGCCGAACGTGCCTCGCGATGCCAGCATCGATCGATCGAAGGTGCTCGACCTCACGACCCGGCTCAGGCCAGACGGCTCCCTCGACTGGACGCCCCCTTCCGGTCGATGGACTGTGCTGCGCCTGGGCTGGTCATTGACGGGCAAAGTGAATTCGCCCGCCGAACCGTTGTCGACGGGATTGGAAGTCGACAAGCTCGATGCCGGGGCGGTGCGTCGGTATCTCGCCAGCTACCTGGATTTATATAAGGACGCGGGCGGCGGGCGACTCGGGCCGGAGGGCGTGCAAACGTTGCTGACCGATAGCTGGGAGGCGGGCGTGCAGAACTGGACGCCGGCCCTGCTCGATGAGTTTCGCGCCCGCCGCGGTTATGACCCGATACCGTTCTTGCCGGTGCTGGCAGGTCGGGTCGTCGACAGCAGCGATGTTTCAGAGCGATTTCTGTTCGACTTCCGACGGACCTTGCAGGACCTCGTTGCCGATCATCACAACGGTGTCATCGCAAGCGAGCTTCGCGCGCGAGGCATGAGTTATTACACCGAAGGATTGGGTGACAGCACGCGCGGCATTGTGGATGGCATGACTCTGAAAGCCCGCGCCGATATTCCCACGGCCGAGTTCTGGTATCGCCCGTTCGCGACGCTGCCCGGCCAACCGCCGCTGAAAGCGGATCTCGAAGAGGCGGCGTCGGCGGCTCATGTCTATGGCAAGACGCTCGTCGCCGCCGAAGCGCTCACGGTGGGAGCGCCGCTGGATCCGTGGGCCTTTTCGCCGGCCATGCTCAAGCCGGTGGCGGACGAGATCTTTGCCCGCGGCGTCAATCGCATTCTGTTGCACGAATCTCATCATCAGCCGCTGGTCGATGCGAAGCCGGGCTTGCGGATGTTCATCTTCGGTCAGTTCTTCAACCGCAATGACACCTGGGCCGAGCAGGCCGCGCCTTGGGTGACTTATCTCGCCCGATCTTCCTTCCTGTTGCAGCAGGGCCGCTTCGTCGCCGATGTGGCGTATTTCTATGGCGAAGAGCGCAATCTCACCGAGCAGTTCCTCGAACGCTTCAACACGGATGTACCGAAAGGTTACGCCTACGACTACATCAATCCGGAAGCACTGCTGACGTTGTTATCGGTGCGCGATGGTCGCATCGTTACGCCTAGCGGGATGAGCTATCGCGTGCTGTTTATCCCCGATCAAGTACGGCACTTCACATTGCCGACGCTGCGCAAAGTACGGCAGCTGGTTGCAGATGGAGCGGTGCTCGTCGGCAAGAAACCTCTCGGCAGTTTGGGGCTGCAAAGCACTGACGCTGACGTGGAACGCATTGCGCTGGAGCTTTGGGGCGAGAATGCGACGGAAGGGCGGCGAGTGGGCAAAGGCCGGGTGTATACGAATCTGCCAGCGGCGCTCGCTGCGGAGCAGATCGTTCCGGACGTTGCGTTCGAAGGGGATGACGAGCTGCTGAGTCTGCATCGTCGAACGGACGACGCGGACATCTACTTCGTATCGAATCAAAGCAACTCCGCGCAAAGCCTGCGTGCGCGATTCCGCGTTGAAGGCCGTGCTCCGGAAGTGTGGCGCGCGGAGACCGGTTCGATCGAACAGATAAGTTATGAGAAAGTGCCCGATGGCATCGCTGCGCCGTTGTCGCTCTCTCCACACGAAGCGGTGTTTGTCGTCTTCCGCAAGCCGGCGACGACTCCGTCCTGGACCGCGCCTACCGTTCAGCGCACGACGGTTGCGTCGCTCAATGGCCCGTGGCAGGTATCGTTTGAACAGGGGCGAGGCGCGCCACCGACCGCCACGTTCGATCGGCTCATCTCGTGGCCGGAGTCGAGCGATCCGGGCATCAAGTACTTTTCAGGCGCGGCGATATATCGAATGGATGTGAAGGCACCGCGTGACTGGCTCGAGTCCGGACGACGGATCGAGCTCGACTTGGGCGAAGTGCGTGAGCTGGCAGTCGTCTCAATCAACGGGACGCGGGTTGCGACGGCCTGGCGCCCGCCCTACACGGTCGATATCACCAGCGCGCTGAAGGCCGGGGCGAATCGACTTGAAGTCGAGGTGGTCAATCTCTGGCCGAACCGTCTGATCGGCGACCGACAGCCGGGCATGAAGCCGATTGCCTTCGCGCCCATGTCGCCTTACCAGGCGGACTCGACGCTGCTGCCCTCGGGCTTGCTCGGGCCGGTCAAGATCGTGGCGGTCGATCCGAAGCGCTGACGAACCGCCGCGTCTGTGGTGGAATACGATCCATCTTCGGTCTGCGCACCGACGTCTGGATCGGGTCATTGGAAGAAGCCTCTAACAGCGCCCCCAAGGTCGAACGGCGGCAGCTGGTGAAAAACACCGCTGCCAGGCTGCGCGATCTCGTGCTTTCCCGCGAAGTGGGCACCAACCTCGGCTCGCTGAAAGACGTCGCGCAGATGCTCGGGGTCGGCATCGTGACCTTGCAGCAGGCGGCTCGCATTCTGGAACACGAGGGCTTGTTGTCGGTTCGCCGTGGGCCGGGCGGCGGCTACTATGGGACCCGGCCCGATGAAGCTGCACTCGAGCGCGGGTTCGCTGCGTACCTGCGCGTGCACGGCTTCAGCTATCGAGAGTCGCAGCGGTTACTTGCGCTGCTGGATTGTGAGCTCATGCCGGCGGCCGCGCGCTGCCGCGACGAAAGTCTGCTCAAAGTCATGCGTGAGTTGCGCGATAGCGTCGACCGATGCGACACGCCCGAGCTCAGGGTTCAATTGGAAACAGAGCTGCGTCGGACGCTGTTCAAGATGGTGAGTCAGCCACTGATCGAATTCGTCGTGCGCGTCACCGGCCGGCTCTACACCCATCCCCGCGCGGTCATGCTATTTGGCGGCGAGGAGGGCGTCGCGGCCTGGAAGCTGGGTCGCGCCCGGATCTTCGACGCGATCTTGCGGCACGACGAAGAGCTGGCTCGATTCGAAGCCGAGCGCTATCGCAAGGAAGTGTTGGCGCGCCTCGACCACTATCAGGACGAGGAGCCTGCCGCGGACAAGGAATGATCTCGTCAGGGCCGTAGCACCCAGCCGCCATCGGCATGCATCACCTGGCCAGTGATCCAATCGCCCGCCGACGAGCACAGGAGCAGGAGCGTTCCCACCAGTTCATCGGGCTGACCGCGCACGCGCATTGCCACGGTGGCCTCGAGCAATTTGATAAAAGGTGAATCGTCGGGCGTGAGCAGCTTGCCGGCGTCGCTCATGGTGTTGCCGGGCGCAATCGCGTTGACGTTGATTTTTTCCCGCCCGAGCTGACGTGCGAGCGTCGTCGTCAATCCGACCAGCGCCAGTTTGCTCACGCCGTAGACCGACATCGCAGGAAACGCGCCGGCGGACACCTGGTTCACGATCTTGCCGCCGCCACGGGCACGCATGAGC
Organism: Steroidobacter flavus; assembly: GCF_042651805.1. Classification (NCBI taxonomy): domain Bacteria; kingdom Pseudomonadati; phylum Pseudomonadota; class Gammaproteobacteria; order Steroidobacterales; family Steroidobacteraceae; genus Steroidobacter; species Steroidobacter flavus. The sequence continues at coordinate 741,709 of NZ_JBHSDU010000014.1, read as the reverse complement.
GGCACGACGGCTTGCACGCAGTTGAGCGCGCCAGTCACGTTGACGTCCATGATCCGATTCCATTGCTCGATGGGAATATCCACGGCAGGCAGATAACCGAGTTCCGCCATCAATGCCGCGTTGTTCACGAGAATATCGACGCCACCGAAGGTCTCGACAGCGGCGCGGGCCATGTTTGCAACCGATGTGGGCTTTGTGATGTCCACCTCGACGCCGATGGCCGTGCCGCCTGCAGCTACAATTTCCCGCGCGACTGCATTCGCACCCTCTGCGTTGAGATCCGCCACGACCACGGCGGCGCCAGCCTGCGCTAATCCCAGCGCGTATGCGCGCCCAATGCTATTGCCGCGTCCGCCTGCGCCTGTCACTACAGCCACTTTGCCGGCAATGCGAAACTGATCGACAGAGAAAGTCACGGGATCTCTCCTGGGGCGGGAACGCCGCGTTGGATGAGTTCGAGAAATGGCAGGGCCACACTTTGAATGGGCGCAAACGCCGGATCGGCGTCGAGCACTTCACTGAGCAACCGCACGTCCTTCAGCAACAGCTTTGCGCCGTGAGCGAACGCGTAGGGGTCGGGAAGGCGCGCATACACATCGAAGCCGAAGCTGCGGCCGCTGCTGGCCTTGACGATTTCTTTCAATGCTCGTCTGTCCAGAGCGAGTGCGTCGCCCGCCGTGAGGGCCGAGTGCGCGAGGGCGACATGCGCGGCCATGAGTGCGTTGTTGACGAGCTTGGCCATCTGGCCTGCGCCGACCTCGCCGACGCGAACGATCAAGCCGGCGAAACATTCGAAGACCGGCCGCGCTGTCGAGAATGCAGCCTCGGAGCCGCCACACATGACGGTCAGCGTGCGGGCTGCCGCCGCGGGTCCGCCGCCGCTGACGGGAGCATCGATGAATGCAATTTCTCGTTCGGCTGCTCGCTGAGCGAGTGCAACGACCGTCTGAGGATGAACGGTCGAGTGAACTGCGAGCAGGCTGCCGGGCTTCATCGTGCCAAGCAGCTGATCGCAGACTTGTCGAACGCCCGCGTCGTCGACGACGCATACACCCACGTATTCGGAGCGGGCGCCGAGGTCGGCTACGCTTTCGGCCCGCGTAAATGAAATGTCAGCAAACGGCGCGTAAGCCTCGGCTCTTCGCGCCCACAACCTGACTTCGTGGCCTGACTCGATCAAGCGTCGCGCCATGGGGCCGCCTTGACTGCCGAGTCCGATGAAACCGACGCTTGCCATGGACGTCAGCCCGCGGTGATGCCGCGATCGATGGAGACAATCGATCCGTGATAGCCACGCCCCGCGTCGGAGGCGAGGAACGCGATCATGTCTGCCACATCGTCCACTTCGACGAGCCCGCGCAGACCGGAGTAACGTTTGATCAACGCATAGTCGACCTCCGGCGGCATCTTCAGGTTCTGAGCGATGTTGGTGAGCATGCCGCCCGGTGCGACCGCGTTGAAGCGGATCGGCTCGTTGATGTATTCCATCGCCAACGCCTTGGTCATGTGATTTAAACCGGCTTTGGTGGCGCAGTAGGCGACTGCATACGCTTCACCGACGAACGCAGCGGAGGACGTGACATTCACGACGGCGCCATTGGCTTGCAGCAGGTGAGGGATGGCTGCCTGAATGAGATAGAAGGGCGCGCTTAGATTGACGGCCAGGGTTTTCTGAAACTCCGCGGCGGTCATCTCGTGCGCGTTACACATCACGATGATGCCCGCCACATTGCACAGCGCGTCGAGCCGATCGAATTCCTCAACGGCGCGTGCAACGGCTTGGCCGCAATTGCCGGGCTCCGAAAGATCGGTGGCATGAACGAGGGCTCTGGTGCCAGATTCGCGTAACAGCGCGGCAGTTTCTTCGAGGCCAGCGGCGTTGACGTCGACGATACAAACATCCGCGCCGGCCTGCGCGAGTTTGATCGCAGTGGCTCGTCCCAGTCCCGAGGCGGCACCGGTGACCAGCGCAGCCTTGCCTTTCATGTTGGTTGGAGAGGGCATCTGACTGTGAGTCCTCGTTATTGGTAGGGCAGACCCTTGGCCACGCGTTCGCCCATTTCGAACACGACGGCTTGCAGGACGGAGGCGCGCGGCCAGCCGCCATGCACGGCGTACTGCAAGACGAACTCATGCATCTCCGGCAAGGTCGCGTTGCCGCTGGCCATGGCTGCGTAGATATGGGTCCGAATAGGAGTCGTCGACGACGAATCGGCGACGCCGACCAGCGTGACCCAGCGTCGTGCGCGTTGATCGAGGCCGGGACGCATCCACATCTCGGCGAACACAAAGTTCAGAATGCCGCCTTCGAAATAAGGAGCATTCGGCGGCGGGGCGGGGAAGATCATCACCGATTTGAAGTTCTCCGCGCCCGCGCCCAGGCGCTCCTGGGGATCCCAAGTGGCATCGCAGATCGGATCGAACGTCGGCTCGTCGAGTTGCAGCGTGTGGGCTACGCGTGTGATCGCGGCGTTCATCGCAGTGCCTCGCGACCAGCCCGCGTAAACGGCCAGATGCAAGGCCGCTTCACGCAACTCAGTCACGGTGAGCGCTTCGCATGTCAGGGCGCCACGTATGTAACCATCGAGCACGTCCGGTCGACCGCCTTCGCAGGCAGCGCCGGCAATGGAGATCAGAAAGCGCGAGCGGCGGTCGAGACCGCTGCGAGTCCAGATTTCCGAGAACACATAGTCTCGCCACGACGCGTCCAGCAGTGTCGAGGGCTCATCGACGGGCGCTGCCAGCAATTCCGACTGCTGTTGCTCGCCGATGCGAATACGTTCTGCCGGATCGCGCAGAGTCATCGTGCTGCCTGCGGATTGGCGAGATTCATCCAGACATTCTTGGTCTGCAAGAACTCATGCAAGCCCTGTTCGCCGCCGAGCCGTCCATAGCCGCTTTGTTTCATCCCGCCGAACGGTGCGTAGGGCTGCATGCCTTCTCCCGATCCGTTGACTTGCACCATGCCGGCTTGCATCTGACTGGCCACGTGATGAGCGCGTCGCAGGTTTTGGGTGTGGATGTAGGCACCCAAGCCGTAACTGGTGCCGTTCGCCATCGCGATGGCTTCGTCTTCGGTGTCGAACGGCGTGACCGCCAGTACCGGGCCGAACACTTCATGTTGAGCGACCGCGCTGTCGGTATCGACATCGGCAAGGATCGTGAGAGGAAGGTAGTAGCCATCGGCGTGGTCGCCGCTCAGTCGCTCGCCGCCGGTGACGAGGCGGGCGCCGTCTTTCTTTATTGCTTGCCCAACGATCCCGAGGATTCGTTGTAGCGACGTTTCGGAGATGATCGGACCCATGATGGTCGCGGGATTCAGTGGATCGCCGACGCGAATGTGACCCGACATGCCTTGAAGCATTTTTAAATACGGCTCGTAGATGGAGCGCTCGACCAGCAAGCGCGTGCCATTGACGCAGCCTTGTCCGCTGACACTGACGGCGCCGGCGAGCCCGCGTCGAGCGGCTTCCTGCAAATCCGCATCGGCGAACACGATCACCGCCGACTTGCCGCCGAGCTCCAGGCCGCACGGCTTGAGCGATTCGGCCGCCGTTTGCAGGACTTTCTTCGCCGTCGCGCCGCTGCCGACGAACTGAATCTTGTCGATGCCGGGATGTTTCACCATGGCTTCGCCGACCTCGGCACCGCCCGCAATGACATTCACGACGCCGGCAGGAAAGCCCGCTTCCCGAAACAATTCGCCGAGACGCATCACCGTGAAGGGAGCCAGCTCCGGGGCCTTGAGCACCACGCAATTGCCAGTCGCGAGTGCAGGCGTGACGACCATGGTTGCCGCAAACAACGGACCGTTCCACGGCACGATGGCGCCGACGACTCCGTAGGGTTCATAGGAAACGTAGTTGTGCGCCGGGCCGCCCCATGAGCTGATGGTTTCGCCCTGAATCTTGTCGGCCCAGCCGGCGAAGTAACGAAATTTCTGGATGGCATCGACGACGATGTGCGGCGTCACCATGCTGACCGAGCCGTTCTCGAGCGTGCAGAGTTGCGCGAATTCCGCTGCGTGCTGCTCGATCAGTGAGGCCATCTTCAACAGCAGATCGCGCCGTTTGTTTCCAGCCAATGCGCGCCATGCCGGGAATGCGCTACGAGCGGCGCCAACGGCGCTCTGGACGTCGTCAGCGGATCCGAGCGTGAGCTCGCATGTTTCGCGACCGTTCGCGGGATAGATATGTCGGTGCCGGCCGCCGGAGCCTTGTTCCAGGCGCCGGTCTCCAATGATCAGCGGATGGCGGGGCAGGATCGCCGTGTCCGGACTGCCGAAGCCCATGAGCTCCCCCTACATATATATGAGTGGTGCGGCCAGATCGGCCGGGGGAGATATTAGTGCATGTAATTATCGATTGAATGACTCCAGGCGACACGGATTGGGGTTGAGGCGGTTATTTATGTGCACATTTATAGGTCGGTGGCCGCGAACGCGGCCAGCGTGCCCGCGTTGGCCAGCGTCGTTCATATCCGGAACGACGACCGGCTCGTTTGTTTCCGTTACTTCGGGCGTCCTGTGAATCCCGCTTGGGTCCGCAATTCGTCGGCGTTGAGCAGCAGACCTTCGAGCATGACGATGCGTGTATGTCGCAGGTCGCCGATACGCACCGAGGGATTGCCTTCCACTAGCAACAGATCGGCCACCTTGCCTACCTTGATCGAACCGGTGCGCGCGTTTTGACCCACGAGTCGCGCGGGCACGATGGTCGCCGTCGCAAGCGCCTCGGCGGGTGTGAAACCGGCTTGCTGATAAATCTCGAGCTCATGGACGAGCTCGAACCCGGTCGAGTCGGTGCCGGCAACGATCGGCACGCCGGCTCGATGCAATCGCCCGAGCAGCTCGATCATTTTCTGCCAGCTCGCGCGATAGTCAGCACGCGTCAATCCATTCGGGACTTTCAATCCGCCGATGCGGAGGGCGCGCTCGGTTGAGGTTGGCATCGTGCCGAGATACGGGATCGCGGCCGTCGAGAACTCGCCCTGTTCGGTGGCGATCAGTCCTTCGAACACGACCATGGTGGGATCGGCGTAAATCCGTTTCGCGGCCATGGTGCCGATCAGTTCCTTGAAGGCGGGACTGTCCAGATCCAGGTCCTTGGCGTATCGGCCTGGGCCTTCGACTCGCAGGATGCTGTTCGAATGTTTCACCACGTCTTCGGGCATGCCCTGCATGATCAACCAATTGATGTGCGTGATCTCGTCGTAGCCTGCCTTGATCACGTCCATCGGCCGCAGACCCACCGGCAGATGACCGTGCACGTGCAGACCAAGCTTGTGCGCTTCGGCGATGGTGGCGGGTAGCCAGCGCGGGTCGAATGATCCGTAGATCTTTACGCCGTCGAAGTCGTTGGCCTTGGCGCGACGAACGTGCGCGATGGCTTCTTCTTCGCTGGTCGCGACGTTTGCAATTTGCGCGGTGTAGGGGCCTTTGCCATCGATCATCGACGACAGATACATGTGTGGGAACAGCAGTTCGCCAGCGGCGCGGCGAGTGCGCCGGTCCACGCTCTTCTTGTCGTCGTTGCCCGGGTCGCGGATGGAAGTCACGCCGAAGGCGAGCGATTGGATGCCCGAGTAGTCATCGCTGGCATGCTTGTGGGCGTCCCACAGCCCGGGAGTGAGCGTCATTCCGCGACTGTCGATGATCTCGGCCCGCGGAGGAATCGTTGTGGTCGCGGCGTTGCCGACGGCGGCGATGGTTTGATTGCTGACGATCACGGTCTGGTCGTCGAGGAATTGCAGATTGTCTGCGTCGAACATGCGCACATGAGTGAACGCGACTGGAGTGGCGGGTTTACGCGCCAGTGTTTTGGCTAGCTCCATCGATTTCTTTCTCGAGGCTGCGGCGCTGAAGGCCTGCATTTTGTTGGCTTCGCCGACATACGCTTCCGGGAGCCAGGTCAGGTAGCCGTAGGCCGTCATGGAGAAGAAGCGGCGCTGCTGATCGGTCCAGAAGAGCTGCGGTGTGGCGTTCAGTCCGGTGAGCGTCCAGAGATCGATGGTTTGTCGGGTCGCGCCCGTGCCGACGACAAGATTTCCCAGATGCTCGGCACGTGCTGTGCCGCTCGGAAGCAGATCAATCTGCCTTGAGGGGCTTGCGATCAATTGTTCGAGCAGCCAGGCCGTGGATTCGATGGGCCCGCTGTTTGCTGAATAGAAACGACCGGCGGCGGGGGCGGAGCCTTCATCGACGGGGCTGCGCCATTTAGCCTCGCCGTTGTTCGTGGTGAATGTTTCCTCGACGTTGCCGGTGGGGATGGTGCCTGTGACCTTCATCATTGCCGGCACGCCGCTGCCATCGGCGCGCCCCTCGAAACGCCACTCCCAGCTCATTCCGCGCATGGTCATCGATTCACGGTTGTGTCGCGTGCCATCGGCCGCAGTCCAGCGCCAGGAGTCGCCCTGCTTCGCGGCGACGGACGAGATCACGAAGTGCTGCGCGTTCTTGGGAATCACGTCCTCGGCCGCCGCCGGACTGGTGAACGAAGGCAGAGCGCCGGCGGTCGCCGCCGGACTGGCGGGCGAGAGTAGAGCGACGGCGGACGCGGCCGGATTGGTGGACGAAGGCAGAGCGCCGGCGGCCGCCGCGGGACTGGCGGGCGAGAGCAGAACGCCGGTGGCCGCCGCGGGACTGGGGGGCGAGACCAGAAGGCCGGCGGTCGCGGCCAGAATGACGTGGAGCGAGGTTCGAAACATTGGCGAGCTCATGCGGTGAAAGAGGATTTGCTTGATGGCGGGCTCAGGCGGTAAAGGTGAATTTGTTCGATGGGGGGGGCTCATGCGGTGAATGTGAAACCGTTCGATCATGGCTGCTCGAGCGAGCGCTTCTCAGCGGCGACCATATCCGCGACATCGCGAAGTAATGCCGGGGCGTCGTAGACGATTCCATCCTTGATCGTGTAGCGCACACCGCCGACGCGCTCGGGCTCGTTGGTTTTTGGGTTCAGGCGAAGGTGTTGCGTGCCGTAGAGCACTTTGAGATTGGCCAGTGGGTTTTCGGGCACGATCACCAGGTCGGCGAGCATGCCGCGTCTCACCATGCCGAACGGCGCGGGTTCTGCTTTGGGCGCGTAGATCGAGGCTGCGCCTTCAGAAGTTGCGGCGCGCATGATCTCGGCAGGAGTGAAGCCGGCTTCGAGGAAGATCTCCATCTCTTCGACGTAAGAGAAACCCCAAAGCTTCCAGATGTAGCCGGCATCCGTGCCGACAGTCACGCGGCCGCCGAGATTCTTGTAGTCATTCATCAAGCGCCCGTACAGCTCATAATATTTCTTCCACGCCAGCTCGCGCTCGCTGGTCCAGTCATAAAAGTAAGAGCCGTGATACTCGCGATTCGCCTCGAAGAACCGCATCAATCGAGGCAACGTATACGTAGGCAGCCACTCCGCAGTTCGCGCCTTCATCAAGTCGCGAGAGGCGGCATAGATGACGAAGGTAGGATCGAAAGTCACGCCGCGCTGAAGCTGGCGGTCGAGATATCCGCGCCACTGTGGCGTGTCGGGGCCGTAGATGTGCTCCCGAATATTCGCGACTTCGCCGAAACGCATCGACTCGTCGTCATTGTTGTAGTCGGCGGGGAAGGGCTGGAGGGTGACGTCCTTCAGCAGGCTCTCGAAATGCCCGTAGAAATGCGTGACCGTGCCCAGGCCGGCCGCGCCGGCGTCATCGGCATTGAACGACCCGACGTTGTTCTGCGATAGATGCGCGACGGTGCCGAGTTTCAGCTTGCGGGCTTCATCCAAAGCGGCCCGGTCGATCTCAGGCGTTTCGTCGCCTCGATTAAAAAACTTCACGCCGTCGAGTCCCACGGCGGCGGCCCAGCGCATGAACTCGCGGGCCTTCTCGGGTGAATCGATGCGTCCCTCTTTCCAGCCTTCGCCAATGCGACCATAGGCGAAGAGGCGAGGAGCGACGATCTCGTTCTTATCGCTCCGCCGCTTCTCGCTGAGCGCGGTGGTGACATCGGCAAGAGGAACGCCGCGTACCGTCGTCACGCCATGGGCGAGCCATAATTTATAGGCGTACGAGAGGTCGGGTGCCTTGGAGAGCTCCGCGCCGTGACCGTGCGTGTCCACGAAGCCGGGCAGTAGATACATTCCGGTGGCATCGATCTCATGATGGAAGTCGCGAGGTTCGCGATTGGGCTGCAACGGCACGCCCGGCGTGCCGGCCGAACGAATATTCGAGATTCGATTGCCTTCGATGATGATATCGACCGGACCGCGCGGCGGACCGCCTGCGCCATCGATCATCGTTACGCCGCGGATCACCATTCGTCGAAAGGGGCCCACGCCTTCGCCCGGCTTGCGCGCCGGCGCTGGAACAAAGCGTTGACCTTCGGCCGAGCTCCACATGGGAGGCAGAGGATCAGCGTGGGCCGAGTGACAGAAGAGAAGGGCGGCAATCAGTTTGAGAGCGAAGCGGGTCCGCTGCATGGACGGTCCTCTGTTCAGGGGTTCTTGACGCGTGAGATGTACGCAACGACTTGTTGTTCGAGCACATCGAGCGGCAGCGCGCCGTTCGCAAGCACGACGTCGTGAAAGTCACGAATGTCGAAGCGAGTGCCCAACGCGGCTTCGGCCCTGCGTCTGAGCTCGAGAATCTTGAGATGGCCGATCTTGTAGCTGGTGGCCTGTCCGGGAACGGACAGATATCGATCGACCTCGCGGCTCGCATCCAGATCCGACAGCAGCGTGTTCTCGCGCAGATAGTTCCTGGCCTGCTCGCGCGTCCAGCGCTTGGCGTTGACGCCGGTGTCGGCGACGAGTCTGGCCGCGCGCAAAGCGTCGCCGGCGAGCTGGCCCAGTTTCGAGTAAGGATCTTGGTAAATGCCCAGCTCGTCGCAGAACGACTCGGCATACATTCCCCAGCCTTCGCCATAAGCAAAGTAGTTGCCGCGGCGGCGGAACTTCGGCAGATCCTCCAGCTCGCTGGCGAGGCTGAACTGGAAGTGATGACCCGGCGCGCCCTCGTGACACGCAATGCTCGCCAGCTGCGGTTTCAACGTCTGGGACAGATCGGCGAGATTGATGTAGACGATCCCGGGACGCGAACCATCCGGTGCGCCGACGTTATAGAACGCGATCGGTGCGCTGGCCTCGCGCCACTTTTCAACTGCGCGCACTTCCAACTGAGCTTTCGGTAGACGACGAAACTTCGCGGGCGCCTTGCTCATCACTTCGTCGACCACGGCGCTCGCATCGACGAGATATTCGGCGCGGCCGGCCTCGCTGTTGGGATAGTGGAACTGGGGCGCTGTTTTGATGTGAGCGAAGAATTCCTGAAGGCTCCCCTGGAATTCGAGCTTGCGCATCAGTGCACGCATCTCTTCTTGAATGCGAGCCATCTCCTGTAGACCGATGTTATGAATCTCGTCGGGGCTCAATGCGGTCGTGGTTGAGATCGCGACTCGCGATGCGTAGTAAGCAGCGCCGTTCGGCAATCGCCACACGCCGTCATTGCTGGATGCGCGCTTTGCGACCGATTCCAAGGTGGCAATGATGTGCTCGTAGCCGCGTCGGAACGGCCCGCGCAAGGCGGCTTCAGCGTCGGCGAGCAATCTGTTGCGGGCTGCGCCTTGAACGTCGAGCTTGCTTAGCTTGGTCTTGAAGTCCGCCCACAAGGGCGTGTCAGGTCCATCGACGAACGGCGCGCCTGCGATGACTTGCCGGGCGCTCGAGATTGCCGCTTCGAAAATAAATTGCGGTTCGATGGCGCCGCTCGCTGCGCGCGTGGTCAGGTCGGCCGAAATTTCAGCCATGACCCGTTCAACCTCGCGTAGCCGAGACACATATGCCTCGGCGTCGGCCGTAGTGTCGATACGATGATTGTTGATGAGGAACAGCGGCAGATTGCTGGTCGGCATATCGAGCGCCGAGAACACGAATCGGTGTCCGCGCCAGCGCGTCGTCTGTTCGAACCGGTCCACATCGCCCTTGAAGAGCTGATACGACAGTCGGGCCTGCGGGCCGAGGGTCGCCACGTCGAATTGACGTTCCAGCTGCGCTCGCTGCCCCAGGAGGAATCTCAGCTCTCGTTCGGCGCTGGTCGGAGTGTAGTCATCCAGCCGACCGTACTCGCGCTTGAGACCCAACAGGGTCATGCGCTCGGGCGAGAGCGCGACCCGGGTGTCGTAAGCGGTGTCGAGAAAAGCCTTCAGCCGGGCATCCTGATCGTCAGTCCGGGCCGGAGCGGAGGCGGCGAGGACGGGCGCCGCCAGGAGCAGCAGGGCCAGCACTGGGGTGCGTTTCATGGTGATGATTTCTAAGGAATTGTGAGGAGGGCGCCGGGCAGGGGCGCTCCTTACCTACGACGCGTGACGGCGCTGTTTCCGCGGTCGAGAAATTTTTCTTGCGTCGGGTCGACGGAATTTCCCGCGCCGTTCATCATTGTTCTTGATAGGGGTTGTTCAACACTGGTGCGACGTGGGGCAGAGTCGAGCCGAGTTCGTTGGCTGGGTGGGAAGAAACGTGCTTCCGCACGAAGGCGATGTGCGCAATTGGCTGAGCCGGCGCCTGCCTTCGGCGGCGGCCGTGGACGATGTGGTGCAGGAAGCCTATTGCCGGCTGGCGGCGCTGGAGAGCGTCAGTCACATCGCCAGCGGCCGCGCCTATTTCTTTCGGAGCGTGGCCAACATCGTCATCGAGCAGGTGCGCCGGTCGAAAGTCGTGCACATCGATTCGTTCGCCGAGATCGAGGAGCTGGACGTGATGGACGATGCGCCACCGCCGGACCGGATCGTCTCGGGCCGGCGCGACCTGGCGCTGGTCGGCAGGCTCATCGCCGGGCTGCCCGAGCGCTGTCGACGAGTGTTCGAACTGCGACGCGTGTACGGTCTGCCGCAGCGGGACGTCGCCGAACAATTGGGAGTGAGCGAGAACGTGGTGGAACAGCAATCCATCCGCGGCCTCAAGTTGATTTTGAAGGCGCTCGCGGAGGCGGGCGCGGAAGACATCGTGCCGTCGAGGTTGACGAAATCGAGTGAGCGAAGTGGAACCCGCAGCAAAGATTGATGAAGACGCCGCGGAATGGGCGGTGAAACGAGAGACGCACAGCGCCGATCCGGCGTTCGTCGCTGAACTCGACGCTTGGCTCGCCGCCGATTCGCGGCGGGTCGGTGCGCTGCTGCGTGCTGAAGCGGCGTTGAGTTATCTCAATCGCGGCCGGGCACTCGCTGGCGGGCAACCGGACGTTGCTCCTCGCGTCGGTCGGCGAAAGTTGCTCATCGGCGGCGCCATTGCGGCGCTGGCGGCGAGCGTCGGCGGTCTGGCACTGCTACTACCGCAGGAACAAAGCATCGGCACGATGATGGGCGAAGTTCGCAAAGTACCGCTGTCCGATGGCTCGCTGGTGGCGGTGAACACATCGAGCGAGGTTGTCGTCGCGCTGACGCCGGAGACTCGCAAGCTCTCGCTCGTGAAAGGCGAAGCCTGGTTCAAAGTCGCTCATGACACGCAGCGGCCGTTCGTGGTCGAAGCCGGTCCGGTGCGAGTCCGCGCGTTGGGTACCGCGTTTTCAGTGCGTCGAAACGAGAGTGGCGCGGACGTGCTGGTGACCGAAGGCACTGTGGAAACATGGGCCGTCGGCGAGGAAAACCATCGCATCAAGCTGTCGGCGGGCAACAAGGCAGTGCTTGGCATGGGACGGCCCCCGCAAGCGGTGGCGGCAAACGATCAGATTGAGAATGAGCTCGCGTGGAGGAATGGCGAGATCGTGTTGTACGGCCAGACGCTCGCCGACGCGGCTGCCGAGTTCAATCGTTACAACGCACGCAAGGTCGTCATCTCGGATCCGCAACTCGCCGCCGAGACGATGGTCGGTCGATTCAACGCGGACGAACCTGAGGCATTCGCTCATGCGGCGGCACTCGCCACGGGCGCGCGTGTCACGCAGACGGATTCGACATTGCAGTTAACTCGCAATCCATCACGGTAGGAGATCGATCGCTCCGGTGCGCAGCTCCTGGCGGCGACTGACAGGTCTAGGATTGACGGCGGCAATCAGCGTGGTCGTGGCTGCTCCGGCGCGGGCTGAGCAGCGCGTTTTCGATTTGCCGGCGCAGGAGGCGACCACCGGCATTCCGGCGTTCGCACAGCAAGCGGGCATTCAGATCCTGGTATCGGAGTCCGCGGCCCGCAATCGTCGGACTGCGGAGGTCGTCGGCGAGTTTTCGATACAAGCGGCGCTCGAGCGGCTGCTGTCCGGTTCCGGCCTGAATGTTTTATTTCAGGATGCGCACACGATCGTGCTGGCGCCGGAGGTTCGTGGGACTGCATCCTCGACCGAGCTCGAGGAGATCGTCGTCACCGCGTTTCGACGCGATGAATTGCTTCAGGAAGTGCCGGCCGCCGTTAGCGTCTTGCGTCGCTCGAATCTCAAGGCGAAGGGCGCGCAGGACTATCGCGATTACTTGACGACGATTCCTGGAGTGAACTTCACACAGAGCGCGTCGAGCGCGATGCGCGTGACTATTCGCGGCGTGTCCGATGGTATCGGCGGCACCGATCCGCTGACCGGGATCTACATCGACGAAACGCCCATTACCGAGAGCTTCACGGCGACGCTTGACCCGAGCATCTATGATGTTGACCGGATCGAGGTGCTGAAGGGACCGCAAGGCACGCTGTACGGATCGGGCTCGATGGGCGGCACCGTGCGGGTGATCACCAATAAACCGAAGCTCGATGCATTAGAAGCATCGGTGCATGGCCGGTTCGGTACTGTCGCGCACGGCGATCAGAACCGCCGGGTCGATGGCGTGCTCAATGTGCCGTTGACGGCGCGCTCCATGGCGCTGCGCGTGTCGGCGGGTCATCGCGAAGATGCCGGCTGGATCGACGACGTGGCTCGACATGAAAAGGATGGCAACACGGTCGACAAGAGCGACGCGCACGCTCAGTGGTTGTTGCGTCCCGGCGAGGCGACCTCGATCCTCGTGAGTTTCCTATATCAAAAGGAGCGGGCGGGCTTACCCTTCTTCCATGACTTCGCACTGCCGGAACATCAAACGGCACGTGCGTTCCGGCAGAGCAGTGAATCGCAGGCGAGGCTGTCGAGCATCACGCTCGAGCAGATTTGGGATGAATGGTCGCTGACCTCCGCGAGCGGCTATCTGCACAAGGAGGGCACCAACACGAGCGATACCACCAATGCCGTTCGCCCCTTGCTGAGCGACCTCGCGAACGTGGACCTGGGGCCCACCGAAGGCACTGGTTTGCGCACCGACTCGAGCCTGACCTCGTTTACTCAAGAAGTGCGCCTGGCCTCGCGAGGCGAGCATCGGGTCGACTGGGTGGCGGGCGTCTTCTACTCGAACAACACCAGCGATTTTCCTCAGACGTTCGATTTCTCTCAGGCCCCCTCGACAAACGGCGTGACGAGCGGAGCCGAGTTCTATTCGTCGGCGCAGAGATACCGAGCGCGTCAGATTGCGACGTTTGGCGAGGCAACTTGGAACGTCACCGAGCAGCTGTCGCTCACGGGCGGCTTGCGGGCGTTCGATGTCGATCAACGCAACGTACTCAGCGGCAGCGGCACCCTCAACGGCGGTGCGACCGTCTGGCAACAGCAAGCCTCGAACTCCTCGACGATCCAGAAATATCTATTGAAGTACCAGCCCCGGCCGGATCGCATGATCTACGCGCAGGCGGGGCAGGGGTATCGCAACGGCGGTCCGACGGGCGGCTTCCCGCATACAGCTTGTGCTGCCGATCTGGCCGCGATCGGGTTCGCTACCGTGCCCTCGCAGTTCGGGCCTGACACGTTGTGGAATTATGAGATCGGCTCCAAGAACACCTTGCTCGAGGGGCGAATGGCGCTGAATGGCGCGGCGTTCTACATCGACTGGAGCGATATTCAGAATGCGATCAGCCTGCCTTGCGGCTTCGGCTTTACCACCAATGCCGGCCGCGCAGCGAGCAAGGGCGCGGAACTGGAAACCTCGCTGACACCGGTTCGCGGTCTTACGCTGACGGCGGGCGTCTCCTATGTGGACGCGACATTGACCCGCGCGGCGATCGGTGTTCCCGCGCGCGATGGCGATCCGTTGCCGCTGACGGCGAAGTGGTCCGCCAACGTGAGTGCCGAGTATGAGCGCCACCTTGGGCGCAACGTGCAGGGTTTCGTGCGCGGTGAGCTCAATTATGTCGGCGAGCGCTGGAATATGTTCCGAAGCAACACTGCGCGTGCCCGATTGCTGGACGACTACGCCACCGTGAGCATGCGTGTCGGACTCACATCGGGCGCATGGAGCGCCGCGCTGTTTGCGAACAATCTGACCGATGAGCGCATCGTCAGCTTCACGCCAGGCACCAACTACGAGATCGTGGGCTCGCCGCGCGTGGTTGGCGTCGATGTGACCTACGACTTCTAGCCGCCCAGAAAAATTTCTCGTTCGTCCCGCGGATATGGATCCGCCGTTCGTCGTCCAGAGTGGGGAACAACATCTGGCACGGGGACAGAGAATGCAAACTGCTCAGCTTTTTAGAATCGTGGCACTCTCCGGCGCGGTGCTCGCACCGGCTGCGGTGTTTGCTCAGGAATCGGCGGTCGTCGAGGAAATCGTCGTCACCGCGCTGCGTAGAGAGGAGTCGTTGCAGGAAGCGCCGGCGGCCATCAGTGTGCTGGATTCGGCGGCGCTACAAGCCAAAGGGGCGCAGGATTATCGCGATTACCTGACATCGGTTCCCGGCGTGAACTTCGCTCAGAGCGGTGCGGGCGCGATGCGCGTCACGATTCGCGGTGTCTCCGATGGCATCGGCGGCTCAGATCCGTTGACAGGCATCTACATCGACGAAACCCCCATCACCGAAAGCTTCACCGCGACGCTCGATCCGAGCATCTATGACGTAGAGCGCGTCGAAGTGTTGAAAGGCCCGCAGGGCACGCTCTATGGCTCGGGCTCCATGGGCGGCACGGTGCGAGTGATCACCAAGAAACCGAAGCTCGATGAGTTCGAGGGATCGGTGCAGGCGCGGGTCGGCAGCGTCGCGCACAGTTCGGATTTGAACAGCCGCGTCGATGGCGTGATCAATCTTCCTTTGGTCGACGAGCGCATGGCGCTGCGAGTGTCGGCGGGCTATCGCGAGGACGCTGGCTGGATCGACGACGTCACCCGCAATGAGAAGGATGGCAACACCGTCGAGAAAACCAACGCACGGGCGCAGCTGCTTCTGCAGCCGGGCGAGGGCACCTCGATCATTTTCGGTCTGCTCTACCAGAAGGAAGAGCTCGGGCTGCCGTTCTTCGAAGACTTCGCGCTGCAGGACTATCAGACCGGTCGGGTGTTTCGTCAGAGCGGCGAGTCCGAAGCCAAGCTGTCGAGCGTGACGATTCAGCATGACTGGGACTGGATGTCACTGACTTCCGCGACCAATTACTTGCGCAAGGACGGCACCACTACGGCCGATACCACCAACTCGGTTCGCACGCTGCTGAGCCGGCTGGCGAATGTGAACATCGGGCCCACTGAAGGCACCGGTGTGCGCAGCGATTCGGATCTGAGCCTGTTTACCCAGGAAGTGCGACTCGCTTCGAAAGGTGAGAATCGCGTGGACTGGGTTGCCGGCGTGTTCTACTCGAACAACACCAGCGAATTTCCGCAGGTGTTCGACTTCACTCAAGCACCGTCGACCAATGGCGTGACCACCGGCGCGGCGTTCTATACGTCGGAGCAGGAGTACAGCACGCGGCAGATCGCGGCCTTCGGCGAGCTCACATTGAATCTCACCGATGCGCTGTCGCTCACTGCCGGCTTGCGCGCGTTCGATGTCGACCAGCGCAACGTGCTCACCGGCAGCGGTATTCTCAACGGCGGCTCGACGGTGTCACAGCAGGAGGCGTCGAGCTCGTCGACGATCCAGAAGTATCTGATGAAGTATCAAGTCACGCCCGACCACATGATTTACGCCCAGGCCGGGCAGGGCTATCGAAATGGCGGTCCTACGGGCGGGTTCCCGCACGCGGCGTGTGCGGCGGATCTGGCGGCCGTGGGATTCAATTCTGTGCCGACGCAGTACGGCCCGGACAAGTTGTGGAACTACGAGGTCGGCTCGAAGAACACGTTGTTCGGCGGCAGCATGACGTTGAACGGCTCGGCCTTTTATATCGACTGGACCGATCTGCAAAGCTCGATCAGCCTGACCTGCGGGTTCGGCTTCACGGCGAACTCGGGCAAAGCGGTGAGTCAGGGCGCCGAGTTGGAAACATCGTTCACGCCAGTCGACGGGTTGATGTTCACGGCGGGCGTGTCTTATGTCGATGCGACGCTGGAGGAAGCCGCTGCCGGCACGCCGGCGCGTGACGACGATCCGTTGCCATTGACGGCCGAGTGGTCTGGAAACATCAGCGCTCAATACCAGCGTGAGTTGACCGGCAGCCTGGCCGGATTCGTTCGCGGTGAAGCCAACTATGTGGGCGAGCGGTGGAGCACTTTCCGTAGTATCGGCGCGCGTGCTCGTCTGCTGGATGCGTATACGACGTTCAATTTGCGGGCGGGTGTTTCATCGGGTCCGTGGCGCGCCTCATTGTTTGCGAACAATCTCACCGACGAGCGCATCGTCACGTTCACGCCCGGCACCATCTACGAGGTGGTCAGTCTGCCCCGGGTGATCGGGTTGGATCTGACGTTCGACTTCTAACGTCCGCACCCGAATTTATCTTCGCCGTCAGCCCGGCAGCAATGCCGGGCTTCCCGAGAGGTATCATCTTGAAGACAGCCGCGCTCGCTACAACGCTCGCATTGTCGATCGCCACCGCCGTTGCCTCAGAGAATTCGATCAAGGCACCGGCTCGATCGTTGACTCCGCCCGCGAGCGTGACGTCGCCGAGTCTGCCCGGCGCCGCGCCCGTGCCGCTGGCTGACCTGTTCGACGCGGCCGCGAGCAACAACGCCGTGTGGTCGGCGGACGGGCGTTCCGTCATCTACAGCAGCAATCAGACCGGTCGAATGAATTTGTGGAGCGTGCCCGTCGACGGCGGTCCCGCGAAGCAGCTGAATAGCTCTGAGCGTCGTCAGCAGTCGAGGTCGGTGACGCCGGATGGCAAGTGGGTGATCTTTCAATCCGATGAGGGCGGGCGCGAGATCTACGATCTCTACGCGCTGCCCGCCACGGGAGGCGAGCCGGTCAATCTCACCGCGAGCGACGATATCAACGAGGCGCTGCCCATCGTTTCGTTCGACAGCAAGCTGATGGCTTATTCCGCTCGCCGCAAGAGCGAGTCCTCGGACAACGTGGCAGTGATGGACCTTGCCACGCGTAAGTTGCGCTATCTCACAGACGAGAAGACGTCTGGCGTGCAATGGATTGTCGCTGCGTTCACGGGTGACGGTCGCACCTTGCTGGCGAACCGGTACGATTACAGCTTGACCTTCGGCGAGGTCTACAAGATCGATGTCGCGTCGGGTGCGGCCACGAGATTGTCGCCCGAAGGCACATACGCGCACGCGAGCGACATTTCCGCGGACGGTCGCTATGTGGCGCTATCCATCGAAACGGCCGACGGTCGTCGCAGAGCCGCGGTTCTGGAAGTGGCCACCGGCAAACAAACATTCGTCTCATCGAGCGACTGGGAACAACGCACGGCCGATCTCTCTCCGGACGGGCGCACGTTGCTGGTCGTCAGCAATGTCGATGGGCGCGAGGAGTTGATGACCTACGACCTGGTCAGCCGCAAAGCTTCGCCGCTGCCGGTGCCGGTCGGCGTCAATACCAGCGGTTTTTACATCCTGACGTTGCCGCAGTTCTCGCCGGACGGGCGAAGCATCCTGCTTTCTCATACCTCGGGCTCGGCGCCGCTGGAGTATTGGGTTTACGACATTGCGCGGGGCGAGTCCCGTCAAGTCACGAAGCTCGCCAGCATGGACCCGCGTCATTTGCCCAAGACGCAGTTGGTCCATTACCGAAGCAAGGACGGTCTGGTCATCAGCGCATTCCTCTGGATGCCCTACAACCTCGAGCGCAATGGCAAGGCTCCGGCCATTCTTTATCCTCACGGCGGCCCAACGTCGCAGACGTACGATCAGTTCGATCGCAAGGCCGCCGCGTTGGCTTCGCGTGGCTACGTGGTGCTGGCGCCGAACTTCAGAGGGTCCTCCGGTTACGGCAAGGAATTTCTCGACGCGAATCGTCACGATCTCGGCGGCGGCGATCTGCAGGATGTCGTTGCCGGCGCAAAGTTCTTGATCGATACCGGCTACGTCGATGCAAGCAAGGTGGGCATCAACGGCGGCTCTTATGGTGGCTACATGACGATCATGGCGCTCGCCAAGACGCCCGAAGTCTGGGCCGCCGGTGTCGAGGAGTTCGGCATCGTCAATTGGAACACGATGTGGGAGCACGGCGCGCCTCAGAACCGTCGCTATCAGTCCGGCCTCATCGGCGATCCGGTGCAGAACAAAGATGTGTATGAGCGGGTGAACCCGACTACCTACTTGCATCAGCTGCGTGCGCCATTGCTGGTGCTACAGGGAGTGAACGACCCGCGTGTGCCCAAGCTCGAGGCCGAGCAGCTCGTCGAGTTCATCAAGAAGAATGGCCGGGTCGGCGAGGGACATTTCTACGCGGACGAAGGGCACGGGTACTCCAAACGCGAGAATCAGATCGACTCGCTGGAGCGGGTGATCGCTTGGTTCGATCGTTATCTGAAGGGCAAGTGATGTCACGTCGATCGATCGCGGCGGCTGCGCTGGCGTGGGTGTTGTTGGGTACGGTGCAAAGCAGCTCCGGTGCGGAACCGGCGGTAACGAAGCCAGATGTTTCCGAGCTGCCGCCGCTGCCTGCCGATGCCACGATCGAACAGAGCATCCAGGTCGAAGGGCGCAAGCTCACCTACTCGATCACAGTGGGCGCGCTACCGCTCAGGGGCGATGACGGTCGCAAGACGGGCGAGGTGGTGCTGACCGCATACGTGCTCAAAGGCGCGGATCGCGGTCGCCGACCGGTGACGTTTGCGTTCAACGGTGGCCCGGGCGCGTCGTCGGCGTACCTGGCGCTGGGCGCGATCGGCCCGAAGCAAGTGCAGTTCGGCGGTGCCGGCGACAGTCCTTCGGATCCGCTCGAGTTTCGTGACAACGCGGGCACGTGGCTCGATTTCACCGACCTGGTGTTCATCGATCCCATCGGCACGGGCTACTCGCGTTCGCTGTTGCCCGCGGACGTCGCCGACAAGACATTTTTCAGCCTCGACGGTGACGTGGCCTACTTGTCGCGAATCATCTATGACTGGCTTGCGAAACACGGCCGTTTTACTTCGCGGACCTATCTGGTCGGTGAGAGCTTCGGCGGCTGGCGAGCACCGGCGATTGCCCAGGTGTTGCAGACCCGGATGGGCGTGGGCGTGTCGGGCATCGTGATGATCTCTCCCTATCTCACTTACAACGATCGCGACGTCTCGCCGCTCGGCTGGGCGGCGATGCTGCCGTCGATGGCGGCTGCGCATTATGAGAAAGAAGGTCGACGCCCGGACGCGGTGTCGATGAGCGAGGTTGAAAACTACGCGCGCGGCGAATATGTGGTCGACTTTCTGAAAGGAGTCCGCGACCCGAGTGCACTGGATCGACTCGTGACGAACGTTACACGCTTCACTGGCCTCGATGCGGACGAGGTAAGGCGCAAGGGCGGTCGTATCGAAGGCGGATTCTTCGTGCGTAGTCTGCATCGAGAAGCAGGTCAGGTGGGCAGCTACTACGATCCCAATGTCACCGGCTTCGATCCGTATCCACTGGCGTCCGAGTCACGCGCTCCGGATCCAATTCTTGCGGGGACGCACGCGCCGTTGACAGCGGCCATGTCCGATCTCGTAACCCGACAAGTTGGTTGGAAGGTGGACGGCCACTATGAAGTGCTGAACTACGAGGTGAATCGCCGGTGGGAGAAGCGTTGGTCGGTCGCTGCCGATACCTTCGGCAAGGTCCGGGAGGTGCTGGCGGTGGATTCAAAGGCGAAAGTGCTGGTCGCGCACGGCTACAGCGACCTTGCCTGCCCGTACTTTCGCTCGGTCATGATGCTGGCACAGCTGCCGGCACTGGGCGCGGACGACCGTGTGCGACTGACTGTCTATCCCGGCGGGCATATGTTCTATTCACGCGCGGAGAGTCAGGCAGCGTTCCGGCGCGATGTACGAATTTTGTATGGATCGATCTGACCTTTGAATTGTTCCCGGCCGGACCGGTTGTTACCGTCGGCGGATGAAATGCGCAAGGATCGGTCGCTTCCTCTGGCTATCGTTATTGGTGGTCGTTACCACGGGCCAGGCAGAGCCGACGAAGGTCCTCGCGCTGAGCGCGACCGGCGAGGACGGCGAAGCGCCCGTCTACTGGGATTTCCGCATCGATCAAGGCCGCGGCGCGGGCCAGTGGCAGCGAATACCGGTCCCCTCGAACTGGGAGCAGCAGGGCTTCGGGACCTATCTTTACGGCATGCAGGTTCGTCGCAAGCCGGACGACGACCCCGCCATTCCCAAGGAGCGGGGCGAGTATCGACGCGAATTCATCGTGCCTGGCGACTGGCGCAATCGACAAGTGCGCATCGTGTTCGAAGGAGCGATGACGGACACCGCCGTGCGGATCAACGGTCAGAGCGCCGGTCCGGTCCATCAAGGCGGGTTCTATCGATTCGAGTATGACATCACATCGTTGATCCGCTTCGATCAGCCGAATCTGCTCGAGGTGCAGGTCGACAAGGAATCGACCAATGCCAGCGTCAATCGGGCGGAGCGACGCGGCGACTACTGGACGTTCGGTGGTATTTATCGACCCGTCTGGCTCGAAGCGCGACCGGCCCGACACATCGAATGGCTGGCAGTCGACGCGCGTGCCGATGGATCGCTCTACGCGCAAGTCCATCTGGGGGGCGCTCCATCCGAGTCCGAACATCTCGAAGGACGTGTCATCGACGCCGCGGGGCGGGCAGTCAGCAACTGGCGTCGAATCGACGTTCCGCTGCATGGACCGGCGATCCTGCGAGAGCAAATCTCCAAGCCGCTCGTGTGGAGTGCAGAGACGCCCAACTTATATCGTCTGCAGGTGCGTCTCGATGGTGGCGAGGGCGGGCATGAGCTCGAGACGCGCTTCGGCTTCCGCACGTTCGAAGTGAGGCCGAGAGATGGCTTGTATCTCAATGGCAGGAAGATCGTGTTGAAGGGCGTAAATCGACACAGCTTCAACCCGGACACCGGCCGCACCCTGACCCGGCAGAACAGCGTGAGCGATGTCCGGGCGATGAAAGCCGCGAACATGAATGCCGTGCGCATGTCGCACTATCCACCCGATCCGCACTTTCTCGAAGTGGCCGACGAGCTGGGGATGTATGTGTTGAATGAGCTTGCGGGGTGGCAGGGCGCCTACGACACGCCGACAGGCACGCGTCTCATCGGCCAGATCGTGCGGCGGGATGTGAATCATCCGAGCATTCTGTTCTGGGACAACGGGAACGAAGGCGGCTGGAATCGGGAGGTGGATGGCGAGTTCGATCGCTGGGATCCGCAGCGCCGGCCGGTGTTGCATCCGTGGGCCATTCATAGCGGTATCAACACCGATCACTATGAAAACTACGACAGCACCGTGAAGCTGAGCGCGGGCCCGGACATTTTCATGCCGACTGAGTTCTTGCATGGCCTCTACGACGGCGGCGCGGGCGCCGGCCTGTATGACTATTGGAAGGTCATGTCGTCGAGCCCGACCGTGGGCGGCGGTTTTATCTGGGCATGGGCCGACGAGGGTGTTCGACGCACCGATCAAGGCGGTCGCATCGACAATCGGGATGACTTCGCACCGGATGGCATCGTCGGGCCGCACGGAGAGAAGGAAGGCAGCTACTTCACCATCAAAGAACTGTGGTCGCCGGTGCAGATCGAAGACCTGGCGCTCACGCCGAAGGGATTGAGCATGCGAGTGAGCAATCGCTACTCGTTCACCAATCTGCGTGAGACCCGGGTGGAATGGCAGTTCGTCAAGCTGCCGAGCGCATCGAATCCGACCGGCCATCGCGAGGTGGTGCTCTCAGGTCAACTAAAAGGGCCCGAGCTCGAGGCCGGCGCGGAGAAGCTCTGGGAAGTGCCGATCAAGCTGAAAGGGCGCAAGGACTTTGATGTCGCTCAGCTCTCAGTGGTCGATGCCAATGGGCAGCAACTATGGACCTGGTCCGTCCCGAACCAGCGTGCCACTTCGCCGCCTGCGAATGAAACAACCTTCCCGCCGGCAACCGTCGAAGGCGGCGCTGATCGGGTCAGCGTGCACGTGGCAATGTTCGAGCTGGGCTTTTCTCGCAGCACCGGGCGGCTCACGGATGTCAGCAAAGAGGGGCGCACGTATCCGCTGCGTAATGGTCCGCAACCGGTCGCCTATCGTCGCGAGGGCAAGAAGTTCGTTCCTATCGCACCGGAGTCGCGGCTGTTAGAGCTGAAGACGGAAGGGCTCGAGCCCGGAGAGATCGCCCGGGCAAAGTACGATGGAATATTGCGCCAGGTTGTATGGTCGCGCGTGGGCGATGCAATCGCCGTCGATTACGAAGTGGCCTGTGAGTGCACGACGACTTTGTTCGGTGTGAGCTTCGACGTGCCTGAAGCTTCGGTGCGGAACAAGCGCTGGGTGGGCAATGGGCCGTACCGCGTCTGGCAGAATCGATTGCAGGGCGGCGTTTGGGATCTGCACGAGGTGTCGTACAACAACGCGGTTCCAGGCGAGAGCTATCAATACCCGGAGTTCTCCGGTTACTTTTCCAACTGGCAGTGGCTCGCGCTGGAAACGGATTCCGGCACTATCACTGTCGAGAATGCCAGCGACATTCCGTATTTCGGTTTGTTTCGTCCGCCCGGCGGCGTGCGTCCGATTCTCGAGCTTCCCGATGTGGGGCTGTCGCTGCTGTCCGTGATCCCTGCAATGGGGTCCAAGTTCGGTGCGCCCGAGCTCTTTGGCCCCCAGTCTCAGCCCCGAACACTCAGGGGCTCGCACCAAGGACGCGTTCTGCTCCGCTTGCAGTAGCTGTTATCGACGCGTCTTCTTCGGCGCAGGCTTCGCCTCAGCGGGCGTTGGTGTTGCGCGCGGCAAGCGTGGAGGGCGCTGCGGACCTGCGGGTGTTGGTTCGGCGGTCGGTGATGAAGTAGCTGCCAGTGCTCGGAATCCAGCAGAGAAGAGCGTGAGCAGCCGTTCGTACAATTCATCGATCTGCGTGGAATCGCATTGACCTTCGGAGAGCCGTTCGACGCGTCCGGTCTGGGCCAGCGACAGGGTAATTGCGCCGGAAAAGAAATGATTGGCCCAGTGCAGGTCGCGCGCCGAACATCCCGGCAAGGCTTCCTGCATGGCCGCGACGAATTGCCGGATGAAAGGATCGAAGTGCTGGGTCATGAGGGAGGACCACTCGGGCGAGTTGTTCACTTCCGCGACCAGCGCGAAGTAATGTCGCCAGCCCGGGTTGTTTTCTTTCAAGCGCCGCGTGAGCGGAGTGACATAGGCTTCCAGCAGCGCTTCCGGCGTCGGCGGTAGCGGCCAGAAGCGGCGGCGCGCTTCTTCGAGCTGTTCCAGGCGATCGGCGTTCACGCTTTGCGCGCGTCGATCGAACACCGCGGCAATCAACTCCTGTTTCGAGCCGAAGTGATAATTGATCATGCTCACGTCGACGCCGGCGGCCTGCGTGATATCTCGCACCGACACCCCGTAGAAGCCGCGCTGAGCAAACAGCGCCTCGGCGTGATCGAGCAGATGCTCGCGAGTGTCGCGGGGCGCCTTGCCGCTGCGCGCACCGCTCTTCTTCTTTCGTCCGACTGCCATCCTCGCACTAACCCTCGAATCCACGGAAAGAGGGGATTGTCCGCCCATCGGCCTGTGCCGGCAAGAAAGTGCGCGCCGGAGGTTGCCGTGGGCCAGGGCCTGCGCTAGGATTCCAACGACTGTTGGAAAATAATTGAACAACCGTTGGAACGGCGACCGGGGGAATCATGATCGTGCGCGAATCGGGTCTGGGCGCGGGCGTGTCTATGGCTGTCTGCGCGATGGTGTCATCGCTGAGCCCGCAAGTAACGTGGGCGCGCGAGGCGCCGGATGCGGGGGTGGAGGAAGTCATCGTTACCGCTCGGCGCCGTGCCGAGAATCTGCAGGACGTGCCGATCCCAGTCACCGCGGTCAGCGGGCAGGCACTGACCGATCTCGGGGTGGCCACCCTCGAAGACATCAATTCCGTCGCACCGAATATCAAAGTGAATTCGGGACGCGGCAGCTCCAACACCATCAACGCGTACATCCGCGGCGTCGGCCAGAACGATCCGCTGTGGGGATTCGAGCCGGGCGTCGGCATCTATATCGACGACGTCTATATGGCGCGACCGCAGGGCGCCTTGCTGGATGTTTATGACGTCGAGCGGATCGAAGTATTGCGCGGGCCGCAAGGCACGCTCTACGGCAAGAATACGCTGGCCGGCGCGATCAAATACGTGACTCGCGACATCGTCGGCGATCCGTATTTGAATGCATCGGTTGCGGCCGGCAGTTACAACCAACTGGACTTGAAGGTGTCCGGATCGATCGGCCTTACCGATCAGCTCTATGTGTCGGCGGCGTTGGCCAAGCTCACGCACGACGGCTACGGAGAGGTGAGGGAGAGCACCACGCCGCAGCAGTTCAACAAGGTCGGCGAGGACGTTTCGGATAAAGATGTATTCGCCGCGCGTGCCAAGATCGCCTATGTGTTCAGCGAGGACACGCGCCTCGAGATTCTTGGCGATCTGATCAATGACGATTCGAATGCGCGTGGCGGTCAGCGGTTGACCGATGCGCTCGCACCGCGCCTGCCGGATCGTTACGACGTGCGCAACGACACGCCGGTCGACGAAGACAAGATTCGGATTCGCGGGGTCTCGGCCATCTTCAACACCGGATTCAGCGATGCGCTGAAATTCAAGGTCATTGGCGCCTATCGCGAAGGTGACGCGGATTCGTTCATCGACTTCGACGAGCTCAATCTGAATGCGCTGAATGTGCCGGCGGTGTTGAGCGACGATCAGACCAGCGGCGAAATTCAGCTGAACTACGATGCGGGCGGCCGTCTGCGCGGCGTGACGGGGTTGTATTACTTCGATGGCACGGCGTGCGGCTCTTTCAATAGCGTGCTCGGATTGGTGCGCGTCTCGCCGCTGGTACCGCAAGGACTCACGAACCTCACTCAGGGCTGCGTCGATACTCGCAGTCTCTCGGCGTACGCGGACGGGACGTTTGCGGTGACGGATCGATTCAACATCAACGCCGGCGTGCGCTGGAACGAAGATCGCAAGGAAGCCACGGTCTTCGTCGCGAACTACGCCGGCGCGCCACCCGCGAACGGGGCGCTGTTCGATCGGAACAATATTCCCGCGGGATTCGTGCCGCTCGGCGTGGACTCGGACTACACCTCGGAGCGTACGTTCAGCGACGTGTCGCCGCGGCTCGGTGTGGATTTCAAGATCACCGACGACGCGATGCTCTACGCGAGCTATGCGCAGGGCTTCAAGAGCGGTGGCTTCGACATGCGAGGTAACGCGGCCGTATTTCCTGGCACTCGCGACGGCTATGACTCGGAGAGCGTCGACAACTACGAGATCGGCCTGAAGTCCGAGTGGTTCGGCCGACGCTTGCTGTTGAATCTCACGGCATTCCTGGCCGAGTACACCGATGTGCAGATCGGCACTCAGCAATTCGTCGTCGTCAACGGCTTGCCGCGCAATGTGACGGCTGTGCTGAATGCCGGCGAGCAGGAGAACAAAGGCGTCGAGCTCGAAATTTCGGCGCGTCCCGTCGAAGGGCTCGACCTGACAGCGAATGTCGGCTGGCTCGATGCCGAGGTCACGGAGTTCCTGACGTCCGATCCGGGCAATCTGGGTCAGATCATCGACATCTCCAACACGGTCGAGCCGATCAATGCGCCGGATCTCACTGTGTATCTCGGCGCGGCGTACCGGATGCCAATTGCCGGTGGCGAAGGTCTGGTCCGCGTCGGTTGGCAGTATCGCAGCGATACGAAAGTGCAGAACCTCACGGCCAGCGTGACTGATCAACCTGCCTATGACGTCATCGATGCCACCGTCGCCTGGACATCCGATGGCGGTCGCTGGCGGTTCGCGCTCGACGGACGCAACCTCGCCGATGAGGAATACCGGACCTCGGGTTATGACTTCGGTCCGGTCGGCTCGGGCTTGTTCGGCGGCATCAGCCAGATTGGCTTCTATGGACCGCCGCGCACCTGGACCGTGAGCGCCATCTACTCGTTCGAATAACAGGGAAGGCCATGCAGCCAGGCGAATTCACCTATCGGTCCGCGGACGGGCTCGATCTTTTCTATCGCGAGTACCGGTCCGCGACGTCCGGGCTCGACGTGTTGTGTCTGCCGGGACTGACGCGCAATAGCGCCGATTTCTCGACGCTGGCGGCCACGCTGTCGACGCGATATCGCGTGATCGCTCCGGATCTGCGCGGTCGCGGTCGTTCGGCGTGGGATCCGCAATGGTCCAACTATCAGCCGATGGTGTACGTGCACGACATCCTGAGTTTGCTCGACCATCTCGCGCTGCCTCGCGTGGTGGTGATTGGCACGTCGTTGGGCGGGGTGCTCGCGATGGTGCTGGCCGCGTCCAGAAGCGATCGGATCGCGGGGATCGTGCTCAACGATGTGGCGCCAGAAGTCTCTCTCGAAGGCGTGGCGCGCATCGCTGAGTACGTGGGGCGAGCGGCGCCGGTTGCGAATTGGGATGAAGCGGTTCGGCAGTCGAAAGCAAACTATGGAAGCGCGTTGCCGGGCCTGTCGGAGCAGCAGTGGCGGGACTTCGCGGAGCGGAGCTATCGACAACAGCCCGATGGCACCATCATCGCGGACTACGACCCGAATATCGGAACGGCGATTCGCGCCACGCCGCCTGTGACGGCGGATCTCTGGCCCTTGTTTCGAACGTTGGCGTCCATTCCGATGCTGGCCTTTCGAGGCGCGAATTCAGACATCGTCGCGCCCGCTGTTTTCGATCGGATGCTGGCCGAGCATCCAACCCTTCAGCGCGTGGTCGTGCCGGATCGTGGCCATGCACCGCTACTCACCGAGCCGGAATGTACTCTAGCGATCGAGCAGTTTCTGCAGTCGATCGATTCAGCGAGTCACTGACTAATGCTCGAATTGGCTTCTCTCATCTCTCAGAACGCGCGTAGCCACGCCACACGCGAGGGCGTGATCGTCGACAACGAGCGATTCACCTGGGGTGAGTTCGGCGCACGCGTGGCGAAGGTGGGCAACGTCCTGCGTTCACTCGGTGTCACCAAGTCGCATCGAGTCGTCACTGTCCTGCCGAACTGTCGCGAGTTGCTGGAAGTGTATTGGGCGTGCCCGACGATTGGTGCCGTGCTGGTGCCTTTGTCGCCACTGCTGCGCGACGCGGGGCTGGCACGATTGATCGGCGATGCCGCGCCCACCTGCGTGATCACGAATGCTTCACTTGTTTCTGGCGTACAAGCCGCGCTACGCGAACTTCCTGCCGACGCGATGCCTCACATCGTGGTGACGGATGGGGGAGCGGAGGGTTATGCGGCCGCGACAGCGGCGGCGAGCGATCGCATCGAGCCCGAAGCCTGCGACGCTGAGGATATTTATAACATCATGTACTCGAGCGGCACGACGGGGTTGCCGAAGGGCATCGTGCACACTCATCGAGTGCGTGCGATGTACGCGATGTTGGGCGCTCCGCTCGGAATAGGGCGCACGTCGACGGTCGTGCAGTCCGGCGCGCTGGTGTTCAACGGCGCGTTTGTGATGATGATGCCGCTGTTCCTGAGCGCCGGTCGCTATGTGCTCGCTCGCCAATTCGATCCTGAGTTATTGCTGGATCTGATCGAGCGCGAGAAGGGAACGCATATCAGCGTCGTACCGTCGCAGCTCATCGCGATGTTGGAGGCGCCCGGTTTCGATGCGCGTCGACTGGCTTCGCTCGAGTGCATCATGTCCGTCGGCGCGCCGCTGCTCCGTAGCTATAAGGATCGGATCAACGAGCTGTTGCCGGGACGCTTGTGTGAGGTTTATGGACTGACCGAAGGATTCGCCACGTTGCTCGATCGTAGCGACGTGTGCCGTAAGCCCGATTCGGTGGGACTGCCATTTTTCTTCAGCCGCATGCGCATCGTGCGCGAAGACGGTACCGACTGTGCGCCCGGCGAAACCGGAGAAATCATCGGGCGAGGTTCGATCCAGATGGCGGGCTATCACGGCCGCCCGGATCTGACGGCGGAAGTGGTGCGCGACGGCTGGCTGCACACCGGCGACATGGGATATGTCGACGACGAGGGATTTCTGTACCTGGTCGATCGCAAGAAAGACATGATCGATTCGGGCGGCGTGAAAATCTATCCGCGCGATGTGGAAGAGATTGCGGTTCGACATCCCGCGGTGCTGGATGTGGCCGTGTTCGGCGCGCCGGATCCGAAGTGGGGCGAAACACCCATTGCCGCCGTGCTGCTGAATTCACCGGGCGCGATCGCGGCCGAGGAGCTGCGCGACTGGATCAACGAGCGCGTGGCCGCCAAATATCAGCGCGTCTCGAAGGTCGTCATCATGAATAGTTTTCCGCGCAGCGTCGCCGGCAAGACGCTCAAGCGCGAGTTACGAGAAGCTTTCTGGAGGGATGTCGGGCGTCGGATCTAATTAACTAACATCGGGGGATCAGTCATGACGATGATGTCGAGATTGTTGTTTGCATCGTTGATAGTCTGGGCGAGCGTAACGTTCATGCCCTCGGTGGCTTTAGCCGACCGTTGTTCGTCGGATGCCGATGGCAACTGGACCTGCACTCATCAAAAGCGCACCAACTATTATTTTTGTAACGGTCTGCCGGTGCCTCGAGTCGTGCGTTGGCAGGTGCCGGAGGGAACGCCTCCCGCGGGTGGTTGGCCCGTCGCTTTCTACTACGCCGGCACGCAGTTGACCGATACCTCGCATGCGTTCGCGCGTAACGTCGGCGATAGCTACGGTCGGGTGTTCGAGCCGCAAATCATTCACGAGCTGCTGGACGATCCGTATGGCTCGGGCAAGAAATATGCGGTGTTCGTTCCCGATCCGCCGGCGGCCGCGGTGTGGCTGCAGTTCTGGAACACCAACGCAGTCAACCCGTACGAGTTCAGCTGCGACTACGATTTCTTCAACGATTTCTTCGGCGAGATCAAAGGCGGCAGCTATGGCACTGCTTCGCGATTCAACATGAGCCGTCGCTACGCCTACGGTGTCTCGAGCGGAGGCTACAACTCGAGTCGTATGGCGGTGACCTTCAACAGCGGCGCCGCCAACGGGAACACTTGGAAAGCCTTGGGCATCGTGTCCGCTTCATATGCGACCTGCGTCGGGCCGCTATGCTCCGTGCCGTCGCTGCCGGGCAATCATCCGCCGACCAAGTTCTGGATCGGACAGCTCGATGCGTTCGTCCCGGTGTCGACCGTCGATCAGTACTACCAGGCGCTGCTATCGGCGGGCATCGCGACTCAGCAGCTCCAGCATGCGGCGGGCCATGAGTTCACCAGCGATTCGATCGGAGCATCCGGCGTGAAGGCATGGTTCGACCTGTATTGAGCGCCGATCCTATCTTTCTTCGCGACATGCCCGCGCGGATCTGCGCATTTGTGCCGCATGGCGCGCGGATTCTTGCGCTCGGTGCGAGAAAAATCTTTTAGTTTCAAGGCTCAGCCGCCATCGGCGCCTGCCGTCCAGTGGATGGACGGCAGCGCGCGGTGATCCCATATTTATCTCCGGGGATCACAACGTCTATAGAGAAAATCGGCTGGGAGACCTTGAACCAATGAAGCTTCGATCCGCGGCGCCTCGGCGCCAGTGTGCTCTGTCCACCGCGATTCTTGCAGCGAGTGCATTCGCCGGCACTGCGTACGGTCAGACGACCGCCGACACGGGCACCTCGAACACGAAATCTGTGGAGCTGGAGGAAGTGTTCGTCGTGGCCCAGCGTGCCCGCCGCGTCAGCAGCGGCGCGACCAACCTCGATATGGAAATCAAGGAAACCCCGCAGTCGATCAGCGTGATCAATGCGGAGCAGATGGAGCAGTTTGGCGCCGACGATCTGAACCAATCGCTGCGCATGGCTACCGGCATCCAGGTCGAGCAGACCTCGACCAACCTCACTCAGTTCCTGGCGCGCGGCTTCGAGATCAAGAACACGCAGATCGACGGCGTCGGCCTGCCCAACGGCTGGGGCCTGGTCACCAACAGAATAGACACGTTCGGCTTCGAAAAGCTGGAAGTGATCCGTGGCGCGAACGGTCTGCTGACCGGCGTCGGCAACGCGTCCGGCACCATCAACTACGTCCGCAAGCGTCCGACCAACGAAGCGCAGGGCAAGCTCGGTGTGACCGTCGGCTCCTGGGATCGCCGCCGCGTCGAAGCCGACTACTCGACGCCGTTCAACGAAGCCGGCACCTGGGCCGGCCGCCTGGTGGTCGCGAACGAGGAGAGCGATTCGTATCTGCGCGACTTCGAGTCCGGTACGAAATTCGTTTACGGCGTGATCGACGGCCAGATCGGCGAGAACGGCTCGCTGGCGTTCGGCTATTCCTGGCAGGAGGCCAAGACCGACCACGGCATGTGGGGCGCGCTGACCTTCACGGACGTCGATGGCAATCGGCTCGACTGGGATCGCAGCGCTTCGGCCACTCAGGATTGGGTGCATTGGAACTCGACCACGAAAGCCGCTTTCGTCGAGTACACCCATCGGCTCGGCGACAACTGGAAAGTTGAGACGTCGTACAACTATCGTCTGTACGACCATGACTCCAAGATCTTCATGGCTTATTCGCTCGCCGGCATGGATCCGGTGACTCACGAAGGTTTGTATGGCTGGGCTTACCGCAGCCCGTATGAGACCGAGGCGCATCTGGTCGACGTAAAGCTCAACGGCAAGTTCGAGCTGTTCGGCCGCGAGAGTGAAGCGATGCTCGGCGTGAGCTGGGCGAAGAGCGATGGCGTGGACTACTACCACCCGACGGACACGACCGGGGTTCAGTTCCTGGCGTTGCCCCCGTTCCCGTACGCCGGCGACGCGCTTCCCGAGCCGGTCTGGGGCGCGAAGGCGGTCTACACGACCATGGATCAGGAGATGAAGCGCGTGTTCGGCGCGAGCCGTGTGGCGTTGACCGACCGGTTCAAGGCCATCGTCGGCTTCAACTGGGCCGAATACACGCTCGACGCTGTCGACAACACACTCCAGCGCACCGACAAGACCGACCGCAAGTTCGCTCCGTATGCCGGCCTGACCTTCGACTTCACCGACCGGGTACTCGGCTACGTCAACTATTCGTACATCTTCCAGCCGCAGGAGCAAGTCGACATCAGCCGCGGCTACCTGGCACCGACCAAGGGCACGAACTACGAGGCCGGCGTC
Organism: Steroidobacter flavus; assembly: GCF_042651805.1. Lineage (NCBI taxonomy): Bacteria > Pseudomonadati > Pseudomonadota > Gammaproteobacteria > Steroidobacterales > Steroidobacteraceae > Steroidobacter > Steroidobacter flavus. The sequence goes on along the minus strand of NZ_JBHSDU010000014.1, from coordinate 710,320 downwards.
AAGATGGAGTGGCTGGACCAGCGCCTGCTGACGACCTTCGCCGTGTTCAAGGCGAAGCAGGACGGCCTCGCAACGTACGTCGACACCATGTTCATGGAGGGCTACGCGTACGGCTACTACCGGCCGGTCGATGTCGAATCCGAGGGCATCGAGTTCGAGGCCACCGGCAAGCTCAGCGAAAATGTCGATGTGTTGCTCGGCTACACCTATTTGCGGATGGATGGCGAAGACGGCGACGACACCTACTCGTGGGTGCCGCGGCGGACTGCCAATGCAACAATCACCGCGCGAGTGCCGAACTTCACAGCGCTATCCTTCGGTATCAGCGGCAAGTGGCAGAGCGGCATCAAGGGCGAGGAGGACTATACCTTCCACCCGGTTTACCAGGACAGCTATGCGCTGGTGAACGCCTTTGCGGCCTGGGACATTCAACCGAACATCACGGTGCGTGGCAACGTGTTCAACATCACCGACGAGAAGTACATCACCAGCCTGTACAACGTGGGCTACTACGGTGCGCCAACCCATTATTCGGTGAGCGTCGACTGGCGCTTCTAAGTCGTCAGCATCGTTGGCATCATCGCCGCCGGCCTGTCCTTGGCCGGCGGCGAGAGAGTCGTATGACTTTTGCTTGGACTGCATTGGGACGATGCGCGCTGGTTGCAGTGCTGTTCATCAGCTCGCTTGCCAGCGCGGCCAACTACGACCGCCGTGTGTTCGACATTCCCATGCGCGATGGGGTGAAGCTGCACACGGTGATCGTCCTTCCGAAAGGCGCGAAGCACGCGCCGATCTTGCTCACTCGCACGCCCTACAACGCGGAGTGGATGACGAAGCAGAAAGAGAGCAACGACATGCGCGTGCTGCTCGAAGGCTTCGACAATGCCGCCGATGTGATCGTAGAGGGCGGCTACATTCGGGTCGTCCAGGACATTCGGGGCAAGCACGGCTCGGGCGGCGACTTCGTCATGACCCGACCGCTCGCGGGCTCACCGTTCAATCGCACCTCGGTCGACGAATCAACGGATGCTTACGACACCATCGATTGGCTGGTGAAGCACGTCGCCGAAACCGATGGCAAGGTGGGTGTCATCGGCATTTCTTATAACGGCTTCACGACGCTGATGGCGCTGGTGAATCCGCATCCCGCGCTCAAAGTCGCCGTGCCGATGGACCCGATGGTCGACGGCTGGCGCGGCGACGACTGGTTTCACAACGGCGCCTTCCGGCAGTACGCGATCGCGGCCATTCATGGCAGCGAGTCACGCGACAACAGCATCGAGTTTTCCTGGGACAGCGCCGACCGCTACGAAACATTCATGCGCGCCGGATCGGTGGGAGAGCTGGCGCGTCGGCGTGGCACCGATAAGGTTCAGTACTGGAGAAACATCGTCGAGCATCCGGCGTACGATGAATTCTGGCAGTCGCAGGCGGTCGATAGGATTCTCGCCAGCCGGCCGCTACAAGTGCCGGTGATGATCTCGGGCTCGCTGTGGGATCAGGAAGATATCTACGGCGCCACCGCTGTTTACAAAGCGCTCGAGCCCAAGGACGACACGGGCAAGAAGGTCTATCTCACGTTGGGGCCTTGGCATCATGCGCATGCCATCTTCGATGGCAGCAGCGTAGGCAACATTCGCTGGGGACACGACACGGCGAAGTGGTGGCGACAGAACGTGCTCGCGCCATTTCTCGCGCATCATTTGAAAGGCGCGCCGATGGATGTGGCGCCGGTCACCGCGTTTCAGTCGGGCAGCAATGAATGGAGACGGTTGGAGCAATGGCCGCCGGCGTCAGCGAACACTGCAAAGCTTTATCTCAAGCCGGAGGGCGAGCTGGGGTTCGACGCGGTCCCAGGGGCGACCCAAACGGCCGACTACATTTCCGATCCTGCCGATCCAGTGACATTCGTGCCGCGTCCGATTCGTGTGGACGATAACGGGGAGCAGTGGGAGCCGTGGCTAACGACCGATCAACGCAGTAGTGCCGCGCGGCCCGACGTTCTCACATTCACGTCGCAGGTGCTCGATAAAGCAGTGAGCATCGCAGGCGAGCCGATCGTCAGGCTCACTGCATCGACCAGCGGTACGGACAGCGACTGGGTCGTGAAGCTCATCGACGTGTATCCGGATCGAGTGGCCGACGATCCCGCGATGAGCGGCTATCAGCTGCCGATCGCGATGGAGATCTTTCGCGGCCGCTATCGCCAGTCGTTGTCGCAAGCGACGCCGCTCGAATCGAATGTGCCGCTACGTTATGAGTTCGCGTTACCGGATGCGAATCACGTGTTCCGGCCTGGCCATCGCATCATGGTTCAGGTGCAGTCGAGCTGGTTCCCGCTCTACGACCGCAACCCGCAAACGTTCGTACCGAACATTTTTCTCGCGAAGCCGCGTGACTATGTGAAGGCGACGCAGAAGGTGGTCGTTGCCGGCCCTGATGCAAGTCACATAGTGTTGCCCGTCACGCAGTGACTCAGTCGCCCGGTTTCTGGATCAGCTTGTAGCCCTTGAACGTCTTGATCTGATCCATCAGGAAGTGCGAGACGATCTTCTCCACGCCGAAGCCGCCGTTCACCAGGATGGTCATGATTCTTTTCCAGGCATGCATGTCGGGCACGACCACGCGCAGGATGTAGTCGACGTTGCCGCTGACCCGGTAGGACTCGACGATTTCCGGGATGGTCTCGATGCACTCGTCGAAGTCGTGCAGGTTCTTGATCGTGTGCTGCGAGAACGTGATGTGCGCCATTACGACGGTCACGCTGCGCATCTTGTCGACCTGAATCTGCGCACGGTACGCGCTGATCAGGCCCCGGGTTTCGAGGTCGCGCACCCGTCGCAGACAGGCGCTCGGTGACAAGGCAACCCGATCGGCCAGCGCCTGGTTGGTGATCCGGGCGTCCTTCTGCAGGACCTCCATGATGCGGAGGTCGATCTGATCCACCTCTTCGAAACTCGCCGGGGTGTCTTTCTTTTCGTGCGGGGCGGTCATGGCACGTACCTGATAGAGCGGGCGGGGCGGGCGTCGATCCTGTCAATCTCCCGGACCTGCCGGTAAGGATCTGCGTCTTTTGCCGGCCCGCCGCGCCGATTGTTGCGTGGTCCAAGAGAAAAAGCCTTGCACATCAAGGGCTGTGCACCTGCCTCACGCCGTGGCTGATGGCTGGACGTTGACGCCGACTATATCCATATTTACTCGCACGCGTCACGCCACAGCAACGTTCTGGCCGAAGTAATGACACAACCAGGGACTCCTCCCGACTCGCCATCCGCAGCGTCGCTGCGTCCCTCGCTCGGTTGGGCGGGGCTGCTCGTGCTGGGAGTCGCCAACATCCTCGGCGCCGGCGTCTTCGTGATGACGGGGACCGCGGCGGCTTCTTTCGCCGGGCCGGCCGTCACGATTTCGTTCCTGCTCGCTGGCTTTGCCTGCCTGCTGGTGGGGCTGTGCTACGCCGAGTTGGCGTCGCGGCTGCCGGAGTCAGGGTCCTCTTACACCTACACCCGACGCACGTTCGGCGCGCTGCCGGGTTGGGCGCTCGGCTGGCTGCTGTTCCTCGAGTACAACATTGCCGCGTCCATGCTCGGCCTGGGCTTCGGCGGTTATCTGGTGAGCCTGCTCGCCGACTTCGGCATTCATGTGCCGGCGAGCGTGTCGACCTCGCTGGTGACTGCGAAGCTGGTGGACGGCGTTGGCTTTCAATTCGGCATCGGCCACAGCGTGAACCTGGTCGCGGCTGCGGCGTGTCTCGGTGCCGGCATCATTCTCGCGCTCGGCATCTCGAAGTCCGCGCTCGTCAATTCCGTGCTGGTGGTGATCAAGGTGCTCGTGCTGGTCGGCTTCGTGCTGGCCGGCGCGCACGCGGTCGATCCGACCAACTGGCAGCCGTACATTCCTGCCAACGAAGGCGGATTCACGTATGGCTGGGAAGGGATCGCGCGGGCCGCCTCGCTGTTGTTCTTCGCCTTCCTGGGTTTCGAAACGGTGTCGACGGCCGCCGCGGAGACGCGCAATCCGCATCGTGACGTGCCGGTGGGCATTCTCGGGTCGTTGGCGATCTGCGCGTTGTTATATGTGTCGGTCGCGACGGTGCTGACCGGGTTGGTGCCGTTCCGCGAGCTCGGCGTCGCCGATCCCATCGCGCTGGCGGTCGATCGCATCGGTTGGCCCGTGATCGCCACGCTGATCAAGATCGGTGCGCTGGCCGGCCTGGGCTCGGTGCTGCTGGCGAATGCGTTTGGTCATTCGCGGGTCTGTTACGCGATGTCCAACGACGGCTATCTGCCGCGATTGTTTTCGGTGGTCCATCCGAAGCGCAACAGTCTGTGGAAAGCGAATCTCACCTTGGCCAGCCTCGCGGGACTCGGTGCCGCGCTGCTGCCGATCTCGGTGCTGGCCGACATGATTTCGTTGGGCGTGTCGCTCACCTTCGCGATGGTGGCGGCCGCACTGATCGACCTGCGTAGTCGCGAGCCGGAAAAACAAGGGCGCTTCCGCGTGCCGCTGGGCGGCGTCTGGATCAATGGCATCTGGTTCGGCACGGTGCCGGTGCTCGCCATCGTCGTCAGCTTCCTGATGACCTTGCCCGTGCTGCTGGATCTGGTGAATCAGATCCGTCACGGCGAATGGTTGCCCGCCTGCCTGTTGCTGACCTATCTCGCGGTCGGCCTGGCGATTTACATGCTGTACGGCAAGCCCCGTGCGCAGAGTCTGCAGACGACGGCGCCCGTCGAGCTTTCAGGAAGTTTGAACTGATGACGATTCGCGAAGTTTCATTGTCCGAGGCGCTGGCGCTCGGAAAGCTGGATGCGCACGACCAGGCACGACTCGTCCGCGATGGCGAGCTGCCGGTCGAAGCACTGACGGAGGCGGCCATCCTGCGCATCGACGCTCTCGATCCAACGGTGCGCGCCTTGAGTCATTACGATCCCGCGTTGGCACGCGCTGAAGCTCGAGCCCTCCGCGAAAGCGGCGGCACGATGCGAGGTGTGCCGTGGCTGCCGAAAGATTCGCTCGACTATCCAGGCATGCCGACGACTTCGTGCTCGCGCAGTCGCAGTCGCAAAGCCATTCAACACGGCTATCCCTACGTACAACGCTTGCAGCAGGCCGGGTTGGTTGCGCTGGGCAAGTCGTCGATGCCGGAGTTTGGATTGTTGGGATCGACTGAACCGCTGGCGGGTCCGACGACGCGTAATCCGTGGTCGCTCGCACATTCACCGGGCGGCTCGAGCGGTGGCGCTGTCGCGGCCATCTCCGCTGGACTCGTACCGCTGGCACACGGCAGCGATGGCGGCGGTTCGATTCGCTTGCCCTCATCGTGTTGTGGCGTGGTTGGGTTGAAACCCGGGCGTGACAGCACCGTCCGTGTGCGCGCACGTCACCTCGTCGAAGATTTGCTGGTCGCGGACAGTTTGCACTCACGCAGCGTTCGTGACGTCGCGTGGGGATTCGCTGCTGCTCATCTCGATTCCAAACGTTCGGTTGTGACGGGCCCGTCGTCGCGGCGGCTGCGCATCGCAGTGATCGAACGTGGATTGCGAGGAAACGTGCCGCATGCCGACGTTGCGCGTGCCATCACATCTACGGCGGACCTTTGCGCAAAACTTGGACACAAGATCGAGCGGACCACCTGGCCCTTCGACGGTCACGCATTCCTCGACTCCTTCGAAGATCTCTGGTCGCACCTGGCGGCAGATTGTGTCGATGCGACTCGTACGCTGCTGGGCGGCGGTCGGTTGGAAGATGCTATCGAGCCATGGACTATCGGATTGGGTAAGCGTGCTGAACAGTTGCCGATGTCGGCACTGGAGCGCGCGTACCAACAGATCGTGCGGTTGCCTGTTCAGCTCAACGATTTCTTCTCGCGTTTCGACGTCGTGTTGTCTCCCGTGACGAACGCGCCGCCGCCGCTGCTCGGCACCTATGGACCGACCGTGCCCACGGAGCAGTTGATGTCGACCATGTTCGACTGGGTTGCGTACACGCCGCTGCAGAACATGGCGGGCACGCCGGCCATTTCGTTGCCGCTGTTCCAGAGCAGCGAGGGGTTGCCCATCGGCAGCATGTTTGCCGCCGATCGCGGGCAGGAAGACACGTTGCTGGCACTGGCGTTCGAGCTCGAAGCCGCATTGCCCTGGGCTGAGCGCTGGCCCAAGCACAGCATCGCCACTCTCCATTTCTAAGTTTTCAGTCGACGATTTTCATGAGCAACCGATTCGAACCTCGTACCGCCGACGACCTTCGTGCCCTGGTTCAGGAGCAACCTCTGGCATGGATCGTTTCAGGCGAGCCGGGGGCACAGCATGCAACGCCGCTGCCGGTGCAACTCGTGTGCGATGCCGATGGCACGCCGCGAACTTTGTTGGGTCATTTCGCCCGTCGCAATCCGCAAGTGGCGGCGCTCGCTGCTAACTCGCGCGCCACGGTATTGCTGATCGGACCGCACGGTTACATTTCGCCGTCGTGGGTGAGCGATCGCACCTGGGGCCCGACGTGGAATTACGCGAGCGCGATGTTCGATGTCGATCTCCAGTTTTGCGACACGCGGGCGGATGCGGATCGCCTGCTGTCGGGGCTGGTGAAGCAAATGGAAACGAACCGTCCGGCGGCCTGGCAGCCGCAGGAGATGGGCGCGCGTTACGAAAAGCTCGTGACCGGCATCATTGGTTTCGAGGCAAAGATTCTGGCCGTTCGCAGCTGCTTCAAGCTCGGCCAGGACGAGCGCGACGAAGTGTTTGCCGACATCCTGCGTGCATTGGACATCAAGGATCAGGCGTCGTTGACCAAATGGATGCGCCGCTTCGGCGAATCCCGACCGGCGCAGGCATTGGCGCCGAGTCAGCCGCCGCCGCGTGCGCTCGATCCGGAAATCAAACGTTTCATCGACAACGTCATCGCCAAGGGACGAGAGCTGACGGCCGGCCGCGATCTGAGTTGGCCGGAGCGTCGCGAGATTTGTGAGCTGACCCGTGCGCCCTGGACCAAAGGCGGCCCGGTGATCGCCGACACTCGCAATATCGTCGCCGAGACCAAAGCCGGCCCGGTCCGCCTGCGTATCTATGATCCGTCGCCGGGTCACAGCAAGCCGACGTTTGTTTTCATGCATGGCGGCGGCTGGTCGTTGTTCAGTGTGAACACGCACGACCGAGTGATGCGCGAGTTCGCACACCGTGGCGGCATGGCGGTGGTGGGTGTCGACTACGATCTGTCGCCCGAAGTTCGCTATCCGACGGCATTGAATCAAGTGATCGCCGTCGTGCACTGGTTGCACGAGCAGGGCCGCGCGCACGGGCTGGACGGCGAGCGGATTGCGCTCGGTGGCGACTCCGCGGGTGGCAATCTTTCGATGGGCGCTGCGCTTCGCTTGCGAGACGCCGGTCATCCGAATCTGGTGAAAGCCGTGCTGAGCATTTACGGCGGCTCAACGCCGGATTGTTCGCCAGCCTCCCGGCAACGTTATGGCACCGAGCAGGACATGCTGACCGCCAACGAGGTCGACACGTTCTGGGACAACTACATCGGTCACCTCGGCGACCGGCGCGATCCGTATGTAGCCACCGCGTATGCGCCGTTGCAGGGATTGCCGCCGGTGTTTCTGGTGATTGCCGAGTGCGACATCCTGGCCGAACAGAATTTGCATATGGCGGGTCGATTGCTCGAAGCCGGCGTGCAGGTTCAGGCGAAGGTGTACCCGGGCGCGCCACACAGCTTTATTGAGGCGGTCGCCGTCTCGCGCGTTGCCAACGAAGCGGTTGACGACGGCGTTGCGTTCCTGCGCTCGGTGCTACTGCGTGAGCGAGGTGCCCGCGTCCATGTGGCCTGAGGCCGGCATTGCCTCGTTCCAGTGTCCGACGAAGCTCATCTTCGGCGTCGGCGCTCACGAGCAGCTTGCCGATCTGGTTCGTGAGCATGCGTCCAAACGTTTGCTGGTGCTGCTCGATCCCGCGCTGGCCGATAGCGCCATCCATCGGAAGGTAACGAATCTCCTGGCGCAGAGCGACGTTGCGACGGCTGTGTTCAGCGATATCGATGCTCACCCGAACGACAGCACCGTGCGGGCTGCGTTCGAGCTGAGTCGTGAGCAGCGAGCTGAAGGAATCGTAGCCCTCGGTGGAGACAGCACCATCGAGGTCGCGAAGTCGGTCGATCTGCTGATGTCGTCATTGCCGCTGATCTCGATCCCGACGACGGCTGGCACTGGAGCGGCAGTGGCGGGCGACTCGGCCATTACGATTCTGGATCCGCTCACTGTCAGTGCCATGCCGGCGCATGACGCGGCGTATGCCGGCATCGACGCCTTCGTTCATGCATTCGAATCTTATTTGTCCCGGCGAGCCACGGTCTTTTCCGACGCGATGAACCTGCATGCGATGACGCTGATCGCCGGCAGCATTCGTGCCTTCGTCGCGGATCGAAACAATGAATCGGCCGCGCTGGATATGTTGTGCGGCTCGTCGATGGCCGCGATGTCGTTCGGCGTCACCGGGCTAGGCAATGTGAATTGTATGGCGACGTCGGTGAGCTCGTTGTTTCCAGTGCCGCATGGACTGGCCAGCGCTGTTTGTTTGCCGCATGCCGCCGCGTTCAACGCCCCCGCGAGCCCCGAGCGATATGCCCGGATCGCTGCGGTCTTGGGTATCGACGGCAGCGGTCGACGCGAAGCGCAGGGTGGGGCGCAGGCCATTCATGGGCTGCGCGCACTTTGCAGCGATCTTGGCATTCCGCCGCGCTTGCGCGATGTCGGTGTCGATAAAGATCAGCTCGACGAACTGGCACGACGCAGCTTTGCTTCGGACCACAGCTCCTGCAATCCGCGTCTCACCAGCGAGCAGGACTTTCGAGATCTATTTCGTTCTGCTTATTGATTGCTACTAATACCGACGAGACGCCCATGACACTCGATTCACGCCTTCCGAACTTCCGCTCGCTGACTCCCGCGCAGCGTCTGCGCTCGCTCGCTGACGCGGGTATCGTCGCGGCCGCCGACGTGGAGCTGCTGGCCAAGCCGGGCGCACTGCCAAGCGCCGCGGCGGACGGAATGATCGAGAACGTGATCGGCACCTTCGAGCTGCCGCTCGCGGTGGCCAGTAATTTCCGGGTCAACGGCAAAGACGTCATCGTGCCGATGGTGGTGGAAGAGCCGTCGATCGTCGCGGCCGCGTCGTTCATGGCGAAGCTGGTGCGTGAGTCGGGCGGCTTTTTCACATCGAGCACGCCGCCGCTGATGCGCTCTCAGATTCAGGTCATCGGCGTGTCCGATCCCTACGGTGCACGTCAGGCCATTCTGCGGGCGCGCTCCGAGTTGATCGAGGTGGCGAACGGTCGTGACAAGGTACTGGTCGGGTTGGGCGGCGGCTGTCGAGACATCGAGGTGCATGTGTTCCCCGACACGCCTCGCGGTCCCATGGTCGTCGCTCACCTGATCGTCGACGTTCGCGATGCCATGGGCGCCAACACGGTGAACACCATGGCCGAGGCCGTGGCAACGAAGATTGAAGGCATCACCGGCGGCTCGGTCCGACTCCGCATTCTTTCCAACCTCGCGGACCTGCGTCTGGCGAGAGCGAGCCTGCGTGTGACGCCGTCGGTGCTCGCGACCTCGGAATATTCCGGTGAGCGTGTGATCGAAGGAATGCTCGATGCCTATACGTTCGCCGCGGTCGATCCTTATCGGGCCGCGACTCATAACAAAGGAATCATGAACGGCATCGATCCCATCGTCGTTGCCACGGGCAACGATTGGCGTGCGGTCGAGGCGGGCGCGCATGCGTATGCGGCGCGCAGCGGTCACTACACCTCGTTGACCACCTGGGAGCGCGCCAACAACGGAGATCTGATCGGCACGATTGAAATGCCGATGCCGGTGGGGCTGGTCGGCGGCGCGACCAAGACGCATCCGCTGGCGCGAGCGGCCTTGAGAATCCTGCAGGTGACGTCGGCTCAAGAGCTCGCTGAGATCATCGTGGCCGTCGGTCTCGCACAGAACATGGGCGCCATGCGCGCACTCGCCACCGAAGGCATTCAGCGTGGGCATATGGCGCTTCACGCCCGCAATATCGCGGTGGCGGCCGGTGCTGTCGGCGCTGAAGTGGATCTGGTCGTCAAGCGCATGGTCGAGTTGCGCGACGTTCGTATGGATCTGGCCGTCGAGTTGCTTGCTCAATCGCGTAAGTGAGGTTCGCCATGGCTGCTTCAGCAAACGAAGTGCCGACAGCTCCCGCGGTGGGGCCGTTGCATGGCGTGTTGGTATTGGACCTGACGCGCGTCGTCGCGGGCCCATACTGCACGATGATGCTGGCCGACCTCGGCGCCACCGTAATCAAGATCGAGAATCCGCAGGACCCTGACTACGTGCGAACGTTTCCACCGATGGTGGAGCAGGGCGCGGAACGGCTCAGCGGATTCTTCGCTCAATACAATCGACACAAGCTGGGCGTGACGCTGGATCTGAAATCGGCCAAGGGGCGCGAGTTGTTTCTGGACATGGTTCGCAAGGCCCATGTCGTGGTCGAGAATTTCCGACCGGGCACGATGCGCAAGCTACGTCTGGATTTCGAGGAGCTGCGGAAGGTCAATCCTCGGCTGATCTACACAGGCATCAGCGGCTTCGGACAAAGCGGCCCCAACTCGGCGCGTCCTGCTTACGACAACTCCGCTCAAGCGAGCGGAGGACTGTGGTCGATGAACGGCACGCCGGGTGAGCCGCAGCGGGTTGGTACGATCATCGGCGATCTCGCCGCGTCGTTGTATGCCGCTCTCGGTACCGTCGCAGCGTTGCGCGAAGCTGAAAGCAAGGGCGTGGGCCGGCTCGTGGATGTGTCACAGCAGGACGCTGTGTTCACGCTCACCGAAAACGCCGTTGTGAATTTCACGACCCAGGGAAAGATCGCGCAGCCGCTGGGCAACGATCATCCGTTCGTGCGGCCGTATGGACGTTACGAGTGCAAGGACGGTCATGTGTTCTTCGGCGGCTACACCGACAAGTTCTGGCAAGAATCCTGTGCCGCGTTCGGCACGCCGCAGTTCGCGACCGATCCCGAGATCGACACCATGGAGAAGCGCTTCGATCAAGCGGTGTACGCGCGCCGTGTCGAACCGATCGTGCGCGGCTGGTTCGCCGACAAGACCAAACAACAGCTCGAGGCCATCGCCTCCGACCGCTTCCCCTTGAGCCCGATCAAGAACATCGCGGAAGTCGTCGAGGATCCGCACATGCTGGCGCGGGACATGCTCGTCGACGTCGCCTATGGAGATGCCAAGGTGAAAGTCTTCGGCTCCGCGGTTCACTTGTCTGGAGCATCCGCTGGGGCTGAGCCGAAAGTCCCGTTGATCGGGGAGCACAACGAAGCCGTCTTTCTGGACTGGCTCGGCCTCGACCGCCAGTCGTTCGAGTCGCTGCGCGAGAGCAAGGTGATCTGACCATGTCCATCGCTTATGACGTCCAGGACGGCATCGCCCGCATCACCTTCAATCGGCCGGCCAAGCTCAATGCGATGACGCTGGCCATGTACGACGAGCTGGGCGCTGCATTCAAGGCAGCCGGTGAGGACGATCGCGTTCGCGCGGTGATCCTCACGGGTGCGGGCGAGCGTGCGTTCTGTGCTGGCGCCGATTTGAAGGAAGCCATTCCCGCCCTGGCGCGCAATGAGATCGACATCTCCGCGTGGGACGCGGCGCATCTGAAGGGCTTGAACCTCGACAAGCCCATCGTTTGCGCCATCAACGGGCTGTGCATGGGGGCTGGATTCGAGATCATGCTCGCGACAGACTTGCGTATCGCATCCAGCACGGCAGTATTCAGCCTGCCCGAAGTCTCGTTGGGGATCGTGCCCGCGGGCGGCACGCTCGTGCGCCTGGTCCGGCAGATCGGCTACGCCGCGGCGATGGAGATCCTGATGACGGCGGATCGCTTCAGCAGCGAACATTTGTTACGGGTCGGCGTACTCAATCGAGTCGTCGCGCCCGAGCAGCTGTCGCAGACCGCAACTGAGTGGGCCGAGCGCCTCGTGCGCTTGAGTCCCACGGCACTCCAGGTCACCAAACGAGCGGTGCGGGAACTGAGCGATCTGCCGCTCGAGGAAGCGTTTCGTCGCGAGGCTGTGCTTGGGCAACTGGCGTTCACGAGTGCCGATGCCAAACGAGGCCTGGCGGCCTTCGCGGAAGGCAAGAAGGTCGAGCATTACTGACGCCAGCGCGGTGACCGCGGACTGGCATCGATAAAGGTGTTTGAGCATGGGGCAATCGTTCGTCTGCATGATCGTTGCGGCCTGGGCCGCATTCGCGTCCGCTCCGGCCTCGGCGTCGGCTCTGCCGATGACGGATGGCAAGTACGACGTCGGCGTGGTCCGGTCCGAGTTCGTCGACTTGTCGCGACGACTCGATGCCGCCGATCCGGCCAGCGGGCCGAGACGATTGCCGGCGATTGTTTGGTATCCGGCGAAGGGGCGCGCTGTCGGTGGCGCCGCGTACATGGAAGGCGATGCGGCTACCATCACCCTGCCGGCCATCGCTCGGAATTTCAAATATGCCGTCGAAGACCTGCACGCGTTGACCGTCACGCGAATGAATGTGCGACCGGGCGCGACGCCGGCGCGGCAGTCACAGGGATTTCCGGTCGTGGTGTTCAGCCACGGTTTCTTTTTGTATCCAGAGCAGAACAGCGTGCTCGCCTCGCGCCTCGCGAGTCATGGTTACATCGTGGTGTCGATTGCACATCCAGGGGACGTCGCGGACGTGCGTCTGGAGGATGGCAGTGTCGCCGCGACCAAGCTCGCGGGCTTGGGAGACGATCCGAGATTTGCCGACGCGTTGAAAGCGTTGTCGGGAGGGAAGGATCTCACAACAGTCCGCGACGCGTTGCCGGTCTACGCGGAGTCGTTTCCTGCGACCCGGCTGGGCCGTTCCTTCGCCGAATGGCGCGACGATACGCTGGCGGTTGCCAAGGCCATCGTCGACAAGAAAGAGCCTCAGAAATTGCGCGGCGTGTTGACCGCCGCCGACCGAAGTCGCCTTGCTTTCGCCGGCATGTCATTCGGCGGCGCGACTTCGGGCACGACCTGCAAGCTGGTCGATGCCTGTCGTGCGGCGGTCAATCTCGACGGTCAGAATTTCGATCCGGATTTGTTCGATCGGCCGGTCGGGCGACCTTTCCTGCTGCTGTTGAGCGACTGGGCGCGCTACAGCTTGTTCGATGGCCAGCCTCGCGACGCGGACTTCAGCCCGAACGATCTCGCGTACGAGTCCTGGAATAAAACGGGCCAGGATCGCGATGTATTGCGCGTTCGTCTGGAGGGCATCCGTCACATGGGGTTCACCGATCTCGTGGCGTTGCTGGAGGGACCGAAGCGAGTAGAGCGCGTGGGCGACATCGCTGGCGATGAGGCGCTGTCTGCGATCGGCGATGTTGTCCTGGCTTTCCTGGATGCGCACGTACGCGATGGCAAAGTTGAGAATATCGACCGCGCGATCGAGCGCCATCCCGCCCTCGAGCGCCACGAGCCGACGCGTTTGCAGCGATGGGTGGGCGAGTCCCATCAACACTGAACGATCGCGCCACGCATGAAACATCTCGGTTCACGAATGGTCAGCCTGGTGGCTGCGGGGTTGCTGCTGGCGAGCGTCCAGAGCATCGGCCAGAATGTTTCTTACCCGGCGTCGACGCAGGGCGGCTTCTACACGCACAACTATTACTTTGGTCCGGCACCGAGCTCGACGCCCTGGGCCCCGGCCTGGTCGCCCGATGGGTCGAAGATCGCCGTGGCGATGAGCGGTTCCATCTGGATCGTCGATCCAAACTCGGGTGCCGCGCGTGAGCTCACTTACTCTCGCAAATATCATTCGATGCCGGCGTGGTCGCCCGATGGACGCTGGATCGCGTACGTCGCCGACGATGGCGGCCAGACGATTCAGCTGGAGATCGTCGAGGTCCAAACGGGTAAGCGTTGGGCGCTGACCTCAGACAATCAGGTCTACATGGACCCCGCGTTCTCACCCGATGGCACTCGCCTCGCCTATGTCTCGACCAAGCCGAAGGGCGCATTCAACGTGTACATCCGCGCGTTGAAGGATGGGCGGTTTGCGGGCGAAGAGATCGCCGTCACGCGCGACAACGACTTCGGCCGGGACCGGCTCTACTTCGGGCCGATGGACCTGCACATCACGCCTGCCTGGATGCCTGACGGGAAAGAGCTGCTGCTCGTTTCCAATCGCAACGTGCCGCTGGGATCAGGCAACGTGCTGCGAGTTCCGGCGGTGGCGAACGGCATCGAACGGGCGACCACTGTGCTTGCGGAGCAATCGCTGTTCCGCGCGAGGCCGGACGTTTCTATCGACGGCAAGCGATTCGTCTATTCGTCGACGCGCGGCGCCGCCGATCAGTTCAACAATCTGTATGTGCAGCCGACCTCGGGTGGCGAACCATACAAGCTGACATTCTTCCGGCACGACGCCTTCCATCCGCGCTGGTCGCCCGATGGCGAGTGGATTGCCTTCATCTCGAACGAAGAAGGTCTGCCGCAGCTGCAGTTGCTGGAGACTTACGGCGGCACGCTCAAGAAGATCCACATCGGCGAGCGTCGATGGCTGCGGCCGATGTCGGTCGTGTCAGTTAAAACGATTGACGCAACGACCGGTCGACCGACCGCTTCGCGCATTCATCTCACCGCGTCGGATGGAAAGATGTACGCGCCGGAAGATGCGTACGCTCGCGTCACGGGTGAGGGTGATCGCGTCTTTCATCAGACCGGCACGTTTCGAGTCCAGGTTCCCGTGGGGCCCGTGACCCTCGAGGCCGTCAAAGGTTTCGAATACACGCCAGTGAAGACAACTGTGCTGGCCCGCGCCGGCAAGGTCGCGGAGATCGAACTGAAGCTGCAGCCGCTGACCGATCTGTCGGCGCGCGGCTGGTACAACGGCTCGACGCACGTTCACATGAACTACGCCGGCAATCTGCACAACACGCCCGCGAACCTGATGATGATGTCGGCCGCCGAAGATCAGGACATGGTCAACGAGCAGGTCGCGAACAAGGACAATCGTATTCTCGATTACGACCTGTTCATTCCCGGTGGCAAGCCGCACCCGATCTCGACGCCGGAGCGGCTGCTGATCGTGGGCCAGGAATATCGGCCGGCGTTCTACGGGCACGTCTTCATGTTCCAGCTGCGCGATCATTTGATCAGTCCGTTCACGACGGGCTACGAAGGAACTGCCATCGAGAGCTTGTATCCGAGCAACACGGACATGCTGCGCAAGGCGAAGGCGCAGGGTGCGACCGTTGGATACGTGCACGCGTTCGGTAGCAAAGATCCGCTGGCCGGCACGCTCGGCGGCGGCAAAGGTTATATCGTCGATGCCGCGCTCGGCACGACCGATGCGCTCGAATGGTCTTACCCCGGCTTGGGCAGTTTCTTTCCGTGGTATGCGACGCTCAACAATGGATTGCGCGTGACAGCGGTCGGTGGCGAGGACTCGATCAGCAGTATGCAAATTTCCAAGGTGGTGGGCTCGGCGCGGACGTATGTGCACACGGGCGATCGCGGGCTCGATGCCGACGCCTGGTTCGAAGGTTTGCGCAAGGGCCATGCGTTTGTAACGACCGGGCCGCTGGTCGAGCTCACGGTCAACGGGCAAATCCCCGGCAACGAGATCAAGCTGCCGGCGGCCGGTGGCGAGGTCAGCGTCGAGGCCCGCGTGCAGTCGATCACGCCACTCGAGAGCGTGGCGCTCGTGTCGAACGGCGAAGTCATCGAAAAGATTCCGCTGTCGGCGGATCGCAAGAGCGCGCAGTTGAGTAAGAAGCTCAAGGTCGCACGCAGCGGCTGGTATCACCTGCGCGCGGAAGGAAATCCCAAAGAGCGCTACCCACTCGACGCCGAATTCGCCCAGGCTTTCACCAATCCCGTGTGGGTGACGGTCGGCGATCAGCCCGTGCGCAACGCGGCCGCCGCGGACTACTGTCTGAAGTGGATCGACAAGCTGCAACAGATGGCGGAGGCGTGGCCGGGCTGGCGCTCGCAGCGTGAGAAGGATCACGTCTATGCGCAGTTCGACGAGGCACGCGCGGTGTATCGAAAGTTTCGTGATGAGGCGACGGCTGGAGGGGTGGAGCGATGAGAAGGTTTTGGTTGGGCTGCCTGATGTTTGCTCCTGTCGTCGGGTGGACGGATGCGCCTGCAATTCGGGATTGCGCCGAGTGTCCCGAGATGGTCGTCGTGCCCGCCGGCAAGTTTCAGATGGGCTCGTCCGAGCGCGAGCAAGGTCGTCTCACTGACGAAGGCCCGTGGCACACCGTCACGTTCGCCAAGCCGTTCGCGATTGGCAAATACGAAGTCACATTCGACGAATGGGATGCTTGTGTGAAAGCCAAAGCATGTGAAGCCGTTGGAGATGAAGGGTGGGGTCGCGGCCGTCGCCCGGTGCTCAATGTCAACTTCGAGATGGCGCAGGGCTATGCCAAGTGGCTGACGAAGAAGACCGGCAAACAGTATCGCGTGCCGAGCGAGGCCGAGTGGGAATACGCAGCGCGCGGCGGCTCGACGACGCCGTGGTTCTGGGGCGAGGACTCGAAGCGCGCTTGTGACTTCGCCAACGTGGGCGATGAGTCAGTGAAGCAGGAGCACCCGGATTGGCCACGGCACGATTGCAACGATGGCTATGCGAAAACATCGCCGGTGGGCAGCTTTAAACCGAACGGATATGGCTTGTACGACACCGTCGGCAATGTTTGGGAGTGGGTGGAAGATTGTTACAACCCGTCGTACGAAGGCGCGCCTGCGGACGGTCGCGCCTGGGTGACGGGCGACTGTGCCCGGCGTATCGATCGGGGCGGCGGCTGGTACAACAAGCCGGAAGCGGTGCGCTCGGCGCAGCGCTACGGCGGCGACGATTCGGCCCGACGGAATAACACGCTGGGATTCCGCGTCGTCCGAGCGATGCCATAAGGAACGCGGCTCTCCGGCTCCGGAAACTCTCGACGGTACCGAGAGACTGCAGCGCTCAGGCGCCGGTCGCTTTCACCGGCCACTCGACCATGAACCGGGCGCCGCCGAGTGGTGAGCCGTCGACGCGGGCGGCGCCGCCGTGCCATTCGATGGCGCGCTTGACGATGGCCAGCCCGAGGCCGAAGCCGGTGTGCGAAGTGTTCCGCCCGTCAAGTTGCACGAACGAGCCGAAGACGCGCTCGCGGTCCGCCGCGGGAATGCCGGGACCGTCATCCTCGACATGGAGCTGATAGCTGTCGGCTGCAACTCGAAAGCTCACATGAACTCGTTGCTTCGCGTAGCGAGTGGCGTTGTACAGCAGATTGCGTAATACCGTTTCGATGAGATGGGCGTCGCACAGCACGCAGTGGGTGTCGTCGGCGACGTCGTAGCTCAACACCAGATCGTCGCGAACGCCGCGCTTGACGGACTCGGTCACTGCCGGGACGACCAGCGTGAAATCGTGCTGGCCGATGTTCAACGCGACCTCCGCTCGCTCGAGCACCGCATATTCCAGAGTCGCGGTGACGAATGCATTCAGCTCGGCAATATCGGTGTTCAAGTGATCGAGATGTTGCATGAGGGCTTCGCGTGTCTCGGCGGAGCGGGCCAGCTCGATTTCGAAGCGCATGCGCGCGAGCGGTGTTTTGATCTCGTGCGACATCGCATTCGCCATGTCCTTGTGCGAGCCGATCAGTCCGTCGATCCGGCGCGCCATGCGGCCGAACGCGGCGGCGAGCGAAGCGACCGGCGAGCGTGGCGAGATCCCGGCGTCGAAACTCCAGTTGCGATCCCCGAAGCGCAGCGTCGAGTGCTCGAGCGCCCGCAGGTCGCGCCGGAGCGGCCACAGCCACAGCATGATGACGAGCGCGATGGCGGCATAGAAAATGATGACCAGCAGCCATTCCAGCGGCGTCCGCTGCGATGTTTCATCCACGAATCGAAACGCGAGCAGGCGATCGCTGTTGGCGAGTCGCTGTAAGGCCCAGACGCGATCATCCGCGTCGGTCCACAGGGCGGGCTCGTCTTGTTCCGGCCCTGCTGCCTCGATGCCGGCCAATTCTCCGGGCTCCATCAGCTCCAGATCCAGCCCCGTGCTGCGGGCGAGCTCCGCGACCGCCGCGGGCCAGCGATCCTGCGGCATCGATGTGAGCTGTCGTTCGACGAGGGTCAGCACCGCGGTTTGCGACGGATAGCTGTCCGGCCGCGCGGCATCCGCATATAGATGCCACAACCGGTCCTGGCCCCAACTGACGATGGCAAACGTTGCGACGATGCCAAAGTAAAGCTGCAGAAAGTGGCGGGCCACGCTCAGCCCTCGGACGCGAACAGGTAGCCGTGTCCCCAAACCGTTCGGATTCTTTCCGGCGCGCCGGCATCGCTCAGCTTCTTGCGTAGATGCGAGACACGCACATCGAGCGTGCGGTCGAGCCCGTCGTAGTCACGCTTGTAGAGCTGTTGATACAACGTCTCGCGCGACTGAATCTCACCTGCGCGACACGCCAGATAGAACAACAGATCGAACTCGTTGCTGGAGAGCGTGACTTCGTCCGGCCCGACGAACACCGAGCGGGACAGAGGATTGATGGAAACGTTGCCGAACTTCAGCAGGCGCGGCTCGGGCTGTTGATTGCCCTTGCTACGACGTAACAGCGCGTGAATGCGTGCCACCAGCACCCGAGGCTCGACCGGCTTGGCGACGTAATCGTCGGCGCCGAGCTCCAGGCCGACGACATGATCGATATCGTTGTTGCGCGCGGTGAGAATCAGAATGGGCAGCGTCGACAGGCTCCGCACTTCCTTGCAGACGGAAAAGCCGTCGCGACCCGGCAAGCCCAGGTCGAGAATGATCAGATCGGGCTTGTCCTGCTGAAGGTGCCCGACCACCAGCTCGCCGCGATGCTCCACGATCACGCGAAAGCCATTGCCCTGCAGATACGTGCGCACCAGTTCCGACAGCCGCGGGTCATCTTCGACGAGCAGGATGACGGGCGGGGAGGGTTCGGCGCTCAATAGAAAATGCTCCACGGTTGCCGGCGCTTGCGTCGAAACTGCAGCGCCTTGCGAATGACGGCGATCGCTTGCGAAGCCAGCACGCGATCGAGCTCGGTGTCGCGCAGCTGGACCACGAGATCCTCGCTGAAAGACACTTCCACGCTGTAGGTCCCTTCGGAGTGCTGCTCCCAGCAGCGCTTGATGTGAGGTTGATTGACGATCACGAGGCACAGCGATTCGTTCTTGGGCGAGCGCCACTGCGCACGGACAGTGGTGTCACAAGTCGCGTCGGTGTCGGCGATCGTGCAGACACGCGGGCGCAGCCGGAGCTCGATCGGCGGCTGCCCGGCCTCAGGCGCGGCATCTGCCGGGGCTGCGATGAGCAGGCCATACAGCAGCGTCGCGCTAAAAAACTTTGAAGTTGAAACCCACAAACGCAGTCACCACGGATGGATCGGACACGATCGGACTGTCGGCAATCTCATTGCTGAGATATTCATAATGAACGAAAGCATTGAGCGTCCAGCGCTCGGACAGCACGCGTGAGTAAGCGACTTTGACGAAGGGATTGAGCGCCGCACTCGGTCGATAGAAGCCTTCGACGCCATAGTAGTAGCGCACTGTTGCCGCGCTCTTCCAGGTAAAGCCGGCGTTCGCGACCAGGGAGTTTTCAGTCTGGATCAGCGGCGTGGAGATCGCGCCACGGACCTCGTAGCCATCGTGCCGCCCCGTCACTTCATACAAGGCGCTGAGCTGTCCTGCGAACCGGCCATAGGAGAACAGCCACTCGGGACCGGCGAGATAAGTCGTGCGGCGACGGTGAGTGACAAATTCCTGAATGCCGCGATCATCTCCGAAGTCGATACTGTTTCCGCCGCCTGTGCCTGGCGCCGACGCCAGGCTGTTGACCAGCAGGTTCTGCGGATCGCTACGACTGAAAAATACCCGGTCGTAGCCCGGGGCGGCCACCACGTTGAAGGTGTGCACGTCGCCGTCGTGCAAGGTAAAGCCCGGTTCCAGGTTGTCGATGAAGAAGCGCTTGCCGTAATAACTGAACTGAGGAATGACGTAGAGCGGAATGTCGGAACGACCGGCGACGGGGTTGGTCCGCACGCCCACGCCGAGACCGACGCTCAAATCCCACTCGCCGACGATCACGCAATCGGGTGAAACAGCCTTGCATTTCCCTTGCGCGCCGGCACTCAGCGGCAGGCAGGCCGCGAGGAGCATAAGCAGGGCGAGTGTGCGCAGTTTCGTAGGCATTGGCGTGTTCTGCGTGCGTGCGGTCGGGCCGCGCTGGAGAAGCATTGTCCCCAGTGCACACGCGGTCAGCTGTGAAGCTTTAGTGGCGATTTGTTACGCAAATGTACGTTGTGTTCCTGCTCTGTTAACACAGCGTGCCATCTGTACGCGCCACTGACAACCTTTACAAATCCGCGACGGATTCGCCAGCCCCCGCTTTCTAGTATGCCGGGGCCGACGACCCACCGATCCGGAGAACAGTGGATGAGCTCATCCGCGAAAAACACCGCGCTGCTGCTGGCCTCCGACGAGCAGTCGCTGGACACCGACTACTCCGATCGGCGGCTGGCGCTATCGACCGAGGGAGGCTTGCAATATGCGACGAAGGGCGAGCAGGTATTGGGAGCCTTGCGCAACGGCATTCGGATGTCGCTGGGCGGCGCGCCTGAGATCGCTCTCATCGATGGACTCGCGGGATTCCGTGGCGGGTATTCCAGCGCCGCCGTACACGTGGCAGGCGTGGATGAGGCGGATCTCGTCAAATACGACGGCGAGCACATTTATGCCCTCGTTGCCCGGCCGCAGCCTGGTGGGCTGATCCGCAATGTCCTGAAGGTCGCCAGCACGAATCTGGAGAACGCCGGGATTCAAGTCACGTCCGAGTTCGCGCTGGAGGGGGAGCGCAGCTCGCTGCCGCTGCTGTATCAAGTGCGAGCTCCCGGCGGTAACACGGAATATGTCGTGGCGGTCAGCCAGAGCTATCAGGATTGGTTGCAATCGCCCGATCGCACGGTCCTGCAATTGCTCGACGTGCGCGATCCTTGCAATGTTTCGCAAGCCTGGAAGATCGAGCTCGACGGTTGGCTACGGGCCAGTCGCAAGATGGGCGACATGTTGTACCTCGTCAGCAGCTATCGACCGCGGCTGTCGGGATTGAAGTTGCCGGCGGACGCTCTGGCCACCAGAGAAGCGAATGAAAGGCGCATCCTCGGAGCGTCCGCGGCGGATCTGCTGCCTTGTTACAGCGTCGACGGCGGAGTCAGGGTGCCGCTCGTTACGACACGTGACTGTGTGTTGCCCGCCAATCTGTCGTCGCGGGATGCGTACGCCGATCTGGTGGTCATCACTGCTATCGACCTGAACGCGCGGCGGGTGACCGACGTCAACTACCTCAGCACCAACGTCAACGGCGTTTACGTTTCGCTCGACAGTTTGTATGTGGGCGGCGAGGGCTACGCCGCGGACGGCACAGTCACGACCGTGCTACACAAGTTCGGACTCAACCGGGGCGATATCACCTATCGCGCGAGCGGCACAGTCAGCGGCAGGATGAATTGGCTGAATACTTCCTGCTTCATGGATGAGTTCCGTGGCGATTTGCGTATCGTCACGAGCCGTTCCGATGTGTATAGCCTGTCGGTGCTGCGCGAAACGCCGGATCGACGGCTCGCGTTGATGGCTCGGCTGCCGATCGGCAAGCCAGGTGAGGAGGTCCACGCCGTGCGTTTCTTTGGCGAGCGCGCATACGTCGTGACCGCCAACGTTTCCGACCCGCTCCATGCCATCGACTTGAGCCGGCCGGTGGATCCGTTCATTGCGGGCGACTTGGACATTCCCGGTCTATCGACTTATCTGCACTCCATGATCGGGCCGACGGGCGCTCAATTGTTGCTGTCTGCGCGGAAGGTTCGCACCGGGATCAAGGTCGAGCTCTTCGATGTAACTGACCTCGCTCAGCCACGATCGCTCGGCGCGCAAGTGTTTGGGCAGTCGGGCGAAGTAACCCACCAGCCGCTGTTGCCGACCGAACCAACAAATCGTTATCGGATTGCGCTGCCGATCGATCTGTTCGACAGCGGGTCCAGAGGCGGCATTCATCTATTGGAAATCGATGACCTGACCGCCGCCACACCGCGCCTGACCCTGGCGAGCACGTTCGTCGGGAACGGCGACAGGTTCATCGGCACCCTCTGGGATCGACTCTAGAACCGCCCCGGTTCTTTGTACCCGCGCCCAGTGTCATCGGGCGCCGTGGTTTTTGCCGACATCGTCGAGTTCGTCACGATTGCCTGGCAGGGCACGTTGCCCTCCCGAAAAGAAACATTTGGAAATATCGGCACACAGGAGTGTTGACGATGTTTACATGTGGCGATGCCGCGCGTTGTGCCGCTTCGTTCTAATCTCTTGAGCACGCTGCGGTGATTGCAGATGGGCTCGCTTAGTGCATAAGGGGATCTGCTAACGAGCCTGGCCCCAACAAATAAAAAAACAGGGAGCGTGATGAACGGTCTGCTATCGGCCGAGCAACTCAGACTTCAAGAAGCCGCGTTTGAATTCGCGCAGCGCATGCCCGTGGATATGGTGGAGCGGGATCGCAGCGCGACGTTCGATCGCAGCGGCTGGCAGCGTTGCGCGGAGTTCGGCGTGCTCGGCATGCCGATTCCACAAGAGCACGGGGGGCTGGGGCTGGGCCTTTCTGATCTACTGGCGGTGATGGAAGGACTGGGTCGTGGCCTGCGAGACCAGGGGTTGCTGTTTTCTCTGAATGCCCACCTGTGGACCAACTCGATTCCCATCCTGCGGTACGGCGATGAATCGCAACAGCGCCGGTTTCTCAAGTCACTGTGCGACGGGTCGTTGATCGGTGCGAATGCGGCGTCGGAGCCGGATGCGGGATCGGACATCTTCAGCATGCGTACGCGAGCGCGGCGGGAAGGCGACTACTACATTCTGAACGGCACCAAGACGTTTGTTACCAACGCACCGGTCGCCGATCTCTTCGTTGCATACGCCACCGTCAACCCCGCGCTCGGCGCCACCGGCATCACGGCTTTCATCGTCGAGCGAGACACGCCGGGACTGATCGTCGATCGCACGCTCGACAAGATGGGATTGCGGACTTCGCCGATGGCTCAAGTGGTGTTCGATGGCTGTCGCGTTCCGGTCGGGCAACGGCTCGGGCGTGAGGGCAGGGGCGTGCCGATCTTCGAATGCTCGATGGAATGGGAGCGCGGCTGCATCCTGGCCAGTTGCCTCGGGGTCATGCGGCGGCAACTGGACGAATGCATTGCGTACGCCAGGACGCGCAAGCAGTTCGGCAAGCCTATCGGCAAATATCAGTCGGTCGCGAACCGGATCGTGGATATGAACGTGCGCCTCGAGACCTGCCGTCCGCTGGTGTATCGGATCGGCGCGCTCAAAGATGCCAATCAGGATGCCACGGTCGAAGCCGCGCTGGCGAAGCTCCATGTCTCGGAGTGCTTCGTCAAATCCTGTCTGGATGCCGTGCAAGTGTTCGGCGGCTACGGCTACATGACGGAAATGCAGATCGAGCGCGACCTGCGCGATTCGGTGGGCAGCACGCTGTACTCAGGGACGTCGGAAATTCAGCGGAACATCATCGCTCGGGGACTGGGGCTATGAGAACGGAAGCAGCGGTCGCGGTGCTACCTGGCGGCGTGAGTGCTTACTTGCGTCATTGGCCCATCATCGCTCAACTGGCGCTGATAGTTCTCATCGCGCACGTCTATCAACTCGAAGGCGCGCCCTTCAGGAACGTTCTTTGGCTGACGAGCGCTGGATTTCTGATCAGCATTGCGCTGCCAGTTCAGTACCGACTGCCGTTGTTCACTTGTGTGTCGCTCGCGGCGATCTTTGTCGTCTTCGGCCTGGCCGATGGCGCGTGGCTGATCGCGCTTGGGCTCACGCTCATCGGTATTTGTCATCTGCCGATCGCGTTACGACTGAGGATCGCTTTGCTCATCCTGGTCGGGGCGGGGCTGGCGGCGCTGCGCATGGGCACGATCGGCTCTCCCTGGACCGCGGCGATCTGGCCGATCCTGGGCTCGATGTTCATGTTCCGCTTGATCCTGTACGCGCGAGCGATGAAGAACGATCAGGGCGAGCGGACCTGGTGGTCCTCCCTGGCTTATTTCTTCATGCTGCCGAATGTCGCCTTTCCGCTCTACCCCGTCGTCGATTACCAGGCCTTCCGGCGCACGCACTTCGATACTGACGAGACCGCGATCTACGAGCAGGGAATTCTGTGGATCGCCCGCGGCCTGGTGCACCTCGTCCTGTACCGGTTCGTTTATCACAATTTGCTCACCGACCCGGCGGACGTGACGCGTCTATCGGATCTCGTGCAGCTCATGCTCGGGACCTTTCTGCTCTATCTCAAGGTGTCGGGTCAGTTTCATCTGATCGTGGGCTTGTTGCATCTGTTCGGCTTTCGCTTGCCCGAGACGCACAAGCTTTATTATCTGGCGCACGGCTTCACCGAGCTATGGCGCAGAATCAATATCTATTGGACGGACTTCATGATGAAGACTGTCTTCTATCCCCTGTATTTCCGGGTGAAGCGTTTCGGTCCGGCCATGGCCGTGGGCATCTCGACCGCAGCGGTCTTCGTGACCACCTGGTTGCTGCATTCCTATCAATGGTTCTGGTTACGCGGCGGATTTCCGCTGACGTTGCCCGATGCATTGTTCTGGGGAGTCCTCGGCGCTCTCGTCGTGCGCGGCGCACTGAAGGAACTGCGCGCGACGAAAGCTTTGAAGCGCCGCGCGGCCGGATGGGATTTCAAGATGGGAGTGCGGGCTGCTACGACGTTCTTTCTGTTCTGTCTGCTGTGGTCGTTGTGGAGCACCGAATCCGTCGGCCAATGGATCTGGATGCTGGCCAGTGCCGGCGAGGTCGACGTCAAGGGCATTGCGCTGCTGCTGGGGATATTCGGCGTCATCCTGATCCTCGGTGGCTTCGATTGGGAGGCCAGCAAGCGAACTTCCAGCTCGCGATGGCGACAGCCCTGGGTGCGAAGCATGGCGTCGCTGATGTTTCTGTTGTTGATCTCCTTGCCCGCGATTCGCGATCTAGGGCCGCAGCCCTGGGGCAACGCGATGGCATCGCTGCGTAACACCGGCTTGAACGTGCAGGATGCCGCGAAACATCACCGGGGTTACTACGAGCAACTGGACGTACGCGGACAGATCAATGCCGCGCTGGCTGCTGCTGACGATCCGTCGGAATGGCTCGCGCCGGCGGAGGCGGGGATCATTCGCAATCGTGAGGATCGCATCGAACGCGATCTTTATCCGTCGCTCGATCTGGTGTGGAACGGTAAACCGTTTACTACGAATACGTTCGGGATGCGGGACCGGGAGTATTCGCTGCAGAAGCCTGCGGGCACTTATCGAATTGCACTTCTCGGCCCCTCTCACGTCATGGGCAACGGCGTCGCCGACGGCGAGACGTTCGAGCATCTGATCGAGCAGCGCCTCAACAAAGAGCGGGCCGGTGCGACTCAGCGCAACTTCGAGATTTTGAATTTCGCTGTGGACGGCTTCACGTTGCCGCAGCAGCTGGCGCTGCTGGAGGACCGGGTGCTGCAGTTCGCTCCCGACATGGTGATCGTCAATCACTATCACCGGGGGCGCATGATGACAGAGCGCTACCTCGGGAAAATCACTTGGAAAGGAATACCGGTCTCCGACGATCTTCGCGCCATCCTGGCTCGCGCGGGAATCGATCGAGTCGACCGCGGATCGGTGCCGGTTCCCACGGAGTTGGGTCGCGCTCTGGCGCGCAACGCGGGGCTGAATCCGCGGATGCCACAAGGCGAGTTTGAGGCTCGTGTACGGCGCGTTTCCAATGACGTCAACGATTGGGCATTGGAGCGGATTGCGACGGTGGTGCGCGACAACGGTGCGTTGCCCGCGGTGTTGGCGCTCAACGCCGTCATCGACGATGCGCCCGCTGAGATTCCAAACATCGAAGCCATCCGCCGCGCGGAGTATCTGGTCTTCGATTTATTCGACGTCTTTCCAGCGCAGGATCGGGCCGCATTGAGAGTGGCGCCGTGGGACGATCATCCGAACGCGATGGGACATCAGTTGATCGCCGATGCGCTTTACGCTCAGCTGATCCGCGCGCTGCCGCCAGCGAATCTGCAAAGTAATACTCAGAAGTAGGAGGGCGAATGGACAACATACGCGAGCAGGTGCGCCGATTCATCCTGGACAACTTCCTGCCCGGCGAAGATGCGGCGAATCTGACCGATTCGACCGAGCTCAAGGAGAGCGGCATCCTCGACTCGATGTCGACCTTGAAGCTGGTCACGTTCCTCGAAGAGCTCTACAAGGTGGAGTTCGAGGCGGACGATCTGGATGCCGGCAATCTTGCCACGATTGCCAGCATTGCCACGCTGGTGACTTCGAAACAGCGGTAATGCCATGAGCACCGTCCGGTCCTTGGCCTCTCTGCTCGAGCGCTCGGCGCGCGAATTCCCTGAGAACATTGCAGTCACGGTTCCCGGCGGGCGAAGTGTCACTTACTCGGAGCTGTGCGAGCTATCCGACCGGGTTCGCGATCGGCTCGTCCATATGGGCGTTCGCCGGGGCGATCGAGTGGGATTGAGATTGCACAAATCCATCGAGGCGGTCGCAACGATTTTCGGCGCTTTGAAGGCGGGTGCCGCCTACGTTCCAGTGGATGCCGAGTCGCCGGCTGCGCGTGCCGCATACATTCTGAATGACTGCGACGTGAAAGTTGTGGTCACGGAGCGCGAGTTGGAATCGGAACTCGTTCAGGCCCTCGGAGACACACGCCCCATGCTCGTGCTCGATGCCACGGCATCGCGGCCGATGGAGGAGTTGCTGGAACAGTTGCAACGATCCGAGCCTGCGGCGCCGGTCGAATCGATTGCAACCGGCGCGGATGACATTGCTTACATTCTGTATACGTCGGGGTCGACAGGGAATCCCAAGGGTGTGGTGCTCTCGCACGGAAATGCGCTGAGCTTCATCGACTGGTGCAGTGAAACCTTCGCGCCCCGCGCTGACGATCGTTTCTCATCGCACGCGCCATTTCATTTCGACCTGTCGATTCTCGACATCTACGTTTCGTTGAAGCACGGCGCGACGCTCGTGCTGATCGGCGAAGCGCTGGGCAAAGAGCCTCTGAAGCTGGCCGCTGCCATTGCCGCCGAGCGCATTTCTGTCTGGTACTCGACGCCCTCGATCCTGAGTCTGCTGGCCAACTACGGCAAGCTGGCCAAGCATGACTTTGCAGCGTTGCGCATGGTGTTCTTTGCGGGCGAAGTTTTCCCGATTCCGCAATACAGGGCGTTGCAGGCGATCTGGACCCGGCCGCGCTATTTCAATCTGTATGGGCCCACGGAAACGAATGTTTGCACGTGGTACGAAGTGACCTCGGATGCGCCTCTGGATCGAATGTCGACATTTCCGATCGGCAAGATCTGTCCGCCCAATCTTGGCCGGGTCGTGAACGAGCAGGGCGAGATCGTCAGTATCGGCGAGCCGGGCGAATTGCTCGTGGCCGGTCCCAACGTGATGCGTGGCTATTGGAATCTACCCGATCACAACGAGCGCGCCTTCTTCAAGGACGAGGCCGGTGCGCTCTGGTATCGAACCGGCGATATTGTCTGCGAGGAGCCGGAGGTCGGCTATCGATATGTCGGTCGTCGCGACCGTATGGTCAAACGGCGCGGGTATCGCGTGGAGCTTGGTGAGATCGAAGCCGCACTACTGCGGCATCCGGATGTGCGGGAGGGCGCAGTGGTTGCGATCCCCAATCCGGAGGAAGGCGTTCGAATCCTGGCATTCGTGGCCTGCCAGGACGGAACGACGCTGACTCGGATCGCGCTCAAAGCGTACTCGGCGCAGGCGCTGCCGCCTTACATGATTCCCGACATCTTCGCCGTCGTCCCGGCGCTGCCGCGAACGTCGACGGACAAGATCGATTATCAGCGGCTCAAGAGCGGCGGTTGACCGATCGCGAGCAGGCAACCGCCGGGAATATCGCCTACTGGTCGTTGGACACGATGCCCTTGCCGGGCAACACGCCGGGCACCAGTGCACCCTTGTCGATTAGCACGGTGCCGTTCACCACGACGAACTTCATGCCGGTGCTGCGCTCGTTGGGCTTCTCATAAGTGGCCCGGTCTTTCACGGTGGCCAGATCGAACACGACGATATCCGCGTCCGCGCCTTCCTGAATTCTTCCTTTGCGTCGCGCCGACACCGTGGCTTTTTCGAGTCGCTGCGCCGGCATCAAGCTCATCTTGCGGATCGCATCGATCAAGCTGATGGTTCGCAGCTCACGGACATAGCGCGCGAGGATCATGCTGTATGTCCCCGCGTTCCGCGGGTGACCGACTTCGCCATCGCTCGCAATCGACGTGAGCGGATTGGCGATGACGCCGTCGACCACTTCCTGGCGATTGACGAACAAAACCACGC
This sequence comes from Steroidobacter flavus, assembly GCF_042651805.1. Classification (NCBI taxonomy): domain Bacteria; kingdom Pseudomonadati; phylum Pseudomonadota; class Gammaproteobacteria; order Steroidobacterales; family Steroidobacteraceae; genus Steroidobacter; species Steroidobacter flavus. Next base: position 681,843 of record NZ_JBHSDU010000014.1, on the reverse strand, counting down.
CCTGCGACTTCGGCGAGGCATGGAGCTCATCGAAGCGTGCCTGGGTCAGACGCTCGCCGGTCTCCGGCAGCATCAATGAGTTGTAGCCGATGCCGAACTTTTCCTGCCAGCCCGGGTTGAAGAGGGCGGAGTTGATTGAAGTCATGCCGGCGATGTACGGATAAGCTTCCGCTGTGACATCGAGTCCGCGAGCTTTCGCGCCCGCCACCATGGCCAGGCAGTCTGAAACATCGGCGAGGCAGGTCGAATTGATATGGACGATCTGCAGGGGAGCGCCAGTCACCGCCGCGGCGCCGATGACTTCGCTGACGGATTCGATGCTGGAGCCGGGCTCTTTGCGACCGACGCTGCGAATGTGCGTGAACACTGGCACATTGCGGCTCGCCGCCGACTGGAAGATATGAATGATTTCCTGGCGCGTCGCGCCCGGGACGTATTGGATGCCCATGCCGATGCCGAGTGCGCCCGCATCGATTTCGCTGTTGAGGCGAGACTGCATCTGCCTGACTTGCTCCGGCGTAGCAGGGTCGTTTGTTGCATGACCGCTCTGGGGGATCAGGTCGTCGCCTGCGAGCGGTGAGCCGAACGCGGCAGCTCGGGCTGCCGCGTGACTCGCGGTCGTTCCATAGTTGATCAGCGAGTGACCGGACTTCCGTGTCAGAAACTCTTTGACGTCGGGAACTCCGATTTCCATCTCGAGGCCGCTGGTGACGCCGTCAAACGCCTTCAGCACCCCAGAGACTTCATCCTGGCCATGCTGATGCAGATCGATGAAACCCGGAGCCACCACCAGTCCCTTCGCATCGATCGTGCGAGTTCCGGTAAGTGGCTCCGCAGAGATGCGCGCGATGCGTCCCTGGTTGATGCCGACGTTCATGGTCGCGTCCAGCCCGGTTTCGGGATCCAGTACGCGTCCCCCGCGAATGACTAATTCATAAGGGGCGCTCCAGACCACGGCCGGAGCCAGCGCTGCCACGATGGCGACGATCAACTGTTTCATCTTGCTGCTCTATCAGAAGTTGGCACGCACACCGAGCGTGAAGTACCGGCCGATGACATCGAAGTAGGGCGAGTTCAACGCGGCCACCGCCGGTTCCTTGTCGAACACGTTCTGCACGCTGCCGAACACGGTCAACTTCGAATCTCCCAGCGGAATGTAGGTACGCAAACCCAGATCGATGTAAGTGCGGCTGCCGATGTGGTTGCCGGCGAGGGCCACGACTTCCTCCGGCGCGTAGCCGCCGCCCCCGAGATAACGGGCGCGAAGGTCGCCGCCGAGGAACTCGCTTTCATAGGCGAACGAGAGCGAACCGCGCCACTTCGGCACCAGGTACCCGGTCTGCCAACCGAGATAGCCCGCGCCTTCGATCGCGGAGACGCCGTTGTCCACCACCAGCGAATCGACATAGTTCACCAGGCCGCGCACGCTCAGCTGACCTGGGCCGATCGGCAGCTTGTAGGACGCCTCGAGGTCGTAGCCTTTGTTGGTGTACTCGGCGATGTTGATGTATGTCGCGTTGATCGTGGAAATATCACCGGCCCCGTTGCGGGTGATCTGGCTGCAGGCGTTCTGATTGCCCTCGTCATAGCAGCTGTTGACGATTTCCTGCGCCGTCAGCGTGGAAATCACGTCCTCGATCTTGATGTGATAGTAGTCGAGCGACACCTCCAGGCCCGGCAGGAACGAGGGGGTGAACACCGCACCGACGGTCAGCGTGTCCGCGATCTCGGGATCGAGTTGAGGATTGCCGCCGGTAAACTGGGTTACCTGCGTGGTCGGCGGGGTCGCCTGCGATTTGTCCTGCACGGTCGTGTAGTACGCGCCGGGAATGGAGTACAGCTCGAGGAGGTTCGGTGCCCGGATGTCGCGGGAGCGGGTGGCGCGCAGCTTGAAATCCTCCACCATGTGCCACGTGCCGCCGAGCTTCCACGACCAGATCTGGCCGCTGTTTTTGTAATCGGAGAGGCGGGCGGCGCCGTTGAAGTTGAGCGACTTCACCAGCGGCTTGTCCACCAGCAACGGCAGCGCGACTTCGACGAACCCTTCGGTCACGTCGTTGCTGACCTTCGGGATGTTGTCGCCGTTGATGGTGGCGAAATTGCCGGCCAGCGAATTTGCATCGTAGGTCGAGCGGTACTTTTCCTTGCGATATTCGATGCCGGTGGCGAACGACACCGGCTGATTCCACAGGTCGAACGGTTCGCCGCTCAGGATGAGGCCGGCGGTCTGCAGCCAGTTTTCATCGAACGCGCGCCAATCCGCCGTCGCGTAGTCGATGGCGGCCTGATCCGCGCGACCCGAGCCGAACAGATTCAGCGGACGGCAGGCGGTGGTCGGATCGGTCAGCGCGATCCGGCACACCGGTGTGCCGTTCGGGCCGGCGACCGCGTCGATGGCATTCATGAAATTCTCGGCAAGCGCCAGATTCAACAGGCGCATGTCCTGTTCCTGCTTGCCCTGACCGTAGTAGCCGTTGTATCGCCATTTGCCATCGGCGAACTCGCCGTCGAAACCGACGGTGGCCTGGACGGTCTCGCGATCGTAATCGTATCTCGCGAGCGCAACGTCGGTAACCGCGCGGCCCATGATGAACGTGGATTCACCCGATCCTTGCACCAACGCACGCTGCGCCGGTGTGAGATTCAGGAACGGATTATCGTAGGACATTTCGAGTTGCGTGATCGCGAGATCCGGGAAGTAGACGCGCTCGTCGGCGACATTGTTGTAGCTGACCTCGGCCCAGGCTTTGAACGTATCGGTCACATTGACCGAGAAGCGGCCCAGGACGTTGGTGCGCTCGATCGGCGCCACGACGGAGCGGTACTGATCGACGTGATACCCTTCGCCGCCAATCATCAGGTTGGGCGACAACGGGCTGCGAACGCCGTATTGGAAGGGCCGCAGCGTGCCGTCCGGATCGAAGGTCATGCCGGCGAGCGGGCCGGTGTTGATCAGACCGCCTTCGCTGCGCTGGGCTTCATGCAAGTTCATGGTGGGATACAGCCCGCCGCTGGCGTCCGGGAAGAAGTTGGTTGCACCGATGCGGGGACGACGAATGGCAGGAATGATGCCTTCGTCCTTCAAATAGTCGGCGCCGAGCAGCAGGTGAGCGCGGTCGTCGAACAGGCTGGTGCCGAAGGATGCTTCGACCAGTGTCTTCTCGGCATCACCGTGCGTGGAGACGCCGCGCTGGACGCCGACTTCGACGCCTTCTTTTTCGTCATCGAGAATGATGTTCACGACGCCGGCAACAGCGTCCGAACCATAGGCCGCCGAGGCGCCGCCGGTGACGACGTCGATGCGCTTGACCAGCGAGTACGGCACCGTCTGCAAGTCGTTCGCGCTGACGTAACGACGGTTGTTGACCAGCACCAGGGTGCGCGAGGAGCCCAAGCCGCGCAGATCGGCGGGCGTCTGGCCCGAATTGGTCACAGTATTCGTCGACTGCGCGGAGTCCGTCGCTCGGAATTGCGGCAAGTCGGTGAGTGTCGCCGCAATATCGGTGCGACCCGCCTGACGCATTTCAACTTCGCCCAACACCGTAGTCGGCGTCGGAGCGTCGAATCCGGCGGTGCTGATGCGCGAGCCGCTGACTACCACCACATCGATCGGCTCGACGGTTTCCGCCGCCGATTGAGTTTGAGCATGGGCCGCGCCGGCGCATGCGAGCGCTACAGCGAGAGCGACTTTGCTCTTGCCGCCGACGCGCGCTGAAAAACCAATATCCACTACTGTGACCATGATGACCCCTTGTTACATTCTTCTCGCAAATCCCCAAAAAAAACGCTCAGGTGCGTGCGTCGGCAGGGTCCTTTGCGCAGCCGCTGTTCTTCAAAGCCACGCCGGGCTTGGCACCTGTGTGTCGACCTTCGGACACGACCACCTGGCCGTTCACCAGAACGTATTGAATGCCTTCGGGTGTCGCGGTCGGGTTCTGATAAGTCGCGCGATCCTGAATGCGGTCGTAGTCGAAGACGGTGATGTCGGCCCACAGGCCGGTGCGAATGGCGCCGCGATCGAATTGGCGCATGCGAGTCGCCGGCCACGACGTGAGTTTTCGAATCGCGTCGGGCAGTGTGAGCACGCCGCGCTTTCTCACATACTCGGCAATGAGGCGCGGGAAATTTCCATACGAGCGAGGGTGCGGTAATCCCAGCGCGTCAGTGGCGTTGAGCTTTTCGCTGGCCGATGCATCGCTGCCGAGCGACACCCAAGGCGTGCGCAGCGCCGTTTCTATGTCCTTCTCATCCATCATGAAAAACAGCGCCATGGCGCGATGGGGCTGCGCTTCGATCACGATGTCCCAGGCCACGTCGGCGGGGTCCTTGCCGAGCTCTTTGCCGATGGCCGCGAGACTGCGATTGTGGAAGCGCTCGTACTTGGGGTTGTAGGCGTTCGCGAGCACGACCCGATCCCAACCGCCCGAGGCGTGGACCAGGTTCGACCAGCCGGGCAGGGAGCCGCCCGCGACCTCGCGCTTCAGGCGCTCACGCACCTTGCGGCTCTCGAGCTTCTTCAAGCCTTGTTTGAAGCCACCTTCCCACACCCAGCTCGGCACGGTGATTTCGAGGCCCGTGCCGCCGGCTTCGTAGAGATACATGTCGGCGGCGATGTCGACGCCGCGCTGACGAGCCGCATCGACTTGAGCGACGGCTTGCGGCATCAACTGGTGCCAGCCGGGCTGATACGCGCCCTTGAGATGAAAGATCTCGATCGGGATGCCGGCCTGCTCGCCAATCTCGATCGATTCCGAGATGGCGCTCAACAGGTTGGCGCTCTCGTCGCGCATGTGACTGGCGTAGATGCCACCGCACGACGCGGCGACTTTCGACAGTTCGATCAGATCGCGAGTGGATTGAAAGCTGTCGGGGGGATAGATCAACGCGGTCGCCACGCCGACCGCGCCACCGCGCATCGCCGTCGCCACCAGCGACTTCATTTTTTCCAGTTGCTCGGGCGTCGGCTCGCCGGCGCCATCGCCCATCACCGCGACACGAGCCTGGGCCGTGCCGTAGTAGCTGCCGAAGTTGAGCGAGATTCCTTGTCGCTCCAACTGCGCGAAGTAGGCGGGGATCTCCTCGGCGGCGACCGGTGTTCCGCCTTCGCCGGCGATTGCGCTGGTCACGCCCTGCAGGAGCTTGTTTTCCGCGCGACCTTCGGTGCGAAGTACCTCGCCCGATTGGTCCATCATGTCGATCCAGCCTGGGGAAACATAGAGCCCGCGCGCGTCGATCTCCTTGCGGCCGCGCTCAGCGATCTTGCCGACCGCGGCGATGCGCCCGTTGGCGATAGCAACGTCCGCGTTGATCCAGGGATTGCCCAGGCCGTCGAGCACCCGCCCGTTGCGAATGACGAGGTCGTAGCTGGGCGCAGGTCCTTCTGCTTGCACGGCACCCAGCGTCAAAGCGCAAAGGGTTGCCAGGGCGAGTCGCTTCATCGAGCCTCCCACCAGAACGGGATCAAGTTGGCATTATGGGAGAATAGTATCCTGATTAGAGAATCATTTGTCACTATAGGCAAGCACCGCATTTCGGCGATCTGAAGCATTTACAGGAAAATTTTTTTTGAGCCGGAGCAGGACCGGCGCTGGCCTGTGGAAGAAAAGCAACGACCGGCTGGAATAAATCTACTGAGGTGCCGGCTCTTGACTGCGTACTAGCAGTACTGGCACGGGGGCACGTCGCACGATGTACTCCGCATCGCTGCCCATCACCAGCCTGCGAAAGCCGCGGCGGCCATGAGTACCGCACACGATCAGGTCGGCATCGCTCTGCCGGGCTTCTTTGACGATGCACTCGCCGGCCGAGTCGCCGATCGTCTCGATCAATTCCACGTCGACCTCGATGCCGGCGTTCGTGACCTTGTCCTTGCACTCCTGTAGCAGCGCGCCGCCGATCTTGCGGATGTCTTCGGCCACTTGATGGACGGTGGCTGGCATCGCTTCCACGGTCACCATGACCCAGGGCTCCACGACGTGCACGAGCCGCATGCGAGCTTTCAAATGACTCGCCAGGTCCATGGCCTCATCGAGCCCCTGAGCGGAGGCCGCACTGCCATCGATGGGAACCAGTATTCGTGAATACATGGGCCGATCTCATGCCTGCCGCATGAATCGGTCAAGGGGGCCTGGGGCCTACCAGGATTTCCTGGCCGCGAGTAGCAAATCCACCGCGTGATCGCCGAACTTCAGGGCACTGGCCAAGGTCAGCGTGCCCAGCTGCTGTTGAATGCGGAACCAGCCGGTCAGTAGCGACATCAGATCGAGCGCCACCTGGCGCGGATCGCGCGCCGGTCTTTTCTCGGCACGGGAATAAGTGGCGATAACAGCGACGAGCATGTCGATGATGACATCGTGCCGCGCTTTACGCAGAGGACGCGTGATCTCCGCAGGCGCAGTGTCGAGCAAGACATCGAACGCGCGAACATCCGGCTTGGTCGCCCATTTCAGCACTGCGGCCACGTAGTGGCGTAGTCGCTGTTCGAGCGAGTCTCCCAGCATCCAATCGCTCTTCGCCGACTCCGCGCCCCATTGGGCACGTCGATCCTCGACCACGGCGCGAAACAGCTCTGCTTTGTTTGCATAGCGAGAGTACAGCGTCGCTTTGGAGATGCGCGCCGCCAGTGTTACGGCGTCCATGGACGTGTCCACATAGCCCTTCGCCAGAAACACCGCCGCGGCGGCATCCAGAATTTCTCGATCCAACTGCTCCACGGAAGACGCTGCGGGGCGCCCAACCTTCACCACACGGCGCGGCTTGTGGACCTTTGTTGATTTTCTGCTTTGTTTCATGCGCGCAGCTTAACTCATTTCATTAGTTGCATGCTCGCGAGCCGAGGTGAGCGATTGTCGTCTCGTGTCTGGACAAATGAAACGGCACCGTTCTATTGTGACTCATGACATCGAAAGGGCCGGTCGCCGTCGTTACTGGTGCGAGCCGTGGAGCAGGGCGCGGAATTGCTATTGCGCTGGGCGCGCACGGTTGCACGGTGTATGTGACGGGTCGTTCCGAGCAGGCAGGCGACTCGTCGTTGCCGGGTACGATTCATGAGACCGCGGCGGCGGTGACTGCGGCCGGCGGCAAAGGCATTCCGGTGCGCGTGGATCACGCCGACGATGAACAAATAAAACAATTGTTCGAGCGAGTTCGCGACGAGCAGCAGCGGCTCGACATCCTGGTCAACAACGCGTGCGCGCTTCACGATCGACTGACCGCCCCCGGACATTTCTGGGAGAAGCCGCTCGAGATCGTCGACATGCTCGATGTTGGATTGCGCAGCAGCTACGTCGCGAGTTACTACGCGGCGCCGTTGATGATCGAGCGGCGCGGTGGGCTTGTTGTCTTCACTTCCGCTTCAGGCGCCGTGCACTACGTGTTCGGGCCGGCTTACGGAGCGCACAAGGCCGGTATGGACAAATTCGCTGCCGACATGGCGGTCGATTTCAAAGATTACGGCGTGGTGGCCTTGTCCATTTGGATGGGCACCTTGCTCACCGACCGGTTGCGTCAGGTCATCGCGTCGGACCCGGTGAAGTTCGGTCAGTTGGAGCGCAGTGCTGAGACGCCGGAGTTCACCGGGCACGTGATCTGGGCGCTTCACAACGATCCCGGGCTGCTGGAGATGAGCGGGCAAACGTTGATCGGCGCGGAGCTGGCGCTGAAGTACGGCATCAAGGATCAAGGCGGTCGCCAGCCGCGCTCGTATCGAGATACTCACAAAGTCGCGCCCAGAGTCCAATACCCCATCATCATTCGCTGACGGCGAGGAGCAGCCATGGAATCGATCAGTCTCGACAAACTCGCGCGCGACGTGCAGTACCTGATGGATCGGCAAGCCATCTACGACGTGATTGCGAACCACGCGCGCGGGCATGATCGTCACGATGTCGATTTGCTCACCGCTGCGTATCACGAAGATGGCATCGATGAGCACGGTCATGCCATCAATCCCGGTCCGAAGTATGCGGAATGGGCCAATGCCGTGCACTCGGCGGGCGCGGTCCTCCACACGCACAACATCACCACCCATCTATGTGAGATAGACGGCGACGTCGCTCACTGCGAGAGCTATGTGATCGTGGCGCTGCTCAACAAGGATGAAACGAGCGCGCGGATGATCAGCGGTCGCTACATCGATCGTCTGGAAAAGCGCGGCGGCGAATGGAAGATCGCGCTGCGCCGTTCGACGGTGGATGTCTTGATTGCCGGCGATGCTTCGATATTGAAGGCCCCGATCTTCCAGAAGCAGGGCTACACCAAGGGTCTCAATGACAAGCGCGATGTGTCGTACCAGCGGCCACTGAGCCTGGACGTGACGCCACAGCGCTGGTGAACGCTCGATGCCAGGCGCCGGTGAAAGCTGCCTGGCCGACTCTCGATAAATAAAGCGGCCGGCCCGGCCGGAAGCCGGCCCAAACATTCGTTGGCTACATAGAAAGACAGGGGGTGTCCGTATGTTTGTGCGACCTGCATTGTTTCTTGCCGGGGTGGGGTTGGTGTCCGTGGGGCATCAGGCGAGTGCTCAAAGCGCCGGTCCGTCGGCGTCGGAGGTGGAGACAGCGAAGCTCGAAGAAATCATCGTCATGGCGCGTCGACGCGAGGAGTCGATCCAGGATGTGCCGCAGACGGTCAACGTGGTGACTTCCGATCAAATCGAACGACTCAATGTCCGCAACTTCACAGACCTGCAAAGCTTGCTGCCGGGGCTGACGCTCTCCGGGGGCGGCAGTTATTCCACGGCCGCGACGGTTCGGGGCGTCGCGTTCAATCCCGAGGCGAGCGGCAACAATCCAACCGTCGAGTTCTATTTGAACGACACGCCGATCGCGTCGAATTTCCTGTTCCAGTCAACGTTCGATGTGGGACAACTGGAGCTGTTGCGCGGCCCGCAAGGAACGCTGCGGGGCCGGGCGGCGCCGTCCGGCTCGATCACAGTGACGACGCGTCGTCCGGATCTGAGCGACTTCGGCGTGTCGGCCAACGCGACTGCCACCGACACCCACGCGTACAAATACGACGCAGCGATCAACGTTCCCATCATCAAGGAAATGCTCGCTCTGCGTGTGGCCGCGGTGAGCGACGAGAATGAATTCAATCGCGTCGACACCGTCAAGCGAGCGTCGGATCCGGCGCACAATCCGGAACCGTTCCGGGACACGGAAGCGGTGCGTGCCAGCCTGAGGTTCGAGCCCACCGATTGGCTGGCGCTCAACGTCATGTATCAAACGCTGGATCAGAAGAACACGTCGTATACGCAGGTTCGGTCCTCGTCGCTGGTGACAGGCGAAGCACAGTCCGGCGATCTCATCCGTCCTTACGATTTCCGTTCCCTCGAGGATCAGGGGTCGCGCAACCAGCAGGAGATGGATATCTTTATCTGGAACCTCGACGTGCGGATCGCCGGCCAGCGTTTGAGTTATTCCGGCGCGGCCAACGAACAGGACATCGCCATCCTTGGCCAGAATGACAACGGCGACTACTTCTCGCCGCAGAGATTTACACCGGCAGTGCGTGCGTTTCAGGATCGTCCGGGTTATGAGGCTGTGTGTCAGGAGCAGGGCAGGCGGGTCGATCTGGTGCCGACCAATCAGAACTACTTTCAGTGCACGCACACCGATGCCAAGCGTCGCTCGCATGAGCTGCGGCTGGCGTCGGAAGAGCGGGTGTTCGGGATGTTCGATTACGTGGTCGGCGCGTTCTACGATTACAACGACACTCCGAGTCGCTTGACGCAGGAGACACCGCTGCTCGCTGCGCCCACGGTGTTGGCGGCGGTCAATCTCACGGCGATCGAGCGCAACGGCGACTCCACTGAGAAATCCGCATTCGGCAACCTCACCGCCCACATCGGTGAGGCGCTAGAGCTCTCGGGCGGCGTGCGCTACATCGAATACGAGAACTTCTCTTCGATCAAGGTTGACGGGGCCTATCCCACGCCGGATACCAGAGACAAGGATTCCACTGCCATCTATACCGGCTCCGCTAAGTACCGTTTCAATGACGATGTGATGGTGTATGCGACGGTCGGCACCTCGTGGCGGCCGGGCGTGCGGGTCATCGGTAACTTCAGCGCGAATATCAGTCCACGAGAGCTCGGCTTCCTGAATCTGGATCCGGAAGAATCCACTTCCTACGAAGCGGGCATCAAGACGTCCTTCCTGGACGACCGGGGCATGTTCAATCTGAGCGTGTACCAGCAGGACTTCGACGACTATGTTTATCGGGGCGGCTCGGTCTTCTTCATCAACTATCGACGCCTCGCGCCGACGGTGGTGGTGCCGGAAGCCGGGAGTCTCAACTTCGTCGCCGGCGTGCCGGTAACGGTGAAGGGCGTGGAGGCGGAGGCGTCGTTCCAGATCCGGCCGCGCTGGAGCTTGAGCGGCAACATCAGCTATGCGGATGGCAAGATCAAGAACGGCACCATCGCGTGCAACGATCTGAACGGCGATGGTGTGCCTGACACGCTCACTGCGGCACCCACCCTGGCTCAGCTGCAGAGTTCACTCGAGCCAGGTCAGAACGTGGCGCAGTGTCAGTTCAGCGGTCGCTCCACGTTCGCGCCGGAGTGGAGTGCCAATTTACAGACCGAGGCAAGCATGGAGCTGACTCCACGCATGGATGGATTCGTGCGCGGTCTCGCTACCTACACACCGTCGAATTCGCAGGATCCGAGCAATTCATTCGACAACGTGGACAGCTACGCGATGGTGAATCTCTACGCGGGCGTGCGAGATCCGGACGGGCAATGGGAAGTGTCGTTGTTCGCCAAGAACATCTTCGATGAGAAGGTGGTTCTCAACAGCGGCGCATCGCCGCTGACGACGAATCTGACGACGCTACGCTTTGGGCCGGGAGGTGCTGTTATTGGCAGCACTGGGTCGTCCTTCGCCTCTCCGTACTACAGCGTCAACGTGCTGCCCGAGCGAGAGGTAGGCATCAACCTGCGAGTCGGGTTCGGTTCTCGCTGAGGTTTCCCGCCTCAGCGTTGTCGATTCACCTGGGCCGGCGTGACCGCGCCGGCCTGGTTCCCGAAGCTGGCGCGAACGTAAGTCACGAGATTGGCGATATCTTCATCCGACAACCGCTTGCCGAAGGGCTTCATGCGAGTCCGCTCGGAAACGAACGGCGGTGGCGGCAGGCGCGGACCGTAGAGAATCACGTTGATCAACGATGCGGGATCGGCGGCTTGCACGATGCTGTTTCCCGCCAGCGTGACACCGAGCCCCTTGTCGCCCAGCCCGGTCGGCAAGTGACAGCTGCCGCAGTGGACGGTGTAGGTGACCTTGCCTGACGCGAGTTGTTCCTTTGACGGTGTGCCGCCGCTGGCGGGCGCGTCTGCGGGAATCTCGCGCAGATACGTTGCGATGGCTTGCACGTCGGCATCCTCGAAATGTCGGGTCGAGTTCAGGACGACTTCGATCATGGGGCCATGAACGATGGCGCGTTCTGATTCTCCCTTCTGCAGATACGAAGCGATGTCTGCTTCCGTCCAGTGTCCCAGGCCGGTCGGGTGGGTCGTGAGATTCACGGCGGACCATTCGCGATACTTGCCGGGCTTGACCTCGTCGAACATGACACCGCCGGTGAACGCGAGCTCATGACGCTCGGCGCCAAGGAAGTTACGTGGCGTGTGACAGGCGCCGCAATGTGCGACACCTTGGGTCAGATAGGCGCCACGATTCCATTCGGCGGATTGATTGGGATCGGGCGCGAAGGTGGCGGGCTCATGAAACAGCTTGTTCCAGGCGCGCAGGGCAAAGCGCAGGTTATAGGGAAAGCTCAGATCGTTGGCTTTGGCCGCCGCTTTCACAGGCGCGACGGTCTTCATGTACATGAACAACGATGCGATATCCGAGTCCGTCATCTTGGCGAACGACGGGTAGGGGAACGCGGGATATAAATGAGTGCCGTCCGGGCGCATGCCGTGTTTCATGGCGCGATGGAAATCGTCGAACGACCAGGCGCCAATGCCCGTCTCTGCGTCGGAGGTGATGTTAGTGGAGTACAGTTCGCCGAATTCAGTATGGAACTTCACGCCGCCCGCATAAGGCGCGCCATCTTTAGCGGTGTGGCAGGTGGCGCAATTACCCACCAGGGCGAGATAGCGGCCCCGGTCCGCGGAGGCCTGGAGTCCACTGAGTTCCTGCGCGGCTATGGTCGACTCGGGCCAGAGCAGCCAGGCCCCGAATCCAATCCCGATCACGCCAAGCAATGCGGCGGCCTTCAGGCCCATCCTGCGGGTCATCATGCTGTGAGGCTCTTAGTTTGAGCGGCGCTTCGCGCGCGGTGTACTGCGCGCCGGCGTCGCACTGGACGATGTTTTCTTTTTCGGAGCGGTCGCGGCAGCAGCGGGGGCGAGCTCTTCGACGAGCCGTTCGCTGTATCGAATGCCTGCCAGCTGCAGCCAGTCCCGAGTCCGCAGCACCAGATAACGCCGCGAATCCGGATCGTCCATGGCGAGCCAGGCGATGATGTTGCCAGTGAGCTGCGAAAGAAAGGCTCGGACGGCCAAGTCATGCTCGATCGCCACTTTCGGCATCACTTCCGAAATGGCATCGAGGAGCACCTTGCCGCGCTTGTGCTCCAGTGCTGTCAGTTCAGGGTCCTGCAAGCTGGCGTTGTATCTGGAGAAGAACTTCGCGCTGCTTTCGCGCGAGTGCAAATGACCGCCGATGAAGGCGGCGATGTGTAGCAGCCCGTCGCCTCCCTTGGGCTTCGGCACTTGAGCGATGGCGGCGGCGAATTGCTGGATGACTTGCGACAGCAGCGTCAGCTTCAGCGCACTCGTGCTCCTGAATCGAAGAATGATGGTGGCGCGCGATATCCCGGCCTCGGCGGCCACTTCGGCAATCGAAAAAGCATCGGGCCCGCGTCGATCGAGCACTCGATGCGCCGCCTGCAAAATGTCTTCGTCGGAAGCAATGACTGGTCGCGCCATGGCAGTACAAATCTCTGGTGTCCACCGCTGCATTGACATGCTAACACCCCTGTTATTAACATGCACGTCAGAAATGGCTGGAGCAGCGATTCATGGCCGGAACCTCGCCCGTTGTGACATTGGCATTGTTGCTGTCGGCCTCGGCCGCCGGGGCTGCGGCGCCTGAGTTCGTGCAGAACGGCAGGGCGGGCTTCGTCGTTACGGGCATCCGTTACGCGCTCGGCGACGATGCGGCCAAGAGCGGCGCATGTCCTCGCGGCATGTCCATGAACGTCGCCGAGATTTATGCGTTGAAGCCGGAAGGCAAGCGGCGCAAGGGCGAGTCCGACGACGACTACGGCAAACGAGTGGAGGCGGGTGGTCGAGCGATCTCAGCTGCGCCGAACGGCCAGAACGTCTGCGCCAATCCCGAAGCCGCCCCGCCCGAGCCGTACTATCGCTCGCTCGAATCCGCCGACGTCGTGGCGGACGGCATCGATCTCGATGGTGTCGATTCGAACGCGACTCAACCCGCGGCGGGCGGCATGTGCCCGCATCAGGATTTCGTGAGCAGGGACGGGCAGCGCGGCGTCGACAATCAATTCTTTCGTGTCGTGGGCTGCAATCGATCGTTCCAATCGACCGGTCAGTCCAATGGCTTCGGCGTGGCCATGCTGACGGGCTCCTGGGGCATTCTGATTACGCTGGACGGCGTCGACGACATTCGCAACGACGACAGCGTCGAAGTGACGGTCGTATCGAATGCGGATCCCATCCAATTGAGCCCGACGCGTGAGCCGCTGGCCTATGCGACGTATGCCATGCATCAGGATCCGCACTATCGAACTCGCACGCACGGTCGAATCAAAGAGGGAGTGTTGACCACCGATCCCGTCGACCTGCGTTTCTACACGGAAGTAAACAGTCTGTTCAACGATCGGCCGCTGAAGCGTGCCCGTCTGCAAGTCACGCTGTCCGAAACGGGTGTCATCGAAGGTTATCTGGCGGGCTACACGCCGGTCGAGTCGGTGTACGACATGCAGTTCGGATTTCGGAATGCCAAGAACGCGGCAGGTGAGCCGGGTCCTCAGCAACTACGCCTGCACACTGCCAATGGCGCGGCACGTGTCTTGGGCTACACCTGCCAGGGCGCGTATCAGTCTCTTTATCAGCACGCCGACGCCGATCCCGATCCACAAAGCGGTCGCTGCACGTCCATCTCTACTCAATATCAGATCAAGGCTATTCCAGCGTTCGTGGTGGACGTGGCTACGAAGAGCGTCAACGACAAGCTGATTCAGGCGAACGGCAATGCAAAGTAGACGCGTCTTCTCTGGGGTTCTCGCTGTGCTGCTGATCGCGCTCGGCGGTTGTGGCAGTCATACGGGAGAACCGGATGCGGTGGGCGGGCCCGCTGTCATGCGGCGGCTGACGGAGTCTCAGTATCGCGCCACCGTGGCCGACATCTTCGGGCCGGAGATCCCGATCACTGCTCGCTTCGAACGCGCGTTGCGAGAAGACGGTTTGATCTCGATCGGCACGGGCCGGTCGGGCATGTCGCCCTTTAGCATCGAACAATACGACGGAGCTGCACTCACCGTGGCCGCGGCTGTGGTCAGCGAAGAGCATCGTGCCAAGCTGATTCCTTGCCAACCCAAATCCGGTGCGGCTCAGTTCGATGCGGAGTGTGCGAAGCAAGTCGTCCAACACTATGGAGTCCCGCTGTTCCGCCGGCCCTTGCGAGACGATGAAGTGAAGCGTTTCGTGGACGCCGCGCAGGCAGGGCAGGAACGCCTCGGCGATTTCTACGCAGGTCTGCAGTTCGCGCTGGCCGCCATGATGGTGTCACCGGAGTTTCTGCTGCGGATCGAAAGAACGCCGCCGGACGCGAAGCAAAGAGACGTCATGCAGCTGGACGCATGGTCCAAAGCCACGCGGCTGAGTTATTTCCTCACTAACTCGACGCCGGATGACGAACTGCTGCGTGCCGCCGGCGCGGGTGAGTTGGAAACGCGGCGTGGATTGCAACGGCAAGTGGATCGTCTGGTCGGATCGCCCCTGTTCGAAACTGCGGTGCGAGCGTTCTTTCAGGACATGCTCCAGTTCGACAAGTTCGGCGACCTGGCGAAAGATCCGGTGGTGTATCCGGCGTTCAACTCGACCGTTGCGGCTGACGCTCAGGAACAGACGTTGCGCACGATCACTCATCTGTTGATCGAAGAGAAGGGCGACTACCGCGATCTGTTTACGACTCGTGACACTTTTCTCACGCGTGCGTTGGGTGTTGTCTATCGCGTTCCCGTCCCGACGCGCAATGGTTGGGAACCGACGGAGTTCGCCGAGGGCAAACATCGTGAAGGCATCCAGTCCCAGGTGGCATTCCTCGCCTTGAATTCTCATCCCGGGCGCTCGTCCGCGACCTTGCGAGGCAAGGCGCTTCGCGAAGTGTTTCTATGTCAGGAAGTGCCGGATCCACCGGCGAATGTGAATTTCGCCGTGGTCCAGGATCCGTCGAACGTGGCGATGCCGACGGCGCGGGATCGATTGGTCGCGCATCGAACCGAGCCGGCCTGCGCGGGGTGTCACGCGATCACCGATCCGGTTGGGTTGACGCTCGAGAACTTCGATGGGCTGGGCACGTATCGCTCGGTCGAGAACGGCGCGGCTATCGATGCGAGCGGCGATCTGGACGGCATCGCGTTCAACTCGGCAGATGGGCTTGCACGCGCCTTGCACGATCATCCGGAGACGCCTCGCTGCCTGGTTGAAAAGATGTATCGATTCGCGGTCGGGCGCGACACCGAGATGGAAGAGCGCCCGTACATGGATTATCTGAACCGGGAATTCAAAGCCAGCGGTTATCGCGTGCCGGAGGTCATGCGCACCATCGCGCTGAGCGACAACTTCTTTGCGATCTCGACGCTTCGAGACGGAGAGCAAACATGAGCAAGATCAATCGACGCACCGTTCTTCGCGGTCTCCTGCAAGGCTCCGCGGTGGGCGTGGCATTGCCGATGTTGAACTGCTTTCTTACGGACAGTGGACGCGCGCTGGCTGCGACAGGGCAACGTATCCCTGTTCGCTTCGGCACCTGGATCTGGGGCTGCGGTTTCATCCCGGAGAAGTGGGTGCCGACGACGACGGGCACTAACTACGCCATGCCCGAGGATTTGCAGCCTCTCGAACCTTATCGCAAGAAGCTCGCCATCTTGAGCGGCTTCGATGTGAAGCTCGATGGGGTGCCGAACAAGCCGCATATCACTGGCTGTCTCGGCCTGCGCACCGGCGTGCCGGTGCCGAATGAGAGCGTCAAGGCGCCCACGCTCGATGTGATCGTCGGCGATGAGATCGGCAAGAGCACGCGGTTTCGTTCGCTCGAGATCAGCACGTCGGGTACTGAGCGTTCCTATTCTTATCGTGCGGCGGGCTCGCCGAATCCCAGCGAAGTCTCGCCGACGGCACTGTATCAGCGCATCTTCGGTGCGGGCTTCCAGGATCCAAACTCAGCGGACTTCAAGCCCGACCCGAGCACGATGGTGCGTCAAAGCGTGCTCTCGGCGGTCCAGGACGACCGTCAACGATTGATGCGCGAAGTCGGTGTGGAAGACCGGCGTCGGCTGGACGAATACTTCACGTCGATTCGACAGCTCGAAGAGCAGCTGGCGTTACAGCTGCAACCGCCAGCTCCCGTGCAGAATTTCACGATGCCGAAGGCGCCGCCGAAAGTGACGTTCGACTCCGAGATGGACAATGTGCTGATCACGCACCGTTTGATGGCCGGCTTGCTGGCCAAGGCGCTGCAATGTAATCAGACACGCGTCTTCAACGTGCTGCTGTCGGACACGGCGTCGAATCTACGTCGCAAAGGCTCGACCACGACCCATCACACGCTGACTCATGAAGAGCCGACCGATCCGCAGCTCGGCTATCAAAAAGAGCACGCCTGGTTTGCCACCCGAAGCATGGTGGCCTGGCGCGATTTCCTGGATGAGATTGCCGCGATCCCCGAGGGCGACGGCACGTTGCTCGACAACTGTCTGATCCTTGCTCATTCCGACTGCTCGATCGCGAAGGCGCACGCAGTGGAGGGCATCCCGATGATGATCGCCGGCAATGCCGGCGGCAGAATTCGCACCGGCTTTCATCTGGCCGGCAACGCGGATCCGGTCACGCGCGTCGGACTCACGTTGCAGCAGGCGATGGGATTACAAGTCGATCGCTGGGGCGTGATGTCGATGGAGACCAAGCGCACGGTGACGGAACTGCTGGCGTAACAACCCGCGCGCTGACATCCAACACTACGGCTCGTGACGTTCGTCGCGAGCCAACGAATCCAGCCTCGGGCGCGCACGACACGCTGTGCGGATTGTGCTTGCTGCCCGAAAGATTCGTTGTCGACTTCAGTGACTTAGAGAAACCTCGCCGCTCGCCGGCCGAGCCGGCATGACGGCTGCAATTTGCTCCAGCAAGCGCGATGCAAAGCGCTTGACCGCTATCTCTCACTCCCTGGAGCCAAAGACCATGTTCAACTTCAACGTCAATGCCGCGCGTTCGCGTGGCCATCTGCTGATGCTGACAGTCATCATCGCCTGCTTGTCAGCGGGATTCGCCAGCGCCGATACCGGCCGCTCGGATGATGTACCAAAGATCGTCGTCAGCCTCGCAGGCATCGAGCTGTCGACACCGAAGGGAGCGGAGCTGGCCTATGACCGGATCCGGTCCGCCGCGAAGATCGTTTGTCGTTCCGGCCAATCGCGCGAGCTGGAACAGATCGCACGAGCTCGTGCCTGCTTCAGAACCGCGGTCGACGATGCAGTGGGACAGGCAAATCGTCCGCTCTTGTCGGCTCTGCATGAGCGCCGGATGGGCGAGCAGGGTGAAATGATCCGGACCGCCCGTCGTTGAAGAGAGCTCGGAGCGGGGCGCTTGGCCGGCATGGATGCCGGCAACCGCGTTACCATCGCGAGATGAATCACGATGGTGAGCTACATGCCGGAGCTGGCGATCTACGCGGGCCTGTTTTTGGTGGCGTTTGTCGCCGCCACTTTTCTGCCGATGCAGTCGGAAGCCGCACTGGTCGCGCTGCTGCTGACGGACAACTATCCGGTGGCGCTGCTGGTCGCAGTGGCCAGCGCAGGCAATGTGCTCGGTGCGACGGTCAACTGGGGACTGGGGCGGTTGGTCGAGCGCTTCAGCGAGCGCTCCTGGTTTCCTGTGCGGCCAGCGGCGTTGGACCGTTATCGAGTCTGGTATCAACGCTACGGCAAATGGTCCTTACTGTGGAGCTGGATGCCAATCATTGGCGATCCGCTGACTGTCATCGCGGGCGTTCTGCGCGAGCCGCTGCCGATCTTTCTGTTGCTAGTCACGGTAGCTAAGGTCGGGCGCTACCTGGTGCTGACTGCCGTGACTTTGAACTGGACTTAGCCGCTGATAAACGTGGCGGATGAAGCCGTCCGCGCCTGCCCGCTCTACAGATTCGCGGGCGCTCGCAGCATCTCTAGCCTGTCAACGGGCAGCGTACAGAGATGGCCATGCGAGCTCACAAATTCACTAGCGCTGTCGCGATGGTGGTGGCGGTCAGCCTCATGTCTCTCGCGCGTTCCGCGGCTGCGGCTGAAAGCGACGAACGCATTCCCGATCATCCTTTGATGTCCGACGCCTGGTACTTCAGTGCCGGCGCGCTGTGGGCCGAGTCGAATGTCACGGCGAATCTCAACAGCGGAGCTGTAGGTGTCGGCGCGCTCATCGATTTCGAGGACGATATGGGCCTGGATGAGACGAGTATCATCGGCCTGTTCGATGCGCGCTGGCATTTCACCCGACGCTGGCAGCTCGAAGTCGAATATTTCAAGCTGGACCGCGACAACGAAAAGCAGCTCCAGCGCACCGTCGACTGGGGCAACTTGAACCTGCCGGTCGACGCGGTGGCCAAGGGCTCCTTCAACATCGAGGACTTCCGGGTCAGTGTCGGCTACTCGTTCTTCCGCACCAAGGACAAGGAATTCGGCGTGGGCCTCGGGGCGCACGTCGCCAAGCTGGAAGCGGGCCTGTCGACCAGAAATTTTGGTTCCGAGGTCGCCAGCCAGACGGCGCCGCTGCCGTTCCTCACCGTCTATGCGCGCATGGCTTTGACCGATCGCTGGCTGTTGAGCATGCGGGTGGATCGACTCTCGCTCGATACCGGCGATATCGACGGCAAAGTGTTCAGCAGCGGCCTGGATGTGATCTACCAGCCCTGGCGACATTTCAGTATCGGCTTGGGCTTCCGCGACATCAATTTCCAGGTGTCGTCCACCAGCGAGGATTGGCGCGGCAAAGCGCAGATCCAGCAGAGCGGACCGGCGCTCTATTTCGCGACCTCGTTCTAGGCGTGAAGCGCTCATGAATGCCGACGCGGAGTCTCACCGTTTGCGAGCTGCCCGCGCGGGCATTGCGGCCTGGCGTCGATGGGGGCCGTACCTGAGCGAGCGCCAGTGGGGAACGGTGCGCGAGGATTACAGCGACAGCGGCGATGCATGGAATCATCTGACTCACGATCAAGCGCGTTCTTATGCCTACCACTGGGGTGAGGATGGCATGGCGGGCTTGTGCGATGACCGTCAACAACTCTGCGTTGCTCTCGCCCTCTGGAATGGCGCGGATCCGATCATCAAAGAACGGCTGTTCGGCCTCACCAACAACGAAGGCAATCACGGCGAGGACGTGAAGGAATATTACTTCTACCTCGATTCGACGCCGACGCATTCGTATCTGAAGTATCTGTACAAGTATCCGCAGCTGGCCTATCCCTATGACGACCTGGTGCATACCAATCGCTCGCGACGGCGCGATGAGTTCGAATATGAGTTGCTGGACACGGGCGTGTTTGCCGAGGACCGGTACTTCGACGTCTTCGTCGAGTATTCGAAGGGATCGCCTGAAGACATTCTGATCCAGATAACGATTTGCAATCGCGGCCCGGACGCCGCCACCTTGCACGTGCTGCCGACCTTCTGGTTTCGTAACACCTGGCGGTCCGACAGCGGGAGCTCCCGGCCGATGCTACGGCAGATCGCCGCGGGCGAGTCGGGCAGTGTGATCCGGGTTTCACACTCGCAGCTGGGGGAGCGATTCATCTATAGCGAGCAACCGGCCGAGCTGCTGTTCACCGAGAACGAAACCAACACTGAGCGCCTGGAAGGCAAGCCGAATCGCACGCCGTATGTGAAAGATGGAATAAACGAGTACATCGTGCACGGCCGTCCGGAAGCGGTGAACCCGGAGCGTTGCGGCACCAAGGCAGCGGTGCACTACACGATAGAGGTCGGCGCTGGCGAATCGAAGGTCGTGCGCCTGCGCTTGTGCGAACGTGCGCCGGCGCAGCTCGTTTCGGCACGCGATCAGTCCGGTGATATGTTCGCGGCGAGCTTCGATGACACCGTCAACGCACGCAGGCGCGAAGCGGACGAATTTTACGCCAGTGTCATTCCAAGCTCGCTCGACAACGACGCGAAAAGTATCGTCCGCCAAGCGCTGTCGGGCATGCTTTGGTCGAAGCAGTTTTATTACTACGACATTGCCGCGTGGGTGCAGGAACACCGCCGTTACGGCCGGCACGCGCCACGCAATATCCAGTGGCGACACATGCACAACGCCGACATCATTTCGATGCCGGACAAATGGGAATATCCATGGTACGCGGCCTGGGACCTGGCGTTCCACATTCTGGCGCTGACGCTGGTGGACGAAGACTTTGGCAAACAGCAGCTCGATCTGATGTTACAGGCCACCTATCTGCATCCGAGCGGACAACTGCCCGCATACGAGTGGAACTTCGGCGACGTGAATCCGCCGGTGCATGCGTGGTCGACGATCTTCACCTATCGGCTCGAAGCTGCGGCGCGCGGCAACGGCGATATCGATTGGCTGGAGCGCTCCTTTCACGCACTGTTGCTGAATTTCACCTGGTGGGTGAATCGCAAAGACCGCGACGGCAAGAACGTGTTCGAGGGCGGCTTTCTCGGGCTCGATAACATCGGGGTGTTCGATCGAAGCGCGCCGTTGCCCACCGGCGGGCATCTGGAGCAGGCGGATGGCACGGCGTGGATGGCGCTGTTCTGTCAGAACATGCTCGAGATCGCCATCGAGCTGACCTTGGCGCGGCCTACATACATCCGAATGTGCACCAAGTTCGCCGAGCATTTCCTGTGGATCGCGTCTTCGATGGTTGTGACACAGGACGGCGTCGGCATGTGGGACGAGGAAGACGGGTTCTTCTACGACGTGCTACAGCTTCCCGACGGCGGGGCACAGCGCCTGAAAGTTCGCTCGATGGTGGGGTTGCTGCCGTTCTGCGCGGTCACGGTGTTCGATGGACGGCTGTTGGAAAAGTATCCTGAAGTGGGGGAGGTGCTGCGCGAGTTTCTGGTGTCGCATCCCGATCTCACCAGCGCCATTCACGATCCGACCCGTCGGGGTGAGCACGGCAGACTGATGGCTTCCATTCTCGATGCAGCCCGGTTGCGGCGGGTGCTGGCACGCATGCTCGATGAGAACGAATTCTTCAGTCCGTACGGCATTCGTTCGTTATCGAGAGCTCATTTGGATCGGCCCTACCAGTTCTGGGTCGGCGGCCAGGAGTATCGAGTCGGCTATCTGCCGGCGGAATCGGACAATGGGATGTTCGGCGGCAACTCGAATTGGCGCGGTCCGATCTGGATGCCGGTGAACGGGCTCATCATTCGCGCGCTGCTCCAGTACTACACGTACTACGGAGACGATTTCACCGTGGAGTGCCCGACGGGATCCGGGCGGCAAATGAATCTATATGAGGTGGCGGAGGAACTGTCGCGACGGCTCACTGCGATCTTCAAGCGCGACGCGAATGGTCGACGCCCGGTTTACGGCGGCACCGAGAAGTTTCAAACCGATCCGCACTGGCGCGACTACCTTCAGTTCTATGAGTACTTCCATGGCGACAATGGCGCCGGGCTCGGCGCAAGCCATCAGACGGGATGGACGGGCATCATCGCTCGCATCATGCAACTGTTCGCGCTCGTGCCGGCCGACCAACTGCTGAAGAGCGGCGCCCGAGCCACGATCAAGGAAGCGCAGGAGCGCAAGCCGCCTGCACCGGTCGCGAAGCGGATCTGACGATCACCGGCTCACATCGAGCGAGCTGCTCACCACGACTTTGTCGTCGAGCGCGGCGACATACCACCAGGTTCCCGGCGCATCGCGACCTCGGTTGAAGCCATACGTTACTGCGCCGCCGCCGCGACCGTTCTTTACGACCATTGTGGATTGGCCGATGTAAACCTCCCGGCCGTCGCCGTCATAGACGTTCACCTGCAGCGAATGCTCGCCGTCGTCGGCCTGGATCCAGAATTCGAAGTAAATCTTGTCGGCAAACGTGGCTTGGCCTGCGAGCGGGGTCCGGCGGTCGGTGCCGGGAGTCTGCTTCAAGAATCTCGCCTCGCCGCTGGGGTCGCCCGCCATTAAAGCGGCGCCCGGAAAGCAGGCGAGCAGGACCAATATTGCGCAGGTTCGACGGTTATACATATGTTCTTCCTCACCAACGCTCGATTAGAGAGACAACGGCCGTGGCGATTCGTTTCATCGTCGTGCGCCTGCCTTGCTGGTGACGCGCTGCATCGTTAGCATCGCCGGGAGCCCCCGGAGAGTTTCCCATGTCCCAGATCATCGATGCCAGAAGCGATACCGTCACGCGACCGACCCCGGCCATGCTGGAAGCCATGATGTTGGCCGAAGTCGGCGACGATGTGTACGGCGAAGACGAAACTGTCAACGAACTGCAGCGCAAGGCGGCCGATCTGTTCGGGATGGAAGCGGCGCTGTTCTGTCCGTCCGGAACGATGACCAATCAGATCGGCATCCGCGTTCACACGCGACCGGGTGACGAGGTCATTTGCGACGAGCTCTCGCACGTGTACCTGTACGAGGTCGGCGGCATCGCGGCCAACAGCGGCGCGTCGGTGCGCTTGTTGAAAGGCGATCGCGGACGCTTTACGGCTGAGCAAGTCCGCTCACAAGTCAGCTCTCGAAGCGATGTGCACGCCGCGTGGTCGCGACTCGTGGTGGTCGAGAACACAGTGAACAAAGGCGGCGGCGCGTGCTGGGATTTCGCCGAGCTGGAACGAATTCGCGGTGTCTGCAATGAACATGAGCTGGCATTGCATCTGGACGGCGCACGCGTCTTCAACGCCATCGTCGCTCGCAACGAATCCCCGCGTGACTATGGCCGCCTGTTCGACTCGATTTCCATCTGCCTGTCAAAGGGACTCGGCACGCCCGCCGGCTCGTTGCTGTTGGGGTCCGGCGAGTTCATTGCGAAAGCGCGTCGGTTTCGCAAGATGATGGGAGGAGGGATGCGGCAGGCCGGCTATCTGGCCGCGGCGGGCCTGTTTGCTCTGGAGCACAACGTCGCCCGGCTGCACGACGATCATCGACGAGCGAAAACGATCGAGCGGGAGCTGCAGGGTCTCTCTTATGTATCGAGCGTGCTGCCCGTCGAAACGAATATCGTGATCTTTACCATCGATGCCCGCTCGAGCACCGATGAGTTTCTGCGGAGCTTGCAGAGCCATGGCATCAAGGCAGGCAGCATGGGCGGGTCGACGATCCGCTTCGTGATGCATCTCGATATCGGCGACGATCAGGTCGGCGCGCTCGTTGAGAAGCTGCGGACGCTGCAGGTTGCGTAGAGCCCGGAATGTCACCGGCGCGTACCGGTGACGCTCCGTTGCGATGACGAATGTTTATTCGTCGAACAGCGGCTTCGCGATGGTCGAGAACGTCTCCGCCGGAAACTTCTCGACTTCACGATCGTAAGAAAGCAGTCCGTTGAGCTCGCTCTCGACATCGGTGGTCTGAGTGTAGACCGCGGCGCTCACGCCGGCTTCCTTCGCTTGACGGATGACTTCCTCGAACTTGCGCTTGTAGCGGGCGAGGTAGTCCTCCGGCGTTTTGGCCACTTGATAGATCTTGAGGTCGCGGTCCGGGAACCAGAGGTGGCCCGGGACTGCGAGACCGACACCGCCATATTCGCCGAGCACCAGTGCGCGAGGGCCGTGCGCGACGGGAGTGGTCGGTACTTCCTCATAGGTATGGATATCGAAGACGTCGGAGCTGTCATCGCCGACATCCATCCAGCCGCTGGCCGCATTGACCAAGCGGCTCGGATCCATGTTCTTAGCCAGCTGGGCTACCGTACGAGCGTCGTACTGACCCCAGCCTTCATTGTTGGTCACCCACATGACGATCGACGGAAACGCCCGCAACGCGCCGATCATGCGCGCCAGCTCGCTTTGATACTCAGCCATTGCGGCGGAAGAGAACGTCGCCTCATGATCGCTCTGCCGGCGCACGGATTGATCGTCCATCGCGCCCGAGGGCATGTCCTGCCAGATCAGGATGCCGAGTCGATCGGCATCGTAGTAATAACGGGCGGGCTCCACCTTGATGTGCTTGCGGAGCATGTTGAAGCCGGCTTTCTTCAGAAAGACCATGTCACTGCGCGCCGCTTCCTCGGACGGAGGTGTCAGCAGACCGTCTGGCCACCAGCCTTGATCGAGCGTTCCGTTCTGGAACAGCGGCTTGTTATTGAGCAGCAACACCGGTCGGCCCTGTGCGTTGGGCCCGACCGAAATCTTGCGCATGCCGAAGTAAGTGGTGACTTTGTCGCCGCCCTCGGATTGCACCTTCGCGGCGGCATAGGCCTTCTGCTCAGCGCTGGTGTGAGGCGCGATGCGCGCTTCGCGTCCGCTCGATACACCGAGATCCTGAATCTTCACCAGCTCGGCGGTGAGATCGTAGAGAAACGGATCGTTCGGTGACCACAGATGCGCATCTGGAATTGCCAGCGACGCGCGACGATTGCCTCGCATGAGAGTGGAAGCAACGATCTTGCCGTTCGCCGACGCGGTGAGTCGTACTGCATCGGTGGCGCTAGTGGCATTGTTGAGTGCGACTTCCACCTCGACCATGCCGTGATCGATATCAGGCGTTGCGCGCACCTCCTTGATATAGAGATCGGGGACCGCTTCGAGCCACACCGTCTGCCAAATGCCGGTCACTGCGGTATACCAGATGCCTTGAGGCTTGAGCGTCTGCTTGCCGCGCGGCTGATCGCCCGCCGACGTCGGATCGGACACATGCACCACGAGTTCGTTAGCACCCGACTTCAGAAACTCGGTGATGTCATAGCTGAAAGGATCGGATCCGCCACGATGCGCGCCGACCGGTGCGCCATTGATAAAGACCTGCGATTCGTAGTCGACCGCGCCGAAGTGGAGGAGGGTGCGCTTACCTTTCCAATTCGCTGGCACCGAGAAGTTGCGTCGATACCAAAGACGCTCGTTCGGCAGCACCTTACGCGCGACCCCTGACAGTTTCGATTCGACTGCGAAGGGGACGAGAATCTTGCCGTCCATTTTCTTCGGCTGAGGTGACGTCGCTTTGGTAATTGCGTAATCCCACGAGCCATTCAGATTGAGCCAGTCCGGGCGCTCGAGTTGGGGACGGGGGTAGCTGCGCCACGCATTCTCGGGCGTCACCGCCTTGCCCCATTTCGTGACGATCGGGCCAACGTAGGCGGCGCCGGACGTCATCGCCGGGTCTGCATTCTGTGCGGAGACAGGGCCGCACAGACTTGCGACGCCGACCAGGATTCCCGCGGTCAGTCTGGTCATCATTCTCATCGTTTGTTTTCCTCGTTGCGCTTCATTGCCCAAGGGCGTTCTGGAGTTTCCGCGCCGCGCACGCACCAGAATGCGGGCAAGACTGCGCAACTTTTTCAGCACGGATCCCCCGGAGGCGGCGCGCCGGGGCGGCTCGGCAGGCCTGATCCTATTTATCATATTTAATCGCGAGCGCGATGTAAACCGCGGGCTCCGGGACGCCCAGTCCGGGTATCAGGGCTCGCCGGCGGGCCCGACTTTGATTCCGTTGATGTCCGCGATGGTCACGGGGCGCAGAGTGCGCATGACGGCTTCATTGATTGGGCCGAAGGGGCGCGCGGTCGACGGATCGGTTTGCTGAAAAATAGAGAGGGCATAGGAGCCCACTTGGGTCGCGCCGGTGGCGCGCATCCAGCTGACAAACGAGTGAGCGCTGGCGGGGCTGTCGAATACCAGGCGAACAGCACCCAGGGTGGGATCGAACAGAGCGAGCCGTTCTTTGCGAATTGCGTTCGCGGAAGCAAGGCCGAGATCCCAGAGGGGTTGGCGCAGCGAATCGCGATCCACCAAGGTCACGCGCGCCTGGCTCCCGCACACCCATTCGTTGCCAGTGTCCGCGACGCGCACGACGAAACTCAGTTCCAATGTGGCTTCAACAACATCGAGGCCGGGAGGGTGACGCAAGGGGACGAGTTGGGGAGAGACACGATCGCTCGTCAAAGGTGTGCCATTCTCAGTCCACAGCGCGGAGAATTGTACGACTGTGTCGTCGACGGCCACGCCGCCTGGCATGACGACGAGATCGATGGACTGATCGCCGGCGAGATCGGCGCGCCCTTTGGCAACGCGAGTGATCTTCAGTTGGCCGGGAGAGGCGACCACGGTCGATGTTTCTTCCGTGCGTCGGTCGGGTGAGGAAAGCTCAAAGCGATCCCAACCGAGCAACGTGCCGCCGAAGGTCGCGACATTCAGCGCGCTCCAGACGATTCGATCCTTGGGTCGCAAGCCGCTGGGCGTGACCGAAACGAGCAACCGTCTCGCCAACATTCCCCGAGTCACGATCGATGTTTGATGCGGGGTTGCGGTCGGCAATTCCAGCGGCCGAACCTCGGCCTGCAATGTGACTTGCCCTTCAAGACTTTCCGGACAGTTGTATGTAGGGTAGCCGCTCGTGAACTCCGCGCGTTGCGGAGGCGTGCCGCAACCGGTGAGCGCCATCCAGGGCAGCAAGAGCACGATCAGGCGATGTTTCATTCGTCGTTCGCCAGCTTGAAGGTGACGGCGAAGCGTCCCCACATTCTCGACGGCGTGCCGTCGATGGTGCCTGGGTCGAGACGCCACAGAAACGATTGGTAGAACGCGGCGTAATCCAGATCGGGATAGCCGCTCGACTGCGCAATGGCCGCGTCCGCGACCGAGCCGTCTTCCAACACGTGCAGCTTCAACACAACCGTGCCGGCCTCTCCGAGACGGCGCGACGCCGGTGGATATTTCGGACCGGAGAGCGGCCGGGCGGGATTGCTCTTGGGCAGGACGACCTGCACCTCCGAGTTCGATCCGGATCGGAACAGCTCCAGACCGTTTGTATAGCTCCCAGGTTCGGCAGGCGATCGAATCGCGGCAGTGGCGGTGAGGATGGGAGCGAGCAGGCAGGCGACGAGTGCGGTCTTGACTGCGCTCGCTCGACCGCCGGTGTGTTGCAAGATGCGCTCGATCCGAAGGCGGAGAGAGTGAGTGCGGATCATCGGGACGACATTCGCGCTGGCCGGCGATCGTTGCGCGAGACTCAGAAGGATCCTGGCGTACGTCGTGCGCTCATCCCGACCGGCGATGGCGGCGTCGTCGCTGACATGTTCATTCAGCAGGGCGAGGCGACCCGCCAGCCACCACGCGAATGGATTGAACCAGAACACGCTTCGATAAAACTGAGCCAGCCATTGCACGTAGAAATCTTTGCCGGTCACGTGCGAGCGCTCATGCGCGATCGCCAGTCGCTGCGCCTCGGCGCTCCAGTCCCTGAAATCCGACGGCACGAGAACGGTCGAGAAGACAGTCGCCGGCGAATCCACGGCGTCACTGATACGAACATCCAACGAGCCGTAACTGGAAACTCGTGTGGCCCGTTGTCGCATGACCCAGCATCGAACGACGCCAGTCAGCTGACGAACGATCAGCACGCCAGAGACAGTGGCAATCAGGACGAGGAGGGCCGTGCTCCAGATGGATATCGAACTTGAAGCGGGCAGAGTCACCAGCTCGGTGTAGCTCGCATTGAGGACCGGCGTGGGCACGGGCGATAACGAAATCAGCTCCAACACCGCCGGCATCGATACCGCCGACACCAGCACGATTCGCCAAGCGGTCCGCTCCAGGCGCGGGTCCTGCAAATGCAGGGCTTTCAGCGCTAAAAACACCAACAGCCCCAGCGCGATGGAACGAACCGTGTATTCAGCGAGGAGTGCCATCACGACCGCGCTCCTTTCTTGGAACGAGAACGTTGTGAATCGTCTTTGGACTGCCGTTCCGCTTGCTCGATGGCGCTCAGCAGACGATCGACCTGCGCGCGGTCGACCATCTTCGCGTCGACCAGCCCCACCAGCACTTCGTCGACGGAGCCGTCGCAAAACCAGTCCACGATACGTTTGATGGCTCGCGCGGCGACTTTGCGTCGAGCCTCGACCGCTTCGTAGAGAAACGTCCGATTCTCGACTTTGTGACTGACATAGCCCTTGACCTCGAGCCTGCGCAGTACCGTGCGGATGGTGGTCTCCTTGAGCCCACGGTCCAGTTTTTCCCGAATGGCTTCGGCGCTGAGCGAGCTTTGCGCCCACACTATCTTCATCACGGCGCGCTCCAGCTCGCCGAGCTCGGCCTTGGTCGCTTTCATGGGAGTGTGCTACCTCCTGTAGTGTTACAGACGGTAACAGACGTCCCGGGCAGAATTCAAGCGGCGAGATTGCGAGATCGAATTGCTAAGCAGGGAGCGCGCGTGTGTATAGGCTTGCGTGCGTTGGGCTCTCATCATTAGGAACGCGCATGCCTCGACCGCAGCCTCGCCGATTCGTGATGTTCTTTGCCACCATGCTCATCGCATGCTTTGCCGAAGCGGCGCAACCGCTCGAGCCCCGCACTGTGCCCGACATCGAGCTCGAGCTCATGCCGATACCGGCGGGCTCGTTTGTGATGGGCAGTCCGGCCGACGAGCCGGCTCGCGAAACAGATGAGGAGCCGCTGACGAAGGTCACGATCAGCAAGCCGTTCTGGCTCGGCCGTTACGAAGTGACTCATGGTCAATGGCGTGCGGTGATGGGTACCGATCTGCAGGCAGCCGCGGATCGGGTCTTCAACGACAAGAACGTTTATAACAACGGCAAGCGCGAACTGCGCACTGTCGAGATGCATGGCTCGACCATCGCGAACTCCACCAGCTCCGACGCACTGCTCGGCGATACCAGCGATGGGGTGGCGATGTATTTGGTGAGCTGGACCGATGCAATGATTTTCTGCGACAAGCTCAACCAGCGCGAGCGGGCCGCGGGCCGCTTACCCAAAGGGTATGTCTATCGATTGCCCACCGATGCCGAATGGGAATACGCCGCCCGCGCCGGCACGACAGGAGCGATCTACAAAGGCACGCTGGAAATTCTGGGTCAAAGCAATGCGCCCGCGCTCGATCCGCTGGCTTGGTATGCGGGCAACAGCGCGATTGGCTATAGCGGTCGCGGCTTCGATGTTTCTTATCGACCCGAGCGCCAATATCCCACGCCGACCAACGCCGGCCCGCGCCAGGTCGGCTTGAAGCAACCGAATGCCTGGGGGCTCTACGACATGATCGGCAATGTGTGGGAGTGGTCGATGGATTGGTACGAGCGCCCGCTGCCCGGCGGTGCCGTGACCGATCCGCTTGGCCCGATCGAGGGGATCCGTCGCGTCGTGCGTGGCGGTGGCTGGAATAACCCCGTCTTCGATAACCGCTCGGCGCAGCGCTTCGGCGTGACGCCGGAAGGCGGCCGCCTCATCAATCTGGGCTTTCGGCTGGCGCTGGCACCGGAGCTGTCGCGTTGAGCACAGCGGGGGCCGGTCCTGAATGCAAAGCGGTCGGTCCTATTAGTGAGCCGTACCACCGGGCTGTGATATATATGTTCAGGTAAGCGCCGCCGACGACGCCAGCGCTCCAGCAACCTCGATCGATTCCGAAGAATCGATGGTGTTTACGGTCGGTGCCTATGAGCGATCACCCAGCGTCCGCCGCCAGTCTGCAAAGTGACCTGTCCGCGCAGTTTCGCGGGCCGCTCATCGCCTTCTTTTCCCGTCGCATCAAGGATCGGCGCGAAGCGGAGGACCTGGCGCAAGAGGTTCTGCTCCGGGTTCTGAGCACCGACAGTCGGCGCATCGAGCACGTCGCCAACTTCGTGTTCAAGATCGCGATCAACCTGTTGCGCGATCAGCGGCGCCGGCAGGTGCGGGCCGGCATGCCGGGCTTCATTCGCCTCGACGACACCGCAAGCCCGGAGCTCGAAGGCGAGTTCGCGCAGACGCTGTCGCCCGAGCGCATCTTGAGCAGCCGCTCGTCGCTCGAAGACGTGGTCCGCACGCTCGATGAGCTGGGCGAGCGGACGCGCAACATCTTCGTGCTGTTCCGACTCGAAAAGATGAAGCACAAAGACATCGCCGAGCGCTACGGCATCTCCATCAGCAGCGTCGAGAAGCATGTGATGCGGGCCTCGCTGCACCTGGCCTCGCGCTACGGCCGCCAACCCGAGGTGACGCAGCGATGAGTTGCGCACTGGCGGAAGCGACCGCGTGGCAGGTGTATTTCGAGTCGTCGGGTCTCGAGAGCAGCGACGAGTTCGTCGCATGGCTCAACGCGAGTAACGACAACGCGACGGCTTGGGACCAAGTGCGCGGCGCCTGGAGCTTGCTCGACGAACATGAAACATCGGACGCCGGTGCAGAGCTGCGCCGTCTCGCGCTCGCGGATGCCGATGCCGCGCAAGCGTCCAAACCGCGCCGGTGGTGGTCGTCGATCGGCGCCGGTCAGCGGATCGCGGCGGCTGCGCTGGTGGTCATGATGGTCGGTGCGCTCACCACCTGGGGACTGACGCGTCCCGAGACCTATCGCACCTCGATGGGAGAGCGGCGGGTCGTGACATTGAGCGATGACTCACGCATCACGCTGGATTCGAACAGTGAAGTTCAGGTGCGCTATTCGAAAGAGCGTCGCACGTTGTTCCTGTCGCACGGCCAGGCGCGCTTCGATGTGGCGCACGATACGTCGAGACCGTTCTCCGTGAAGGCGCGGGGTCAACAGGTCATCGCGGTGGGCACTTCATTCAATATCGATACCCTTGGACCGGAGTTGCGAGTGACCTTGCTCGAAGGTCGAGTGGTGGTAGCTCCACAGAGCGCGCAAGTCGACGTTGCTTCTCTACGTGATCAGATCATCAACGCCGGTACCATCATCACGAGCGGCAGCGCGCCGTTTGTCCAGCTTGCCGCCGGCGAGCAGCTAGCGCTGCGGGCAGGTGCGACGCCTGAAGTGGCGCCTGTGAGTGCCGCGGACGTGAGCGCCTGGGAGAGCGGACATCTGGTGTTCGACGATGAGTCGCTTGCCTCGGTCATCGAACGGATGAGTCACTATTCATCGCAACGTCTGCTGATCGCAGATCCACGCATCGCCAACTTGCGCATCACTGGCTTCTTCAACGCGGGGGACACCGCGGGCTTCATCAGCACCATCACTGAATATCTGCCGGTGATCGCCAGCACCACCGCCGATGGCGACATCGCGCTCAATCATCGCTGAAAAAATCGTCTGCCTGCTTTGAGGGTTTTCAGAAAACCGGCGTCTGTCCTTACAGGGGAGCGCGAAACGGTCTGCGCCCACAACTAAATAAGGCATGCGTATGGTCCGAACATTCTCGAAGGCGGCCTCGCCGCTGGTGGTTGCCGTCGCCGCGGCGTTGATGGGAGCCGCGGTCGCTGCTGAAGCGCCCAGCTATCGTTTCGATCTGTCGTCGCAGCCGATGTCGCAGGCGCTACAGCGCTTCGGGCAGATCTCCGGACAACAGATCATCGTCAGCAGCGAGTTCGTTGAAAAGCTCACTGCGCCGGAATTGAAGGGCGAGTTCACGGCGGAAGCGGCGCTCGATCGATTGTTGGAGCATAGTGGTCTGGTCGCAGTCCGTTCTTCATCGGGTGCGCTGATGATCCGTCCGGCGCCTGCGTCGACGAAGGATGAATCCGGTGCGGACACCGTTTCGGAAGTTCTGCTGGACACGGTGACGGTGTTCGGTCGCGCCACTCAGTACACGCAGAAAGACATTCCGCAAACCCTCACCGCGTTCAATCCGGAGTTTCTAGAGAGCGTGGCCGCGGTCGATACCTACAATGTGTTGCGTTTCGTGCCGACCTCGGCCTCACGCTACTCGGAGTTCGGTTTCAATCCGGGCGAGACGGTGATTCGCGGCTTTCAATCCGTTCGCACCATCAACGGCGTGACGCTCGACACGATGAATCACGGTGCCGATCTCGTGAACGCGGAGCGCGTCGAAGTGCTGATGGGTCCCGCATCGGTGTTGTACGGCTCGATGCAGCCCGGTGCGGTCGTGAACGTCGTCACCAAGCAGCCGAAGGATGCGTTTCATCTCGGCCTCGAGGCCGGCTTCGGCAGTTACAACGATCAGCGCTACTCCATCGACGTGGGCGGTCCGCTGTCAGACAGCGTGCGCGTGCGCTTGAACGCTGAGTGGCGCGATCGTGAATCCTTTCTCGACTACTGGAGCTTGAACAAGATTGTGGTCGCGCCGGTGGTCGAGATCGATCTTTCGGATCGGACGCTGCTGACGCTGGAAGGGCTGTATTCGCGCAATGAATGGGGCGCGGGCACCTGGCTCGGTGGGCCTGCCGCCGGATTGATCACGCAGAATCCGAACGGCGACTATCGTCGCTCATTCTTTCCCGCCAATCCGGATGAGGAGGAGGCGGGCACGACGCGCAATGCCCGGCGCATCGAAGCGCGACTGAAACATTCATTCACCGATACGCTGACCGCGCAGCTCGTGACCACTTACACGTACGGTCAGGAAGATGCGGCGGACATCGTGTCCAACGGCTTTCTGAACACGGACTTTCGCACGCTGCGCATGTTGCGCTTTCTGGCGATCGACTCGCGCAGCGACGATATTGCCGGGCGCCTGGATCTGGCCGGTGAGTTCGAGACCGGACCGGCGCGGCACCGTTTCGTGATCGGCGGCGATTACCTCTCGCAGGAGGCCGATAATTTCAAGGGACGCGCCAACATCGCGACCACGCCGCTCGATCTGTATGCGCCGGTCTACAACTCGGTGATTCCCAATCCGTTGCTGATCAACGGCTCGGGCATTCAGACAGATACCACCGGCGTGTTCCTGCAGGACCGCGTCTCCTTCGCCGAGAAACTGCACGTCATCGTCGGTGTGCGTTACGCGAAGATCGATTCGGAGAACGTGTTCCAGGCGGCGGGCACCACCAATCGGGTCACGACCAAACTCTCGCAGGACGCGTGGCCGACGCAGTTCGGTGCGGTGTATGAAATCACGCCGGACATCTCGTTGTTCGCGAACCGCTCCGAGTCGTTCCTGCCTCGCAGCGGCACGACCGCGGGTGCGAAGCCGTTTCCGCCCGAAGAAGGCAATCAGATCGAAGCGGGCGCCAAGTTCACGCTCGGTCGCTCCGGGCTGGTCGGCAACTTCGCCGTGTTCCAGGTGGAGAAGCCCGACGTGCTCGCGCCGGATCCGAACAATCCGGGCTTTCAGCTGCCGCTCGGCGATGTGAAGTCGCAGGGTGTCGAGCTGTCGGTGAACGGCCAGCCGCTGCCGAACTGGACGCTGTACGCCGCCTTCGCGCACATGAAGACGGAGGTGAACACCACCGATCCGGTGCTGGATGGTAACGAATTGGCGAACGCGCCGAAGAACACCTTCTCGCTCATGTCTCGGTACGACTTGGTCGGCGGCTTGTTTGATGGCCTCGCGTTCTCGATCGCGGTACAGAACGTCAATGCGCGTTTCGCCGACGATCAGAATACGTTGCGTTTGCCCGGTCATACGCGGGTCGATCTCGGGGCGTACTATCCTTTGAATCGGCACTTCGAGCTCAGTCTGCTCGTCAACAACGTTACGGACGAGGATGTCTATTCGGCGATCTCGGCCAACCGCATCTCGTACGACGCGTATCGAAACTATCTGGTGCGCATCGGCTACAAGCTGTAACGCGTGACGGTCATGACGACAGTTCGATCGCTACTGCCGCTCATGCTGGCGCTCGCCTCGTGCATCACGCACGCGGCGGCGCCGGATACGCCGATAGCTCGGGCCGCTGCGTTTCTTGCAAGTCAGGAGAGAGCGGGCGAGCCGGGGTGCGCGGTTGGCGTTCTTCAGGATGGGCGATGGGTCTTTAAAGATGCGTATGGGCTCGCCGATCTGGAGTCCAAGGCGCGCAATACGCCTGACCTCGTGTTTGGAGTCGCTTCGATCACGAAGCAATTCACGGCTGCGGCGGTCGCGATTGCCGCGTCTCAGAAGTATTTTTCGTTAGACGACGACATCCGGAAGTACTTGCCGGAGATGCCCGACTATGGGCGAGCGATCACCATCGCGGAGCTCGTCTATCACACAGATGGAATACGCGATCATGGTCGGCTCGTCGGACTCACCGGCAATCCGAAACAATATGAAACGCAAGCCGCTCGTGTCGCCTTGCTCGCGCGCCAGCGCGCGTTGAATTTCGAGCCGGGCACGCAGTATCTGTACGGCAATGGCGGCTATTTGCTGCTGGCCGAGATCATTCAGCGAACGACGGGGCAGCCGCTGGCCGCTTATGCCGAGCAGAATATCTTTCGCCCGCTCGGCATGAAACATACGTACTTCGGCGCGGGCACTCGCGGTACCAAGGGGCGAGCGTTGCCGTACTCCCGCACCAAGGACGGCTGGCGGAACACCGACGGCGAAGCTCCGGCGCATTTCGGATCGGGCGGGCTGATGACGACGCTCGATGATTACGCCAAATGGGCCAATAACTTGTTCGCTTCGCGGAGCGGCCTCGCGGGTGGGACGGCGCTTACGAAACAGTTGCACACTTCGGGTCGCCTGCGTGATGGCACGGCTGTGCATTATGGGTTCGGGCTGCGACTCAATCCTTATCGCGGGATCGAACAGGTTGGGCACAGCGGGTCGGGCGAGGGTTACAAGGCGCTTGCCATGATGTTTCCTCAGCGCAAGCTCGGTGTGTTCGGCTTTTGTAACAACGGTGTGTATGCGCAGGAAGTGGTCATGGCAGTCGCCGACCTCTTTCTTGGGCTGCCGCCCCAGGGGAAGGCGGCGGGCGCAGAGTCGTCTATTCGACTCACGCGCGCTCAGCTCGATCGTTTCGCGGGTGTGTATCGCGAGCCGGAGCTGCGGCTGCCGATGTTGGTGAGTGCTGGCGATAACCTGCTCGTCGTCGATGGCGATGCCAAGCGATATGAGTTTTTGCCGCTGGCGCCGACGCGCTTCCGGAACGAAGAGAACATTATCATTGAGTTCGGCGGGCCGGCGGATACCGCTCTCACGCTGCGTCAGGTCGAAGGTAGAAAGTATGGATCCGGCGTGTTCGCGCGCGTGCAGCCCGTATCGCTCACGCCGACGCAGATGGCGACTTACGCGGGGGACTATCTCAGCACTGAGCTGAATGCGACGTATCGCTTCAGCGTGCACCAGGGCCAGCTCACTGCGCGCATCGTGGAGCAGGGCGCGGATGCCAAAGCGCTGCGCTTCGCGCCGTTGCTACAGGATGAGTTCTACGACCTCGACAATCGCATGGTCGTACGCTTCAAACGCGACCGCGCCGACCACATCGCCGGCCTCGACCTCACCAACCAATTCGGCTGGATCAAAGACGTGGCCTTCGAGCGTGTAACTGCCGACGGCGAGGCGGAGCAGGTGGTCGCCTGGTCCGCTCAACATGCAGTTGGGTTCGGCGAGGATCTATCACCGCTTAAGCGTGTGGTGGGCAATGCTCGGGTGCTGGCGTTCGGTGAGGGCACGCATAACGCGAGCGAGCTCTGGACCTTGCGCAATCGAATGTTCGCCTATGCCGTCGAGCAGCTTGGCTTTACAGCGATAGCCGCGGAGACCAGCGTCGCCGAGGGCTGGATCACCGATGACTACGTCACCGGCAAATCGAACGCCATCGATGCAGCCACTCACGGCGTCTTCTCCTGGACCGCAGCTTCATTCGAAGAAAACCGTGCGCTGATCGAATGGATGCGGGCCTACAACGCGAAATCGACCACGGCACGAAAGATCCGCTTCTATGGCCTCGAGATGAGCGGATCGACCCGACCCGATGGCCGCTTGCTCGTGCAACCCGCGATCGACTACATGCGCACCGTCGACGCCAAACGCGCACAAGCCGTCGAAAGTCAGTTCTCGCCCTTGCTCCCAATCTTCAACGCAGCGAAATGGCTCGACGCCGAGCCATCGAAACAAGATCAGCTAGTCATAGCCGCCCAAGACCTGGTGAGCCTGTTCGAACGCTACCAAGTCCTCTGGACGGCGAAGAGTTCGCGAGATGCCTATCAGCGCGCATATCGCCATGCCATCGCGTCACGGCAGTTAGTCGCGCATGTCCGCATGAAGGGCCAGGGACGTGACATCGCGGCGGCGGAAAACCTGCGTTGGGTATTAGAGCAGGAAGGACCGAAGGGGCGGGTGTTCGTGTTCGCGCATAACTCGCATGTCGCGAAGTGGCGCATGCTTCCGGCGGACGATGCGGAACTACACAGCACGATGAGTGAATTCATTCATCCTCTGCTCGGAAACGACATGGTGGTGATCGCATCCCTATATCACCGCGGCGAGACGCGCGACTGGCTCGGAATGTTTGGTTTCGACAATCAACTGCGCAAGGTGCCGCCGTCCAAACCTGAAAGTCTGAACGGCGTGATGTCCCGCGTCGGCAAGCCGAGCTTTCTGCTCGATCTGCGCGCCTTGCCGAAAGCAGGCCCGGTGCGCGATTGGTTCGAACAGCCACGACCGGTGCGCAATATCAACGTGCGCGAAGAGTACAACCAGATAAAACCGGCGGCCGCCTTCGACGCGTTGCTGTACATCGACGCCATCTCACCTCTGCATCCCGCCGGCAAGTAGCCGGCATCCCCGAATCAATCTTCAGGAGCCTGTCTGATGCTTCGTTTCAGAGCCTCGTGGATTCGTGCTGCCCTGGTGGCGGCGTGCGCATGGACGGCGCCGATGGCGAGTGCGGCGGAGAAAGAGCCGCTGACCGTCAATTGGTATCACAGCGCGCAGTTCCTCCAGCCGGTCATCGACGAGTTCAGCAAAGAGAGCGGCATTGCCGTCAAAGTCACCGACTCTTACGACAAGTTCGACACCGACGTCATCCTGGTGTCGGACTACAAGAGCCTCACCGAAGCAAAGAAGCTCAACTCCTTCGAGCGCATCCGCTCGCCGGATCTCGACGCGATCGTGCCGGCCCGTTGGCGCGACCGCGACGGTGCCTGGTATGGCGTGATGTTGCGTGCCCGCGCGGTGATTTATAACAAGGCGCAGGTGAAGCCCGACGAGATCAAGTCGTACCGCGACCTGACCGATCCGAAGTGGAAGGGCAAGATCGCATTACGCGGGGCGTCCAACGTGTACAACCGCTCGTTGCTCGCATCGATGATCGTGCATGACGGCTACGAAAGCGCCGCCGCCTGGGCCAAAGCCGTGCGTGACAACGCGGGCGACTATCCCGAGTATTCCGGCGACACGGGCAACATCTGGCGAGTGGCCAAAGGCGAGTTCGCGCTCGGCTTCGTGAACACGTACTACATCTGTTACGAGATGGCCAAGGGACGCGAGAAAACGAACGGCTTGAAGCTCGCCGATACGCTGGGTGTGGCCTGGCTGGATCAGGATGGCGCGGGTCAGCATGTGAACGTGACGGGTGTCGGCGTGCGCGCCGGCACGACGCGCAAGGACGATGCAATGAAGCTCGTGCGCTTCTTGCTGAGCAAGAAGGGTCAGGCGCTGATGTCGCAGAACGTTTTCAAGTATCCGGTGCGTAGCGATGTCGCGCCCAGCCCCTTGTTGCAATCGTTCGGAACCTTCCGCGCCGACGAGCTGAATTTGAACGATCTGGAATTGCACTACGACGAAGTCGACGGCATTTACCGCGCCGTGGGCTGGCGCGCCTGGCAGGCAGAGTGAACCGATGAGCAAGCTCAGTCGCCGCATTCGAAGCGGCATGATCGTGGCGGTGGGAATGATGTTGGCGGCGCTGCATGCGAATGCAGCGCCGTCGTTCACCCTCGCCGAATCCATCGAAGCGCACAGCAGTTTGCAGCTCAGGGCGAACAATCTGGTCGTGCCCGCGTCGGGTCGATATGCCGCGTGGATCGAAGGCGGCAAGTTGATGATTGCGTCCGCGCCGGATTTTCGCCCGCGTGAATTGCTGGCGACACAGGATGGCGCTGCGTTGAGCGCGGCTTATGCGTCGCCCGACGATGTCCCCCTCTACTACACGCGCGGTGCTGCCACGCCCGCATTCGGTTCATATCAGGCGAGCGATACCCGAGAGTTCTGGCGAGTCGATGTGACCAACGGACGCACTGAGCGTCTGGCCAGCGGTAGCGATGTTCCCGAAAGTCCGCCGGTGTTTGCGCCCGATGGTAAATCGTTCGCCACTGTGCGCGGACCGATGGTGTATGAGTATCGCGTCGAGGGCACACGACTGTCGCGGCGGCCGATGTTGGAGAACAACGCGGAGCATTACGCCGCCCAGAAGCTCACCAGCTTGACGTATTCGCCGGACGGTCGCCGGTTGGCGTTCGTTAGTTGGCGTCGGGCAGCGCAGAGTTACGTTGCCATCCTCGATGTGGCCACCGGCAAAGCGCGTTACCTGCAGCCGGGAATCTTTCGTGATCAATCGCCGGTCTGGTCGCCCGACGGACGTGAGCTGGCGTTCGTGCGCATGCCGGGCAATTGGACCCGCGAATACCGCTTCTCGCCGAGGAAACAAGGCGCACCGTGGAGCTTGGTCGTCGCCGCGACGGACAGCGACAACGTTCGTACGCTGTGGCAAGCGGATACCGGCACTGGCAGCGTGTTCCAGCCGTTCGGCATCGGCTCCTGGATGGAACCCAACGCCGAAGTCACTCAGCTGCGCTGGACGACGTCCGGTCACATCATATTTCCGTGGGAGAAAACCGGTTGGGTCTCCGCTTACGCCATCGACGCAAAAGGTGGCGCACCGAAATCACTGATGACCGGCAACGGTGAAGTGACGCTGCCGGTTGTGAGCGGCGACGGACGGAGCATTTTGTTTGCTTCGAACGTGGATGATTCCGCGCGGTTGCACGTGTGGCGTGCGCCGTTGAACGGCCGCAAAGCCGAACGTCTCACCTCGGGCGGTGTCGAGCATAGTCCGATAGAACTGGCAGGTGGTGTTGTCGCGTATGTGAGCAATGACAAAGGACGCATGCCAAATCGACATATGCTCGTGACGACCAAAGCCGCGGCTCGACCGCTCGGCGCGTACTCGCAGGTGTCGACTCGCACGGCGCAGGTGTGGGAGCAGTTCGTCGATACCGATGTCGTGCCGGTGAAAGCCGCGGATGGTGTTGTCTCGCAACAGCTCATTTTCTGGCCTCGCAGCTCGGCGCCGAAGACGGGCTATCCGGTCATCATTTCATCCAAGGGCGGCCCCGAGGGGCGAGTGTCACCCGGCAATGGCGTGTACACCGCGTTGGGTCAGTACGCGGCGTCGCGTGGATATGTGTTTGTCGAGATGAACTATCGCGGCGGCACGGGGGATGGGCTCGAGTATCGCTTGCCTGAGGAACGCGGCGCGACCGGTGGTAGCGAGGTCAAAGATATCGAAGCGCTGGTGTCGTACCTGCGAGGTCGCAAGGAAGTCGACGCGAAGCGCATCGGCATCATGGGCGGCTCGTATGGTGGCTTCATCGTTTCATTGGCGCTCTCGCGTCTTCCTCAATACTTCGCGGCCGGCGCGCATATGAGCGGTGTCGGCGATTGGGTGGGCGAAATGAAGCTCGATCAGCGCGACGAAGGCTGGCCCAGCGCGCCGCCCGACCTCATCCGGCTCAGCGAGCGCAGCGAGATCGAAGACCTGGCCTTCCGCTCATCGTCAGTAGCAAACATCGCTGCCTGGCGTGCGCCGACGCTCATCACCATGGGCGAGCTGGACCGCTCGGGACACATGGAAGGCATCATCGATCTGGGCTACCGGTTGCTGGAGCAGGGCACGCATGTCGAGTTTTCGATTGCGCCGGAAGCCGGACATGTCGGGCCGCGAGCCCGGCCCATGGACAAGGTGTTCGATTTCTTCGAGCGCACGTTGCGGGGAGAGCCGCCGCGCTCCGCCTCAATTGCCAACTGAGGAATCTCTTCCGTCAAGCCGCGCGTCGCGCCTGCTGGTCATTCTGGTTGTATGAACGACGCTGCACCTTCGCGCGGTGAGGAGGAGCCCGTGGACGAACGCGGCTCCCATGTGGCGCGTTTGTTTCGCGAGCACAATCGTATGCTCGTCGGGCTGCTCGTGGGCCGGCTGAAGAACGAGCAGGAGGCGAAGGAAGTCGCGCAGGAAGCGTACGTCAAGCTGCTGCAGCTGGACACCGCGCGGGGCGCCGTCAGCTATCTGCGCGCTTATTTGTTTCGGATCGCGGAGAACCTCGCGGTGGATCGATTGCGCCAGCGGCGCTCGCGTTCACGCGTGGATCGACTGGGCTCGCTCGATGATTTCTGCGAAGAGCCGCGGGCCGAGCGAGCGGCAATCGCGCAGCAGGAGTTGCAATTGCTTCGCGACGCGGTGGACGAATTGCCCGATCGGTGTCGGGAGGCCTTCCGGCTCCACAAGCTCGAAGATCGCTCTCTGGAAGAGGTCGCCGCCCGCATGGGGATCTCCGAGCGCATGGTACGTAAGTTCATCACGCGAGCGCTGATCTACATCCGGTTGCGGCGGGAAGGCCACTCGGTCGCGCAGGCCAGGGAGTTGCTCAAGTCATGAGCACGAAGCAAACGATGCAGCCCGGTGAGCTGCAACGGCTGGAGGAAGCGGGTGACTGGTTGCTTCGACTCAACAGCGCCACTCACACCGAAGCGGATGTCGAGGCGTGGCTGCGCTGGTGTCACGCTGACGATCGCAACCTTGCGGCTTACGAAGCCCTGCAACGGGACTGGCAGGATCTGGACGCGCTCAAGCAGGCGCCGGTCGGCAAGCCTGCGCGTCGCTTCAATGTCGCGTGGGCCTTGGCTGCGGGCGTGGCGGCGGTGGTGCTGACATTCTCGATTGTTCAGATACGGTCGCAGTCACCCGCTGTTGTCGCAGCCGCCGTGAGCAACCGTGCGGCCACGTTGCCGGACGGATCCAAGATGATTCTGGGCGCGCAGAGTCTGGTGAATCTCGATTTCAGCGGCGCGACTCGCAGGCTGGATCTGTCCTCGGGCGAAGCGTATTTCAAAGTGAAGCACGACCGGTCGCGGCCGTTCGTCGTGCAGGCGGGCGAGGTCAGTGTGACGGCCGTCGGCACCGCGTTCGACGTGCGCCGCCAGGACGATGACATCGTCGTCACTGTTGAGGAAGGC
The DNA here is from genome assembly GCF_042651805.1 of Steroidobacter flavus. Lineage (NCBI taxonomy): Bacteria > Pseudomonadati > Pseudomonadota > Gammaproteobacteria > Steroidobacterales > Steroidobacteraceae > Steroidobacter > Steroidobacter flavus. The sequence goes on along the minus strand of NZ_JBHSDU010000014.1, from coordinate 640,621 downwards.
ATCGTCGAGGTCGCGGGCGAGCGGGAGACGTGGCGCGCCGCTGCGGGTTATCAATTGCGCTACTCCAATCGACGCCGAACCGCGTCCATTGCAACGGTGAATCCGGAGGTTGCCCTGGCCTGGCGCAGCGGCGAGCTGGCCTATGTTCGTGAGCCGCTTGGCTCGGTCGTCGAGGATCTGAATCGCTACTCCGAGCACAAGATCGTGATCGAGGATCCCGCGATCGCGGCACTGCCGTTCACGGGCACGGCGTTCGCGGCGTCGCTGGAGGATTGGCTCGCGGGCATCGAGGCGGCGTATCCGGTGGTCGTGCGGCGTACTGACGATGATGAGGTCGTGCTGACCTCGCGCTAAAAACTTCTTCGCCGCACCGAGGTTCAAAAAATCGCCGGTCGCTCGTCATAGCTGCGTTGGCAAATCCGCCGAACAATAAGCAGCAGGGGAGAACGGATGAGCGAGTCGAGCGTTCAAGAGCAGGCAATCCATCGGCGCGGCGGCAAGAGAAGGAGTCGTGTCGCGCTCGCCGTGTTGGCGAGCTTGTTGGCACAGGGCGCGCTCGGCGCCGACCTGGACAAGCGCATCGAGTTCAACATCCCTGCGCAGGATCTGTCGGCCGCACTGATTCAGTTTTCGCAGCAGTCCCGCCTGCAAGTCATCATTAGCGAAGATCTCACCGGCCAGAAGACGTCGGGCATCAACGGCGCGTTGCCGATCAAGCAAGCGTTGTTGAGGCTGCTCGACCCGGCGGGGCTGCGGTTCCAAGTGGTCGGCGATACGTCGATCACGGTAGGAAAGGTTGCGGAGAAAACCAGCGCCGTGCCGCAGGCGAGCTTGCGGCTGGCGTCCGCTGAAGAGACAGTGCCGGCCCAGCGCGACTCAACGCCGCCGTCGACCCCGTCGCAATCGAGCGAAGGCACGGCGATCGCTGAAATCACAGTGACGGGCTCGCGTCTGGCACAAGCGGACGACAGCCCGCTGCCCGTCACCACGATCAACATCGAGGATTTCAAACAAGGCGCGCAGGCCACGCCCGCCGATTTTCTGCAGAAACTTTCTGTCGCCTTGTCCGCGGACGGTCGCGGCACCTGGGGCTTCAACGGCGAAGGCGAGGCTGCTATTGGTATGCGCGGCCTCGAAGCCAAGAACACGTTGTTCCTGGTCAACGGCTTTCGTATCGCACAGGACGGCGTCAACGGCGCGTCCAACATGAATTCCATTCCGGCGGCGGCCATCGAGCGCGTCGAAGTGCTCACCGGCGGTGCATCGGCCATCTATGGCACGGACGCGGTCGCCGGCGTGATCAATTACATCCTGAAGAAAGACTTCGACGGCATCGCGTTCGATACGTTCTATGGCGATTCTGCGCGTGGCGGTCGCGAGACGGTCTCGGCGTCGTTCCTTGCGGGCACGCCGATTGGCGATGGGCGAGGCAACCTGATGCTCGGTGCGTCGTACATGGATCAGAAGGGCATCACGTCCCTGCAGCGGAGCGATTTGTTCAACGGCGCTCGCAACGTCAACTCGGTGCGCGTGCCGGGCTCGTTCACGTTTCCTGCGGGATTTTTCGGTGCTGGCAGCACGCAGGGGCGCTACACGATTCGTGACGGCGTCACGCAGCCCACCGGAGCCGGCGATTTCCGTTTGCGAAACGCGGCTACCGACACTTGGAATACCGCAACCAACCAGGGCTTCTTCGTGACATTTCCGCTGCAGCAGACCTCGCTGTTCGGCAGCCTGGAGTACGAGCTGGTCGAGGACATGCTGACGTTCTTCTCCGATTTCAGCTACACCAAAACCGATACCAGCGATCGTTACTATGCGGCGGCGCTGACGGTCTCCAATGGCGCGCGTTCGGTCGCCACTATCAATGACGGTCCGCCTCGCATCTTCAACCTGCGCATTCCCTCTACCAACTACTACAACCAGCAGCTGTTCGGCGGTAACGCGGTGGACATCCTCAACTGGGATCTGCGCTTCGCTGAATTGGGCTACACGGAGCGCACGCTCAAGCGCGATGAGTACCGCATCGTCGCTGGTCTGCGCGGTCAGATCGGTTCGGACTACGACTGGCAGGTGGCTTTCAATCGCTCCGAGTTCAAGCGCGACGAGTCGCAGGCTAACCAGATCAACCTGGCGGCGCTGGAACGCGCACTGGCCCGGACCACGCCGGATGCCTTCAATCCCTTCGGCCCGAACAGCGAGGCGGTCCTGGATCAGTTGCGGGTGACGTTGCCGTTCGATGAGAACTCATATGAGCAGTCGGTGATTGCGTCGGTGCGCGGACCGATCGTCGAGTTGCCTGCGGGGCGTATGACGGGCGCCGTCGGCGTGGAGCGTCGTCGCAGCTACGTCGATCGGCCGCTGGGGCAGGCGACCTATGATTTTCGGGGCTCGTTTCCGTATGACTTCCTCTATGACATCACCGGGTACTTCGCCGAAGTCAATGTGCCGCTGCTCGACAGCCTGACGCTGGATCTCGCGGGACGCGCGGAAGACTACCAAGATATGTTCGATACCACGGTCGGCTCGGTGTCGCTGCGTTGGCGTCCGATCGACTCGCTTCTGGTGCGCGGCTCTTACAGTCAAGGCTTCGTCGCGCCCGGCGTGACCGATCTCGCCAGCAACGGCTTCACCACGCCGCAGCAGTCGTTTCTCGATCCTCGCAGCGGCCAGGCTTTCGCGCTGGATATCTATTCCATCGGTAATCGTGAGCTGAAGCCGGAAAGCAGCGACATCTACAATCTGGATGTGACTTTCCGGCCCGACGGCGTGCCGGGGCTGATGGTCTCGACGGGTTACTTCCGGATCGAGCAGCAGGACATCGTGCGCGATCTGAGCGTTCAGTACATCATCGACCGTTACTTTGCGACGGGCGGTCCGAACAGCGCGGGCGCTGAGTTTGCTGATCGCGTCCAGTTCGACAGCGCGGCGAATCGCATCCTTCAGGTCACGCGCGGGCCGTTCAATCTCGCCGAGCGCACCGTCGACGGCGTCGACTTCTCGGTCCAGTACCGGTTGCCTGAGTTCGACATCGGCACGTTTACAGTCGGCCTCAATGGCTCGCGCTATCTCACGTTCGAAGAAGTCGATATGCCGGGCAGCGATCCAGTGAGCTATCTCGGCACGGTGCGAGACTTCATGGCCGTCTATCCGAAGCTCAAGGCGAGTGCGAACGTGCAATGGTCGCTGGATAATTGGAGTGCATCGATCGGCACCAATGGCTTCAGCTCGGTCAACAATCCGGGCAGCACGGTGAAGCGTCGTCTTGGTGCGTACATTTCCACCGATCTGTCGTTGGGCTATCAGTTCGAGCGGGTCGGCGTGACGACGGCAGTGGACAATGTGTTCGGCCGCAAGCCACCCATGGACACGTCCATCTACGGCAACTATCCGTTGAACTCGTACGATCCGACGGGACGCTACTACTCGGTGCGCATGAGCACGAAGTTCTAACACTCATGCTGACGCGTCGTTCGATTCTGCTCGGTGTCGCGGGGGCTGCCATTGCGCAGCCCCTGTGGGCGGCCCAACCCATCCTGCCCGTTGTCGAAACTCGCTTCGGCAAAGTGATGGGGGTGATGGATGGGCCGATTGCGCAGTTCAGAGGCGTTCCCTACGGCGCGTCGACGGGCGGTGTCAATCGCTTCATGCCGCCGCGCAAGCCGCAACCCTGGTCGGGTGTGCGCGAGTGCCTGGGTTTCACGACGTTCTGTCCGCAAGCGGGACTGCGAGAAATGGATTTCCGCTCCGAGTATTTCCAGCTGATTGCGTGGGATCAATCGGCCGGCGTCATGAGCGAGGATTGTTTGAATCTGAACGTGTGGACGCCGGGCCTGCGTGACGGCGGGGCACGGCCGGTGATAGTTTCTTTTCACGGCGGCAACTTCGATCGCGGCACCGCCAACGCGCCAAGCTACGATGGCAAGAATCTCGCGTTGCTCGGCGATGTTGTGGTGGTCACCGTCAATCACCGGCTCGCTTCATTGGGATATCTGCACCTTGCGGATCTCGATGTGCCCGAGGAGTTCGCATCGGCTGGCGTGGTCGGTGCGATGGACATGGTGGCGGCGCTGACATGGGTTCGAGACAACATTCGAGAATTCGGCGGCGATCCAAATCGCGTGACTATCATTGGGCAGTCCGGCGGCGGAGCGAAGGTGGCGACGCTGCTTGCGATGCCGGCGGCGCGTGGACTGTTTCATCGCGCCATCATTCAAAGCGGTGGTCGGTTGCGGTTGGCATCGCGCGAAGCCGCGACCGCGAATACAGAGAAGCTGCTGTCGACGCTGGGCTTACGCTCCTCAAATATTCGAGCGTTGCAACGTTTGCCGTGGCAGCGACTCATCGAGGCGCAGTGGCAACTGGAGATGACCGATTTCGCGCCGGTCGTCGGGGTTGAGGCGCTGCCCCGGCACTACTTCGATTCGGAGCACCCGGCACCGAACGACGACGTGCCTCTAATAATGGCCTCGACGCTCGAGGATGCGGCGATGTTCAGCACCAACTTCGATCTGGACGAGGCCGGGTTGCTCAAGGTCATCGAGACGCGATATCCGGATGAGGCGCGTGAAATCCTGGCGCTCTATCGTGCGCATGATTCGCGGAAGACACCGTTTCTCATTCAGGCGCAGATGCTCTCGGATCTCAACTATCGCAAGCCCATGCTCACCCAAGCCGAGCTTCGAGTGCGGCGGGGCGGAGCGCCCGTGTATTCCTATCTGTGGCGATGGCCATCGCCGGCGTATGACGGGAAGTTCGGCGCGGTTCATTTCGTCGACGTGCCTGCGACTTTCAACAATGCTCGCGATGCCATTGTGGGCGGCGGCTCGAGCACTGGCGGTCGGTTGTGTCATCAGCTCGCGTCGGCGTGTGTCGAGTTCGCACGCATGGGTAGGCCGCAGTTGCCGAGCGGTCACGAGTGGCTGCCGTTCGAGGCGACCAAGCGCAAGGTCGCCGTGTTCGATGAGCAGCTGGCGGTGGAGGACGATCCTCGCGGAGAGATTCGACGGTTCTGGGAACGGCCGTCCCTGACAGGCCATTCTCGTCGCTGAGCTTGATCACTCGACGAAGTTGCCTTGAGCCGGGGCTAATTTCGATCACTCGACGAAGACTGCCTGAGCAGGCGCTGAGCTCGACTATTCGACGATGGCGGCCTTGAGCGGGCTCTGCGTCTTCACAGTGCGCATGGTGACCAGCGTCTTGAAGTTCTTGACGAAGTTATCCGCATACAGAACGTCGCGCGTCAGCGTCTCGAAACTCTCCATGCTCTGTGCGACGACGCGCAGTGCGAAGTCATAGTCACCGGTGACGTACCAGGCTTCGACAATCTCCGGCACTCCCTGCAGCTTTCGAATGAACTGATCGAGAATGGCGGTGCGCTCGCGCTCGAGCGTGACCAGCACGATCATCGTGAGCGGCCAACCCATGGTGCGGGGTGAAACGACGGCGACTTCCCGCTCGATGACTTTCTCGCGCTTCAAGCGTTGAATGCGCCGATAGCACGCGGGCTCGGACAGCCCGACGATCTCCGCCAGCGCCGCGATCGGCGTGCGGGCGTCCGCCTGTAGCAGCTCCAGCAGTCGGTAGTCGGCGGCGTCGAGTTCGGGGTTCATGCGATAACTTTTATCATTCCCGAGTCAATCTTGCGAACTTATCGCGTGGCCGTTCGGTAGCTTTTATCGCCTGATACGGAGAACGCGCTCATGACCTCGCTCGAACAGCTCAAATCCATGGACCGTGCGTCGGTCCTGCATCCTTTCACCCAGGCCAAGGACTACGCGTCCGGCGCGGCGGACTGCTTCGTCGTGGAGTCCGGCTCGGGCGTTCGTATCAAAGGAGCGGACGGCACCGAGCTCATCGACGCATTCGGCGGGCTGTACTGCGTGAACGTCGGCTACGGTCGCTTGGAGATTGCCGACGCCATCGCCGAGCAGGCCCGCAAGCTTGCCTATTACCACTCGTATGCCGGCCACACGACCGAAGCATTGGCACGGCTCTCGGCTCGCTTGATCGAGATGGCGCCGGCCGGCATGAGCAAGGTGTTCTATGGCTTGTCCGGCTCCGATGCGAACGAGACCAATGCCAAGCTGGTCTGGTACTACAACAACCTGCGCGGTCAGCCGCGTAAGAAAAAGATCATTTCGCGTGAGCGCGGTTATCACGGCTGCTCGGTGATTTCAGGGTCCATGACCGGTCTGTCGTTCTATCACCAGCATATGGATCTGCCGTTGCCCATCGTGCGGCATGCCGGCGTGCCTCATCACTATTGGGGCGCCCAGGCCGGCGAAACCGAACAGCAGTTTTCAAAACGTCGCGCCGACGAGCTGGAAGCATTGATCCTGCAAGAAGGGCCGGAGACCGTGGGCGCGTTCATTGCCGAGCCCGTCCTCGGCACCGGCGGTTTGATTCCACCGCCCGAAGGATATTGGAAGCAGATCCAGGCGGTGTTGAATCGCTACGATGTGCTGTTGATCGCAGACGAAGTGGTGTGCGGCTTCGGTCGGATCGGCACGCCGTTCGGCAGCGATCGCTACGGCATGCGGCCGGATCTGATTACGGCGGCCAAAGGCTTGACCAGTGCCTATGTGCCGATGTCCGCATCCATCATCGGCGAGCGCATTTGGAATGTGGTCCGCGATGGCGCCGAGCAGGTCGGCGCTTTCTCGCATGGCTACACCTACAGCGGTCATCCGTTGGGGGCGGCTGCCGCGAACGTATGTTTGGACATCCTGGAGCGCGAGAACCTGGCTGACAATGCCGAGCGCGTCGGCAGTCATTTGCGCGAACAGTTCGTTCGTGAACTGGCATCGAACGAGTTCGTCGGTGAGATCCGCGGTGTCGGCATGCTGGCGGCGATCGAGTTTGTTGCAGACCGTGCTACGAAGCGTCGCTTCGATCCGGCGTTAAAAGTCGGCGCACGCTTGTCGGCTGCGGCCCGCAAGCGAGGTTTGATTACGCGTGCCATGCCTCATGGCGACATTCTGGGGTTCGCTCCGCCGCTGGTGCTGACGCGAGCCGACGCTGACCAGATCGTCGCGATCACCTGCGAAGCGGTGAAGGAAGTCACGCAACAGCTGAAACGCGAAAAGGCGGCTTGATGTCCGACGTGGCGGCAGCAACCGAACGGGATGTCATCGTCGTGCGCGATCCCGACGACGACAGCATCGTCGGAGAAGTCAAAGTCACCAGCGGGGCCGAGCTCGAGCGCGTCCTCGCGAGGGCGGTCGATGCGTCGAAGGCGCCATCGTTGGCGGCGCACGAGCGTTCGAAGATTCTCGCAGCGGTGGCTGCGCGTGTCGAAGCACAGGCGGATGCGCATGCGCAGTTGATCGCAACCGAAGGCATCAAGACGATTCGGGAAGCTGGCCGCGAAGTCGCGCGTTGCGTGGAAACATTGCGACTGTCGGCGGAAGAGGCCAAACGAATCGGTGGCGCCGTGGTGCCCTTCGACCAAGCCAGTGGCGGTGTCGATCGCCTGGGTTGGTGGCAACTGCGACCCGCCGGCGTGGTGGCTGCGATCACACCGTACAACGATCCGTTGAACCTGGTGGCCCACAAGCTGGGGCCGGCGTTTGCCTTGGGGGCACCGATCGTTCTCAAGCCGCATCCGCAAACGCCGTTTTCGGCGCTCAAGCTGGCGGAGCATTTTCGCGAAGCCGGCGCTCCGGAGCATTCCATACAAATCGTCCTGGGCGGCGGCGAGCTGGGGGCGATGCTCGTGGCGGATCGCCGGCCGAGAGTGGTTTCTTTCACCGGCGGGCGAGCCGCCGGCGCGGCAATCGCGGCCCGCATCGGATTCAAACGGTTGCTGGCGGAATTGGGCGGGGTCGGTGTCGTGGCCGTGGCCGCCGATGCGGACCTCGACATCGCGGCGACGGCGATTCATTCCGGTGCATTCTGGGCGGCGGGCCAGAATTGCGTGCACTCACAACGTATCGTGGTCGATGCCGCGATTGCCGGAGAGCTTCGGGAGCGACTGAGCGCGCTCGCCGCGCAAATGCGCATGGGCCCGAAGCGAGATGCGACCACCGACCTTGGGCCGCTGGTTGATCGTGCCGCCGCTCGCAGGGTGATGCTCGAAATCCAGCAGGCTCGTGCCGACGGCGCGAGACTGGTGACCGGTGGCTGGAGCGAGGGCAACCGCGTCGCGCCGACGTGGCTCGAGGACGTTCCTGAAGATCACAGGCTGTTGCGCGAAGAGGTCTTCGGGCCGGTGGCGACGTTCGAGACCGTCACCGGAACGCCGCAGCTGTTGCGGCGTCTCGCCGAAGCGGGCGATGCCCTTCATGCAGCGATTTTCACGCGTTCGTTGGAAACATCGTTGTCCGCGTATGGCGCGGCGAATGCAGCGGCGGTCATCGTCAACGACAGCACCGATTTCAGGATCGATGCCATGCCGTTCGGCGGTGGCGGCGCGGCCGGCCTCGGCCGTGAAGGTGTCGCCGATGCCATCGAAGCCATGGCGGAAAAGAAGATGTATGTAGTTCGGCGCACCGCCTGATCCGGTGCGAGCCTACGGCTCCGCCCATAGCCTCCAGAGATTGGAGCAGGACTTTGCAAGCGAATCGAAGTGCGGCGTTTTGCCCTGTTGCTGAAACAGCTGACGGCGCAGCACTTCCAGATCGAACAGGATCTGCCGCTGGCGCGGATCGCGGATCAGGCATTGCACCCAGCCGACCGCGACCTGCCGGACGCCGGACTTGACCGTTGCCACTCGATGCAACGTATCCGAAGGGTAGAGCACCAACGCACCGGCCTCGAGTTTGTATTCGTGAGTGCCTTGCGTGCTCTCGATCACCAACTCGCCACCGTCATAGTCTCCAGGTGATGACAGGAACAGTGTGAAGGAGAGATCCGATCGCACGCGCGGCTCCTCACCCATGAGGGCGTTATCGACGTGGTCGCCGTAGCTCATGCCAGCGCTGTAGCGGCAGAAGAGTATGGGCCGTAGTGCCTTGGGCATGGCGGCGAGCGCGAATACTTCGTTTGCTGCCAGTGCTCCCACGATGAGTTGCTGCAATTTCTCGTAGTGCCTCGCTCCCGGATCGAGCTGTTCATTGTTCTTTACCAGCGCGGCGGCCCATCCGGCCGTCTTGCTCCCAGTGTGATACGGCTGTTCGGCGAGCAGCCGGTGGACTTCGTGAAGCTGCGTAGGCGTGAGGATATCGGCGATACAGAACATCGGGATCCGCCTGTCAGGTGGCGCTACTGAGAATAATTGTACCAATGTGTCTGGGGCGGATGGCGCTAGAGTGGCTTTTTATTCAAAAATAAATCCACTATACTCTGCCGAGGCCAAGTTGCAGCGGAGCCGGATTCCTCAGCCATGATCTCTACTCCTCAAGGACGCGCGCGTGCCCGTCACGACACGGGTTTCTGGTTTTCCACGCCGAATGGGGTGGCGGCCGAGTTGGCTGCGGCCCGCGGCTTCGGTTACGCCGTGCTCGATCTGGAACATGGCGCGTTCGATCAGAGCGCCCTCGATCTCTTCATTCCGTTGTGCCGGGCGCTTGGGCTGCGCGTGATGGCAAAGGTGCTCGGCCCGCAGGCCGAGGCGATCCAGCAGGCGCTGGATTTCGGCGCCGATGGCGTCATCGTGCCGCACGTGTTGGATATCGATCATGCCCGCGCCGTTTGCGCGCACGCGTCTTATCCGCCACGTGGCGATCGCAGCTATGCGGCAGGCCGCATCGTCGGCTACGGCAAACCACCGACTGGCTTTTTCGCGGCCGAGAACGAGCGAGTCATCTGTCTGCCCATGATCGAGTCGGCCCAGGCGCTTCGGGACGTCGAGCTCATCCTGGCTTTGGAGACTGTCGACGGAGTGTTCGTCGGACCGACTGACCTTGCTCTGTCGCGGGGACGAAGCGAATACGTTTTCAACGGCGAAGACCAACGAGATATCGAGCGAATTGCCGTGGCGGCGCGTGCTGCTGGCAAGCCTTGGGTGTTACCCGCGTGGTCTCCTGCCGAGCGCAGCTTCGCGGCCGCTCATGGCGCGAGCTGGACCGTAGTGGTGGACGAACGCGGCGCGCTCGTCGCCGGACTGGATGGCTTCTTGGATCGCCTGCAGCAGGAGCGCGCGGCATGACTGCTTTTCCGATGATTCGATTGGCGGGCGGTCCGCGGGAGCGCGGCGTAGAGCACGGTCGCCAGGCAGCCGATCGAATTGCGCTGGCGCTGGATTTGTATCGCGCGGAATTCGCGCGTAAGGGCGTGGCATGGGAGGAGGCGCTCGCGTTGGCCAGTGAGTTTCTGACTCACATGCGTGCTTATGATGCGGAGCTCGTTACCGAGCTCGAAGGAATTGCGCACGGCGCGCGGCAGCCACTGCCGGCGATTGTGATCATCAACGCGCGCACCGAGATCATGTATTGGAAAGCGGGCAAGCAGAAGACGCGAGAAGCGCTGGTCGGTGCCGACGAATGTACCAGTGCCGTTGCCATGCCGGAGGCCACGGCCGATCGACGCACGCTGCACGCCATGAATTGGGATTGGCAGGTCGACTGCGCGGAGCTGATCGTCGTGCTCAACATTGCCGCCACCGCCGATGCGCCCGCGATCCTGACGAGCGTGGAGGCCGGGCAGCTCGCACGTCACGGATTCAACGGTGCCGGTATCGCCATCACGATCAACGGGCTGCACAGTAGCCAGGACTACGGTCGCTTCGGCATTCCCAGCCCGATGATACGGCGACGTATGCTGATGAGTACGCGGTTGGCCACGGCGATGTACGCGCTCAACAATGCGCCGCGCGCATTCTCACATTACGTAGCGGTAAGTCACGCGGGCGGCGAAGCGTTCGGTATCGAAGCGACGCCGGATGATCTGTTCGTCCTGTCGCCGCAGAATGGTGTCCTGGTGCACGCGAATCACTTCCAGAGTCCGATCGCTCAAATCAAGCTCACCGATCTGAACATCGCGCGTTTACCGGAAACATTGTACCGCGAGCGCCGCGTGGCTCGGCACCTCGAGAAAGCCGCGGGATCGATCACTGTCGACACAATCAAGGCAGCGCTGGCGGATTCCTATGGCAGTCCCGACGCGGTGTGTCGCAGCCCATCACAGCGGCCCGGAGGCATGGTAACGGGGACTGTCTATACCCTTGTGATGGACGCCGGCGCAAAATCGATGTTGCTGGCGCCCAAGCCCTACCTGGGCGCGCACTACACCGAGTATCGTCTGGATGCTTAGAGCGGGCCGAGTTGGTTGGCCGCGGCACGCGCACCTCACAATATTCATGTGGGGTTGCGTGTGTTTCGCCTGGTTGCTACGTGCCGAGGCGCAGCCCGAGCCTATGCTGCGCGTCGCGCTCGCCAGCGACCTGCGCAGTACCAATCCGGGCATCAATCGCGACTCCGTCACGGATTGGGTAATGACCCATGTCGTCGAGGGGCTGGTCGCGGTGAACGCCGAACTCGCTCCAGCGCCCATGCTTGCGGAGTCGTGGCGCGTTTCTGACGACGGTCGCGAGTACACCTTCCGTCTGCGTTCCAACGTGAAGTTCCAGAATGGCGCGACCCTGCGGGCCGAGCAGGTCGTGTGGAGCTGGCGACGCATGCTCGATCCGCAGACGCGCTGGCCCTGCCTGTCGTGGTACGACGGCAAAGGAGATTCGCGCGTCCTCATCGAATCGGTGGATGAGCTCGACGATCTCACCGTGCGCTTCCGCCTGCGTGAGCCTGATCCGCTGTTTGTGTATCGGCTCGCGGACGTCCAATGCCATGTCGCCATCGTTCACCCGGATTCGCTCGATGCCGGCGGCAAATGGCGCTGGCCTATCGGCACCGGTCCCTATCGGCTCAAGGAATGGCGCCGCGGTCGTTACATCGAGCTGGAGCGCTTCGATGACTACTCGCTCGCGGCTGGGCCCGCGAGTGGCTTCACCGGTCGCAAGGAGGCGATCGTTCGCACGGTCCGACTGGTCGTGATTCCAGACGCGAGCTCCGCGAAGCTGGCTGTGCTCTCCGGCGAAATCGACCTTTGGCCACTGACCGCTGCCGAGGCGTTGCCTGAGCTGCGTCGTGATCCAGGTGTCGAGCTGTTGCACGAAGCATCCCGCGACTGGAGCGTGCTGCTGATGCAGAACCGCGAGGGTGTGATGAGCAATGCCACGCTACGCGCCGCCATTGCGAGCGCTCTCGATCCAGCATTGATCGCGCAGTCGACCATGTACGCCGAGCGGCCGCTGCGACCCTATGGCGTTCCCGCGGAAGACATCGCTCCCGAGATGCTGGCGCGAATCCCGCGCGCCTATCAGCCACAGAGCACACAAGATCTGTTACGACAAGCAGGCTATCGAGGAGAACCCATCGAGATCGATGTGAGTCGTGAGACCGGCAACTACTTCAATGACGCCATTGTCGTGCATGCGTTGCTGGTGCGTGCTGGTATCAATGCACGGATACGCAGCATGGACTGGGCTACGCAATTCAAACGTTATCTCGGACACGAATATCAGCTGAGCCTGTTCGGCTATACGGGCCGCGCCACGGGCCCGATGATGTATTCGGTGTTCGTTTGCGATCCTGCGAAGCGCGCCAACTGTGTCGTAAATACGCCGCGTGCGCTGGACATCGTCCGTGAAATCAACAAGGCAGCTTTGCCCGAGCAGAGATCCGCGTTGATGGGCGAGCTTGAAATCGAAATCGCGCGTGATCGTTCCATCATCGGTTTGTATGCGCCGCTGCGTATCACGACGGTCCGTCGCTCGGTCGTGGGATACGAGACCTGGGCACTCGGCATGCCGCGGTTCTGGGGCGTGAGCGTGACCGCATGGTGAGCTTCATCCTGAGGCGCATCGCGCAGGGGCTGCTTACGTTGGCAATCGCGGGCACGGCGGTGTTCCTGCTGATTCGCGTGATTCCAGGCGATCCGGCGCAGATGCTGGTGGGCGATGTCGGCGATCCCGCCATGGTCGCGTCGATGCGCGCGAGTCTTGGGCTCGACCGGCCATTGCCGCAGCAATGGTTGCTGTTTGTCACCGACCTTGCGCGCGGCGATCTGGGTGCGTCCATCATGACCGGCGAGCAAGTGCGCGACGTGATCATGCAGGCGTTTCCCGTCACGGCCTCGGTGGTGTTGTTGGCAACGACGATTGCGGCGTTGATCGGCATCCCCGCGGGCATGTGGGCCGCATGGCGACAGGGGCGGGCAGCCGACTATCTGTTGATCGGTATCACATCGCTGTTGTTGTCGGTGCCCACGTTCTGGTCTGGCTTGATCGTGCTCGTGATCTTCTCGGTCGAGCTCGGCTGGTTGCCCGCGCTGGGATATGTGCCGCTGACCGAGGATCTGCGCGCGGGCTTGATCGCGTTGATCATGCCGGTCGGCGTGCTGACGCTCGCGGAGCTCGCGACGCTAGCGAGAATGATGCGTTCCTCGACGCTCGAAGTCCTGCGGCTCGACTACATCACCAGCGCGCATGCCCGCGGCATCGCGCCCTGGTCGGTACTGCTACGTCACGTGTTTCGTAATGCATTCGCGCCGACCCTGACGACGCTGGGCTTGATGCTCGGCCACTTGCTGGGCGGCGTGGTGGTCATCGAGAAGATCTTCGGCCTGCCCGGGATCGGCCGCCTGTTGGTGGACTCCATCGTGCAGCGTGACTATCCCATCGTGCAGGGCTGCCTGTTGTTTGTCGCATTCGTCTTCGTGATCGTGAACTTGATCGTGGATCTGCTGTACGCCGCGCTCGATCCGCGGGTCAGGGTTTGAGCATGCGTGGCTTCAAACTTGGCATGGGTGGAATGAGTGGCGCCGTGTTGCTCGGGGTCATGGTGTTCGTGACGCTCGTCGGGTTGGTGGTGTTGCCGCACGATCCGATCGCATTGGACTTCACGCGACGGCTGGTGGCGCCGTCCGCTACGAACTGGTTGGGAACGGATCAGTTCGGGCGCGACGTGCTCAGTCGCGTCATGCTCGGCGGGCGCGGCAGTCTGTCGGTCGCCTCGCTCACGGTGCTGATTACGGTCGCGATTGGCCTGCCTTTTGGCGCGCTCGTGGCATACATCGGCGGCTGGTTCGAGCGCGTGAGCATGACGATACTCGACGCATTGCTCGCATTCCCCAGCTTGCTGATCGCACTCGGCATCATGGCCGTGATCGGTCCGTCCACTTCGGGTGTCGTCGTCGCACTCACGATTGCATATACGCCAGGTGTGGTGCGCGTGACTCGATCGGTCGCGCTGAGCGTGCGCGAAACGGGATTCGTGCAGGCGAGCGAAGTGTTGGGTCACAGTTCGGCACACGTAGTTTGGCGGCATGTCATTCCCAACTGCATCGCACCGATCGCGGTCATGGCCACGTCTTTGTTTGCAGCGGCGTTGCTTGCGGAGAGCGCGCTCAGCTTCCTGGGCGTTGGTTTGCCGCCGCCGACGCCCACGTGGGGCGGGATGCTCGCGGACGGTCGGCCGTTTCTTTCCGAGGCGTCCTGGCTATCACTGTTCCCGGGGCTTGCCATTGCCCTCTCATTGCTCGGTTGCAATTTGCTCGGCGATGCGTTGCGTGATCGGCTGGATCCGCGCATGCGTTCCGCGGGAGGCGCCACATGAGCGCAGCGCCAACAAAACTCGTGGACATCCGAAACCTGTCGGTCGCCGCGGCCGGCCAGCACCGTCCCATTCTCGACAATATTTCCATCGACATCGAAGCCGCCGAGGTCGTCGCCATCGTGGGCGAGTCGGGCTCCGGCAAGAGCACGCTGGCACGCGCCACCATCGGTCTGCTACCGCGAGGAGTGCAGGTGAGTGGCGGCAGAATCGAAGTCGCCGGTGTTGAGCCGTCGCGGCTGGGCGAGAGCGAGTTGCGAAGCATGCGCGGACGGATGACGGGCATGGTGTTTCAGGAGCCGATGAGCTCGCTCAATCCCACCATGCCGGTCGGCATGCAGCTGACCGAGGTTTGTCGTACGCACTTGGGAATGAATCGCGGCGAGGCGGACGATAGGGCGGCGGCCATGCTCGAGCGCGTGCGTATTCGCGATCCGCGGGCGGCGCTGCGACGCTACCCGCACGAGTTCTCGGGCGGCATGCGTCAGCGGCTCATGCTGGCGGCGGCGTTGCTTCACCAGCCAAAGCTGCTGATCGCCGATGAGCCGACCACTGCGCTGGACGTCATCGTTCAACGTGAAGTGCTGGAGCTGATGACGGAGCTGGTACGTGAGATTGGTGCCGCGTTGTTGCTGGTCACGCACGACCTGGCTGTAGTTGCGGCGTACGCGCAGCGAGTTGCGGTGCTCGATTCGGGGCGCCGTGTCGATTGGGGGCCGGTCGCGGATGTGATTCTGAGTCCGCGTGAGCCTCACGTGGAGCGGTTACTCGCGGCATTACCGACGGGCCGTCGTACCGATGCGGCGACGCCTGCCGACGCGGCGGCGCCCGTGCTCGAGATCGAGCAGTTGTGTGTGACCTATCCAGGTCAGCGCAGGCTGCCGTGGTTGCCTCGCGTGGACCGCGTAGCGCTGCAGTCGGTCACGCTGAACGTCGGCGCGGGCGAAACACTGGCCGTGGTTGGCGAATCGGGCTCGGGCAAAAGCTCGCTGGCTCGGGTGCTGGTGAGACTGCTGCGTCCCGCGTCTGGCTGCGTGAAGTTCACGGGCCGGGACATTGCGCAGCTCACCGGAGCGGCATTGCGTGAAGCGCGGCGTGAGCTGCAAATCGTCTTTCAGGATCCAGCGTCGGCGCTCGATCCGCGTATGACACTGTTCGAGATCGTTGCAGAGGGATTCCCGCCGAGCGTGTCACGCGAGCGCGGCGAAGCGCGACGTCGTGTCGCGGATCTGCTTCTGGAAGTGGGTCTGGAGGAACGTTTCCTCGATGTGTTTCCTCATCAACTGTCCGGCGGTCAGCGCCAACGCGTTTGTATAGCTCGCGCATTGGCACCGCAGCCGCGAGTGCTCGTGGCCGACGAAGCGGTATCAGCGCTGGATCTATCGGTGCAGTCGCGCATCCTTGCTCTGATCGAGAGTCTGCAGCGCAAGCACGGCTTCGCGTGCATCTTCGTAACTCACAATCTGGCCGTCGCCGAGCGCATCGCGGATCGCGTCGCTGTGTTGTATCGAGGCGAGCTGGTCGAGTGCGGAACCACGGCGGAAGTGCTCGACCAGCCAGCGCATCCCTATACACGCGCGTTGCTTGCCGCTTCACTGGAGCTCGGGCCGGTTGCTCCTGGCAAGTACGGCCTGCGTGCGCGTTCGTAACTACTTCTCGAGAGCATTGGCATGAAGGCTGTACTACTGCAATTCAATTCCAGCGACGACAAGCAGGCCAACCTGGCCATGGCGGAGCGTCTGATTCGTGACTCCGCCGCGGCCGAGCGCCCCGACCTGATCGTGCTGCCGGAGATCTGGACCTATCAAGGTGGCAACCCGGAAGGCGCACGCGCGGCGGCCGAAGTGGCGGGAGAGGGGCCAGCGTTTCGATTGCTCGCTTCTTTGGCCCGCGAGCTGGGCTGCGTCATTCACGGCGGCAGCATCAACGAAAGCGCCGACGGTCGCATGTACAACGCCTCGTTCGTGTTCGATGCCGGCGGGCGGCAAGTGGCGCGTTATCGGAAAATCCATCTGTTCGACATGATCGGCCCCGACGCCTCCGTGCATAAGGAGTCGGCGCTGTATTCGCGCGGCAGCGAGCTGGCGACGTTCAACGTCGGTGAGTTCTCGCTTGGCTGCGCCATTTGCTACGACTTGCGCTTTCCCGAGCTGTTCGCGGCGCTGGCGAAACGCGGTGTCGACGCGATTGTGGTGCCCGCCGCTTTCACGCTGGTCACTGGCCTGGCGCATTGGGAAGTGCTCTGTCGGGCCCGCGCCATCGAAACACAAACTTATTTCCTGGCGGCGAATCAGAGCGGGCCGTACCGGGTGGGCAACGAAGTGCGTGCCAATTTCGGCAACACCATGGCGATCAGCCCGTGGGGACAGGTAATCGCGCGAGCCGAGGATGGCATCGGTTACGTCGCCGCCACCTTGCAACGTTCCTCTGTCGTGGACGTGCGCAACCGGATGCCCGTGGCACACCACCGTGTGCCGTTCCAATGACAGATGCAGTGGTCGGATCGAGTGTTTATTTACGAGGCAATGTCATGAATCGAAGCAGTTTGAAGATGTGGAGCGCGCTCGGTGTGTTTTCGATGGTGGGTGCCGCGGCGCCGGCCGTTGTCGCCGAGACCGCGAGCGCGCCGTCGGCGGCGGGCCAGGACGAATTTGCCGGCGGCTCGCTGTCGCATGCGCTGGACAAGGTGTTCGCTGGCGAGGGCGGCGAGGGCGGACTGGGCTTCACCAAGATGACTCGTGCTTTCAGCGTGCCGGCGCTCACGACGAATCAGCTGCGACAGGTATTTACCGGCAACACGCTGGGGCAGAGTGGCAAGATCGCCGCGCATCTGCGCCCTGATGGCAAGGTCGAAGGCTGGCACAACGTCGATACCGAAGTGAAGTTCGAGCGGTGCCCGAAGGTGAATGCGGAGGGTGACGGTCTGTTCATCCACGACGAGACTCAGTGCATGCAACGCACGTTCACCGAATTCAAGAACGCCACCTGGTCGATCAAGGGCGATCAGCTCTGCCTGCCCAAGGCGGCGGTCGCTGCTGGCGAAGGTACCGCCTGCTACTACGCGGCGCTGGTCCTCAATAGCGTCGTTGTGTTCGGCGAGGACGGCAAGATGGAGGGCAAGGGCAACAGTCTCTGGCGCGGCTCGGTCGTGCCGAAAATGCCGGCGGCGAACAAGTAGGCGGGGCTATCCTGGGGAGTGTCACGGATGACTCTCCTTGACTCGCCGGTCGCCGGGGTACCATAGCAACGGTTCCTCCAACGTCAAACAGTCTGCATGTCCTCAGCCAAATCAGCTGCCGCGCCTAAACCGGCCTCGAAGGCCGCGCCGCGCGCCGGCAAGAAAAAGCTTCCCGTCAAGAAGAGCCGGGATGTTCTGCAGGGGCGCCTGGCCCGGCAGATCCTGCAGCACATGCGCGATGCCGGTTTGAGCATCGGCGACCCGCTGACCGAGCGCACCCTGGCAAAGCAGTTCGGGGTGTCGCGCTCGCCGGTTCGTAATGCTCTGAAACTGCTGACCGAGCAGCAGCTGATCAAGTTCGAGCCGGCCACCGGCTACCAGGTCGCGCTCGCCAATTCGGAGCTCGAGGCGAGGCTGGCGGATGTCCCGGACACCGCCGCTGACACACTTTACATGACCATCCTCCGGGATCGTTTTGCCGACCGTATCGATCGCCAGATCGGCGAATCCGAAATCAAGCGCCGCTACAACGTGTCGAGCGGCCTGCTGATGGACGTGTTGTTGCGCATGTTCGATGAAGGACTGATCCGCCGCAGCCAGGGACATGGCTGGCTGTTCACTCCCATGGTCAACACCGTGGAAGGTTACCGCGCCAGCTACGAATTCCGTCTGGCCCTGGAGCCCTCGGCGATGCAGTCGTCGCGTTACAAAGTGGATCCGGTGCAGTTCGAGCGGCTATACGCCGAACAGATGAAGCTGCTCAAGGGCGACATGGGCGACCTCACCGGCCGCGAGTTCTTCGAATACAACACCCGCTTCCACGAAACGCTGGTGGAGTTCTCGCAGAACGAGTTCCTGTTGCAGGCGATCCGTCAGCACAACCAGCTGCGCCGAGTGGTCGAGTACGAATCTTTCTATCAGCGTGCACGCGTCGCCGATTCGGCGCGTGAACACCTCGCGGTTCTGGATGCCCTGAAGAAGGGTGATCTCGAATGGGCCGCCACGTTGATGCGTCGACACCTGCAGGTGGCCGGCGAAACACTTTCCGCCTTCCGCGGCGGCGAAGCCGGGCCCACGGCCAAGGCTTGATCCCTGGCGCGGGCAGGCACGCCCGCGCCGTTCCCAGATCTGTTCAAAGGAAGACGCGTCAGCCATGGCTTACGCGGCATTATTTATTGCTATTGGTCCTATCTTTGGCGTTCTGTTTTGTGAAAGTCTATTGCATGTGGTTTTCTTTTTAATCATTATACCAGTCAAGCGCTACGCGCTTGGGGATGTGGGTAATGACAAAAGATAGGAGGGGAGACATGCATAAGTTCAGGCTCGATCTGTCCCTGGCGTCGGCGCTCGCTCTGGTCAGCGTGCCGGCGTTCGCGGTCGCCGGCGAGGACGCGGCGGTCGAGGAAATCGTCGTCCAGGCCTCGCGCGTGGGCATGAGCGCGAAGTCGCTGCCCAACAAGATTGAAGTGTTCCAGGAAGACGAAGTCCGGTTGCAGCAGACGCTGGCCGTGACACCGACGGAACTGCTGTCGAACCTGGTGCCGAGTTTCGCGCCCAGCCGTCAGAAGCTGAGCGGCGGCGGTGAAACATTCCGAGGCCGCACGCCGCTCTATCTCGTCGACGGTGTGCCGCAGTCCACGCCGCTGCGTCCGGGTGGCCGCGAAGGTGTCACGATCGATATGGAGGTGATCGAGCGTGTCGAAGTCATCTTCGGCGCCAATGCCATTCAGGGCTTGGGCGGTACCGGAGGCATGATCAACTTCATCACGGTCAGCCCGCCGCGCAGCGGTGAGTTGCATCAACGCGCTTCGGTGAGCGTCTCCAACAACGACGATTTCGACAGCGACGGCTTCGGCTGGCGCGCCCACTACCTGGCGGCACAGAAGCTCGGCGATTTCGACGTGACCGGAGCGGTCTCGTATGAAGAGCGCGGCGTGATGTTCGACGCCAACGACCAGACCATCGGTATCGAGAACATGGACGGCGACATCGCCGATTCCTACAGCCGTAATTTCTTCCTGAAGTCAGGCTGGGAGCCGGATGAGAACCAGCGCCTGCAATTGATGGTCAGCGACTTCTATCTCGAGCAGAACGGCAACTATGTGCGCATCGACGGCAACCGCGCCCTCAAGCGTCCAGCCATCTCGGTCAAAGGCGATCCGCTCGGCGAGCTGCCGTTCAACGACGTGTTGACGATGTCGCTCGACTACACGCATAAAGCGTTGTTCGGCGGAACGTTTGCCGCGCAGGCGTATTACCAGAACTTCGAGTCGCTGTTCGGCGGCGACATCGTTGCGTCGTTCCAGGATCCGGCGATCGCCCCGGTGGGCACGCTGTTCGATCAATCGCAGAACAACTCGGAGAAGTACGGCTCGCGCCTCACGTACGGCAAGCAGCACATTGCCGGCACGCCCGTCGATCTGATCGTGGGCTATGACTTCTTGCGTGATCTCACGTCACAGCCGCTGGTTGCGACCAATCGCGTGTCGGTGCCGCCGACCACGTTCTACAACCACGCTGCTTTCCTGCAGCTCAACTACAAGGCTCTGAGCTGGTTGTCGCTCAGCGGCGGTGCGCGTTATGAGTACGCCGAGCTCGAAGTGCCGACCTATGTCACTCGCGCCGGCAATCGTGCGGACTTCCAGCGCGTCACCGTCGAGGGCGGCAAGCGCGACTTCGACGAAGTGCTCTACAACTATGGCGCGGTCGTCGATGCGACCGATGAGCTGAGTTTCTATGCCTCGTACGCCCAGGCGTACTCGATGCCCGATGTGGGCCGGGTGCTGCGCTCGGTGTCGACCTTCGGCACCTCGGTCGACACGCTGCTGGATATCGGTCCGCTGGTGACGATCAATCGTGAGATCGGCGGCTCGTACAAGATCGAGCTCGGCGAGGTGCGAGTGGCGCGCTTCGAATCCAAGTCGGACTATGGTCAGCGGCTGCTGCCTCGCCTCGATGGCACATTCGATCTGGCGCGACAGGCCACCGAGACCAGCGGTTGGGAATTCTCGGTCAAGGTGGAGCCGGCTCAGTGGCTGGCATTCTCGGTCGACTATTCGATGCTGGATGGCGAGTACGACAGTAACTCCGATGGTCGGTTGGACTCGGACCTGGGCGCCAGCGAAGTCGGTGCGAACCGTTGGCTCGTCGGCGTCGATTTCACGCCCCAGGGAATTTTCAGCGCCCGCTTGCAGGCCTCCAAGTACGAGGACCGCGATTTCCACAACGCCGCCGGTGCTTTGACGGCCCACTTCGATGGTTACACAAACGTCGATGCGACCGTGGCAGCGGCGTTCAAGTGGGCGACGGTGAGCCTCTCGGTGAGCAACCTGCTCGACGAGCAGTACATCACTTACTACGGTCAAGCGGCGACCACGGCGCCGTCGCTCTACTACGCAGGCCGCGGACGGACCATCACGCTGCGCACCGCCACCTCGTTCTGAGTAGAGCGCATGACGAAACAGCAGGTTCGCCACCTCCGCCTCGCACTCGCGCTGATGGCCGCCGGGCCATCAGCGTCCTCTCAGGGTAGCACCGTCGACGCGTTCACGCCGGTGCAGCCGGAGACCTTCGCGACACCAGGCGCGTTCTCCAACGCCTGGGCGGATTTCGATGCTGACGGGGATGCGGATCTTGCCGTGAGTTTCCGCAGCGGCGCGGTGCGCCTGTATCGCAACGATCACGGATCGTTCAAAGAGGTGGGCGCACAACTCGGCTTGCCGACCGAGGGGCCAGAGGCGCGGGCGCTGGCTTGGGGCGATTTCGACGGCGACGGGGATCCGGATCTGTACGTGGGAGCGAAAGATCGCGGCTATCTGTTCAGGAACGATCGCGCCAAAGGCTTCAATGACGTCGCCGCGGAGCTGGGCATAGCGCCTGGCGCGATCACCAGCCGCCATGCGAGCTGGATCGACTACGACAACGATGGCGATCTCGATCTTCACATTGCCAATCGCTCCGGAGCCAACCTGCTGTTCCGGAACGACGGTAGTCGATTCGTCGAGACGGCCGCCGCGCTCGGGCTCGCCGATCAGCGACGCACCGTGGGAGCGTGCTGGTTCGACATGGATCAGGACGGCGACCTGGATTTGTTTCTGGCCAATCAGGGCGGCGACACCGATGCGCTCTATCGCAACGACGCCGGCAAATTCTCAGATATCGCGGGCTCGCTGGGCGTGGCGAGCAGCGGGCGCGACTCATCCGAAGGCGGCGTGGGCTGCACCGTCGGCGACTATGACAATGATGGCGATCTCGATTTCTTCGTTGCCATGTACGGCGTGAGCCGGCTGTACCGCAACGACGGCGGCGCTTTCAAAGACGTGGGCGGGGAGGCGGGCGTTGCCGTCGAGGGACACGCGGTGTCCGCGAGCTGGGGTGACTACGACAACGACGGCGATCTCGATCTGTACGTCACCGATTATCACAAGGAGGGTGAAGTCTCTCGACCGGCATCGCATCTGTTCCGCAACGACGGCGGCAGGTTTTCGAACGTGCTCGGCCAAGATAGTCCGCTCAATGCGGCGGATCACGGCGTGCAATGGGCAGACTTCGATAGTGACGGCGACCTCGATGTGGCGCTGACGCAAGGCTACTCGACCGATGCGGGCGAGCCGGTGTTTCGTAACGAGATGAGCCCGCAGGCGCGTGGACGTTCCATGCAAGTCGCAGTCGTCGACTGGCGCGGCCGCGCGACCCGAGTCGGTAGCGAAGTGAGGGTGTTCGACCCAGCCGGTCGCCTGCTCGGTACTCAGATTGTTTCCAGCGGTGACGGCTACAACGCGCAGAGTGCGATGCCCGTGCGCTTCGGGTTCATCGATGCGAAGCGGGTGACCGTCGAAGTCACCTATCTGACGCCGCGTGGACGCAGGCAGCAGCGTCTCGAGAACGTGAAGCCGGCGCAATGGGTCAGCCGCCCGCTGCGGGTTCGAGAGCGATAACAGACATTCATCCGAAGAGGCCGATCATGGTGAGAGTCACAGGCGCAGCGTTCGCGCTGCTGATTTCCGCACTGGCGTTCATAGCGCCCACCGCCGCGCAGGAGCGGGTGAGTCCGTACGATAGCAGCGACGTCATCGTCGAGTTCAACGTGATGGTTCCGATGCGCGACGGCGTGCGGCTGGCCACGGACGTCTATCGACCCGCAGCTGATGGCAAATATCCAGTGATTCTCGCGCGTGATCCCTACGACAACGGCTCGGATGACGATTCGGTGGCTGAAGGACACGCCTGGGCGAAGCGCGGCTACGTGTTTCTGCATCAGGACGTGCGCGGCCGCTACGATTCCGAAGGCAGCTTCTACACCTATTCGTCGGAAGGGGCGGACGGCTATGACTCTCAGCAGTGGGCTGGTTCGCAGTCCTGGTCGAGCGGCAAGGTCGGCATGCTCGGCGGCTCCTATCTCGCATCGGCGCAGTGGTTGAGTGCTCATTTGCGTGCACCGTCGCTGGTTGCCATCGCTCCGCGAATGACTCCCTACAACTACTACAAGGACGTCGCGTACCCGGGCGGCGCGTTGTCGTTGTCGTCACGCATCGATTGGGCAACGCTCATGGCCGGCCACACCAATCAGACGCGCAAGTACGATTGGAAACGAATGATGCGCCACCTGCCGCTCGCGACCATGGATCGGGCGCTGGGCCGCGACATGCCGCATTGGCGCGATTGGATCGCGCACCCCAGCTACGATTCTTTCTGGGAGGCATTGGACGTGGAGTCGCGCGCCGCCGAGACGGATGTTCCGGCGTACAGCATCGCCGGTTGGTACGACGTGTTCCAGCGCGGCAGTCTCACAAGCTTCTCCGACATGCGCACCAAGGCGCGCAGCCCACGTGCCCGCAACGGTCAGAAGCTCATCATCGGTCCGTGGCCGCACGCCGAGTTTCCCAAGCAACAACTGGGCGATCTGGATTTCGGGCCCGACTCCGTGGTCAAGTTCGAGACGCTACACCAGCGTTGGTTCGACTACTGGCTCAAAGGTCAGGACAACGGCGTGATGCAAGAGGCGCCGGTGAAGCTCTTCGTCATGGGCGAGAATCGCTGGCGTGACGAGCAGGAATGGCCGTTGGCCCGCGCTCAGTACACAAAGTTCTACTTACGCAGCGCCGGCAAGGCGAATACTCGCGCCGGCAACGGTCGATTGGAACGCACCGCGCCGGGCGCTGGCGAGCCGACGGATAGTTATATCTACGACCCGGAGAATCCGGTGCCGACCATCGGCGGCAATCTGATGTTTGCTCCGTTGCCGGCCGGCCCATTCGATCAGTCCTCGCTCGATGGCCGCGACGATGTGCTGATGTTCAGCACCGCGCCGCTGGACAAGGACGTCGAAGTGACCGGGCCGATTCTGGTGACGCTCTATGCCGCGTCCACCGCGCGAGACACCGATTTCACGGCCAAACTGCTCGACGTTCATCCAGACGGCAAGGCCTACAATCTGGTCGACGGCATCATCCGTGCGCGCTATCGAAAGTCGTTCGAGCAGCCGGCGTTGATCGAGCCGGGGGCCGTGAACGAGTACGTCATCGACCTGTGGGCCACCAGCAATCTATTCAAGAAAGGTCATCGCATCCGCATCGACATATCGAGCAGCAACTTTCCACGTTTCGATCGCAATCCGAACACGGGCAATGCCTTCGCCACGGATACCGGAACGCAATCGGCAACGCAGACCGTGTATCACAACAAGCGTTATCCGTCGCATGTCACGCTGCCGCTGATTCCGAGATAGCCCATGTCGGCGCAACCTCGAATCGTCCCCGTGGCGGAGCGCGCAGGCGAACGCGACACCATTCGTTCCATCGTCGGCGCGTCTTCGGGCAACCTGGTCGAGTGGTATGACTGGTACACCTACGCGGCGATGTCGTTGTACTTCGCGGACGCCTTCTTTCCCGGATCGAATCGTACTGCGCAGTTGCTGAACACCGCGGCCATCTTTGGTGTCGGCTTCCTGGTGCGGCCGCTCGGCGGCTGGCTGATGGGAACCTATGCCGATCGTCACGGCCGCAAGGCGGCGCTCACATTGTCGGTGCTGGTCATGTGCGCCGGATCGTTGATCATCGCGCTCACGCCGAAGTATGAAACCATCGGTGTCGCGGCTCCCATCATCCTGGTATTCGCCAGGCTGCTGCAGGGAATCAGCGTCGGCGGCGAGTACGGCGCGAGCGCGACGTATCTTTCCGAGATCGCGGCGGAAAATCGCCGAGGGTTCTACTCGAGCTTCCAGTACGTCACGCTCATCATGGGCCAGCTGCTGGCGCTCGGGACACTGATGCTGCTTCAGTTCGTGTTGCTGACGCCGGAGCAGTTGGAAGACTGGGGCTGGCGTATTCCGTTCGTCATCGGCGCAGGCTGTGCCTTGGTCGCGCTGTACATTCGTCGCAACCTGGTGGAGACGGAATCATTTACGCACGCAAAGCCACGAACGCCCGGCGTGAGTGTGTTGCGTACGTTGTTGGGTTACCCGCGACAGATCGCCATCGTGGTGGGGCTCACCATGGGCGGCACGCTCGCGTTCTACACATTCACCACCTACACCCAGAAGTTCCTGGTCAACACCGCGGGCATGAGCAAGGAGCATTCGACGCTGGTTCTGACAGCGGCGCTGTTCGCGTTCATGTGTTTGCAGCCGGTGTTCGGTGCGTTGTCCGATCGGATCGGGCGGCGACCCTTGCTCATCGGCTTCGGCGTGCTCGGCACATTGCTGACGGTGCCTGCGCTATCGATGCTGGCGACGGTAAGCTCGCCCGTGGTCGCCTTCCTGCTGATTCTCGGCATGTTGATCGTCGTCTCCGGCTACACCTCCATCAACGCGGTCGTGAAGGCCGAACTGTTTCCGGTGGAGATCCGCGCGCTCGGCGTCGCGCTTCCCTATGCGATCGCTGTTTCCGTCTTTGGCGGTAGCGCAGAGTATGTCGCGCTCTGGCTCAAAGAGCTGGGACACGAGGACCTGTTTTATAAGTACGTGGCTAGCTGCATCTTCATTTCCCTGCTGGTCTATCTGACCATGCCGGAAACGCGCAAGGTGAAGCTATGAGTCGCGAGATCCGTCCGGCGCTGAATGATTACGAGCGCGGCGAGACGGCGTACAACGCCTGCCTGGCCGATCAGCGCTTCGGTTACTACCTCTACGTGCCGACCCATTTCTCGTTCGAATCCGCCACGAGCTATAGGCTCGTGGTGCTGGTTCATGGCACGAACCGTACCCCGCAGATCTATCGAAGCTTGTTCGCGCCATTCGCCGAAGAGCATCGCTGCGTCGTGCTGACGCCGCTGTTTCCGGTGGGGATCATCGAGCCGCGCGAGCTCAACAACTACAAGTTCATCAAATTCCACGATATCCGCTACGACCTGGTGCTGCTAGCGATGATCGAGGAAGTCGCGAGCCGCTATGGATTGGACGCCCGGCGCTTCCTGTTGCACGGCTTTTCCGGCGGCGGTCATTTCGCGCATCGATTTTTTTACCTGCATCCGCGTCGGTTGTCGGGTGTTTCCATCGGCGCACCCGGGATGGTGACGTTGCTCGATGAGCGTCAGGACTGGCATTGCGGTGTGCGCGACTTCGAGGAGCAGTTCGGAGTGTCGTTGGATTACGCGTCGATGCGCGCTGTGCCCGTGCAGACCGTGATCGGAGCGGAAGACACCGACACTACGGAAATCACAATCGCACCGGACAGCAGACTGTGGATGGAGGGAGTCAACGACGCCGGCCGCACGCGGCTGGATCGCATCTCATCGCTGCGGGCCAGTCTGGAGCGTGCGGGCATCCAGGTACGTCACGATGTGGTCGCCGGTGTGGCACACCAAGGCTACGAGATTCTCGAACCGGTCAAAGCATTCTTTGCTTCGATACTCAACGTATAACTGTCGAGGGGGATACTGGCGTCATGGCAACGTTGGAAACTCACGGTGTGCGCGAGCCGCCGAGAACACTCGGGGGATTGTTACGTAACGTCGGTCCTGGCGTCGTGGTCGCCGGATCGGTCGTCGGCGCAGGCGAGCTGCTGGTCACGCCGCGCGTCGGCGCGCAGGTGGGTTTCATTTTCCTTTGGGGCGTGGTGTTCGCCTGCCTGGCGAAGTTCTTCATCCAGCTGGAGCTGGGTCGCCAATGCATCTTGCACAACCGCACCACCATCCAGATCCTGGATCGCATCCCCGGGCCGCGCTTTCGTAACACGTCCTGGCTCGTCTGGCTGTGCATCGCCGGCTATCTCTCGGTGACCCTCACGTTGATCGGTATTCTCGGGTCGGTCTCCGGCGTGCTGGCGGTGATTTTTCCCGGGATGTCACCTCGCGCCTGGGCGGTGGTGGTGTTCGTCGTGCTATCCATCCTGTTGTGGCGTGGGCTGTACAAGGACCTGGAAAAGATGGTCATGACGCTGGTCGCCAGCTTCAGCCTGGTCGTCGTCACGTCGCTGTTGCTATTGCAAGGCACGCCGTACGCCATTACGGCTCCGGAGATCGTGTCGGGTTTTGGTTTCGCGCTGCCTGCGGACGGCGCATTCGTCGCGCTCGCGTTGATGGGCGCTGTGGGCACGACAGCCGTAGAGCTGTTCATGTACCCCTACTGGGTGAAGGAGAAGGGTTACCCGGAATTTGTCGGTCCTCAGGAAGACACTCCGGAATGGCGTGCACGCTATCGCGGTTGGATGCGAGTGCTGACCACAGATGCCCTGGTCTGCACGTGCATCGCGCTCTTCGTCACCTGCGTCTATTACCTGCTGGGCGCGGCGGTACTGGCTCGTCTCAAAGTCCTTCCAGAAGGCGTGCGCGTGGTGGAGCAGGTGTCTCTGATCTTCACCAAGAGCTTCGGCGATTGGGCCTTCTACGTGTTCATGGTGGGCGCCCTCTGTACTTTGTTCGCCACCTTGCTGGTATTTTCCGCGTCCTCCGGGCGCATCGGTGCGGACTTTCTGAGACAGATCGGCGTGGGACGGTGGGACGCTGCCGGGCGCGCCCAGAGCGCAGTGAACTGGATGCGCACGCTGCAGATTGCGTTTCCGCTACTGTGGCTGTCGTTCATCCTGGTCGACCTGCGAACGCTGGACTTCGTGCTCAAGGGCGCCAACGCCAATAACATGTTCCTGATCCCGCTGGCGTATGGGGTGTTGCACCTGGCAATGCGTACGCCGACCCAGCAGCGCATGTCACTCGGGGTGGAGTGCTCGCTGCTGTTCACGATCTGGGCCATCTTGAACTTCACGGTGACCAACTTGTTTCATCTGTTTACGGCTTGAGGTCGTGATGCTGAGTCGAATGCTGTGGCTGGCGGTTGCCTGGAATGCGGCGGGGGCCGTCGCCGCGGCCGCTGAACCGACCGTACCGTTGCGGCTCACGCTCGATGAAGCAACCTGGATGTCGCTCGACATATCGCCCGACGGCTCGACTCTGGTGTTCGACGTGCTCGGCGATCTGTACACGTTGCCGGTCGCCGGCGGCGAAGCGATGCGAATCACTCAGGGAGCGGCGTTCGATATGCAGCCGCGCTTCTCGCCGGACGGCAAGCGCATCGTGTTCATCTCCGATCGCGACGGCGGCAGCCAGGTCTGGACAATTCAGTCCGATGGATCGAATCCGCGTGCGGTCACGAGCGACCCGCACGCGAGTTTCTCTTCTCCCGAATGGATGCCTGACGGCACGCGAATCGTGGCGAGCCGTCACGACGATCGGCAGCCCAATACCGCGCTCGATCTTTATTTGCTGTCGCTCGATGGCGCGGCGGGCACCAAGCTGGTCGACAAGCAAAAGGATGCGCTCGGCGCGGCCGTCTCACCGGACGGCCGTTGGATCTATTTCAATCTCACCACGGGTGGCGAAGGCGGCGCCGGCATCGAGCGCTTGAATGCCGCCACCGGCGAGACTCAGCCGTTCGTTCAAGGTTATGGCGGAGCCGTGCGTCCGGCGCTCAGCCCCGACGGCCGTTGGCTCGCGTTCGGACGTCGGTTCGATATGGAGCCGCGCCAGCGCATGGTATTGCGTGACCTGGCCACTGGCGCCGAACGAGTGCTGAACGTCGCTCTCGATTGGGATCAGCAAGGCAATTCTTTGCGCGATATGGATGAGCTGCCGGGATATGCGTTCACGCCAGACAGCTCCGCCATTCTGTACGCGGCGCGCGGCAAGATCCGGCGCCACGATATCGCGCGCGATGTTTCTACGGTGATTCCATTCATCGCGCACTTCGAGCAACAGCTCGAACGACGGCTTGAAGTAAAGAGTCGCATCGACGATGGGCCGGTACAGGCGAAGCTGCTTCGTTGGACTCATGAGAGTCCGGATCGCAAGACGTTGTTCTTCAGCGCCGCCGGCAAGAACTATCGCTATGACATCGCAAAGGCCACGGCACGGCCCATCGGGGACGGCCCGGGCTTGGAATATTCGCCAGCGATTTCACCGGATGGCCGGTGGCTGGCTTACGTGGGCTGGTCCGATCGGGAAGGCGCTCATATTTATAAGACATCGACGGTTCGCGGCCAGCCGATCCGCCTCACCCAAGTGGCAGGTCACTATGAGCACCTGGCGTGGTCGAGCGACGGTCGCAAGCTCGTCTTCCTGCAAAGCTCGGGCGGTGAGGCGCGGGGTGAGCCGAACCTCGAAGAGAACTTGCTGAAAAGTGTGCGTTGGATCGAGACGGCCTCGGCGGGGCCGACCCATCTCGTCGTCGAGGTGCAATCGCGCGGCGACCGTCGCCAGGAAATGCGCCCCAGCTTCGATGCGCGCGGCGAGCGCATCTACTTCTCCGAAACGCCGGCGAAGCGTCAGCCTACGACCTTGTACTCGATCCGCCTGGACGGATCGGATCGGCGCGCACTCATGCGTTTCAACTTCGCCGACGATCTGATGCCGTCGCCCGATGGCAAGTGGATCGCCTTCACCGAGCAGTTCGAGGTGTATCTCGCGCCGCTGTCCGGACCGGTTGGCGACACTCCGGTCGATGTGAAATTGAGTGGCGGAGCCGTGCCCGTCGTCAAGCTGAGCGAAGAGGGCGGTTACTTCGTCAACTGGACGCACGACGGTTCCGCGGTGACCTGGGGCTGGGGGCCGGAATATTTCCGCAGACCGTTCGATGGCTCGCTCCGCGAGGCCGCCAAACCATCGCGTACGGCGATCAAATTGAGCGAACCCCGCGCGGGCGCAAAGGGTGAAGTGCTGCTGCGGGGGGCGCGCATCATTTCGATGAGCGATGCGGGTGTGTTCGAGCGTGGCGATATCCTCATCGCCGACAATCGAATCAAAGCGGTTGCTGCGATGGGCGAGATCGCCGCGCCCTCGGCCAAGGTGATCGACGTGTCCGGCAAGACCATCATGCCGGGATTGATCGATGCCCACGCACACTATCGGGAAAATCGGAACGCGGAAATCTTTGTCGAGAACGATTGGGGCTACGTGACGCAGCTGGCGTACGGCGTGACCACGGTGCGCGATCCCTCGGCGCGTTCGCAATCCATCTTCACCCAGGCAGAAATGATCGAGATGGGCCGCACCCTCGGGCCACGTGTCTACAGCAGCGGTCAACCCATTTACTTCGCCGATACCGCCTTCTCGCGATCCGTCCAGAACCTGGAGGACGCACGCATGCAGGTGAGGCGCCTGAAAAAGCTCGGCGCGACCTCTATCAAACAATACACGCTGCCACGGCGCGATCAGCGACAGTGGCTGGTGCAAGCGGCGCGAGAAGAGGGGTTACCCATCATCCCCGAAGGCTCGCAGAAGATTGCGTTTGACCTGACCCTGCTGATGGATGGCTATACGACGCTGGAGCACTCCATCAAAACGGACACGCTCTATAGAGATGTGCGTTCGCTGATCACCGCCACGGGTACCTACTACGTGCCGACGCTGATCGTCGGGCCGAATGGCTCGGCGGAAGATTATTTCCTGCAGCACAGTGACGTGTTCCGGGATCCGCAGCTCCTGCGCTTTACTCCTTACGAGGAAATTGCCGTCAACGCGCGCCGTCGCGAGATGCGTCCGGAGGAGGATTTCTACTTCATGCAACTGGGCGCAAGCGCCGCGCAGATCGCGCACGAGGGCGGCAGGGTGGTGCTCGGTGCGCATGGCAATCGACAAGGATTGGGTGCGCATTGGGAGCTCTGGGCCATGGCGATGGGCGGCCTGTCGCCGCTGGAAACATTGCGCGCGGGCACGATTGCCGCCGCGCAGGCGCTCGGGCTGGAAGAGGATATCGGTTCATTACAGGCCGGTAAGATCGCCGACCTCATCGTGCTGGATGAGAACCCGCTCGTAGACATCCGCCATAGCAACTCGCTGCGATACGTCATCAAGAACGGTGTGATATGGAACGCGCGGACGATGGATGAGATCTGGCCACAGCAGAGACCGTTCGCCGGGTATTACTGGACGCATTGATCGATTGTCGGGATGCCGCTGTGGCTCACCGATTGTCGTAACGGCTGTAATCGAGCACACCCGCGGTAAGCGGCTCTGCGTGACGATATTTGCTCAGCATCTGATCGCTCACTGACCAGAAGCGAGGATCGGTACGGCGAACCCCGAAACGGTCCAGCAGCGCCCGATAGTCTTCTTCGTTACGCAGTTGCTGGATGCGGCTCACGAGTTGCGGCAGGTCCGCTTCGCTCACGTCGAGGAACACGTTGGGATAGGCGCCGATGACGCCGTTGGCCAAGGTCACACTGTCTTCCGCCACCAGACGGCGATTCGCTTCGCCGAACATGGAGGCGATGTTGGTGTAGGCGCTGTTACTCAACAGCGTGAGCAGGCCATGACCCTTGACGTTGATCAGCGTCACTTGCGGCACGACAGACGCGGCCACGCCGCGCAGGTTATCAAGCTCGGCGAGCGCCGCGATGCTACGGGCCGATAAGCCGGAGCGCGACAGATCGTTGCTCCGATTCAGGATCGGCGCCATTCGTTTGCGGAGCGCGACGAACAGTTCGGTCTTGGGATCGTCGGTGATTGCCTTGAAGGGCGGCAGCAACGCTTCGCGCTCGAAATAGGCATTCAGATATTCACGCACGTCCTTCTCGGCGCCGCGATACCACTGATCGATCTCGGCCTTGCGTCGCTCCGGCGGCAGGAAGCCGACGAAGTTCATTTCCGACTCCATGCGCAGAAAGTCCATATACATGCGGGTCATCGCCTGGTGCGAAGCCGTGCCATACACATCGAAGCCCGCGACCAACAGATAATGGATGCGTTCCAGAATGGGATAGTCGATCAGCCAGGCGGTTTGCGGCTGGGTGCCGACCATCCCTTGCACGACAGTGGCGCTGTCGTAATGACGGAACACGGTGAGCGCGGCATTCGGATTGTGTCCTTCGCCGTTCCAGAAGGTGTTGAGTCCGGCGGCGCGGAGCGCGTCGGCGTTCTTGCGAATGAAATTTCCCTTGGCTTCGAGGTAGCGACGCTGCGCGCCCGCGTAGCTGAGCCAATGGGTCATCGACCACAGTCCGCTTTCGACGCCGGCGGGCAATTTCAGATTCTCGTCCTGATTCGCCAGGAACTGCGAGAACTCCGGGCCGACCGCCGACTCCGGCGACGTGAAGAACACCCAGAACCGATCCTGGATGACGTCGAGTGCAACGTTGCCCCGGCACACCGGCCCCTTGATGAAGTTCATGATGGTGAACTCCGCTTCATCGAGCAGGAAGCTGTAACGCGACCGATAAGGAATGCGTTGGTAGGTGTAGAACGGGTTGGACGCGGTACGCGCGTCATAACCGGGGAGCGATTCGACGGTGTAGTCAGTATCGATGAACCACTTGCGCCACAGATCGCGGCGCGCCGGGGTCAACAGATAGGGCATGTGCGTCTTTGCGACGATGCTCGCGGGATCGCGCCACAGTCGGTAGTACACGCGCGGCACACCGGGATCGTCGTAGGGGCGGCGTGTGCTGATGATGTCGAGCGGTTGTCCGGGCGGTGTGCGTGAGCGGACCACCTTGAAGAACACGGTATCGGCGCCCTTGTCTTCGAAGTAGATGTGGGCGAGATATAAATGTTCGAACACGTAACGCGCGGCGAGCTGATGTTTCAAGCTGTCGCCGTTGAACAGCGTTTCCCAGTAGTTCAGCTCCTTGGTCATCTGGTCGCTGAGCGGTGCGAGCCCCGTGGCCGGCGCTCCCGCTGCCAACCAGCCGATGAGTTTGCCGTGCTCCTGGTCGCTGAGCGGCGGCAGGCCATAGGGCATGCCCCACAGCGGATACTTGTCAGCGAAGGTTTCGAACTCTTCGATTCTCGGGCATTGCTCGGCGCGACCCAGCGAGAAGTCGAAACTCTCCGGCAGGATCTTGCCTTCGGGTAACGGATGCTGTTGTTTGAGCTCGAGCATGCGGGCCAGCAGGCCGGCCTGCAGGTTGGCGGTGCTCTCGTCGCGGCGCTCGTTGAGCACCGGATGAAAGCCGCGTTCGCGCCATTGCGCCGTGGTCTGTGCGTCTTCGAACAGTCGCGACGTTGCGGCGGGTGTCAGTCGGGCGGAGTGATAGACGCGATCCTTGCTCCCTCCGCGCAGCATGCCTTCGTAGGAGTCGAGCTTGAGCTGGCACGGGGCGTCGTAGCAGCCATGACAGACGAGGCAGCGATTCTCCATCAACGGCCGAATGTCTTTTTCGTAAGACACTGGCGCCGAGCTCTCGGGCGTGAATTCTTTGGCCGCCGTCGTGCCGTATTGCGTATCGAGTTTTCGCGCGGCGAGCACGGCGCAGCCGGTGGCGAGCAAGAGCAGGGCGGCAACCAGCGGCCAGCGCAAGGGACGGGCTCGAATGTTCACGGATGCCTCTAGGAAGTGCGCAAACCGCGCTCGATCAGAATGCGCCAGATATCTTCGGCCGAGTCGGCGTAATCGAACAGCTGTAGATCGTCCGGGCTGATCATCGACTCTTCCAGCAGC
The DNA here is from genome assembly GCF_042651805.1 of Steroidobacter flavus. NCBI lineage: Bacteria > Pseudomonadati > Pseudomonadota > Gammaproteobacteria > Steroidobacterales > Steroidobacteraceae > Steroidobacter > Steroidobacter flavus. Next base: position 607,029 of record NZ_JBHSDU010000014.1, on the reverse strand, counting down.
ACCTCGAGGTTCAACAAACGCTGCCAGTAGCGGCGGTCGAACATCACGATGGGAATGCTCGGAGCCTTGCCGGTCTGGCGCAACGTCAGCAATTCGAACAGCTCATCCATGGTGCCAAAGCCGCCCGGGAACACCACCAGCGCGTTGGCGCGCATGGCCAGGTGCATCTTACGCATCGCGAAGTAATGGAAGCGAAACGTCAGCTCCGGTGTGGTGTAGCGATTCGGCAGTTGTTCGTGCGGCAGGGTGATGTTGAAGCCGATGGTCGGCGCGTGGGCTTCGTAGGCACCGCGGTTCGCTGCTTCCATGATGCCCGGGCCGCCGCCCGTCGCGATCACATTGTCTCGCCATCGATCTCTGGGCGCTTTCGCGCCACCGCGCTCGCTCGCGATGCGCCCGAATTCACGCGCGGCCTCGTACCAACCCAACTGCCGCTCCATCTTCTGCCTCTCGGCATCGCTGGGCTGCACGGCCGCCTGCTTCCACGATTCCATTCGCTCCGGCGAGGGCACCCGCGCGCTACCGAAGACGATGATGGTCGAACGCACGCCCCAGTCCCGCAGCAGCAGATCCGCCTTGGAATACTCGAGGGCGAAGCGCGCGGCTCGCATTTCGTCTCGTAGCAGAAAATTGGTGTCTTCGACGGGGAGCAGGAAGCTGGGGGAATTGAGCTGGTCGGTGACCTCGGGAAGCGGGCTGGACATGATCGATAAGTGCCTGAGTCGGTGATTTCAGAGGCGATTTTGAAAGATGGCGCCGGTCGGCGCAACGAAATACGCAGGAACGGCCCGGGGTGGCCGATCGTTAGGGGGTGAGCTGCACGGGTTATACGAGCTGAAGGAGATGGAGGCCAACTCCCCAACGCGTCGATTGAGATCACCGACCTGGCGAGCCGTGCTGAAGTGGACCGCCCTCAGCGTGGCCGGACTGTTCGTTCTAATCCTGCTGTTATTGGCCTTCGCCGATTGGAACCGACTCAAGGGCCCGGTCGAGCGAATGGCCAGCGCGCGGTCGGGTCGGACGGTGAAGATCGACGGGCCGCTCGATGTGCACCTATGGTCGCTGACACCGCGGGCGAGCGTCGAAGGGCTGGTGATCGGCAACCCGCCTTGGGAAGCGAACCGCCCGATGGCGCGCATCGATCGGCTCAACGTGCAGCTGAAACTCCTGCCGTTATTCAAAGGAGACATCATCCTGCCGCGGGTCGAGCTGGTGCGGCCCGAGGTGTACTTGCATCGCGACGTTCAAGGACGCGCGAATTGGACATTCCAGAACACGCGTCCCAGCAATGCACCCGCAGGCAAGCCGCCCAAGCTGCCCGTGATCCGGGATTTTCTGATCGACGACGGTCGGCTGACGATTCGCGACGAGATTCTCAAGCTCAAAGTCGATGGCACCGTGCAGGCGCACGAGTCCATTGCCGAGAAAGAAACGTTCGCTTTTCACGTCAAGGGCAAGGGCACGATCAACGAACAGCCGTTCAATCTAAGCGTGGGCGGCGGCCCGTTGATCAATCTCGATCCGGACGAGCCGTATCCGTTCAAGTTACAAGTGCGGGCAGGGGATATTCGGGTCGAGTCCGACGGCACGGTCAAGAAGCCGTTCGATCTGGGCAAGGTCGCACTCAACGTTCATGCGAAAGGCGGCGACCTCGCCGATCTTTACTATCTGACGCAGCTTGCGTTGCCCAACACGCCGCCGTTTGAGCTGTCAGCGCATGTCGAGCGAAACGTGAAGATGGTGAAGGTGACGAAGCTGGCAGGCAAGGTTGGACAGAGCGATATCGGCGGTGCGCTGACTATCGATGCGTCCCGGAAGCGACCTGCCGTCACAGGAGATCTGCACTCTCGGCAGTTGCGACTGAAGGACCTCGCGGCCTCGCTGGGTTCCGAGCCAGAGACTCCTGGGTCACTGGAAGGTGCGGCTGAGGCATCGAAACCGGCGGCGAAGAATCCGAACGCGCGCTTGTTTCCAACGTCGCATCTGCAGGTCGATCGCGTTCGTGCCATGGATGCGGATGTGCGATTCGAAGCGCGGACCATCGATGCAGGCTCGGTCCCTATGCAGAAGGTTGCATTTCACGTGAAGTTGGACGATGGCGTGCTAGCCCTTGCGCCGTTTGAGCTCGAACTGCCCCAAGGTCAGTTGAGCGGCACCGCTCGAATCGATGCCCGCGGCAAGATTCCGCAGACCAAGCTGGATCTTCGGGCGAAGGATGTGCAGCTCGATCAGTTGAAAGGCAAGAAGCCCGATGCACAGCCGCCATTGACCGGTGTGCTCCAGGGGCGAGCCGTCATCGAGGGCCAGGGGGATTCGGTGCACGACTTGATGGCGGATGCAGACGGGCGCGTCTCGTTCATTTTACCGAGCGGACAGGTCAACGCGGCGTTCGCCGAGCTCACCGGCATCAACGTCGCGCGCGGCTTGGGGCTGCTGTTGAAAGGCGACGATGAGAAGGCGCCGATTCGCTGCGGGGTCGCTCAATTCGAGGTGAAGGACGGTAGGATGCGCGCTGACAATGTGGTCTTCGACACGAAGGATGTGCGCATCCAGGGCCGTGGCGAGATTCGTCTGGGGCCCGAGGAGCTCGATCTTTCCATCAAGGGCGAGCCGAAAAAACTTCGCATCGCGCGACTGCGCACGCCGGTCGAGGTCCATGGGCACCTGCGCGATCCGAGCATCGGCGTGGATGTGGGTAAGGTGGCGACGCAGGGCGCAGTCGCGACCGCAATCGGCGCCGTGCTCACGCCGATTGCCGCAATCGTTGCTTTCGTCGATCCGGGCCTGGCGAAGAACGAAAACTGCGCGGCACTGCTGGACAGCGCTTAGACCGGGTTGTCGTCGATCGAATGCCGGACGTCGGCCAGCAGCTTCATCAGTTGCTCGATCTGTCGCTCGTTCAAGCCCGCAAACATTTTGTCGACCCACGCTTCGTGGGCCCGCGCCATCTTCTGAAACGATTCCCGGCCTTTACGGGTGAGCCGCACCGTGGCTACCCGCCCGTCGTCGGATTCAAACGTGCGTACCACCATCGATTCCTCGATCAGGCGGTTCACGATGCCCGTGACATTGCCATTGGAAACCAGCAGGGCGGCGGACAGTTGGCTCATGGTGAGGCCGTCCGGCTCGCGCTCCAGTGCCGCCATCGCGTCGAAACGCGGCAGCGTCGACTCGAAATCCTGCTCGAGGCGGGCCCGGACGCGCCGCTCGATGATCATCGAGCAGCTGAGCAGCCGCAGCCAAAGGCGCAGGGACGCTTTGCTATGAGGCGCGCCGCCGAGCTTTTCGGCGAAGGCGGGCGGTGGCGCTGAGGAGGAGGTGGACATGGGCGGATCCGGGATACTTTAATGCTAAAAGAGTGTGGGGCGCTCGACAATGCCGATTGCTGCCCGCATCCGGGGGCGCAGGTCCTCCGGCCAAGGCATGGATTTCTTCAGCGCCGTATTCATGCAGACCAGCACGCCCGAGGCGCGCAGCCGCTCAGTGCCATTGGCGGAGACGGAGTAGTTCAGCGTGCAGCTGGACTGCCCGAGGCGGGTGGGCTCGATGCGAATGGTGAGCACGTCGCCGAGCTCGCTGGGCGCTAGGAATTCGCACTCGAGCTTGACGGTCGGCACGCCCATCTGGCGCTGCCGATGCATGCTGTTGAACGGGCACCCCAAGGACTCGAACCAATCCTCGACCGCGCCATTCAACATCTCGAAATAGCGCGGATAGAAAACGATGCCGGCGCCATCCACGTGCGCGAAACGCACCTGGGCCTGGGTCGTGAAGGTCATATCGGCTCCCACCATCGCAGCTTGCGCTCGCCAGTCTATAGGCGCATATTTTAGGCATCAACCAATTTCGGTGGGCTCATGAGAATCGTGTGCATTGGCGGCGGTCCGGCCGGGCTGTACTTCGCGCTGTTGATGAAGCGCAAGCATCCCGCGCACCAGATCACTGTGGTGGAGCGCAACCGGCCCTTCGACACCTTCGGTTGGGGTGTGGTGTTCTCGGATGCAACGATGCAATCGATGCGTCAGTGGGACCCCGAGACCGCCAGCACGATTGAGGACGCCTTCAATCATTGGGACGACATCGAGCTGATCTTCAAGGGGCGCAAGATCCGCACCACCGGTCATGGGTTCGTGGGGATCGGCCGCAAGAAGATGCTCAATATCCTGCAGAACCGCTGCATCGAGTTGGGCGTCGAGCTGGTGTTCGAGCGCGAGGTCAATAGCGACACCGAGTTTCCCGATGCCGATTTGATCATTGCCGCGGATGGCGTTAATTCGAAGATTCGCCTCAAGTACCCGGAGGTCTTCCGACCGGACCTGCAGGTTCGTAACAACCGGTTCATCTGGCTGGGCACCGACAAGGTGTTCGAGGCCTTTACCTTCGATTTTCGCAAGACCGAGCACGGCTGGTTCCAGGCGCACATCTATAAATTCGACGCGGAGACTTCGACCTTCATCGTCGAAACCACCGAGGAGACCTTTAAGGCGCACGGGCTCGACCGGGCCGACCAGGATCAGTCGATTGCCTTTTGCGAAAAAATATTTGCCGACACCCTCGACGGCCACAAGCTGCTGACCAATGCCCGGCATCTGCGCGGCTCGGCGTGGCTGAACTTCAACCGCCTGATCTGCGAGCGCTGGAGTCATTTCAACGGCAACAGCCATGTCGTGCTGATGGGCGACAGCGCGCACACGGCGCACTTTGCGATCGGGTCGGGCACCAAGCTGGCGATCGACGATGCCATCGAGCTCACGCGCCAGTTCGAGATCGCCGGACACGATGCCAAAAACATTCCGGCCGTGCTGGCGGCTTACGAAGAAGTGCGTCGCGTGGATGTGGCTCGTATTCAGAATGCCGCACGTAATGCGATGGAGTGGTTCGAGGTCGTCGGTGAACGGTACGCCGATCAGCTCGAGCCCGAGCAGTTCATGTATTCGATGCTGACCCGCTCGCAGCGGATCAGTCACGAAAATCTTCGCCTGCGCGACAAGCAGTGGCTGGAGGGTTACGAGCGCTGGCTCGCGGCCCGCGCAGGTGTCGACCCTGCGACCTCCGGTGTCGTGCCGCCGATGTTTACTCCTTTCAAGCTTCGCGGCTTGACCCTTCACAATCGCATCGTGGTCTCGCCCATGGCGATGTATTCGGCCAATGACGGCGTGCCCAACGATTTTCATATGGTGCACTTGGGCACGCGGGCGATGGGCGGCGCCGCGCTGGTGTTCCCGGAGATGACGTGCGTCTCGCCCGACGCTCGCATCACGCCGGGCTGTCTCGGGCTTTGGAATGACACGCAAGCCGAAGCGTTCCGTCGCATCGTCGACTTCGTCCACAACGAAACGGGGGCGAAGATCGGCGTTCAACTCGGTCATGCGGGGCGCAAAGGCGCGACCAAAGTGGCGTGGGAGGGCATCGATCAGCCGCTGGAGCAGGGCGCCTGGCCGTTGATCTCGGCCTCCGCGTTGCCTTACCTGAAACATTCTTCGGTCCCGCGAGAGATGACACGAGCCGATATGGATCGAGTCGTCGCGGACTTTGTGGCGGCTGCTGAACGCGCGGCGCAGGTGGGCTTTGACATCCTCGAGCTGCATGCGGCCCACGGTTATTTGCTCTCAAGCTTCCTGTCACCGCTCACGAATGTGCGAGACGATGAGTATGGTGGCTCACACGAGAATCGCGCACGGTTTCCGCTGGAAGTGTTTCGTGCCATTCGCGCTGTGTGGCCGGAGGACTTGCCGATCTCGGTGCGGTTGTCTACTCACGATTGGCATGAGGGCGGCAACACGCCCGAAGATGCGGCGATCTTTGCTCAGATGTTCAAGGACGCGGGCGCGGACTTGATCGACTGCTCCTCCGGGCAGGTGGTGAAAGAGGAGAAGCCGGTCTACGGCCGACTCTTTCAGACGCCGTTTTCAGACAAGATTCGCAATGAGGTCGGCATCCCGACCATCGCGGTCGGCGCCATTTCGGAAGCCGATCACGCCAACTCCATCATCGCCGCGGGGCGCGCGGATCTTTGCGCCGTCGCTCGGCCTCACTTGGCGGATCCGTTCTTTGTGATTCACGAAGCGGCCAAGATTGGCTTCAAGCCACAGGTGTGGCCCAAGCAATACTTGTCAGCCCGCGGTCAGTACGAGGCGAATCTCGCTCGGGCGGCCGCTGAAGCGGCGGGGCGGCCGCGATGACGCGACATGCATTTATCACAGGCGGTGGCACTGGCATCGGCATGGCGATTGCTCTGCGCCTGGCCGCTGACGGATTTTCCGTGTCGGTGGCAGGCCGCCGCGCGTCGCCGCTGAATGAGGTTGCCGCGAAGATTGTCCAATCCGGCGGAAAGGCGATCGCCATTCCAGACTTCGATGTCACGGACGCGGCGGGCGTCGAAGTCGGCGTGGCGAATGCGATCGGGCAGCACGGCGATGTTTCGATACTGGTCAATTGCGCGGGTGAAGCGCCGTCCGCTTCGTTCGATAAGACCACGCTCGCGGCGTGGAATCGGGTTCTCGCCATCAACTTGACCGGCGTTTTTCTGGTAACGCAGGCGGTGCTGCCGTCGATCAAACGCGTCGGCAGCGGGCGGATTGTTAACGTCGCGAGTACCGCAGGTCTCGTCGGATATCCGTACGTGTCCGCTTACTGCGCGTCGAAGCACGGTGTGGTCGGACTAACGCGAGCGTTGGCCCTGGAGCTCGCTCGCACGTCGATCACCGTGAACGCCGTGTGTCCCGGGTTTACAGATACGCCGCTGATCGACAGTGCAATCGAAACCATCGTCGGCAAGACCGGGCGCACTCCCGAGGAGGCGCGGGCGACGCTCGCGCGCAGTAATCCGCAAGGACGGTTGGTGTTACCGGCCGAAGTGGCTGACGCCGTCGCGTGGCTGGTGGCCGAGGGCGCATCGTCGATCACGGGGCAGTCGATCGCGGTCGCCGGCGGCGAGATCATGACGGGCTAGAGGCTGCAGAATCCATGAGTAACCCGATGTTGGATCGTAAGATCGCCTTCCAGGGCTTTCGACCGAAACATTTCCTGTTCGAGACCGATGCCGAAGGGCGGGTGGCCACCATCACCCTCAATCGGCCGGAGAAAAAGAATCCGCTGACGTTCGACAGCTATCAGGAACTGGGCGATTTGTTTCGTGCGCTGAACCGGGCCAGCGATGTGCGCGTCGTGGTGCTGGCCGGGGCCGGCAACAATTTCTGCTCCGGGGGCGATGTGTTCGAAATCATCGAGCCCCTGACCAAGATGGCGATGCCGGAGCTCCTGGCCTTCACTCGCTTGACGGGTGAGTTGGTGCGTCAGATGCGTGCGTGTCCACAGCCGATCATCGCTGCCGTCGATGGTGTATGTGCCGGCGCGGGCGCCATTCTGGCGATGGCTTCCGACTACCGGCTCGCCACGCCGGAGGCGAAGACCGCATTTTTGTTTACTCGAGTGGGTCTGGCCGGCGCAGATATGGGCGCCTGCGGAATTCTTCCGCGCATCATCGGTCAAGGCCGTGCTGCCGAGTTGTTGTTCACCGGTCGTTCCATGTCCGCGGAGGAGGGGCGCGCCTGGGGGTTTTACAACGGGTTGCATGACCGGGCGACGTTGTTGTCCGAAGCGCAGCGCTTTGCGACTGACCTGGCCAACGGGCCGTGGTTCGCGCACTCGATGACCAAGAAGATGCTCGACCAGGAATGGTCGATGAGCATCGATCAATTGCTCGAAGCCGAAGCGCAGGCGCAGGCCATTTGTATGGCGACGGGCGATTTCCGCCGGGCGTTCGACGCGTTTGCAAGCAAGTCCAAGCCGCAGTTCCAGGGAAACTGAACCATGCTTGCTCCCTCTCGCGACCATTTGCAGTGGCCCTTCTTCGGAGCCGAGCACCGCGCGCTGGCCAATGATCTCGATGTCTTTGTTCGAGCCGGTGGGCTCGGTGCCATCGACCATGGGGACGCTGACGCCGCGTGCAAGGCATTAGTTCGGAGACTCGGCGACGCGGGGTTTCTGAGTCATTGCGTTCCGCGAGCGTTTGGTGGTGCAAGCGAGGAGATCGATAGCCGCGCGTTGTGCGTGCTACGCGAGACCTTGGCCTATCACGACGGACTCGCCGATTTTGCATTCGCCATGCAGGGATTGGGGACGGGGGCGATCAGCCTGTCCGGCTCGGAGCAGATGAAACACCGGGTGCTCCCGAAGATCGCGCAAGGCGCATTGATTTCGGCCTTCGCCTTGACCGAGCCCGAAGCGGGATCGGACGTCGCCGCGATGAGTGCTTCTGCTGTCAAAGACGGCAATGAGTATGTGCTCAACGGCGAGAAGACCTTTATCTCGAATGGCGGCATCGCTGACGTGTACACCGTGTTTGCGCGGACGGGTGAAGCGCCGGGCACGCGCGGCATCTCCGCGTTCGTTGTGTTTGCTGATACGTCCGGCTTTGAGATTGTCGAGCGCATCCAAACCATCGCGCCTCATCCGCTGGCGCGGATTCGATTCAACGATTGTCGAGTCCCCGCGACCGACCTGTTGGGCACGCCGGGCGAAGGATTCAAGATTGCGATGCGTACGCTGGATATTTTCCGGCCGTCGGTCGCGGCAGCCGCCAATGGATTCGCTCGACGTGCGCTCGACGAGGCCGTCGTGCATGCACGAGGACGAAAGATGTTTGATGCGACCTTGGCCGATCTGCCCACCACGCAAAGCCGGTTGGGAGAGATGGCAACGGCCATCGATGCCGCGGCCCTGTTGACCTTGCGAACCGCGTGGCAGCGGGATGTGCAGAAACGGCCCACCACCCGTGAGGCGGCCATGGCCAAGATGACTGCGACGGAAAATTCGCAGTGGGTCATCGATCAAGCGTTGCAGCTGTTCGGCGGCCGAGGCGTGCGGAGTGGAGAGATCACCGAGACTCTGTATCGGGAGATCCGCGCCTTGCGAATCTACGAGGGCGCCACCGAAGTGCAGAAGCTCATCATCGGTCGCGAACTGATGAAATCATCGAGTTGAGGACGTATCCAAGATGACCGCCACTCCGCATCGAATTCTGCAACCGTCGGGTTGGGTCAAGCCCAGCGGTTATTCCAATGGCATCGAGGCTCGCGGCCGAACGATTTATGTGGGCGGTCAGATTGGCTGGAACGGTCAAGGCAAGTTCGAGGCGCGCGATCTCGCGGGTCAGGTCCGTCAGACGTTGCAGAACATCGTGGATATCCTGGCGGAGGCGGGGGCCGGGCCGGAGCACGTCACCTCGATGACCTGGTACGTGCTCGACCGCAAGGCGTACTCCGCATCGCTCAAGGAGATCGGTGCCTCCTATCGAGCCACCATGGGAAGAAATTTTCCCGCGATGGCCGTCGTGGAGGTGTCGGGATTGGTCGAAGACGAAGCGCTCGTCGAGATCCAGGCGACCGCAGTTATTCCCGACTAATGCGTGGCGGCGGGCGCTTCAGCCGGCCGCATCGCGAACGCTGAGATCGCCGTAAACATATATTGCGACTGGCTCTGCAAGTCGGTCGCGGTCTGCAGCAGCTTCTGAGCCGCGTGCGCGTCGCGCTGGGTGATCGTATCCATCTGCGTGACGGCTTGACTGATCTGTTCGACGCCGGCCGCCTGCTCGCGGCTGGCGCCCTCGATGTCCTGAATCATCTGGCTGACGCGTTTCACCGAGTCGACCACCAGGCCCATGGAGCTTTCTGCTTCGCCGGCGAGCTCGCTGCCGCGGGTCACGGCCTCGCTCGACGTGCTGATGAGATTTTTGATCTCCTTGGCGGCGGTCGCTGAACGTTGCGCGAGGCTGTGGACCTCTTGAGCGACGACCGCGAAGCCGCGACCTTGTTCACCGGCTCGTGCGGCTTCCACCGCGGCATTCAACGCCAGCAGATTGGTCTGGAACGCAATGCCGTCGATGAGGCCGACGATATCTCCGATCCGCCGAGACGAATCCAGAATCGAGCCCATCGTGGCGTGCATATCGCCGACGATGCGTCGACCGCGTGCGGTCAGCTCGAACGATTCGTTCGCAAGTCCAGCCGCCTGCCGCGCGCCTTCGGTATTGCGCTCCACCGTCGCGGTAATTTGCTCGATCGATGCGGCGGTCTGCTCCAGGCTCGCGGCATGTTCCTGAGTGCGATTGGAGATATCGCTGCTGGCGTTCACCACGTGCGAGACACCGCCGTGAACTTCGGTTGCGGCCTGGTGATTGTCTTTGAGCACGCCATGCAGCTTCACGCGCAGTTGCTCGAACCCTTCAGCGAGTGCATCGATGCACTGAACGGCATCGCTCGAGATGCGTGTCTGCGTGTCGCCGCTCAGGAGTTTCGACGCCGCAGTCTGTAGCTGTCGCACCGGTCTCGCTACGTATCGCTGCACGTAGTAAAGATTGGCACAGACCAAGCTGATAGCTGCCAGGCTCAACCACGCGGTGATGCCCATGCCTGTCGAGCGTACGCTCGTGATCAAGATGGCGGAGAGCAGTGTCATGAGCGTGCCCAGCACGAGCCAGGAGCCTCGCTCCAGCGACAGATGCGTGACCAGCCGTCCCAGTCGACTCACCAGCGACATGTCGCGGATGCGGCCTCGAACGATCTGAATATTGTGAGCCCGACCGTTGCGAATGTCGGCATACACGCGCTCGGCCTGTGCAATCTCCGCTCGCGTGGGCTTGGTGCGAACGGACATGTAGCCGACGATGCGCCCGCGCTCTTCCACCATGGGAGTGACATTGGCGCGGACCCAGTAGAAGCCACCGTCCTTGCGACGATTCTTGACGATGCCGCTCCAGCTCTGGCCGGCGCCAATGGTTGCCCACAGGTCCGCGAACGCCTCCTTGGGCATGTCGGGATGACGCACGATGTTCTGCGGCTGACCCATGCATTCTTCGAGCGAGAACTGGCTGCTCGCGAAGAATGCGGGGTTGGCATAAGTAATCCGGCTGGTGAGGTCCGTATGCGTGATGATGACCTCGTCGTCGGGCAGAACGTATTCGGCCCGGGTCACTGGCCCGTTGTTTTGCATCTTGCAGTTTGCTCTGGACTCTCTTCTTCATCCCTGTTGTCGACCCGGCGGCGGGAGAGTTGAGCCAGGGGTAGCCCTTAGCCTCTAGGGACGAATCCGACGTGACAGGCCGCGCCATGATCGAGCATGTATGCAAGCGCCCGGCTCACGTCAGAGCATCGAACCCGGCTCTGCGCCCGCATCCGTGGCATCGGCGCGTCATGATTTACTAATCGACGTTCAACTGTAAGTTCATGAAACATCGCGACGTTGAGGCGCAACGTCCGCGCCCTGGCGAGCTCAGGCAAGGCGTCTGGCCGACTTATTGCAACATTTCTTTTGCGCTGTCGATGCTGGTGCGCTGAATGAGCTGTTCCAAGGCAGGAGCGGCGGGCGTGCCGTTTGTTAGTAACGACAGCAGCATTCAACACCCCTGTTCGGAGGTCATGCCATGAACATGAATCACTCGAAGGGGCGCAACGCCGCGCACCGCTGGCCAGATCGATCCATTCCTCAGAAGATCAATTTCACACTCACCGGCACCATCCTTTCGCTCGCTGTATCGCAAGCGCTGGCGGATGGCGCCGCGGATGAGAAGCATAAAGTAGAAGAAGTCGTGGTGACCGGTTCTCGTGTCTCCGGAATGAAAGCCGTCGAAAGCTCTTCGCCGGTGCAGATTCTGGATGGCGCGGAACTGGAGTCCGCCGGCAAGCCGGATCTGATGAATGCTCTCGCCAACACCGTGCCCTCGTTTACCGCACAAGCGTTTGGCGGTGACATGGCAAATCAAACATTGCAGGCAAAGTTGCGGGGCTTGAGCCCGAATCATGTGTTGGTGCTGGTGAATGGCAAGCGTCGCCATACCACCGCGAGCCTGGCGGTTCTGGGCGGGCCCTATCAGGGCGGCGCCGGCGTCGATTTGAATTTCATCCCGGTGGAGTCGATCGACCACCTCGAGGTGTTGACCGAAGGCGCGGCGGCTCAGTACGGCACCGATGCCATTGCCGGCGTGATCAATATCAAGCTCAAGAAGGACGACTCGGGCAGCGCCATCAGCTATACGCATGGCGGCTACTATGCCGGCGACGGCGACACCGATTCGATCTCCGGCAGCATCGGATTCGCACCGTCGGACGATTCGTTTCTAAACATCTCGGGCGAGTCGCGGCAGCATGCGCATACCGATCGTGGCGGCATCGATCCGCGAGTCGTGAACCCCGCGAACGTCGACCCTGCGAGCGGTGGCTCGTATCCAAACACGAACATGCCGTTTGCCAAAGGCTACCCGTACCTGAACAACATCTTCGGCGACGCCGAGTACGACATGAAGCTGGCTTCGTTCAATAGCGGGATCATGTTCGGCGAGAGCACGGAGCTTTATGCCTTCGGAACCTGGGGAGAGAAGTACGCCGGGTCCTATGAAAACTACCGGCTGCCGAGCCGCGTATCACATACGGACCCCGACACGGGAGAAGTCACGTACCTGTATCCCTATGGCTTCGACCCGCGAGAGGAAATCGAGGAGACCGACTATCAGCTCACAGCGGGCATTCAGGGCGGCGTCGGTGAATGGCGCTGGGACATCGCGTCCACCTACGGCAAGGACGAAATCGATATGTTCACGCGAGATAGCGCGAATGCTTCGCTGTTCGCAGCCACAGGCGCCACCCCGACCGACTTCTACGATGGGACTTACACCGCGACCCAGTGGACGACGAGTCTCGACATGGTCAAGACGTTCGATCTCGGCATGGCTGGCCCGTTGAACTTCGCGTTCGGCGCGGAATATCGTAAGGAAACGTGGGAAGCCGCGCCTGGCGATGCCGGCTCGCGCTACCTCGAAGGCGGCCAATCCTTCCCGGGCATCGGTCTCGCGGATGCCGGCAGTTTCGATCGCGACAATGTCGCGGGCTATGTGGATTTTTCGCTCCACCCAACCGAAGCATTGCGGGTGGGAATCGCGGGTCGTTACGAAGATTACAGCGACTTCGGCGACACTTCCGTCGGCAAAGCGACGCTGCGCTATGACTTCGGACCTTCCTTCGCATTGCGCAGTACGTTCAGTACCGGCTTCCGCGCGCCGACGCTGGCGGAGTCGTACTACTCCGCCACCAACGTGGGGCCGACTACGGCCTTCGTGCAGATGCCGCCGAATTCGCCGGCCACGCAGTTGCTCGGCCTGGGCGCCGGGCTCCAGCCGGAGAAATCGACGAACTATTCCTTCGGTCTGGTCATGCGGCCGATGGACAGTATGTCGCTGACCTTCGATGTCTACGAGGTGGAGGTGCGCAATCGCATCGCTGCCACGAGTACCTTCTACGGCACCATCGACGGCGAGCTGTTCTCACAAGCCATCGTCGACGCCATCGTCGCCAACGGCAACGTGCTCGACCCTGAGGTCACTGCCAGCGGCGACACCGGCATCAATCTGTTCACCAATGGCGTGACCACGCGGACGCGCGGTGCGGACCTCGTGTTCGACTATCGGACGGAGTACGGCGCGATGCAGGTCGATTGGAGTGCCACTGCGACTTATAACAAGACCGAGGTGACTGCCATTCGCGCCACCCCGCCGGAGCTGGGCACCTCGCAAGCGCTGTTCGACAAGGTGGCGCTGGCAGACCTGCAGGATACCGTGCCGGAATATGTGCTGAATCTGGGCGGCACGTTCCGATGGGACCGGCTGAGCGTGAGCGTTCGCGAGCTGATCTATGGCGAATCGTCGCAATTCGAGAATGACGGCGGCGCCACCAATGGCGACATCATGTTCTATGAAACGACCATCGGGGTCACGCCGATCACCAACCTGGAGGTCTCGCTGGAAGCGATGGCAGGTCTCACATTGACGCTGGGCGCCGTAAATCTGTTCGATGAGATGCCCGAGAAGCGCAACGATGCTTATCGCGCCGTGCAGTTCCGCGATGGCGACAACGGTGCGGTCTCGCAGTATCCGTCGTTCTCGCCGTTCGGCATCAACGGCGGTTATTACTACGGCAAAGTGGCTTACAAGTTCTGAGGTGGCAGGCGGTGGGTGAGCGGCGGGCTCACCCACCTCTCTTGATCATCTTGCGAGCTGCACTTCGATTTCCACCAGCATGCCTGGTGCGACCAGTCCAGCCACTTGCACGGTCGAGCGTGCCGGCAGGTTGGGTTGCTCCTTGGTGCCGAAGAACTGTGAGTACGCCGCCATGAAACCGGCGAAATCCATACGCCCGGCCTTGGCGGGATCGCCGACCAGATACACGGTCATCGCGACCACGTCTTTGAAGCCCAGACCGAGCGAATCCAGCGATTCTTTGATCCGGCCGAACGCACTCATGGCCTGAGTCTGCGTATCGCCCCAATATTCCGGCGAACCTTCGACGGCCTTGGGGTTGGCTGGAGTGGGGGTGATGCCGCTGTGAAAAATGATCGTCTTGCCGGCGGGCACTTCCACGGCGCGAGCGATTGGGAATTTCGAGCCGCCCGTGAGCGAGTGGCGTACGACATCAGCGGCACTGGCGCTGGATTGGAAGGCCAGCGAGGCGGCGATCATAGTAGCGACACTGGCGGCGTGGCGGATGCCTGACATATCAAATTCCTCTTGGCCGAAAGGGAGGTGAAATATAAACAGTCAGCGACGGTCGCGCAGCGTGTTGATATAGGCGACCACGTCGTCAATGGCTTGGGTATCCGGCAGCGTCTCGGCGAGGGCGCGCATCTGAGCGCCGTTAGTATCGCGATGATCGCTGCCGCGCAAGCCAGTCTTGTAGTTCCGCAATTGGGTGACGAGGTACCAATCTGTGCGATCGGCGAGCGCCGGCGCGCTCAGTGCTTGATTGCCTTCGCCGTTCTGACCGTGACAGGGTGCGCATGTCACGTACAGGGTTCGGCCGCGTGCCGCGTCTCCGGCCACGGTCGTCGGCGGCGTCTTTGGCTTGAAGCTCGAGACATATGTGATCGCTGCATCGATCGCAGCCTCATCGCGCAAGCGAACGCCTACTGGCTGCATCTCATGACCTGCGGCGTCGTCTGGATGCGTGCCGCGGACTCCGTCACGAAACGCTTCGAGTTGGCGACGGAGGTACCAGGGTTCCATCGCCGATATTTTCGGTGCGCGAATCGCCGGATTGCCGTTGCCGTGGGCGCCATGACACACGGTGCAATAGGAGAGGTCGGAATTGTCAGCGGCAACGGCCGTCGTGATGAACGCGGCTGTCGCTATCACTGGCAGCCGGGCTTTGCTTGCCTTCATGCCGCCACCACCTGCGTCGCTTGCTCGCGTACGCGTCTGTCGATATCGGCAATGGCATGAAATGCGGAATGGATCGCGCCCTCCTGCCAGCCCGAGTGATAACTCAATTGATCGCCTATCAAGTAGTGAGCGCCGAGCGGAGCTTGCAGGCGCTTGAACCATTGCTCGCGCACCGATTCATCCCATCGCGCGGAGCATCCGAGCATGTGGTTCATTCGATGCCACGGGATACTCACCCCGCTTTCGACGTAGGTGCGGTATCCCGGATGCAGTTTTTCGCCTTGCTGGATGGCCCGCTCGATGCGTTGGGCTGGCGTGAGGCGAGCGAATTTCTCGCCGGTCTCGTCATCGAACGTATAGGCGCCGAGCATGACGCCTTTCTGTCGATGGATGCCGTGTGCCGGATACCACAGCTGCGCGATGTCCTGCATGGTCCAGGAGATACCGCCGTAGATGCCGTCGCGCTCCCAAAAACGTTCCTTCATCTGCAGCCCGATCTTGAACAGCTTGCCGCGTTGGACCGCGGTGAAGCCGTCCGCGTATTCCGGCGGAAAGTTATGATCGATGCCCGCCAGTAGCTGCATCGGAATGCTGTTCAAGCAATAGTCGGCTTGCAGCAGCGTGCGCTGGCCCTTGTGTCGGAAGACGATGTCGACGCCGGCGCCGGTCAGGCGCACCGTTTCGACCTGCGAGTGAGTGCGCACGCAGTCGCCGACTTTCGCCATGAATCCCGCGACGACGCGGTCCATGCCGCCGACCGGTTCCATCATCATCGCGGACTGATCGTCCGATTCGCCGAAACTCATCACGTACATGAATCGCGAGCGCATCAGCTCCGAAATCGGCAGGGGCTGCTTGAGCCGTTCCGGGCCGGTGTAATCGTGCCTGGCGAATCCGGCGCGACCCGAGCCGGTGTAGGTGAAGCGTCCGTCCAGTTCGCCGAACTGGCGCACGTACTCGAGCAGTTGTTTGTAATCGGCGCCAGTGAAGGGCGCGCTCAGTTGCTCCGGCTGTAACGATTTCGCCAGCAGCTCGGCGATGAAGCCGCGCGTATCCGTGATGTATTCACGATTGCGGATGGGCCGGCCCCCGAACATCGCATCGTCCTGGACCAGCGCGCTCCGGTTGTCATTGACGAACGGCGCCAGGGCCACGCCGAGCTCCTTACAGTAGCCGAGCAGGGCGGAGTGATGGCCCGGAATGCGGGCCGGGCCGGCGTTGAAATAAAGATCGGGATCGCGATCGAAGTTGCACGTCTGGGGATAACCGCACTCGTCGACCAGATCGCCGCCACGCAAAGTGAGATTGCGGCCGCCGGCGCGATGGGAGGCCTCGATGACCTGAACGTCGTAGCCTTTGTTCCGTAATTCGTAGGCTGCCGTGAGCCCGGCGATGCCGGCGCCGAGAATGACAACTTTCTTGCGTCGCTTGCCTGTTAAAGGCGCGATGTCCGGGCGAGCAGCGTGAGTGACGGCGGGCATCAGGCCCATTCCGAGCGCTGCCTGATACACGGCCGCGGTGCCGCCGAAAGCACCGACCATATGCAGAAAGCCACGGCGCGACAGTCCCTGGTTCATGGCGGTTGGCAACCCTGCTGATGAGATCGCCCTCCGGACCATACAAGTGATGTGCCAGTTTGCAGGCAGTAACAAATCCGCGAGCTTGCGTGACTTTCTGGTCTCACGCGTGCGTCACATGCACCGCCACGGTTCGTGAGGCGGCGGATCTTGCCTTAGTTGTAAGCAGCTCAGCCCGGTCCGAACGGCGGCCTGAGAAGAATATATCGGTCACCCCCGGTGTCCGGATTCACCGAGTGGATTGTCTCAATCTGGGAGGCTGTAGAGGAGCCAGCTGCGGGAAGGGAGGTTCGTGATGATGTGGAACCCAATTGCGCGGCGAGGGGTGATTGGGAGATCCAGGCAGAACCGGCGCGGTGTCGGGCCATGCCGCCTGAAATCGATCCATGCGTGGCAGTAGCCACTTGGCGGCGAAGGCGGGGCTGACTGTCACCGTCAGCACGCCGCCGGCCGATCCTTCCCTCAGTCGCTTCAGGAAAAGCTCTGATGCCGGGCGCTGGCCTCGAAGCGAAGATAAGCTCGAATAGAGCTGTCACGCGGAGTGATGAGCCATGCTACTGAACGCCGATCTTGCAAAGCGCACTGTGGTTCACGGGGCCCGGCTCGATTGGGTGTCGAGTCCCGCCCAAGGCGTCGAGCGCCGCATGTTGTTTCGTATCGGCGCTGAGAAGGCCCGCGCCACATCGATCGTCCGTTATGCGCCGGGTAGCCGTTTTTCCCGTCACGAGCATGCGGGTGGCGAGGAGTTTCTAGTGCTCGAAGGCGTGTTTCAGGACGAAACCGGAGATTTCCCGGCCGGTACATATGTGCGCAATCCGCCGGGAACGGGTCATGCGCCCGGTTCGGAATCGGGATGCACGATCTTCGTGAAGCTATGGCAATTCAAACAGAGCGATCGCGAGCGCGTCGTGCGCTTGCCGGGTGAGGGCACAGCTGCTTCGCGCATTCTCTTCGAAGGCTCGGACGAGCGCGTCGTGATCGAGGAGTGGCAAGCGAACGCGCAGATCGAACTGCTCAACGGGCCGGGGCTCGAGTTACTGGTGTTGGCGGGCGCCTGCTTCGATGGCATAGATACCCTGGATCGATGGACGTGGCTGCGATTGCCCGCGGGCCAACCGCTGCGCGTGCGCGTGGGGTCGCAAGGTGCGCATGTCTGGTACAAGATTGCGCCACTGTTGCATGAAGATGTGTGTGCCTTCGATGAAAAGTGAAATTGCTGTGGTGGGCGCCGGGCTGGCGGGTCT
The DNA here is from genome assembly GCF_042651805.1 of Steroidobacter flavus. Classification (NCBI taxonomy): domain Bacteria; kingdom Pseudomonadati; phylum Pseudomonadota; class Gammaproteobacteria; order Steroidobacterales; family Steroidobacteraceae; genus Steroidobacter; species Steroidobacter flavus. The sequence continues at coordinate 589,003 of NZ_JBHSDU010000014.1, read as the reverse complement.
GTATACGGCTCGTTTGTTGAATGCCGCGGTCGCTGCAATGTGATGCTCACCCTGCGCGCAAAGCGCTGAGCTTCGCCGTGCACGCGCCATCCACTATAGAATAGTCCGAACCATTCAGGTTTCTAGGACGATCCCATGCTCATCGGATTGGCAGCTTTGGAAGGCACGGACTGGACGAGACTGCATCACGCCTATGGCCGCGCGACGGATACGCCGGATCATCTGCGGGCTTTGCTCGGGGAGAATTCCGAAGCGCGCAAGGAAGCGCTCGAGCATTTGTGGACGGCGATCATTCATCAAGGAACGCTTTTTCCGGCCACGGCACCGGTGGCGCGAGTCATCGCGGGATTGCTGACGGATGCGCGCCTGGATCGTGGCGAGTCGATTAGACCCGAGCTGCTGGCGTTTCTGGCGGCCGTGCCTGAATCGCTCGAAAGGGTCGAGAACGACCTCGCGGTGCTCGAGCGCCAGGCCGCTTTCGATCTCGAGCCGTTCCTCGATGCGGAGGATATCTACGAAGCCATCTTCGAGAATGAAGACGCCGTGAATTCCTTCGGGGCGCAAGCGACGCTGGCATGCATCGCGGCTGCGCCGATCCTGATGGACGCGATGTTACAAGCAGCTGCGGATGGCGATGCGATCTGTCGCATGCACGCGAGCAAGGGCGTCGTGAAGTTTGCGAAGGTCGAGTCGTTGCGACATCGCGCCGCCGAGCTCGAGTCGCAGTTGCTCGCTCTGGCTCGGGAGACGTCCAATTCGGATGAGCGCAGCGCCTACGTGCTTGCCGTTGGCGAGCTTGGATATTCGCCCACGACATTCTTGAGCGACAGCTCACCTGCGGTACGCATGTGCGCGGCGCTCGCGCCGAGCCTCTCAACGGATGAGCGCGCTATCAAAGAGCTATTCACAGTGCTGGAGGCTCATGCGGGCGACATCGATGGCTGGTTCGCCGAGCGACCTCCGCAGTTCTCGAGGCGGCCGCGGATCTATGTCGTGCAGCGCCTGATTCAGCAAGTGCGGGATTTCGATCGGCTGGCGAATGCCGCCATCGCGGTGGCCCGCGTGACGAACAAGGGTTCCGTCGAGTATGAATGGGGGCCGTTGTTGATCGCCGCGTTCCCAAAACGGAATGGCGTCATCGAGACCGACGCTCAGCGCCGATACCTGCGTGCGCTGGTGGAGAACGCCGATCTCTGGGACCCCAAGTTCGGCAATGCCAGCGCCTGCTTCAAACGGCTGAATCTTCCCTACGACCGCGACGCCTGCGCCAGGCTCGTGCAAACATCCTGACCGCCCGCCACGTGCGGGTTTTCGCCGCTCGCCTGTCTTATCGGGTGACATCATCCAATGAGCGGGGAGTTTTCAATGGTGTTGCGGGACCGGGATACGTGGCGGTTTTCAACGGCGATTGGCGGCGTGCTCTGCGCGCTTGTCGTGTCCGTATCGAGCATTTCGTTCGCTGAAGCGGCGCAGGCAGAGGCGGCGGTATCGAACGCCGACTCCGTTAACTACGCGATTCCCGCCGGTTCGCTCAGCGGCGCCCTCATGCGCTTCGCCGAGCAAAGCGGCATTCAGCTCGTCTACTCGTCCTCTCTGACCGGCAAGCTCAATTCTCCCGGTCTTTCCGGCCGCTACGCGCCGCGCGATGCGCTGACGAAGCTGCTCGAAGGCACCGGTCTGGTCTACAGATTCACCAGTAGCAAGAACGTCACGGTCGAAAAGGCATCGGATGCAAACAGCACACGGGTGCTGAGCCCCGTGCGCGTCGAGGGTGCCGGTACGAACGGAGTACGCGGCGTAAACGGATCGACTGACATTACAGCCACGGAAGGCACACGCAGCTACACGAGCGATGCGCTCTCCATTGCGAGCAAGACGGCACAGTCCATCAAGGACACGCCGCAATCGGTGAGTGTGATCACACAGCAGCGGATCCAGGATCAAAACCTCACCGACTTCCGCTCGCTGATGGATCAGGCCACGGGCGTGAGCGTGGTCACCGGGGTGGGCTCGAGCCTCGACGGTCCCCTGACGCCCACCTACTTTTCACGCGGGTTCGCCATCGAGCGTTTGCAGATTGACGGCGGTGCCCCGCTGAATATCTCCAACAATAGCGGCAGCAACAGCTTCGCTCTCGTGCCGCAGATCGATATGGGCGTGTACGACCATGCGGAAGTGCTCCGGGGCGCCGATGGTTTGTTCAATGGCTATGGCGGGCCGGGTGGCGTGATCAGCCTGGTGCGCAAGCGACCGCTGGATCAGCCGAAGGTTGTGACGGAGCTCATGGCGGGAAGCTGGAGTAACTATCGGACGATGATCGACGCGAGCGCGCCGCTCGGTTTCGACGGCAAGCTGCGCGGTCGCGGTGTGCTGGTTTATCAGGACCAGGAGTATTTCTACGACATCGCGAGCATGAACAAGACTGTCGCTTACGGGATTCTGGAGTACGACCTGGGCGAGAGGACGTTGCTCGCTGTCGGGTTCAACAGCACGCGTCAGGACGCTGTCCCCTTCATCCGGGGCCTGCCTCGCTGGCAGAACGGCGAGGACCTGCATTTACCGCGCGATACGTGTCTCTGCACTCCCTGGAATCGCTACGACTTCGATACGAAGGATGTGTTCGCGCGCGTCGAGCACGCGATGGGCGAAACCTGGAACCTGAAATTGAACCTGGGAAAAGTGCGTCAGGAGCGATCGCAAAAATACGCCCATACCGCCGGGCTCATCAATCCGCTGACGTCCACCGGCGCAGTCTTACAGACCAGTATCGGCGCACGCGCCAGCGCTCAGAAAACGGCGGACCTCACGCTGACCGGCGGTTTCACGCTGTTCGGGCAGGATCAGAATGTGGTGCTGGGGTTCAACTACTCCAAGGTCGATGGAGGAGGCGGCAAGTCCTTCGATAGTGTGACGACCACCGCGCCCATCGACGTCTTCGCGTTCGATCCCGATGTGTATCCCGAACCGGCGTCCCCTCCGCCGGGCAGTCGCTGGACCTCGTCGGGCTCGACGCAATGGGGCGGCTATACCAACCTGCGTCTGACAGTGTGGGAGCCGCTGCATATCAGTCTAGGCTGGCGATATAGTTACTCCGCCGACGGCGGGGAGACCAGAGAAGACCTGTGCACCAGCACGACGCTCTGCCCGAACGGCAAGATCGGCGATGTGAGAAACAGGGTTACCTACAAGCCCTACAAAACGCACGACTTCAGTTGGCCGCCCGCCTGGTCGCTCGCGTACGACATTACCGAAACGCTGAGCGCCTACGGCAGCTACACCGACATCTATCAATCGCAGGCCAATTTCGTCGATCCCTCCGGCGATCCGATCGGCCCGGTCACCGGGACCAATGTCGAGGGCGGGCTCAAATGGGCCGGCCGTGACGGCAAGCTCAATGCCACGCTGTCCTTCTATCGCATGAAGCAGGAGAACTTCCCGCTCGAGCTCATCGACCATCCCTTGCATAACACGACGACCGACGGCATTCATCGCTGCTGTTACAGCGACGAGCAGGATCGCACGCTGTTCAGTCAGGGCCTGGACCTCGATGTGACCGGTGAGGTGTTGTCCGGCCTGCAGATCTCGACGGGCTACACCTATAACGAAAACGAAAACCGCGGACCCGCGTCAGGGGCGTTGCAGGGCAGGGCACTCAATACCAAGCTGCCGCGCCATCTGCTGAAACTCTGGGGCAGCTATCAATTCGCCGGTACCGGCTGGATGCACCGGCTGAGCGTCGGCGGTGGCGTCAACGCGCAATCGAAGGGTTACTACTCTGGCTCGGTATGTATCCGCTATGTCACACGCCCGAACGGAACGGTGGTCTGCGACACCGGCGGCAGCGTTCCGTATGAATTCGATCAGGGCGCCTATGCAGTGGTGCACGTTCGGGCCGCCTATCAGCTCGATCCGCGCTGGAATCTGGCGCTGAACGTCAACAATTTGCTCGATCGGACGTACTACCAGACCGTCGCCAACACCATTGGCGGCAACTGGTACGGCGAGCCCCGCAGTTTCGCGCTGACGATCCGGGGGCAATTCAAGTAAGGGCTTGCGGATTTCTCCAGCTCGGCACGTTCTCTATATATCTCACGCTGCCGTGCCGAGCTCTCATGTCTTATGCCCTCGCCGAGCCGCTGCTCGAGGCTTTCGAGCAGCACTACGACCAGCTGATCGCGCATGTCCGCCGCAAGGTGGGCTGCGCCGCTGCCGCGGCGGACATCGTTCAGGAGACCTACGTGCGGCTGCGCTCGAGCGCACTGCCAGCGGCGGTCGAGAACCCGCGGGCATTCATCTATCGCGTGGCGACGAATCTGGCGATCAATCATATCCAGCAGCAGCGTGCGCGAGGGCGGTATGTGATCGCGGGCCCGCTGCCGGAGGAAGTGGTTTCGGACGACCGGCCGGTCGATGCGCGACTCAGCGATCAGCAGCTGCTCGCTCACATGGCTGCGGTGGTCGATGAGCTGCCGCCGCGGTGTCGCGAGGTGTTTATTCTGCGCAAGTTTCATCATCTGAAAATGGAAGAGATCGCTGTGCGGCTCGATATCAGCCTCAGCATGGCGGAGAAACATCTGCGTCGCGCGGTGCTTCATTGCACGGCGCGCCAGCAGGAGTTCGAAGGCGCTCCCGGTGCCGGAGAGAGCCGATGAATCGTTCGGTCGACAGTAACGCGCCGGATGGGGCGGCCACCTCGGCTGCCGAGCAGGCGGCTGACTGGTTCGCGCGTCAAGAAACTGGCGCGCTTTCGGAGGCTGCGAATCTGGAATTCCGTGCGTGGCTGGCAGGCGATCCTGCTAATGCGCAGGCGTATGACGCTATCAAATGCATGTGGTCCACTTACGATCTCATTCCTCCGTCTGCCGTCGGTGAACAGCTCGCGGTGGAGTCTTCGAGCAGTACGCGTTTGACGAGCAGCGTGATCGTTAGCCGACGTGACTTCGGCTCTCGCCGTCGACGTTTCCATCCCAAGCTGATCGGAATGATGGCCGCGGCTGTGTGCGCGCTGGCGGTGTTGATCTCGTTCAACTACGGAGCGCGTTGGCAAGCCGACATGTTTACCGCCGTCGGCGAAGTGCGCACCGTCTCGCTGCCCGATGGCTCGACCGTCACGCTGAACACCGATAGCGCGGTCAGGCTGCGCTTTGATGAAAAGCGACGAATCGTTGAGCTTCTGGCAGGCGAAGCAGATTTCAAAGTGACCGCGGATCGCGAGCGACCTTTCATCGTTGAAGCCGCCGGCGGCAGCGCGCGTGCCCTCGGCACGCAGTTCGCCGTTCGCCATGATGAAACGGGCGCGACCGTGACAGTTGAGGAACACGATGTTGCCGTCACTTTCATGAGCACCCCCGGCGCGCAACCTCAGACCCAAACGCTTTCGGCAGGGCAGAGCGTTACCTACAGTTCCGCCGCCGGCCTCCAAGCGGTGCGTTCCGTCGATCTGGACCGCGCGACCAGCTGGCGCCGGGGCTGGCTGAGCTTCGAGGACCGCCCGCTGGGCGAAGTGATCGACGAACTCGATCGTTACCTGCCGGGATGGATCAAGATCACCAATCCGGACCTGCGGGCCCGCCACGTAACCTGCGCCATTCCCCTCGACCAGCCCGCTCTCGCGCTGGATCATTTGAAGCAGACGCTTGGATTGCGGACCGTGCGGCTCACGCCGTATCTCACATTGATTCGAGAGTAAGGGGCAACCTCAAAATCACGTTGGCTGCAGTGCCGCTAGGGCAACCGTTCGGCTTGGCGATGATATTCACCCAATTGCTCCAGGCCCCGGGTTTGATACCCTCTTATTCAGTTCGGTGTCACAGCTCGGAGGGCCCGGTGGACGCTTCCACTTTGGTCATCGCTTTTCTGCTCGTCACCGCCGCCGCTCTGGCTGGTTATTTGATGAGCCAGTGGAGTTCCATTCGCAAAGGCAGCATAGGCATCGGCTGGATTGCAATCAGCATCGGTGTCACTCTGCTGTTGACGACAGCCGCAGTAGTTGTGCTCACGGTAGGTTTGCTGCCTGGGCTGCGGCTGTCGCCAACCATAGAGTCGGCGGAACACACGCGAAAATCTACGCAATCTGACGAACGCATGTTCGAGCGGAAACAAGCGTCGAGGGAACCAATGTCCGCAACGATCAAGGCCGCTGCACCGACCGATCGTGGCGCCAGCTCCGCCGTAGGCCGATACATTGCTGAGGGACACTCCAAGCATCGCACTGGGAACGAGACGGCGTCGGCGCCAAGCTCGCGTGAAGCCAAGAGCAGTGCGATGTCCCAGGAGGCTGGTCTCGTATTCTCAGCAGCGGATCCCTGGGCCGCAACTAACTGTGTTTACGCCTCCAATCCTGACCCAGCGGATCTCACTCGCTGGAGGATAGAAAACGGCTGCGGTGCCCCGGTGGGTGTGGTGCTCGCCTCCTGTTCGAACAGCCAGCCGGAATGCGGTGGCCCGTCATGGGACTACCAGATCGACGGGATGATTCTTCCCGGCAAGGTCCAGCGACCTGTTATCGATGCGGACGAGACCTGGTACGGCAGCCAGATTCGCTATGTCGCCTGCATGGTTGCAGCCCCGCTGACGATTGAGTTGATTGGCCAAAACCTCGAATCCCGCTCATCGCCCTCCTGGTTGCAGCGGTTTGAGGCGGCTCGCAATGGCGATGAGTGTCTGACGCGCGTTCGAAGATTGTCAGATCCGGGGCGCGACTCGGGGAAGTCCATCGATGCTCTGCTCGGCGCGGACGCACCGGGCAAGGTCCATCCAGGCTCTACTTCCGATAACGAATACACGTTGTAGTTCGCACTGCGCGAGTAAGCGCAGGTCGCCACTTGACCTTCCACCGGCTGGAGGAGCTACAAAGTGGCCATGAACGACAGCCGATACACCATTGGCGAGCTCGCCAGAATCAGTGGCGTTGCCGTCCGACGGATTCGCTTCTATTCCGATGAGGGGCTGCTGCCACCGCTGTCCCGCTCGACGGGCAACTATCGTATCTACTCCGATGCTGACGTGGCGCGTCTGCAGCTGATCCGGACCCTCCGGGAAGCGGGCCTCGGCCTGGAGGTCATCGGCGATTTATTGGCGCGGCGACTATCGATTCGCAACGCGCTCGAGTTGCGCCTGCAGGCCCTGGAGGCTGAGCTGACTGCGAAGCGGCGTATCGCCGATTGCATTCGCACCACCCTGGCGTGCGATGAGCCCACCGAAGCCGATCTACGGAGACTATGGACGATGACTACCTTGACCCAGACTCAAGTTCGCGCTGCCGCCCGCCGTTTGCTCGATACAGCGAGTGCGGGGAAGACTCTCAGCGACGAGTGGAAAGAACGCATGCTCGCCGCGAGCACCCCCGAGTTGCCCGCACACCCGACGCCCCAGCAGATCGATGCATGGAACGAAATCGGGGCCATGCTCACGGATGAAACCTTCATTGCCCAGACGCAAGCTGAAGTGAACGGCGCCTGGCCGGAGGAGTTCGATGCCGCGATGTACGCCGAGGCTTCCGATGTCATATCGGCCAAAGTGCGCCAGGCAATCGCGTCCGGCGAGTCGCCTACATCGTCAGCTGGCGAAGCCCTGGCGCGTGAATGGCTCGATGCTTCGGCGCGTGCGATGAAGCGGGAACCGAACAGGGACTTCCTGCAATGGCACCTCGAGCAGTACCGGCAACATCACGCACGCTCAGTTCGATATCAGGAGCTGCTCGCAATACTGCGCGGAGATAGCCCCAGAACCGCGGCCGGCGCCGAGTGGCTGTGGATCCACCAGGCGATGAGCACGCTATTCAAACAATAGACCCTTGAAGCAACCACGCGGACCCGATTTTTCGGGTCTCGCGTGTAAAATCGCGAGATCAGTCGGGCTGGGGTTGCACGATGATAGATCTGAGTAGCGGTCGCGTCGCATGTGGAAGTCTGGTTCTGGAGCCCAATGTTCGTAGCGAACAGTTGTTGACCTTGCCGGGCGTTCGCACAGCGCCGTCAGTTGCCGGGCGCACGAATCTCGCCCTGGGAACGCACTACTGCGGCGGGCAAGCGTGGGGTGTGGGCGCGATGTTCGCTGGCGAGCAGCTCGATATGCTGTTGTTACAGATGCTCCGCGAGGATGAGTCGGATTGGTCTCTGCCGCAGGAAGAGCAGCGGCAACGCGTGCACGATCAGTTCTTGCGGGATCTGTGCGGCGATGTTTCTCGACCCGTCAGGGGCTCGCGCTACAATTTTCCGTGGGGATGGTTGGAGTCGACCCTCGATCTTCGAGGCGTTCAGGCGGTGATCGTCGTCAGTTACGAGGCGTAGCAACGCTCATCTATAGCCTGACATACATACACGCATCGATTGCCTCAGTTCGGAACGGCACGCTGACTTTCATCCAAATCCTGATTCGACGGTCACCTTCGTGGAGTCCTGTTGACAAAATAAGGGGTCGACAGCAAATTCATATCGGCGCGATTGCTTCGGGAGCAACGCGTCGACGATGGACTGCGATTTCTGCGCTAGGGAAGGCGAGGAGATCTCTTGCACTCCTGTTGCGCGCTGACGGCTCACGGATGAATCTGCGAAGGAGTTGCAATGATCAGCTCTCGTGCGCGCTCTCCCTTTGTCCTCCTGATCCTGTTTCTTTCCCTGGCGTCGGCGGCCTTCGCACAAACATTGCCGGTCACATCCACCGGCATGACCGGCGGCAGCTTCGATGTGTCGGCAACGGGACAAGCCACTTACTCGATTCCGATCTGGTCGCCGCCGGGTACCCGAGGGATCGAGCCTCGACTGGCGCTGAATTACTCCAGCCATGCGGGCGGCGGCTTGATTGGGCCGGGCTGGTCGCTGAGCGGCCTGTCGCACATCACTCGTTGTACCCGAACTCACGAACAAGACGGCTTCGCACGCGCCGTGTTTCTGGACTCGAGCGATGTTTTCTGTATCGACGGCCGGCGTCTGCGGCTGACTTCGGGAATTTACGGCACGGCCGGTTCGACTTATCAAACAGAAATCGCCGATTTCTCTTTGACCACGGCGCGTGACACGGCGGGCAACGGGCCTGCATGGTTCGAGGTCAAGACCAAAGAGGGGCTGATCCTCGAATACGGTGGCACCAGCAATTCGCGCGCAGTGCTTGCTTCGGGTACCACTCCCTACATCTGGGCCATATCGAAGATCCGAGATCGTCAAGGCAACAACCTGGTCATCGACTATCAGCTGGAATCCGGCACGCTGCGGCCCACGCTGATTCAATACACGCAGTCGCCGGCGATCGGCGCCACCTACCCGTATGCGGTGCAATTCAACTATCAGACGCGGGACGCAAACGACGTCATGGTGGGCTATGTTGCCGGCGGTCAATATCTGGTCGGCTCTCAGCTGACCAGCATCGATGTCAAGGCAGGCGGCGTCGGCGGTACACTGTTACGACGCTATCGTCTTTCATACACGGACTCTCCGACGACGCAGCGATCCCGCCTCGCGAGCGTGCAGGAGTGCGCCGGCACGGGCGGCACCGACTGCCTCTCGCCAACGACGATCAACTATCAGAACGGACAGATCGGCATCGCCGCGCCGAGCATATCGGCCGGCTCGGTTCCTGCAGGCGTCGCCCGTCAAGTCGCCGATGTGAATGGCGACGGGCGCAGCGACATCATCAACGATATAACTTCCGGCAGCACGCGCACTTACTCGGTCAGTTTCGCCTCGAGCAGCGGCTATCTGGCGGCAGTGAGCACCGGCATCTCCGCGCCCTTGAGCGAAGTTACATTGCTGGATGACTTTCTCGGCAACGGCACGCTGCAGTTTCTCGCGCAGAGTGGCGGCTACTGGTATTTGTATCAATGGAACGGCAGCAGCTTCTCCGCCACCTCGGCGCAACTGCAGGTCGATCCCAATCGCGTCACCGGCACCGCACCCGGCGAAGTCAATGCGCCCAACTTCGCGTCGGCAGACGTCGATGGCGACGGTCTGCCCGATCTGGTCTGGGCAGCCACTTACAACAACGTCCGTTCGGTCTACACGCGCCTGAACACCAGTGCCGGCGGTGTTCCGTCATTTTCCACGACCATGACGAACGCCTATCCGGTGCCCACGTATTTTTCCGGCCTGCTCGGCAACAACAAGTTCTTTGTCGCGCCTCGCCTGGACTTCAACGGCGACCAGCGTGACGACGTCATCATGATCTCGGCGAACACGGGCGGCCAGCTGGTGACATTTACTTCCCGCGAGCTGATTTCACAGGGCACGACATTCGCCACGGGCAGCGATCTGAGCGGGCACTTCTCAGCCGCCAACGCGCTCAACTGGAACAACGACGCTTGCACGGATCTGCAGCTCAATGGCTGGATCAGTATCTCCGCCTGCAACGGCGCGATCGCACAGCAAATCGTGTTGTCACAAGGCGGCATGGCCGGTCTGGATTGGGACGGCGACAATCGCACCGACATCGTCTCGACGGAATTCAATGGCAGCATCGCGGTCCGCCTGTCACAAGGGACATCGCTCTCTGCGCCGCTGCCCAGCGGCCTGCCCAACGGCACATCGATATCGGCACTGGACTACGATGGCGATGGCCTGCACGACCTGATGTCCATCAACAGCGCCGGTGCAGTCACCATCGGTCTGCACAATGGCGCCGGTACGCCGCCCGACCTGGTGAGCTCAATCGTCGATGGTTATGGCATGGCTTTCAGCCCGACCTACAAGACCATCACTCAGAGCAACTACGGCGCGATCTATCCCAATGCGCCCGCCATCGCCTTCCCGGATGTGAAGTACACGCATCCGTTCTACGTCGTGGATCAGTTCTCCGCATCCGATGGCACCGGCGGCACGTACACGAACCAGTTCTTCTACTGGTCTGCCCGCAAGCATGTGCGGGGACGCGGCTTCAAGGGCTTCGCAGCGCGTCGCACGCTCGACAGTCGCACCGGAATGTATCGCTACGAGGAATATCGACAGGACTTTCCATATATCGGCAGGGTATCGGCGGATCGGCTTCTGCAACCGAACAACACCACCGTCGCGGAGTCGACGGTCAACACGCTGCAGAGCGCGCCCCTGGCGACGACGGCGTTCAATCAACGCTACTTCGTTTATCTGTATCAAGCCTCGACCAACACCTATGAGGTGGGCGGTGCCTACAACGGCGCGCAGACCATCAACACGCTGGAGACGAACACCTACGATTCATGGGGCAGTCTGCTCGATCGAGTCGTCACCACCACGGAGATTGGCACGGGACTGAATACCGGAGTGGTCCACACCTCGCGCACTTATGCGCCATCGGTGGTCAACGATACTGCGAACTGGTGTTTGAGCCGGCCCAATCAGGTTCAACAGATCAACAGCCACAGCTCGACCGGCGGCGGCGCAATCACGCAGACCACCGGTTACACGTGGGATACGGTCAACTGCCGCTTGCAACAGGAAGTGACGGAGCCCGGCAGCACGCAGTGGCAGGTGACCGGGGTCTATGGCTACGACTCTGTCGGCAATGTGAATTCCCTGACTGTGACACCGGCGGCCGGGCAGGGGCAGGCGGCACGTACGTTCGGCGTCAACTATGGTTCCACCGGGCAGTTCCCCACCACGATCACCAATGCGAAGTCACAGGTCACGACGTTCGGCTGGGACCTGGTCCGCGGAATACGCACGAGCATCACGGATCCGAACGGCCGTGTCACCTCGCTTACGCCAGACAATTTCAATCGCATCGTACGGGAGCAGCGACCCGATGGCACGGCGACCGACTTTCACATGTACGCCTGCAGCGGTATCACGACCTACTGCGGCAGCAGCGACGTACGGACATATCTGGAGGTCGTCGTGCGCGATACGAATAACGCGGCGATACGGACCGATGTCGCGTCCTTCGATGGTTACGGGCGCCAGAGATACACGTACGAGCAACTGCTCACAGGTGGCATGTCCAGTCGGATCTCGATCTATAACTCGCGCGGTCTGTTGCAAGCCATCAGCATGCCTTTCATCCAGGGCTCTCCCATCTGGTACGCGACCCTGAGCTATGACCTCCTGGGCCGGGCCACTTCCCTGAGCCGCCCCACGAGCGAGAGCAATCCGAGCACGTATCTCACGCAGCTTGCTTATAACGGTCTGAGCATAGTTGCCACAGATCCGCTCAATCGCACGCAAACGCGCTGGGTCAATGCGCTCGGCTCGCCGGTACGCACCGTCGATGCCGCCGGCAACGATACAAACTACGAGTATGACGGCTTCGGCAATCTGCTCAAGACCCGCGATTTCTATGGCAACGAAACCGTGCTGACTTACAGCAATCGCGGCTTCAAGCTGACCAGTAACGACCCGGACATGGGCCTGTGGTCGTACAGCTACTATCCGCTCGGCGAGCTGCGTAGTAAGACGGATGCAAAGGGGCAGGTCGCGTCGTTTACCTACGATGCGCTGTCTCGCATGTTGACGCGCGTGGAGCCGGAAGGAACGACGACCTTTACCTATGACACGCAAGCCAACGGCATCGGTCAACCCGCCTCGATCGTAGCCCCCGGCGGCTATCAGGAAACGTTCAGCTACGACAATCGCGGCCGTATTCAGAATCACAACACCACCATCGACGGCACAACCTACAGTTACGTCTATGGCTACAGCGCGCTGACCGGACTACTGGATTCGCTCACTTATCCGGCAAGCTACGGCACACCCTTCAAAGCTCAGTACGATTACAACTACGGTCAACTGGCGCGGGTGAAGGACTTCGCCGCGCCGACTACTGTGTTCTGGGAAGCGCTGGCCGTCGATGCGCACAGCCGCCCCATTCATCATCAGCTCGGCAACGGCCTGAGCGTGTTGCGCACGTTCGATCGCATCACCGGCCTGATTGATCGGATCGATAGCGGCTTCAGCGGCAGCAACGATCGGCAGCAACTGCAATACACGTGGAGCCCGACCGGCAACTTGATGAGTCGCGCCGATCTGAACCAGGGAACGCTGAACGAATCTTTCACCTACGACGCGCTGGATCGGCTCGACACCGTACAGCGCAACGGCGTACAAACGCTCAACGTCGACTACGATGCCATCGGCAATATCACTTTCAAGAGCGACGTCGGCTCGTACGCCTACCACGCCACGAAGAAACACGCTGTCACGATGGCGGGCTCGAACACCTACGCCTACGATGCCAATGGCAACGTGACCTCGCGCAATGGACTGACCGCGAACTGGTACAGCTACAACCTCCCGGCGCAGATCAACGGTGCCGGTGGCAAGTATGCGCGTTTCTGGTATGGGCCGACTCGCCAGCGATACAAACAAGAGCACCATCAGTACGAGCCCGCCGAAGCGTCGCCGCGCGTGACGCTCTATGTAGGCGGCCTATTCGAGAAGGTGACGCAATCGTATGGCGGCCCCAACGACTACGAGACAGTGTATCGTCACTACATCTTCGCCGGCGGCGAGCGTGTCGCAAGCGTAGTCCGGATCACTTCCGCCGAGGATGGGCAGGTCAGTCAGTCCCACTGGACTGCTTACTACGCGCCCGATCATCTGGGCTCCGCCGACTCTGAATTTCTGCAGGTTGACGGCTTTCCGCCGGTCCAGAATCCGTTCGCGCGCTATTCGAACTCCGTGTTCGGCGAGCGGCGCGATATCGATTGGGATGGCCCAGCGCTGGACGCCAACGCCCCCTGGTTCAATTCCTCCAACCGTGGCTTCACCGATCATGAGCATCTCGACAATCTCGACGGCTTGATCCACATGAACGGCCGGGTCTATGACTCGAGGGTCGGCCGCTTCATGTCGGCGGATCCGTTCGTGCAGTTCCCGTTCGCGGGCCAGGGGCTGAATCGTTACAGCTACGCACTCAACAATCCGTTGCGTTACATCGATCCGTCGGGGTTCGGGCTGTTCGATTTCTTCGATGACCTGTTCGACGGTATCGGCAGCGTCTTCAGCAGCCTCGGCAATTGGCTCGGCAGTGCCGTCGGCTGGGTTCAATGGGCTCGCGACTTCTATCGGGAGGGAGGCAGCGGCGGTCTGCGATGTGCCTCCAACTGCAACCGTGGCGGCTCGACAGAAGCCAATCCACCGCCAGTGCCGCGCGTCCGGCCCGATCCTCCGGGCACGACGCCGAGTCCCGCTCCGCCGCCCCCGCGCGTGCGGCCAGCGCCGGATCCGACTTTACCGCCCGCCGATGGATCGCTCGGAGGCGTAGGGAATTCCGCAGCCGACACGCCCACGGGCGGCAAAGGGGATGGGAAGGGCGCTACTCAGGTTACGCCCACTCCGGCTTGCGAAGGAGCGATGGTGACCGTGATTGGAGATGGGGTGATCATTCCCGTCTTTACTCCTGGCTTGTGTCAGTCCACCGCCGACGCAATCAACAAGGGGACGAGAGATGGCGTCCTGATTGGCTCCGCGGTGGTGGGGACCTATGTCCTGCCATCTTTGGGCAGGGTCGTCGCGGGGCAGCTGCTGCGGAGAACTGTTGGTAATCAGCAGATGACACGGCAGGAGCGGTTGCAGGAAGTTTACCGAAGACTGGAAACGCAGCGAGCCACGACGGCGGAGGAGGCGCAAGCTCAACTCAACAAGACCCTGGAAGCAGTCGAGGATCAATTCAGCGGAGTACCGAAGAATCCCAATCCGGGTCTCAAGCCCGACGGGCGAATGTATGTGCCGCAGGCGGACAATATAAAGCGACTCGCCGATGGAACGATAAGGGCGACGACCCGAGGAAATATCGTCGAGTACGGCCCGGACGGCAGTATTACAATCATCGATCGCGCGACCTTACAGATCGTGTTCCAGCGTGCCGGAGGATTGTGATGGCCGAGATGATCGAGAATGCAAATGCCCTTGCCAGGCAGCTGGCGGAAATCGATGCGCGCACCGATCCGAAGGTCACGTCGTTTCCATCGGGGGCATTCATTCTGGACGTCACGATCGGAGGGGGCAGGTATGCGTTCGAGTATCTTCCCAGCAAGAATGGCTTCGGCGTGTCGCGGATCGACTCCGCGACCTTTGGCTGGGAAGGCTTCGAGTCTTCGTTTGAGGATTTCGACAGCGCGAAGAAGTACATTCTTAACCTGCTGACTGCTGCATCTCGTCCCGTCTGAAATGAAACTCAGCCTCGAAGTCACATTGCTCTATGGCGGCTTCCCCTATGCTTTCGAGATATGGGATCTGCTGGGCCCGACACATCCCGAATACGCGGACCTCGAGGTCCTGGTCGGACGATGCAGATCGTCGATACGGATGCCAATCCGGGTCGCTGGCGGCTACGCCAGGGCTATATAGAGTCCATCGGCGCCACGATGTGGCTTGCAGATCAGTTCTGGAAGATATCCCGGCGCGAACCGCGCAGCGTTGCAGTCGTGCGATGGACTGGTCGTGACTGAGCTGGCTCAGGGTGTCACGAGGGTCGGTACGGCGCTGGATGTGTTTCGGAGCGCCGAGGCTGGAAGGGGATCTGCAGAAGCGAATGAGGATGGCGCTGTTCGGCTGCTAGAAAGCGAAACAACCTTGTTGGCAGGATCCAGTGCGCTCACCGACGATTCGAGCCAACCAAAGTAGTGTTGCCGGACTGTGACAGTGCGCATGTTCGCCGAACTGTAATACTGCGCGGCTAGGCTTTCGCTCGAACCGGTGCATCCAGGCGACTAAAACGAACGGATACGATCTGTCGGCGGCTTGCACCCGGACCTTCCGGATCGATCTCAACAAGCAGCTGAATTTTTCGATAGCGGGGCATGCGGCGGACTCGTACGCTCTAACGGTATGAAGAATCTGTGAAATTTCATACCGGCCGAGGCCCGCCGGCGGGGCTCTGTGGTGTTTCTTTCTCGACTCGAGATGGTTGGAGTGCGCATATGGTGCGGGCGAATGTTCGGCGTAACAGCCTGGTGGGACTGACGGTCCTGTCCCTGCCTTTGGTGAGCTTCGCGGGCGGTGTGCCCACGACGGTCATCGACGAAGTCATCGTCACCGGCCGGTTGGACCGGCTGCAGGGCACCCCGGTGTCCGCCAGCCAGGGCGTCGTGACGGATGAGCAGTTGGATCTCCGCCCGGTACTGCGCACCGGCGAGCTGATGGAAGTCGTGCCGGGCCTCATCGTCACTCAGCACAGCGGCGACGGCAAAGCCAACCAGTTCTTCTTGCGGGGATTCAATCTCGATCACGGCACGGATCTCGCGACCAGTGTCGACGGCGTGCCGGTCAACATGCCGACGCACGGTCACGGGCAGGGTTACACGGATATCAACTTTGTCATCCCGGAGCTGGTGCAGGCGATCGAGTATCGCAAGGGCACGTACTACGCCGAGACCGGCAACTTCTCTGCCGCGGGCGCGGTGAACATGCGGTACCGGCACAAGGTCGATAGCCCGATGTTCGTTGTCGAGGGCGGCCAGGACAACTACAAGCGCGGCATGGCGGCGGCATCGCCGGAGATTGGCGGTGGAACCCTGTTGGTCGGCTTGGAATACGCGCAGATCGACGGCCCGTGGGTGCTCGAAGAAAATTACGATAAGCGCAACGGCCTGCTTCGATACACCCATGGTGCAGGCAAGGACGGACAGTTCAGCATCACCGCGCAAGCGTACGAGGGCGACTGGCGATCGACCGACCAGGTGCCGCTGCGCGCCGTGCGCTCGGGCGAGATCGATCGCTTCGGCTTCATCGATCCCACCGACGGTGGCTCAACCCATCGATACGGTCTCTCGGTGGATTGGAATGCGTCGCTCGGCAAAGGCACGACGACCGGTTTGCTCTATGCCGTCGACTACAACCTCAATCTGATTTCCAACTTCTCTTATTTCACCGATGCCGAGAACGGCGATCAGTTCCAGCAGGTCGACGATCGTCGCATCTATGGTGGCGAGTGGGCCTGGCACCGTCCCTTCGACTGGCAGGGCCGCGAACAGGAGCTCACGACCGGTGTGCAGGTCCGGCACGACGACATCGGCAAGGTCGGCTTGTATCGCACGATCGCTCGCGAGCGCTTCGATACGGTCCGTGAGGACGCGGTAAAGCAGACGAGCTATGCCGTCTTCTCGAGTCTCGATACACGCTGGACCGACAAGTTGCGTACCACCGTGGGGCTGCGCGCGGATCACTTCGATTTCGATGTCGATGCGAATCTCGCCGAGAATTCCGGAAGTGCGAGCGATTCGCTGGTCAGTCCGAAGCTCGCCATTGTGCTGGGGCCGTGGAGCAAGACGGAGTTTTTCTTCGACGTTGGCCGCGGCTTTCATAGCAATGACGCACGCGGTACCACCATCAGAGTGGATCCCGCCGATGGCGTCACGCCGGCCGAGCGTGTGAATCCGCTCGTCAAGGCGTTGGGCACGGATGTGGGACTGAGAACTGCCATCGTGCCGAATACGCAATTCAGCGTCTCGCTGTGGAGCCTGGATCTGGATTCGGAGCTGCTGTTCATCGGCGACGCCGGCACGACCGAGGCCAGCCGCGAAAGCGAGCGGCGCGGCGTGGAAATCGCGGCGATCTGGAATCCCATTCAATGGCTGATCGTCGATGCCGACCTCGCCTGGTCGAAGGCGCGCTTCAGCGATGACGATCCTGCCGGTGACCGCATTCCAGGGGCGGTCGAGAACGTCGCGTCAGTCGGCGTCGCGATCGATCATCCGAGCGGCTGGTTCGGCGGTGCGCGTTTCCGTCATTTCGGCAAGGCGCCGCTGATTGAGGACAACAGCGTTCGCTCCGAGCCGACCACGCTCGTGAACCTCGAGGCGGGCTATCGCTTTGCCAAGCGCTACAAGGTCAGCGCGGCGGTTTATAACGTGTTCGACAGCAAAGACAGCGACATCACCTATTTCTACGAGTCGCAGCTGGCGAATGAGAGCGAGCCGGTGGAAGACATTCACTTCCATCCGGTCGAGCCGCGCACCGTTCGAGTGACCGTCAGCGCCAGCTTCTAGCGCTCGTTACCGTTCCCCGCTCAAGGTTGAACACGCCGGTCACGAGCATTCCGTAATCGGCTTCATTCATCACGCGAACGCGATTTCGGCCGCCGATCTTCGCGGCGTAGAGTGCTTGGTCGGCCAGTTGCAGGGCGCCGCGAGGGGTGCGGGCGGGGGAGGGTTGGATGACCGCGACGCCGATGCTGATGGTGACGGTCGCGGCCGTGCGGGAGCCGCGATGTTCGATTCCTAATTCGTGGACGGAGCGGCGCACGCGATCGGCGAGGGTCATCGCCTGTTCGATGTCGACGTCGAAGAGCATGGCGACGAACTCTTCACCGCCGTAACGGGACAACACATCGAGCGGGCCGCGCACGATCGACTGCAAACAGTCGGCGATCCGACGCAGGCTGTCGTCGCCGGCCTGGTGGCCGTAAGCATCGTTGTAGGCTTTGAAATGGTCGACATCGATCAACAGGAGAGCGATCGTGCGTTTCTCTGCGACCGCCTGCGGCCAAAGGCGCGCCAGGTGCTCGTCGAAGACACGGCGATTCTTGGTGCCGGTCAATGTGTCGTGCTGAGCCAGCTGCGAGATGAGGCGGGTTTCGAGAAAGGAGGTGCGTGACAGTCGTTCGAGATGTCGAGCGGCGATGGCGCATCCCGCCAGGGCAATGAGCAGGAAGGCAACGGCGCGCAGCGCCACGGGCAACGCCAGCCCGGTAAGCACGGCATAAACGACAAAAGAAGCGGCAGTCAGTACGCCCGTGAATAGCGCCGTTCGATAGCTCAGTCCCAGAAAGAAAAACGGGCCGAACAACAGCACCGGCAAGATCATCAACATTTCGCCCTGACCGTCCGCTGCGGCCGCGGTGATGCAACCGGCGACCACCACATTCCTGATGGGAACGATCACCCGGGCGAAAGGTAGAAAGCGGCGCTCCAACGCCGAGCTCCATGCCAGGCACGCCAGTACCACAGTCGCGACGATAACCAAGCCGAGCGCGATCGCAGGGCCGCCCACCGGAAAGCCGGCCGCCGTTTGTTCGACGCCCCGGGCCGCCGCCAGCACGGCGCCGAGGGTGCACGTCACACGAATGAGCAAACGACTGTCGAGCAGATGGGTGCGGACGTACTCCGCCTCCACTTCGGGACTGAAGCGCAGGTCCTGCTGAGCACGCAGCAGCTCCGCCGCATACGGCGAATCCGGAACTGCGTCGAGATTCAGTGGTACCCCCTGGGTCATGCCGCAAGACTAAGCCGTTCTTGCCATAACGAGTGTGACCTGTTCGGAATCTGCATCATGGAAGCAGCAACTGCTTCGTCGGAGTGCGACTGTTGACCGAGTCCACGGGCGCCGGGGCGGGTGCGCCAGCCCGGGCGCTATGACTTGCGTACGCTTGGTTAACATTCGCGCGACGGCTTTAATCGCAGGCAGCGGGAGGCAATCACGATAAGGAGTTGTCATGGATACTCTTGGCAAGAGAGCGATTGCTACTGCGTGTGGATTGGCTTGCACTGTACTTTCGATACCCGCCAGCGCCACGGTCACTTATACCTCCCCCGGCAGCTTTGCCATCGCCTCGGTGGTGAACGACAACGTATTGATCAATCACACCCAGGCCATCGTCACGTTGCAGTCCAATGGTCGGGTGCAGGGTCTCGACACACTGAGCCCCGTCTATCGGGAAGCGGCAGTCCGGGTGCAGAGAGGGACGCTCGAGATGACCGGCAATACGCGCGTCATCGCCGGCCTGAATCAGAGCGGTATCGAAATGACGACTTCCGATCACTCGGATGTGCGCATTGGCGGGCGAGCCGCCGTTCACGGCAACATCAAAGCTGATTTTGCAGTGATCTGGACTGACGAGGCGACCGCCACGCAGCGCCTGTACTTGCAGGAAACGGGTGTGGTGAGCGGCGATGTGACCTTCGGCGGCTTCGTTCGACTACAGGATCAGGCCGTCGTCTCCGGCACCATTCGCGGCGCCATGAATGCCAATCTGCGCCTCGACATGGTCGGTGGCTTCGTGGGCGGCTCCGTCAGTCTCGGCGGGCTGGACAATCACATGGTCAACATGAGCGGCGGCACGATCGCTGGCTCGCTGGGGGGCGCACCGAGTTACGTCGAGATCAACATCAGCGGCGGCTACATCCGTCAGGGCCTTCGTTCCAGTGGCGCTTACGATGGTGTCATACGTGGCGGTTACATCGATGGCGGCGTGGCGATCACCAACTACGTGGCGGGCGGCTCGAATCTCACCGTTCGCGGCGGACGATTCGAGACCACGGCGAGTGACTGGCTGTTCGCGCTGACCGAGCAGTATTCAGACAACAGCCCCTCGACGCTGAAGGTCTGCGGCGGCCAGTTTGGTTATTACGAGCCGGGCACAGGTGTGCTCATCGACGGCAAGACCAACTTGCAGGTCTATGGCGCGGGCCTGACGTACAGCGGTGGCGTGCTGAGCGGGACGCTGCAGGATGGCAGCCCCATCAATGTCGCACTGACATTCGGCCCGAGCTGGACCGGTACGTTCACTATCACCCCGGTAGCAGTCGGAAAGCCGACCTGCTGACACCGAATGCGCACCGGCACGCCTTTCGCGGCCGGTGTCTTTCGCAACCGGCGGCAGACGCGACTACTTCATTCCAATCGAATCATTTGGAGCTCTTGCCCGTGCGTCTCTGATTCAAGCGCTCGACCATGGCTTCGACGTGCATGAATACGTCCTCATGCCGGCCAGCTCACCAATACGGAAGGGCTGCTCGACCGAGACTGCTTCGAATTTGATCATGCTAGTTGGCGCGGGCATCGAGTCCGTCTGGTTCCGAACAGAGGGAAAACACGAACGCACCGACGCGCGCGAAATCGATGAACTCGTCCACCATGTCTCGCAGCGGCTCTTCGGCGGAGCGCACCAGTGTCGCGTGTGCCCGGATCATTCCACTAAAGTAGGAAGAGTGCCTGGCGATGCCAAGCGCGCGTGCCCACTCAGTCGCATCGGCGGCTTCGATTTGTTTGCCATCCTGCATGCCGCCAGGCTGATAATTGTGTCGTATGGCGATCGACGGCGGCGTTCTTTGCCGCGCCGTCGTCACATACGTCGAGCCTCTGGGATGCCAGCCGAACGTCTGGCCCAGATCGCTCAGGAATTCCCACGTGGTGACGGAGCAAAGAAAGCGGCGCACCTCGTGCAGGGGCGCTCTTCGGAGTACAACGATCGCACTGTTCGACATCGAACTGTCACGCCGCTGCGATCGCGCCTTGGAATGATGAGAACTGTCTCGGCGCGTCTCTGATCTCTGCGGGAGGGCGGCCGCGAGGGTCGTGCGCAAGGCGGGTCACATGGGAATAGCCGTTCAACTCTCCGTTCTCAAGATATATCGGTTCAATGACAGTGACGGCCCAGAAGATCGATCCGTTTGGCCGCCGATGCCACCTGTGCTGGGTGGTCGAACCGTGCAGGCGTGCAGCGAGCAGGTCGCGATCCGGTCGAAGAAGCGCGACGTCATGAGGTAGATAAAACTGCAATACATGAGCACCGATGATTCTAAGATCAAAGGCCGTGGCGCCGGGCAACGAATCGTGCCAGGCACGGACCACACCGCAGTGATCGAGTATGGCGATTGCGCAGCCGTCGCTTCTGTCGACGCTCGTTGCGTGGATTTGTGCGCCCAGCTTGATCAGCAAGCGACTTCGCTGTCTGAGGTTCGGGCGCGTGGTTTCCTTCAACAAGCGCCTGAGTTGGCGAGATAGACCGTTCAACATGGGGACTCCGCTGCGATGTGTCGTGGGAGGGGGCTGTGCGCCGCCGGTTGTCATGCGGGCAGAATGACGCAGCAGAATCGCTCGATCGCGAGTGATGAGCGCGGGCAGTGTGCGCCTTGTCGAGGCATATAGATAGTAAAATCGTCTGGCGGCAGCCGGATTCAGGGTTGCTGCAGGTGGAGCCTCAGCGAATACAACGAGCCTATCGGCTGTTCAGCAATGGGGTGCGAATAAGAGTAGGCTGCGCGGCCCCTCAAGCACCTTGCGATGTGACTCATGAATTGGACCCTGGCTGAGAGCAACTGGGCACAGTTTCGCGGCACTGTGAAAGCGCGCTGGCTGAAGCTCGATGACGAACAGTTGCGCGCGATCGCGGGCAATCGAGCCGCACTGTCGAGCGCGATTCAAGATGTCTACGGTATCAATCGAATGGACGCTGAAAAGGAGATCCGGGCCTTCGAAGAACGCAACAAGAGCTACCGACCCAAGTAGCAGACGTTGAGACGGGTTATCGGCCAGTTCGTTTTATTTCAGGATTTTTCCGGCGATGGCGCGATGGCCTTGCGCGCTGCCTGCTGCCGTTGCTTTTCTTCGTTTCGTTTCTTTTGCTGATCTTCGCGACGCTTCTTCTGCTGCTTGAAGTTGGGTGTCTTGTTCAAAGGACTCTTCTGTCATGGAGGAACGTGAGCGGCAGCATAGCAGCATCCTGAGGTGAGCGCAGGATCGCGAGCGGCCTTTTGAATTTATTGCTCGCGGCCTCGCTGGGCCTATCTAATGGCGAGCGAAGCGCGCACACTGGAGGAAATGTTTGTGAGTCGTGCTAGTAAAAAATGCCGCCATGGGTAATGGGAGTCTGCAATGGTAACTTCTCGCCACGCGTTTGAGCTTGGCTCTGCTGTGTCAGGTAGCGTGGCCGATTTTCGTCTGCAAGTGCAGAGAGCTGAGCAAGAACGTGCGGCCGTGCGGGAAGGCGAGCTGGAAGCGCAGGTCTCACCTGTAAAAGATCCGCGCGAGCGCATCGAAATCTGGGAGCGCCTCCATGCATTGCGCCTGCCGCGGACGTCGAATCATCTGCTCCTCAAAGTAATTGCCAAGCAAACGCAACTCACCCTCGGTCAAGTCCACGAGGAGCAGATTCGCAGAGCCGCAGTCGGGGGCAACCTCAGTCGCTAGAAGTCACCCCTTACCGACTTACCAAGGCTGATCGGTCGGCAGCACGAACAACTCGGCGACGTTGACGCGGTCCGGCGCCTGTAAGGCGAACAGCACCGTATCGGCGATATCCGAAGCCTTGAGGAAGGACATCTGTCCCTTCAGACCTTCCATCTGCTCGCGATAGGCGGCGTCGGAAATGTGCTCGAAGAGCTCGGATTCCACCGCACCGGGCTGGATGCAGGTGACGCGGATGTTGTACTTCTTGCCGACTTCCATACGAAGGCCGTCGGAGAAGGCGGCCACGGCGAACTTCGTTGCGCAGTACACCGACAAGCCAGCGAAGACTTTGCGCCCGGCGATCGAGGAGGTGTTGAAGATGTGGCCGGACTTCTGTCGCTGCAGGTATGGCAAGGTAGCGGCAGTCGTGTTGAGGACCCCCTTGATGTTCACATCGATCATGCGATGCCATTCGTCGGTCTTGAGTGCCTCGACGTCGGAGATCGGCATCAGCCCGGCGTTGTTGTGCACGATATCGATTCTGCCATACGTATCTATCAGCTTCTTTACGCCCGCGGTTACGGACGCCTGATCCACGACATCCATCGCGATGGTAATGGCATCGCCGCCGGCGGCGCGGATGTCTGCCTCCAGTTGCTGAAGACGATCGGTGCGGCGCGCGGCCAACCCGACTTTGACGCCGTGAGCAGCGAGCTTGAGTGCCGTGGCGGCGCCGATGCCGCTGGATGCGCCGGTAATCAACGCGACTTTTCCGTTGAGGTTCATGGGATCACCTTTGATGCTTGGAACGACGTGCTACGTATCGAGCACGACGCTTAAGGTGCGTCATCGGAGCCCATGCTTCTGCCGCGGTTCTGCCCGCTCTGTCGCGATTTTGCGCTCAGCCTTGGTCGCGGTACTCGCGTGGCGAGACACCTACTTCGCGACGAAACAGCTGTGCGAAACGACTCGGGCTCGAGTAGCCGACCTCCAAGCCCACTTCGACGATGGATTTGTCCGTCTCGCGAAGTAGTCGCCGAGCCTGATCCATCCGCATGCGGATCTGGAAATGCGACGGCGAAAACCCGGTGCTGCGCTTGAAAGCACGGCTGAAATGGAATTCGCTCAGGCCAGCTTCGCGAGCCAGTCTCTCGAGATGAAACTCCTGATCCAAGTCCGCTTCCATCAGCGCAAGCACCCGTCGCAGCTTGAATGCGGGTAGCCCACTGCGTTGCCGTCGCGCTGGCTTGCCCGACGGATCGGCGTACTCGCGCAGAACGTGAACAGCAAGGCTTTGCGCGATGCCCTGAACGAACAAAGCGCTGGGCTGTCGAGGCGCTTGCAGCTCCGCACGCAGCGGCTCCAGTAGCGAGGACAGCACTCGGTCTCGCTGACCCGACACGTCGCGTAACGCGATATCGAATTCCTTTCCATAGAGCTCGGCAGCGGCGCGATTGAGCAGCGGCAGACCTAGATACAGATGCATGACCTCGAAGGGTGCGGTCTTGGCCGCTGTCCAGCGAAGCTCATAGGGCGTCGGTGTATTCGTCAGGAAGAAGTCACCGGCCGTGACGCGATTGGCTTGCCAGTCACCGTTGATCTCGCGCTCTTCCACCACCGCCGAGCCCGACAGCACCCAGACAATCAGCGGTTCCGGCACCGCCGGGATCAGCAGGACATCTTGTGTCTGACGGCGGCTGAAAATTTGCGCCAGCAGATCTTTCCAGGGTTTGCCGAGGCCGGCGGCCAGCAATGTTCCTGGGATGCGCTCGCCCATGGCTTCGGCGGAACTCAATGTCGAATTGCTCATCGGCCTTGAAACGCGCTCAGGCAAAGATCCACGAAGCTGCGCACTTTGGGATCCATGTAACGGCTCGATGCAAATACGGCGTGGACAGGTGCCGGGATCTCAGCCCAGCCGGGAAGCACGCAGGCCAACGCGCCATCCGCCACCAGCGGCTCAGCCATGAAACGAGGCAGCTGCGCGATCCCAAGTCCCGCCAGCGCTAGATTTTTCACGCCGATGATACTGTTGACGGCGGCGCGTGGAGACTCGGCGATTGTTTCCGTATCTGGACCGTTCACGAGCGTCCAACTCGGGCGGCCGCGCGACGTCTTCATGATGAGGTCGTGATGCTCGAGATCACTGACCGCGGATAGCGCCGGTCCGCGCCTGAGATAATCGGGGGCCGCATACAACCCATACATCACCTCGCCGAGTCTGCGCGCCGAGAGTCCTGAATCCTGTAACGTGCCGACCCGAACCGCGATATCGACTCCTTCATGAATGATGTCGACGAAGCGATTGGTGTATTCCGCCTCCACCGTGACCTTCGGTGCCAATCGCAGAAACTCCGCGATCCAGCCGTCGACGACCATCGTCCCGAATTCAGCGCCCGCAGTGATTTTGAGCAGTCCTCTGGGCTCCCCGGACTGGTGTGCCACCGCGGCCTCGGCCGCCTCAGCGGCGGTCAGGATGCTCACGGCGCGCTCGAAATAGTCGCGCCCGACCTCGGTCACACTGAGGCGGCGTGTCGATCGGGCGAGGAGCTGCGCGCTGAGCTTTTCTTCCATGCGTCGGATGATGCGGCTGACGCGTGCCTTATCGGTGCCGAGCCGTTCCGCTGCGGTCGTGAAGGAACCATCCGTCACAACCGCCACGAAAGTCCTCATCTCAGCAAGATCGATTGATGTGTTCATGGACAACAGTGTTTGGCGGCTTGCTCCATTTATCAACCCGCCAGCCCCCTCTACAGTGCCATCCACGCTCTCTTCAAGTGGATACGCAGCATGAAACAGACAATTGGTATCGTCGGCGCTGGCCTCGTAGGTAAAGCTGTCGCGCATCTGGCCGTCGCGGCGGGATATCAGGTCGTGATCAGCAATTCGCGCGGTCCTGAATCGCTCTTCGAGCTGATGAAGGAACTCGGCCCGCTGGCACGCGCTGGATCGGTCGAAGACGCCATTGCGGCCGGGGATATCGTCTCGCTCGCCATTCCCCTGGCGACGTTTGAGTCCCTGCCGGCCGACAAGTTCGCCGGCAAGGTGGTCCTCGATCAAACGAACTACTATCCCGGCCTCGGAGATTTTCGGCGGGCCGATCTCGATCGGGGCGAGCTCACCTCGAGCGAGCTCGTGCAGCGGCACCTGCGGGGCGCGAAGGTGGTGAAGGGCGTTCACAACCTGGGCTGGCATCATATGCAATACAACGCCCGGCCCCAGGGCGATGCCGAACGGACGACGCTGCCGATCGCTGGTGATGACGCGACCGCCAAGGAAACGGTGACGCGTTTCGTCCAGGCAGTGGGCTACGATGTGGTGGACGCGGGCTCGCTCGCAGAGAGCTGGCGCATCGAGCCCAACACGCCCATTTATTTCTGGCCCTACGTGCCCGCTATTCCGGCGGGGTTGACGGAGCGTGAGGCGAAGCGCCTCTATCTGCAGCCGGGCAAGCCTCTTTCGCCCGTCGCGGCACGCAAGCTGATCGACAGCACACAGCGTCCTTCACCCATCGGCGGAACGTTGCAGGGGCTGCCACCGATCCATGTCGCCCTGTTCCTCGAACTGGCCAGTGCGGACACCGTGCAGAGATAGGAAACAACCCATGTCGAAAACATTAGCTGACAAAACAGCGCTGGTGACGGGCGGATCGCGAGGCATTGGCCGAGCGATCGCCGAACGGCTCGCGGCCGAGGGTGCGACGGTCGCCATCACTTACAATCAGAGCCGAGCTGGCGCGGAGGAGACTGTCGCAGCCATTGAAAAGGCGGGCGGCAGCGCATTTGCGCTTCAGGCGGATCTGGTCGACGCAGCGGTTATTCCAGGATTGTTCGAACAGCTCGACCGTGAGTTCGCCGATCGGAAGGGCAGTCGAGCGCTCGATATTCTAGTCAACAATGCCGGCAACTCGGGATGGGGCGGTCTTGCAGATGCGACACCTGACAGCTGGAACACGATGTTCGCGGTCCACGCCCGCGCGCCGTTTTTCATCGTTCAAGCCGCGCTGAGTCGTCTTGCCGAGGGCGGACGTATCATCAACGTCTCATCGGGTGCCGGGATACGGCCACTACCGGTCGTTCCGATCTATTCCATGGCAAAGGCGGCCATCAATAACCTGACTCATGCGCTCGCGATGGAGCTCGGACCGCGCAGGATCACCGTGAATGCCGTAGCGCCGGGTTGGATCAGAACAGACATGAATGCCGCGGTCCGCGAGAACGCGGAGATGGTCAAGGCCATTGAAGCCGATACCGCGCTGGGACGTTTTGGCGAGCCTTCGGAGATTGCCGCCGTGGTGGCGTTCCTGGCTTCCGATGAAGGCCGTTGGATTACCGCCCAGGTGATCGAAGCGAGCGGCGGCTTCAAGCTCTGATCGTCGATGGCAGTGAGTTGTGCTGCTGGCGTAGTATCCACGCACTTCAGGTCGGACGCAGGCTGGCAAGCTAAAACAAGTCAGGCATGTTCAACCTATTTGCAGCCAGGAGCTCCAGCAACGTCCAGATCGCGAAGTCCGCGACGCATTTGCTTGCGCTCATGAAGCAGGCGATCAGCTCACGTCAGGCGGCGATCGATGCACAAGGCGACGCGCATCACGAGATCGACCTTCGCCTCGTGACGAGGATCGGGCAGGCCCTGACACCGCTCATCGGCCCCAGCGAAGGCAAGGGCGCTGTCTGGTTTCAAAGCATGGACTGGTATGGCGATGGGATCCGGCACCTGGAGTTTCAGCCGAACCGTTTTCCGGTGCATTCCATTCCGAAGCTTCAAGCGCTGCTTCAGGATGAGTACAGTCCCTTTGGCATTCTCTGCTGGACACCCTTTGAGCCGAACGTACGCGCCGAACAGGAGCAGGGGCTCGTCATCTTTTCCGATACCCTGGTGATGACAGCAAGGGTCGCGAGCCAGATGACGGAGCATCGGAAGTCACGGAGTTGAGGCGATGGCTGATGAGGCTGACAGCATCGTCAAGCTGCTGATCGCGGCGGGTGCGAAGGTGAATGTGTTCAATGAACGGCGTATCAGTCCTTTGCGCCAAGCCCTAGGAAAGCTGCCCATCCACATCGAGATCGTGCGCACGCTCCTGGCTGCGAGCGCGAGCATTCACGTGTACATTCGTGTACGGTAACCAGGTCAGATACGAGGAGTCGAGGGCACACACGGATGAGTTACACCTTGCAAGTGATTGTTGGCGCCAGCGACATGGTGGAGATATGTCGCAGTGAGGGCCTCGCGTATGTCGCGTTGACGGACCGGCTAGCGCTGGTCCCCTTGAACCTGGCTTTGAGGGAGCGCTTCGATATTCCGAATTTGCCGCTGACGGATGAGGACGAGGAGCCTGTGCTGCCCGAGTCGCTGGGCGCGCTCGGTAGAAAGTTGTCGAAGGATGGAACCGTCGCGTACTTAGAGGCGCAGTTCTTCGGCGGCGCTGGTTCGCAGGCCCACGTCTTGTTCCGCCAAGGGACAATGATCGGCGAGCCCGTCGTTGCAGGGGACGCGATCAATCAGGCGCTCAGGCAATTCGGCGTGCAGTCGAGCTCGGGTGCCGACGAGTTCGATGGGGTGGGGCTGGGGCGGCATCGACACACAGACCGCTGGTTGACCGATCGTAAATGACGCCGGCTCTCGGGCTCGCTCCGGCACAATATTTTTCGCTCGGGGGTATCGATTTGCCGCAAACTCGCTCTATCCCATTCGGGTAGGGGGCATTCGGGAGGCCGCTTGGCGGCGGATGACAGGCAGAGGCGGGTCGATGATCTGGTCGAGCGGCATGGGGGACGTCTGCAGCGATTCCTCCGAAGGCGCGTTCGTAATGCCGCCGACATTCCCGATGTCATTCAAGAGGTCTTTCTGCGCCTGTTGCGGGTCCCGAATCACGAAACCATCCGCGCTCCCGAAGCCTATATTTTAACGATTGCCCGCCACGTAGCTCAGCAGCACGCCCTGCAATCAGCCGGGAGCGCCGCGTCCGTCGAGCTCGAGACCGTGCTGTCGGAGCTGCGAGCGGTGCCTGAAACCGATCCGGCTCTCGCCGTCACTGCGGAGCAGTGCGTTGAGGAGCTGGATCGCGCGCTGCTGCAGCTCTCGCCCAAAGTGCAGGCGACCTTCCTGCTCTACCGGCGTGACGGCATGTCCATGGATGAGATCAGCGCGCGATTGGGAATCTCCCGTCCAATGGCCAAGAAGTACCTGGCTCGGGCGCTGGTTCACTTTCGGAAACGGCTTAAGGACATGGAGTAGGGTGGCTCTATGCACCGCGAGACACGCTCCACTCTGAACAACCAGATTTCCGAAGAGGCGGCTGAGTGGTTTGTCGACTTCCGCACCGGAGAGATCGACGCGTCGGGCCGTCGTGCATTCGATGACTGGGTACGCCGCTCCCCGGAACATCTTCGCGCCTATCTGGAATTCGCGACGATCTGGAATCAGACCGCCGCTATCGATGCCGCGCGGGCGCTCGACATCGACGCGCTCATCGCGCTCGCCCGTTCGGAAGGTAGCGTCGTTTCCTTCGAATCGGCAGAGCCTTCGCCGCGCCCTCGTGCGATGAGAAAATGGCGGACGGTCTCGCTTGCCGCGTCCTTACTGGTGGTTCTCGTCAGTGCGCTGACCTGGTTTCTGTTCTACCGAATGCCCGTCTATGCCACGCAGGTAGCAGAGGAGCGCTCGTTCAGGCTCCCCGACGGTTCGACGGTCGAGCTCAACGCTCGCTCGCGGCTGCGCGTGCGCTTCACGGATGCCGAGCGAACCGTGGATCTTTTGGAAGGCCAGGCGCTGTTCCACGTGGCCAAGAGTCCGCAGCGTCCGTTCGTTGTACACAGCGGTCAGACACGAGTTCGCGCGGTCGGAACAAAATTCGATGTTTATCGCAAGCCGCAGGGAACTGTCGTTACGGTAGTGGAAGGGCGCGTTGCCGTCTCTGTCGGCTCGGCGAGTCCCGAAGCACCATCTGCGTCCAGCGCGAGCGAGCCCGGCGCAAAGATGTTTCTTTCCGCGGGTGAGCAGGTCACTGTGACGGCACATGAGATTCCGCGGCTCGTGCAGGCGAACGTCGAGGCCGTCACGGCGTGGACCCAACGACAGCTCGTGCTGGACGCCATGCCGCTGATTCAGGTCGCGGAGGAGTTCAATCGCTACAGCACGCGCAAGCTCATCGTCGAGGATCTCGGCTCGCCTGCGCTTCGATTGAGCGGAGTGTTCGCCGCCGACCCGGATTTCCTGATTCGATATCTGCGAGATCGGCGGGATATCACCGTACAGGAAACGGAGACCGAGATTCATATCGTCCGGCGACCCGCGCACTAGGAATATTTGTGCCCAAGGGGGTATCGGCTTTCAAAAAATGCACTCTGGCTCGTATGAGTTCGTCGCCAAACCAGGCGACGGCCATAACAAGCCTCATCAGAGGCGGGGGAGTGCTCGTGCGTACCAGTGTTGCTGTCGGGGTCGTGTTTCTATCGCTGACCGGGCTCAGTCTTTCCGATAGTGTCAGAGCCGCCATCCGCAAGCCGACGAGTATTCCGGCGCAGGACCTCGGCCACGCGCTGACAGTGTTGGCGAAGGAGCGAGGCCTGCAGCTCGTCTATGTCGCTGATGAGGTCGACTCGATACACACCGCCGGCGCCTCCGGAAATCTCACCTCCGAGGAGGCACTGACTCAGCTCTTGAGCGGTACCGGCTTCACTCACCGAGTCTACGACGATAACGCCGTCGGCATCGTACCCATCGCCAGCGAGTCCGTCAGCAGCGCGCCAGCGTCTTTGCAAGACTCGAACGTCGATCAGCTGGAGGAAGTCATCGTCACCGCCACCAAGCGAAGCGAGCGCGCGATCGATATTCCGCAGTCGATCAGCGTCATCGGCAAGGATTTTCTGCAATCCCTGCATGTGACCGGGCTGACCGATGTGGCCTCCCAGGTACCCGGGTTGGTTGTTACAAACTACGGCTCTCCCGGCAGAACTTCGATCACTCTGCGCGGGCTCGCCTCGCAAGGTGCCGGCGCACTGGTGTCCACTGTCGTTGACGATGCAGCGGTGGGTTCCAGTGCCGGGTGGGCGGGGCAGGACTCCTTGCAGCTGGATCTGCTGCCCGACGATATACAACGCATCGAAGTACTGCGAGGGCCGCAAGGAACATTGTATGGCGCCAACTCCATGGGAGGCGTAGTGCGCTATATCACTGTGGACCCCGATGTGAATGCCAATGACCTTCGCCTCGGCGCCGAGGGATTTTCGTACGCCGGCGCCTCGAAGGCCGGCTATGCGGGACACATCGCTCTGAACCAGTCATTGGTGCCGGGCTCGCTGGCCGTCAGGGCGAGTGTCTACGATCGGCGCACTCCCGGAAACTTCGACAATCCGGTGCGCGGGACCCGCGATGAAAATCCTTATTCAAAGCGCGGTGGCCGGTTGGCCTTGCTGTGGCAGCCCGCCGATACATTGAAAGTGAAGCTGCAGGGGTTCTATTCCGAAATCGACTCAGACAATCGGAACTTCTCGCGCGCCGCCCTGACCGGAACGACGTCGCCCTACGGCGTCGGAGCGCCACTGGAGGGCTGGCTGACATTCGGCCATCGCCTGCCGGAACCCTTCAAGAACGAAGTCGTGTACACCGCCGCGACGGTCAATTGGGATGCCGGATTTGCCGACGTGACCTCCGCGACGAGTTATTCCCGTACGCTGTCGCAGGTCGATTCCGATTCGACGGTGTCTTATCTGGCTTTGTTGAACGTGTTCGATCCTGCCATCGGTGCTAACGGGGCCGCGCTTGGCGGCGCGACCTTCGTTGCGAAAAAGATTTCCGAGGAGCTGCGTCTGTCTTCCAAGGAGGGCGCCCCGCTGGATTGGCTCGCGGGCTTGTATGTGACCCACGAGAAGGCGCAAAACAACCAGTTCGTCTCGGCGCTCGATTCATCGCTGCAGCCGGTTGCCGGGCTGAGCCCGTTCGCGACCATCCACTTGCCGACGCAATATGACGATGTCGCTGTGTTCGGCAATGTGACCTATCACTTCACGCCGTCCTTGGACGTCACCGTGGGCGTTCGCGGGTCCAGGGTAAGACAGGACTTTCGCCTCGCGAAGGGCGGCCCGCTGTTCGGCGGCATCGAGACCGTCGAGCTGGCCGACTCGAGCGAAAATGTTTTCACGTACGCCGTCAGTCCACGCTACCGCATGGGAGCGGACGCAATTATCTATGCGCGTGCGGCCACGGGATATCGGCCCGGCTCCCCGCAAGCCACCTATCCTCAGTATCCGGAGATCCCTTCACAGACCGACTCCGACCGCACGGCGAACTACGAGATCGGCTTCAAGGGCGATTTCCTGGAGCGGCAGCTGACGCTCGATGCCGCCGCCTATCAGATCGACTGGACCCGCATTCAAGTCCCGTCAGCCACGCACGATGGCGCGCTCACTTATCAGGTCAATGCCGCCACTGCTGTCAGTCGGGGAGTGGAGGCATCGCTGGGCTACGCGCCCAACCGCCAGGTGCGCCTTGGATTGAGCGCCTCGCTGTCCAAAGCCCACTTCACGCAAGGCGATCCTAACGGCAATTTTACTGATGGGGCGGCATTGCCGCTGGCGCCGAAGTGGACCGGATCCGCGTTTGCGAATGTGACGATGAATCCGATCGGGCAGTGGCTGCCGTCCTTCTCCACGAATGTTCGCTACGTCGGATCCACGTTCAACTTTGCATCCAGCATGGCTTCGGCGGTGAAGTTTCCGGATTACGTGATTGCGGATGCGGCCGCGGAGATCGACAACGGGCAAACCCGGATTTCGCTCTATGTGCGTAACCTGGGCAACCGGTATGTCTACACAGGGGGCGGGGCGACCGTCGATGGCTTGACGGGCGCCATCTATGTTTTGGGGACGACGCTCGCGCAAAGAACGATCGGGCTCAGTGTCGACTGGCGCCTGTAAATGAAATGGCTCACACGGATCGGGCTCGGCCTGCTGGCTTTGCTCGTCATGGTCACGCTGTTCGGAGCAGGTTACGAGATGCTGGCGCGGCATCGGGCGGCGCGAGACTTCCCGCCCACGGGACGGCTCGTGGATATCGGCGGGCGCAGGATCCATCTGGACTGCCGTGGAACCGGCTCGCCGACCGTGGTGTTCCAGTCGGGCTTCGATCAGCTGGGATCGCTGAGCTGGATGAAAGTGCACGATGCCATCGCGGGGTTCACTCGTGCCTGCGCGTACGACCGCGCCGGGATCATGTGGAGTGACTCGACGACCACGCCTCACGACGGTAAGTCGATCGCACGGGATCTGCATTTGGCGTTGTCATCGGCCGGTGAGCAGGCTCCGTTGGTTTTGGTGGGGCATTCTTTTGGCGGCCCCTTGTCCATGGTCTATACCCACGATTATCCGGATCAGGTGGCCGCGCTGGTGCTGGTGGATCCGGGACATCCCGACCAGGAACAGCAGATCGCCACGCTGTCGCTGCCAAAAAAATCACAGGGCAAAGGTTTGCTCGATGTCATGGCGGCGCTGTCGTGGACCGGGCTTCTGCGAGTGGCTGGTTCATCGGATCCCTCGTTTCCACCCGAAGCGGTGCGAGCTTCGAGCGCTTATGTCAGCAAATCGTTCTCCGCAGCGCTGGCCGAGGATCACAGTGCGCCACAGACGATGGCGCAGGCAGGCGCCGTTCGTTCATTCGGCGATCGTCCGTTGATCGTGCTCGGTCGGGAGGAATTCATCAGCCCGGCAGCGCTTGCACCGCTCGGTGTTTCCAAGCAGGACGCTGAGCGGTTCAATGCGGGTTGGAAGCGCTTGAATGAGGATGAGGCCTCCTGGTCCACACGGGGTCAGTTGCGACTCGTGCCCAACTCCGGCCACTACATTCAGTTCGACCAGCCGGCCTCGGTGATAGGCGCGGTTCGCGAGGTCGTCGATGAGGTTCGCGCGGCCTCGCGTGTTACGGTCAACCCGCAATCACGGGCCAAGAAAGTCCTTCTTGCCAATTTCGACACCGTTGTGGCGGAGGATGCCGTATGCCGTCGTGACGTGAAAATGAATATTGGGTAGCAGGTGGTTCATGAGATAGGGGAGTCCCTGCATGCTCTTGGTGCTGCTGCGACTCTGCCATGAGATTGTCTTGTCTTCGCTCCCGTCGATCTGTGCTGGTTGCAGGGATTCCAAATACGTAATGGTATTGCGAATACGCAGCGCCAGATCTTGAAATGTCGCTTCTTTGTCTTCGTAGGCGGGAAACTCCACGCCTGCAAGACGACCCGCACCGCTTCTCGCTGTGTCTGTCGCGATCTGAACCTGTCGAACCAGCGGGAACATGTCCAGATAAAGACGACTGTTCAGTAAGACTGAGTCGTCAATCTTACGCGCTTGCGCGTGAGCGGCTGCCTTCTCGAGGATCGAAGCAAGATTGTTGAGCGAGCGGATGAACGCTGGCACTGAAGCTTGATACATGGAAATGGTCATGGGTGTCTGAGGTCTAACTCATCAGGGCGGGGTTTCATCATAGTCATCTTCAGAGGGTTGACAAGCCAGTTGTTCCGCTCGGCAGAGAGCCCGGTCAGAATTCGTGTTAGATAGGGATCATTGAACCAAGGCAAGGAAGTACGCTTGTCCAGCAAGAGGCAGTCTTTGACTTTCTGCGCCGCTGTCATGGCGCTCCTGGCGATGATCCCGGCTGCGTGCAAGCGCCCTGCGCCCGAGCCATCGGCACCCGCTATAGAGTTCCTGACCGACACGTTCGATCTTGATGACCTCGGCTGGATGTCCGAACAGGCGGACGAAAGCGGAGTTGATCTCGACGTGAGCGGATTGTGTGCGATCGACAAAGACGTCGCTGTTCTCTTCGGAGGCCTGCGCGTCCCTGCCGGCACGATCCGCTCTTTCTTGCTGCGGACCGCCGATGGTGGCAGGACCTGGCATGAGGTCATGCCCGCTGTTCGCGGCAGTGAAGTGACGCATGTCACCTTCACAGACGATCTGCACGGTTGGGCGCTCGCGCTGTGGACTGTCGAGGGGCCCGGCACGATGCTCCTGTCTGGCTCGGTGGACGGAGGCCGAACCTGGCGTCAGCTTACAGAGATACAACGCTCGGAAGGCCACGCTGTACCGGACGGTTGGCCTCTGACCCTGACCTTCGCCGATGCATCGACGGGGGAAATCGAAATTGCCTATGACGGAGAATCTGCGTCTCTCAATGATCCTTCGCTCGTGGTCGAAACGCTCGTGTCTGACGACGGCGGCTCGAGCTGGAACATGGTCGGACGCGAGACGCGATCGGTGCCGCCCGAGGAAGCACCACCAGCGAAGGAGTGCGGTTTCAACACCACCGACTGGATACTCGACGTACCCTCAGGCGAGGAACAGTCAATCACCGTTCGGCGCTTCGATCGCCAGCGGAACCGTTGGCGATCGATGACGCTGCCACGGCATTTGCGATACGAGCGTGGGCGCGTCGTGCCGTTACGGTAAATGCGCCCGGTCGGTAGTACTGCCGTATCGGAAACTAGTATACGAACGGGATCAGCCGCTTCGTCCGCCGCTGATAGCTCGCGTATGCTTCCCCCAACCCCTGCTCGAGTGCGCGCTCCTCCACTCGAATCCGATACGAGAAAACAATCACTACCGGTACCAGCAGTAGCATCGACCAGATATTGCCGATGCACAGCACGAACCCGAGGAACTCCAGGAGCACCCCGGTATAACTGGGATGACGAACAAACCGATACGGCCCCGTGTCGATGACGCGCTGACTCCTGGCGATGCGCACATCCACGGTGAAGTAGGCCCCGAGATAGAAGATCGCATACCAGCGCAGGGCTGCGCCGCAAACGAAGATGGCGACACCCACCACCCGCATCAGCTCGACATCGCGGAATCGGCCCTCGGGAAACGCGCCCGCGACAACGAACGCCGCCGTAAGGCTCACGGCCACCATGATCCAGATGAGCCGGAGCGACCCTGCATCCGATGCAGCATCCTGCTTGCCGCGACGTTTGGCGATGGCCAGCAACGCCTCGGATGCTCCGAAGATCAACCCAACTGCCAATGTCACGTTCTGATTCATCCGCCAGCCTCATCCATCTGAGCAAATGTCAACGCTTCCGCATCCATGTCGACCCACGGCGGACGACAGCCTCCAGCACACGAAGCCAGTCTCGATCACTGGGTCTCCATGTGTGCGGTCCAAAATCGGCAGTCGCGGACAATATACGATACTCACGAGACGTCCGGTGACCGATTTGGGTCGGCGACTGCCGTCCGGCGCAGCGCTCTTGAGCGCTCAGTAGCATTCAAATAGATGGTGGAGATATGTCGCAGTGACGGCCTCGCGTATGTCGAGTTGCGGTTTGAGCCAAGTGCTGCGTCCATGCCAAAGCGTCGCCCGCGATCGGGCCATGGCCAGGGATGGTGAATTGGCGAGTGGGATAACGCTCCGCGAGTCGAGCCAATGTGGCGGGATACGCCGCCAGATCAGAGTCGCCGGGAGTACCACCTGCAACATCGTTTTGTATCGTTGGTCGGAGCAGGCATCCGCCAAAGAGCGTGCGGCTTTCCCCATGCCAAACTGTGATGTTGTCGCGCGTATGACCCGGTCCGGGAAAGAACAACTCGACCGGCTCGATCACGACCGGGCCTCGCTCCAAACCCGCCAGCGGTTGCGGAATTGGGAATCCGTAGGCCTGTGCTAGTCCCACGGTGTACGGATGAGCTAAGACAGGGATGTTGGCGGCTCGCATCGCCTCAATACCGCCTGTCCGGTCAGCGTGAAAATGGGTGGCGATTGCTCGCGTTACGCGTTGGCCCGTTACCTCTCTGGCAAGGCGGAGAAGTTGCTTGCCCTCGTCTCGGGTGCACCCTGTATCGACGAGGATCGCGCCGGACCGGTCAGCGATGATAAGGCCGTTTGCCGGGACGATCACGTTTCCTTCAATCTCAAACGTAAAGCATGTGATCCAGACATTGGTTGTGAGCGACTTGATCCAGAGCGTCCGACTCACACGGCGCATGTCAGCTACAGGAAGCCCGAGGATGTCCGGAGCCCCATCAGAAATGGCCCATGCGGGTGTCGCGCTGAACGCAGCGATCGCTGCAAGCAGGCTTCGTCGACTGAGCGTCAGGCTAAGATGAGCGGGCGCGCGGTCGTTCATACGTCTTGCTCCTAGTCGCCGGTTCCGTCGTGAGGGCTGACACGATGACGTGCACCCAGGCTTCCCTCGACTCCGGGAGCATCGAACGATCCAAACGAATGGACGTGATGCCATGGCGGCGCAGTGCGCTGTCCACCGAATCTGCCCGTACATCGTCCAAGCAATTCCATGCACCGCGAAACATGCCCGCCAGCGTTGTTAGTTCCGAGCGGCCAAGGTCAGGGAAGTCATCAAGCTCGACAATCATGGAGAGTTCAGTGGATGCAGGCAGTTCCGAAGAAGCGCGACACGATGTTCGGGCTCCAATGCGTTGCGATTTAGAGGTACCGATGGATCGTTTGGCATCGGATTGTAATTCAAACTCGCTGGACGCGGGGGGCAGTCGGTCGACTGTCCGGGTGAAGGGATTTGCCTCGTTCCTGCGTTGCCGATCAGGATTCGAGTCCGTTAGCGTGGCTCGCACGGGCGCGGAGGTTTCAGCTTTATTCTGCGGCGGCTTTGATCTTTCGGAAGTATGCATCCAACGTGGTCGATTGGCGGCCCCTGAGTTGCTGCTCCACGGCGCTGTGCGGCCAAGTCTCCACTCCACGGGCGCCCGCCTGAAACGTTCGCAGTTCGCGGAAAGGATGCTCCTTGCTGTGTATCGACCACGTGCCGCCGATGTGCCGTTTCATGACCTCGCCGACATAGGCGCCCAGGTCAAAGATAATCGCATCGATCTCTGGATCGTTGTCCGAAAGCGTCCGGCGCACACGCTCAATCAATGCATCGGCATGGCCGAGGCTTGCCTCGGAATAATCGAGCGTCACGTCGAACCTGCCGAGGGCCAATCCGACCGCGCCTTCCGCCGCAAGCGACATCTCTTGGTTCGTGCGTAATCCGCGTTCCGAGAGGGGCAGATACTCCAGCAAATTCATATCGCGATGGGTTAGATCTACTTCCGCGCGCAGACGCTCCACTACCGAGTGCGGATTCAACCGTTCAGCCCTGGTCATGAACTCTGGATCGGAAGTGTCACCGCCAGTAATACACACGCCGATTGCGATACGCTCCCGGCGCACTCCTGTGCCGAAAATGCCGTCGCGATCCATGGCCTGCAATGTTTCGATGCACAGTTTCTGTAACGTGCCGTCGAACGTCTCATAGAGTTGCGTCCGCTCGGCCTCGCGGAGCAGATCATTGACCTCGTCGAAAGGCCACGCCGCTCGATACCAGCCGTCCTGCGGGCTTCCCCACCGGAATGCGGAGCGGACCGCCGCGACTGGGTCCAGTGTCTCAAGAGGCTTCAGCTTCTCAAGCTGCTCAAGGGCGTATCGAGTCAGTTGCTCCTGCGTTCCTATCGCGCCTAAAACCGCAAAGCCATCCTTCGTGCACTCGAAAAGGAACGCGTAGAGCGTTTCGCGAGGTTGGATGCGCGAAATCTCCCGGAGCTGGGTTTCTGCAGCGGTACGCAGGGCGGCGCAGATGCGTTCTATTGTCACTGTTGGCTCGGTATGGGTGGTCATGCTGTGTTCCTGACGGATCGCGGACGATTATGAGACAAGTTGAGCGCTGGAACTAAGCGGAGCGTAGTGGCCCTCTGTGGAATGGTCGGCCGCTGGCGGTGCCGTGCTCCCAAGCGCTCAGTGGCCTTGAGTGGACGCAGGTAGTTCCCAAGGAGCGCTACGCATATCATGGTCGCCGGGACGGCTAAACGAACGAGAAGACGGAATGGAACTGCTTCCCTTGGATGACCCACGTTGGGCGGCGTACCGACGCGGATACAATCGTGTGCCATTCGACGTTGTTTCTCTGATTCGCCGGTTACAGCAAGAGGGGACCTCAGATAAGTTCTGGGAACTTGTCTGGGATGAGTTGCATCACCAGGGCGATGTGGGTGAAGCGTCATACGCGCTCGTGCCCTATCTCGTCGAGTACCAATCTCGTCAACGCGATCTCGACGAGCAGTTATTCCACTACTGCGTAGTGATCGATCTGGCGCACCCGGAGAACAACAACCCTCCGATCCCGCCAGAACTCGAAATTTCCTATGCCAAGGCACTTCGCAAGCTTCCCGTTATCGGAGCGGATCTGCTGCGGCGGGGGTGTGGGGAGGCGGTCGTTATGGGCGTCGCTGCAGCTACCGCGCTGGCCGCTGGTCATCGGGTGCTCGCACGGGCCTACCTTGACTTCGGACGCAGCGACGCCCTCGAATATCTGCGGAGTCTCAATGGGTATGAGCCCGGCCCGGACGACTAGGAAGTCAGCGGGCATGCCATGATGCGCGCCTCATGTCGAGGCCCTGCGCTACCGGCGCGACTCGGCGCGAGGTCGCGTGATCAACTGCACGTGGCCGACGCGTCACACTGACGTCCGCTTTGTGTCGCAACGTCTGCCCGGTGCACCTGTTCAAGTAGCGCTCGAGGGCGCTCAGCTGAATGCAGGAAATTCCGAAGATGGGAGTTGGTCTGTTCCTGCAGTGCCCGTGCGGATACCTGTGAGGTGACACACGACTTGTGTGCCTGCCTCGCTAGCTGAGCGACTAATAGGGCAACATGGCATGCTAGACGCAATCTCGCCGACGGCAGCTCATTCCCTATGCTCAATTGCGATTTCTATGCGCATGCACTCGACCCGCCAATCAGCCAACATCTTCGGCGTGCATTGGGCGTGTCATCTTCTGCCTCCGTAAGTAGATCACTTGTGCCGTGATCCCGACGATGAGCGCGACTAGCAGGCTTGCTTGCGCTCCTATGAGCAGCGGCGAGTTCAGATCTGTAACAAGTGGATGGCCATCTGGCACCCGACGTGAAGTCTCGCTGACAGCTGGAACCGCCAGAAAAAATGCGGTGAGGGTCAGGCAGATGGTTTCTGTGTAGACGCCTGCGCGCCCGAGTCGCTGCGTGAGGCCGACGCCGTAACCGGCGAGCAGCAGTATCAGCGTGACTACACCGATGGCGTTGCTTGCCGGCTGATGTGCTACCGAGAAAACCGTGGCAGCGCCTATCAACATCGAAATGAAATAGATCGTGCCCGGCCGGGATCTAGGAACGATGCGGCCGTGGCGAGCGAACATGTAAATGGCCAAAGGGATGGCCGGCAAGCTACCGAGCGTATGCGCCCAGCCTGGAGGGGAAATTCCAAACATCGTAGTGGTCCTATGCATATCGGAATCAGCACGCTGCGCGCCGCGAGCAGCGTCAAGACCATGTCGGCCTGCAACGCCTGCCTCGGCGTCTCAATCTTGGACACGCCGTTGACTTGCCTACCTGAAGCACTGCCCGCAGCCCTCAATCGAAATCGGTGGCGATGGCGAGCGGGCGCCATGCGTCAAAGTCTTTGCGGAACGCTGCTAGCTTGCGATCGGCCATGGCATAGGCAGCCGGCCCCAAGGGCAGATGCAAGGGTGGGTTCTCGCTATCGACCGCTTTCAAGATCACGGCGACCGCCTTGGCTGGATCGCCGGTCTGCTTGCCGTGGTTGCTGTCGCGGTACACGCGTCGCTGGCCTGCGGTTTGGCCATAGTCGCTCATCTGGCGCCGGGCCATGGTAATCGAACGACCTAGGAACGCCGTGCGAAACGGGCCGGGCTCGACGATGATGACGCGCAGGCCGAGCGGGGCGACCTCCTGGTCCAGTGCCTCGGACAAGCCTTCAACCGCAAACTTGCTGGCGTTGTAGTAGCCCGAACCTGCCGTTCCAGCAATTCCCGCGCCGGACGACAGGTTTACGATGCGACCACCGCGCCGCTTGCGCAGTGCCGGTAATGCCGCGCGGGTGACTTCGATCAGCCCGAACACATTGACCTCGAACAGGGGGCGGTACTCCTCGGGCGCTGTTTCTTCGATCGCGCCGAACAGGCCGTGGCCGGCGTTATTGACCAGCACGTCCAGACCGCCGAAAACTTCGGTAGCCAACGCGACCGCAGTGGTTGACGTTTCCGGCCGCGTCACGTCGAGGGCGCATACATATACCGTCTTCGGGAACTGCAGTGCCAGATCTCGCAGCGTCTCCGGGTTGCGAGCCGTTGCTACCAGTTGATCGCCACGCTCCGCGACAGCACGAGCGAGGTGTTTGCCCAGGCCGCTGGAGCAGCCGGTAATCATCCAGGTCTTCTTCATCTGTTTCTCCTTTCGCTCATTGTCGAGCCTCAGTACGTTCGATTTGCTCGTCGCTTCCAGCTCAGTCCGGCTGCGAGTGCGAGCGCTGCACCTATGGTCAAGCAGGCCAGAGCAAAGCCGAGCCGCACGTCCTGAGCGCTCGCACCATCAGGGGCGATCGCGAGGAACAGTCCGCCGACCATGGCGACGCTCACTGCGGCGCTGATCTGCAAGGTGGCGTTCACCAGGCCCGAAGCCAGACCCGCCCATCGCGCATCGACATGGTCCACGTTCGAGCGCACCAACGCGGGCAGCGCGATGCCTTGCCCGGCGCCGATCAGAAACAAGGGCAATGCGAGCCATGACGGCGCACCGGCAACAGCCAGCGCCGCGACCACGACGAGACCGAGCACCTCCAGCAGCATGCCGAACGCAGCTGTGCGCGAACCCATCCTCCGGGCAATGTGAGGGCTGACCAGTGGACCGAGGAAGAAGCCAATGCCGAGCGGCAGGATCGCCAGGCCGCTTGCCAGTGCATCGTGGGCCAGGCCGATCTGTTCGTATGCTGCGAACACCAGGAAGAATGCAGCGAGCGAATAGAAAAAGAAGGTCGATGCCAGGC
Organism: Steroidobacter flavus; assembly: GCF_042651805.1. Taxonomy (NCBI): domain Bacteria; kingdom Pseudomonadati; phylum Pseudomonadota; class Gammaproteobacteria; order Steroidobacterales; family Steroidobacteraceae; genus Steroidobacter; species Steroidobacter flavus. The sequence goes on along the minus strand of NZ_JBHSDU010000014.1, from coordinate 547,390 downwards.
TGCGTCGCAGACCATGCACGGCCAGAAGCGAAGGCAGAACGAGAGGTGTCCTGTCGGCGATCTCCTGTGCCTTCTCGTAACGCCAGAAGACGAGCAACAATGGAATGCTCAGGATCAGCAGTGCCATACACCACCATGGCCAGTGGTGCTCCCGTCCCTCGATAGGCGGTACCACGAGAGCGAGCAAGCCGGCCGCCAGCAACAGCGCTCCCGGCACGTCCAGGCGTGCCGAATGCTCGAACCGGCTCTCACGCAGCAGCACCCACGCCGCTGGAACGGCGAACACCACGATGGGAAGATTGATCAGAAAGACGCTGCGCCATCCCAGTCCCCACGGACTGGTCGAAACCAGCACACCCCCGAGCAGTTGACCAGCCACGGAAGCCAGGCCGAATGTCGCGCCGTACAGACTGAGCGCGCGGTTCTTCTCGCTTGCCGAAAAGATGGCGTGTATCGAGGCCAATGATTGCGGCGCCATGATTGCCGCCGATATCCCTTGCAGCAATCGGCCGACGACGAGCACGGCCGGTGATGGTGCCAGACCACACAATGCCGAAGCCACGCCAAAGCCAACCAGGCCGCCGATGAATATGCGCTTTCGGCCGTAGAGATCGCCTAGTCGGCCACCCAGGATCAACGTGACGGCATAGGCTGCGGCGTACATCGAGATCATCAACTGCGAGACGTCCGCCGAGGCGTGCAGGTCTGCACGGATGGCGGGCAGCGCCACGTTGACGATGAAGAAGTCCAGCGGCGGCAACAGTGTGCCGGTCAGCAGGACAGCCAGGGCGAGCCAGCGGCGGGGATCAGAAGTTGCTGCCGCGGCGGCTTGAGTCAACGCAGTCATGTCGTGAGATTCCAGATGAGGCTTGCCCGGAACGGGCCAGCACCGACCCAACCAAGTGAGCGCGATGGTGATACCGACAGGATTGTTTGTGGACTGCCATTCCTGCATATTTCTTGTGCATTTTTGAACGGGGTCCGTGGCGTGGAGTGGAGCGACGTCCAAATTTTTCTGGCGGTAGCCCGCGGTGGTTCTTTCGGCGAGGCCGCCCGGAGACTGGGCGTGAGCCATCCGACGGTGGGTCGCCGAATAAAGGCCCTTGAAGATGAAGCAGGACAGCCGCTGTTCCGCAGGACGCAGGACGGGCTGGTGCTCACAGACGCCGGCGACGGCGTGCTGTCTCTAGCGGAAGCCATGGAAAATTCTGCGCTCTCGATGGAAAGGCGCTTGGCGGGCAACCACGAACGTCTCGAAGGAATCTTGCGGATATCGTCAGCGGATTGGTTTGCTGGCTATGTTCTGGCTCCCGTCCTGGCCGAACTGGGGCGCCGTCACCCGGCTGTTGTGCCGGAGGTGATCGCGAGCTACCGACTGCTCGATCTTTCACGTCGTGACGCCGACGTAGCGTTTCGTATCGTGCCCTTCAGCGAGCCGGACATTGTTCAGCGCCGCTTGATGAGCATGTCATACGGTCTTTATGGCTCGCCCGAAACCGCACGTGCAGTTCAGGCCGATCCGGCATCAGTGGGGCTCATTCTCATGAATACGGCTCAATCCCACTTTCCAGATGTCGCTTGGCTAATTGATAAGTTCCCGCTTTCACGGCGTGCCTTCACAAGCACGAGCCGAAGCGTTCAGGCGCAGATGTGCCTGCGAGGCATGGGCATCGCAGTGTTGCCAAGGCCGCTTGGCGATGCATTACCTGGGTTGCAGCGAATCGACACGCCGGATCCACCTCCGTCGAGAGATATCTGGGTGGGTTATCACCACGACTTGCGGCATATGGATCGGTTGCGCGCGATGCTGGATATCGCCGATACGGTGCTGTCGAGTTCCACGATTGCAGCACATTGAGCCGGCCATCACGGCGGCCCCACGAGCAGCTTTCATCAGGCATGAAGAACGCGACACCAACAGACACTCAAGCAAAGAAAAAACTCATCACAGTCGCTGATGCTGCAGTCAAGTTGATTGGCATGCTCGTTACGATAGAGAGCTGCCATTGATGTCGCCTCACAAGTCGCTGGTTCCAGCTCGCAAAGGTAATGCACCTTTGCTTGCGGCACATTGGCGGCGATGGTCCGCTCAGCGCGTTTGCAGTCCGCTTTCGAAAATTGAAGTTGACCGTTCTGGGGGGCGAAAGCGGCCGGCCGATGCAGCGCTCCTCAGCGTTCAGTGGATGCAGATAATTCCGAAGAGGGGCTACGCGATGTTCCTGCGGTCCAGGCGCGGATACGCGTGCGTTGACCGCGAGATGCCTACTTTCGACAGATGCCTCGCAAGACTTCGTTGGCTCCGCGACCGATTGCAGACCAGCTCGACTACCGGACTAAGTGGCATCGGAACCTGAGGTGCCGCCACGTTCACGCGAGTAAAGGCCGATGAACCAGAATGCCGCTGCGGTCGGGGCGCCCATCGATACCGTGGAGAAGATCGGATTCAGCGCTGCGGAACGCGGGAACCACTCGGCGCTCATTGAAAGCGCCACGCCAGGCATCGCGCCTAGAATGGCCCCAGCAATGACATAGTGAGTCAGCCGAACCCAGCCCTTGCGCTGCAGGTACTCATGCAACGGCATTCCAGTCAGGAGTGCCATGACATACGAAGTTCCCAGCATCAGCATCTGATCGATGCGGCCGGGCTCGGTGAAACCCGAAAACAGTTGCGCCGCTAGCGGGCCGAGTGCCGGCGCGACGAGAAAAGCTAGAATGATTCGCCAGTTCATCTGCAGGCACTGTTGGTCTCGTTCGATCTTGATAGCTATCATCGGCTAAGAACTGAAGTCGCGGAAGCGATCTGCGTCACGTTCGAATCGATCTTAGCTCATGATGCCTCACCGGCCTCCTTTCGTGATCGGCCGCGCTTTGCGAGCGGGAACGTGGTGGAGGTCTGTAGATTCGTGCGGAGCGGTTCCGATGAAGCGCTAGGCGCTGTTCCTGCGGTACCGATTCGCGTTCGGGTGAGATGATGAAGGGGCCACGAGTTCTGCTGCTCTAGAGTCACCAAGGCCCAAGTAGCAGCATTGTGGCAATCGACAAACAGAAAATCACAGCTCCGGCGAGGGTCCGGTATGCGAGCTGTCGCTTGCGCGGGGTAGGCTGCTTACCCGGCAAAGGTAATCCGGGCATTCCCCACAAACGCAAGTATTGTTTGTAACTATGCACCGCCAGCACGAAGCCGGAAAGACATGCGCTGAGTAGTATGATTAGAACAGATATATGCATGCGCTGCGCCCGTTCGTGTGGAACCTCAAAACTACAACATCGCTGCCCGAAAAACTTCGGATTGTGAACCGTCGCTAGCAAACTGCCGACACCATTCTGATGTACGGCCTTTGACGCGAACACCCAAAGCATCGCTCCGAGATACCGTCGCGGTCGAGCAGGAAGTGGTGCCGGGTCGCTGGAGTTGCACGGACTTTAGCGGCGTTCAGCGGAATGGTTCCGATGAAGCGCTACACGGTTCGAGTACGATGATCGTTCAGGGCATCCGTCACTCCCGCCACATTGGCGTGCTTGCGCGGGCGGCTGCTGACGATGAAGTCATTCGCTACTTCACCATGGCGAAATCGCGATGAAGAAGCCAAGCTTCCATTGAGTTGACGCCCAGGATGCTCGTGCCTCTGTACACCCAACCAAGCAGCAAATTCAGTTCCGCATACGCAATCAATTTTTCCTCGTACTCTCAACCAAGGGAGTCGACGAAAGGGCGGCCATCCAGCCGGAAATCTTTTTGTCCTGAGACCTTCATCCGCCAAAGACTTTAGCAGCACAGGGAAACTGGCCGGCGTCAGAACTTGCAGTTTCGTTGGTACGAGGATTGCTGAGCAGGGACCGACCATGACACGCTCGGAGTATGACGCCGGCATACGCTAGCGCAGCGGCAGCCTGGCGCCGATATAGTTCGCGACGTTGACGGCATGCGGATGGCCACGATTGGACAGCACGATCGTGTGGTAACCCGAGTCAGGATATGCCGCGAAGTCGGCGTTGATGCCGGGGGCGCTGCCGCCATGGCCATAACAGGATGCGGCATTGCGGACCGCGACGCGCAGGCCGAGCGACCATTGGGCACTTCCCGCCGCAACCCGCGCGCGGGTCAGCAGGTCGAGATGGGTCGCATCGAGCAATCGCGTTTCGCGCAGGGCGGCGGCAAAAAGATGCAGATCACCGAGAGTGGAATAGCCGCCGCCGGCGGGCAGGCCGACATAGAAGGGCAGTGGCTTCAGTCCGGTCTGTGCCGCGCCCGTACAGGGCTCGGCGGTATTCGCGTAGGACGCGAGAGGCGATGTCGATGTCATGCCGGCGATGCGGAAGACGTGCGTGTCCAGATAGGCGTCCCAAGGCACGCCCGAAACCTGCTCGACGATCGCCCCGAGCACGATGAACCCAAAGTTGCTGTAACCCCAGCGTGATCCGGGCGGGAAAGCAGGCTCCCTGTTTCCGAACAAGCGCACGAAATCGGACGGGGTGCGCAGCTCAGCCTGGTGCGCGTCATAGTCGGCGCCGAAGAAATCGCCGGTGCCGCCGCTGTGGGTGAGCATATGTTCGACCGTCACCTGTCGGGCGAGCGATGTGTCCGGATAGGCCGGCAACAATGTCGCGATCGTGTCGGTCAGGCGCAGCCTGCCGTGTTGGACGAGTTGAAGCACCGCGACGGCGATGAACATCTTGCCCATCGAACCGATGCAGAAGCGTGTGTCCGGCGTCGTCGCGCGCACTGGCGCGACGGTTCGGGTGCCATAGGCTTCGCGGAACAGGATCCTGTCGCCGTTTGCGACCAACACGGCACCGGAGAAGCGACCGCCCGCCGCTTCGGCGCGAAGTTTGCGGCGGAGCTGTTCGAGCGCCTCTCGCTCACTCAGCCGGCGCACCGAGAAATCGGTCGGCGGCGGTGCGCCGAGGAAGGACAGGTCGTCGATTCGCCCGTCGCCGATCGTAAGCACGACCTGAGAGAACCGGTCCCAGTTGCGGTCTCGCACCCAGGCGGTGATTTCTCGCGGCCCGGTCTCCTCACTCCGGAGCAGGATGAAGCCGCCGGAGGCCTCGCGAAGACCTAAATCGTCATCCAGATAGGGGACCAGGAGCGGGATATGCTCACGCACGAACGCCGCATAGGTCGAGGCGCGAGCGTTGTTGAAAGCAGCCAGCCATCGCGCGAGCCATTGTCGGGACGTGACGGCAATCGATGTGGCATTGTTGGTGCGCGCCGATGAAGGTAGCGAGGCCAACGCCAGCGACGCGCTCACAACGAAATTACGCCGAGTCAATCTCACTGGCAGTCCTCGTTGGTGTTGTTCGCTCAGAGCCCACGGCCGCAGACTGCGACGATGCGCTCCGCATAACAAATTCGTTTTCGCTTGCAGACAGATTGCGTAGGTGCCTACCATTCTGTCAACATTCAAAGTAGGGGCATCATCAAAGCAATGGATTACACCAAGAGTATGGGCGGAGCGGCGCTCGGCGCCCGCTTGCGTCGACTGTCGGAAGCAATCGATCGTGATGCAACCCGCGCCTACGCGACTATTGGCATCAGATTTGAGCAGCGCTGGTTCGGCGTACTCAATCAGCTGGCGCTCAACGGCCCGATGACGGTCAGCGAACTCGCCGCGGCGCTACGCATCACTCGTGCTTCCGTGAGCCAAACACGCCAGTCGCTCGAGGATGCGGGAATTGTCGGAACGGAAGAACATTCATCGGACGCAAGGCAGCGCCACTTGGTGCTGACCAATGTGGGCTCGAAACTGATTCGCCGCCTAAAGCCTCTTTGGCGAGCCATGCATGATGCTGCCCTGGAGGTCAATGCTGAGGCCGACAACGCAGTCGCCGCGCTCGACCGTCTGGACGAGGTTCTCGCTCGTCAATCGATGTTCGATCGCATAATGGAAAGGCTCCCGCGGGCCGACAACGATCCCAAACCTCGGTCGGCGAAGCCATAGTTGCACCCGCAGTCAGGCAATCTGCTTTGAGCACGCAGAGCGAGCGCTTCTGAAGATCGAATCGTCGCTTGGGTCAAAACCTGCCGCGCGACACTATCCGTGCAGCACTCAAAAGCGCTCAGCAGCTCGCAGTGGAATAGTCGCGGAGAAGCGCTACACGCTGTTCCGGCAGTCCCGATGCGCGTCCAAGTACGGTAGCAATCTCACCAGTGTGCGCGCTGACCGGACTCGCAGTTTGGCTATGGCAGCGAATAGCCGCAGAGATAGAAAGTCTTCTTCGGGATCTCACTCATTAGGCCCACCACTCGGGATTGCCCACTCGAAAAAACGCTCGAATCTGCTTCAGTAAGTATGGTGCCAACGGCGGATGCTGCGACCTGGCGCATGGAATTCGTCGGAGCATGGTTCTGCGCAACAGTCGCCCATGCAAACGCTTCGATAATGTCCCGTGGAAAGCCCAGCGTACCGTTCTTGTATGCTGCCGACAGGGACAACTGTGCGCCCGTGTCGCCATTCTTGGCGGCGCGAACTATCCACTTCTTTGCTTCAGCTGGATCTGAGTCGGCGAGTGCTACGCCCAGAGCACCAGCAGCGCCCTCACAGCCACCCGAGGCAGAGCTGCGCAGCAGTGATATTGCAGCAAGGCGATCATCATTCATGGTGAGCATGGTGAGCATGGCGAGCATGAATTGCGCCACCGCGTCGCCAGTGGGAGCGATGGCGCGAAGTTCAGCAATGAATGGCGATGGATCCGTCCTGCCGTCTCGTACGCGAAAGGAGTGACTTGCAAATGCCTCTTGGAATGCTACGGATGGCGTTGGTGTCTCCGCCGCCGAAGAGGTACTCACGCAAATCAACAACAACGAGCAGATCATCAAGATCAGGGACTGTTGCATGCTCATGACTTAACACATATCCAGGGGGTGTGTACGTTGTGGTTTTTTTTGGGTGGTTCACGGCGAATCCTGCGCTCGAACCTGCGCTCGAACCTGCGCTCATCCAGGCAGATTGCTGCGGCATTCAGCAGCCTTCGGTGGAATGATACCGTAGTAGCGATTTGCGATGTTCCTGCAGTGGCCACCCGCGTTCGCGTTCGGTAGTTATCGGTGCGGATTGGCCTCAGGAGGCGTACCAGGCGTCTTCGACCAACTCTTCCAGTCGGCGAGTGAGGCCGTCGAACAGTTCCACTACGTCTGGCAACTCTCCGTCCTCGACGCGTTTAGAGAGCATGGTCCTGGGAAATGCCAGTAAGCTGGTCCGCTTGTAGCGAATCGCTGGGTCGCGGCCGTATTCGTGTGCTCGTCTCCGGGTGCCGCCTCCAATAGTTCCACCTCACCGCCATGCTTGGGGATTCGGAGCAGACCCACTCGCCGTGGCTGACCCTCGAAACTATAGGTTGCCCAGTGCTCGTTCTCTGCGGTCTTCACGATTCTGACGTAGAAGGCCATGGCTCGATTCCGTTCGGATGATTGGCGCGGCTCACTTCACCACCTCAATTTCGACCAAGCTGCCATCTGGTATCTCCGACTTCTCGATTCCCCGTAACAAGTAGGCCTCCTTCTCGAGTGGCTGCTGTTCCCGACGAATAAACCACTCTTTGAACGCTTCGGTGGTCACCTTAGAAGAGTCCGGTCGGGTGATTGTGGCACGCAGTGTCTTTCCGACCGGTAGTTCCGTTGTTTCGCCGATCACTACGACCGTTCCCCGTCCTGTGATATTGAATCGTTCCTCGATCAGGAATCGTCGCGAACCATTCATGTCTACGCTCATTGCCGGCTCCACGCCGATTATGCACGATTGCACACGTGAACTGCCGGAAATGGCGACCAGGTGCTACACGCTGTTCCTATGATCGCGATCCGAGTCCGCGTGAGACAATCGCGCTGCGTGCGTTGGCCCCGACCGGAATTGCGTAGACGTGGGCGGTCTTCCACAGAATTGTTCCGAAGAAGGGATTTGAACCTGCCGCCAATACGTTCATCGGGCCGTGTCATCGACATCCGTGCCCATTGCCGGCAAATCGAATTCACCTTGCGTGCGGAACCGCAGGCTGTTGAAGGTCGAGCCGTTGAGCTTGCCTTTCATTTCATAGGTGATCGTCCCGCTGCCGCCGCGGCGGATCATGTCGACGGCCTGGCGTGCCATGCTAAAAGCGGAAACGGTGACGGGCACGCTGATGACGGCGTCGCCGAAGCGCGGCACGCTTCCGCTAGCGTCGGTGACGCCGGTGGCGAAGGTCTTGCCCTGCACGTTCATTTCGACCGCCACGCCGTTGTAGTCGACGGGTGCGTCGTTTGGATTCTGCACGCGTAGTTTCACGAGCATGCGCAGCTCCAGCCCTTGGCCCTGAAGCGGCTCGATGCCGGCAACCGTCACCTGGAGTGGATCGTGCCCGCGAAGGGACGCGCAACCTGCCAATGCCACCAGTGCGAACGCGAGCAGTATGAGACGTCGGACGATCATGCGAGGGCCCCTTCAGCCGCGGTTGTATTCAGTCTGCCTGTCATTCGCGGATCTTCAATAGGTACAGCGCAGGCCCGTCCCGAAATCCGCTGCCGAGTGCTACGATGGCCGCCGGCGGTGGTCAGGGACTCGAGCAGGAGGATAGCGATGTCGACTCGTATGTTAGCTGCGCTCGTAATGACATTCATCGCGACGGCGGCGATGGCTCACTCCACCTTGAAGAGCACGGTTCCGCCCAGCGACTCGGTCCTGTCGGCGTCGCCGCCCGAAGTGGTCATCAACTTCAACGAGCCTGCTCGTCTGGTCTCTGTGATCGTGGCGCGAGCCGGGGCGCCAGAGCGGAAGTTGCAGTTCACGCCCGTGGCGGAAAGCACAACGTTCAATGTTGCCGCGCCGGCCCTGGAGAACGGGCGGAACGAAATCAAATGGCGGGCCTTGTCGAAGGACGGTCATCCGATCAGCGGCACGATCGTCATCGTCGTGAAGCCCGCTGCGGCGACACCAAAGTCGCCCTGAGCTTCACTCGCCCTGGTGAGGCGACGTGTATGTTGTGAGGATCGCGGTCGCAATGAGTACCGCACCGATGCAAATCAGCTCTGCGTCAATCATGCGGCCTAGCGAGCGTGCGGCGCGCACATCGCCAGCGACCAGCTGAGGGGTGAGACGAATTTTGTTATAGCTGGCAAGCCCGAGGGCGATGCCGACTATGGCGATCTTCACAGCCAGCCACTGCCCGTAACCGGACAGCCACGGATCGCGATCGAACTCGACCAATGCGCCGACGAGCAGCAGTCCGGCGATAACCAATCCGCCGACCAGGCCGAAAGCGATCGTGCTGAAGCGGCGTACGAGTGTGGCCGCTTCGTTAAAATCTGCGTGCAAGCACGCATCTCGTAGAACCCAAAGCGCTGCAAACCACCACGCCGCCAGCGACACATGCAGGAGCGCAACGAGTCCCGTGGTGAAGCCCTCTGCCGCTGCATGACCGTTGAATGCGAAGGATGCCGTGACGAGTATTGCGTTGCTGAGCTGCATGGCTCGAGCGGACTCGCCGTCGTGGGCGCCCAAGAGGAGAAGGGCCGAACCGGTGACTTGCAGGCAGATCGCCGCACCGACCCCGGAAAGGAACACGGCTGAGAGCGTGGCGGTGTCGAATTCTCCGCCGAGCCGGAAGATCAAACATACTGCATTCGCAAGGGCGGCAAGAATCGTGAGCGCTGCTCCTCGCTGCGACAGTTGCGACAGAAAGCGCACGCTGTCCGGTTGGGGGCGCAGTGTGGCCTGAGCGAAGACGGCGCCGGCGCCGGCGAGAATTCCCGCGTAGAGCAGCGCCTTGAGCATCATGGAGAGTGCATCGAGCATTCAATTCATCTCCAGGCCGGTGAGCGCATCCTGCGCCGCGCTCCAACTCTTTGCGGCAAGGGTCGAAAACGTTCGAGAAGCGGCATTTGACGCTTGCCGGCATCCTATCCAGCGGCCCGGTTGCGGTAAACATCGTGCAATGAGGCGGTGTGCAATCAAGGGGTGCTGAAGCGATGTTGCGATCGATCTGGATCGTTGTGGGATTGGCGGTGTTGTTGGTAGGGCAAGGAGAGGCGGCGGACCTGGCCGAGGTCGACTCCGTCAAGGTAACTCACAGGTCCATAACACTGCGTAACGGGCGTCATCTTGCATACACTGCGCGAGCAGGGTTCCTGCCGTTAGTGAACGATGCGACCGCCGAGACGACCGCTCATGTGTATTTTGTGGCTTACACGGTCGATCAGAAGCCTGACGCACAACCGAGGCCGCTGACTTTCTTTTTCCCAGGAGGCCCGGGCGCCACGCAGACGCTCAGCAAGCAGGGGCCGAGGCACGTTCAGGTGGCGGAGGGCAAGGCCAGGATAGTAGACAATCCCGACACCCTGCTGGGCGCCACCGATCTGGTCTTCATCGATCCGGTGGGGACGGGCTACAGCCGGATGACCAAGCCGGAGTACGCATCGCTCTTCTATAACATCAAGGGCGATCGCGACTCGCTGGTGGAAGTGATGCGCCTCTACCTGCAAAGATACGATCTGTTCGAAAGCGATCTCTTTCTGAGTGGCGGCAGTTGGGGCAGCGTTCGCTCGATTCTCGTGGCCGACGCCGCGATGAAACGTGGCATCCCCATTCGTGGGATCATGATCAGCGCCGAGGGGGCGAGCCTCGCACTGATTGGCACCGACACTGCCTTTGCGAATTTGATTCCTGGCTTTGCCGTGGTTGCGCAGGCGCACGGCAAGTTGCCCGCCGACCTGCAGGGCGATAGAAGCAAAGCGATTGCCGAAGCAAAGGCCTGGGCCACGGACGTGTACCTGCCTGCGTTGGCGAAGGGCAATACGCTTTCTAACGAACAGCGACACAGCATCGCGGTACAGATGTCGCGATTCTCCGGGCTCAAGCCGGAGGTGGTCGAATCTCATAACTTGAGAGTCGGTGCGGAGGTATTTGCCAACGAGCTGTTGCGCGATGAAGGCAAATCCGTCGGGTTCTACGACACTCGCATCGCCGGCCCCGCTCAGACGGGAGCCTACGATGCAACCAAAGATCCTTCGCTGATGGCTCGTGGCGTCGCTTATCCCAGCCTGGCCGAGCGTCATCTGCTCAATCGCGAGCTCGGGATGGTCTCCAGCAACTACTACGCGGGACCGTTCGGCGGTGGCTGGCCTGTTCGCGAAGGGTTCGAGGATTGGATGGCGGTCAAGTGGGGCTTCAGTCTGAATCAGGAGCCGGTAGGCGAGGGCGTCGAGATCGTTCTGCCCACGCTGATGAGCATCGTCGACAGCGGGGTCCGTGTGCTGATCGGGATAGGCTACTACGATTGGGCATGCCCGCCGTTCGGAGCGGATTACGTTGCGTCACGCGTTCCTCCGAACCAGAAGGATCGGGTCCGCGTGATTCACTACGAATCAGGGCATGGCGTTCCGGAGGCGCAGTTCGGCGCGGATGCGTCCGCGTTCATGACAGAGGTCCTAAAACTTCCGAAGACGACGAGCCCGAGCAACGTGGATATGTAGCGGGGACCAAGGCGCGCGACTTACTTCCAAACGTCGCGCGCCACTCGGGCCAGATTTCCGCCCATGATGGCTGCCACCGCGGACTCGCTATAGCCACGAGCCAGAAGCAACTCGGCAATTTGCGGAAACGTTTCTGGCGGCGCGAGCTCTATCCCGTTCGGATACTTTGCGGGCGGATAGGACTCGGGATGCGCCTTCACGAACGCAGCCACTTCGCTTTGATCGAAAGCGTAGTCGAGCCCGATGGCCACGTGCTCGGCGCCGATCAGATTCACCGCGTAGTCGATGTGGCGCACGATGGTTTCGGCGCGGCTATCGTTGTCGCCCAGAAAGATGCCCACGCCGTTGATGCCCACCACGCCGCCGGTCTTCGCGCACGCGCGCATGGCTTCGTCGGTGATGTTGCGAGAATGTTCCCACACGGCACGAGGATTCGAGTGTGAAAAGATGACGGGCTGGCGTGCTGACTCCAGGATCTCCATGGCGCTACGCTGGCCTATGTGCGAGCAGCAGACGATCATCCCGACACGCTGCATCTCCTCCAACACCGCGCGGCCGAGATCGGTCAAGCCTTTGTCTTCATCCTGGCAGCCGCCTGCAAGCGCGTTGGTCCGGTTGTACGCGAATAACATCCAGCGCACTCCGAGATCGTAGTACAGCGACACCATGCTGGCCTGTTCGAACAGCGGATTGCCGCCTTCGATGTTGAAGAAAACGGCCAGCTTGCCTGCGCGTTTGGCGAGCTCGATGTCTTCGAAGCGGCCGACGAGTGCATAGTCAGTCGCGTGAGCTTGCAGCCAGTGCCGGAAGTCGGCGATGAGCTTGATCGTGTCTTCAGGCGGCGCGGCGTCGAAGCCGACATTCAAGCCGACCACATCGACTCCCGAACGACGGTGGCGCTGCAGGTCCGCCACCGACTCGGCGCGACCGGTCCGGATCGTCGTGCAGGTATGGTTGTCCCATATCAGCGAACGAGCGAACAATTCGTGCACTGCCGGGGCGGCCTGCTGGTTACTGTCGATCATTCCCATTCTGGTCTCCTACGCTTCAGCGCTATGCATCTTACGGCCTGCATGTCGCTACGGCGACGGGGTGGCTGGCGATACACTCTTGATCGCATCCTGAAGGGGACGATGGGTCACGAATGCGCGCACGTCGGCCGTGAACTGGGCAAGGCCGGCCTCATCGGAGTACAGCATGTGTCCGCCGGGATAGTAGGCAATCGAAGTGCGGTCGCCGGGAAGATCGAGCATTGCGTACAGCGATTCCGTTGAGCCGGTGGAGCTGGTCGCATCGAAGATTCCCTGCGTGACGAGCAGCCGAAACTTCGTGTTCGCGCGCATGTGCTCGCTCAGCACCACGTCCAGGGTCGGGGCGGGAGCCTTGATGTAAGACCAGCCATCTTCGTATCGATAGGGATCGGGAACGACCGAAATGTAAGTCCCCAGCCCGCTGACTTTCAGGTCTCGTTCGGCGTAGCGCTCCATGTTGGCGGTCAGGCCGGCCGTCAAGGCCGACCAGTCGCGCTGATCGTCCGGCACGCTGGCGGAGGCGGACTCGGTTTCGCGCCCGTCGAATTGCAACAGCACGCGACCCTGGTCCTTCAGCAGTTCGCGCCGCAGATCGCCAATACGCAAGTTGTTTGCGAGGTAGTAGGCGGCAGGAATTCCCGTCAGTGCCGCAAGCCGTGACGCGATCCGCTCGCGGCCGGTTGCGTCGAGTCGGTTGCCAAGTAGCAAAGCCTCGGCATATTCCGTTCGCCCGAACGCTCGCGCCTGGTCCATGGCTTCCCGCACGGTCTGATGTTTGTTGTCGATTTTGCCGTGATACCAGGCGAGAGCCGCGGCGTCGGGAAGGCGCGAAATTGCGTAGACGATATCGAGACTGCTGCGCCGTGCGATGCTGGTCGGCCCGTTATACCGAATCGCCTGCGACACCATCACCAGGCCGTCGATGAGAATCTTTGGGTTCGCGAGAGCGAGATCTCGCGCAAGCGCCACGCCACGCAAGGTGCCGTAGCTTTCGCCAAGAATGTATTTCGGCGAATCGAGCCGGTTGTTCACTGTCAGCCAATGAATCATCAGCTGCGCGATGGAGTAGGAATCGCCGTCGATGGAATGGAAGTCGACCTTCGCGCCGGGCAGCATCCGACTGTAGCCGGTATCCGCCGGATCGATGAATACCAGGTCCGCGGTGTCGAGCACCGAATACACATTGTCGATCAGCGGTGTTTTGGGATCGGATTGCGCAGCCGTAGTGAACGGCGTCATTCGTTTCGGCCCGAGTGCGCCGAAGTGCAACGTATTCGACGCGCCACCGGGGCCGCCGTTGAACACGAAGATGACGGGGCGAGACGAGGGCGACCCTGCGGCTTTGGCGACGTGCGCGAACGTGAACATGCTCGCGGCGGGTGTTCCGTCCGGACCCTTGACGATGGTTTCAGCCACCGTTGTTTGGTAAGCGACCTTCTTGCCGCTGAACAGGCCGCGATGGTTGCTTACGAAACGACGCGGACCCGGCTCGGCACTCACGTTGATAGTGGGCCACGATGAAGGCGAGACATCGCCGAGCGTTGCCGCGGTGCTGCTCAGGCAGGCCAGGATCAGTGTGAGTGCAATCAATGTTTTCATGGCGATAGGCTCAGTCGTCATTCGCGAATCATTGCGACCAGATACACGCGAAGATTGTCTTCGTGGCTGGTGTTCTCGATACCGTGGGCGACACCGTTCGGTGTGAATACATGGTCGCCGGCGGTGACGGGCACGGATTGTCCGTCGATCTGCATTTGGCCGCTGCCGGAGAGAATGTAGTAGAACTCGTCGAACGAGCCTTCCTTCTCATCGCCCACATTGTGGGTGTGCACGCCTTCGCTGGCGCCCGGGGGAATGTCGTAGATCAGCAGCACCGCTGGCTTAGACGCTCGGTCGTCGCGGAAAAAGAATTTGATGTCGATGGCGCCTTTGCCCTCGTGCACGTTCTTGAGGTGCATGACGCCAGAATCGTGGCGGTCGTTGCGATGTTTGTATGGGTGTAAGGAAGGTGTCGTCATATCGAGCCCATGAGCCTTTTTGAACGCCATGGCAGCGGAAAGCGATGCCGCGGCAGCTGACTGCAATGCTGCTCTCCGCGTAAAGCGGCCGGTGGGTGGGGTTGGGCTATTCCCATCATCCGCCTTCATTTGAGCTCTCCATCCGGGCAGGCGTGCCGTTCGCCGATTGTAGTGAGAGCCCATCACCGGGCGATCGGGCCGCAATCGCTGGCGCCCGAAATCCAAAGAACCATGCCGAGTTGGCCAAAATCCGGCCAGGCGGGCGCCGTTATATTCGACCGGGTCATGCCGCGACCAGAAACTGGCTCTGCATCAACGAGCACGGCGCTGCATGACGGGGATACCAGGCATGTCAACGATCTGGCTCAGCCGATGAGAGGGGCGAGGGGCGGCGACATGCTCGCATTCAACAACAGCCTGGGGAGTGTTCAAGTGAATTCACGGCTTGCATGGTCGATTCCATTGCTTGGCTTGGCGGGAGTGGCCGGCGCTCAGAGCGATTCGTCAGTGGCGGTGGTGGAGGAGATCGTCGTCACCGCGCAGAAGCGAGCCGAACGCGTGCTCGATGTGCCAGTGGCAGTGACCGCGGTCGATGCATCGTCCCTCAGAGATCAGAACCTCGTCAGCTTGCGTGATTACTCGACGCGCATTCCAGGCTTGCAGTACGCGGGTGGCTCACTGAGAGAGCTGTCACTTCGCGGTATCACGACTGGCGGCGGCACGAGCCCGACCTTGGCAGTGACCATTGACGATACGCCGTTCGGCTCGACCACGTTTCTCGGGCAGCCGCGCTTTCCGGACTTCGATCCCTCCGACATGCAGCGAATCGAAGTGTTGCGGGGGCCGCAAGGCACGTTGTACGGCGCGGCCTCGCTCGGTGGCTTGATCAAGTTCGTGACGGTGGACCCCAATCCGGATGAATTCTCGGGACGACTCGAAGTGGGCGCCAACGCTGTTTCGGGTGGCACAGAAGGATATTCCGTGCGCGGCGCGGCCAACATTCCGTTGATGACCGACAAGATGGCCGTACGCGTGAGCGCCTACACGCGTCAGGATCCTGAGTACGTCGACAACATCTTTGCCACGAACAGCGGCAAGGATGTGAACGAAGTCGACGTGAAGGGCGGTCGGGCCGCCTTCCTCTGGAACGTGACGGACGCGATCACGGTCAATCTTTCGGCACTCACGCAGCGCACGGAGACGATCGACGGAGCGATCATCCGTCTCAATCCGCTGCCGACCGACTATCGCCCGTTGTTCGGCGACATGACCCGCAATACCTCGAGTCAGGTGGGCGAGTCCAACTACGATTTCTATCAAGCCCGGATCAACTTCGACCTGGGCAGCAGCGACATCACCTCGATCTCGTCCTGGAATGAGAGCGAATTTGTCGACGACAGCGATGTAACGACCACCTTCCCATTCGTCTTCAACCAGCTGCCGAACTTCCCTCCGCCGGTCTACGGCGGCTCGCCGGCGGGCTCGGTGGTGCGGCTCCAGAATGGATCGTCGACGGACAAGTTCACCCAGGAAATTCGCTGGGCCTCCAGCGGCGAGCGCAAGCTCGACTGGATCGCGGGCTTGTTCTACACGAAGGAGGAGTCCTCGACCTTGCAGATCGTCAAGGCAGTGAATCCTTCCGGTGGGGAGATCGGTACCGCGGCCATCTTTGATATTCCGACCGACTTCGAAGAGCGCGCTGTGTTCGGCGATCTCACGTACCACTTCACTGACAAGTTCGACGTGCAGGTGGGCGCGCGTTACAGCGAGAACGAACAGAACAACGGCGCCACCTCGACCGTGGACCCGGCGGCCGTGGTGTTCTTCGGTGACAACGAGACGAGCTCGACACCCTCGGAAGATGACAAAGTCACCTGGCTGTTCACGCCGCGATATCGATTCTCCGACGACTTCATGGCGTTCCTGCGGGTCGCCACCGGCTATCGTCCGGGCGGCGCCAACAACAATACGCCCGGGGTGAATCTGACCTTCGGTCCTGACACCGTCACCAATTACGAGCTGGGCTTCAAAGGCTATCTGCTCGATCGCACGGTCACCTTCGACGCGTCCGTGTTCCAGATCGATTGGCAGGAGATTCAGCTGCAGGCCACCGATGCCGGCAATCTGGCGTTCATCACCAACGGCGGCGAAGCCCGCAGCCGTGGACTGGAGCTGGCACTGCAAATCAATCCATTGCAGGGCATGACGATCGGTCTCAACGGCACGTACACCGAGGCGGAGCTGAGTCAGGACATTCCGACGCCGTCGATCAACCCGGCGACCGGGCTGCTCAATCAGGGCCTCAACGGACGCGACGGCGACCGGTTGCCCTATGTGCCGAAGTTTGCCGGCAATCTGTCGATCGACCAGAGCTGGGAATTGGGCGGCTATAGCGTCTTCGTGGGCGCGAGCTTGAGCCACATCGGAAAACGCGATGCGCTATTCACCTCGACGGGTGCGCCGGCGGCACTGCAGGCGCAGCGGATTTCCTTGCCATCTCACGAGGTCATCGATCTGCGTGCGGGCCTTCGGACCGACGTGTGGCATCTGAATCTGTACGTGAGGAACGTCGATGATGAGCGCGGTTTCGTCAACATCGACAATCGTCAAGGCAAGACCTCCGCGGTGAGTGCGCAATACATCCTGCCTCGCACGTATGGATTGAGCATCGCCAGAGATTTCTAGCTCGCGATAAAAGAGACCTGCAATCTCCAGCACGGGATTGCAGGTCAACTCGCAGGGGAACTCGAGAGCGTTAGCGGCGAAGTCGTTCGCCGTCGGGATCGATGGCCGGCTGCGACAGGATCTTGCAGGCGCGGCGCTCGCCGAGAATGGTGATTGACAGCTCACGGTCCTCCGCCGAGATGGAGCTGTCCACGTAACCCATGACCAGGCTGACGCCGGCGCAATGACCGTAGCCGCCGGACGTTGCGAAGCCAACCAACCGATCGCCCGAATAGATGGGCTCATAGCCCGCAGCGTCGGCATCGTCGCTGGCCACTGTCAGTGTCACCAGGCGACGCGCCGGTTGCTCATCGCGCTCGCGCAGAGCCGCTTCGTAACCGATGAAGCCGCCGCGCTTGAAGTCGACGAATCGATCCAGGCCGGACATCTTTGCTGTGTAGTCTCGCGAGAACTCACGCGACCAGATGCCGTAGCTTTTCTCGAGCCGCAGCGATTGGATGGCATAGACGCCGACCAGGCGTGCGCCAAGTGAGGATCCCACCTCCAGAATCCGATCCAGCAGCGACGACAGGTGCTGAGCGGGCGTGTAGATCTCATAACCGAGTTCGCCGGTCACCGACAGGCGGCCGACGATCGCTGGCGCAAAGTGAGCGTCCAGGTGTCGCACGCTCATGAACGGCAGCGCTTGATTGGAAACATCCGATGGGGTGAGCTCGCTCAGCACATCGCGGGCACGGGGGCCGAAGATCGCGACACCGCCGTATTCTTCGCTGACATTGCGTATGTCCACGCCGTCCTGCGCGAGATGTTCGTTGAACCAGCGCATATGAAAGCTCTGGAGATAGCCCGAGCCGCCGATCAGGAATCGATCCTCCGCGAGCCGCATGGTCGTGAGATCGCCCATGAGCCGACCTGAATGACTCAGCATCGGAGTGATACGAACCTTGCCGACTTCGGGAATCCGGCCAGCAAGTACGCGAGCGAGAGCGCTCTCCGCTCGCGGACCCGTGATCAGATATTTCGCAAACGAGGAGATGTCCAGGATGCCGGCGGTCTCGCGAGCGGCGTGACATTCCTCGGCAACGGCAGGGAAGGCGTTCGAGCGTCGCAGGCTGGGTGTTTCTTTTGCAGGCTCGCCTTTGCGGGCAAAATACAGCGGCACTTCCAAACCGTAACTCACGCCGAATACGCCATTCGCCGCCTGCAGCGTTGCATGCACAGCCGAAGTCTTGGCCGGCCGACCCGCGGGCCAGTATTCGTTGGGGTAGGCCATCTGAAAGCGACGAGCGTAGAACTCGCGTGCCTTCGCCACAGTGTAGTTGCGTGACGCTGCGTACGGCCCAAAGCGCGCGACATCCATTGCATAGATTTCGCCTTCAGGCTCGCCCGAGACCATCCATTGAGAGAGCGCCAGGCCGACGCCGCCGCCTTGTGCGAAGCCGGCCATCACGCCGCACGCCGCCCAATAGTTTTTCAGGCCCGGCACCGGACCGACCAGCGGATTGCCGTCAGGCGTGAAAGTGAAGGGACCGTTGACGATCTTGCGGATGCCGGCATTGGACAGCGAAGGGAAGCGCTGGAATCCTTTGTTGAGCGCATCGGTGAGCCGATCGAGATCGGGGGCCAGCAGCTCGGTCTGGCCGTAATCCCAAGGGGCGCCGTTCAACGCCCAGGGCGTGGCGTCGCGCTCATAGACACCGAGCAATACGCCTTTGCGCTCCTGTCGCAGATAAATCTCGCCATCGAGATCCAGCACCAGGGGGATTTCGCCCGACATCTGTTCGAGCTCGGGCAGATTCTCGGTCAGCAGATAGTGATGCTCCATGGCGACGATGGGCAGATTCACGCCGGCCATCTGGCCAACCTCTCTGGCCCACAAACCGCCGGCGTTGACCACATGCTCCGCTTCGATCGTTCCTTGATCGGTGACGACGCGCCACGTGCCTTTGGTCGTCGCTTCGAGCTCCAGCACGCGCGTGTGCCGATAAATTTCCGCACCTCTCTGGCGTGCAGCTTTCGCGTACGCGTGGGTTGCGCCGTACGGATCGAGATGTCCTTCCATCGGATCGTAGATGGCGCCATACACGCCTTTCACATCGATGAGCGGGCACATCTCGCGAATCTCTTTCGGTCCCACCAGCTCGGTCTTGAGACCGAGGGTGCGATGGCGTGCCCAATCGCTACGCAACTGTTCCCAGCGCGCGGCCGTCGCCGCGACATTCAGGCCGCCTGTGAAGTGCAGGCCGACGTCCTGACCGGACACCTTTTCGATCTCGCGATACAGGTCGATGGTGTAGGCCTGCAGCCTCGACACGCCCGGATCGCTATTGATGGCGTGGAAGCCGCCCGCCGCGTGCCAGCTGGAGCCGGCAGTCAGCTCCTTACGTTCGCACAGGACTACATCGGTCCAACCGAGCTTGGTCAGGTGATACAGCACACTGCAGCCGATAACGCCGCCGCCAATGACGACGACCCGAGCATGAGTTTTCATCAGGATCCCGCAACGAATGGTCGAAGGGGAATCTTAGAGAGCCGGGCTCGCGAGCGATCCGCCGATGCTTGGCGATAGCGTGCTATTTGTTTGGCGTTCGGGTGGCGGTTGGACTAGCGAGGCTTACCGCGTCGCACGTCCTTCGGCCGCATGCCGAAATGCCGAAGGAACGCGGTGGCGAAGGAGGTCTGATGCTTGTAGCCGACCGCTTCGGCGACCCGCGCCACCGGTATCGACTCTTCGCGCAGCATGGTGAGTGCATGCTGCATGCGACAGCGAACGCTGAAATCGAAAGGAGTCTCGCCGAAAATCGCTTTGAAGCCCTTCTTCAGCGTGGTCTCGTTCATGCCGGCCGCGCGAGCCACTTGTCGGATGGTCGGCGGCGTGGTGATTTGTTTCATCAAGTAGTTGCGGGCCGCATGGAGACAGCGCAACTCGCGTTGAGAGTACTGCTCGTTCGGCGCGCTCGAGAGGGTGCTGAAGCCGCCGACCGCGCTACATAACAACTCCAAGGTCACAGCTTCGGTATAGACCAGCGCCAGGGCGCCGCTGTAGGGATTGTTCACCAGCTTGGAAGCCAGCTCGAACATTTGCGCCGAGAGCGGTAACTGACAATAGTTGATCTGGCCACGGCCACCGGTCACGAACGGTTGCAACTGACTCGGCACGTCCGCGATGGTGGTGAGGAAATGATCGACCAGGAATTGAGGCTCTACCGTGATGACCACGCATTTCTCATGCGCGCTCGGCGCGGTCCACTCGCTCACTTCCAGGCCTTGCGGCTGATTCCAGATCAGCAGCGCGGGCCGGTTGACTCGCAGCGGCTCGGTGCGGCTCACGGCCATGGTCAGATCGCCGGACAACCGGAAATTGAATTGCACCAGGCCATCGCCGGGGACCAGTTCGAAGCGCGGATCGCGATAGGCGAAGTTCTCGATCACCACGAACACTTCGTCGCGGATACGGGTGAATTCCCAGAAGCCTTCGCCTTCCTCGGGGGTGAGTGCGATGCGTGCGCCGAGCAGGTCCCGCTTGAGATGGCGGAAGACGCGCTCGACTTGCGGGGCGCGCTCCAGGTTGGCGAAGGCATCCGCCAGGGAATGGCCGGGCCCCGCGAGGATGGCCCGAAACAATCCACCTTTATTGCTGCCGCCCTCGGCGTCGGTGGCGTCGGCGTTGGACGATTTGTCGGCGTTCATCGAGCGATTCGAGTATAGCCTGAGCACCCCACCGATCTCCTAAGAATTGTTTCGCTTTACCAAAGTTCGAGCGCGGTGCGCCGACCTACAGTGCCGTTCCTGCGCGCTCCAGATCGCGGCGCATGTCCCGTCCAGCAGCCCAGAAATGGTACGCCGCCCAGAATCCAGTCAACGTCGTGACCGCCAGTGCCCAGCGCAACGATTGCGCTCCCGCCGTGGAGTGGGCCAGAAACGCATCGCTCATCAGCCCGATGATCTGCGGGGCCAATGCCAGGTTCGCGACATTGGCGCCGAACAGCAGCACCGCGCAGCTCAAGGCACGCATGCGCGGCAGCACCAGGCTCTGCGTCAGCGTCAAGATGGGCGCCAGATTGAGATACGCGACGGGCACGAACAACCACAGCAGCGCACTGGCCAGCGACAGGCTGTCGGTCGTGTAAACGCCGATCGAGGCGCACGTGCCAAACAAGGTTGCGAGGCCAACGGTCCATACTTGCCAGCGCGGATCGCGTTTGGCGAAGTAGTGGATGAGCAGGCCGCCTGCCACGATGCCGATCGCACCGGCGATGCCGGAAATGGTGCCGGTCAGTGCGCCCGCGGCTCCGGTCGTGAGATGGTGGGAGCGTTGCAGGAATGCCGGCGTCCACCACAGCAGGCCCCAGCCCCAGTAGGTCACGACGGTGCCGCCTGCGAGAACATGCACCAACGAGCGCTGCGTCCGCATGAAGGCCAATGTTTGTTTGAGCGTCGGTGCGTCATCCGCCTCAACCTTGTCGAGCACGCCGCGTACCGGCTCTTGCAGGGTGAATCGTACGATGAGACCCATCACGATGCCTGGAATGGCCAACGCATAGAAGGCGCTACGCCAACCGTATTCATCGGCGATCATGCCGCCGCCGGTGGAGCCGAGCATCGAGCCGGCCGCGGCGCCCAGCGCGAAAATCGACGTTGCCATGACTCTTTGCGAGAAAGGAAACAAATCGGCGAGCATCGATTGAGACGCCGGTGTGCCGCCTGCTTCGCCGATGCCGACGCCGATGCGCGCGAACAGCAGCTGCGTGAAATTCGCAGCGGCTCCGCACGCCGCAGTCATCGCGGACCAGATGCCAATGGACAGAGCAATCAATCCGCGGCGCTCGATGCGATCGGCGAGGATGCCCAGGGGAATGCCCATGCCGGTGTAGAAAATGGCGAGCGCGGTGCCGGTGAGAAATCCGATCGCCGTGTCGCTCAACTGCAGCTCGGCCTTGATGGGCTCGATCAGCGTCGAGATGACGTAGCGGTCGGCGATGTTGAATACGTACACCGCCGTCAACACGGCCAGTGCGTACCAACGACGCGAGCTCGCGGCGTGCTCCACAGATGCTGCTGGCAACGCGGTGCTCATCGATGGACGTTCCCCCCGTCTTTGCGGATGAAGCGTCATCATAACCACATTACCGAACGTATCGGCAGTGGGTGGGGGCGTCGGTCAAATGCCGCATCGGCTAAAAAATTCGACAGCGCGCCAAGATTCGTGAACAGCCGTTGGCTAATTATTCGCAGCGCCAATGAGTGAGTTGGGGACGCACATCATGAGCCGACGCACG
Organism: Steroidobacter flavus; assembly: GCF_042651805.1. NCBI lineage: Bacteria > Pseudomonadati > Pseudomonadota > Gammaproteobacteria > Steroidobacterales > Steroidobacteraceae > Steroidobacter > Steroidobacter flavus. The sequence continues at coordinate 524,934 of NZ_JBHSDU010000014.1, read as the reverse complement.
GCGTACTGGACCTTGCTGGTGGTTACGCTCGTCGTCGGGCTGAACTACATGGATCGCTATGTGCTGGCGATTCTCATCGAGCCCATTCGCGCGGATCTGCAGATTACGGACACCCAGATCGGCCTGCTCACCGGCGCGGCGTTCGCGCTGTTGTACTCGACGCTGGCGATTCCGATTGCCAGGTTGGCCGAGCGTTACAATCGCGTCGTCATTCTCACGTGCGCGGTGTTGCTTTGGAGCCTGGCGACGGGGTTGTCGGGTCTGGCGAACGGGTTCGTGTTTCTGCTGCTGGCACGAATGCTCGTGGGCTGTGGCGAGGCGGGCGCGATGGCGCCCTCGCTATCGATGGTGGCGGATTTGTTTCCTATCGAGCGCAGGGCCACCGCGATGTCCATCATCGGGCTCGGCTCGGCCGCCGGCAACACCGTGGCGCCGTGGATCGGCGGCTGGCTGCAATCGACCGTCGGCTGGCGAATGTCGTTCGTTGCGTTGGGGCTGGTGGGCGTGCCGCTTGCGTTGTTGCTGATCTTCACCGTGCCTCATCCGCGGCGTGGGTTGTCGGATGGCGCTGCGGCAGTGGTCGAGCCGCTGCCCTTTGGCATCGCCATCCGGCGCTTGTTTCAGCGACGGACTTTCACGCTGTTGACGGCGGCGCTGATTTTGATGTCGATCGCGGAGTACAGCATGATCTTGTGGATGCCGTCGCTGTTTCATCGCAGCTTCGGCGTGGAGTTGCAGGATCTCGGCGCACGCCTGGCGCTGTTCCAGGGTGTGCCGTTTTTCCTCGGCACTTACTTTGGCGGCGTCGCGGCGGATCGGCTGTACAAGCACGATCCTCGCTGGATCATCTGGGTGCCCATGATCAGTGTCATGTTGACCGCGCCCGCCGTCTTCTGGATGTGCATGGCGCAGAGCGAGAATACGATGCTCTGGTTGCTGATCGTGCCGTCGTTTGCGAATGGCGTGTACATCGGGCCTTGCTATGCGCTCGTGCAAAATCTTTCAGCTGTTCACTCCCGAGCCACTGCGACGGCGGTGCTGGCCTTCACGGTGAATTTGATCGGTGCCGGCCTGGGGCCGCTGCTGCTTGGAGCGCTGAGCGGTCATTTGACCGCGGAGTTCGGCGAACAGTCATTGCGTTACGCGTTCTACGCCCTGGTGCCGCTCTACGTCTGCGCCGCGCTGATCTTCATTCCCATGGCGTTTCAGTTGCGATCCGATCTGGAGAATGCGCGACAGGACACGTTGGGATTGTTGGATGAGCCCGTCACTGCGCACGCAAGAAAAATTGGAGCAACACAGACCCATGCATCGACGTAAGTCAGTCATCTCAGCGGTTGTGCTCGGTAGCATTCTGGCGCTACCCGCCGCCGCACAGTGGAAGCCGGAGCTCAAGCATGCTCCAGCCATCGCGTCCAATCGAAGCGAGACGAGCGCGGCGCCCGCGGCCAGCGTGAAGGACGGATTCACCTTCGCTGCGGGCGGCGATCTGCTGGGGCTCTACAACCCTCGGCTTGCGATGAACGATCCGGCGTTGCTGAAAGCGCTGGAGCTGTTTCAGAAGTCGGATGCGGGCTTTGCCAATCTGGAAGCCAATCTGTTCGACACCTGGGATTTCAAAGGCGCTCCGGCGGCGGAAAACGGCGGCTTCGAACAGGGCGGCATCGGCAGCGGTCCGCTTCTTCCCAAATCCGTCGCGGCCGATCTGAAGCGGTTCGGGATCACGATGCTGTCGACCGCGAACAATCATTCGTTGGATTGGGGCGTCGAGGGACTGGCCGAGACGTTGAGGAATCTCAACGAGGCGGGCCTGGTCCATGCCGGCGCCGGTCTGAGCCTTCAGCAGGCTCGTGCTCCGGGGTATCTGACAACCTCGCGCGGCCGTGTAGCGCTCATCGGAGCGGCAACGACCTTCATGCCCATGTCACCCGCAGGCGCGGGCGGAGGCGATGGTCGTCAGTTCAAAGCGCCACGCCCGGGTATCGCGGCCATTCGTAGTCGACCGATCGCGTTGGTGACGGCGCCGGAGCTCGAGGTGATGAAAGGAATTGCCAAGCGCCAAGGAAAGCTGGTCGATCCGGGCGATACGGAAGTCACGTTGACGCCCAATGAGGCAATCTTCATTCAACAGACCTTTCGTTTGTCCGACCGGACCGGGCTCACCTACGAGTTGAACCAGGAAGATCGTGATGGGGTGCTTCGCGCGGTTCGCATGGGTAAGCAGGGCGCCGACCTTGCTGTGTTCTCCATTCATGCTCATGAGACGGAGAGCGGTGGACAGGAACTGGACGCCGCGCCCGACACATTGGCGCCCGCGGACTTCATGCAGGGATTGTTTCATGATGCTATCGACACCGGTGCGGACATCGTCGTCACGCACGGGCCGCATGTGCTGCGCGGTGTGGAGATCTACAACGGCAAGCCGATCTTCTACGGGATGGGCAGCCTGTTCTTCGAGCTGGGCACGGATTGGCGCCGCGAGTGGTTCGAGAGCGTGATCGCAATCAGCGAGTTCCGCGGCGGTCGAGTTGCCGAGGTGCGGCTCTATCCAATTACCTTGGGGCTGCCGGAAGAAAAGCGCTCGAGGTTGGATCAGGGTACGCCGCGCCTGGCCACCGGCGAGGCGGCCCGCCGCATTCTGGAGTCGCTGCAACGGTCATCGCAGCGCTATAACACCAAGATCAGTATCGAGAACGGTATCGGCGTGATTCGCGTCGGATCATAAGGCGAGTTCGCGCAGATATCGTCCTACGAACTGCGCCGGCATGCTCTCCAGGGTCGAATAGGGCCCTGGAGAGTAAGCAGTCGAGCGAATGCCCGCGGCGTTTCGCTCGATGAGCGCCTTGTCCTGAACGGTTGTGACATCCCACAGCCACACCAGCTTCTCGATATCCACATCAGGTTCGCGCGCCTCGCCATCCACCAGCCAGGTCAGCACGACGTCGGTCGTTTCCGGGCCGGTCGGTAGGAATTGAAACAGCCGAACGTAGTCGTTGAGCGCTGCGATGTAGACGAACGGATCGATACGAAGGGTGCTGACGCCACCGTCGAACCTGCTTTGTTCTCCCATCAACGGCGCTGCCGGTTCGCCATCCTTGGTTTGCGTCTTGCAGCCACCGCCGATCGGTGCGCGCGTGGCGCCGTAACTTTGTACCGGAGCGGTGAAGTTGAATTGTTGGTTGCCGATGGGCGAGTCCGGGTTGGCTTGGTTACGCAACCATTCCTCGAGGGTCTGTTGCCACCGGGCCGCGCCGTCGCTCGAGACGCGACCCAAGGCATCGACGTGTCGCATCACGCTGCAATACTCGGGATGAGCGGGAAAACAGTGATAGCACTCCATGAAATTTTCCATGACGAGCTTCCAGTTGCCGCGCGTCGGATAGTGTCGGCGGGCGGCGATGCGTGCGTTGGGTACGCCGTGATAAATCAGTGCCGGCTCGAGCGCCTGTCGCACCGGCTCCAACGATTCAAGCTCGCCTTGCAAGCTACCCAGAATGACGCCACCGATCTCTTTCACCGGTGCGGGACGCAGGCCCAACTGACTCGTATCGATGCCCTCGGGCAGGGCCGGCGCGGAGCGCAGCGTGCCGTCCAGTCGATACGTCCAGGCGTGATAGGGGCACATCAAGCTGGCAGCTTTGCCGTCGGCATCGCAGATACGTGAGCCACGGTGTCGGCACACGTTGAAGAAGCCTCTCACCGTGCCATCGTTGCCGCGAACGATGATCAGCGATTCACCGAGCAGGTCGCGCACGATGAACGAGCCGCTTTCGCGAACCTCGCTGCTGTGGCCGAGCACATACCACTGCCGGGCCAGCCACGTCTTACGCTCCAGGTCATAGATTTCCGCCGACGTGTAGAACGGTTGCTCCAACGACCAACCGGGCCGTTGCCGTGCGATGAGTTCTTGCAGGTTCATGCGTCGGAGTGTGCCACCTTCGCGCTGGCTGCGGAGCCGGTCGGCCGCATCGCTTTTAGGAGGTCGGATGTATTCTTTTGGCGTTGAGGCTGTGGCGATACCCGTGCCGGGTGCTCGCCTATCATTGACGATTCGGACGCACGTACCGGTTCAAGGGAGAAGGTCGGATGGGGAACGCATTCAAGCTCAAGGCCGCGTTGAGTCTGTGCCTGCTGGGCTCGACATGGTCGGCAACGGGTGCGGATCTGGAAATGACCATGAAGCCGGTGCGAGACGGCGGTTCGGAGGTCACGGTCGACGCGACACGTGCCCTACAATCGCGGCGCGCTGTACTTTGCCGATCTGGACGCGCGCATCCGAGCGAAGTCAAAGGGACAACGCAAGCTCGACGATTTTCTGCGCCCCATGTTTGTATCGCGGGAGAAAGGCGTTCGCTTCGACCACGATGCCTGGATGGCGATGCTCACGCGCGAGCTGGGCAAATCGGCGGCCGAGGAATTTCCGCGCGTGATCCTTCAAGGTGAGATGCTCACACCCGCAAAGAATGCCTTCGGCCCGTGTTTCGAGCGCAGGCCAAAAACCTATGATGTAGCGGGGACGGCAGTGTCTGGCTACGAATGGGTCCGCATTGCCGGCATTCCGGAGAACACCTGTCGCGCCTGGTAAGTGCGCTGCCACAAGCAACGCTGTTGGCAATCGGGCGCAGAAATGTTTGCGAAGCGGTTTATCGCGATTTTACGGGCTGCCTGAGCACTCCCACACATTGCGAAGCCTTCGAGCGTGGTTCAAATTTTCCCCAGCTGACAACGAGAGCAGGGGATGACGATGAGCACGACTCCGCGCTGTTTTCCACTCTATCTACTGGCTGCGACGATAGCCTACGTTCCACGTCCGGGGTCGGCGGCCGAGCCCGCTCGCGCGACCCTCGAAGAAGTGATTGTCACTGCACAGAAGCGCGAGGAACGACTCATCGATGCGCCGGTTGCGATCACCGCGGTCGGCGGGGATGCGTTGAATGAACAAAACATCGTGCAGATCAGCGACTACTACTCGCGTATACCGAATCTGCAATACAACGGCGACAGCACCTACGATCTCTCTTTGCGTGGCGTGACGACGGGTGGCGGTACCAATCCAACGCTCGCGGTTCTGATCGACGATGTGCAGTTCGGGTCGAGCACGTTCTTTGGACTGGGCAACAGCCGGTTCCCCGATTTCGATCCTGGCATGCTCGAGCGCATCGAAGTGCTGCGCGGTCCGCAAGGCACTTTGTATGGCGCTTCCAGCCTGGGTGGCCTGCTCAAGTATGTAATGCGCAAGCCAGACCCTGAGCGATTCTTCGGCCGCGTCGAAGGCGGAATGAACACGGTGGAGGATGGCGAGTCCGGGTGGACGGGGCGAGGCTCGGTCAACATTCCTTTGGCATCCGAGCAAGCTGCGCTGCTGTTGGGCGCCTTCGTGCGGGAAGATCCCGCTTATATCGACAATGTCCGGCCCACGCTGGCGGCGGAAGATGTCAACGATGCGCGAACGCGCGGCGGGCAGGCGAGCTTTCTGTTCAAGCCCAGCGATAACCTGTCGATTACGCTGTCGGGTCTCCGCCAGGAGCGCGATGGGCATTTCGGCACCGGCATCCAGGTGCAGACCGACGCGGCCGGTGTGCCTACGTATGTGCCGACGTTCGGCACCGACACTTCGATCAATCTGGCGGCCACGAGTGACGAAGGTACTCAACAGCTCTACTCGGGACGGATCGAGTGGGAGGTTGGCGGCGTTCAGCTGCTGTCGCTGACCTCCTGGGGTAAGAGCGAAGGCGTCAATCGCCGTGACGTTAGCGCTGTGTTCGGTTTCATCCCGGCTTTCTATGGCACGGGCGCCGGCTCGTCGGTTTCGATCGATGACGCGGCGGAGACCGAAAAATTCGCCCAGGAATTTCGGGTCAGCGGCAAGACCGATCGCCTCGACTGGCGCGTCGGTGCGTTCTATACGAAAGAGGATGGCAATGTGATCCAGCAGCTGTCCTTGTTCGATCCGGGCGGCAGCCAGGTCGCGACGCCTTTCCTGGGGCAGGGACCGATCTCCTACAAGGAATACGCGGGCTTCGGGGATGTCGTGCTCCATGTGACGGATAAATTCGATTTGCAGGTGGGCGCCCGCTACGGCAAGAACAAACAGGAGTACACCAACTCGAACACCGTCGATACAACGATCGAGCCGGTGTTCGGACCGACCACGGTGTTTCCGGTCGCGACCTTCGATGAAGACACGGTGACGTGGGCACTGTCCCCGAGCTATCACTTCACGCCGGACGTGATGGGTTATGCGCGCATCGCAAGCGGCTATCGCCCGGGTGGCCCGAACACCAGCTTGCCCACGATTCCCCGCACCTATGATTCCGATTCAGTCGTGAATTACGAAGTCGGTGTGAAGGGGATGCTGGCCGAGCGGATTTTCTCCTTCGACGCCGCGCTGTTCCAGATCGACTGGAAAGACATTCAATTGCAGAACACCGACTCGGTCTCTCAATTCATCTTCTTCTCGAATGGCGGTGAGGCTCGCAGCCGGGGCTTGGAGCTCACCTTGGGCTGGCGGCCGTTGGAGGGCCTGAGCATCGACGGCAATGTCGCGCTGTTGGATGCGGAGCTGTCGCAGGCGTTGCCACAGAGTGCCACCGCGGACACCCTGGTGGGCTTCAGTGGCGACCGCTTGCCGGCATCCGCGAAGACGTCAGGCAATCTATCGATCCAGCAAGACTTCACCTTCAGTTCGTTCAGTCTGTTTGTCGGCGCGAACTGGAGCTACGTTGGCGAGCGTAAATCCGCATTCGTCAACTCAGCAGTGGCCGACGCCAGAACTCGTTTCGACTTGCCCAGCTATTCTGTCGTCGATCTGCGTGCTGGCGCGACGTTCAACGACCGCTGGCACCTGAATCTCTACGCCCGCAATGTGCTCGATGAGGACGGCGTGGTGTCAGCCGACAACCGCAACGGCACCAATGTCACCATCGTCAACTTCCTGCAGCCACGAACCCTCGGCATGTCGGTCTCGCTGGACTTCTGAGCGGTGCCGACGCGTTAGCGTCGGCCAGTCCGCACCGTGAATTCCAGACCAATGGTCCGAGGACGATTCACGTAGACAGTGCGTCCCGCTCCGGGCAGCCCGAACGCATATCCGCCACCGGCGAGGATCGAGCCGTCATCCCAAAGGTTGTCGACATACAACGCCGCTTCCCAGGAGTCCTTGCTCATGCCGAGTTGCAGGTTGCCGATGTCATAGCTCGGTGCGGGCTGATCGAACGCGATTGTGTTGAGTCGATAGTCGACCCGCTGCACGCGCTCCCCAACATACCGATACTCGAGTTGCACGAAACCATCGACGCTGGCTCCCATCGGCCGGGTGTAGCGAGCGTAGGCGTTGCCGCTGAAGCGCGGCGAGAAGGGCAAGCGATCGCCCTTCGAGCCATTGATGCCGGGCGGCGTGTCCTTATCCAGCGTTGCATCGATCCACGATCCGAAGACCGACCATTGCAATGCGCCGGCACGGCCGATCAATTCGAGTTCGACACCGCGGCTGGTCGCCTTGCCGCCGTTGCCTGTGAAGCTGAAGCCGCATTCCGGCTGGAAGCGCTGAGTGAGCTGAATGTCACGATAGTGCATCTCATAGACGCTGAGGTTGGCGATCAGCCGGTCATCGAGCCAGGACGTTTTGGCGGACAGCTCATAGTTGCGCAAATGTTCCGGGCCGAACGACAGCGGCGCGGATGAGCCGCAGACGTCAGCGGGCACGATCTCATTGGCGCCGCCGAGCCGGAAGCCTTCGGAGGCTTGGGCGGCGATCATGACGTTGTCCGCAAGCTTGTAGCTCAGCACCAGCTTGGGATTGAAGTCCTCCGTGTTAGCTTCGGCGCTGCCAAAGGTGACGCCGCCGTTGTAGATGCCGGCCGCCTGCGTGGCATAGTCCTGATCGTATTTGAACCAACGACCGCCGGCCGTCGCGATCAACTTCTCATCCAGAAACGCATAGGACAGCTCGCCGAACAGAGCGCTTTGTCTCTCTTTGAAATGCAGATAGGACTCCCACAGCGTATCCGCTGCGGAAACGCCGAAGAACTGCGTGGCAGGGGAGCCGATGCTGGCCAGATATGTATCGATGCCTGGCGTCCAGAAGTTCTGCGCGAAGCGCCGGACGCTGTCGGAGTAGAACGCGCCGCCGATCCATTGAAACGGGCCGTCCGAGGTCGATGCAATTCTCAACTCCTGCAGTACGCCGTGGTAACGCAGCGGGTTCATGTAGGGAGAGAATTGCAGCGGTGCGCCTAGAAATGTCGGTAGCACGTTCGTATGGCTGAACTGATTGCGGATGTCACGATCGAGATAGGAGGTGACGGAGGTCAACGCCGCCGCGCCGAAGTCATATTCGACCTCAGCTGAGAGCGCGTTGAAGTCATCGCGCACTGGCGTCGGTGTGAGTCGCCACTGTTGCCGCTCGCCCAGACGACCGCTGACCCCCGGCGACACGAGATCGACGGCTCCGTCGCCGTTCGCTTGCATCCGTTGCGCGATCGCGCGGAGCGTGATGCTCAGGGTGTCGCTCGGCTTGACGTTGAATGCGAGCCGCCCGCCGCCTGTCGTCGTGCGCCCGATGCCATCACTGCCATCGGCGATGTTGTCCACATAGCCACCGTCCTGGCGATACCCGCCAACAAAACGCAAGGCCGCGACGTCTTGAACGATGGGCGCATTCAGCATCACATCCGCGGAGTAGTTCTGATCCGGTGAGTTCTCGGTGTGCCCGAGACTCGCGCGGCCAGCGGCATCGAAGCCGCCCGCATCCGGCGCATTGGTGATGAACTTCACCGTGCCGGCCAGCGATCCCGATCCGTACAACGTTCCTTGCGGGCCGCGCAGGACCTCGACTCGTTCCATGTCGAACGTGTTGAGGCTGGGATTGTAGAGGGCGTTGGCCACCGGCAGTTCGTCGAAGTACACACCCACCGCAGGTTGAAAACGAGGCTCGGTGGCGCGATTGGCCGACACCTGAATGCCGCGAATGACGAACTGGCCTTGGCCCGGCCCACTGGGCACGAACGAGACGCCGGGCGTCACGAGTGCAATATCGGAGATATCGTCGATGTGCCGGTCGGCCAGCTGAGCTTCGGAGATGGCCGAGATGGCAATCGGGACGTCCTGGATGTTCTGCGCGCGTTTCTGCGCAGTGACGATGACTTCCTGAAGGACTGCCGACTCGTCCGGCAGTGTCGACTCTGCAGCGTACAATGGCACGCTGATGAAGGATGAGACTGCCGCTGAGAGCAGCAGATGCTGAGTAACAGCCGGTGAGGTTGCCATCGACTTCGTCCCCTCTGTTGTTTGCTTCGCCGATTGAGCATTCAACGGGACGGTGGGTTTGAGAAGTCGAGGGAGCGCCGATTCGCCCGATCGCAAAGAAACCATGACCGAGAGCAAAGCCCGCTTGCGTGGCCGGCCGTGGCGTGCATACTTTCAGCCTGACCCGGCAGGACCCGAAACGCATGGCTACTTCGACCGGTGACACGAGCCCGCTGAGTAATCGCAGTATGGAAGACATGCTGCAAATGCTGGAAAGTCAGCGCAGAGCAGGCAAGGCGGCGAGACGGATGAGCGATGGCTGGTGCCGGCTCATTCCTCCGGGATTCGGTTTTCATTACGAATACGATCCTGAGGTCGCGAGCGGCAGCTGGGAGTTCTACCAGCTCGGGCACGGCATCTGTGTGAGCATCGTCGATATGACAGTCACGCAGGGGCTGCCCCGCAGGCATAGCGCTTCGGACTACCTGGCGCTATCCGCGGTGTTGGAAGGCAAGCTCCCCTTGACCTATCAGCTCGGCAACGAAGGTGAGCTGGCGCACGGCTACTGCACCGTGTATGGAGCAACGAGCGGTCACGAGCTGGAAACGTTTCCGCAGTCAGGGCAGCAACTGCGCTGGGTGACGGTGTTCCTGCAACGTGCGAGCCTGCTCAAGACGACGGGGTTCGAGCCCGCGGATCTGCCGAGCGACGTCGTGGACTTCTTGCGTCACGACGGGCACCTCTCGTGCCGTAACGTACCGCTGACTCAGCTCGCGCTGCTGGCGGCTCATCAGATGATCAAGCCGCCGTTCCAAGGAAGTTTCCGGCACGCGTTTCTGACGGCCAAGGCCCTCGAATTGGCCTGTCACATTCTGTTCAACCTTTCACGGGCCGTGGAGTCCGAAGATCCGGGATGTTTCTCCGAGGCTGACCACAAGAAGCTGCAGGAGGCCATGCGCCTGATTCGCAGCAGCCTCGATGCACCGTCTGACGTAAAAGAGATTGCCGAAGCGGTCGGCCTGACGCGCCAGCGGCTACAGCGGGGCTTCAGGATGATCTATGGCGGTACCGTCGGCGAGATCCGCGACAAGCTGCGGATGGAGCTGGCGCGTGAGCTGATATCGGACTCGACACTCTCCATGGTCGAGATCGCACTGGAATGCGGCTACGTGCACGCGGCGAGCTTCACTCGTGCCTTCCGGTCGGCATTCGGCATGCCGCCCATGCAGATGCGGCTTGCGTCGAGCGATGCCTTGAGAGTGAAGAATCAGCGCCACCGCCCGCCCAAATCGACCAACTGACGCGTGAGCCGTGCGATTGCACGGCCCACGCACATCTCTCTATCAAAGAGACCAGCCGATGGTCAGACGCACGGTTCTCGGCCGGCCGTAGTTCACGAACATGTCGGTGAACGCACCGGCCGCGTAGAACTCGTCGAGCACATTGTCGACATTGAGCTGCGCATTGAAGCCGTTGGGGCGAACGTAACTCACATTCGCGTTGACCAGCGTGTAGGCCGGGACGAAGAACGTGTTGGCCGGATCGCCCGCCATCTTGGTGTAGTGACTGCCGCCCAGGCTGAAGCCGAGGCCTTGCAACGGACCGTCCTGGATGACGTATTTCGTCCACAGGCTCGCGGCTTGACGGGGCACGTTGACTGGCCAGCTGCCCTTGGGCGTGGAGTAGTCCTCGAGGACTTCCACATCCGTGTAGGCATAGGACGCGATCATTTCCCAGCCTCGCCGCAGCTGGATCTGGCTATCGATCTCGAAGCCGCGGCTTCGTTGCCGGCCCGAGGTATCGTAGCGGCCCGCCGGCGCGGGTAGTGCGCTCGCGACGTTCGAGCGCGTGATCTCATAAATCGCCGAGGTGACGTTGAATCTACCGTCGGACGACAGCAGTTTCAGTCCGAGCTCGTACTGTTCGCCGGACTCCGGGTCGAGCGGGCGGCCTTCGACGTCGAGCATGCCAACCTGTGGATTGAAGGACTCGCTGTAGCTTGCATAGCCAGCCAGGCCCGGACGGAGTTCGTAGGTGGCGCCCACGCGCGGCACGAAGGCATCGTGGTTTTCGTCCGAGGTTGCCGTCTGCACATTCACCCAGTTGAAGCGTCCACCGGCCGTGACGGTCAGGCGACCGACCTTGATCTCGTCCTGAACATACAAGCCCTCGCTCTCATCCTCGCGCAGCGAAGGGGACTGTACGAAATCGCCACGCTGAAACACGCTGTAGTCGGGAGCGAACAGGTCGAACGCCACCAGCGGCGAGAAGGCATAGGACGGCTTGCTGTCGACGCGCTGCCGGCCGTATTCGAAGCCGACCGCCAGTCGATGCTGGACTGACCCCGTGTCGAAGGACCCGATCAACAGCGTATCGATACCGAGCGAGCGACGCGACTCGTCGAGATCGTTGCCGTACAGATAGAGCGTGCGTTGATCGGCATCGAGGAACAGCGGCTGATAGATGTTGTAATAGTCGAGATCCGTCCAGCTCTGGCGCACGTTCTGCACCACCTTGAGGCGCTCGTTGAAACGATGCTCGAATTCATAGCCGATGCTGGCATAGCGCTGATCGATCTGCGGCGGGCTGTCGGGATCTTCGATTGTCTGGCGCGGCGAGAGCTTGCCGTGCGGGTTGGGCAGAATGAGGCCGGTGGCCGGGCGATCGGGGATCAGCTCGTTCCATTCCTTCGAGTAATGACTGATGAAGGTGATCTCGGTGTCCGGATTGATCTCCCACGTCAGCGAGGGGCCGAGGAACAGCCGTGTCACGCCGTCGGTGTAATCGACGTAGCTGCCTTCCTTGCGATAGAGCGCGTTGAGTCGACCGTAGACGTTCTGATCGGCATCGAACGAGCCGCCGATATCGACCGCCGGGATCATCATGTCGTAGCTGCCGACGGTGATCGAGGCGTCGGCGAAAGATTTCTTGACCGGGCGTTTGCTGACCAGATTGATCACGCCGCCGGGCGCGCCCTGGCCATAGAGCGCGGAAGTGGGGCCCTTGATGACCTCGACGCGCTCGAGCGCCTGCGGCTCGATGTTCAGCGACACGGTTCGCGGCAGCCCGTCGAGCAGAGTGAATCCGCCGGCGGGAAAGCCGCGGATCGACGGCAGGTCGTAGGCGTAAACGAACGACGACGCCGACACGCCGGCGACATTGCGGAGCGCGTCGTCGAGCAGGGACACGCCCATATCTTTCAGAAATCCTTCCGAGAGCACCTGAATGTTTTGCGGCGTCTCCAGCGACGACGAGCCCATCTTCGTCACGTGCTCCTGAATGCGCGATTGCGTGACGATGATGGTATCGAGCGTTTCCGCGTCGCTGTTCTGAGCCTGCGCCGCGGAGGCCGAGAGCGCCGCACAAATCGCCAGTGCGCTCGTGGCATCGAGAGATCTCTTCATGGCCGTCCCCTGTTGAGTAGTATTAATACACCAAGTGCCCTGAGAGATCTTCGCGACGGCCTCGAGCGGGCGCTTTGCGGGCAGCACCGTGTTTTTGCGATTCGGTCCGCGGTCGCCGGGCGCCGGCGGCCGCCCGATCCTGGTCGCTAATTCGCTCACCCGGACGGCAAGTCAGCGGCGTCCGGCACGGCTACGATCGAGCATGCTCACCACACCCGAGAACGAAATCGCCGCCGGATCGCGAGCCGATACCGGTTATCGCCGCTACGTGCTGCTGGTTTTATGCGCCATCTATGCCGTGAACTACATCGATCGGCAGGTGGTGGCGATCCTGCTGGAATCGATCAAAGCCGAGTTCGGCGTGTCGGACACGCTGCTCGGTCTGCTGTCCGGACCGGCGTTCGCTTTGTTCTACACGACGATGGGCATTCCCATCGCCATCGCCGCGGACCGGAGCAACCGCGTCCGGATCGTCACCGTCTGTCTGGCGCTGTTCAGTTTGACGACCCTGATGTGCGGTCTCGTCGCACAGTTCTGGCAATTGCTGGTCGCACGCCTGCTGACGGGCGTGGGCGAGGCGGGCACAGGGCCCGCGTCCCAATCGATCATCTCCGATCTTTATCCGCCGGGCGAACGGGCCCGAGCGCAGGCGACCTATGCTGTCGGAGTCAACCTCGGCATCGTGGTGGCGTTCTTCGGCGGCGGCTGGATCGCTCATCATCATGGCTGGCGCTACGCGTTCCTGGCTGCAGCCGTGCCCGGGTTTCTGCTCGCTCTGCTGGCACGACTGACCATCCGTGAGCCGGAGCGGAGCGGGGCGACGGCGGGCTCGCAGGCTCCCACGTTCCGGGAATGCATCGATGTTCTGTGGGAGCTGCGCTCCTATAGATACATCGTCTTCGGTACGGCGATGAGCGCCTTCGCCGGGTTTGGCATGGCGGCTTTCGTCCCGGCGTTCCTGATGCGCTCGCATGGACTCGATGCGGCTCAGATCGGTGCGCTGTTCGCACTCGTCGTCGGTATCGGCGGTGGCGTGGGCACTTATCTTGCGGGCGTTATCGCCGACCGCATGAGCCGGCGCGATCCGCGTTGGAATATGTATGTGCCGATGCTCGCGGCGCTCGTGTCGCTGCCGTGCTGGCCCTTGTTTCTAACCTCCGAGAATCTGGCCGTCACGATTGGGTCGGTGATGATTCCGCTGGCACTGAGTGTCGTCTTCATCGGGCCGTGTGTCGCCACGATTCAGACCCTGGCGCCGGTCAGGATGCGTGCGCGAGCCGCCGCGATCCAGCTTTTGGTGGGAAATTTGATCGGCCTCGGCCTGGGGCCGCAGGTCATCGGTATCGTGAGCGATCTGCTGGTGCCGATCGCGGGCCGGAACTCGCTGCGATATGCGCTCGCTGCCGGTGCGGTCGCGAGCTGTGTTTCGATCTGGAGCTACTGGATGGCTTCGCGCCGTCTGATTGTCGATCTCAACAAACGTCCGGATTTCGCGCCGGTGACCCCTGTTTCTCCGCGATAGGCGCTCTGCCCGTTGATCCAACATTCACGGATGCCGGCCGCGGCTTGGGTGGGATTCTCGAACGTCGCCCGATCGGCGATGTGCAATGGATCGAAGAGCACGAGGTCGGCGTAAGCGCCTTGCTCGAGAACGCCGCGGTTCTCGATACCGAACACCTTCGCCGGGCGGCTGGTCATTTTGTAGATGGCCGTCGCCATATCGAACAACCCGAGATCCCGGGCGTAATGTCCCAGCACGCGCGGAAATGTTCCCCAGAGCCGCGGGTGCGGCCCTTCGCCGTGCGGCAGGCCGTCGCTGCCGATCATCGTGCGTGGATGCGCGAGAATGCGACGAACGTCTGCTTCGTCCATTGAAAAATAGATCGCGCCGGCTGGAGATAGACGCCGCGCGGCGGCTCGCTGATCGATGCCCCATTCCGTGGCGATCTCCGCCAATGTGCGTCCGGCCACTTCGGGATGAGGTACGGACCAACTCACGCGGATCGGTACGTCTTCGCGCACCAATTCCGCCAACAACGACGTGGATGACGCCGCATACGGATAGGCATCGAGATCGACCTCCTGATCCAGGTTGGCGCGATCGATGAGCGCGAGCGTTTGTTTCGATTTGCCGAAGCTGTCCGGCCCGGCGCATTTGTGATGACTGATGATGACGCGGGCACCCGCGCATTTTCCGATTTGCAGGGCCTCCTCAATGCTCTCCATGACGTGCACGCCCTCGTCGCGCAAATGCGTCGTGTAGAGCCCGCCATACGCGCCGACCACCTCGGCCACGGCTATGACTTCCTCTGTCGGCGCATGCAGGCTCGGCGGATAGGCGAGCCCGCTGGAGAGTCCGCAGGCACCTTCCTGCATGGCTTCGTCAAGGCGTTCGCGCATCCTTGCGATCTCGCGGTCGGTGGCCGCCCGCTGTGTGTCGCCGTTCATGGCGGCGACCCTGAGCGTCATGTGTCCGACCAGTGCCAGAGCATTGAGCGGCGGCGGCGAGACTCTAAGCTGCTCTGAATACTCGGCGAAGCTGTCGAAGATCCACGAGCGTTCATCGCCCAGCAGATCCAGCGGCGCCGGCGGGCGGCGTGCAAACGTGGCGGGCGAGAGACTGACGCCGCAGTTGCCGACGACGACGGTCGTCACGCCTTGAGATAACTTGTACGTCATGTCCGACGTGGACGACACGAGCATCCCGTCATCATGCGTGTGCGTGTCGATGAATCCCGGCGCGAGCGCGAGTCCGCTGGCAACGATCTCACGTGCGCCCACCCAGCCGCCCAGATCTCCGCAAGCCGCGATCTTGTCGCCCTCGACCGCCAGATCGCCGACGTGCGCCGGTGCTCCTGTGCCGTCATAAAGAGTGACGTCGCGAATGATCAGATCACATCGGGGCATGGGAAGATCCGTTTTCGACGCTGCAAGGTCCCATTCAGCCCCTTTCCGTGACAGCCGTCTTTGCACGAGGGCCGTCGCGTTGACGAAAGGGACCGTGACGGGCCGAACTGACAACTCGCGGTGGACAACCGCAAAGCACGGCGCGATGCCTGCGGCAGTCTGTGTCGACGGGGCCGATATAAGGGAGAAGAAATGCTTGAACTCTTTGCTAGAGCCAGTGCGTTGCTGATGCTGGTCGTAGTGGCTGCGGTAGGCGCGGAATCTACGCCGTACGAGCAGGCCTCGACCGATGTGCGCGGTCACAAGCTGCAGTTTCGCGTGTACCGCGGCGGGCAAGCGACTGTGGTGCTCGAATCGGGGTTCGGATACGGCGCTGACGCGTGGGACGGGCTTGCGTCGCGCCTCAGGAGTGCGACCGGTGCCACCGTCATCAGCTACGATCGCGCCGGCTTGGGAATGAGCGATCTGCCAGACGAGCCTTACGATATCCACGAAGAGGTGATCGGACTCCACACCGGGCTGCTGGCGCTCGGGCGCAGCCACGATGTGGTTCTGGTCGGGCACTCTTACGGCGGGTATCTCATCCAGCTCTACGCGAACTTCCATCCGGAAGACGTGCGTGGTCTGGTGTACGCCGATCCCACCACGATTGCGGGCATCGATGCGCTCAATGCAACGAAGATGGCCGAGTCACTGATCCGCCAGAACGATGTTTCCAATCCAACTAAGCAGCAACGCGCCAACCTGCGGATAGCAAAGAGCTACGCGAGCGCCCACGAAACGATGCGACGTTATCCTGTCGTCTGCGATGTGCCGGTGGTCGTGATCACAGCGGGTAAGACTCCGCAAGGGATGGCGAGCGAAGCGCTGGACGCATGGCGTCGCGGGCACGCGGAACTGGTTGCACAAAGTGGCGGCACGCGGATGATCGCCGAACAGAGCGGTCACATGGTGCCCTTTGATCAGCCCGATGTCGTGATCGAAGCAGTGAGCTCTGTTTTCAAATCGCCGCATGGCCGCGCCAGATTGGCAACGCCGGGCAAGCTCTGTGCTGCCCGGTAGGCTAGTCCAGAAACTTCCAGGTCTTGGCGCCATCCAATCTTCGAACCCGCGTCGTGTCTGCGCATCTACACAGCCAAAGACACTTGTCACCCCACACGTAGCGATCGATATCTGTCTTGCGAGCTGTGATCTTGACCTTGCTTGGTTGGTAGTAACCCCACAATCCAGCATGGCGGCGACAGATCGAGCAGTTGCAGCTCGTGAGCCGCCGCGGCTTGCTCGCGACCTGAATCTGAACTGCGCCACAGTGGCAGGATCCTGTGAGCATGGCACTGCCCTCTTGTGCACGAACGCTCCTGGAAGTTTACTTGCAACGATGAGGATTGGACACGCAGCGGCCGAGAACCACTGAGCATGAGGGCGGGAAAGGGCGGGCCGGTCAGCAACGATCTGGCCCGGCCGCGATGGCTGTCCAGTGAGCACTGGTTCAGCGGGTGTGCGAGCTATCGACTCTCGAGCAACCGGATGCTGCTCTCGACGTCCCGGACGCCACTGACGGAGCTCGCTGCATTCTCGGCGCGCGTCTTTCCGTCGGCATTCGTCACAAAGCCGCTCAACTGCACAACGCCGGCACTCACCTCGACGTTAACGTTGCTTCCATCGCCGATCGCCGCATTATCGAGGCTGCTGCGAACCTGAGCGGCAATCACGGTGTCCGCTGCGGACTCCTGCGGGGCTTGGGACTCAGGGCGAACGCTCAGCTCGTCGCGAACGTCAGTTGTACCCAGGACTGACCGGGCCCGCGCAACTGCGGCCGTTCTGGCGGCGGCCGATTCGACGGTGCCGCTCAATATCACGAGTCCGTCGCGCGTATCGACCTTGATGTCGCGGGCATTTACCGCATGATCGGTCGCGAGTGCCGCCCTGACCGTGGTGGCCAATGCAGGATCGCTGACAAACTCATTCGCTGATTCTCCGGCTGCGACTTCGACGATGCAAAGCAAACAGAGACCGGAGGTAAGTTGTCGTAGGTTACGCATGACTTCGTTCCCCGTCGCAGACAGCTGCGATAGCTTGGGAACGGATCATCGAATTCTAAGTTCCTGCCGCCCTCGCGCGGCTCACGCGCGAATGTGAAGCGATTGAGAATGAGGCCAGCTTCCCGCTACGGCATCGGCAGCTCCACGTGGCAGATTCGATCGCCAACCACCGCGATGAATTCTCGTGGCGTCGTCCCGGCGTACATCACCGGGTTGGCGGCAACGGTATTGCGACATCCGTTCAGATCGTAGATGCCGGTCAGCTGAAACGTTTCTGCGTCGA
This sequence comes from Steroidobacter flavus, assembly GCF_042651805.1. NCBI lineage: Bacteria > Pseudomonadati > Pseudomonadota > Gammaproteobacteria > Steroidobacterales > Steroidobacteraceae > Steroidobacter > Steroidobacter flavus. The sequence continues at coordinate 507,052 of NZ_JBHSDU010000014.1, read as the reverse complement.
AGGTCCGGACGCGAGCGCCCAACTCGCCCTGACCGTAGCCCTCCATCGTGAAGATGTTGACCCCGTCAGAGCTCTCGACTTGCATGCTGGCAACGGTCTCGCCCACCTGGAGCAGGGTTCGAGCATCGATGGCCTGGCCCTGAGTCAGATAGATACGATCGCGGACGCTGCCATCGCTGGTTTGCAGACTGGTCAACAGGATGGTATCGCGGCGTTCCGTCACGACGTCGGGCATCGTCGGTTGGAGATCGATTCGTTGCGTCAGCCTGTAGGCGCCGAAGTCCTTCGGAAGAATCGTCGCAGAGCGCCGATCGGAGCTGACGTGCACGTGCGCGTATTGCACGAATTTTCGCTGGCCATTGCCGATGCGAAATCCGTTACCTGCGAGATCGACGATGCCGAAGTACACGCGATCGTTGGGCTGCCCGTACGATCCGGCGAGCAGCAGTCGATCGTTGCCGAGCCATGCGATCGCGTGGGAGCCGCGGTAATAGTAGTAGGGCGCGCTGGGCTCCTGCAGCAGATCGAACGGAAATGAGATCGGGGTCAGCAGCGTATTGTTGGTCGTATCGACCACGTCGATCCGCGCAACGCTCTGCTGAGAAAGGAACAGTCGACTGCCGTCGTCGTTGATTGCCATGGACGATATGACGAACGCGAGCGGCAGGCGCGCCACGATCGACCGTGTAGACGTCGAGTAGATGACGAGGTCCCTTGCGCCGTCCTGGACGTACAAGCGTCCGCGAGCGCGATCGAAGTAGGCGGCGCCGAACGGCGTTGTTCCGTACGCGACCGTCGTCGTGGTCGCCGGGGCCGCGGTCAGTGGCGTTGGCAGATCGGGTCCACCCGGCTGTCCTGGTGTGGTCTCGGGTGAAAAAATCGAGAACACGCACAGGCGACCGCCCACCGTCGTGGCCCATTCGTTGGATACAGCGACGTGAACCAATGGCCCGTGAGTCGCAGCACTGCATTGATGATAGAACGTAGAGCGCAGCTGGAGCGTTGTACCGTCGTGGACGGACATGCCGTTGTACTGAAAGGCCAGCAGGATGTTTCCGTCGGCAGAGAATCCGGCCGGTGACGTCGAAAAGCCGCTCACTGCGGTCATCGTAGCTGTGTCCAGTGCCGCGCCGTTACTCAGGATCAGGCGCTCGCCGCTCGGGCTCAGGATCATTTGCATCGAAACATAGTTCGTCTGAATCGGGTACGTCGCGACGATCGGTCCGGATGGCTGAGCAAGATCGATCTTGTCAGCAGACCAATAGCCACCGTTGGGTTGATGCAAGACATACAGGTAGCGAGCGTCTGGACTGATCGCCAGGCGGCTGAGGCTACTGTTCGTCGTCAGGGGCGTCGGCAGCAACGTCGATGTATCCGTCGCGCCAAGCTCGACGCGAGCGATACGAGTTGTCGAAATAGATGTGTACGTGTTGACCTCTTCGACAACATGGCCGCTGACATAGAGGGTCGCCGGTCCCGCGACCACGATGTCGTCGATGAAACTCCCGCCAATCGCGACGCCCACTTCAATACGACGCACTGTCCGAGTGGTGAGATCGACCGCGGCCACGGCCGCGCCCGTACTCAGCGCGACGAACAGCGTGTTCTGGTCGGTGCTCAATGCCAGGGCGGTCGGCTTCGATCCGACGACGATGCGGTCGACGATGTGATACGAGCCGCGATCGATCGCTACGATTTCATTGCGTGAGCGTATCGGTACATACAGTCGATTGCGCGATGGCGCGTACACGATATCCGCGCCTTCTTCTGCGCCGAGCTCCACGATGCGACTCGATGCGATCTCTACGGGTTGGATCGAGCTCCGCGGCTGAAGCGGCGCGGTCAAAGCCGGATGCGCGACTGAATCCCAGGCCACCAATGCACCTGGCGTGAACGTGCCATCGCCGTCGAAGTCCTCTTGCTGAGTGGCGGCAGTGAGTGACGACTCGCCGTTCAAACCATCGACGATTGCAACCGCAGAGTTGCCCGCGCCTCGGAACACGATACGACCGAGCGTCGGCACGACGCCGACTCGACCCGTGAGCGTCGATTCGGTCGCGATCGAGACGGTGCCTTGCAAAGCGTCCGACGACAAGTTGCCATTGATCGTCAGCGCGAGCCGCGCGGTGCTATAGCGTTGGGAGAGGTCGATGGTGAAGTCGCGCAGCGTGTCCGCTTGCCCCCCGTTCGCGAGCGTCATCGCCTCGCCGGTAATCACATAACGATCGAAGCCGCTGCCGCCGAAATTGTCGGCATAGCGGTGGTCGATACTCATCGCGCCTCTGAGCGAAACGCCCGTGGATAAGCTGTACTCGGGCACGGTCACACGAATGGATATGTTCGAGTCCGGGTACGCAAAGCTCAGCGCGAGCACCTCGAAGCGCAGGCTCCCGGTCGTGGCTATCGTTCCTTGGGTGCACGACGCCAGCGTGATGACGACCGTATCGCTCGTACTGACCCTGCCATTGCGATCGGCATCCGTGACGCTCACGGACTGCGTGCCACCGTTCGTGCAGTTGGTCGTCGAGGCTGCGACTGACTCCGTCGATACGACGGCTTTGAATGCGGCGATGGCAGTCCGCGATAACGCGACGAGGGTCCCAGCCATCCCCAAGCTCTTGCTTTGCACGGCTTGAGCGTTGCTGGACGTGATCGTGAGAGCCGCGGGCGTCACGGGAGGTGTCGGTGGCGCCGGGCCGCTCGGACCGGGGCTTTGACCCGTGCCGCCGCCGCCGCCACCACCACCACACGCTGTGAGCGTGAGTGAGAGAGCGATGATCGCGGCATGAACCGAATGCGCTCGAACCTGCATGACTTCTCCCGTCACGCGCAGCATGCTGGCCCCTCCAGATGGGTGCGGTGATCCTTACCCGAGAACGCTCGGCGACTCATTACATAATTTGATCTTGTCGCGAGCGAACGCTAGGAATGATAGCAAGGATCAGTCTTTGGATGGCGTATGGGGGGACCCCCACTTTTCGAAAAAACCGCTCTAATAGGTGAAGAATGCCAAACCGCGGGGCCGCCGCTTGCCTGAGACCGATGCTCGCTTCTTTGTAACCGCCATTGCCAAGCGGTACGGCAGCCGTTTGCGGCGATTCCTCTCGACCCGCCTGCGCAACTCGCATGAGGTGCCGGATCTGGCACAAGAGGTGTTCCTGCGGCTGTTGCGCGTGGATCACCACGAAAGCATCCGCAGCCCCGAAGCCTATCTGTTCACGGTTGCCCGCCACGTCCTGCATCAGCATGCAGCTCGCGTTTCGGCCGAACAGTCGACGGTCGATATCGCGGAGGTGATCACCGAGCTGCATGCACTCGCTGGGGACGAGCCTACGGCGAAGGCGGAGAGCGCTGAAGCGATCGCTCGGTTCGAGATCCTGTTGAAGGGTCTGCCGTCGCGCGTGGCGACCGCCTTGGTCATGCACAAGGTGTTTGGTTACACGGTGCAGGAGATCGGCGATGAGTTCGGGGTCTCGCGTGAGACTGCCAAGAAGTATCTCGCTCGAGCCGCGGAGCACTGTCGAAACGCGCTCGCCGGACAAGAGTATGGAGACTCCCATGAGTGATGTCGGTTCTCGGCCCAGTGCCACTACGGTCGCGGAGGCATCCGCATGGTTTATCGAGTTCCGGACGGGCGAGCTGAATCAGCTGGAGCGGGATCGGTTCACGCAATGGATTCGCATGTCTCCGCATCACATCCGTGCATATCTCCAGGTTGCCGAGGCATGGGCTGCGTTACCCGCCGCCGATGCGCAAGATCGCTTTGACATCGAAGCGATGATAGCGGCAGCGCGAGGCGCACCGGAGAACGTGGTCGTCTTGCCGTCGCGTCCCGTGCGGGCAGGCGCTGTTCAGCGGTCGCGCAAGTCCATTCGCTCATTGGCTGCTGTCGTTTGTTTGTGCGCGCTCATCCCGCTGGTTTGGTTGGCGATGCGCGAGGCAAACGTGTATCGCACTGGAATTGGCGAGCAGCGCACCTTGCGTCTCGCGGATGGATCGACGGTCGAGCTCAATGCGCGCAGTGCCATTCGAGTGAAACTTTCGACAGGTGAGCGACGCGTCGTGCTGCTCGAGGGCCAGGCATTATTCAAGGTCGCGAAAGATCCGCAGCGCCCGTTCGTGGTCGACGGTGGCAGGGCGCAGGTTCGAGCGGTAGGCACTGAGTTCGACGTTTACCGTAAACCGGATCGAACGACGGTCACGGTGGTGGAGGGCAGGGTGGCAGTGTGGCAAACGACGCCGCGCTGGCAGGTGCTTGGCCAAGACACTGCCGATGCGCAGCCAAAGCAGTTCATGCTAGCCGCCGGTGAGCAGCTCGCGGTCGCGCCGAAGCAGCTCAAGAAACATGAAGATGTCGATGTGGCTGCATCGACGGCGTGGACCCAGAACCGACTCGTCTTCGAAGACACGCCGCTGAGCGACGTGGCCGATGAGTTCAACCGCTATAACAACCAGCGCCTGGTGATCGTAGACGCCGAGTTACAGCGCGTGGGGATCAGCGGCCGATATTCTTCGACCGATCCGACGGCGCTCATCGAGTTCCTGCGGGCACAGCCGGCGTTACAAGTCGTCGAGACCTCGGAGGAAATCCAGGTGTCGCGACGGGATCGGCGCTGACCTGAGCACCCCCACTTTCCAAATGCGAACGCTCTACTCCTCCATCGAAGCGCCAGATGCCCTGGCGCTCGTTATAACAAGCCTCATTCGAGGTGGAGGGAGTTTCGTGCGTACGTCCATCATCGCCGCCGCTGTGTGTTGTGCGTTGGCTAGCTTCGCTTCGGCCAATGACGCCGCCGCGGCCATTCGCCGTGCGACGAAGATCGAGCCGCAGTCGTTGGGCAGTGCTCTCAAGCAACTTGCGGAGACACGGGATCTGCAGCTGCTGTACTTCGCGGACGCGGTGAAAAATCTACGAACCGCCGGCGCAGTCGGTGAGATCACGGTCGACGAAGCGTTGACGCGGATTCTCGACGGTACCGGACTGCACTTTCGTTATCTCAACGACAACACCATCACGATTTTCTCCGAAAACGCCGCTGAGGACCCGCTGGGCGGCGACGATCGAGCGTCGGCAAGCGAGCTGGAGGAGATCGTCGTCACCGGCACTCATATCAATGGAGTGAAGGACACCTTCTCTCCGGTCGTCACGATGGATCGGGAGAGCCTGGAGCGGGCGGGATTTACCACCGTGTTCGAAGCGCTGGACAAGTTACCGCAGAACTTTGGCGGCGGCGCCACGCCCGATACATCGACGTCGGGCGATGCGCGAGGCACCGGTGCAGCCAGCGTGAATCTGCGCGGGCTCGGCGACGGCGCGACGTTGATCCTGTTGAACGGGCATCGTCTGGCGCCGGGCGGAGCCTTCGGCGACTTCGTGGATATTTCCACCATCCCGACGGCAGCCATCGATCGTATCGAAGTGGTCACCGATGGTGCTTCGGCCATTTACGGATCCGATGCCGTCGCAGGCGTCGTCAACATCATCCTGCGCAAAGATTTCGAAGGGGCTGAAAGCCGCTTGAACTGGAGCACCGTCACCGATGGCGGCAGCGACACGCTGCGTGCGGGGCAGACCGTCGGCTGGAGCGGCGAACGTGCGCATGGACTGATTTCTTATGAGTACGCGGACGAGGCCATGCTGCCGGCTCATGACAAGGATTTCGCTCGCACCTTGCCCGATCGAAACTACTTGTTGCCCGAGAGTCGCAAGCACAACGTGCTGGTCTCCGGCGGGGCCACGCTCTCGGATCGCATCAGCCTCAGCGCCGATGGTTATTTCGGCAAGCGCCGTTCGCGGGGCTCGTACACCTGGGACAACTCGGCGTTCGGCTACACCTCCGATCTCGATGTCGATCAATTGAGCGGCTCGCTGGGATTGAACGCGAAGTTGTTCAGTGACTGGCAAGCAAACCTTTCTGGAGCGTTCTCGAAGAGCAGATATCACGGCGATGACCTCACCAGTGCCGCGCCGGTGAATGGCGGCTCGCTCGCAGTCTCGAGCGGCGAAGTGCTCTCGTTCGATGCTTCGCTGGGCGGGTCGTTGTTTCGCCTGAGCAGTGAAGCCGTGCGCGGCGTCATCGGACTCCAGTATCGGGATGAGCAGATCGATCAATCGACGGTCGATCGATTGAATCACAGCATCGTTTATATCGACCGCGATGAGCGGCGGCAGGTATTGGCGGCTTATGGCGAAATCTATGCTCCCATCGTCACGTCAGCCGATGGTGTGCCCGGCATGGATCGGCTCGCGTTGACGCTGGCGGGGCGATATGAGGATTACAGCGACGTCGGCACCGCGTTCAATCCCAAGGTCGGCCTCGCCTGGTCGCCCGTCGCGGGTTTCAGCTTGCGCGGGACCTACGGAACGTCGTTCCGCGCGCCGCGGTTGGATCAACTGATCGACAAGGTTCAGTACGCCTATCTCGCACCGTACGCTGACCCGCAATCCGCCACGGGACAGTCCACGGCGCTGGTGATAGGCGGCTCGCAGCCCAATCTGGATCCGGAAGAGGCGGAGACCTGGTCGGTGGGCTTCGATTTCACGCCGCCGTCGTTGCCAGGGCTGAGCGTGCGGGCCAGCTATTTCGATATCGACTACGAAGATCGCGTGAGCATCCCGTCGCTGTCGATGAACCGGCAGTACCAGTACACCCAATTCTCGGGCGTGCCACAGTACGATCCCAGTCAGGCGCTGGTGCAGTCGTTGGTGAGTCGGGCGCGGATCTATCGCGACTTCTCCACGTTGTTTCCTATCGCGCCGCTGTCGTTGGCGGACGTGACGGTGCTGCTCGATTCGCGACAGCAGAATATGAGTGTCTCGACCGTCCAGGGCGTCGATCTGGACGTGCAGTATGAGTTGCAGACGAGCTTCGGTGGCTGGACGTTCTTCGCGAACGGCAGCTACCTGACGGACTTCTCCGAACAGGTATCGCCGCAGGCCGCAGTGACCGAGCTGTTGAACACTTACGACAATCCGGTGGATCTGCGGGTACGGGCGGGGGCGGCATGGCGGACGGCGCGTGCAACGGCAGCGCTCTACTTGAACTACGTCGATGACTATTGGGATGACGAGGCTGCCCCGGTTCCGGTGAAGATCGCTTCATGGACGACGATGGATGTTTCCGTGCGCTTCAATCTCGGTGAGTTCTTCGGCACAGACCTGGCCAGAAATGCATTCGTCACGGTCAACATCAATAATGTTTTGAATGAAGATCCTCCGACGCTGGGCTCCGCCCCGGTGCGTGGCCTTTCGACGGTCTACGACGCGGCGAATGCGGATCCGGCCGGCCGTCGCATCGGCATCTTGCTGAGCAAGCAGTGGTGAGGCGTCCGCGCCTGTGGGAAGCCGCCATTGGCGGCTTCCTTGCAATGCTGTGCGCCGTGCTGGACGCCGCGCCGATCACGGTTCGGGAAGCAACGGAGACGGCGCGCATCATGGAGTTGCGCGACGGCAATCCTGTCAGCGTCTCCCCCGATGGCCAGCGATTCGCATTGATGGTCGTTCGGGGCGACGTCGCCAAAGACGGCGTGTGGCTCGAGATTCTGTCCGGCGATATGTCATCCATCGCCACCCGCGGCAGCGCGACGTTGAAGGCCCGCTTGTTCAGTCGCGGCTTCGGCGATCCCGAAAACTTGTTGAAGACGTATCTAACGCTGCCGCGTGGCAATGCTTTGCTTTGGGAAGATGCCCGTCATGCGCTGTTCTTCTGGCCCGATGCGGACAACATTGTTCAGGTGTTCCGTGTCAACGTCGACAGCGGCGAGACGGCAGCGGTGACCCATCACAGCACCGATGTCAGTACCTTTGCGCTTTCGATTGCGTCGACGGGAGCTCTGCTGTACTCGGCGCGGACGCCGCCTCCTGTGCGACCGTCGATGGAGCGGGGTGGCTTTGCGGTCCAGAGCGAAGATATCTTTTCTTTACTCAGGGATGGCGGCGGCGAGCATAGCCTGCTCGATCGATGGAACATCGAATGGTTCGTGCAGTCACCGGGCGCGGCACCGCGACGCCTGAATTTTACCGGCGATCGCACGCAGTTGCCTTCGAAGTCGTTTCTTGCGCAGCCGTCGCCGGATGGACGTTACGCGATCGTGGACGGAGCACCGGAACGGATTCCGCCTAAATGGGCGGACTACCGGGAACCCTGGCTTCAGAGTCAGGTTCGCGAAGCACTGGATATCTCGCCCAAGGGATTCATCGCGCGCCAGATTGCGCAGCCTTATCTGGTGAGCCTCGACGACGGCAGCGCACGGCCCTTGTTGAATGCGCCCCTGCATCGGTCGAATTTCCAGAACGTCTTGTGGTCTGCCGACAGCAGCTCCGTGATCGTGGGCCCAACGTTCATTCCTCTCGAGCTGCTCCAAGGCGCGAATGCCAGCCAGGAAGGTTTGCTCCACGTCGACATCGCTTCGGGCGAGGTCACGGTGCTGCCGTATCTCGCGGAGTTGGCAAGTGCCCGCGCCGGCGATCTGCAGTGGGTGAGTGAACACACATTGCGCGTTGGCGCCGATCCAATTCGCGCGTGCTTGGAGTATACGGGCGCTGCTTGGCGGCAGGTTGCAAACAGCGGCTGCGTGGTCAAGGCGCGGCCAGGCGTGCGCTTCGAGATCCGGCAAAGTTTGAACGATCCACCGCGACTGTTTGTCAGCGACTCGCGCCAACGGCGCTCGCGAATGATTCTGGATCCGAATCCGCGGTTGCGCGATCGGTACTCGCTTGGCCGCGTGGAAACGGTGCGTTGGCAAACCAAGAGCGGCGGTGCCTGGCGCGGACTGCTCTATTACCCGGTGGATTATCAGCGAGGCAAAACTTATCCATTGGTGATCCAGACGCACGGCGTGCAGTCGGAGAGCGAATTCAACTTGTATGGTTGGGGTCCTGGAACGGGACCGGGCATCTCGCTCTATGCAGCTCAGATGCTGGCGGGCAAAGGCATGCTGGTGCTCCAGACTCAGGCGCCGATGGATGATGCCAGCCAGAATGTCGAGCCCAGGCGGGAAGGGCCGGAGGCGGCGGAAGGCTATGTCGCAGCCATCGACCTGCTTGCGTCGCGAGGACTCGTCGATCGAGGGCGCGTCGGTCTCACTGGATTCAGTCGTACCGGCTGGCACGCGCTGTATGCTCTGACGCACTCGACATTTCCATACGCGGCGGCGATCGCGTCGGACAACATCAATGGCGGCTATGTCGAAGCGACATTTGCCACGCAGGGGATCACAGACGCGATGGTGGGTGCGCCACCCTTCGGAGAAGGGCTGCACGCATGGTTGCGTGAGTCGCCGGCCTTCAATGTCGAGCGTATTCGAGCGCCGCTGCGCATGGAGTTGCAGTCCGGCCCGCTCGAGAGCGCCATCTATTCCTGGGAGATTTTTTCGCGCCTGCGGCGCCTGGGCAAGCCGGTGGAGTTTTATATTTCTCCTCACATCGAGCGAGGCAGTCATCAGGTGCAGAATCCGTCGCAGATCCTGGCGTGTAAGGACGGCGCCATCGACTGGCTCGACTTCTGGCTGAACGGTCGCGAGGGCAGCGATGCTGTGAAAGGCGAGCAGTACGCGCGTTGGCGCAAGCTGCGCACCTCGGACACTAACTAAAGCAAACGGCCCGAGGATTTCTCCTCGGGCCGTCGCTGAATCAATCGACCGTCGAGCGGCTTAGAACTGATTCATCGTGTTGTGCTTGCCGCCCGCCTTGAGCGCCGCTTCACCGGCGAAGTATTCCTTGTGGTCATCGCCGATGTCCGAGCCGGACATGTTTTGATGCTTGACGCAGGCGATACCTTCGCGAATTTCCTTGCGCTGGACGCCGGCAACGTAAGCCAGCATGCCTTCTTCGCCGAAATAACCTTTGGCCAGATTGTCGGTGGACAATGCGGCCGTGTGGTAGGTCGGCAGCGTGATCAGGTGATGGAAAATGCCGGCGTCGCGCGCCGCATCGCGCTGGAAGCTTTGAATGCGACGATCGGCTTCCTTCGACAGCTCGGAGGAATCGTAGTCCGCGCTCATGAGCTTGGCGCGATCATAGGCCGACACGTCGCGGCCATCCTTGCTCCAGGCATCGAACACCTGCTGACGGAAATTCAGCGTCCAGTTGAACGACGGGCTGTTGTTATAAACCAGCTTCGCGTTCGGCACGACCGCGCGAATACGATCCACCATGCCCTTGATCTGGCCGATGTGAGGTTTCTCGGTTTCGATCCACAGCAAGTCGGCGCCGTGTTGCAAGCTGGTGATGCAGTCGAGCACGCAACGGTCTTCGCCGGTGCCGGTGCGGAACTGGAACAGGTTGCTGGGCAGGCGCTTGGGGCGTAGCAGCTTGCCGGCACGATTGATGATGACGTCGCCATTCTTCATGGTGGCCGGCGTCACTTCTTCGCAATCCAGGAAGCTGTTGTACTGATCGCCGAGGTCGCCGGGTTCGCGGGTGTAGGCAATCTGTTTGGTCAGACCGGCACCCAGGGAGTCGGTGCGAGCGACGATGACGCCGTCATCGACGCCCAGTTCCATGAACGCATAACGCACGGCGCGAATCTTCGCGAGGAAGTCTTCGTGCGGCACAGTGACCTTACCGTCCTGGTGACCGCACTGCTTTTCATCGGACACCTGGTTTTCGATCTGGATGCAGCAGGCACCCGCTTCGATCATCTGCTTGGCCAGCAGGTAGGTCGCTTCGGCATTACCAAAACCCGCATCGATGTCGGCGATGATCGGCACGACGTGCGTCTGGAAATTGTCGATGCGGTTCAGCACGTCCTTTTCTTTGGCTGCATCTTTCGCGCTACGCGCCGCATCGAGATCGCGGAACAGACCGCCGAGCTCGCGAGCATCCGCCTGACGAAGGAAGGTGTACAGCTCTGCGATCAGCGCCGACACCGAAGTCTTTTCGTGCATCGACTGATCCGGCAGCGGACCGAAATCGGAGCGCAACGCTGCGACCATCCAACCGGACAGATACAGATAACGGCGCTTGGTCGAGCCGTGATGTTTCTTGATGGAGATCAGCTTCTGCTGACCGATGAAGCCATGCCAGCAGCCCAGCGACTGGGTGTATTGGCTGGCGTCCTTGTCATAGGCGGCCATGTCCTCACGCATGATCTTCGCGGTGTAGCGCGCGATATCCAGACCCGTTTTGAAACGGTTCTGCAAACGCATGCGCGCGACGTATTCCGGGCTGATAGCGCGCCAGCTCGGGCCATTCTGGGCGATGACCGCACCGGCTTGATCGGCGGTGCTTGCATAGTTCGACACGACGTAACTCCTAATCGATACGACAGGCTTCGGGTTGAGGCCACCATAGCCGGTTGCTATCCCGACGTAAAATATATGGTCGATTAGAAGTCCATACTTTTTTCGTATGGCTCAAAGACTGTCGCGGCGCTTGGCCTTCTCCCGGAACGCGTGTAGCAGGGGTTCGGTGTAGCCGTTCGGCTGAGACGATCCCTCGAAAATCAAGGCACTAGCCGCCTGGAACGCCAGGCTGTTCGCCGTATCCGGGGACATGGGCCGATAGTTCGGGTCGCCGGCGTTCTGGGCATCGACTCTGGCAGCCATACGCTCCAATGCGGCCTCCACATCCTGAGTCGTGCAGATGCCGTGCATCAGCCAGTTGGCGATGTGTTGTGAGGAGATTCGCAACGTGGCGCGGTCCTCCATGAGTCCGACATCGTGAATGTCGGGCACTTTGGAGCAGCCGATGCCTTGGTCGATCCAGCGCACCACGTAGCCGAGAATGCCCTGTGCGTTGTTATCCAGTTCCTCACGGATCTGTGCCGCACTCCAATCGGTTTTTTCGGCGAGTGGAATCTTCAGCAACGTGCCGAGCGGGGCAGGGGCGTCGAGTGCGAGTTGCCCATGTCTCGCGAACACATTGACCGCGTGATAGTGCAGGGCGTGGAGCGTCGCTGCGGTTGGAGAAGGCACCCAGGCCGTGGTCGCGCCAGCGCTCGGATGAGCGATCTTCTGGGTCAGCATGTCTCCCATCTTGTCTGGGGCTGCCCACATGCCTTTTCCGATCTGCGCACGTCCACTCATTCCCGCCGCGAGCGCGATCTGCACGTTACGCTGCTCATAGGCGCGGATCCACTCGCTTTGTTTCATTTCGTTCTTGCGAATCATCGCGCCAGCGCGCATCGACGTATGAATCTCATCGCCGGTGCGATCCAGAAATCCGGTATTCACAAACACGATGCGATGTCTGACTTCGTAGATGCACGCCGCCAGGTTCGCTGAGGTGCGTCGCTCTTCGTCCATGACACCGATCTTGAGTGTATAGCGAGGGAGCTTGAGCAAATCTTCAATCGCATCGAACAGACGGTTGGAGAATGCAACCTCCGCGGGCCCATGCATCTTCGGCTTCACGATATAAATCGAGCGCGTTCGGCTGTTCGCGTGACGATTGTTCACGTCGTGGAGGGCAATGAGGCTGCCGATGACGCCATCGACGATGCCTTCCGGTGCTTGCGAACCGTCGGGCAGCAGCACTGCGGAAGTCGACATCAGGTGCCCAACGTTTCTAACAAACAGCACACTGCGACCCGGCAGCGTGAATCGCTCGCCCTGCGGTGCCAGCCACTCGCGATCCGGCTCCAACGAGCGCGTGAGCGTTTTGCCGCTCTTCTCGAACGTGGCGGTCAGCGTGCCTTGCATGAGCCCGAGCCAGTTGGAATACGCCGCGACTTTGTCATCGGCGTCCACTGCGGCGATGGAGTCTTCCAGGTCGACGATGGTCGTCAAAGCAGCTTCGAGAATGACATCGGCAAGCCCCGCGGGATCTGCTCGTCCAATCGGATGCTTGCGATCCAATACCAGCTGGATGTGCAGCCCATGATGTTTGAAGAGGAGGCCGGTCGGTGCGTGCGCCGGACCCGTAAAGCCGACGAACGCCGCAGGATCGCTCAGTGCAGGAACCAGGGCGCCGTTCTGCACGGTCCATTGCGCCACGTCTTCGTGACGCCCCGCTTGCAAGGGCACTGTCTCATTCAGAAAACGCTTTGCATACGCGATGACTTGCTGGCCGCGCTCGGCATCGTAACCGGGCCCTCGAGCTTTGCCCGGTAATGCATCGGTTCCATACAGTGCATCGTACAAGCTGCCCCAGCGCGCGTTGGCGGCGTTGAGAGCGAAGCGCTCGTTGAGCGCCGGCACGACCAGTTGCGGTCCCGCCAGCGTTGCAATCTCAGCATCGACACCTTGCGTGTCGATCCGGAAAGCCGGGGGCTCCGCGACCAGATAGCCGATCGCGCGCAGGAATTGTTCGTATTCGGTGGCGTCGATCGGTTGTCCTCGCCGGGCTTCGTGCCACTGATCGATCTGGGCCTGCAGGCGATCTCGGATTGCGCGCAGCTCGTGGTTTTCCGGTGCAAATTGCTTTAGCAATTCAGCGAAGCCTGGCCAGAAATCTTCCGGATCCAATCCCGTACCGGGCAGGACGCGTTGCTCGATGAAGGTGCTCAGGCATTCCGCGACTCGCAGGGAGGCACGTGCGACGTGGTTCGGCATTTGAATCGATCTCCAGCCTGGGCGAGGACCCGGCTCGGCGCGCACTATAGCGTTCTGTGGATTTTTTCGGTATATGCAATAAAGTTAAAGAACCTGTTCCTTTTTGGAAAAACTGTGGGGCGCGACTACGAGCTTTTTGTCTGTGTAATCCGGAGCGGCAGCCTGTCAGCGGCGGCGCGAACGTTGGGTCTCTCGCCCGCGATGGTCTCGAAGCGGATTGCTCGTCTGGAGCAGAGGCTGGGAGCGCGATTGATCTCGCGTACCACGCGGCAGCTGACAATGACCGATGTCGGCGAGCAATTCTTCGAGCGGGTGGTTCATATCCTCGCTGCGGCGAGCGAAGCGGAGGCGATGGTCAGCGGTCGCGCGGAGCAGCCTTCGGGGAGATTGCGCGTGTCAGCGCCGACTTCGTTCGGCAGATTGCATGTGACACCCCACGTGGCGGCATTTCTAAAAAGATTTCCAGCCGTCGCGATGGAGTTGGAGCTCGACGATGCTTACATCGACCTGGTCGAGCGGCGCATCGATGTGGCGATTCGAATCTCCCCTGAGATCACCTCCGGACTCATGGGGCAGCGGCTTGCCTCGAATCGCCGCGTACTGTGCGCGAGTCCGGATTACCTCGCGCGTCACGGTACTCCGACGACGCTGGAGGAATTATCCAAACATTCATTGCTGGGCGCGGGCGCTCAGTTCCCGTGGCGCCTGCAAGGCAAAGACGCTCCAGTCCTGGTACACGGTCGCAGTGTGGTGCCCACGAACTCGAGTGAAGTGGTGCGTGAGCTTGCCATTGCCGGATTGGGCATAGCGTTGCGCTCACAATGGGACGTGGAGCGAGAGCTTGCGTCTGGAGCGTTGCGAGTCATCCTTCCCGAATATCCCGGTGCAAGCGACGTGGCGATCTTCGCGGTTTACCCTGCAACGAGCCTGGTGCCGCCGAGCGTGACCGCGTTCATCCAATACCTGGCGGACGCTTACCGCGTTGTGCCGAGTCTTGCTGCGTGAGGTGGCGGCCGAATTCACAGCCGCCGCCATCATTATCTTCAGCCTGCGGTGCTCGGCACCGGTGTGTTGAGTAGTTGTTGCTCCCACAAAAATGCAATGCCAATACCCGCGGCGTGCTGCTTCAGAAGCTCGACGAAGGCGGGAACGGTCTGGGTCCGGGCATGGTCGCGTTGCCATTCGGAGGCCAGTGCCAGCCAGGTCATCATGTTCGCGCCGGCCGCGATCATGCGCTGAATAGCGACCTGGTGAGCCTCGACTGAGACGCCGCCGCAGGCGTCGGTGATCACCGTGACATCCCAGCCTTCGCCGAGCGCCTGGATCACCGGCATCGCGACGCAGATCTCGGTGTACAGGCCAGCGATGATCAGTTGTTTACGGCCCGTCGCTTTGACCGCGTCCACCACTTTGCGATCTTCCCAAGTGTTGATGAGGGTCCGATCGATCACCTGCTGGTCGGGGAACACGTCGGTGATCTGAGGGAAGATGAGGCCGCCCCGATCGGCGATCACGCTGGTCAAAATAGTGGGGACACCGAAAGCCTTGGCAGCCTTGGCCAGCGCTGCGGAATTGTTGACCACCGCATGCGGGTCGTGGCTGTTGACGTTCGCGATCTGGAAAGGTTGGTGGTCGATCAGAACGAGTACCGAGTCTTCGGGGCGAAGCAGCGACGCGAGGCCATTGCGAAATGTCATTTCTATCCTCTGCTGACATTGTGAGTTGCGAATAAAGAGACATGCGCCGAAGGCGGCGCCGCCTGGGTGTACAATGTCATTCCCGCTCAAGATGCGGTAGCGCTTGAATGCGCAACACTGTGTCGCGAAATCAGGAACGCTGCCATTGGATATCGACACGCTGAGAACATTCGTAGAAGTTGCCGATGCCGGCGGAGTGTCACACGCTGCACGCCGGCTCGGCGTTTCCAAGTCGATCGTCAGTAGGCGGCTTGCCCAACTCGAAGAGGAGCTGGGCGTTCAGTTGCTTGCGCGAAATACCCGCGGCGCCGCTCTGACAGAAGCTGGGGTTACATTCCGAGACCACGCAGCCAAAGCCTGCGCTGAGATCGACCTGGCCAAAGAAGCGATCCTGCCCGCGGGTGACCTTCGCGGTTCGCTGCGCGTCGCTGTGCCGCTAACGTTCGGTCCAACTCACTTCGCTCATGTGCTCGCGGAAATGGCACGACGCCACCCGCAGCTCCACATGCATACTTACTACAGCGATCGCTTCGTCGATCTGATCGCGGAGGGTTTCGATTGTGCGATCCGGGTTGGCTATTTGCGGGACTCCAAGTTGATCGCAAGATGCGTCGGACCCATTCATGGGAAGTTCGTCGCGAGCCCGGCCTATATCAAAGAGCATGGGGCGCCTGAGACGCCGAAGGAGCTCCTGGAGCACCCAGCTCTCATGCAGGGCACCGAATCCTGGCAACTCACCGATGGCGACAAGATCATCAAGGTCAATCCGCAGGGGCGCTTCAAAGCCGATAACGGCACGGCGCTGCTTGCCGCTGCACTTGCAGGACTCGGCATCGCTTATCTGCCCGACGACCTCATCCAGGAACCTGTGGCCTCCGGCGCGCTCGTTCCGGTCATGACAAATCATCTACCTCCGCCGGCAGGTGTCTATGTCGTTCGCCCGCCAAGTCAGCACCCAGCACGCAAAGTCAGGGTCCTCACCGAGCTGTTGATCGAATGTTTCGAACAGGCTCATCCGCGAGCGAAGTAGCCCGGGCGGCGCTATCAGCGGCGAAGTGCTGAGCCTACCGGTTCTTCAGAACGATGCGATCGCCACTATCGTCCACCGCGACCGGGAAGCCGCTTTGCATCAGCTCCAGGAACGCGTCGATGTTGGTGGAACGAAAGTTGCCGCCGACGCGCAGAGTGCCGATCTCGGGATCCTCGATGACCATCTTGCGGGTGTTGTAGCGATTGAATTCGGCGACGGCATCGGCGAGCGGCACATTGTCGAAATAGATATAGCCTTTGCGCCAGCTCAACAGCTTCACGACCTCGGCGCCGGCGTCGGGGCGCACCAAAACATCGTCGTTCGATGTGCGGGCAACAGCGCCCGCATCCAGGAAGGTGGCAGGCATGGGGCCTCTACCGTCGTTCGCGCCGGGAGTGGCGAGTACTTGCTCCGGAGAGGCCGCAAGATTCACGCGCCCTTCGGCGACCACGACTTGAATGTCGTCGCGGTCACGACGCACCGAGAATCGCGTGCCCACGGCCATCACTCGTTTGTTGCCGGCGTAGACGATGAACGGTCGCGTCTTATCCTTTGCGACCTCGAAGAATGCCTCGCCCTTGTCGAGCTTGATGGTGCGCTCGTGGTCGGAGAACGACACGCGGATGCTGGTGTCGGTATTGAGTGTGATCTTCGAGCCATCGCCCAGAGACACGTTCTCCACGCCGCCGAGCGCGGTGGTGTAACGGTCCGCGGCGAAGCGAAGATCGATGGCCCACATAGAGAGGCCCAGTGCCACTGCGACCAGCGCCGCCGCCGCGAAGTGCCAGTGCCGCCGGTGATGACGCGTCGGTTCGCTGGCAATCTCGCCGCCAGCGATCTCGGCCTGCGCCGTCGATCCTCCCGGAAAACGCTGATCTCCCCACGAGTCCCGAGGAGGAACAGTGCCGGGAGAGACGCCCGCGCTCAGCGCCTGCATGCGCGCCGACTGCTCCCACGTTGTGACGATACGTAGGTATTGAACTCGATGAGCGGTTGACGCATCGAGCCACGCGTCGAACTGTGCCTGATCGGCATCGGTCCACCCTTCGCTGTGCTGACGGGCGAACCAGCGGGCCGCCGCTTCCTCGACGCGCTCACTCTCCGGCACGTTGCTATCCATGCTTGCTTTCATTGTGCAAACCTCTCGCAGTCGCCTGTGGCCGGTCAGGCGTTCCGCCTCCCAACACCATCTTCATCAGTGCACGGATCCCGCGGCACAGATGACTTTCCAAGGTGCCCTCCGGCAAGCTCAAGCGCGCGGCAGCCTCCTTTTGCGACAGGCCCTCGACCCGCCGCAACCAGATTACACTTCGACAATCGTCCGACAGCTGATCGAGCGCGGTCGACAGTCGCTTCAGCTCCTGCCGCGCGCTCAAGCGCTGCTCGGGAGAAATCTCATCGATCAAGACGTTCAACGAGTCCAGATCCTGCGTGTAGTCGATGGAAACGATGCGCTCACGGCGCGCCCGGTCGATGATCAGATTGCGGGCGGTCTGGAACAGGAACGCCCTGGGCGAGATCGGGGGCGCTTTGGCGGCGCTCTCGTAGACGCGCACGTAGATCTCCTGTCGCAGATCCGGAACGTCGGTCGGCCGCTGGCGGGCGCGTTGCAGATAGCGCGTGAGCGCGGCCTCATGGACGAGGATTTCCCGTGCGAACCAGCGATCCAGGTCGGAAGTTATGAACACAGTCGCTTTCCGTGAGGCGAGGGCGTCACATTAACCCAACGGCGGCTCGTGGCAAGAGACGCAGGATTTTTCGGGTTCGTTCGTCGCGCCCTGGCGCCGCAGGAATTATCGGGGTGCTTCGTCTGAAGTACTAAAGCGACACTACAACTACGTCGCAATGGGGAGATGGCATGCTGAAGACGAAGACCTTCCGTTCGACCCTCTTGGCGGCCGCGTGCTCGGTGGCCCTTTGCGCGCCTGTCATGGCGGACACCGCGCGCAAGGTGGATATTCCCGCGGGCGAGCTCACGTCCGCTCTGCAAAGACTCGCCGAACAATCGGGCGCGGAATTCATGTACTCCGCGGATCGATTGAAAGGTGTGCACACCAATGGGGCGCAAGGCGAGTACACCGCGGAGCAGGCGGTGATGAAGCTGCTCGAGGGGACGAAGTTCAAGTTGCTGGTGGGTGAGCG
This sequence comes from Steroidobacter flavus, assembly GCF_042651805.1. Lineage (NCBI taxonomy): Bacteria > Pseudomonadati > Pseudomonadota > Gammaproteobacteria > Steroidobacterales > Steroidobacteraceae > Steroidobacter > Steroidobacter flavus. The sequence goes on along the minus strand of NZ_JBHSDU010000014.1, from coordinate 488,689 downwards.
TGGCGCGCTGTTGATCTCCGACAACCCGGGCCCCACCCAGCAGAGGATTTCCCTGACCTCCGGCGGCCGGCTTCATTTGGCCCAGGCAGCGGAATCGATCGGCAACACGCCGAACCTTCGCGGCAGCGATGCGCCCGGCACCGGCTCGACCGGTCTGGAAGAAATCGTTGTCACCGCAACCAAGCGTAAAGAGCGTCTGCGCGATCTGGCCGGCGCGGCATCGGCAACCACTGGAGTTCAGCTCGCAGCCATCGGCGCGCAGAGCAATGCGGATTATCTGGGACGCCTGCCTGGCGTCGTGTTCAACGAAGGCACCTCGGGACAGTCGACCGTGACCATCCGCGGCATCGGCACGACCGCTGGTGTCGACCAGGGGCAGGGACCGACCGGTTATTTCATCAACGAAGTACCTTTGTCCGAGCCGAGCTACGCATCCGGCATTCCGGACATCGACACGTTCGATCTCGATCGCGTTGAAGTGCTGCGCGGGCCACAGGGCACGCTGTTCGGCTCATCCTCGCTCGGCGGCGCCGTCAACTACATCGTGAAGACCGCGAATCCTGCGCAGTTCGACGCGGCGACCGAAACCACTCTGCGTAGCATCGACCATTCCGGGGGCGATGTGAGCTACACCGCCAAGGCGATGTTCAATCTGCCGCTGATCGCGGACAAGCTGGCGGTGCGTATTGTCGGATCGACCCGCTACGACGCCGGCTACGTCGACAACGTCGGCACCGGGGTCGATGGCTCGAATGATACCGAAGTGAAGGGTGTGCGCGCGTCCATCGTCTTCACGCCCTCCGAGATGACCACGCTGTCGCTGCTGAGCCTGTATCAGGAAAACCAGCTCGACGATTTTCAAACCGTGCAGAGCACGTATGGGCGGTATCACCGCTCGACGCGTTTCTCCGTGCCGTCGGAATACACCATGGAGCTGCACTCGCTGCGTCTGGATCAAGACGTGAGCTTCGCCAATCTCACCGTGCTCGCGTCCACTCATGACAAGGACCATGTCCTCGATAGCGACGTGTCGCTGTCGAACGCTGTGCGTAACTTCGTGCCCAACGGCGTGCTGTCGCGGGAGGATTTCACGACCACCATGAGAACCATCGAGGCGCGATTGTCCTCCAAGGACGACGGCGGTGCGCTGAAGTGGGTGTTCGGCGCGATGTACTCCGATACCGAGTCCAAGGTCGCGACTCTGTCGATCGCGCCGGGCGGCAACGCGGCCCTGGCCGCGCGTTACAACCCAGCGCTGCTTCAGGGCGATCTGTTCAATCTCGGCTACAGCTTCCGCAACGGCTATGAGAAGGCGCTGTTCGGCGAAGCCAGCCTGACGTTTGCTCGAGACTGGACCTTGACCTTGGGCGGTCGGCTGTTCGATACGCGCTATGCATTGCGCCTCGAGCGTTACGGTATTCAGGCGCCGACCGGCCCCGTGTTCATTCCCGAGCGTGAAGCGCTGGGTGACGGCTTCGTGCCGAAGATCTCGGTTGCGTACCGTCCCAATTCGGATCACACGATTTACGCGCTCGCTTCCAAAGGGTTCCGTTTCGGCAATCCAAACACCGTGGCGGATCTGCCGGGCTTCGATACGCCGACCAGCTGGGACTCCGACGAGCTGTGGAATTATGAGCTCGGCTCGCACAGCGTGCTGATGGGGGGCCTGCTGCAAGTCGATGCGAGCCTGTTCTATATCGATTGGAAAGACATCCAGGTGCGGCTGGTCCGTCCCGACAATCTCACCTACGGCACGAACGCGGGCACCGCTCGCAGTCGCGGCGTGGAGCTGGCCGCCGCGTTTCGCCCGATCGATCCGCTGACGTTCACCACCAACGTTACTTATCTGGATGCCGAGCTGACGGAAACCGTCACTATCGCCTCGCCGCCGCTGCTCGATGGCACGCAGCTGCCGGGCGCGTCGGAATGGCAGATCTCCAACACGCTCACCTACAACTTCGACACGGTGCTCTCACCGAGCGTGATCCTGTCGCATCGCTATCTGTCGGATGCGCCGGAAACGTTGCAGCAGCCGTACGTTCGCGTGGCCGGATACAACCAGTTCGACGTTCGCACGAACTTCGACCTGGGGCGCTTCGATCTCGGTTTGTTTGTAACCAATCTCACCGACCGGCGCGCCGTCACCTTCGGCTATGGCATTTCCGCCACGGGCACCGGCCGCAATGAGTTCATCACTCGCCCACGCACGTTTGGCATCACGTTGAATTGGAACTTCAACCAGTGATCAAAGGAGCTCTGCTGGCGTCCTTGGGCGTTTGGACCGCGACTGCGAACGCACTGCCATTGACGCCCACGCGGCAGGTCGACTTCGTCACTGACGAGGGAACGTGGATGGCGCTGGATGTCGCGCCGGATAACAAGACGATTCTGTTCGACTTGTTGGGTGATATCTATGCGATCGACAGCTCGGGCGGGACGGCCCGGCCATTGATGACGGGATTGGCATTCGACGCCAATCCCGTGTTCTCTCCAGACGGCCGGTACATCGCGTTCGTGAGCGATCGCTCCGGTGCCAACAATTTGTGGATCGCCGCCAGGGATGGCAGCAATCCCCGGCAGCTCTCTCGCGACGAAGGTACGGTCATCTGGACTTCGCCGAGTTGGTCCGCGGATGGCGAATACATCTATGCATCGAGGATGGTGCATTCGACGCTGGCGTTCGAAGTGTTCATGTTCAACAAGGACGGCGGCCGGGGCGTGCAGGTCACCAAGGCGAAGCCGAGCGGCACGGAGTCGTCCGATACGCGACGCAATGTGCTGGGCGCGGTGGCGTCGCCCGACGGACGTTATCTCTATTTCTCCTCGAAAATCGGCACGACCTGGACGGACAAGGAGCCGCCGCACTGGTCGATCACCCGTCGCGATCTGCGCACCGGGAAGGATGAGGAGATCATTCGCTCCGGCGGCGGCGCGATGCAGCCGGTCCTGTCGCATGATGGCGGGCGCCTCGTGTACGCGAGCCGGTATCAGAACGATACCGGACTGCGCATTCGCGATCTTGCGACCGGCGAGGACCAATGGCTGCTGTACCCGATCGATCGCGACGGACACAACGGCGGCTATTACGCGAACCTGTTACCTCGCTATGCCTTCGCGCATGACGATCGTTCCCTGATCCTGAGTGTCGGCGGCAAGATCCGTCGACTCGATCTACAGACTCGCTCGCTGAGCGATATTCCTTTCAGAGCGCACGTCCAGCTGGACGTCGGTCCGCAAACGCGCGTCGAACAGCGCGAGGAAACTGGGCCGGTGCGTGTGCGGGTGATTCAAACGCCGCGACAGTCGCCCGATGGGAAGTCGATTGTGTTCTCGGCGCTGGGTCAGTTGTATCGACTCGAACTGAAGTCAGATGCAAAGCCTCGTGCCCTCGGCGCGGGATTTCAACCATCGTGGTCGCCCGACGGTGGCAGCATTGCATTTGTGACATGGACCGCTCGCGATGGCGGACAGATCTGGAGCATGCCGGCAAGCGGTCGCGGTGCTCGCAAGCAGTTGACCAAGTCGCCTGCGTTCTACACCGAGCCTGTGTTTTCTCCGGACGGCAAAAGCGTGCTGGCCTTGCGCGCCAGTCATTACGATCGCCTGCGCACGCGTATGGAGACCGATCCGAGCCGCGCGACAGACATCATTCGGCTGCCAGCGGGCGGCGGTGAGTCGCAGCTCGTCGCTCATGCCTACGGTGCACGCTTCCTCGATTTCGGCGCGAAGCCGGATCTGATTCGTTTCTATTCGCCCGAAGGGGTGAAGACGCTACAGCTGAACGAGCCGTCGGCGGACCCCCGCCGCGTTGCTGTGATCGAAACGCGCCACGCCAATCAGTATGTCGAAGGACCGGGCGCCGCCGATGAGGTTCGTTTGAGTCCTGACGGTCGCTGGGCGCTGGCACGCTCGGCATCCCAACTTTATCTCGTCGCCGTGCCGCCGGCGATCGGCAGTGAGCCGCAAGTCGTGAATCTCAAGAGTCCGACGACGTCGGTCGTGAAGCTCACGTCTATCGGTGCGGATTATTTCAGTTGGTCCGATGGTGGGCGCACGATCACGTGGTCGGTAGGTGCTTCGTTCCGGCGCATTCCACTGAGCAGCCTCGCCGACGCGGAGAAAACAGCGGAGCGCTACGACGCCGTTGTGGAGTTACAGCGCGACGTCCCGCGAGGCACGATCGTTTTGCGGGGCGCGACAGTGATCACGATGCACGGAGATGAAGTGCTTCGCGGTGCTGACATCGTCGTCGTGAACGACAGGATTGCCGCGGTGGGGGCGCAGGGCGATGTGACGATTCCCGTCGGCGCGACGGTGCGTGATATCACTGGAAAGTTCGTCGTGCCGGGTTTCATCGACACGCACGCGCATTGGGTGGAGATCCGGCGCGAGATCCCGGAGCTCAATCACTGGAGCCTGCTCGCGAATCTGGCCTATGGCGTGACCACCGGCCTCGATGTGCAGCCGTTCACGGTGGATGTCTTTGCTTATCAGGACATGATTGACGCCGGGTTGATGTTGGGTCCGCGCGCGTATTCCACCGGGCCTGGCGTGTTCGTGAACAGCGAGATCAATTCTGAGGACAACGCACGCAACGTGCTCACGCGCTATCGCGACTATTACCGGACGCGAAACATCAAGTCGTACATGGTTGGCGGTCGAAAGGAACGTCAGTTCATGATTCAGGGCGCTAGTGCGCTGGGCATGATGCCGACCACCGAAGGCGCGAGCGATTTGCGCCTGGACCTGACGCATGCACTCGATGGTTTTGCCGGCAACGAGCACGCACTGCCGATCTCGCCACTGCGCAAGGATGTGATTCAGTTGTTCGCCCAGACGCGGACCGCTTACACACCGACGCTCGGCGTCGTCTACGGCGCCCGGCCGGCTTCTGCCGAGCTGATCATTCGTCACGTGCCGCAGAACGAGCCGAAACTGCGGCGCTTCCTGCCTGACGGCGTGATCGATTTGAAAACACGGACCCGCAAGTGGTCGCGCCCGGAAGATCAGGTTTATCCATCTCTGGCGGCGGATGCGCTCGCCATTCAGCGCGCAGGTGGGCTCGTCGGCATGGGCAGTCACGGTGAGGTGCAGGGCATCGGCTATCACTGGGAGCTCGAGGCTTACGCCGCGGGCGGCGCGACTCCGCATGAAGTGCTGCGCGCCGCGACGATCGGCTCGAGCGAAGTGATCGGGCGCGCTGCTGAACTCGGCAGCATCGAGGCGGGCAAGTTCGCGGATTTGTTGATTCTCGATCGGGATCCGCTCGCCGACATCGTCAACACCCAGTCGCTGCGCTTCGTGATGAAGAACGGCCGGCTGTACGATGCCGAAACGCTCGACGAAGTGTGGCCGCGCCAGCAGCCTTTGCAGGCGCAGTGGTTCTGGAGTGAAGCTCCCCAGGCAACGAGATTATGATTGGCGAACGAACCAAGCTGACCAGGCGCGAATTGCTTGCGGCCATACCGGCGGCGGCAATCGTTACTCAAACTATGAGCGAACCGACATACGCAGCGGAGAAGGGGAACGACATCCTCGCCATGACGGCTGTCGATCTTTCGGCGGCGATCCGGCGGCGCGACGTGTCGAGTCGGGAAGTGATGGCCGCGCATCTGGCGCGAGTCGACGCGCTCAATCCCAAATTCAACGCCATTGTTTCGCGGGTTGACGGTGATCTGCTGTTGCGAGAGGCAGCGGCGTTAGATGAGGAGGCGGCGAAAGGACTGTTTCGTGGGCCGTTGCACGGCTTTCCTCACGCGGTGAAGGACACCGCGCCCGCGCGAGGACTCGCGCATACCCAGGGTTCGCCCATATTTCGAAACAATATCGCAATGACGGATTCGCTGGTCGTCGCGCGGATGCGGGCGGCCGGTGCGATTTTCACGGGCAAGACCAATGTGCCCGAGTTTGCGTTGGGCTCGCATAGCTTCAACCCGATCTTCGGCGTGACTCGCAACGCCTACGACCCGAGCAAGTCAGCCGGTGGCAGTTCGGGCGGCGCCGCGGTGGCGCTGGCATTGCGGATGATGCCTTTGGCTGACGGCAGCGATTTCGGCGGCTCGCTGCGCAATCCGGCCGCCTGGAACAACGTGTTTGGGTTTCGTCCTTCCTTCGGTCGCGTGCCGTCAGCGCCATCGACCGATGTGTTCGGTCAGACGTTCGCGACCTCAGGTCCGATGGCGCGAACGGTGCGCGATACGGCGCTGCTACTGTCGGTGCAAGCGGGAGCGGATCCGCGCGCACCTTTCTCACTCACGGACGATCCCGCCGTATTCGCGAAGCCATTGGACCGCGATTGGAAACAAAAGCGAATCGGATGGCTGGGCGACTTGGGCGGCGCCTTGCCGATGGAGCAGGGTGTGCTCGAGGCCTGCGAAAAGGCGCTTGGGGCCTTTCGTGACATCGGCATGTCTGTGGATGCGGCCACATTGGCCGAGCCAGCGGACGCGATGTGGCGGACCGCCGTGACGCTACGCCATTGGTCGGTGGGCGCCGATCTGCTTGCCTTCGCGGACCATCCCGCTCAGCGCGCGATGATGAAGCCCGAGGCGATCTGGGAAGTGGATGGTTATCGCAAGCTCAGCGCCCGTGACATCACCGAGGCTCAGATGGGCCGCACTCGAATTTACGAAGCCTTCCGCAAGGCGTTTGAGACATTCGATTTCCTCATCCTGCCCAGCGCGCAGGTGTTCCCGTTCGATGCCGATCTTCGCTGGCCGACTCAGATCGCGGGCCGGACCATGGACACCTATCACCGCTGGATGGAAGTGACCTTGCCCGCGACGATGGCCGGCCTGCCGGCACTGTCAGTCCCCGCAGGCTTCGGCGGCGCGAACCATCTGCCGATCGGGATGCAGATCATCGGGCCGAAGCATGCGGATTTGGCGGTGCTACAGGTCGGCTACGCTTATGAGCGAGCTTCGACTTGGATCGGGCAAACCCAACCCGCGGCACTTCGGATATGAAATTGTTGTCGAACGGGCCGCCAGGTTGCTGCGAGTCCACTATTGTCCTAAGCCGCCTATCGTGCCGAGTCTTTCGCCGCCTCGTCGTTGCGGATCTCGCTGTCTTGCTGTGTGCCGGCGGGGCGGCCGCTTGGAATGACAAAGCCACCTTCCAGGAGCAGCCGTTCGATTTCCTTGAGCGAGTAGCCTCGAATCGGCGCCGACGCGCCCCCACCTGATAGCCGACTGCCTATGACTGCGACCTCGCGCTCGCCGTCGGGGCTTGCAGGGGGACGGTTTTGCGTAATGGACACGTTTTTATCGTCCACCCACGTAACACGAAGGTCGGTGCCGGCGAGCAATAGTTCCAGCGCGGCGGCTGCACTGAAGTTCCCCTCCAGTGGCGGCGCCAATGTGGAATTGCCAGTGCCTTCGCCCATTAGAAGCCCGATCTCGGCCTGAGTGCTGAACTCTAGCAGGGCATCGACGAGTGGCAGGCTCGGGATGCTGAGGTTGTATGTTGTTACGTCTTCCGATCGCACGATCGCGCCGCTGAGCAGCGCGATTGTCAATGTGACCACCTTGAGGCAACTCAAGGGCCGGGGGCGGGTTGGGATGCGGGTGAACATGCAGATTAGATCGGGTGAGATGGGGTGATGCATCCCCAACGCGTGCCGTGGCTATTCCAGTCGCACGTGTATCCGATTGCCCTCCCGGGTGACGATGACTCCCTCCTGGTCCGAAAGTAGCTTCACGAACGACTCCGGGTCGTCAATTCTTAGTCGATACAATCCAGTTCTGCGTTGTGCCAATTGTGGATCGTCGATCAAGATTTGAAGCCTGTTGCGGCGATTGAATTGATCAGCAACCTCGCCGATGGTTTCGCCCTGTGAGTTCAGCCAGCCTTGGGACCAGTCGAGTTTCCGGGGCAGATCGACGTCTTTGATCTCGAGCGGTTCCATCGCCGACACACGTACCTCCTGGCCGGCCGATACTAATACGTCGCTGAAGGTTTCCGGCTCGGGCGTTGAGCCGATTCGCGAGACCTTGACCGTACCCTCCATAACGATGACGACGGAGTCGTGATCGGAGACCTGCACCGAGAATTCGGTGCCCACGGCCTCGGCTCGCATGTTGTACGTTTCGACAATGAAGGGGCGCTTTGAATCCTTGGCGACTTTGAAGGTTGCTTCACCCTCGATCAGACGCACATGGCGCTCCGCCGGGGTGGCGGATTGCTTGAGCGTGGTTCGAGGCATGGCTTGGATGGTGCTTCCATCCGTAAGCGTCAGGTGGCGCCACTCACCCGCATCGGCCTTGAGCGTGTGGTTCTCCCCCTGGTTCGAGGAGGAACCCAGCCACACCGCGCATAGGCACACGAGAATTTTGAGTCCTTTCTTTACAATTTTGACAGCCGACCTCACAAGCTTCGCCGCCCGATTGCGGCTAATGCCCATCTCAAAACCGACTTCGTCGTGGGTCAGATCATCCGAGAATCGAAGGCTGATGGCTTGGTACTCCTCAGGCGGTACCTGCTCAAAAGCTTGGAGTGTCTGCTGCGCGTTCAAGGCGTCGGATGCCGCGTTCTCCGGAGTGGATTGAGGTTGCTCCTGCGCGAACTGTCCTTCGCCATTCTCGCGGGTACGTCGTTTTCGCCGATGGTCCGTGGCCGCATTGCGTACCGTCCTGTAAACGAACGCTCGAGGGTTTTGGATCGTCTGGTGCTTCTTCTCCACCTTCAGCAGCGCAATGGAGACATTTTGAAGGACGTCCTCGGCGTCCTCTCTGGATCCGAGTTGTCGGGTCAGGCGCCTTTCAAAGTCGGGTCGAAGCTCGCTGAAGATTTCCAGGACGGACTTCGGTGGGCGTGCGTCGTTCGAATCCGAGGTCGGCTCATCGGGCGCAGGAGATTTCGGCACCAGGACGTCTCATCGTTGTCGTTTGTACTGTAGACGGATGAGACGAGCGCCGTGCACGGGGGAGGCGAAAAAAAAGACGGCGGATAATTGCGGGATCTGTGTGCGCTGCAGGCACGAATAGAAGTGACGCCGATCGCCACGCGCGCTTCTGGGCGCCCCGGGGATTGTTTCGGTTGACTGAATCGCCGCCTCCGGTAAGGTCGCCCGCGTGCAGGAGGTCGTCATAAATCCTTGACGTATCTAATCATGACAAAAAACAAATCTTTCAACCGCGGCCAAATGGCCGCATTGTCGCTGGCCGACCGACACGCCTTGGTCGATGTGTTGGATCACTGGTCCTTGTCGGAAATCCAGCAAGTCTTGGGTGTGATCGGTCGTCGACTGGCAACAGCAGCATTGATTGACCGGCTGAGTTGCAATCCGCGGGTTCACGAGTCGACGCTGCACGACCTGGTTGTTCGATCTCTGTGGATGTTTGGTCCCGAGTATGAAAAGAGTGAGATCTGCTCGAATGCCACGATCAAGACGGTGGTGAGGCGCTTGTTTGGACGCACCTACGAGACCCGGGTGAACGGGGGACGACGGCCAGACATCGTGATGGTGCCGGGTGGCTCAACCTATTGCTTTGCTGGTCTGGAGTTGCCACCACCAGCGACTTGCCCGCTCATCGTACGCCCTGCGGTGGCGGTGGTGGAGTTGAAACGGGGCGGCTCACGTCTGACGCAACGGGATATGAATCAGCTGGAAGGTTATGCACACGAGCTTGCGGAGGCAGGCAGGCGATGTAGCTCTGGATTCATCCATGGGTGGGTGGTCGGCGATGAGATCGCGGCTGGATTGCCCACGGATAGGATGCTCTGCAATGCTGAGCGATGCTACGCGCGGGTCCGTGCGACGACATTCAGTGCACTGAGTGACGCCGCGCGTCGACAGCTGCCGAACGGGGGAGAGGCTAAATTGCTTCGATCTGACGATGGCGACCATCTCGCCCGTCTTGATTGGCTCTGTTAGTGGTTTTCACAAAGGTTTCACGGTCCGCCGATCCCATCCGACGACTGGAATCGGCTCCCAATAACAACCGCGCCTTACGAAGCGCCTCAAGAATCGAGAGTCCCAACTCTTCGGGAGCGACGGACGCTGGATAGTCTGCATGCGACTCACGTAGCACGACCGGTGCTCTTTCATCCGCGTGGGTAGTCATCACCCAGATGTGATCATCGCGCAGCAGAATAGTCGTCTTGGCGCGCTCGTAATAGGGTCAGTCCTTATCGCGCGGTAAGGAATGATATGTCTGAGGAAAGCCAAAGTTTCAGGGACGATGGTGCGGCGATGGTTGGACTCGCAGGGAGGTGTGCGATGCATCTTCGCAAAGCTGGGGGTACACAGCCGTGCCGAGGCGATCTCGGTTTATATCGGTAGGTAAATGCAACCAATGGCCATGCACTAAAGAGCCGGCATCAGCGGCTAGAATGCGCCGCTGAAATTTCGATGGGTTACGTCGTGCCGGAGGTCTTCGTGAGAAATCGAGCTGGGATGGAGCGCGGAGTTGCAGTGATGTCGGTGTGCGTGGGCCTGTTCGGGCTCTCCGCCGTACATGCCCAGGATGAAGGCGAGGTGACCGAGGTCATCGTCACCGGTTCGCGAATCAAACAGAACGAATTCGATGCGCCGACGCCGACGGTGGCCATCTCGGCGGCCGCCATCGAACGTTCGGGCACCACTAATCTCACCGACTTCCTGCGGACCCTGCCCGCGTTGCTGTCGTCGGAGGACGATCTGACCAACACCGGTTCGCAAGGCTACATCGGCAGTACCGGCCTGAACCTGTTGAACCTGCGTAACCTCGGCGAGGAGCGCACCTTGGTGCTGGTGGACGGACGGCGCCACGTGGCGCAGTTGCCGGAAACGGCCGCTGTCGACATCAACACGATTCCGATGGACTTGATCGAGCGGGTGGACGTCGTCACCGGTGGCGTCTCGGCCGTGTACGGCGCGGATGCCGTGTCGGGTGTGGTCAACTTCGTGATGAAGAAGGACTTCGAAGGTTTGGTCGGACGCGTGCAGTACGGTGGCGCCGATGGAGGAGGGCCGAACGATGTGCTCGCGACCTTGACGGGTGGACTGAACTTCGCCGATGGCCGGGGCAACATCGCGGGCTCCATCCAATACACGGACCGCGGCCGCCTCGAGGCGCGCGAGCGAGACTATTTGCGGGGCGCCAACTACACCACCATGAGGCGCAATCCGAACGATCCGGATGACGATCCGGGCGTGCCGGACGAAGTGCCGCTCAACGACATGCACTTTTACGATAGCGCTCGCCAAGGCGCGATCGACGTTGATTTCGACGGCGTGCCGGACACGTTACCCAGCGGCGCCGCCTACCAGATTCCTCGCTTCGTCGCGCCGTATTACTCGCAGGGTGGCAGCGGCACACCGCTCGCAGATTACATCGGCGACCTGCTGCCGGAGGCCAAGACGACGGTGGCGAGCGTCTTCGGTCATTTCAACGTCAGCGACGCGGTGAATTTTTTCGGTGAAGCGAAGTTCGTGCACGGCAAAGCCACTGCGTACGGCCAGCCGACTTTCGATTTCTACTTGTTCGAGAGCGCCGATAACCCCTATCTGCCAGCCGCAGTGGCGGCGCAGATCGTCTCGGGTGCAGCGGCCGATGGTTTCGGCGACCCGTCCGCGCCCGACGGCGTGCTGGTGAGTCGCGATAACTTCGATCTCGGCGTGCGAGGTGAAGAGGTCACGCGCGACACGATGCGCTTCGTCGCGGGCGTGAACGGCGATGTCTGGAGTCGCTATCGCTATGAAGTGTCTTACACCTACGGTCAGTCCGACATCGATTCGCTCGCTCTCAACAATCGTTACAACGACCGATTCTTCGCGGCGATTGACGTGGTGACGAATCCGCTCACCGGACAGGCGACGTGCCGTTCCAATCTCGATCCAAGCGCGTTGCCGTACCAGCCGTGGCAGAGCTTCGATTTTTCCGGGCCGTTGTCGTTCACTCCCGGGCCCAACAGCGGTTGCCGGCCCTTGAACATTTTCGGCGAAGGCGTAGCCGATCCCGCCGCGCTCGCCTGGGTCATGCTCAACAACAAGACAACGTCGCGTCTGACCCAGAATGTTTTCAACGCATTTCTATCCGGTCCGGTGCCGGGCATCGTCTTGCCGGCCGGCGACATCGACGCTGTGGTCGGTGTGGAGTGGCGACGCGAGGGCAGCCGCTCCGAACCGCCGCTGGCGGATCGGTTGGGGCAGACCTTCGGCAATGTGATTTTGCCGACCGACGGCGATTTCGACGTGAAGGAGGCCTTCGCCGAAATTCGTATTCCGGTGCTGGCCAATCTGCCGTTCGTCGAGAAGCTGCAGGTCTCCGGCGCGGTGCGCGTGTCCGATTACTCGACGGTCGGTAGCACGACCACCTGGAATACCGGCCTGTTGTGGGCACCGGTGCGGGATGTGAGTTTCCGCGGCACCGTCGCCGAGTCGGTGCGTGCGCCCAATATCGCAGAGCTGTTCAGTCCGCAGAGCCAGACCTTCGAGGGAATCGAGGATCCTTGCGATGCTTCCCAGCTGTCCAACGGGACCAGCTATCGCGCCGCTAACTGCGCCGCCATCCTGTCCTCGCTGGGCGTGCTCAACCCGGGAGCATTCATCGACCCGAACTCCGCGACGATCCCCGGTGTGGCCACCGGCAATGCGAGCCTGAGCGAGGAAACAGCGCGCACCTATACGTTCGGCGCGGTGTTCCGGCCTCGGTTTGCAGAGGGACTGGCGCTGTCGATCGATTATTACGACATCAATATCAAACAAGCGATCAGCACCGCCGACGCTCAGGATGTCGCTGACAACTGCGTCGACCAGCCCACCATCGATAACGTCTTCTGCGACTCGCTGACGCGTGCAGCGGGCTCTGGCGCCATCACGACGTTCGTGGTGCAGCCGGAGAACGTCGCGTCGTTCCGAACTCGCGGCATCGACTTCAACATCAACTATCTGCTCAATCCGGCGCGCCTCGGCATGGCTGCGGATATCGGCACGTTCACGTTCTCATTGATCGGCAGCCGGCTCGATCGCTTGACCACCATCCCGACGCTGGGGGCCGAGCAGATCGATGAGCGCACTACCGCGGATCTGGATAGCGGCACCTACGCGCCGAAGTGGACGACCGTGTTCGATACGACATGGGAATATCGCGGCCTGACCGTGAACTACGGTTACAACTACTTCAGCAAGACCACGCGCTATTCGCTGCTCACTCTGGCCGGCAATCCCGATCAGGCCTCACGCTCGAACATCTACTACGACGCACGAGAAACGCACGATCTCTCGGCATCGTACGATTTCTCCAGCGGCTATCGCGTCTACGCGGGCGTGAACAACTTGACGGACGAACGTCCGGATTACGCGATCATCTATCCGGTGAGCCCGGTCGGCCGGTTCTACTATGCCGGCCTGAAGGTGTCGTTCGGCGGTCGCTGACCTCTCTGGCGCCAAGAATCGACGCGCGGGTGTCTGCGAGCGCAAATTGAATGAGCTCTTTGGCAGCGCGGACAGCCCGCTCGGCATCCTTATCGACGATGGCGGCGTAGAGCTTTCTATGATCGGGAATCGCATCTCGAGGCGGCTCGTGCGATTGGTATTTGAAATAGGTCGTCCAGTGGATGGCGGCGCAGATCGATGCTGAGAGTGTCATCAATGCCTGGTTGCCGGTCGCAACCAGCAGCGCTTCATGAAATCGTTCATCCGCCGCTCGCCCCTCGGCCGATGCGAGGCCGTGACGCGCCATCTCCTCCAGAGCGTAACCCATCGCAGTAAGTTGCTCCGCCGTCCGGCGGCGCGCGGCAAGTTCGGCGGCATGAGGTTCGAGGATGCCGCGCAGCTCGAACAATTCCTGGATGAAGCTCAGGCTCGGGCCGCTATGGAAGGCCCACCGCAATACATCGGGATCGAGGATCTGCCAGCGGCGTCGATCGGTCACGTGCGTGCCGAGGTGTGGCCGACTCTCCACCAATCCCTTGGCGACCAGCATGCGAACTGCTTCCCGGTACGCGGTACGCGACACGCCGAAATCGACGGTGGCATCCATCTCTTTCGGCAGTAGAGAACCGACGGCTCGTTGGCCGCACAGAATGGATGAGCCGAGCTCACCGGCGATCCTTCTGTGAACCGACGAAGCCGGCGTGGCCGCGTGCATCGAGCCAGTGATATCCGACAGCGGGGCGGCCCACTCGAGCTCGGCTCTCTGAATCTTTCTGGGGCTGTGCATGGGAGTGTCCAACTCAGCGACGTGGCCAACAAACTATATCGCAAATATGAAAACGCTTGCACTTATCAAAACGAGGTCTGCGGTCATCTCGCGAAGGTTCTCGCACGAAAATTAGCGCTCCTGAAATAACTTGCGCGAATCTGCGCGAAGCGCTGGGATCATTCGTTCTCCGGTGGCTGGAAGTTGTGCATTCCATCTGGACGCGGGTTGATGGCGAGGCGAGTCGCAGTTCCGCTGCCGCCGAAGCTCGCGCGATGCCAGCGGCCTTGCGGCGCGTACACGACGTCTCCCGGCTCTGCGCTGAAGAAAGGAACGCCTTCGATCAGATAGTCGATCTTGCCTTCCAGGATCAGCCAGAACTCGGAATAACCAATGTGAAAATGACCCAGGTTGCTGGCTGGCGGCGGTGGCTGGCCGGGTCCGCGGATCATGTTGGCGAAGGTTTTGTCGTCTTTCACGAACGGGCCGCCGCGTCCGTTTCCATTGACAACATCCTTCAAGAAATCGAGGTAGGGCTTGTTGGTTTGGTCATAAGCGCCGTGACCGGTGTAGGTCGCTTTCATATATTTCTTGCCATCCAGCGGTACTGGCGTTTCATCGATCGGATACAGCGGCACGGCTTGCGCCCCGGTTACCTCGAAGCGCACCGAAGGCTCCGAGCCCTCTGTTTCCAGGCTGTATGCAACTCGATAGGGGACCTGCACCAGGAAGCCTCGAGTCGCGACGAAGGGCTCCTGGCCATCGATGCTCACGCGCATGCGGCCCGACTGAACGACCCAGAAGACCCGGTCGTCGGCGAAGAAGTGCCGCCTGGTCTTCTCGCCGGGCGCCAGGCTGATGTAGCGCGCGACGAAATCCCGGTCGCTGACGATGTCTTCTTGCCAGCTGCGCTGACCGGAATGTTTCGCGAGCACTTCAGAGAGTTTCCAGTGCGGCTTGTTGGGCGCCGACCATGCGGCGGGCTGCTCTGGCTTTGCCGACCACGCGGTCACGAGCTGCGGCCGCTGCGGGGCCGAAGATTGCTGGGCTATCGCGGCGCTCGCCCATATCAAAGAGCCGGCCACCAGGTACGAAAGTTTCTGGAGGACGGACCGGTCGAACATTCTCATGGCGTCTCCGCGTTCGAATCTTCAGCGTTGATACAACGGCATCGAGCCAGACGTGCGCAGGGCAAGCTTGTAGATGCTCGATGTGGCGGTGATGTAAGCCACCTTGCCTTGCTCGGCGAATGCCAGGTTCGCAGCCACTTCCGGCAACAGCAACTGTCCGAGCACTTTGCCACGCGGCGTGATGATGCGAATGCCGCCAGGACCGGTCGTCCACACGTTTCCGGCGCTGTCGACTTTGAGACCGTCAGGTCCGCCGGGCCGTCGCTCGTCAGAAGTGTATTCGATGAGGGCGCGAGCATTGCTGACGGCGCCGTCGGTTCCCACGTCGTATGCGTTGACGAATCGCTCGGGGCCGAAGTTCGCGACATACAGCGTCTTGCCATCGGGGGAGAAGGCGAGGCCATTCGGCAGAGGGAGATCCTTGATCATCGCCTCGAGCCTGCCATTGGCATAGCGATAGACAGCGTTGAACGACAGCTCTTTGGCGGGATCTTTGTCCATGCGGGAGAGACCGAACGGCGGATCGGTGAACCACAGCGAGCCGTCCGGAGCAAACACCAGGTCGTTCGGGCTGTTGAGTTTCTTGCCCTGGTAACGATCCAGCAGCGCAGTGGGGTTGAGTTGCGCATCGAGTCGAACGATCTTGCGCCCACCTTGCTGGATCAGTAACACCGAGCCGTCTTTATCGGTGGCCATGGCATTCGAGCCGAGGTAAGAGTCGGCCGGAAATGGATCGAGACCGCCCGCGTGCTCGATCAGCAGCTCGACTTTGCCGCTGCGATTCACGGCGTAGACTTTGTTGTCACGCAGATCGGAGAACCACAGCCGACCCTCGCGCCACATCGGACCTTCGGTGAACTTGAACCCGGTTGCGACACGCTCGATCGTTGTTCCCGGTGCGATGATGGCATCGAGTGCCGCATCCATGCGCTCGATGCGAGCAGGTGCCGCCGTATCGGCGCCGGCCGCGCCTTGCACGGCGATGCTTGCAATCGCGCTCCATAACGCCAGCCCCGTGTAACGAATCACATTCATGGGTGTCTCGCTTCAAACGGCGTCAGTGAGTAGCACCAGATAGCCTTTATCGGCGACGGTGTTCTCGATCATCGGCCAGTACTTGGCGTGATCCGCGGACGCAATCCATTGCTGGCGCAGATCTTCGCTCTCGTAAGTCAGTTGAAAACGATAGTTGACGGTTCTGGCGGGCGCAGGGCCGCCCTGGATGACTTTACGGAGCTTGAGCATCTTCAAATCGACGTAGCCGCGATGTTTCTGAGCGATGGGCTTGAAATGATTGTGATAGGCGTCGAGCATTTCCTGTTCGCGCGCGGGATCGACGGCGAGATCGCAATAAAGAACGATGGGCTGCTTCGGCTCGGTTGCGGCGTTTGCAGCTCGGGCGATCGAGCTGGCCGCTGCGGCGCCGCCAGCGGCGAGCCCTGCGAGTGTTTTGAGCCAATGTCGTCTGTTCATGGGGGTCCTCGATCAATGCTTCGGTGCCGGGAAATTCTGCGACAGATATTTTTCGATGATCTGCATCTCTTCCGGCGTCACTTCGGCGCCGCGGGCTGACATCAGATCCATGACCTCCGCCCACTGCTGCGGCGTCTTGCGCTTGGTCGTGATCATGTAAATGTCGTGGCAGCTGATACAGCTGCGCTGAATGAGCTCGAGCCCCGGTCCGGCGGGCGGCTCGCCCGGCGCTTGCTCAGCCCGCAGCGGCATGCTGGCCAGGATCGATGCGAGAATCGTAATTTTCAGAAGCATGGGTGGCCTTCGCTCATGGGAGTGCGAACGCAGTGACCGTATCGCTCTCGATCGGGCTGCCGGCGAAGCCACCGGTGTTCACGGCCGCGACAAACTGCTTGCCGCTCTTGCTCTGATAGGTCATCGGTGTGCCATAGATCGATGCCGGCAGCTTGAAACTCCAAAGCTCGGCGCCGGTGCGCGTCTCGAAGGCGCGAATTCGATTGTCGTCCGTGCCGCCGATGAACGTCAGGCCGCTGGCGGTGAGGATCGGTCCGCCGGCGCTGATGCGACCGGTGTTCCGCAAATGTTCGGGCAGGTTGTCGCTGACCCCCAGAGTCGAGCGCCACGCAATGTTTCCTGTGTTCACATCCACTGCCACGAGGCTGCCCCACGGCGGCTGCTGGCAGGGCAGGCGGGTCTGCGGATCCCAGAAGTACACATAGCCGTCTTTCAAGCCCCACGAACCGTCGGGTCGTTTGGCAAGCTGCTGCGGGCTGGCCAACTCGTTGATGTTCACGATGAAGTAGCCGAGGCGTGAATCGAACGCGCCGCCGCCCCAATCGATGCCACCGAGACTGCCGGGAAAGCTCGCAACGGCGGAGTCGCCGCGCAATGGTTGAAAGGCGCGGCTCTCGACAATGTTTTTCTCGCGGATCAATTGTTCGCAGGACGCCCGATGCTCCGGGGTGAGATCGGCGAGATCGGACATTTTGAATTCCAGGCGCGCGAGCGGCGGCGGAGCAACGGGCATCGGCTGCGTAGGCCAGGGTGCCTCTCCGGGTATATCTGTTTCCATCGGCACGGGCACTTCTTTGACGTCGTACAGAGGCTTGCCGGTGACGCGGTCGAGCAGAAACAGCATCGCGGTTTTGTTCATGACAGCGACGGCGGGAATCGTCTTGCCATTCTTCTTCACGTCCACGAGCGTGGCGGCGGGCAGATCGAGATCCCAGATATCGTGGTGCACGGTCTGAAAGTGCCAGAGATATTTGCCGGTGGCGGCCTCGACGGCGACGATGGAGTTGCTGAACAGATTGGAGCCTTTGCGATCGCCACCCCAGCGGTCGAAGGCCGGCGCACCGATGGGCAGGTACACGATCCCGCGCTCCGCATCGAGCACGAGCGAGGTCCATACGTTGACGCCCGAGCGATTTTTCCAGCTGTCGCCTTCCCAGGTGTCGTGACCGAACTCACCAGGACGAGGCACCGTGTGAAACGTCCATACGAGCTGACCGGTGCGGGCATCCCAAGCGCGCACGTCGCCTGAAGCGCCCAGCGATGGTGTTTCTTGTACGCGCGATCCCGTGATCACGAGGTTTTTATAAGTGAGCGGCGGCGAGCTCATGCCCAATGCCGCGCGCGGCACGCCATTCATGACCTCAGCGGTTCTCATGTCGAGGAGCCCGTCTTGACCGAACGCCGCGATGGGCTTGCCGGTCGCCGCCGACAGTTTGATGAGCTTGCCGCTGCGAGTTCCGAAGAAAATCGCGGGCTCCAAGTCGGCGCTGCCCGGCCAATATTCGACCCCGCGCATCGAGGGCTGATCGTGATTGGGCAACTCGTATACCCAAAGCTCGTGGCCACTTTCCGGATCCAGCGCCACGACGCGTCCGTACGGCGTCGATAAAAACATTCGACCGTTCGCGACCAGTGGCGTCGCCTCCGAGGGAATAAAGCGGCTGCGACGCATTGGCATTTCATCGCCGCCATCGCTCGAGGGCGGCAGCGGCGTCGCGCTGGGCGGCTTCATGTGATAAGTCCAGGCGATCTGCAACTTGGAAACATTGGCCGGCGTGATCTGATCCAGGGGCGAGAAGCGCGTGCCGCCGGCATCGCGGTGGTAGGTCGGCCAGTCGACCGAGACGGGCGTGTTGGCACAGGCGGTGACCAGGGCACCAAGCGCGGCGATGACGAACGTTCGCTTCATTATCGATTCCGAGGAGGACGGGGCTGATGGAGTAGGGCGGTCTTGGCCGCCATGTCGCGCGCGACGCCTACGATCAGGAGCTCCAGCGGAACGTCGCTGTCGTTGCGGAAGTCCTTGGAGTGGCCAACATCGATCGCTATCGCGTCGCCGCCGCGAATGCTGGCGCGCTCAGCATCTACGTTGACGATGCCTGTGCCGGCGATCACGTAGTACATCTCGCTCATATCCGCGAGGCTCTGAGGCCCAACGCTCGTGCCCGGCGGTAGCACGAGGTGATCGACGTAAGACCAGGCGGTGAAGAACACGCTGGGCTCGAGCGCGCGTCGATAGTGCACGCGGCCTTTGCCGCCGTTCATCGCATCGACGGGCTTCAGCAGATCGCGATCGAGCCGCATGGAAATGAACTGCGGCACCGGGTCGAGCTGGGCGCCGAGGCGGGCATCGCCAAGGTCGAAGGCATCGTAGGTTTTCGACGTGCCGACGTTGATATTCAGCCACTGCAGCGGGCGGTCGGTGGGATTGTAGATCGCGTGCGAGTGGCCTTGTCGATTGGGGGCGCCAGCGGGGCCTTTAATAAGAGAGGTGCGTCCATCGATCGTGAACTCCGCCTCGCCATCGAGAATCAGGAACATTTCTTCGCAGTAGTTGTGAAAGTGCTGACCGATGCCGCTGCGTGGCTGGATGACACCTCGATGCAAGAAAATGAGGTTGGTGGAGAGCGCGTCGCTGCCAAGGAGCACGCCGAACTCCATCGAGCCGGCGCCCCCGTGCACGCCAGTCATCGAGCGAAAGGTCGCCGGATCGGTGTGTGCGATCTGTCGCTCCAGCGGGCTGCTGGTCGATGGCCGCGGCGTGTCCGCCGCGAAAGTCGCGGAGGACACGAGCAGCAATGCAATGAAGGCCCGGCTGGTCACGCGCTCCCCCCTCGGCCGCAAATCTCAGTTTGCGGCGTTGTTGTCCCATACCATATCCGATAGCATATACGATATGAAAGCCACGGCAATAAAAGTCCGACAATTGACCTGGCCAACCGTGGTCCCGGTGCGCCACGCATTAGTGTTTGTGCTGTTTCTTCTGAGCACGGTCGCCTTTCTGGACCGGACCAACATTTCCATTGCCGGCGTGGCGCTTGCGCAGGAGTACGGGCTGAGCAAGGTTCAGCTGGGCTGGGTGTTCAGTGCATTCCTGATTGGATACGCGGGATTTCAGATTCCCGCGGGATGGCTGGCGGTGCGGCTCGGGCCGAGAAACATCCTCACTCTCGGCGTTCTTTGGTGGGGCGTATTCACGGGGCTCACTGCGATCGTTTCACCCACGGCAAGTCACGCTTTGATTGCGCTGATTCTGGTGCGATTCGGCTTGGGAGTCGGCGAGTCGGTCATCTATCCCGCCGCCAATCAATTCGTGGCTCGCTGGATTCCCGTGAACGAGCGCGGTAAGGCCAATGGTTGGATATTTGCCGGTGTTGGCGCCGGCGCGGGCCTGACACCGCCAATTTTGAACGCTATCGTCGAGTCGCACGGCTGGCGCGCGTCTTTCTGGTTCTGTGCGCTCGTCGGCTGTCTCGTCGGACTCCTCTGGTACGTCGCGGCTCGGGATAGGCCCGATGAGCATCCGCAGGTGTCAGATGTGGAACGCGAGCAGATTCGAGCAGGCAACGATGCTTCCATGCCTGCGACCCGACCGCCGATCCCCTGGCGGCGCCTGTTCGCCAATCGAGACGTGTGGGCACTCACGATCAGCTATTTCACGTTCGGTTACGTGGTGTGGATTTTTTTCAGCTGGTTCTTTATCTATCTCGCGGAAGCACGTGGTTTGAATCTGAAGACCAGCGCGCTCTATACCATGTTGCCGTTCATCGCCATGACTGTTTGTTGTCTGCTCGGCGGCGTGATCAATGATGCTGTCGTGAAGCGTCACGGATTGCGATGGGGACGCTGCGGGCTGCCGGTCGTGGGCTTGCTGTTGACTGCGATATTCCTGGTGCTAGGTTCGATGGCCGAGAGTGCCGGTGTGGCTACTCTCATTCTGGCCGGGGGCGCTGGCGCCATCTATCTTGCACAAAGCGCCTACTGGTCCGTGACTGCGGACTTTGCCGGTCCGCATGCTGGCGTGGTATCGGGCGTGATGAACATGGGATGTCAGGTGGGCGGCGCTATCACGGCATCGCTCACTCCGTGGATCGCCGCCGAGCTTGGCTGGACATCCGCCTTCTTCGTCGCGGCGGCGCTCGCAGCCCTCGGCGCCGTCGCCTGGCCGCTGGTCGATCCGACGCGGCATCTTGATAGCATTGCGTCGATAAATGAGAACGAGCGTGGACACATCGAATCAGAATGAGAGTGCGGGTTTGCCGCTGGCGGGCATCCGCGTGTTGGATATCACGCAGGTGATGGCGGGGCCGTTCTGCTGCATGCTGTTGGGTGACATGGGGGCGGACGTCATCAAGATCGAGCCGCCCCAGGTCGGCGATTCGACGCGACACTCGATGGGGTTTCGACTCAAAGGCGAGGACAGTCCTGGCTTTCTCGCGCTCAATAGAAACAAGCGCAGTATCGCGCTCGACTTGAAGAATCCCGCCGATCGCGACGTGCTGTATGCGCTCGTCAAAACCGCTGACGTGCTCGTGGAAAATGCGCGCCCGGGCGTCGCTGCGCGTCTCGGTATGGGCTACGAAACGTTGTCGGAAATGAATCCGAGACTGGTGTACGCGAGCATTTCCGGGTTTGGTCAGACAGGTCCTTGGGCGCAACGTCCGGGGTTCGATCTGATCGCTCAGGCCATGTCCGGCGCATTGAGCGCCACCGGCTTGCCCGGAGGCGAGCCGGTCAAGAACGGTATTCCCGTTGCAGACCTGGGGGCAGGCTTGTTTGCTACCTATGGCATTCTGAGCGCGCTCATGGGCAGAGAAAAGTCCGGTCGGGGTCAGTTCATCGACGCGTCGTTGCTCGAGGCTGCGCTGGGGTTGTCGGTGTGGGAGACCACCGAGCTGTGGGGCACGGGAAAATCACCGCAACCGATCGGCAGCGCGAATCGCATGTCGGCGCCATATCAAGCGGTGCGCGCTGCCGATGGATATTTCGTCATCGGTGCGGCCAATCAGAAACTGTGGCTCACGTTCCTCGAGGTCGTGCAGCGCTCGGAGCTGAATTCGGATCCACGCTTCATCACCAACGCTCTGCGGGTGACGAATCGTATGGAGCTCATCGATGAGTTGCGACCGACATTGGCACGACGCACGGTCCACGAATGGGTGGAGGCATTGCTGGCGGCCGGTGTGCCAGCCGGTCCGATCTACAACTACGAACAGGCGCTGGCGAGCGACCACGTGGCGGCGCGCGAGATGGTCATGGATATTTCGCATCCGGTCGAGGGTTCGTTCCGAGCGCTGGGCTTTCCGGTCAAGATGCGAGGCACGCCGCAACGGGTGCGTCATGCGCCGCCGTTGCTCGATCAGCATGGCGATGAGATTCGTCGCGAGTTGCGCGACAAAGGCTTGCTACAGTCGTCTGGGAAAAAGGCAGTCACGCAATGAGTGCAGGCAGGCTGGTCTACAATAAGCACGGCGCCGTTGCGCAGATCTCCTTCGACAATCCCACCGCGCACAATGCATTGACGCATCAGATGTGGTGCGACCTGCGTGATACTTGCAGGCAGATTGCAGAGGATTCGAGTGTTCGCGTCGTGACTTTTCGCGGCGTGGGCGGCAAGGCCTTCATCTCCGGTACGGATATCAGCGGCTTCGTCGGATTCACCTCGGGCCGCGACGGCATTGCCTACGAACGGCACATCGACGAGTGCATGGCCGCGGTCGACGCGTTACCGGTGACCACCATCGCCATCATCGAAGGCTGGGCGGTAGGAGGCGGGCTGAATATTTTCAGCGCCGCCGATATTCGCGTTGCCACCCCCGAAGCGCGCTTTGCATCGCCCTTGGGGCGGACCATCGGCAACTGTCTGTCGATGAGCAGTTGCGCCCGGATTGCCGGCGCGATTGGCGTCACCATGGCCAAGCGAATGCTCTTGCTCGGAGAGGTGATCCCGGCGCAAGAAATGATGAGCAGGGGCGTGCTGTACAACCTCATCGAAGCTGCCGATCTGGACGCCGCGGTGGAGGCCCTTTGTCAGCGTGCGGCGTCGAACGCGCCGCTCACGACACGTGCCAGCAAGGAAATGATCCGTCGGCTGAGCTCGGCCAATCTGCCGAACGTCGATGACCTCATCGAGCAGGTCTACGGCAGCGAAGATTTCAAGCGCGGCGTGCAGAACTTCATGGCGAAGAACAAGGGCGTGCCGGAATGGAGCGGCCGGTAGATCGCTGAGCCGGCGGCCTCGTCCGGCCGCCAACTCGCAACGTCCAACTACCAATCGACGGCAATGTATTTCGCTTCGGTGAATTCGCGAATGCCATGATGTGAGCCCTCGCGTCCCAGGCCACTCTGTTTTACGCCGCCGAAGGGAGCCGCGGCGTCCGATACCAATCCGCGATTGAGCGCGATCATGCCGCTCTCGAGGCGCTCGGCGACGCGCAGTCCGGTTTTCAGATCTCCGGTGTAGATATACGCGACCAAACCGTACTCGGTGTCATTCGCAAGCGCGATCGCCTCGTCGATCGAATCGAACGGCAGCAGCACGGCGACGGGACCGAAGATCTCCTGTTTGAGGATCTCGGAGTCTCGAGCGACATCACTCAATACGGTTGGCGGATAAAAGAAGCCCGGCCGTGACGGCGCAGCGCCGCCCAACAACACACGCGCGCCTCGTCTCACAGCATCTGCGACCAACGATTCGATCTTGGCAACTGCTGCCTGATTGATGAGTGCGCCACATCCAGTCTCTGTAGAACAACCATCGCCGAGTTTCACTGCGCCCATTTTTGCGACCAGTTGCTTCGTGAACTCCTCGTAGACGCCGCGCTGGATATAGAAACGATTGGCCGCGGTGCAGGCCTCGCCGCCGTTGCGCATTTTAGCGATCATGGCCCCTGCGATCGCATCCGCGATGTTGGCATCGTCCAGCACGAGGAACGGCGCGTTGCCGCCCAGTTCCATCGAGCAGTTGACGACGGTGTCGGCCGCTTCACGCAACAGGAGACGGCCCACTTCGGTGGAGCCGGTGAACGAAAGTTTGCGAATCCTGCCCTCGTGGAGCATGGCTTTCACCACTGCCGCCGGTTGACTCGTGGTGATCACATTGACGACGCCCGGCGGAATGCCGGCTTCCAGCATGATCTGTGCGACGGCGTAAGCGGTGAGCGGCGTTTCTTCCGCGGGCTTGAGAATGCACGTGCAGCCTGCCGCGAGCGCCGGAGCGATCTTGCGCGTGGCCATTGCAGCTGGGAAATTCCAGGGCGTGATCAGCAGAGAGATGCCAATGGGCTGATACATCACCACGATTCGGTTGGCGCCACCAGGCGCAGTGCTGATCTCGCCTTCGAGCCGCACGGCTTCCTCGGCATACCAACGGAAGAATTCGGCGGCGTAGAGCACTTCACCCTTGGCATCCGCCAGCGCTTTGCCATTTTCGAGCGAGATCAACTGCGCCAGCCATTCGCTATTGGCCACCATCCGTTCGAAGCACGAGCGCAGCAACTCAGCGCGCTTTCTCGGTGGCGTCGCGGCCCATGCGGAGGCGGCTCGGGATGCGGCTTCGATCGATTCGATGCCGTCTCCAGCCGTCGCGTCGGCGACCGAAGCAAGCGCTTCGCCGGTCGAGGGGTTGATGACTTCGATGCGCTGACCTTCGGCGCCAGCGCGCCAGCGATCGCCAATCAACAAATCGGTGGGAATAGCGCGTCCAGGCTCGGCAGAGGAGGCAGGTAACAGATAATTGTTGGTGGCTTTCATGGCATCGATTCGGGATCAGGCGTGACGCAAGGCGGCTCGATCGCCGGAATAGGCGGCGGCAGTGATGGCTTGCATGGAAGACAAGTCCAGCGAGCGCGGATTGTTTTTGACCAGTCGCTGAATTGCGATGGCGCTTTCGGCAGTCCACTGTTGCTGATCAGCGGCCAGTCCGAGATCTTTCAACGTACGAGGGATGCCAACTGACGCGAGCAATCGCGCAGTTTCGTCGATGAGAACGTGCGACAGATCATCATCGCTGCTGGCGGCGTCGCCCAGGCTCAGCATGCGCGCGATCTGCGCAAAGCTTTCGATACAGGCAGGCCGATTGAACTCCATTACATACGGCAACAAAGACGCCACACCGTCACCGTGTGCGGTATGCGTGGCATTTCCGACCGGGTACTGAATTGCATGTGCGGCGGCGGTTCCCGCGGTTCCAAATGCGCAGCCTGCGGCAAGAGCGCCCATCATCAGGCTCTCGCGCGCCCGCAAATCGTTGCCGTTCACGTACGCAGGATAGAGGCTCTTCCAGATCGAGGAGATCGCGAGCAGAGCGAAATGATCGGAGAGCGCGTTCTTGCCGACAAACACGTGCTGCAATGTTAGATCGGCAGTTGCGGGGCGCGCCAAAGCAGTAAAAGACTCTATGGCGTGCGTGAGTGCGTCACCGCCCGAGCATGCGGTCAGCGCGGGTGGGCAAGTCAGTGTCAGCTCGGGATCGCAGACCGCAACTTGCGGAATGAGATGCGGGCTTGCGATGCCGATCTTTGTGCCCCTCGCGGTATCTGAAACGACAGATACCGGTGTCACTTCCGATCCAGTGCCCGACGTCGTAGGGACTGCGATCAGCGGAATGACCGGACCGGGGACTTTGTATTCGCCGTAGTAGTCGGACGGCTCGCCGCCGTGAGTCACCAACGTCGCCACAGCCTTGGCCATGTCCATGCAGCTGCCACCGCCCATGCCGATGATCGCTTCGGGCATGAACGAGGCCGCCGTGCGCAAACAATCCATGATGGATTCAGTAGGCAGGTCGGGGAGGGTGCGGTCATACACGAGTGCTGTCGCCCCGAGGCGCTCGAGCTCGGTCGCAAGCGTTTTGATCTCTCGATCCGCACCGAGCCTGGGATCGGTGCAAATCAAGATTCGCTGGCCGAATTGACGGGCGACCGCCGGCAGCGCACGTCGTTGACCGGAACCGAATAGCACGGATCTAGGCAGCCGCATGGCGCCAAATAGGCTCATAAAGCTCTCGCTATGGGAGGGCGATAGACCGTCCCGTCGGATGGCATCCTATATCATATATGATAGAATTGCCACGCACGGTGAACGACAATGCGGCCATATCGGTGGCCGATGACCTGCATTGCCAGTCCTTATGAGTATCGAAACCAAGAATTCCCGAGGGGTGTCAGCTCCGCCTGCGCCGGAGAACCCACGCCAGATCAAGCGCGCATCCGGCTTTGTCGAGGATGCGTACAGCCGCATTCGCGAAGACATCATGTCGCTGAAGATTCCGCCCAACACGCGCATCTCAGTGGACAGCATGGCGCGCGAATTTGGGATTTCGCAGACACCGATCCGCGAAGCGCTCAGCATGCTCGAGGCCAACGGTCTCGTGACCAAACAACGTTTCATCGGCTACTGCACGGCGCCGACGTTGAATCGCAAGCAGTTCGAAGAGCTGTTTGAAATCCGCTTGCTGATGGAGCCTTACGCGGCACGCTGCGCGGCCGAGCGAATGAGCGATAAGGCTTTGATCGATCTGTGTGGACTGGCGCTCGAGATGAATCCGGATCAAGCGGCGCAGTCGCGCACTCTCTACGATCAGTTCGCCGATCAGGATGCGGAATTTCACGAACAGATCGCCCGCGGCAGCAATAACAATCTGATCGTCGAATCGCTCAGCCGCTTGCACATTCACTTGCACATCTTTCGGCTGCGCTTTCACCGCGAGGTGACGAACGAAGCGGTGGCCGAGCACACCCTGGTGACCAAGGCTCTGCAACAGCGCGATCCCGACCAGGCCGAAGCGGCCATGCGTGCGCACCTCGAGAAGTCGTATCAGCGCCTCGTGAAATTCACCCGCGAATAACGCCCGCCCGCCGTATCCCCACGCCGACTCTGGAGCGGCGTCTCCAGATTTGATACCGATACCATTTGACTTTGGGTCATCAGCCCGTGATGATGCCGATATGATATAGGATATAGGCTGCCCAGGCGTCGCCACGAGCGCCGGGTAGCGGAGGGGGATGAGTGCAGCTAGCAGTCCGTGTCATTGCCGCGTTCGTCAGCTTGGCAGCACTGTCCGTGGCACAGGCCGCGCCGACAGTGCTCACTAACTTCACTCTTATTGATGGCACCGGTCGCGCGTCCGTGCCGGCGTCGGCATTGATTTTCGACGACGGTCGCATCTCATGGGTGGGGCCACGCTCGAACTTGAAACTTCCCAGCGACGCAACCGTCGTCGATCTGAGCGGGAAGTTTGTTCTTCCCGGTCTCATCGACAACCACGTGCACGTCGGTCTGGTTCACGACCTCACTCAAGACGTCAATTTCTACTCGCGTGAGCTGGTGGAACAACAGCTGCGCATCTATGCGGCTTACGGTGTAACCGCGGTACAGGTTCTTGGCACCGACACCGATGTGATATTTGGCATCCGCGCGGATCAGCGCAAAGTGCAGACGAATATGGCGCGCATGTATACGTCTGGCCAAGGGCTGGTGTTCAAAGGCTCTTATGGCGGCGTGGCCGGACTGAATAAACCGGTGGCTACCGCGGCAGAGGCGCGCCAGGCCGTCGACGAGCAGGTGGCGAAGGGCGTCGACTTCATCAAGCTCTGGGTCGATGACGAGTTCGGCGACCTGCCTTCCCGCATGCCGCCGGACATCAGCCAGGCCATCATCGATCAGGCGCACAAACATCGGCTGCGCGCCATCGCTCATATCTTTTATCTCGAGAACGCGAAGACACTCGCGTCGCAAGGCGTGGACGGCTTCGCGCATAGCGTGCGCGATCTGCCCGTCGATCGAGCGCTACTGGATGAGATGAAGCGACACCATACCGTGCAGATGGCGGCGACGCTCAGTCGCGAAGCTTCGTTCACTTACACGCAGCTGCCATTCCTCGACGATCCTTTCTTCAATCGCTCGATCACGCCAGCCGCCTTGGCGACGTTGAAGAGTCCAGAGCGTCAACAAAAACTGGCGGCAGGCAAGCACTTCAGTCAGTACCCGGGCGTGCTCGATATCGCTTTGAAGAATACCCGGCGCGAGATCGAAGCGGGCGTGCCTTACGGCGTCGGTAGCGACAGCGGCCCCTCCGGGCGTTTCTCCGGTCACTTTCTTCATTGGGAGTTGCAGCTGATGGTGCAAGCGGGATTGTCGCCGCTGCAGGCTCTCACCGCAGCCACCGGCACCAACGCGAAGTTGATCGGCGCGAAAGATCTGGGAACGATCGAGCCGGGCAAGAACGCCGATCTGCTCGTGCTCGATGCGGATCCGCTCGCGGACATTCGCAACACCCGAACGATTCACTCGGTCTACGTTGCGGGCAAGTCGGTACCCACTATTTGGTCGATCTGCACGGGCCGTGCTGCAAACGAATGCAAGGGTCGAACGAACGGTGTCGAACATGGCGAACGGTGATGCGGCCATCGTAGAACCGGTCGCCGCGTCGGTGGATCACGCCGTGGCGATCGCGCCCACGCGCGTACGCCACACCGTACTGTGGCTCACTGTCGCCGCGTACATGATCACCTACATCGATCGAGTCGTGATCTCGGCCGCTGTGCCTTCGATCCAGGAGGAGTTCGGTTTCTCCATCGTCACGATGGGATGGATTCTCGGCGCTTATCAATTGTCGTATGCGCTGTTTCAGATCCCTGGCGGTTGGCTCGGAGACCTCTTTGGTCCTCGGCGTGCGCTGCCTGCGATCGTTGCATGGTGGTCGGCATTCACCGCGGCCACCGCGCTCACGTGGTCGGCGACGTCGATGATCGTCTGCCGATTCTTGTTTGGTATGGGCGAGGCGGGCGCATTTCCGATCGCGACCCGATCGCTGTCGCGTTGGATGCTGCCCTCGGAGCGAGGTTTCGCCCAAGGCATCACGCACGCCGGCTCACGACTGGGCGGCGCGCTCACGCCGATCGTCGTGGTCTTCATCATTGCTCACTATGGCTGGCGGGCCCCCTTTTATATTTTCGCGGTGCTCGGCTTGTTGTGGGCCGCGATCTGGTATTGGTTCTATCGCGATTCGCCGAACGAACATCGCATGGTCAACGCCGCCGAGCGCGACTTGATCGCTAATGCTCTGGGGAACACCGCCCATCGATCGAAGATCGTGCCGTGGCGACAAATTCTGCGCAGTCCTCAGATGTGGCTGCTGTCTACGATGTATTTCTGCTACGGCTATGACATCGGAATCTTTCTCACGTGGTTCCCGAAATATCTGCACGCCGAGCGGCAGTTCGAGCTGCAGCAGATGGGCATCTACGCGAGTCTGCCGCTGCTTGCTGGCGTTGCTGGGGATATTTGCGGAGGCTGGTTCTCGGATCTGGCGTTGAAGCGCACGGGCAATCTCAAGTTCGCGCGTCGTGTCGTGGCGATCCCGGGATTCCTGATCGCTGCTGTGACGATTCCACTCGCGTGTTTGGCTAACGATCCGCTAGTCAGCGTCGGTTACTTCGCGCTTGCAGTGTTCGGTATCGAACTCACCGTGGGCGTTTCCTGGGCGGTGACGCTGGACATCGGTGGAGTGTATGCAGGCTCGGTGTCCGCAGTGATGAACACCTTCGGCAATCTGGGCGCCGCCATTGCAGCCGCCATGACGGGTTATATCGTGACCGCCAGCGGTTGGACGACCGCGTTCTTCGTGCTTGCCGGTTATTCGTTGGTGGCCGCCACCCTGTTCACGCGCATCGATGCATCGAAACGGGTCTATAAGGATGTCTGAAGAAAACAATGCCGAATCGAAGAAGCTGAATCGGCGCGCATGGCTGAAGCTCTTCGGCGCTGGTGCTGCGTCGGGCGTTTTGCCGGTCGGTGGCGCGGCCGCCGAGAATGCCATGGGCGCCATGCATCACCCGGCGCCCAAGGCCGCGAGCCCCGCCGATGAACCGGTGCCCGTGTATGAATTCTTGAATGGCGATGAAGCCGCGTTCATCGAAGCGGCGATCGATACACTCATTCCGGCCGATGAGGTCGGGCCCGGTGCCTTGGAGCTGGGCGTCGCTGTGTTCATCGATCGTCAATTGAACTCGGGCTACGGCCGCGGCGACCGCATGTATCTGCAGGGGCCGTTCATCGAAGGCACGCCGGAGCAGGGCTATCAGTTGCGCATGACCCCGAGCGAGCTCATTCGCAACGGCATTCTCGATGTGAATGCTCACGTACGTGACAAATACAAACGCACGTTCGATGCACTCTCCGAAGAGGATCGGGTCGCCGTACTGACTCAGCTGGAAAAGCGCGAGATTCAGTTGCCTACCGTGCCCACCGCGATTTTCTTCAATCTGCTGTACGACCTCACCATGCAAGGCTACTTCGCCGATCCGCTGCACGGTGGCAATAAAGGCAAGGCGTCGTGGAAGATGATCGGCTTTCCCGGGATCGGCGCGATGTACGCGGACAAGATCGAGGCGTACCGCAATAAGAAGTACATGACCGAGCCCATGAGCATTCAGGACCTGTTGTGACGATGGCCACCAAGCTGAAACCCGTCGATATCGCGATCGTCGGCCTGGGCTGGGCCGGCGGCATCGTCGCCAAGGAGCTCGCATCGACAGGATTGAAGATCGTTGCGTTCGAGCGCGGTGGACCGCGGGCAACCAATCCCGATTTCATGGCCCCCCAGGTTCACGACGAGTTGCGCTATTCGCGTCGCCACGAGCTGATCCAGAACCTGCGCAAGGAAACATTGACCTTCCGCAACGATCCTTCGCAGCGGGGCCTGCCAATGCGTCAGCTCGGCTCGTTCTTGCCGGGCGAAGGCGTCGGTGGCGCCGGCACCCACTGGTCTGGACTGCATTGGCGCTGGACGGAGTGGGAGCACAAGATGTACTCCGGCACCGTGGCGAAGTATGGCAAGAGCATCGTGCCGGCCGACATGAACCTGCAGGACTGGCCCATCGACTATCACGAGCTCGAGCCGTACTACGACAAGTTCGAGAAGGTCTGCGGCACGTCCGGCAAAGCCGGCAACCTGCAAGGCAAGAAGATCGATGGCGGAAACATCTTCGAAGCGCCACGAGCGAACGAATTTCCGAATCCGCCGCTGACTCAGTCGCACAACATGGTTTTGTTCGAGAAGGCCGCGCGTAATCTGGGTTATCACCCGTTCCCGGTGCCAGCCTCCAACGCATCGCGCGCGTATGTGAACCCGGATGGGGTGGCGCTGGGGCAGTGTCATTACTGTGGCTTCTGTACTGCCTTCGGCTGCGAGGCGAATGCGAAGGCGAGCCCACACTTCACCGTCATTCCGCTCGCTCACAAGAATCCGAATTTCGAAGCGCGCACCAACTCCTATGTGATGAAGGTAAACCTCGATTCGCGGCGCAAGCGCGCTGTCAGCGTCACCTACCTCGATGCGGGCGGGCGTGAGTTCGAGCAACCCGCGGAGCTGGTGATCCTGGCGGCGTACGTCTTCGGCAACGTGCATTTGATGTTGCATTCGAAGATCGGCAAGCCTTACGACTTCCAGCGCAACAGCGGCGTCGTGGGCAGAAACTACGCCTATCAATCGATGGGCGGCGTGGCAGCGCTGTTTTCCCAGGACACCTATTTCAATCCCTTCATGGGCTCGGGTGCGCTCGGTACCTGGATCGATGACTTCAACAGCGATAACCCGGACTTCGCAAAGCTCGGCTTCATTGGCGGCGGGGGAATCAGCAGTGGCAGCAACAGCGGCGCGCCGATCCAGCGGCATCCCACTCCACCCGGGTCGCCGCGGTGGGGCAAGGGATGGAAGAAAGCGGTCGTCGAGACCTACCACCGCATGACCTCGGTGGGCAACCAAGGTTCGGTGATGAGCTATCGTCAGAATTATCTGGATCTCGATCCGACCTACACCGATTCGTTCGGCCGGCCGATGCTACGGCTCACGTTCGACTGGCAGGAGAACGAGTTCCGGCAAATGGAATTCGCGCGGGGCATCTGCGCAAACATTGCCAAGGAGATGGGAGCGGAACAGGTGTTGAGTCGACGCGATCGCGGGCGCTACTCGATCGTCCCGTACCAGACCACGCACAACACCGGAGGCACCGTGTTTGGCGACGATCCGCGCACCAGTGCGTTGAACAAATACCTGCAAAGCTGGGATGTTTCCAATGTGTTCGTGGTGGGATCGAGCGCGTTTCCACAGAACGCGGGACGCAATCCGACCGGGCCGGTCGGCGCCCTGGCGTATAGACTCGCCGATACACTCAAGGATCGGTACTTGCAACGGCCCGAGCGCCTGGTGACTGATTGAGAGAGGCTCAAAGTGAAACGATTGGCGATCGCCGGCCTGGCTGCGCTGGCATTGATGTCTTCAGCATGGGCCGACGGTGATGCGTCGGCGGGCGCTACGGTGTTCGCGCAATGCTCGGCGTGTCACGCCGTCGGCGCGGGCGCCCAGAACAGCGTTGGGCCCGTGTTGAACGGAGTTGTTGGCCGGCCTGCAGGAACTTATCCAAGCTATCGCTACTCGTCGGCGATGAGGAAGTCCGGTCTTACGTGGGACGAAGCCACCCTCAAGCAGTATCTGAAGGGCCCGGACAAGCTCGTGCCGGGCAGCAAGATGGCCTTTCCGGGGCTGGCAAGCGATGCGGATCTCGCGAACGTGATTGCATATCTCAAACAGCAGAAGGCTGAGTGAGCTGCGCGGAAATTTCTTCCGCGGCTCGCCGGATAGCAACGATGGTTTCTTTGAAGGGGAGGGCTTTCGGGGTTTCGATGTAGGGACACGTCAACGCCGCGGCCACCATATCGGCTGACATGACGGGTGCGGACAGATCGACGATGTGCCGGGTGACATCGCTGTTCGCCCGCACGTGCTTTGCGGTCCGTGCCGCAGCGGCTCGTTCCTCGAACGCCTTCCATGCCTTGCTGCTCACAGTGGATGCGAGACGCTTGCGCCATTCCGTGCGCACGCTTGGAGGTTGAAATGCGTAGAGCACCAATCCAGACGTAGATGCAACCAGCGGCCGGCGGTTGCCGACCCGCACCGAATAACCTTCATTGCCCGGTGCCTCGACCCGGGCAATGACGACCATCTGCTCATCGCTCGCCACGGCGAGATGGCAGGATTGGCCGATCGTGCGCGCAAGTTTTCTCATCTCGGGCAGTGCACATTCGAGAAGATTCCTCGCGGGCGCACGCGCAAGCGCGAGAGTAAACAGCTTGTTGGTGAGCTCGAGTCCTTCACCCGACTCCGCCGGGGCGATATAGCCGCGGCGTATCAACGCTTCAATCATGCGAAACACTTCGCCGATCGAGCGGCCGAGCTCGCCCGCTATTTGTGACATTGTCAGCGGCACGCCGCGCGCCGCCAGCAGTTCAATGATATCCAGGCCTTTTTCAAGGGCGGGTGCGCTGTAGCTGCGCTGTTTGGTTTCGCGTGCGTTCATGGCCGCATTATAAATCTTCTCGTGCCACCGGTTACCTGGAATCAAAACTGCGTGCTCGATCGCCGCAGCCGGTGCATCGATGCCAAAGGCATGCGCTTTCAGTAATGAAGTAGATTGTATTTGTGAAAGGGTGTATGGTCCCGCTCAGCGAACACAATTGTCCGAGTATTGACGCAACTGGCGTCGCGGTGATAAGTACGCCACTGACCACACCCGCTAACAGGGTGGGACTCTTAGGGGGAACAATCGATGCAGTCGTTGACCGGGAACGGCGTTTTACGCGCCGCAATTTTGTTAGCGCTAGCAAGCTCTGCGCCAGCCATGGCGCAAGAGAGTTCGTCCTCAACCGGTAATACCAGTGAACTCGAGGAAGTGGTTGTTACCGGTATCAGAGAATCGCTGCAACGAAACCTGGACATGAAGCGCGAGGCGACCGGTGTGGTCGACGTGATTTCTTCCGAGGACATCGGCAAGTTTCCAGACTCGAACGTCGCGGCCTCGTTGCAGCGTGTGCCGGGCGTCTCGATTCAGCGCGCCGGCACGCGTGGCGAGCCACAGGGCATTACCGTGCGTGGCTTCGGCGGCGACTTCAACGAAACGCTGTACGACGGGCGACGCATTTCCACAGCTTCCGGCAACCGTGCCGTCGATTTCAGCACCGTCGGCGCGGACTTCGTCGGCGCGCTGAGCGTGATGAAGACGCCGGATATCACGTTGTCCAGCAGCTCGATCGGCGCGACCGTGAATGTGACGTTTCCGAAGCCGTTCGATCGGCCCGGTCCGCGCTTTGTAACCAGCGCATCGGGATCGATGCAGGACGAGGCGGGTGACATCAAGCCAACGGTCGGCGCGCTGTTCAGCAATACATTCGCCGACGAAACGCTGGGCTTTCTGGTCGACGCGATCTACACCGAGCGCAGCACCGACAGCAACCGCGTGTTTGTTTCCGGCTGGGAAGGCGGTCGTTTCGCTCCCTGTCAGCTGACGCCGAGCTGTGCGCCCGCGCAATTGACGGATGCTAACAAGACCGTCGTTGGTTGGTGGCAGCAGCAATACGGCGCCGAACAGGCGCAGGTCAACGATGAGCGAATCGATGGCCGCATCGCCTTCCAGTGGCGCCCGTCCGAGCGCATGTTGCTCACGGTCGACGACAACTATTCGCGGCAGAAGCTCGTAACGGAAACCTACGGGTTCGCGTTGTGGTTCGGCTTGAACGACCTGCGCAATGTGCAGCTCGATGACAACGGCACGGTCGTCAACTTTGTCCAGGCGGGCACGCCGATGGATTTGAACGCGGGTCTTGCCACCAACCTGCTCGAGACCAATCAGACCGGCATCAATCTGAAGATCGACGCCTCGGACAATCTGAGCTTCGACATCGATGCGTCGTATGCCAAGAGCGAGCAGAATCCCGACGGGCAGGGCAGCGACGGCGCCGACATCGGCTATGGCGGTTCGCTCGGCACGTCTCTGGGCGTGCGCGTGACCGGCGATAGCAGCGACACGCTGCCGCAACTCACGACCTACGGCCCCGCCGGCGATCCTTCGCGGTATCTCGATCCATCGGTCATCGGCTCTCACGTGCTGGTGCGCACGGCGCAGAAGAACTCCGACACGCTCAAACAAGCTCGCATCACCGCGACCTGGAAGCAGGAGAACGTGCGCCTGGATGCTGGGACCGCCTATGTCGACGACAACTTCACGCTCCAGAACAGCAACACGTTCTCCAATAATTTCTGGCAGGCGTGGTCAGGCTACGGCACGCCCTCGGGTCGCACCTCGGGTGTGATCGTGCCCACGAATCTGTATCGCGGGACGATCAACACGTCGAGTTTCATCCCGGGATTTTCCGGCGGCGGAGCGTTGCCGCCACAACTGCTCATGTACAGTCCGCGCGGCCTGTACTCGTATCTCGAAGGGTTGGGGAATCCGCAAGCGACGAACATTCCGGGCTTCAACTACGACTGCTGCAGCTATACCGGCTCGCTCGATCTCGCGCTCGATCCCGGCAGCGTTCAAGATATCCAGGAGAAGACCTGGGCGGCATTCGTTCGCGCCGCTTTCGAGGTCGATCTCGCCGGTCACCCGTTCCATTTCAGCGCGGGCGTGCGTAACGAGCGCACTCACGTCGATTCCTCGGGCGTCGGTCGCTTGCCCATTCTGCTCACGCAGAGCGCGGCGGATCCCACGCTGCTGTCGACGACGTACTCGGCAACGCAACCGATCACGACCAAGAGCAAATATTCGTACTTGTTGCCGAGCCTTGACATGAAGCTCGAGATCACGCCCGATGTTCACGCGCGCTTCGGAGCCTCGCGCACGCTGACCCGGCCGGCGATCAACTTCCTGACTCCCGTGCTGAACGTGGGGGCCTTGCCGCGAGTGGGCGCGCTGACTGCCAACGGCGGCAACCCCGCGTTGAAGCCCTATCTGTCGGATAACTTCGACTTTGCGGTGGAGTGGTACTACCAGCAGAACTCGTACGCCTCGGTGAATTACTTCATCAAGGATGTGACCAACTTCATCGTCCAGGGCACGCAGCGTCAGACCATCAACAACGTGATCGATCCGACCACCGGTCAGCCGGCCGTCTATACGGTTTCGCAGCGGGTCAATGGGCCGGATGCGACCGTCGATGGCTTCGAATTCGCGTGGCAGCACGTATTCGGAGACACGGGCTTCGGCTTCAACGCCAACGTCACGCTGGTCGATACCGACAAGCCATACAACCGCTACGACATTTCTCAAAGCGGATTTGCTGTGACGGGCCTGGCGGACTCGGCCAACTTCGTCGGCTTCTACGACAAGAATGGCTTCGAGGTGCGTGTCGCTGCGAACTGGCGCGATGAGTATCTGCTGCAATTCGGCCAGAACCAGAACAACTCGCAGTTCGGCGCCGAGCCGACATTCGTGAACTCGAGCCTGCAGATCGATCTCAGCACCAGCTATCAGCTGACCGATCAGCTCAACGTGTTCTTCGAAGCGTTGAACGTCACCAACGAAACGCAGAGCACGCACGGTCGCTTCGACAATCAGCTGCTCGACGTGTTCGCTTACGGTCGGCGTTACGCGCTGGGCGCCCGGTTCCGGATGTGATATCGGCAGGGGGAGGGGTCGACCAGACAATCCCCTTGACGGCACCTCCCCCTTTTTTTTGGATCTTCGAGATCGACGCGTGCCATGAGTCATTGAGCGATGGTGCAAGCAGTCAGAAAGGTTGTGATCGTGGGCGGCGGCACTGCCGGGTGGTTGGCGGCGGGAGTGATCGCCGCCAGGCACCGCAGCCGAATTCCGGCGAACTTCAGTGTCACGTTGGTGGAGTCGCCGAATACTCCCATCATCGGCGTGGGCGAAGGGACGTGGCCAACGCTGCGAACGACGCTGTCTCGGATCGGAGTCTCCGAGACCGAGCTGTTCCGGCAATGTGACGCCGCATTCAAGCAAGGCGCCTGGTTTGCGCGCTGGACGACGGGTGAGAAGCAGGATGGTTACTACCATCCGTTGATGCTTCCGCAGAGCTTTTCTCAGATCAACCTGGTGCCGCACTGGCTCGCCAGAAATGACGGGCGCAGCTTTTGCGATGCCGTGTGTCCGCAAGGCCGGATCTGCGACGATGGGCTTGCGCCAAAGACCATTGCTACCGCCGAGTTCGATGCGGTCGCTAATTACGCGTATCACCTCGATGCCGGCAAGTTCGCGCCATTCCTGCAGAAGCACTGCTGCGAGAAGCTCGGCGTGCGTCATGTGCTGGCGGATGTGAAGCGTGTGAATTTATCCGAGAGCGGCGACATCCGCAGCCTCGAGACCGAGCAGGCTGGCGAGATCGAGGGCGATCTGTTCGTGGACTGCACGGGCTTCAAAGCGCTGCTCATTGGCGAAACACTCGGTGTTCCGTTTGTCGACTGCAGCGACGTTTTATTCTGCGATACCGCGCTGGCCATACAAGTGCCGTACGCAACCGATACGAGTCCGATCGCATCTCATACGATCTCGACAGCGCAATCCGCCGGTTGGATCTGGGACATCGGCTTGCCGACACGGCGAGGGGTGGGGCACGTATTTTCGAGCCGCCACATTTCCGTCGACGATGCGGAGCGCGAGCTGCGGGACTATCTCGGCGCGGCGGGCAAGGACTTGCCGGTGCGTCGGATTCCGATCCGCTCCGGTCATCGGCAGATCTTCTGGAAGCGCAATTGCGTGGCGGTCGGCTTATCGGCCGGGTTTCTGGAGCCGTTGGAAGCGTCGGCCATCGTGCTGATAGAAATGTCGGCCAAGCTGATTGCCGAACAGATGCCGGTGTGCCGCGAAGTGATGGATGTGATCGCCGCCCGCTTCAACAACACCACCGAATACCGGTGGGGCAGGATCATCGATTTTCTGAAGCTTCACTATGCGCTCACCCAACGCGATGACAGTGCGTTCTGGCGCGACAACCGTCTGCCCGAAACGATTCCGGAACGGCTGCAGCACCTGCTGTTGCTGTGGCGGTATCAATCACCCTGGTATCACGATGAATTCGATCGCATCGAAGAAGTGTTCCCCGCGGCAAGCTATCAGTATGTGCTGTACGGCATGGGATTTCGCACCGAGGTGGAGCCTGAGATCGTGGCTGGTGGGGCCCATTCCGCCGAGCGCGCGATGCGCGAGAACTCTTCGCAAATCGAAAAGCTGCGCTCCGGGTTGCCGCGCCATCGGGATCTGATCCGCAGGATCGTTCAGCAGGGCTTGCAGCCGGTATGAGGGAATCGACCTCCATGACGACTCACCAGCTGCTCAATCCACAGGATCATGCGCATCTGCGGCTGCTACCCAGATCGGGCGCCGAGCCGCACTTCGTTCAAATCGTGCCGGGTGAATTCGTCGCCGCCGCCATCGCTTGTCCGATTCTGTTCTCCAAGGATGTCGCGACGGGTGCGTTTTACGCCGGCGCGGTGCTCGGCTTGAATCCGGGCGAGGGCGCGTTGAAGAGCGCCGAGGAGCGCGGCGGCTTCGAGCCGCTCAACCTTCAGCGCGATGGATTCTTTATCTCCGGCGAACGCATCGCTATCGATCGGGGTCATCCCAGGTTCAGCGAGACGCAAGGCGAGCCGCTGTTCGACGAGGCACAGCAGCCGAGCCCGTCGCTGCGCCAGATCCAGCGAGTGTTGGGACAGCTGCACGAAGGCATCGAGCAAACGGCGCTTCTGGTGCGCGATCTGGTGAATCTGAAGCTGCTCGAGCCCATCGACGTGTCGCTGAATTTTGATGATGGCGAACGGTTGAGGCTGGAGGGGCTGTACACGGTGAGCCGGGATTCGCTGCGCGAGCTGGGAGATGGTGACGTCCAGCGTTTGTTCCGCAGCGGTCATTTGCATCTGGCGTACACCATTGCTGGTTCGCTGAATCAGCTGGCGGTCTTGGCGCATCTGCGCAATCGGAAACTGGCCGGTGTTTGAAGGACGTTTGGGGGAACTCATGAAGTGGATGGCGGCGATCGTTTGCGCCCTGGTGGCGAATGTTTGTCTGGCTCAGTCGGAGGGGAGCTTTCGGCCGGCGAGCACCAATGTCTGGGATGCTCAGTATCCCCGCATCGATGATGCCGGTCGGGTGCAGGTGCGCGTGCAGGCACCGGATGCCACCAAGGTCAGGTTGAACTTCTGGAATGGTCCGAAGATAGATATGCAGAAGCAGTCCGACGGCTTCTGGACCGTGACCACCGATCCGCTGGTTCCAGGGTTTCATTACTATACCGTTGTCATCGACGGCGCCGACGTGGCCGATCCGGGCAGTCACGCCTTCTTCGGCGGCTCACGTCATGCGAGCGCGGTGGAAATTCCGGAGCCGGGTTCCACTTACTATTCCATCCAGGACGTTCCTCACGGGCAGGTGCGTGAGGTGTGGTACCACTCGAAGATCACGGGGAGCTGGCGACATGCGCTGGTGTATCTGCCGCCGGGATACGACTCGCAAACAACAACGCGTTACCCCGTTCTCTATTTACAGCATGGCGGCGGCGAGGACGAGACCGGTTGGATTCGTCAGGGCCGCGCGAACGTCATATTGGACAATCTGATCGCCGCGCGCGAGGCCGAGCCCATGATCGTCGTGATGGCCTATGGCTACGCGCGGCGAGCCGGTGAGGCTCCGCCCGACGCCGCCGCCATGACGTTCGGCTCTCCGCAAATGTTGAAGGCCATGCAGGACATGGCATCGACCTTCGAAGACGACATGACCCAGGCGCTGATTCCCTTCATCGACAAAACGTTCCGAACGCTGACCGATCGGGATAACCGCGCCATGGCGGGATTGTCGATGGGCGGGATGCAAACGTTTCATATCACGCTCAGACATCTCGACCTGTTTTCTCACATCGGCGGATTCAGTGGCGCCGGCGGGTTGTTGGCGCCGGGCTCAGGCAAGTTCGATCCCAAGACCGACTATAACGGCGTGTTCGCCGACCCGGCCGCGTTCGCCAGACAGGTGCACGTGCTCTGGCTCGGTGTCGGCACGGCTGAGAACGAGCGCTTCCTCGCCGGCCTTCGCGGGCTGCATGAAGGCCTGAACGCAGCGGGCATCAAGCACGTCTACGTGGAGTCGCAGGGCACCGATCATGAGTGGCAGACCTGGCGGCGAGCGTTGCAGGACTATGCGCCCCGACTGTTCAAGAGCCGCAAAGCCCGGAGTTGACGAGATCGAATGATGACGAACAAAGCTGTTTGCCTCCTGGTGTCGTTGCTGATCAGTTCATTCCCTGCTCAATTTGCGCTCGCGCAGATGAAGACGGAAGCGCCGCCCGTGGTGGCCGGCGCCAAGCCGGTGACGCTCGAATCCATCAAGATTCACGCCGGCTCGGTGGAGGGAAATCTGGAGGGCAATGCCGCTGAACGCGATGTGCTCGTGTTCCTGCCCCCCAGCTATGCGAAAGAGCGAGCTCGACGCTATCCGGTGGTGTATGCACTGCACGGGTATTCGATCGGTGCCGAGCAATGGTCGCACGAGATCCATGTGCCGCAAACCATAGAAGGGGCGTTTGCCGGGGCTGCGAGGGAGATGATCGTAGTCCTGCCAGACTCGAAGACTCTTCACAACGGCTCGATGTATTCGGGCTCGATCACCACCGGAGACTTCGAAAGCTTCATCTCCCATGACGTGGTCGAGTACGTCGACGCTCACTACCGCACGATTCCCGAGCGACGCAGCCGCGGTCTCGCCGGTCATTCGATGGGCGGCTACGGCGCGACGCGAATCGGAATGAAACATGCGGATGTATTCGGCAGTCTCTACATCATGAGCCCTTGCTGTCTTTCGCCGCGGTCGGTCGGGCCCGGCAATGCCGAGATGAGTAAAGCGCTGGAGGAGGTGAAGAGTCCCGCGGACTCCGCCAAGTTGCCGTTCTTCGCGCGAGCA
Source organism: Steroidobacter flavus (assembly GCF_042651805.1). Lineage (NCBI taxonomy): Bacteria > Pseudomonadati > Pseudomonadota > Gammaproteobacteria > Steroidobacterales > Steroidobacteraceae > Steroidobacter > Steroidobacter flavus. The sequence continues at coordinate 447,925 of NZ_JBHSDU010000014.1, read as the reverse complement.
CAGCTGGCAGCTGCGGCTGCTTGGTCGCCCAATCCAAAAAACCCGCCGCTGTTCCTGGATTTGCCCACTCAGGCGGGTGAGGCGCAGGCCGATGTGTTGGCGAGGTGGGCCGCCAATGCACCGCTCGCGTTCATTCATCAATATATAGGGAACATCCGGCGCTACGACGCGATCGCCATCGACGTCGGCGACCAGGACGGTTTGCGCACCGATACCGCCAAACTCCATGACGTGCTCGAAGCGTACGGCATCAAGAACACCTTCGAGGTGTACCCTGGTGACCATACCAACAAGCTGGCCGATCGATTCCAGAATCACGTGCTGCCGTTCTTCGGCGCCAACCTTTGTTTCAAGGCCGGCTGCCGCTGACTGACATGCCACTGTCCCCCAAACAGATTGCGGCTCGGGATGTCAGCGATCCCGCCGCGTTCCTGCGCGACGTTGCGGAGCCGTGCCGGCCGGTGGTGATTCGAGGCCTGGTCAGTCCGTGGCCAGCCGTGGCGGCCAGTGAGCGCTCGCCGACTCAGTTCAGAGACTATCTATCGCGCTTCGACGCGGGCGGCGAAGCGGAGGTCTTCGTCGGTGAGCCGCGGATTGGCGGCAGGTATTTCTACAGCGAAGATCTTCGCGGCTTTAACTTTGCACGGGCTCGAATGCGGTTCACCGATGCGCTCGATAGCATCGTGGCCACGGCGGCAAACCCGAACGGCCGTTCGATGTATATGGGATCGGTCCCGACCGAACAATATCTGCCGGGCTTTGCTGTTGAGAATCCGCTGACTGTGTTGAAGGCGAATGTCGCTCCGCGCATCTGGCTCGGCCACGCATCGAACGTTTCGGCTCACTACGACACGATGGACAACATCGCCTGCGTCGTCGCAGGCACGCGTCGGTTCACGTTGTATGCTCCAGAGACGATCGACCGGCTCTACATCGGTCCCATCGATCACACCATGGCGGGCCAGCCGGTGAGCCTCGCGGCGTCCGCGCCTGCCGATGACGAGCGATTTCCGCGCTTTCGCGAGATTCGAGATCAAGCGCTGGTGGCCGAGCTGTTTCCGGGCGATGGCATCTACGTGCCCAAGCTATGGTGGCATCAGGTCGAGGCGACGGCCTCGTTCAACGTGCTGGTCAACTATTGGTGGGATGCATTCAGCGCAGGCCGCGATCCGCCCGCCGTTGCAATGCTGCTGAGCCTGATTGCCATTGCAGAGCGCCCGGCCGCCGAGCGCCAGGCATGGAAAGCGTTCTTCGACCATTTCGTGTTTCGGACGCACGGGCATCCGCTGGCGCATCTGCCTGCGGATCAGCACGGCGTGCTCGGGCCGTTGCAGCCGGACAACTATCAAAAGATTCGCGCACGAGTGATGCAGATGTTACGAGGTGCGTGAGTGAAAGGGAGCAGCATGACTTTGCGCGATGTCTCGGCTCGTCTCTTATCCATGTGTGTGGCGTTCGGTGTGAGCGCAGTGGCATTGGCGTCGGATACGGGCGGCGCATCGCTTCGCTCGCGAGCCGATGAAAAGGCGAGGGCGCTGGTCGATCAGTTGACACTGGATGAGAAGGTCGAGCAGCTGCTCAATACCGCGCCAGCGATTCCGCGCCTGAAGATCCCAGCTTACAACTGGTGGACGGAATCGTTGCACGGGGCGTTGGGGCCGGTGCCGACCACGAATTTTCCCGAACCGATCGGGCTCGCAGCCTCGTTCGATGAGGCCATGGTGAAGGACGTTGCAGCCGCGATCAGCGTCGAGGTGCGCGCTCTGCATGCACTGGGGCGTAAAACGGGACGGTTGGGGCGCATCGGCACCGGGCTCGACACCTGGTCGCCCAACATCAATATCTTCCGCGATCCGCGCTGGGGGCGGGGACAGGAAACATTCGGTGAGGACCCGTTTCTTACGGCACGCCTCGGTGTGGCGTACGTGCGCGGTATGCAAGGCCAGGATCCAGAGCGTCCGGATGTGGTCGCGTCTCCCAAGCATTTTGCGGTCCACAGCGGTCCGGAGTCGACGCGTCACGAAGCCAACGTGTTCGTGACTCCGCACGATCTCGAAGATACTTACCTCCCTGCGTTTCGGGCGGCGATCGTCGAGGGCAAGGCGGGATCGATCATGTGCGCGTACAACCGCGTCAATGGCGAGCCGGCGTGCGTCAGCGACCTGTTATTGAAAGATCGCTTGCGCGATGCCTGGAAGTTTGAGGGCTACGTCGTCTCCGACTGCGACGCCGTCAAGGACATCAGCGACAATCACAAGTTCGCACCGGATGCCGTGTCCGGTGTTGCCGCTGGACTCAAGGCTGGGGTCGACAACGAATGCAGCAACGCCACGCTGTTCGATATCGGCGGCCTCGGTGGCCGCTACAAGCAGGCCTACGAGCGCGGGTTGCTCAGCATGCAGGATATCGATCGAGCGCTGATTCGATTGTTCTCTGCTCGATACCGCAACGGCGATCTTCCAGGACTGGCTGGACGACCTGCCATCAACACGCAGCCCACGCCAGTCACCACACCGGAGCGCGATGCGCTTGCATTGAAGAGTGCGGAGAAATCTCTGGTGCTGTTGAAGAACGACGGCGTGCTGCCGTTGAAAGGCACAGAGCGTATCGTAGTCATCGGACCCCACGCCGATGCTACGCGTGTCCTGCGCGGGAACTATTCATCGCCGCTGTCGAGTCCTCCGGTCTCGCTCGTCGAGGGTTTGCATCGTGCTTTGCCAAAGGCGACGGTCACGCTGGTGCCGGGCGCGGCTTCGATCACCGATGGCGACCCGATTCCCACATCGGCGTTACGCTCGCCGCGCGGCGAGCCTGGATTGCTGGCGGAGTATTACGACGCTGAGGGAGCTCAGCCCGAACGCTACGTTTCTCATGCGGCATTTGCCGAGCACGCAAGCACGGTGAAGTTCAAGAACAAGCCGGCGGTGTCCCGCGTCGAGCCTGGCATCGCCATGCGCGGTAATGAGCACGCACAACTGTCGGATTACTATCGCGTGGTGTGGACGGGCTTCGTCGTGCCGCCGGAGAGCGGCACTTATCGGATCGGCCTCGGCGGTCCCAACGCAGAGCTGATGCTCGATGGCAAAGTGCTCGCGCGCCATCACCACCAACCGTGGGGCACTCGCTCCGAGATGACGACACTGGAGCTACGGAAAGGGCAGCGCTATCCGATTCGCGTCACCGCCGACGCGCTGTTGTTGTCCGGCGTGGAGGTGTTGTGGAAACGGGTGTCCACACAGCCTGAGGCTGAACTCCGGGCTGCCGCCGCGCAAGCGGACGTGATCGTCGCCGCCGTTGGCCTGAACTCCAATCTCGAAGGCGAGGAGATGAAGGTCGAGCTGGAGGGATTCTCCGGCGGCGACAAAACCTCCATCGACTTGCTCGCCGATCAACGCCGGCTGTTGGAACTGGCGAAATCGCTGGGCAGGCCGCTGATCGTCGTGCTCATGAACGGCAGCACACTCGATCTGTCTTGGCCCAAGGAACACGCTGCCGCAGTCCTCGAGGCCTGGTATGCGGGACAGGCCGGGGGACTTGCCATCGGTAATGTCATCTCCGGCAAGACCAATCCGGCGGGACGATTGCCATTGACGTTCTATCGTAGCGTCGCCGATCTGCCGCCCTTCGAAGACTACTCGATGCAAGGTCGCACGTACCGGTACTTTGCCGGGACGCCGGTATATCCGTTCGGTTACGGATTGAGCTATTCGACGTTTGAATATGGCGCCTTGAACATCCAGGCTGTTGACGGCATGGCGGAGCGCGGCCTGCGCGTCACGGCCACGATTCGAAACACGAGCAGCCGTGCGGGTGAAGAAGTGGCGCAGCTGTACCTCGATCCGCCGGACTTCGAAGGAGCGCCGCGCGTTGCCTTGCGAGGCGTGCAACGCTTCGAGCTTCAGCCGGGCGAGCAACGAACGCTCACGTTCGAGTTGACGCCACGCGACCTGAGCTTTGTGACTCGGGATGGGGCGCGGCAGATTTTTGCAGGTGAGCACCGCGTGAGCATCGGATCGGGACAGCCGGCGTCTGGTGTGCCAGGGCAATCGGCGGCGTTCACGACGACTCAGGTCGTTCCGCTGCCGCTGTGATATCAAACCACCGTTCTCGAAGACAAAGTTTGAGCAGGAAGTCGAGGTCGCAATGAATCTGAAGTCCGCATTGTCAACGTTCTTGATCGGTGCAGCGATGTGTGTCGGTGTGGCGCACGCGCAGACGATCGCGCTGAAAGTCGAGAGTGACAAGCCGGGCGCGAAGATCGATCGGCAATTGTTCGGCCAGTTCGCCGAGCATCTGGGGCGCGGCGTATACGAGGGCGTCTGGGTCGGTCCGGATTCATCCATTCCGAATACGCGCGGTATTCGCAATGACGTGGTGGCCGCGCTGAAAGAGCTGCGCGTGCCGAACGTGCGCTGGCCGGGCGGATGCTTCGCCGATGAATATCATTGGCGCAATGGCATCGGTCCGCTGCAGGACCGCCCGGCGACGCTCAATCCCAACTGGGGCGGCGTGATCGAGCCGAACAGCTTCGGGACGCACGAGTTCATGGACTTCGTGCAGCAGATCGGCGCCGAAGCGTACATATCGGTCAACGTCGGCTCGGGCACTCCGCAAGAGGCCGCGGACTGGTTCGAATACATGACCACCGATCAGCCGACCACGCTGGCGAAACAGCGCGCGGCCAACGGTCATCCCGAGCCCTATGGCATTTCATTCATCGGTCTTGGCAATGAGAGTTGGGGATGCGGCGGGTCGATGACGCCGGAGGAATACGCAGCTCAGCTGCGCATCTACGCTCGCTACACCCGCAACTACAACGCTCGGCATCCTGCGTTGAAGATCGCTGTGGGCCCCGACAGCGCGGAGACCGGGTACACCGAAGCGGTGATGAAGGCCTGGAAGGAGCGCAACTGGAGCTGGGATTTCAACGGGCTCTCTTTGCATTACTACACGGTCGGTGCTGGATTTCCGCCGAAGTTCGCCGCGACCGGCTTCGGCACCTCCGAGTACGCCACACTCATCAAGTACACGCTGCGCATGAACGAGCTGCTTCGCACGCACGAAGCGATCATGGACAAGTACGATCCGGAGAAGAAGATTGCGCTGGTCGTGGACGAGTGGGGCGCCTGGCTCGCGCCGACGCCCGGTAGCAAGGAAGGCTTCCTGGAACAGCAGAACAGTGTGCGCGACGCCATCATCGCTGCGCTCAACATCAATATCTTCGCGCGTCACGCCGACCGGGTGCGCATGGCGAACATCGCCCAGATGGTCAACGTGCTACAGGCCATGATTCTGACGGACCAGGACAAGCTGGTGCTGACGCCGACCTATCACGTCTTCCATATGTATGTTCCTTTCCAGGACGCAACGTTTGTTCCGGTTGCGTTCGACGCCGGCACCTACGTGAACGGCGCTATCAAACTGCCAAAGGTCGACGCGATTGCCGCGAAAGGCAAGGACGGCAAGACCTGGCTGTCCGTCACCAACATCGATCCCTCCGCCCCGGCGCAGCTGGAAATCCCCACTCGCGCGAAGCGGGCTGCGGGCAGGATTCTCTCGGCACCGAAAATCGACAGCGTGAATACCTTCGCGTCGCCGACCACGGTCGCACCCAAGCCGTACGAAGCAAAGGCGAGCAGCGGCAAGATTACGTTGAAGTTGCCGCCGCATTCGATCGCGGTGATCGCGCTGGAGGAACAGGGCAATGTGCGCTGAGGTCGCTACTTCAATGAAACGCCGATTTGCTTCACGTCACGCCTTGTTCGCCAGTGTTGCGGGAATGCTGCCCCTGACCGCGGCTTTCGCCACCAATCCGTTGATCATGGATCAGTTCACCGCCGATCCGACCGCGCGCGTATTCGAAGGGAAGGTGTACGTTTATCCCTCGCACGACATCAAGGCGCCGCCAGAATACAAGGGCAAGCCGAACTGGTTTGTCATGGAGGACTATCACGTGTTCTCGTCCGAGAATCTCACGGATTGGCAAGATCACGGCGCGATCGTCTCGCAGACCGCGGTAGAGTGGGCCAATCCCAGCGCTTACGCGATGTGGGCGCCCGAGTGCGTTTTCAAAGACGGCAAATACTATTTCTACTTTCCCGCGATCGCGAAGAGCGGCGGATTCAAAATTGGAGTGGCGGTTGGGGACAAGCCATATGGGCCGTTCAAGCCCATGGCAACACCTATCGCGGGCGTCGACGGAATCGATCCGTCAGTGCTCATCGACAAGGACGGCAGCGCTTATCTGTACTATTCCTTGAACAAGATTTTCGTCGCCAGGTTGAAGCCGAACATGATGGAGATCGAGGGTGAGCCGAAGGTGATCGACAATCTGCCGACCCAGGGGCTCCTGGAAGGACCGTTCGCGTTCGAGCGCAATGGCATCTACTACCTCACTTATCCGCATGTGGAAAACAAGACGGAACGGCTCGAATATGCAACGAGCTCGTCTCCCCTGGGGCCGTTCAAGCAGGCTGGCGTGATTCTCGACGAGGCGCAGAGCGGCTGCTGGACCGTGCACCATTCCATTGTCGATTATCTGGGGCAGTCCTATCTCTTCTATCACGATAAGGACCTCTCGCCCGCGTTCGACAAAAACCGGGCGATCCGGGCAGATAAATTGTTTTTCAAAGCCGACGGGACGATCCGGAAGGTGGTGCCAACGCTGCGCGGTGTCGGTCTCGTGAACGCAAGCCGTGAGATACAGATCGATCGGTACAGTGCGACCAGCGGCGCCGGTGTCGCGGTTTCATTCCTGGATGAGTCCAATCCGCACGCAGGCTGGAAGACCTCATTCAGCGATGCGAAATCGTGGGTGCGATTCAACGAGGTCGATTTCGGTCGCGGCACCCAAGCGACAGTTGAAGTGCGTGCAAAGGCGCTCGCCGGAGGACAGCTCGAGATTCGCGCGAACAAACAAGATGGTCCCGTGATCGGCCGCGTCGAAGTCGCCCCGGGAGCTGATTGGACCACCGCAAGTGCCGTCGCGAAAAACATCCCCACCGGTGTCCACGACCTTTTCGTCATGCAGGTGGGAGCCGCGCCCATCGACGTGGACTGGGTTCGGTTTCGCTAACGCCATGATCACACGCCGCTCTCTTCTGCATACCACGCTGAGTACCGCTGCATTGGGCGTGACCCCAGCGCTGTTCGCCGCGCCACCGAAGCGCAAGTTCAAGCTCAAGTTCGCTCCGCACTTCGGTCAGTTCGTCGCCCATGCAGGCGAGAGCCTGGTCGATCAATTGAAGTTCATGGCGGACGAGGGGTTCACGGTAGTCGAAGACAACGGGATGATGGAGCGCTCGACTGCCACACAGGAAACGATTGCACGCACTCTGCAGCAACTCGGCATGTCGCTGGGTGTGTTTGTCGTTGCAGTTGGCGGCAACGAGAACAAGCTGTTCACCACGGGTCACGAAGACAATCGGAGGAACTTCGCGAAGGCCTGCGAAGCTGCAGTCGCGGTCGCGAAGCGCGTCAATGCCCGATGGATGACGGTGGTCCCCGGTGTTTTCGAGCGCAAATTACCGATCGGCATACAGACCGCAAACACCATCGACGTACTGCGCGCGGGCGTCGAAATATTCGAGCGCGAGAATCTGGTGATGGTCCTGGAGCCTCTGGCTGACTCGCCCGACCTGTTCCTGCGTACGGCCGATCAGGCCTATGCGATCTGTCGTGCCGTCAATAGTCCAGCGTGCAAGATACTCTTCGACATGTATCACTTGCAGCAGAATCAAGGATCGATCGTCGCGAGCATCGATCAGACTTGGAGTGAGATCGGCTATTTCCAGATCGGCGACGTGCCGGGACGGCTGTGGCCGGGCACCGGTGAAATAAACTACGGCAATGTCTTCAAACACATCTCGACCAAGATGCGTGAGAGCGGGCGCGACTTCATTTTCGGCATGGAGCACGGGCCGTGGCAGCCGAACAAACAAAATGAACGCGCGTGCATCGATTCATACGCGGCGATAAACGCGGCGCTGTGACTCTGAGATGCGCTAACTACTACAAATAGCGGCTCGAAGGCGCCATTCAGTCACCGAAATCCGGTCTCGTCTCGCGCTGTCATCCGTAAGATTCTCGTCAAAAGTGGTTGCGTGGGGCAGTGGCCACGCCATCGTTGCGTTAGCGCTAACTTTCTGCATATTTTGTCTGCGTATTGCCAGCAGGGGGTGGATGGGGCTGGGTATGACGTTGACTCGTCCCATCCGCTAACAGGCTCACCGGAGCCGATAACAGAACTCTACGAGAAGAGATCATGTCCAAAAAATTCTGCACGGACGGCACGCATTCCGCGATGAAGATGACGTCGGTACGCCTGCAGGTGCTGGCGGCTTGTGGGCTCCTGTTGCCACTTTCGCTGCAGGCACAAGTCACACCGCCCGCCGACGGCAAGGCCGACCAGGAAAACGGGCTCGAAGAGATTCTGGTCACCGGCACTCGTATCATGTCGAGCGGCTACAACGCGCCGACACCGACCTCGGTCATCAGTGCCGAGCAGCTCACTGCCAATGCCCAGCCCAACATTTTCACGACGGTCGCGCAGTTGCCCTCGCTCCAGGGATCCACTGGCACGCAGACCAACACCTTCAGCACCTCCAGCGGTGCGCAGGGCCTGAGCTCGTTTTCGTTACGCGGCTTAACAGCGATCCGGACTTTGACGCTGCTCGACGGCCAGCGTGTCGTCGGCGCGAACGTGACCGGCGTGCCCGACGTGAGCTTGTTTCCTCAGCTGCTGATCGAGCGCGTCGACGTCGTGAATGGGGGCGCCTCGTCCTCCTACGGCTCCGACGCCGTGGGTGGCGTGGTCAACTTCGTCACGAACACGCGTTTCGAAGGCGTCAAGGGCAATGTCCAGGGCGCGGTCACCAACTACGACGACGATGAAACGATCGTCGCGCAGGTCGCCGCCGGCAGCAGCTTCCTCGACGGTCGCCTGCATGTCGTGGGCAGCGTTGAATATCACGATGAGAAAGGGGTGGGCCCGGGACCGTACGGCGTCGGCCTGGCGGGCGGTCGCGACTGGTTCACTCAGCGCTCGCTGGTCAATCGCAATGTTCTGAATGACGGCTCGCCGCAGTACAACGTCATCGACTATGCCCAGCCCTACAATTACACCAAGTACGGTTTGATCACAGCCGGGCCGCTGCAGGGCATTGCCTTCGACCAGGCCGGTAACCCGTTTCAGTTCCAGTACGGCTCGAATGGAACTCCTTCGGGCAACGCCGCGGGTACCGTCAACGGCTGCCTTCCGGGCTTCTGCGTCGGCGGCGATCTTTCCGGCAACGTCGATTCCGGCCGCACACTCCAATCTTCGCTGGAACGTATCAACGGCTACGGTCGCGTCGGTTTCGAGTTCGCGGATGACGACGAGATCTACCTGACGACCAACCTGGCGCAGGTTCAGACTCACAACCAGCCGATCAACGGCATGAACCGGCCGAACCTGACGATGCAATGTAGTAATCCTTTCTTGCCTGCGTCCGTGCAGGCGATGTGCGCGACCGCTGGAATCACCAGCTTCCAATACGGAACCAGCAACGCGATCCTGCCGAGCACGCAGGTGTACACCGACCGTCGTCAATATCGTTTCGTATTGGGGGCGATCGGTGGGCTGAACGTGCTGGGCGATGAGTGGAATTACAACGGCTATTACGAGCACGGCGTGAACTTCACCGACATCGATGTGAAGAGCATCATGCTGTCGCGTCGCTTCAATCAGGCGATCGATGCGACCACGCTGAACGGTCAGATCGTTTGCGCTGATGCGACGGCGCGAGCGAACGGCTGCGTTCCCATCAACATCTTTGGCGGCACGGTGCCTTCGGCTCAAGCGTTCAATTACATCATGCCGGCGAGGGGGCCCTATCAGCGCACACGGCAGAACCAGGAAGTATTCAGCTTCAACGTCTCGGGCACGCCCGTCGATCTGTGGGCGGGGCCGCTGGCGCTCGCCTTCGGTGTCGAGTATCGCAAAGAGGAGTATCGGGTCCGCGCCGATGCCTACGGCAACGGCATTCTTCCTCAAGCGGGTATCGACGGCACGCCCTACAACTCGAACTATCCGGCCGACCCGGTGCTGCTGGACACCGGCAACAACTGGTATGCGGGCAACTACAAGAACGGCGAAGGCGACTACAGCGTGAAGGAGGCGTACTTGGAGTTCGATTTGCCGCTGTTCGATTCTGAGAGCGTCGGGCGAGCGAATTTGAATGCGGCCTCACGCGTGACCGACTACAGCACCTCCGGCACGATCGACGTTTGGAAGGTCGGTGGCACCTGGGATACTCCGGTCGATGGACTGCGCCTGCGTGCAACCACGTCGCGTGACGCGCGTGCGCCCAATCTTTCGGAATTGTTCGCGGCGCCGGTCACGACGACGCTGCCGAATTTCCTGGATCCGTTCCGGAATATCAACGTGCTCGCGATTCAGAACGCCATCGGCAATCCCGCTCTCACTCCGGAAATCGCGCGTAACACGTCGTTCGGCGTGGTGTATTCGGAACCTGAGTGGCTGCCGAATTTCAGCGTGTCGGTGGACTATTACAAGATCGAGATCGAGGACGTCATCTCGAGCCTCACTGCCAATGACATCGTGAACTATTGTTTCCGAGGCGTGCTGCCGCAGACCTGTAACTCGTTTAATTTGAACAACCCGAACGGGCCGAACTTCATCAACGTGCAGTCGTTCAACTTCGCGTCGATCAAGACCTCGGGCTTCGATATCGAAGCGAGCTATCGCTGGCCGCAGCTGTTCGGTCTGCCCGGCACCGTCACGGTGCGCGGCCTGGCGACGCACATTCGCGAATATGTCACTGACAATGGCTTGCCTGGCACCTTCCCGAACGATACTGCCGGTGTGAATACCGGCAATACGCCGGACTGGAAGGTTCTGGCCATCCAGAGCTACGACTCCGACAAGCTCTCGCTGCAGATCCAGGAGCGCTGGATCAGCGATGGTGTGTTGGGCAACCAGTACATCGAATGCCGTCCGGGAACCTGTCCGGTCTCGACCGTGGCCCGGCCGACCATCGACAACAATCATGTCGACGGGGCTTTCTACCTGGACGTCGGTGGCTCGTACGAGGTGCTTCCGGGCACGACCGCGTACTTCAAGGTCGACAACGTGCTCGACGAAGATCCGGCACGTGTGACGACGTTCAGCAACCCGGCGCTGTATGACGCGCTGGGCCGTGTGTATCGACTGGGCGTGCGATTCGATCTTTGATCCAAATCGGTCAGGGGGCGGCGCGACGCTCGGGTCGCCCTCCGGTACGATTCGCTTGTAGCTATTCGGCGAAGGAACAACCGTCGCGGCTTTACGCCATGGCATGATAGCGGTCCACGGAGCCCATCGGGCGATATGCATCGAGGACCGGTATGCGACTTCTATTCGCGACACTGATTCTGATCGGTGGTCTGCAGGACGCGGGCGCGAGCGAGGCGCAGGAAATTCGTTTCTGTCCTGCCGATGTGGCGCGCACGTATCCGCTGGACAGTCGTGCTCGAGTTCAGAGCTTGCTGCTGCCACATATCGCCGTGATCAATCACGCCACTGCTCCGTTCACCGTAGATGCGATTCACCTCGAGTTGATCAAAGGAGGCGAGCTCCTTGATACGCGTCGTTTGAACGCGGCAGACGTGGCGAGGTTGGCGAGCAACAGTGCCGAGACCCAGGAATTAGCACGCGACGCATCCTTCATGTTTTGCGGCACTGAGCTGATCGCGCCTGACATCAAGCTGGCCGGCCCGGTGCTGCACGCGAATGAAGGTCTGGTCGTGACCAACGAAGTGTTTGCCTTCAGTCGCGAGCGCGACACCCTTCGCGTGCGTGTCGAAGGCACCGTGGCAGGGAAGGGCGTAGAGCTGTCGGCAACGTTGCCGGTGGCGAGCAACATGGCCAGGACCGATTGGCTCTTTCCTTTACGCGGTGTGAGCTACGTCGGCTGGGGGGCCAGTCTCCACACCGCGCATCGTTGGGTATTGCCGGAGGCGTATGCACTCGATATCGCCCGATTGGGTGAGAGTGGCTTGACCTATCGCGGTGAGGGCACTCGGTTCTCCGACTATTACGCCTACGGGACGGATGTATATGCCGCGGCCGCCGGCAAGGTTGTGGAGGCCGTGAATGACGTGTCGGAAGATGCGACCCTGCTACAGCGGCCGAATGAAACAACCGATGCCTATTTCGCGCGCGTGCGCGAGAACCAGGCCAAGTTGATGGAGAGCGAGAATGGGCCCATGGGCAATCACGTGATCATCGATCATGGCGATCACGTGTACTCCCTGTATGCCCATTTGCGGCCGGCGAGCGTACGCGTTCGCGTCGGAGATAACATCGCTGCGGGGACGTTGCTGGGGCGACTGGGTTCGTCAGGTAATTCGACCGAGCCGCATCTGCATTTTCAGGTGTGTAGCGGATCGAGTGCGCTTCAATGTAATGGCATGCCGGTGAGTTTCAGCAATATTCGAGTGCTCTGGGCTGAGAGAGAGCGTGCCTTGCAGAGCGGCGACATCGTCATTGTCAAATGATGCCGGAACATTGCGATGCCCGGGCCATTGCGTTGGCATTGGTGTAGCGAGAGGAGCGGTCATGCCCGCCCATCACAGCAAAACGCCTGGCTCGATGAAGGAAGTGCTGTCGAAAAACGTTCGACACCAGCAGCGCCGCGCGAATGCAACCGCCAGTCCCCCGGAAGCGCAACGTCCGGTGCGTGAGCGGATCAAGAGTGCGGCGCGAAAGCAGACGCGCAAGCCCCATTGATGTGCGATCGATGCCCCGCTGCTAGCTATTCGTACGCGGCGAGACTCTTTTGTAGCTTGGCAAGAAGACGTGTGAGCGCCGCGACTTCTTCCAGGCTGAATGCCGCGAGAAGATCGTTGAGGCATTCCACTACGGCGGGGAGAAGTTCGTCGACCTTGCGCAAACCCGCCGGAGTCAATTTCAGATCGACGATGCGACGATCTGCGATGTTCCGGCGGCGTTCGACCAGCTCGCGCGCTTCCAGCTGATCGAGCAGGCGCGTGAGGGCGCCGGTATCGTAGCTCATCAGCTGGCAGAGGGCGGCCGCGGTCACGGCGGTGCCTTCTTTCAATTTCATGAGCGCGACCCATTGCATGAAACTCAGATCGTGCGCGGCGAGTGCTTTTTCGCCGGCCTTCAGCATGCGCGAGTGACAGGTCTTGAGCAGATAGCCCAGGCTGTCGTGGGTCTTGAAGGTCTCTGCGGTGTAGTGCTGGACTGTCATCGTGTGCGCTTGGTCTGTGGGCTTATGCCGAGGTTACCGGCAAGACCGCGCCGCGGTCTTGGAGAAGTTTCGCCGTTACGTCGATCTCGCGGATCAACGCGCGTGCAGGCGAGGCCAGGTCGTCGCGATCGCGGCGGCTGATATGGACGGCGCAGCTGCCCAGCCCTTCGCGCACGGTGAGCTCGACCAGATCTCCGCTGGCGAGATCACGCGCCACCAGATTGTGAGGCAACACGGCGATGCCCGTGGATTCGCGCAGGAATTCGTTGGCGATGTGATAGTTGCCTTCCACAAAGTTGGTCGGGAACGGCACCTTCTGGCCGGCAAACAAGGCGTTCACCGGATCCCGAAACTCCTGATAGGGATGCGCGATGAACCAGGGATGCTCGAGCAAATCGCCGCGACGGGGCGGCTTCTTGCCGGCGAGCGGATGGCCCTTGCGCACCACCAGCACCAGCCGTTCATTGAAAAGCACGCGATGATCGAGATCCGCCATCTGCTCCGAGGTGCCCGCATAACCGATGACGAAGTCCAGCTCACCCAGCCGTAACGCCGGCAACAGATTGTCGTTGTGACTGGGCACGACCGTGATGACGACGCGCGGATGGGTTCGCTTGAAGCTGGCCAACGCCAGCGGCAGCAGCGGCGACGCCGAGATGGGCAGCACGCCCACATTGACATGACCGAATTCGGCGTTGCGAGTCGCTTGCACGCGTGCCACGCCGACGTTCAACTCCGAAAGCACCTTGACCGCATGTTGAATGAAGACGCGTCCGTACGCTGTCAACGCCACGCCCTGACGACTGCGATCGAGCAGCTTCGCGCCCAGAGTGCTCTCGAGCTTGTGTATCGCGCTGGTTATAGCAGGTTGAGTCACAGCCAGGCGCTGGGCCGCCTTGAGCAGACTGCCGCTGCGCGAAGCCTCGACGAAATACAGCAATTGCTTGGTCTGGATGCCGGTTTCCATAACTGGGGATCGCTCGCGGGACGGGCTATAAAGTTCTTTTATAGATAAGCCCCGACAATCTATTCCCGGCCTGCCTATTCTGCAATCCATCGACGCTGGGCAGGGGGAATTCGTGGCTTATATCGGCACCGACATCGGTGGGACGTTCACCGATCTGGTCTTGCTCACCGACGACGGCGACGTGCGCATCTTCAAAGCGCTCACCACGCCGGACGATCGTACTCGCGGTGTGCTGGATGCGATGGAACTGGCCGCGAAAGCCCTGGGCCTCTCATCCGGGCAACTGGTAGCGAAGTTGCAGTACTTCTCTCACGGCACCACTGCAGCGACCAACGCTTTCATCGAGCGCAAGGGCGCCCGCACGGGCCTGCTCGCGACGCGGGGCTTCGAGGATACGTTGCGCATTCAACGCGCGATGGCGGGTTGGATCGGCATGCCGACCCACGAAATCTCGCACTTCTCCAAGCGCCGCGTGCCGGTACCCATCGTTCCACAGAAGCTGGTGCGCGGTGTGATCGAGCGCGTCGATCACAAGGGCGAAGTGATCGTGCCCCTGGACGAAGCGCAGGCGCGAGCCTGCATTCGCGAGCTGGTGGCGGAGGGCGTCGAGTCGATCGCGATCTGCCTGCTGTGGTCGTTCCGTAATCCGGGTCACGAGCAGCGCCTGGCGCAGATCGTGGAGGAAGAGGCGCCGGGCATGTTCGTCACGATGTCCTCGCTGCTGGTGCCAGTGATCGGCGAGTACGAGCGGACCTCGACGACTTCCATCAACGCGTACCTCGGCCCCGTCATCCATCGCTACATCAATGGACTCGAGCGGGCGGTGCGCGACTACGGCTTCAAAGGGCCGATCTCGATCATGGAGTCAGGCGGTGGCGTGCTGCCGGCCTCCGAAGCGGCCTTCCAGGCGGCGAACCTGCTGACCTCCGGTCCCGCCGGCGGCGTGCTCGCCTCGCAGAAGCTCGGGCAGGTGCTGGGGTACCAGAACATTCTGACCGCCGACATGGGCGGCACCAGCTTCGACGTGGGCTTGATCGTCAACGGTCAACCCTTGCTCGAGACGGTGCGCGAAGAAGGTCGCTTTCATGTGGCGTTGCCTTCGATCAAGGTCACAGCGATCGGCGCAGGCGGTGGATCGATCGCCAGAGTGCGCGACGGTCATCTCACCGTCGGTCCGGAGAGTGCCGGTTCCACACCGGGGCCTGCATGCTACGGCCGCGGCGGCGTCGAGCCGACGATTACAGACGCCGACGTGGTCTTGGGCATCATCGATGCAAAGTATTTCCTCGGCGGTCAGATGCGCCTCGATGTAGAGGCGGCGCATGAAGCTGTGCGCAAGTACGTTGCCGAACCTCTCGGCATGGACGTTGCGCAAGCGGCTGCGGGTATTCGCGAAGTTGCGAACAATCAGATGGCCGACCTGCTGCGACGAGTGACGTTGCGTGCGGGCTTCGATCCACGCGATTTCGTGCTCATGGCGTACGGTGGAGCGGGCGCGACGCATGCTCATCAGTACGCGGAAGTCGCCGGCATCAACACGGTCGTCGTGCCAAACACAGGGCCAGCGCACTCCGCGTACGGCACCGTGACGAGCGATCGTCATCGTTCGTTTTCGATTGCATTCGGACAGCACGCACCGGCGCGATTCCGCAAAGCTTCCGACCACATTGACCTGGCCGCGCTCAACGCGGGCTTCGCGGGACTCGAAGCACGAGCGCGTGAAGCGCTGGGAGACGATGTTGCGATCCATCGCTTCGTCGGCATGCGCTTCCGGCAGCAAGTGCACGAGATCAGCGTGCCAGTGCCGGAAGGAAACATTGACAGCCGTCAGGTCGATGCTCTGGTCGATGCGTTTGAAGTGGAGTACGAGCGCATCTACGGCAAGAACACCGCGCTGCGCATTTCCGGCGTGGAGTTCACAGTGTTGCGTGTGGAAGGGACCTCGCCGGTGATCAAACCGACCGCGCGCAAGGTGCAGAGCACCGGTCACTCCAACAAACCCTCGGATCGCCGTCAGGTTTATTTCTTCGGCCACGGCTTCCTGCCGACGGACGTCTATCGCAGCGAGTCGGTCGGTCCGGGCAAGCGGCTGGCCGGGCCCTGCATCATCGAGCGGCCGGACACCACCATCGTGGTCGGTCCGGGCCAGAGCGCCGAGATGGAGGTCTACGGAAACATCATTTTGCGGATCGGTGCGCCATGAGTGCTCAGCGCTTGGATTTCGGACAAATGTCGGTCTATCAGTATCAACCCAAGGAGGTCGATCCGATCACGTTCGAAGTGATCCGGCATCGGCTGTTGTCGATCACCGATGAGCAGGCCGTGACGCTGGCTTCGGTGTCGGGCTCATCGCTGGTGAACGAAGCGACCGACTTCAACACCGGCTTGTATCGGGCGTTCGGCGAAGTCGTCACCATGGGCAAGACGGTGACGTTCCATGCCGCGTCGTTGTCGCTGATGGTCAAGCACGTCATCGAAGATTGCGAAGAAAGCCCGGGCATCCATCCCGGCGACATGTTCATCGTCAATCATCCGCACAAGGGCGCGCTGCATTGTCCCGACGTGGGCGTGCTGGCGCCGATCTTCCACGAAGGCAAGCGCATCGGCTGGACGGGGGGCTGCGCGCATCAGCTCGACGTGGGTGGCATGGTCGCCGGCTCGTTCGCGTCCATGGCCAAGGACATTCGTCAGGAAGGCATGCTGATTCCGCCGGTGAAGATCGTCGATCGCGGCGAGCTGCGCACCGACGTGCTCAACTTCATCACCGGCATGTCGCGTCTGCCGACCAACATCAACCTGGATCTCAAAGGTCTGATGGCCGCGAACAACGTCGGCGTGAAAGGTCTGCAGGATACGATCGCCAAGTACGGCATCGACACCGTGCTGACGGTGATGGACGGCATGATGGAGCTGTCCGAAACCAAGATGCGCAAACGCTTGCAGGAGCTGCCGGACGGCGTGTTTCGCGCGCAGGCGTTCATCGATCATGACGGCTTTCAGAACAAGCTCTACAAAGTGCATGTCGAGCTGCGCAAGCAGGGCGACTCGATCGTCTTCGACTACACCGGTTCGGACGATCAGGCGCCCGGCTTCATCAATGCGACGCGCACCGGGCTGCTGGCCGGTATCTACGCCGGCATTCTGCCCATCATCGCCTACGACTTGCCGTGGAACGACGGGTTGCTACGGCCTATCGAGGTGAAGTCGCGCGAAGGGTCGGTGGTGTCGTGCAAGTTTCCGGCGCCGTGCAGTCAAGGGCCGCTGGGCGCGATGTGGCTGGTGGAGGTGACCACGACGGAAGTCATGTCGAAGTTGATGGCCACGCATCCGAAGTATGTGGCCGAAGCCCAGGCGGCGCCGGCCAGTGGACCGGATCTGTTTCATATTCATGGCAAGAATCAGTACGGCGAGCCGGCCACTGCGCCGATTCTGGAAGTGATGCTGTCCGGTGGCGGTGCCTATCAGCATCGCGACGGCATCACCGTGTCGGGCCAAAGAAACATTACTGCCGGACGCGCGCCGAATGTCGAAGCGACGGAGCTGAAGTTGCCGGTGCTCTATCTGTATCGGCGCATCATCACCGATTCGAGCGGTGCTGGCCGCAACGTCGGCGGTCAGGCGGCGGGCGCCGCGTTCATTCTGCATGGGGTCGATGAAGTCGAGTCGCTGGTTGCTTGTCACGGCTACGAATCGCCGACCTCGCGCGGATTGTTCGGCGGGTATCCGAGCGGTTGTAATCATCGACGCTTCCTGAGGCACTCCAATATTCGCGAGCTGCTGGCGAAAGGCGTGTTTCCGGACAATCTGTCGGCGCTCCAGGGTGAAGAAACGGTCTTCACCGCCAAGCCGCCAGAGTTCGAGTTCCATCGCGACGACGTGTACGAGTGCAATCCCACGGCGGGCGGCGGTTGGGGCGACCCGTTGGATCGCGCTCCGGAGGAGGTCGCTTCGGACGTCGAACGAGGGGTGTTCTCGCAAGGCGTGGCCGAGTCGATCTTTGGTGTGATCACAGCGGGCGGCAAGCTCGACGTGGCGGCGACGCAGGCTCGTCGTCGTCGACTTCACGCGCTACGCATGGAGTGGCCCGCGTCGAAGTCACTCTCGAATGCGCCGAAGATCGGCGCGGACGCACCGGTGACTGCGATCGTTGGCGATGTCGCGAAGTTCGTCCGGGCGCCGGGCGGAAGCTACTTTGTTTGTAACTGCGGTGCGCCGATAGCGCCTGCCGGCGAGAACTGGAAGGACTATGCGCGCCACTCAGTAGCGACGGCGGAGGAGTTGGGACCGCGCGTCCGCCTGCACTCGGATCTGGAAGTCGTGCGACATGCATGCCCGTCATGCGCGCGTCTGCTCGATGTCGAGGTGAAGCGCAGAGGCGAGGCGTCGCTGTTCGACATCGAGGTTGCGTCGTGAGCGGAGTGAGCGCTCGTTGGGTCACCTTCCCCAGCGGGGGCGACTCCATTCGCGGCTACCTGGCTGAGCCCGCAGGCGATCAAGTCGTTGGCGCGATTGTCACGGCACCGGAGAACCTGGGCGTCACCGAGCACCGGCAAGCGGAAACGCGTCGACTGGCTGATCAAGGATTCATCGTACTGTCGGTCGACATGTATAGCCGCATCGGCGGCCATCCGCCGCAGGACTATTCGTCGCCGGAGGAGCGACGGAGCAAAGCGTTCCTCGCTGCCAAGGATGAAACGGCCGTACCGGACTTGCAGGCAGGGCTCGAATATCTGAAGACGTTGCCTCGCGTCGATGCCAGGAAGATCGCGGCGCTCGGTTATTGCTTGGGCGGCGGCACCGCGCTCGCCTGGGCCGCCCAATCGAAAGATCTGGCCTGCGCAGTGATTCTGTACGCGTTGCCGATCTTACCGCCGGCCTATTCCCCGACCGGGCAAGCACGATCGCGACTCGGACTCGCCGGGCACATCACTTGCCCGTTGCAATTGCATTTCGGCGACAGCGACGAAGCGATTCCCCTGGAACAGACGCAGGCGCTCAAGGCTGCGTTGGAAGCCAACAGTCCGAAGCCGGTGGACTTTCACATTCACGCGGGCGCACGACACGCTTACATGGATAGCACCATTGAGCGCTATCACCCGGTGGCGGCGCGAGCCACCTTCGATGCGTTCGTCACCTTTTTTCACCAACATTTGGATCCGGCCTCGCGCCAGGATCGGAGCGGACGATGACTTTCTGGACCGATGCGCTGGGTTGCGAGATGAAGTACTACGACGCGGGCGGCTGGCGCACGCGCGTGATCGAATCAGGCACCGGTGTGCCCGTGATCATGATGCACGGCTTGAGCGGTCACGCCGAAGGCTTCATCCGCAATGTGCGGCCGATCGGCGCCGCGGGCTTTCGTGCGATGTCAGTCGATGCCATCGGCCACGGCTTTTCGGCCAAGCCCACGGACGTGACTTATAACTCGCTGCTGTTCGTCGAACACCTGAAGCGGTTGCTGGATGTCATCGGCGCAGACAAGGCGCATCTCGTCGGCCAGTCTCTCGGGGGTTGGACGGCGCTGCACTTCGCGCAACTCTATCCGGCACGCGTTGCGTCCATTGTTTCAGTGACCGGGGCCGGCTTCCTGCTCAACGATGAAGAAAGCAGAAAGGAGAGCGAGGAGATCCACAAGCGCGTGCAGGCGGTCACCAAAAAGGCCAGTGAGCAACCGACCCGCGAGAAGGTGCGTGAGCGGCTCGAATGGCTCATGTGGGACAAGTCCATCGTGACCGATGAGCTGGTCGAAACCCGCTACACGGCTTTCATGCTGCCCGATAGTCGTGCCGCCATGGGCAAGCTGGTCGCCGAGCAAGCGGGGCCCGACAACCGTCAATACCTGCTGACTGAAGAGCAGCTCGCGCAAGTGCGCATCCCCACCAAGATCATCTGGAGCGATCACAACCCGACGACGCCCTGGACGGTGGCGAAGCGGGTCGCGGAAATCATGCCGAACGCGTCGTTCGAGCTGGTGGAAGGCGCCGGGCATTGGCCGCAGTACGAACAGGCGGCGGCCGTGAACCGGATCCTGATCGACTTCCTGAAGCGGAACTGAGTCGTCATGGCCTCGATAGTCTGGGCGGCAGCGACGGCGCACACAGGCGCGATGATGCGAGCGCCGGCGGGCGACACCGGCGATCTCGAACGAGCTCAGCGCGTGTTCGCGGGATTTCGTACCCTCGGCGCTTCGCTCAAGGCCGCCAGGCCCGACGTGTTGATCGTGATCGCGACTGACCATTTTTTGAGCTTTGACTACACAGTGCTACCGATCTTCGCGGTGGGCACCGGCGAGCGCTTCGACGGTTGGGGCGAGTTCGGCGTGCCGAAGCGCGACTATCAAGGTCGTGCCGCCTTTGGTGCCGCGGTTCACGCCGGCATGGTCGGTGCGGGCTTCGACCTGGTGAGTGCTCGCGACTTGAAGCTCGACCACAGCTTCTCCTGTCCGCTGCAGCTGTTGCTCGACGGTTGGGACCTGCCCATTCTGCCGATCTACGTGAACTGCACCATCGAGCCGTTGCCGACGTTGTCGCGCTGTCTCGACTTCGGCGCGGCGTTGGGCGAAGTGGTGCGCAATCAACGAGTGCTCGAGCGTGTTGCCATCGTCGGTACCGGCGGTCTCAGCCACTGGGTCGGGATGCCGAGCACGGGCACGATCAATCGCGAGTTCGATCAACGGTTCCTCGATTTGTTCACGGCCGGTCGGTGCGAGGACATCGCGCGTTGGGACTCGGACGAAGTGATTCATTCCGCCGGCAACGGTGCCGCCGAGATTCGCAATTGGATCATGGCGGCCGCGGCCGCCCGCTCCAAAGGGGCGAGAGTGCTGGCGTACGAGCCGGTCGCCGCCTGGAACACGGGCATCGGTGTCACGGAGCTGCTGCTATGAGCCGCTTCGGCCTGGAAGCCTTTCTGTTCCGTTTCGACAAAGAGCCGGCGCGGCAGGAGGCGTTCAAGACGGGCTCGCCGACCAGCTTCGATGGCTTCGAGCTGGACGAAAATGAGCGACGCGTCCTATTGGCGCGAGATGTCGCGACCCTGTACGAATGGGGTGTTCATCCGTTGCTGATTCGTAACTTCGCGGGCACGCTCGGTATCAAATACGTCAACGAGTATCGCAAGCGAGGTCTGGAATCGTGATCTCGCTCGCCGAACTGCGGGCGGCGCTCGTCACCGCGAACCATATCCTCGCGAACGAGGCAGTGGTCGATGCGTTCGGCCATATCAGTGCGCGGCATCCTGACTATCCCGATCGATACTTACTGTCCTGCTCGCGCAGCCCGGCCTTGGTGAGCGCCGACGATCTCATGGAGTTCGATCTCTCGAGCAACGTCATTGGCACGGACTCGCGCTCGCCGTATCTGGAACGATTCATTCACGGCGCGATCTATCAGGCGCGTCCCGATGTTCATGCCATTGTCCACTCGCATGCGCATGCATTGATTCCGTTCGGGGTCACGCGCACGCCCATTCGGCCACTAATTCACGTCGCCGGTGCGATCGGCGCGACGGTGCCGCTCTGGGACATTGCCGATCGCTTCGGCGACTCATCGCTTCTGGTCACCAACAACGAGGTCGCACGCGATCTCGCCGGCACTCTGGGTCAGAGCACCGTCGCGTTGATGCGAGGTCATGGCGGCGTCGTGACCGGCAGCTCGGTGCGAGACGCGGTGCTCACGTCGATCTATCTGAGTGTGAACGCGAGTCTCGATTTGCAGTCTCGCGCACTGGGTGAAGTGAAGTACCTGTCGGCGGGCGAGGTCGAGAAGACCGTCGCCGCTTTGTTGGGCGATGCGCCGGCGGCGCGTGCCTGGGATTATTTCGAGCGGCGCTGTCCAGGCCGATAACTAAAGCAGTTGCGATTTGTTGTTACGGGGGGGCGGAATGAGAACGACTCATCAGAAGGTGTCATCAGCCATCGCTTTGGCGTTGCTGAGTGGCCAAGGCTACGCACAGAGCACCACGGAAGCAGGCAGCGGCCTGGAAGAGGTTGTGGTCACGGCCGAGCGGCGTAGCGAATCGCTGCAGCAGACGCCGATCTCTATCATGGCGTTCTCGGCGGAGAACCTGGAGCAGGCCAACATCAAGACGGTCGACGATCTGCAGACGTTCCTGCCGAACGTATCGATCGGCGGCTCGGTGCCGGTGGGCAACTCGGCGCCCAACTTCACCATCCGCGGTGTCGGACAAACTTCCGGTCGCGCCAACAATGAGAAAGGCGTCGGCCTCTATGTGGATGATATCTACTATCCTCGCTCCACCGGCGCGATCTTGAATCTGCTCGATGTCGAACGCATCGAAGTGTTGCGCGGTCCGCAGGGCACGCTGTTCGGCCGCAACACCACCGGCGGCGCGATTCGTTACATGTCGCGCAAGCCGAAGGATGTCTTCGAAGCCAAGGTGACCGGCACCGTCGGATCGTTCGACCGAACCGACATCGAAGGCTTGATCAATATTCCATTGGGCGACAAGGCTGCGTTCCGCGGCCAGGCGGCGTACTTCAAGCGCGACGGCTACGTCGACATCATCGGTACCGACGAGGCGCGTGGCAACCAGGACGACTACGCAGTCCGCACCGCTTTGCGTCTGAAGCCCACCGACGATCTCACCATTGATCTGACGGCCGCCTACACGAAGAACAAGAGCAATGGATCGCCGACGGTGATTACCGGCGTGGGATTGACGCAGCCGAACGGTTTTCCGATCGGACCGGTGGCGGCGTATAGCGCGTATCTGACGAGCATCGGCCAGCCGGCTGTGACCGTCGACGATCCACGCTTCGTGTCGCCGGACGGTTACTCGGTGTACGACACGTGCATCATGGATCGGGTCGCTGTCGATGCGAGCCGCTTTGGTAATGCACCGAATCTGCTGACGAATGCTTTGCCCAACGATCAGCTCTGTAACAGTCACCGCAGCACCGAGAACACGTTCCTGGCCGCCGACATCAACTGGACACTAAGCGACACGCTCGCGCTGCGCTCGTTGACCGGCTACAACCACGGAACGGACATCGATCAGGATGACTATGGGCAGTTCGGTGCGCAGACCAATCTCACGGTCAACAGAATGGATTCGATCTCCCAGGAGCTGCAGCTGCTCGGCGATCACGACAAGGTGCAGTGGGTCGCCGGCCTCTATTATTTCCATGAGACGCCCGCCGAGCTGCGTTACAACCGTGAAATCGTGCGTGACACGGCAACTCTGCAGGCTGAGTGTTGCATCGGATTCGACGCCGACGTAGAGCTCACCACCGACAGCTACGCCGCGTTCGGCCAGGCGTCGTACAGCTTTACCGAGAAAGCGCGGGTCACGGCCGGCCTGCGTTACAGCTATGACGAAAAAGATGTACGCATCAGCAAGGTCGGCATCTTCACACCACAGCTGCCTCCTGGAGGTTCGCCGAAGAGCAACAGCAGCCACTGGGACTCGGTCGACTACCGCTTGACTTTGGATTATCAGTGGACCGATCTGTTCATGACCTATGCGACGGTGTCGAAGGGCTTCAAGTCCGGTGGCTTCAACATCGACATCACTTCGATCGGCACGGCGCCGCCGCAAGTCACCAAGTTCGATCCGGAAACTGTCGTCAATTATGAGCTCGGCTTGCGCTCGCAGCTGTTCGACGATCGAGTGCGTGCCAATCTCACGGGCTTTTACATGAAGTACGACGATCTCGTCGTGCAGCTGGCGGACTTTTCGCGTGGCGCGCTCCAGGTGTTGTTCCTCAACGCGGGCAAGCTCGACATCTACGGATTTGAGAGTGAGCTGACGGTGGCCGCAACCGACAATCTCACGCTCAGCGCCAATGTGGGTTACACCAAGATCGACTACGTGGAGTTGCCGCCCAACAGTCCGTTGCTCATTCCCGCGAGCTGTCCGGGTGGCGCGCTGACCTTCGAGCGTTGTGATGCGCAACCGCTGGCGCGCTCGCCGGAGTGGACCTACACGGCGGGCGCTCAGTACTCGCTGCCCCTGAGCACCGGCCAGCTGAACTTCAGCACCAACTATGCCTACAAGGATGAGCAGTTCTCCAACAACTCGACATCCAACTCGATCCTGTTGCCATCGTATGGCGTGGCGACGGTGCGTCTGGAATATGACTCGGGCGCTGCGTGGAAGATTGCGGCGTTCGGCACGAACGTGCTCGACGAGGAATACGTCACCACCGGTACCAATGGTCGCACCAACGTGCTGGGCACCGTCTCGCAATCGCCGGGCCGGCCGGCGGAATGGGGTCTGACGGCAACCTGGCAATTCTGATCGACGCCATGAGCGATGCACGAGAACAGGCAATCGCTGCGGCTTCGGCAGCGTTGCAGAAGGCGTGGGCGACTGGACAGGCTTGCGCGCCGGTCCGCGATCTCTTGCCGCCGAACGACATCGCGGCCGCTTATGCCGTCCAACAGGACGGCGTGCGGCAGCGGCTCGTGGCCGGGCGTCGGCTGGTCGGTCGGAAGATTGGACTCACGTCGCGCGTCGTGCAGCGGCAGCTCGGTGTCGATCAACCCGACTACGGAATGTTGTTCGATGACATGGACGTGCCGTTGGGAAGTGCCATCGATTGTCGACGGTTGCATCAGCCCAAAGTGGAAGCGGAAGTCGGTTTCATCCTCGGGCGAGACCTCGATGACATGCGCTTGACCACGGCGGATGTGCTGGCCGCTGTCGACTACGCCGTGGCGGCAATCGAGATCGTTGGCTCACGCATCGCCAACTGGGACATCCGCTTGGTGGACACCATTGCCGATAACGCTTCCTCTGGAATGTATGTGCTGGGTCATGAGCCGCGACGGCTCACTGAATGCGATGTTGTGCACGCGTCGATGCGGATGACGAGAGGCGAGGAAGTCGTTTCGACCGGCGCGGGTACGGCTTGCATGGGGAGCCCGCTATCGGCGGTGCTGTGGCTGGCGAAGACCGCGGCGCAGCTCGGACAGCCATTACGCCGTGGAGACGTCGTGCTTTCCGGCGCGCTCGGTGCGATGGTCGCCGTGAAGCCAGGCGATTTGTTCGAAGCGCATATTGAAGGGCTGGGGAGCGTGCAAGCTTTGTTTGCACCGGAGGAGAGTGGGCGTGGCTGAGACCCAGGTGGCCATCATCGGCACAGGAAACATCGGCACAGATCTGATGATCAAGGTGCTGCGCCTGTCGCGGGTGCTGAAGATGGGCGCATTCGTCGGCATTGATCCGGCCTCCGACGGTTTGCGGAGAGCGGAACGATTGGGCGTGCCGACGACGGCGGGCGGTATCGAGGGCTTGCTAGCCCTGCCGCAGTTTGCTGACATCGACATCGTTTTCGATGCGACCTCTGCCGGCGCCCACCAACATCATGCCGCCCTGCTCAAGGCCCATGGCAAGAGGACTATCGATCTGACTCCTGCGGCGGTCGGTCCGTACCTGGTGCCCGCGGTGAATGGGGATGCCCATCTGGATGAGTTGAACGTGAATATGGTGACGTGTGGCGGGCAGGCGACGATTCCGATCGTGGCTGCGGTCAGTCGCATCGCTAAGGTTCACTATGCCGAGATTGTCGCGTCGATCGCGTCGAAGTCGGCCGGGCCTGGCACGCGGGCGAATATCGATGAGTTCACCGAGACCACCGCTCGTGCCATTGCCGAAGTGGGCGGCGCTGAGCGAGGCAAGGCGGTGATCGTGCTCAACCCTGCCGAGCCACCGCTCATCATGCGTGACACCGTTTACTGCCTCAGCGACGACGCCGACACGGGGAGCATCGCTCGTTCGATTGAGACGATGGTCGAGGAGGTGCGTCGATACGTGCCAGGCTATCGACTCAAACAGCAAGTCCAATTCGAACGCATCGATGCGGGCAGTGCGTTGCGCATCCCCGAGATGGGACGATCGTTCACCGGTTTGAAAGTCACGACCTTCCTCGAGGTGCAAGGCGCCGCACACTATCTACCGGCGTATGCCGGCAATCTCGACATCATGACGTCGGCAGCGCTGCAGACGGCGGAAAAGATCGCACGGCGCATGCAGGCGGGGGCGGCGGCATGAGCTTCGATCCACGCACCACGAAGCTTTACATCCAGGACGTGACCTTGCGCGATGGCATGCACGCCATTCGCCATCAATACGGCATCGAGCACGTCAAGACGATTGCGAAAGCGTTGGATGCCGCCAAGGTCGACGCCATCGAAGTGGCGCACGGCGACGGCCTCGGCGGATCGTCGTTCAACTATGGTTTCGGCGCCCATACCGATTGGGAATGGATCGGCGCGGTGGCGGAGGTGTTGGAGCACAGCGTGCTCACGACGTTGCTGTTGCCCGGGATCGGCACGGTCCACGATCTTCGGCGAGCTTACGACCTGGGGGTTCGCTCGGTTCGAGTCGCGACTCATTGCACCGAGGCCGATGTTTCCAAACAGCACATCGAGGCGGCCCGCAATCTCGGCATGGATGTGTCCGGCTTTCTGATGATGAGCCACATGACATCGCCGGAGGCGCTCGCTCAGCAAGCGAAGCTCATGGAGGACTACGGCGCTCACTGCGTCTACGTCACCGACAGCGGCGGCGCGTTGACCATGGATGGCTACGCGGCCCGACTGCAAGCCTACGACCGAGTGCTCAAGCCGGAGACGCAGCGGGGCGTGCATGCTCATCACAATCTGTCGCTGGCCGTGGCCAACTCCGTCGTCGCCGTTCAGAACGGCGCGATTCGAGTGGACGCCAGTCTGTGTGGCATGGGCGCCGGTGCCGGCAATGCGCCGTTGGAGGTTTTCATCGCGACGGCCAATGTTTATGGCTGGCAACACGGCGCAGATCTTTTCGCGCTGATGGATGCGGCCGAGGATCTGGTGCGACCGTTGCAGGATCGTCCGGTGCGCGTCGATCGAGAGACGCTGACGCTGGGTTACGCGGGTGTCTACTCATCCTTCCTGCGACATGCGGAAAAGGCCGCTGCGGCTTACAACCTGGACACTCGAGACGTGCTGATGGAGCTTGGCCGTCGTCGCATGGTGGGTGGGCAGGAAGACATGATCGTCGACGTTGCTTTGGATCTCGTGAGTGCCCGCGGAGGTTCGCGATGACATCTCTCGATCGTGCATCGATGCCGCAATCGCCAGACGCACCGGATCGGATGGCAGGCATGGTGCCGGGCGTTCGCGCGGGAGGGTTTCTGTTTCTGTCCGCGATCCGTGGGCGAGATCCGCAGACCAACTCGATGTCGGATGATCCATACGAGCAGGCGGTGCAGGCTCTGCGCAACGTGGCGGCGGTGCTGGCCGCGTCCGGTGCGACGCTGGCGCATGTCGTGAAGGTCACGCTATACCTGCATGACTTGGAGACGCGCCAAGCGTTTCATCGTGCCTGGATGGAGTTCTTTCCGGAGCATCCGCCAGCGCGAATTGCTGTGTGCGTGGCGGATGCGAATGCCGCGCCCGGCGGCAACGCACATTTCGCACTCGACGTGATTGCGCTGGCGCCCTAGAGCCGGTGTGATCGCAGCTGGTTGAACAGGGGAGCTCATGACTGAGATCGAACGCCGCGACGAATCCGCGAACCGCGCCATCACCATTGCTTTGTGCTTTTGTGTCGCGGTGTTGGAAGGCTTCGACCTGCAAATCATCGGCGTCATGGCGCCGGCGATCCGCGAGGCGATCCATTTGACGCCGCAACAGATGGGCTGGGTGTTCAGCGCCAGCCTGATCGGCCTGGCGGTCGGCGCGGCTTATGGCGGCTGGTTGGCCGATCGGTTGGGGCGCAAGCCGGTGCTGATCGGCTCCGTCGTGACGCTTGGCGTATTCACGTTGGCCGCCGCACTCATCAGAGATGTGAATTCGTTGCTGGCGGTACGATTTCTTGCGGGGCTCGGCATCGGGGGGGCGATGCCCAACCTGATCGCGGTGGTCTCCGAGGTGGCGGCCAAGGGCAAGGTCACGGGCACGGTCTCGCTGATGTTCTGTGGCATGCCGCTCGGTGGCGTACTGGTTGCGCTCCTGGCGCGTTTTGGAGCTGGAGCTCTCGGCTGGCAAGGGCTGTTCGTGGTGGGCGGGGTCCTGCCGCTGATCGTCGCGGCGTTGCTGGCGGTCAATTTGAAGGAGACCGGTGCGGGCAGACGGATCGATGCGCAGCGGTCCGCGCCCGGTTACATGAACAGTCTGTTCGGACGCGGACAGGCGTTGCGCACCGTGTTGCTGTGGGTCGTATTCGCGCTGACTCTGTTGCAGTTATCGTTGCTGCTCAACTGGCTGCCGTCTCTGGTGATCAATCGCGGCTTTCCGCCCAGCGATGCGTTCATCACGACCATGGTGGTCAACATCGGCAGCATCATCGGTTCGTTCACCATCGGTCGCGCCTGCGACCGTTATGGGGTGCGTTGGCCGATGTTCCTCGTTTACATCGCGATGGCGCTGTCGCTGTCGGCGCTCGCAATGGCGTCCGGGCGTGAAACGTTGTGGGCAGCCGCGCTGGCGGCCGGCTATTTCGTGCTGGGCTCGCAGTTCGTGCTCTACGGGTTGGCACCTCGGTTGTATGCACATGAGGCTCGAGGCGCAGGCGTCGGAGCGGCAGTCGCCATTGGGCGCATTGGCGCCATCACGGGCCCGTTGCTGGTCGGCGTCGCACTCGGTGCGGGTGCCAACAGCGGGCGGATTATTCTGCTCCTGGTACCGCTGGTGATCGCTGCGGGCTTGTCATTGTTCTGGCTGACGTATGCCGCGCGCGATGAATTGGGGCGCGGTCCGAACGCGCAAATTTCGACCTGAGGTTTTTGCTACCCACAATTGCCTTTCTTGAAATCGACAGGGAGCGGGTCGATTGCCCACTATTCTGCCTCGTGCGGTGTCGGCGGTGGGAAGAGCATGCAGGCGGATATTGCGATCATTGGCGGAGGGATGGCGGGGGCATCCGCGGCGTATTTTCTATCGCGCGGGGCTGCCGTCGTTCTGCTCGAACGGGAGGAGGCGTTGGGGCTGCACAGCTCCGGCCGCTCGTCGGAGCAGTTCACTGTCGGTATCGGCGCCGACACGATGCGCCGTCTGGCGCAAGCAAGTCGCTCGTTTCTGGAGCGGCCGCCTGAGGGCTTCGCGCCGATTCGTCTGTTGTCGCCTCGTGGGTGTCTCACAGTGGGCCGGACAGACCAACAGGCTTCCTTGCAGCGGCTGCATGGCAGGTTGACCGGAGTCGGCGCCGAGGCGCGGTACGTCGATCGCAACGAAGCGCTGCAACTCTTCCCGGCGCTGCGCGCGGACAGATTCGACAGCGGTGTGCTCGAGCCGGGCGCGATGGACATCGATGTCAATGCACTGCTGCAGGCCTATCTGCGCGGTGCCAAGGCCAACGGCGCGAAAGTGCTGACCAATGCCAGCGTCAGTGCGATCGAGCGCGGCTCCGGCAAGTGGCGGGTGATGACGCCGGCAGGTGATATTTCCTGTTCCATGGTCCTGAACGCGGCCGGTGCGTGGGTCGACGAAATCACGCGGCTGGCTGGCCTCGAGCCCATCGGTTTGACGCCACATCGACGGACCGCTTTCACATTCCTGCCCACTGGAGTCGACGCGTCACGCTGGCCGCATGTCAGCAACGTCGACTATCGCTGGTATGTGAGCCCGCGTGGCGACAGCCTGGTAGGCAGCCTCGCCGACGCAGTGCCAGTGCCGCCTGGCGATGTCTATCCCGACGATCTGGATGTCGCGCAGGGCATCGAGAACATCGAACAGGACACCACGTTCGAGATCGGTCGGCCGCTCAGCAAGTGGGCCGGCCTGCGTAACTTCGTCGCCGACAAGAATCCTGTTTGCGGCACGCGTCCGAATGCCGATGGATTCTTCTGGCTCGCAGGTCAAGGTGGCTGCGGCATTCTCACTTCGCCGGCGCTGGGGCAAGCAGCCGCTGCACTGATGCTCGGCCACGAGCTCCCCGACGAGCAGCGTGCGCTCGGCATCACGCCGAACGATCTCGCGCCGAATCGCCCAGGACTGATGTCATGACTCAGCAACCGATCCGCCGTCATATCTCCTCCGGCAGTGAGTTCGAGCGGACTTACAGTTACAGCCGTGCGATCGTTCTCGGCAATCACATCTATGTCTCGGGGACGACGGGCTACGACTACTCGACCGGCAATCTGCCGGACGGTGCGCACGATCAGACCGTACAGCTGTTTCGCAACGTCGAGTCCGCGCTGATGCAGGCCGGCGCGACGCTGAAGAATGTGATTCGCGTGAGGATGTACATCGCGCGGCCCGAAGATTACGAAACGATCATGCAAGTGTTCGCCAGCACCTTCGCAGGCATCGATCCCACGTGCACGACGGTGCAGGCGGGACTGTTCGATCCGGCGATTCGAATCGAAATGGACATGGATGCGGCGGTCGATGCGGGCGCTTAGTCTCTATCCCCATATTCCCGATGACGTGATGGCGCGCATCGGCCATCGGCACAGCGCGTTCCCCGAATCGGCCGATGTCGTGATCGTCGGTGGCGGCATCATGGGCGCCGCCACGGCGTATTACCTGGCCAAGGCGGGTGTCGGCGTGGTGCTGGTCGAGAAAGACAAGGTCGCTGCCCAGCAATCCGGACGCAACTGGGGATTCGTGCGTACTCAATACCGCGATCCGGCCGAGCTGCCCATCGCGGTCGAGGCGTTGTCGCTGTGGCCCACGCTGGAGCAGGAGCTGAGCTCGCAAATCGCCTGGCGACGCACCGGTTGTATCTTCCTTGCGCAGAGCGAAGCGGAGCTTGCGCAGTTCGAGCAATGGATCGCTCGCGTGCGGGGTATTCCGAACGATGCCCGCATGCTGTCGGGACGCGAAGTGGCTGCACTCATGCCGGAGTTGCGCGTCAAAGTTCCAGGGGCTCTATACACGAGCTCGGACGGTCAGGCGGAGCCGGGACTGGCGACGACGGCGTTCGCGCGAGCGGCGGAAAACAGGGGCGCGCAAATTCTGGAAGATTGTGGCGCGCTCGCGATCGATGCGGCGGCGGGTGCAGTGACGGGAGTGCAGACCGAGCACGGTTTCATTCGCTCGAAGATGGTGATCTGCGCGGCCGGCGCCCACTCGCATCATTTGCTTCGCAAGCTCAATTTGTTTCTTCCGCAGCAGGTCGTGCGTAGCACCGTCTCGCTCACTTCGCCCGCACCGCTGCTCAGCGAATCCTGCTTTTGCGGTTATGGTCTGGGCCTGCGTCAGCGGCCCGATGGCTCGTGCATTCTTGCCGCGGAGTCGCTCTCGGACGTCGATGTCACTCTCGATTCGATGCGCTCCGCGCGCTTTTTTATTCCCGAGCTGTTTCGTAACTGGCGCACGTTCTCGTTCCGGCTCGGCCGGCCATTCCTCGACGATCTCCACCGCCGGCTCACCTTGCCGAAGGAACGGCTCGCCCTGGAGCCGCGCCGGCCGAGCATCGCGCCGAACCGCAAACGCGCCATGAAGAACGTTGCGTTGTTTCAGAGCCTGTTCGCCAACGCGGGCGAAGTCTCGATCGTGAAGTCCTGGGCCGGGCTGATCGACGTGCTGCCCGATGCGTTGCCGGTCGTCGATACGCCGTCGGCTGTGCGGGGGTTGATCGTGGCGACCGGGTTCTCCGGTCACGGCTTCGGTCTCGGTCCGGCGGTGGGCAAGACCGTCGCGTCGCTGGCCTTGGGCTCGACGCCCAACAGTGTGCTCAAGCCGCTGCGGTTGGAGCGTTTCGCGCTGGGCGAGTACGGGCGTCCGCATGCACCGCTGTAGCGGTGCGCATCCGACGGGGAGGCTGCAATGAGCGAGAAAGATCGAAATTACTACGCACGCGTGGCGCAAAGTCTGCGCTTGCCCACGGCCGTGGCCTTTATCGATGGCGCATACGTCGCGCCGGTGTCGGGCCTCGTCATGGAGACGCGCAATCCGGCGACCGGCGACGTCATCGGCACTGTCGCGCATTGTCAGATCGCGGATGTGAATCGCGCCGTTGCCGCTGCGAGGCGGGCGTTCAATGACGGGACATGGTCACGTGCGGCGCCCGAGGAACGTAAACGCGTACTGCTGCGACTCGCGCAGTTGGTTCGTGAGCACAGCGAACAGCTCGCCGTGCTCGAAAGTCTCGACAGCGGCAAGCCCATCCGGGACTGCCTGCGCGAGATCGATGTCGAAGTGCCGGCGACCTTCGAATGGTATGCCGAACTGATCGACAAGACCTTTGGCAAGGTGGCGCCGACCGGCGGCGATGCCTGCGCGCTCATCGTCAAAGAGCCGATGGGCGTCGCCGGGCTCGTGCTGCCTTGGAATTTCCCGCTGCTCATGGCGGCGTGGAAGCTGGGACCGACGCTCGCCAGTGGTTGCTCCGCTGTCGTGAAACCGGCGGAACAGACATCCTTGTCGACGCTGAGGCTCGCCGAGCTCGCGAGCGAGGCGGGTCTGCCGCCAGGCGTGCTCAATGTGGTCCCGGGCATGGGCGAGACGGCGGGGCGCGCGGTCGGTTGTCACAACGATATCGACGTCGTCTCGTTCACCGGCTCGACCGAAGTCGGCCGCTGTTTCCTGAGCTACGCGAGCGAGAGTAATCTCAAGCCGGTCGGCCTGGAGATGGGTGGCAAGAGCCCGTTCATCGTGCTGGCGGATGCGCCCATCACCGATGAGCTGATCGAAAACGCCATCACCTCGGCGTTCTGGAACGGCGGACAGAATTGCTCGGCCAACATGCGACAGATCGTCGACGTTGCGGTTCGCGATGAGTTCCTGCGGCGGGTGGTCGAACGTGCTCGGCAGATCGTGGTCGGCGATCCGCTGGACCCGCGGACGCAGCTCGGGCCGATGATTACGCCGGAGCATCGGGAGCGCGTGCTCGACTATGTCGCGCATGGCAAGTCCGAAGGCGCGCAAGTGGCGCTGGACCTGGCCCATGCATACGACGAGCGGCCGGGTTGGTTCGTCGGCCCGACGGTGTTCTCCGATATGACTGCGGCTATGAAGATCGCCCGCGAGGAGATCTTCGGGCCGGTGCTGGGAGTGATCGGTGTGAGCGGGCTCGATCAGGCGCTGGCCGTGGCCAACGACACCGACTATGGCCTGCACGCCACGGTCTATACCCGCGACCTGAACGCCGCGTTGCTCGCCGCCCGGCGACTGGCTTGCGGGACCGTCGCCATCAACGGTTTCACCGAGGGCGACATCAAGACGCCCTTTGGCGGCTACAAGCGCTCCGGATCGCTGGCGCGGGACAAGGGGACGGAGGCCCTGGATCAATATCTACAGTCGAAAACGATCTGGATCGGCGTGCACCAGCCCTGAGCGCCACGCGCGCTTTGCGTACTCAACGGGGATATCCTTATGATCGGGTCACGTTCCGCCACAGGACAGAAGATCCACTGCCATGCCCCGCCGGCTGCCATCGTTGAATGCGTTGCGTTGTTTCGAGGTGGTGGCCAACTATCTGAGCATCAAGAAGGCCGCCGGCGTGCTCCGGATCAGCGAGAGCGCCGTCAGCCGTCAGGTGCGCATCCTGGAAGAGCAGCTCGGTATCTCGCTGTTCAATCGCAACCACAATGGCCTGGAAATCACCGAAGCCGGGCGTGCGCTGGCCGCCAGCGCACGCGGCGCGTTCGACCAGATCGCGAATACGATCGATTCGTTCCAGCGCGACCAGGATACCGTCCATATCCGTGTATTGCCTACCTTCGCGGTGCGCTGGCTGTATCCTCGGTTACAGCGCTTTCAGGCTCAGCATCCATTGATTCGCGTGATCGTTCATACGCGCTGGCACGACATGGTGTCGGGCGACGGCGAGGCGCACCTGGGGATTCGCTATGGTCTCGGCAACTGGTCCGCCGAACATGCCACCGAGCTGTACCCCGAATGGCTCACGCCGGTGTGCGCATCCACCTATCTCACCGGCCGCCAGCTCACGTCCTCGAAGGACTTCGAGAAGCTGACGCTGCTGCATCCGTTGCCCAGCCGGGACGACTGGCGAGTCTGGTCGGAGCGCTGGGGCGGCGGCCGCTTCGACACCAGCGGCGGCCTGGATTTCGACGGGTTGGATCTGGCGCTGCAGGCGGCGGAGGCCGGCTTCGGCATCGCCATCACGGACGTGGTGCTCGGTCACGATGCCCTGGAATCGGGGCAATTGATCGCGCCAGTCAAGAAATGCGTGCCGAGCGATGTTTCCTATTTCCTGGTGCGTGCGCCCGGCTTGTCGGATCGAAGACAGGTGCGCCTGCTACACGACTGGATCTGCGATGAGATCAGCGACGCACGCCGCATCATCGAGCACTATACCCAGTGACGGGCACAGCCACGCGGCGGCGTGGAAACGATGGCGGGATCTGCTGGTCGCGCTGACCGCCGCAGCGCTGTTGCAGGCCGCGTCGGCCAGCGAGCGGGACGGCACGCTGCGCGTCTCGCTCACATCGGATATCCGTAGTACCAACCCCGGCGTCAATCGCGACGCGAACACCGATACCGTGATGATGCATATTCTCGAAGGCCTGGTGGCCTATCGGGAAGACGGCAGCGCCGGGCCGCTGCTCGCTGACTCGGTTGCAGTGTCAACCGACGGCACTCAGTACACCTTTCGCCTGCGTCCGCAGCTACGATTTCACAATGGAGCTGCGGTCACCGCGGACGATGTCGTGTGGTCGTGGCGGCGGTATCTCGATCCGAAGACAGGCTGGAGTTGCCTGAGCGATTTCGATGGTACGCGTGGCAATCGCATCGAGTCGGTGACCGCGCTCGGGCCGGACACTGTCGTGTTCAAGCTCAATCGTCCGCAGCCGATGTTTCTGAGTCAGATGGCGGCGATCCAGTGCGGCGGCGGTGCGATTCTGCATCGCTCGTCGGTCAACGCGGATGGCAGCTGGAACGCCCCAGTTGCCACCGGGCCCTACATGCTGGATGCGTGGAAGCGCGGACAGTACATCGACCTACGGGCATTCAGTGGCTATCGCAGCCGGAACGAAGCGCGCGACGGCAATACTGGTGGCAAGTTCGCGTACGCGCCTCGAGTGCGTTGGTTGATCATTCGCGACGGTTCCGCACGTCTCGCGGCACTCGTGAAAGGTCAGGTCGATGTCATGCCGGAAGTGCCGGCCGCCGAGATGGTGCAATTACAGCGGGTGTCCGGCGTGACGCTGATGGCGAAGCCGATGCTGGTCAACTACGCGATCTTGATTCAAGACCGGGCGCCGTTGCTGGGCGACGTTCGGATGCGTCGGGCGCTCGCGCTCAGTCTCGATCGGACTGCCATCGCCGCACTCGTCACCAACGATGTCGGCGTGGCGAATCCATCGGTCATTCCAAGCTCCAGTTCCTATTACTCCTCGATACAAGCTTCCGGTGGCGCTCATGACGTCGCGCAGGCGCGAGCGTTGCTGGTGGAGGCGGGATATCGAGGCCAGCCCATCGTTCTCACCACCAATCGCCGTTACCCGGCGATGTTCAATCAGGCGTTGCTGGTCCAGGCCATGGCGCGCGAGGCGGGCATCGATATCCAGCTCGAAGTGCTGGAATGGGCCACGCAGCTCGATCGCTGGAAAGCGGGCAAGTATCAGTTGATGTCGTTCGGGTTCACGGCGCGGGCCGATCCCTATTTGAATTACGACGCGATGCTGGGCGATCGCAGCCGCAGCCACACCAAGCTGTGGGACAACCCGGTGGCGCTCGATCTGCAACGCGCCGCCGGCGAAAGCTCCGATCCGGCGACGCGCCAGCGCTTGTTCGATCGCATGCATGAGCTGATGGTCGCGGATTGTCCGCTGATCGTCCTCTACAGCCTGTCGGACGTGAACGCCGTGCGTCGCGGTGTGAGTGGCTTCGACTCATGGGTCTTCGGGCGCGCCCGGTTGTGGGGCGTGCGTCCGCCGTCGAGCTGACTCACATTTTTGCACCCCGTGTTGCGGTTATTGAAATCGACAGGGGAGCGGTGTTCTTGGTTTAGTGGAGCCCGGGGATCGAGCCACAGTTCGGGAGACATCAGTGATTCGCACGCATCGCAAGTCCGAAAAAACGCTGTCGCGAGTGACGGCCGTCGTCCTGGCGCTCACCGCGCTGACGCCGCTTGCCGCTGTTGCTCACAAAGACAGCGACCCAGTGGATCTGGCCAAGGACATCGACAAGGGGCCGGTGTGGCGCACGTGGACCGCGCGCGTTGCCGAAGACAAGATGGACGACTATCTGAACTACCTGACCAAGGTCTACAAACACAATCTGGCCGCCTGGAAGGCGGCCGGTCTCATCACCGACTACAAGATTCTGATCATCGAGCCGCGCGGCGCGGACGATCCGAACATCCTGATGATGTACCAGTATCGAAACATGGCTGCGCTGGACGCACCCGAGGAGCTGTGGACGCAGGCGAGCAAGCAAGCGCTCGACAAGATCCAGGACCCGGAGGTCAGGAAACTCATCGGCGCGGATTACGACGAGTGGCGCACTTACACGGGCTGGGCCCCGACCGCTCGCGAGGTGAAGCTCTAACATGTCATCGCCTTATCTCCACGTCGCGGACTTTCGCACCTTTCTGTCCGGCAACATGCGGCCGGGCGTCGCCGTGCATACGTTTTCGCACAGCGACCAGATGTTTCCGGCACGAGAGGTGCGTCGCGGCGGTCCGGTTCGCGTCCTCACGGCGCGACGCCAGCCGTTTCCGGACCTGCAGTTCGAGCAGCAGGGTCGCAGGTTCGATCTGAACGACTTTCTGACGACCAATCGGATTGCCGGACTGCTGGTGCTCAAGGATGGCGAGGTGGCGATGGAGAACTACGAGCTGGGCATCGGACCGCAGACGCGCTGGGCGTCGTGCTCGATGGCGAAGTCGGTGCTGTCGATGCTGGTCGGTGTGGCCGTTCGCGAGGGTGCCATCCGCAGCCTGGATGACCTCGCGTCGCGTTATGTGCCGCTGCTGGCGAGCGGCGCCTACGAGCAAGTGACAGTGCGCCACTTACTGACGATGACGACGGCGGTGAGTTGGGACGAGACCTACACCAATCCCGAATCGGATCGTCGCAGGTTGCTCGACTGTCAGATGACGCTGCAACCCGGCGCCGTGGTTCGTCACATGAACTCGCTGCGTCGGGCTGGGCCGCCGGGCTCGCTCTGGAAATACAACACCGGCGATTCGTATGTGTTGGGGGCGGTGATGGAGGCGGCCATAGGCGGCTCGCTGGTCGATTATCTGTCGGAAAAAATCTGGGCGCCGGCCGGCATGGAGCGCGATGCGACCTGGTGGCTCGATTCCCCGGACGGGATGGTGCTGGCGGGCGGTGGCATGAGCGCGACGTTGCGCGACTACGGTCGCTTCGGTCAGTTGGTGCTCGAAGGCGGCCGTGCCAACGGCAGACAGATCGTTCCGGACAACTGGGTCGCCGAGGGCGGCGTGCCACAGATCGTGAGTGGCAGTCCCGTTCCTTACGGATACTTGTGGTGGATTCCTCCGCAGGACGAGCCTTTGCACGTCGGCGCCTTCCAGGCGGAAGGTGTGTTTGGCCAATACATCTATGTGCATCCCCGCGAGCGGGTCGTGATTGTTCTGCTCAGCGCCCGCTCGAAGCCCAGTGTCGTGTCGCGCGTCGAGCTGATCGATGAAACCTTTTTCGCGGCTGTGGTCCGCGCGTTGCAATAGATGAAAGCGGCATTCCGCCTCTGTCACAAGTATCTGGCGCTGTGTCTCGGTGCCCTGTGGTTGTTGCAGGCTTTGACGGGAATGCTGCTGGTCTTCCATCGTGAGCTGGATGACAAATCGTTGGGTGCGTCCGGACAGGCGGTGAACTTTGCCGTTGTCGACAGGGTGCTCGGGCAGCTCGCGCAAGGAGAGCCGGCGACGAAGATCGTTGAATATTTTGTCAGCGGGGGAGTCGCAGGTCAGGTCGATGTGCTGATCGAGCGTGCGGGAGCCGCGCGCGAGGTGGTTCGCATCGATGGCGCAACCGGCATCGTTTTGCGCACCAGTGCCTGGGAGGAACCGCGCTCACAACTCGGCCTGTTCCGCTTCGTACTGCTGGCTCACAAGCAACTGCTTGCCGGCAGGTTTGGCGAATGGCTCATCGGCATCAGCGGCGTGTTCCTGCTCATCAATATCGTACTGGGACTGAAGCTCGCCTGGCCGCGGGCGGGGCAGTGGCGTGCTGCCTTGTTCCCGCGGCCTGCCAAAGCACCGGCGGCGAAGCGATTCGCATGGCATAGGGCAATGGGCCTGTGGCTCGCACCCTTCGCATCGTTGGTCGCGCTCACCGGTAGTCTCATGACGTGGACACAGGAATTACCTGCCGCTGCCACGGCCCCGCTCGCGCCAGCAACGAGTAGCGCGGTGTCCGCTCGTGATGGACGGATGATTTCGTCCGCGGCAGCTGTTGAGGTTGCGCGGCATCTCTATCAGGACGCAACGGTCGCAATCGTCTCGATGCCCAGCGAGCAGCGGCCTTGGTACTCGATCCGCTTGCGCCAGCCGGGCGAGCTGCGGCGGATCTACGGAGCCACCCAGGTGCGCGTTGACGCCGATACCGGTGAACCCATGGCAACGTTCGATGCACTCAGGATGTCGATGGCCGACAAAATCTTCGTCGCGCTTTATCCAATCCATTCGGGAGAGTGGGGCGGCGTGGCCACTCGGCTGTTGGCGATACTCGTCGGCGTGTGGCTGGCGGGCACGATGGCGTTCGGCTTGCTGTTGTGGATCGCTCGCCGGGCGCGCGAAGGCATGAGGTCGACGCAACGGGTTGGTGTGCGTTCCGTATGACGCGATATCTTCTGCGCCGCCTGGCGCTCACACTGCCGACGCTGCTGATCGTTCTGCTGGTCGTGTTCTGCATGATGCGGTTGATCCCCGGCGATCCGGCGCAGCTGATGCTGGGCGAAGTGGACGACCCCGTCGCGCTGGCGCGGTTGCGCACGCAGCTGGCGCTCGATCAACCCATCGGCGTCCAGTTCCTGCATTGGCTGCTGCAGCTGGCGCGGGGTGACCTGGGAGTTTCGATTGCCCAGCAGAGTCCGGTGCTCGACCTGTTGATTCCGAGTTTTGGCGTCACGGCTTCGCTGGTCGTGCCGGCAGTGCTGCTGGCGGTGCTGATCGCGATTCCGGCCGGCTCGATCGCGGCCTGGAAACAGAACTCGCGGACCGACGCGCTGATCATGACGGCTGCAACCGTCGCGCTGTCGATTCCGAGCTTCTGGTTGGGCTTGTTACTGCTGCTGTTCCTGGGCGTGAAGCTCGATCTCTTGCCGGTCGTCGGCTATGTCTCGTTGTTGGAGAATTTTCGCGAGGGCGTCAGCTACCTGATCATGCCGGTGGTCACCCTCGCGCTCATCGAGGCCGGTGTGCTGGTGCGGCTGATACGCTCCAGTACGATCGACGTTGCTCGACTGGAATACATCACACATGCGCAGGCGAAGGGGTTGCCGCAGTTTTCGGTCATGGCGCGGCACGCGTTGCCGAATGCCATGGCGCCGACCTGGACGATGATCGGCCTCACGCTCGGATCGTTGCTCGGCGGGGCGGTCGTCACCGAGACGGTGTTTACGCTGCCCGGGCTAGGACGGCTGCTGGTCGAAAGTATCTTCGCGCGCGATTATCCCGTCATTCAGGGCTGCATGCTGTTCGTGACGCTGGCGTATGTGGTCGTGAACATCATCACCGAGTTGACGTATCCACTGTTCAATCCGGCGGTGGAGCATGACTGAGCGCTGGTGGGAGGTCTTCGCGCGACGTCCGAACGCGGTGGCCGGCGGCGCGCTGGTGGCGGTCATGCTGAGCGCTGCGTTGATGGGCATCGTGTATACGCCCTACGATCCAATCGCGATCGATTTCCACCACCGCTTGAGTGCGCCTTCGACTGCGCACTGGCTCGGCACGGACGAGTGGGGGCGCGATGTGATCAGTCGCGTGCTCTCGGGTGCGGTGGTCAGTGTCGGCATCGCCGCGATGACGTCGCTGATCGCAACCTCCATTGGCGCGCTGATCGGCGCAGCCTGCGGTTTCTACGGGCGCTGGCTCGACAGGATCGTGATGGCGGTGATGGATGCGCTGCTGGCGTTTCCTTCGCTGATCATGGCGCTGGCCGTGGTGACGGTATTCGGCGCAGGACCTTATACGCCGGTGCTGGCGCTGAGCATCGCCTATCTGCCTTCGGTGGTGCGCGTCGTGAGGGCCGCGGTGCTCGGGGTGAGGCATCGGGATTTCGTCGATGCCTCGACGATCATGGGCAACAGCCGGGCGTTCACGTTGTTCCGTCACGTGCTGCCGAACACGCTCGCTCCGGTCA
Organism: Steroidobacter flavus; assembly: GCF_042651805.1. NCBI lineage: Bacteria > Pseudomonadati > Pseudomonadota > Gammaproteobacteria > Steroidobacterales > Steroidobacteraceae > Steroidobacter > Steroidobacter flavus. The sequence continues at coordinate 407,520 of NZ_JBHSDU010000014.1, read as the reverse complement.
TCGTGCTGGCGACATCGATCTTCGGCTGGGCGCTGCTTGCCGAGAGCGCATTGTCGTTCCTGGGCCTGGGCGTGCCGCCGCCAGCGGCGAGTTGGGGAGGCATGCTGGCGGACAGTCGTGTCTATTTCGAAGATGCGCCATGGCTCGCGCTCGCGCCGGGATTCGCGCTGTCGATCTCCTTGCTCGGCATCAATCTGTTCGGCGATGCGTTGCGTGACTACTTCGATCCGCGGATGAAACATTTATGAGCCGCGTCTTGACCATCGACAAGCTGAGGATCGACGTCCGTAGCGGCGCGGGCGAGGCACGGCGCGTCGTCAATGATGTGAGTCTGTCGATCGAGAGCGGCCAGATCGCGGCGCTGGTCGGTGAGTCCGGCAGCGGCAAGACGCTGATCGGTCGCTCCGTTCTGCGGCTGTTGCCGCCGGTTGCGGCGTTGAGCGGCGGTAACATCGTTTTCAACGGCGCGCCGCTCCAGCAACTCGATGAAAAGCAGATGCGCTCCCTGCGCGGCCGGCAGATCGGGGCCGTGTTTCAGGAGCCGATGGTGTCGCTGAATCCCGCGCTCACGATCGGCTTCCAGATGATGGAGGCGATGCGGCTGCACGAGCGCGTGTCGAAGGCAGAGGCGCGGCGGCGTTGCGTAACGATGCTGGAGAAAGTCAGGATCGCCGATCCGGACGAGGCGCTGCGAGCCCATCCTCGCCAGTTCTCGGGTGGCATGCGGCAGAGGATCATGCTGGCGTCGGTGCTGGCGATGCGGCCGCGATTGCTCATTGCCGATGAGCCGACCACGGCGCTCGATGCCCTGATCCGCAAGGAGATCATGGACCTCATGGTCGCGCTGACGCGTGAGATCGGCGCCGCGGTGCTGTTGATCAGCCACGATCTGGCGCTGGTGGCGCAATATGCCGATGACGTGACGGTATTGCGTCGGGGAGAAACAGTGGAGCAGGGCCCGCCTGCCCGGATGCTGTTGCATCCGACCCATGAGTACACGCAAGCGTTGATGGATGCATTGCCCCTGCGCGCGTCGACCAACGAAGCTGTGCGTACTCCGCTCGTGGAAATCGAAGATCTATGCGTGGATTTTCGTCGCAAGCGGGCCGCGCTGTGGCGGCGTGCGGCCACCAAGCGTGCTGTCGACAAGGTGACGCTGTCCATCTATGACGGCGAGGTGCTCGCGGTCGTCGGTGAATCCGGCTCCGGCAAGACCACGATCGGCCGCACGCTGCTGCGTCTGTGCGAGAGCAGCTCGGGTTCCATTCGTTTCGGTGGCCAGGACTTCGATGGTATGGATGCTGCTGCCATCGCGCGCTTCAGGACGCGCACGCAGATGGTGTTTCAGGATCCGTACTCATCGCTCGATCCACGGATGACGCTGGGGGCCATCGTGGCGGAAGGCTTGCGGCACGTTGCCGGCCTCGATAACGGGGAACGGCTGCGGCAAGCGAGGGAAATGCTCGAAGAAGTCGGGCTGCCCGGCGCCTATCTGCAGCGCTATCCGCATGAGCTGTCTGGCGGACAGCGCCAGCGTGTTTGTATCGCGCGCACCATCGTTGCCCGGCCGAGATTCATCGTCGCCGACGAGCCCGTGTCGGCGCTGGATGTGACGATCCAACGCCAGGTGCTGCAGTTACTGACCCGGTTGCAGGAAAAGTATGGATTCACGTACTTGTTCATCTCGCACGACCTCGGCGTGGTGGAGCAAATGGCCGATCGTGTTGCGGTGATGTTTCGTGGCCGGGTGCTGGAGATCGGGGCGCGCAACGAGATCTTCGATTCGCCTCGGCATCCGTACACGATTCGCTTGCTGGAGGCGACGCCGCGACTCGTGCGCCGAGCCGGCGGCGCGTACGAGTTGCACACGTTTCCGGCACGCGCTCAGTGTGCACCGGCAGGCCATGGCTATTTCAATAACGGTTGCATTCCGGGCGTGCCGGAGAGCCGCGGCGTGCCGCTCATGATCGAGGTGAGCTCGGGGCACAGTGTTTGCTGTACTCGTGCCGAGTGATCTGTTCGGCACGTCTCAGCAGCGCCTGCCCTGGGCGAATTCTTGCTCGATGGCGTGAGTGTGCTGACCGCGCGCGGGCACTCTCAAAGGGACATTCGTAGCATCGTCGGAAACGATGGCTGCCGGAGCCACGACACGCACCGTGCCGTTCGGAGTCTCGACGCTCACCGTGCGCAGGTGAGGATGGGCCGCCGCATCTGCAAGTGAGTTCAGGCGTCCGTGCGCGATTTCCAACTCGCCCAGGCGCCGACTCGCTTCTGCATACGACAGACGCGCGCATGCTTCGGCGACGATTGCATCGACCGTCGGGCGGTTCGTGACACGCGCCGTGTTGTCGTGAAAGCGCTGATCCGTGCCGAGTCCGGGTTGTTGCAGGAACGTGGCGGCGAACGTGGACCACTCGCGATCGTTCTGCACGGAGAGGATGAGTTTCACGCCGTCGGCACAGGCGAAGACACCGTACGGCGCGATGGTCGGATGGGCGACTCCCAGCCGTTGCGAGGTACGGCCGCCGTACAGGTATTGCAACAGCGGAACGCTCATCCACTGCGCCAGGCTGTCGAAGAGGGAGACCTGAATACCACGCCCTCGCTTCGAGCGCGTTCGCGCAAACAGTGCCTGCAGAATCGCGGTGTGTGCGGTGACGCCCGCGGCGATGTCGCAGATGGAGATGCCGACTCTCGCCGGCTCCGTACTGCCAGTGATCGCGCACAGGCCGACTTCACCCTGAACGACCAGATCGTAGGCCTTCAATCCAGCGCAGGGACCGGTCGCGCCGAAGCCTGTGATATCGCAGGTGATGAGTTGGGGGTGGCGTGCCCGCAGCGCCGCCGAGTCGAATCCCCTGCGAGCCAAAGCGCCCGGTTTCAAGTTCTGAATGAAAACGTCGGCCGCTGCAATCAGCGAGGCGAGCAGCTTACGTCCGCGGTCCTCGCGCAGGTCCACGCAGAGCGATTCCTTGCCGGCATTCAGCCACACGAAGTAGGCGCTGAGGCCAGCCACGTCGCGGTCGTAGTTGCGAGCGAAGTCTCCCTCGGGGCGCTCCACTTTGAGTACGCGGGCTCCGGCTTGCGCGAGCAGGCCCGATGCAAGCGGCGCCGCCACTGCCTGCTCGACACTCACCACTGTCAGTCCGTCCAGATCCATCGCTGCTCTCCCGCCCGGAACGATTGGCCCCGCAAAGGTCGCGTCTTTTGCGCGGCCTGTCGATTTCAATAAACTGCAGGCCGATCCCCAAAAACCGCGGGTGGCTGCCGGCCCAACATTTTCGCGGTGACCCTTGCGTTTATTGAAATCGACAGCGCCGCGAGTTTCTGGTGCTTTACACCTACTAGAAACCGACATTCGTGGTCTTTTGTGGGGATGGGGATCTACAGAATGAAATACAGACAGTTCAAATCGGGCGCCGCTCGCGGCGCGGGTGAGTCGGTGGCGGTGCTGGCATCGCTGCTCGTGTCGGCAACGGCGCTGGCCCAGGACTCGAATCAGCGGTCGCAACAGGACGCGAAGCGCGAAGGCACCGTTCTCGAAGAGATCGTGGTGACCGCCGACCGGAAGGACAGCTTCGGCGCGCAGTTCGTGCAGGCCGGCACCTTCCGCAATCAGCGTGCGATCGATACGCCGCTGACCGTCGCAGTCGTAACCAAGGACCTGCTCAATTCGCAACAGGCCGTTACTGTCTTCGACGCCGCGCGCAATACGGCGGGCGTGACGGCATCGCAGATCAACACGGTGATCTACAGCAACCTCGCCATCCGGGGCATTCCGGTGAACAACTTCACCAACTACCGTCTCAACGGCATCTTGCCGATCGTGAACCTGATCGACATGCCGCTGGAGAACAAGGATCGCGTGGAGATTCTGAAGGGCGCGTCGGGCCTGTATTACGGCTTCGCCTCGCCGGCGGGTATCGTCAATCTCACTTCCGAGCGGCCGACGCCGCAGCCGCTCACCAGCGTGGAGCTGTCTGGCAACAGCAAGGGCGGGTACGGCGGCGGTTTCGATGTGAGCCGCAGCTGGGGCAACCAGGGACTGCGCATCAATGCCGCCGCTGCGACCATCGAGACCGGCGTCGATCGCACGTCGGGCGACCGACATTTCGCCTCGGCTGCGTATCAATGGGAGCCGACCGAGAAGCTGTCGTTCGAGCTCGACGGCGAGTACATCTATCGCACGGTGACCGAGCCGACCGAGTACGCGTTGCCCGCCCCGGTCAATGGCGTGACTACAATCCTGCCGCTGCAGCGGCCGTCGAAGAACGTGGGCGCGGACTGGTTGCAGGCCGACGGCTATGAATACAACCTCATGTCGAAGGTGCGTTACAACTTCTCGCCCGCGTGGAGCGCGTCGTTCAGCGTGGGGCAATCGTCGCTGAGCCGCACGCGCCGCTATTCGTCCTTCAGCGGCTATGACCTCGCGACTGGCAACGGCACCGTCAATGTCGCGATCTTCTATCGCAACGATTACGAGAACTTCATCTATCGTGGCGATCTCGCCGGCGCGTTCAACACCGGGCCGATCGAGCATGAGATCCTGATCGGCTATGCGGAAACGACCACGCGGTCTTTAATCCCGACCGCCGCTCGTACTTCATATGCCCAGAATCTATATAACCCGGTCGACATCCCGGAGCAGGCGAATCCGGTACGCATCGTTCCGAATCCAGCGGAAGTCAGAGATGCCGGCTACTACATCATGGACCGCGCCAAGATCACCGAATGGCTGCAACTCACCGCCGGCTATCGTGGCACCGACTATCGCAATTCCAGTCCAGCGTCGACGTACGTGGCGACACCGGAATCTCTTTCCTACGGCGCGCTGCTCAAGCCGCGCGAATGGATCAGCATCTACGGTACTTACATCGAGGGCCTGGAAGAGGGCGGCACCGCGCCGGGTATCTCGGCGAATGCCGGCACCATCCTGCCGGCGGCAGTCAGCGAGCAGCATGAGCTGGGCGTCAAGATCGAGCCCATGCCGGGCCTGATGATCACGGCTGCGTACTTCGATATCGATCGCGCGTCGTCCTATCTCAACCCGAGCAACTTCTTCGTGCGCGACGGTCGGGCCAGCTACAAGGGATATGAGATCAGCGCGATGGGCGAGATCACCCGCGACCTGTCGATCGCCATCAGCGCCATCTCGCTCGATGCCATCCAGGAGAGCGGTGCGGCTGCCGTGGTCGGCAAGCACATCGAGAACACCGCCGAGACCACGGCCTCGGCGTTCCTCGAGTACCGGCTGCCGCTCGTACCTGGACTGCGCGTTTCGGCAGGCGCGTTCTACACCAGTGAGCGAGCGGTGAACGCGGCGAACACCGCATTCATCCCGGGCTATACGACTTATGATCTCGGCGCGAGCTATTCGACCGAGCTCGGCGAGCGGAAGGTCACTTTCAGAGTCAATGGCGAGAACATCACTGGCAAGCGCTATTGGGCCGCGACTGGAGCGAGCCTGGTGCAGCAGGGCATGCCCGCTTCCATCAGGTTCTCGGTCACCACTACATTTTGATGAGTCTCAACCCAGAAACAGAACGGCGATCCAATGCGGATCGCCGTGTCTGAGCATCAGAAGCGGTAGCTGGTTTCAAGAAGGAACGTGCGCGGCTCTCCGGGGACGGCGGTGTTGGTCTGGAACAATTCGCCCAGCGCGACGCCGCCCACCCAATAGACGCGATCGAATGCATTCTTCAGATTGGCGGAAACCGACCATCCCGCGGCCTCATCCTGCAGGCCGATACGGAAGTTGACCAGCGCGTATCCCGGCAATTCAGTGGCAGGATTGAGATTGCCAGTCGAGCTGAACCAAGCGCTCTCCTGAGCATAGACGTCGGTTCGGAAGGTCAGCTCCAACGCGGAGGAGACAGGCACGGTCAGTTGGCCGAATGCGGATCCGGACCATTCCGGGGTGTCCGGATACGTGCCGAATTCAACCGGCGTGCCGCCCGACACAGAGACCAGATTGTCGGTGAACTCGGCATCCGTGTAATTCACTGCGGCGCCCAGCTGGAGCCATGTCGTGGGTTCAATCAGGCCATCGATCTCCACGCCGCGCACACGAGCCTCCGGCACATTGACTGTCACGGCAGCCGGTGAACCAGCGACCAGCGTATAAGCAACGCGCTGCGCGTCCTCGATCCAATTGTGATAGAGCGCGACGTTCAATCGCGCAGGCATGCCGCCGAGGCGACCGTCGAACTTCGTGCCGACTTCGACGTCTGTGACTTGCTCTGTGTCGTAGCCGTTACCGCCTTCGGTACCGAGCCCCGGTACCGGCCGCACGACGTTGTTGTAGCCGCCGTTGCGGAAGCTGCGGCGAGAGGCGAGATAGAGGAGCACATTCGGATTGAGCTGCTCTTGAATACCGAACGTCCAGCTCACGTTGTCGAAGGTCTTGGATTGGGAAAAGTCATAACGCGCTCGAATCGACGGCGAGTCGTCGAACGAGATATCGTCCGGCAGCGTGTCAATGCTGATCTTCTCGCTCGTATAGCGAGCTCCGGCCGTGACACCCAGGCCTTCGATGCCGGTCAGCTCGCTCAAGTCATAAGTGCCTTGCGAGTAGCCGGCGAGAGTCTTGTTGTGGATGACGGACGTATTGAGCTGCACCGAAGCGATGATCGGGAAGTTCAGCAGTCGGCTGGTCGTGAGATTGAAGTTGCGTTCGTACGAGTAGTAGCCGCCGACGACATACTTGAGCTGGCCGTCGAACGATTCGCCCTGCAGCTGCAACTCGTCGGAGTATTGTCGGGTGCGCTGGATGTTACCTGTTGCGCCATTGTCATCGATGCCGTACGGCACGCCGTCGATGTCGCCATACAGGTCGCCCTCGATGTTCGTGTAGCCGGCGATGTTACGAATCGTGGCATTCTCACCTACCTCGAAGCTGGTGATATTGGAGACGACCGTATTGCGCGCACGATACTCGTTCGGCCCATCCGATTCGACCTCGTACGGGCCGCGTCGGCGCTGCGTTTGCAGGTAGGAGGCGACGCCGCCGGGATCGAGCGTCGGATTGGCTGCTGCGTAGGCTGCGGCTGCGCCTTGGCCCGCGTTGGGAGGACCGCCCGCGCCGGCGACGAAACCGCTGATGATCGAATCGAACTGCGCGGCATTGCCGAAGTTGGTGAGCGCGATGATCGGCACCAGGCCGTTCGGGTTGAGGCTGTACAGCCCGCCCACGAGGCTGTTGCCGTCCGCGTGCAGATAGTCGACGACCAACTCGTTCGTGATGCGCTCGGTAGGCTTCAACGTCACGCTGGCGCGGCCGCCGTATCGATCGACATCGCCGGCTCGCTCATCCTTGAGCAGATTCTTCTGATAGCCGTCGCGCTTTTGATAAAACCCGGAGAGGCGTACCAGCAGCGTCTCATCAACGACGGGCACGTTGATCGCGCCTTCCAGTTGCCGCAGGTCATAGTTGCCCACGCGCGCCAGCGTGTAGCCGCCAAACTCGTTCACGGGCTTGGCGGTGGTGAATAGAACGGCGCCGCCGGTGGCGTTGCGCCCGAACAGGGTGCCTTGCGGACCCTTCAGCACCTGCACCGACTGCAGGTCGTAGAAGGCCGATGAACCGCCGCCGCCACCGACCTGAATCTCGTTCACGTAGGGCAGCACTCCCGGGCGAGTGGCACTGAACGCATCGAGCGACTGGCCTCGCAGCGCGTAATTGAGTTGGTTCGAGCTCTGCGAAGCGCGGACGGAAAGTCCGGGCGCGAGCTGCGGCAGATCGGACTCAGTCGTGACTGCGCGATCGACCAGCGCATCGGCAGAAAGCACGGACACGGCGACGGGCGCTCTTTGCAGATTCTCGGCGCGGCGTTGTGCCGTGACGATGACCTCTTCCAGCCCGGAACCTTCGGTCTGCGCTGCCGCCGGGTCGGCGGTGGAAACGTCCTGCGCATACACCGAGGTTGCCGATGCAACCGCAGCGATGCAGGAACTCATGAAACGAATCCCGCGTGAATGCATCACGAGTATGCCCCCCTTCGTCGATGCTTTATGAATATGAGCTACGCCATAGCAGCCCATGCGACAGGTATGCGATACCTGCTATGCATTTTTAAAATAACAGGTATCACATTGCCAGACAAGCGCGCCGGGAGGGCTAGGCGGCGCTCGCCAGCGAACGTTGCAGGATCAGCTCGGCCGCACGCCAGCCGACCACCATGGCAGGGCCATTGGTGTTGCCGGAGATCTGTGTGGGGAGCACCGAGATGTCGGCCACACGTAACCCTGTAACGCCTCGCACTTGCAGGTTTGCGTCGACGACCGTGCCCATGCTGCATGTTCCGGTCGCGTGATATCCCGGGCCGCTCATGCGTTCGTACGCGGCCAGAATATCTGCGTCGCTCACCACACCAGGGCCGGGCAGCGTCTCGCTTGTGATGTACGGACGCAGGGCGGTCCCGTCGAAGAGTTTGCGCATGTAGCGGACCGTTGAGACCGCTACCTGCCGGTCTTGCTCGTGCGTGAGATAGTTGTGAACGATGCGAGGCGCTACCGACGGATCCGAGGAGCGAAGCATCACGGAGCCCTGACTTTCAGGGCGCAAGCCAAAGCCGAGAATCTGCGCGCCTGGTTGGCTCTCCAGCTTGATTCCTTTGGAAAAACCTTCCCACGCAGCGAGGTCCATCGACATGCAGCCGGCGACCAGTTGTGCATCCGGTCGATCGAGTCCGGGGCGGGTGCGTACGAATGCGGTTACATCGTACGGACTGCAGGCAAGCAGGCCACTACGTAACAAGGCATATCGCATGCCGTGCAGTAGCACGCGCCAGCCTGAGTACTGCGCGTTCTGGCTGTAATTTCCATTCAGTCGGTACTGCACTGTAAACAACAGGTGCTCGCGCAGATTCGCGCCAACGTGTGGACTATCGTGAATCGTCGCAATGCCGAGTGAAGCGAGGTGCGCAGCGGGGCCGATGCCGGAGAGCTGCAGTAACTTCGGCGAGTGCAGCGTTCCGGCACAGACGATGACTTCGCGGTGCGCGTTGTAACTCACCGGTCGTCCATTCTGCAGGCATTGCACGCCAGTGGCGCGCTTGCCTTCGAACAGGATTCGCTGCACCTCGGTGTCGGTCACGATATGAAGATTGCGGCGTCCACGCACAGGATCGAGAAATGCCTTCGCCGCGCTCCAGCGACGCCCGGCTTTCATCGTGCCGAAGATATAACCGATGCCTTCCTGCTCGGCGCTATTGGGCTCTTCGAACTGCTTCAGCCCGAGCTCACCGCCGGCCTCGATCAGCTTGTCCATGAGTAAGGTGCGGTTTCGTGTCCCGGTAATGGGCAGAGGACCGCCTGCGCCGCGTATCTCGTTGCCGCCGAGCTCGTGATCTTCCATAGCGCGATAGATGCGCGATACATCCCGCCAGCCCCATCCGTTCAAGCCCAGATCCCGTTCCCAATGGTTGAAGTCTTCTGCGTGTCCGCGCTGATATTGCAATCCATTGATGGAGCTGGAACCGCCGAGCATGCGGCCGCGAATCCAGGTTTCTGTGCCGCCTCGGCCCGCGGTGCCGGGCTCGGCCTCGTAGTAATAGCAGTGCTGCGTCGACGCGGCGATTTTCGCAAAGCCTTTCGGCATGTGAATCATCGGATTCGTGTCTGGCGGGCCGGCCTCGATGAGCAGCACTTCGGTGTGCGGATCGGCTGACAGTCGGTTGGCAAGCACGCAGCCGGCCGAGCCGGCACCGACGATGATGTAGTCGAATCGATCTGCCATATGCGATCCCCTGAATAATTGAATGAAGCGGCGCTGTTCCGCTGAAGGTGCTGGCTGCCGCGTTCGGGGGCGCTGGAACGCCCTTGCAGTTATCATATAACTGATATTCAATTCTGCAAACCATGAACGGGGCCGCCCATGAATCCGCAGACTGCACCGTTGCAAGACTTGATGGTGCTCGACTTCTCGACGCTGCTGCCAGGGCCGTTGGCTGGCCTGATGCTCGCCGAGGCCGGCGCACGCGTCATCAAGATCGAGCGACCCGGCCGCGGCGACGAGATGCGCTCATACGTGCCCCGCGCCGGAGACAACAGCATCAATTTTCATCTGCTCAATCGCGGCAAGCAGAGTATCGCGATCGATCTCAAGGCAGCTGATGCGCTGCTGAGACTGCGGCCGTTGCTGGAACGCGCCGATGTGTTGATCGAGCAATTCCGGCCCGGGGTGATGGAGAGCCTGGGGTTGGGCTACGAGTCATTGCGCAAGATCAACCCGCGGCTGGTGTATTGCTCCATCACAGGCTGGGGGCAGAACGGCCCGAAGAGCCGCGTCGCGGCCCATGACCTTAACTATATGGCCGAGACTGGAACTCTCGGCCTCAGTGCCGATGCGAGTGGCGCACCCGTCGTGCCGCCCGTGTTGGCCGCCGATATCGCGGGCGGAACCTATCCGGCTGTCATCAATATTCTGCTTGCGCTTCGACAGCGCGAACGCACGGGGCAGGGCGCCTATCTCGACATCGCGATGGGCGATGCGCTGTTCACGTTTGCCTACTGGGCGATTGGCAACACGGTGATGACCGGCGAGTCGCCGAAACCCGGCGGGGATCTGGTCTCCGGCGGCTCGCCGCGTTATCGGATCTATCGAACGGCGGATGCTCGTTACATCGCGGCCGCGCCGCTCGAAGACAAGTTCTGGGACAACTTCTGTCGTCTGCTCGAGTTGCCGTTGCCAATGCGTGCGGCCGACGCGCCCGCGGCGGAGGTTGTTGCCGCCGTCCAGGCCGCGATCGGAAGCAAGACCGCCGAGCAATGGCGCGTTTTGTTCACTGGCCAGGATGTCTGTTGCTCGATCGTCGAAGATGTCCAGCAGGCGATGCGCGATCCGCACACCGTTGCGCGCGGGCTATTCGAGCGAACGGTGTACGCCGAGGGCGCAACGATTCCGGCGCTTCCCGTTCCCATCGCACCGATGTTTCGTTCGCAGAGCGCGATGGCCAGCGCGCCGCAACTCGGCGAACACAGCACGCTCGTGCAGCTAGTATCGGATCGCTAGCGCAGCGGTGTGTGCCGTTGTCGTTGACCTCTCGCTCAGAAAGAAATAGCATATCAGTTATGCATTAAATGATTATGAGAGGATTCTCGTGGCTGCAGTTCAAGAGCGCGTCGTTGCGAAGGCTCCCGATCCCACACCGGAGAAGTCTGCTTTGCAGGATTTCTTCGTCGTGTCCGCGGACGGGCATGTCAACGAACCCATCGACGTGTGGTCCGCGCGCGTCGAGCAGAAGTTTCGTGATCGCTTGCCTCGTATCCAAGTCGACGAGAAGGGACGGAAGTGGTTCGTGGCGGAGGGCATTCGGCCGTCGCTGATCAGAGAGGCGCCGCGCGATGCTTCCGTGCCGGTCACTGAGTTCATCGAGACGGCTGAGAAAGCGGGCGTGCGTCCCGGCCTGGATCGAACCAAGGGCGCGATGTTTCAGAACCAGGGCGGCTATGCCGCGGATCGCTATCGCGACATGGATTACGACGGCGTCGATGCCGAGATTATTTTTCCGAACAAGGGCCTCACCAATTGGCAGTCGCCCGATCCGGAGCTGAATGTCGCCATGTGCCGCGCGTGGACCGATTGGGCCCACGAGGTATTCAACGGCCACAGCCGCAGCTTCCCAGCGGCATGCATCGCGCCCGCCGATATTCCCACCGCCGTGAAGGAGATCGAACGCGCCGCGTTGCGTGGTTTCAAGTTCGTGATGATGCCGCCGCTGGTGAAAGGGACGAGCTACAACTTGCCCGTGTTCGATCCCCTCTGGGGCGCGTTGTCTGAGACCGGCCTGCCGGTGACTTTTCATGCGGGCACCGGCAAGGACCCCCGCACGGCCACGGGCGACGGCGGTGCAATCATCAACTACGTCGTGCACGCGATGAACACCGTGCTCGAGCCGACGGTGCAGCTGTGCGGCTCCGGCGTCTTCGATCGTTTTCCGAAACTCAAATTTGCAACCATCGAGGCCGGCGCGGGCTGGATTCCCTACGCGCTCTGGGCCATGGATCACGGCCATGAGTGCTTCGCGTTCTGGGTGTCGCCGCAGCTCAAGTACAAGCCTTCGGAGTATTTCCACCGGCACGGGTTCGCCAGCTTCGAGACCGATCCCATTGGCATCGAGCTGCTGCACCGGATCGGCATCGACAATCTGCTCTGGGGCAACGACTACCCGCACATCGAAGGTTCGTGGCCAAACAGCGCGCGGGCGATCAAGTCGTGGTCGGGAAATTTGAGCGATGCGCAGCTCGCGAAGATTCTCGGCTTGAACGCGGCGCGCCTGTTCAATATTCCGGTGCCAGAGCGCTATCGGCGTGAGGGTGCGAAGGCCAATGGTTGAGAGCTCACAACGGCGCGGCGGTCCGCTCGCGGGCGTTCGGGTGCTCGAGCTCGGAACGATGATCGCTGGGCCCGTGGCCGCGACTCTACTGGGTGACTTTGGCGCCGAAGTCATCAAGATCGAGCCTCCCAAGGGCGGCGATCCGATCCGGCAATCGGGCCCGTTCGTCGGCGAGGAGAGTTTGTATTGGAATGTGGAGGGGCGCTCGAAGCGATCGGTCACGCTCGACCTGCGTCTGCCAGAGGGGCAGCGGGTGTTGCGTGAACTGGTCAGGCACGTCGATGTGCTGGTGGAGAATTTCCGTCCCGGAACATTGGCGAAATGGGGCCTGGGTTACGCGCAGCTGCGCGCGATCAATCCGTCTCTCGTGATGCTCAGCATCTCCGGTTTCGGCCAGACCGGTCCGTATGCGGGCCGTCCTTCCTACGATCGCATCGCGCTCGCGTTTGCAGGCTTTCTGAACATGACGGGCTTTCCGGATCGTCCGCCGGTGCGTCCAGGCAATGCCACCGCGGACTATCAATCGGCCATCCTGGGCGCGTTCGCGGCGATGGTCGCGCTCTACTATCGCGACGCGCGCGGCGGGGTCGGACAGCACATCGACTTGTCTCTGTACGAGTCAGTGTTCCGCTTCACCGACGTGATGATCACGGCTTACGACAAGCTGGGCACGCCGCGCGAGCGTCAGGGCAATGTGCACTTCGCCGCGTCCCCGGGCGATCACTACGAAACGCGCGATGGCCGATACATTGCACTGACAGTCGCAGCTAACACTGTGTTCCAGCGCCTGTGCGAATCGATGGGGCGGCCGGAGCTCGCGGACGACCCACGCTACGACGCGCACATCAAACGAGTAGCAAACTACGCGCAGATCAATGGCATCGTCGCGGACTGGATCAAGTCGATGCCCGTCGAAGAGGTGCTCGCGAGGTTGGAAGCGAACAGCGTTCCGCATAGCCTGATCTACAAGCCCTCTGACATCCTCGCCGATCCTCATTACCAGGCGCGCGGCTCGATCGCTTCCCTGGAGCACCCGAAGATCGGCTCGCTGAAGCTGCCAAGCATTCATCCGCGGTTCAGTGCATCGCCGGCGCCCGAAATGCAGCCGGCTCCCGCGCTCGGCGAGCATACGCAACGGGTGTTGTCCGAAATGCTGAGCATGTCACCTGGCGAGATCGACAAGCTGCGCGAAGCGGGAGTGATCTGACGTGGCGCTGCCAGCAGACTCGCTGCCTTTGAAAGCAGGCGCCGGCCTCGATCTACTGGCGGGCGTGCGAGTGCTCGACCTGACCACGTCGATCGCCGGCCCCTACGCCGGACAGTTGTTGGGCGATCTGGGCGCGACCGTGATCAAGATCGAGCGACCCCAGCGTGGCGATGATTGTCGCGACTGGGGACCGCCGTTCCTGGACGGCGAATCGCTCTGGTACCTGAGCGTCAATCGCAACAAGCACAGTGTGACGCTCGACATTTCGCAGCCGCGAGGACGCGAATTGTTTGCTTCCATGGCGGGCAAAGCGGACGTGGTGCTGGTGAATCTGGTCTCGCGCGCCCAGCGGAAGCTTGGCATCGATTACGCAACGCTCCGCGCCCACAGGCACGATCTCATTCATGTCTCGATCACGGGATTCGGGCTCGAAGGCGAGCGCGCCGATTTGCCGTGCTACGACCTGATCGCGGAGGGCTACTCGGGCGTGATGGACATGACTGGCGAACGTGAGATGCCGCCGCAAAAGATCGGTACGCCAGCAGCCGATCTGCTGGCCGGTCAGGATGCGGCACTCGCCGTCACCGCTGCACTGTTGCGCCGGCATCGCACGGGCCAGGGCGCGCAGATCGATGTGGCGCTTGTGGACAGCATGACCCGATTCATGGCGCCTCGACTGTTGCCGTATCTCGGCTCCGGCGAGCTGCTCAGACGCTCCGGCGGCCGCGACAGTGTGATTGCCATCTATCAGGCATTCGATACGGCGGATGAGCCGTTGACGCTGGGGTTGGGCAACGACGGGATCTGGCGTCGCTTCGCCGAGGCCGTGGGCGCACCGGAGCTCGCGAACGATGCCGGGTTTGGCAGCAATGTGCTGCGGCGACAGCAGCGTGCCGAGCTCGTGAAAAGAATCGCTGTTCTGTTGAAGCAGCAGCCGCGCGCGTACTGGTTAGAGAAGTTTGCACAGGCTCGCGTGCCCGCGGGGCCCATCAATCGGCTGGATGAAGTGGCGTGCGACGGGGCTCTGCAAGCGCGGGGCTTGCTGTACGTTTTTGATCGCAACAGCGTGCGCGTACCGCAAGTTGGTTTGGGCATCGCCATCGATGGTCGGAGCGAAGGAGGCAACAAGCCGCCACCGAAGCTGGGCGAGGACACCTCGAGCGTGCTGGGCGAATGGCTCGGGCTCGCGGACGAGCAGATCGCGGACTTGAAGCGCACGCAAGTGATTTAGGAGTGGCCATGCAATTCAGTGAAATTCGGTACGAAGAGAACGGCCCCATCGGGACGCTGACGTTGAACCGTCCCGACGACGGCAACATGTTCACCGAGACCATGTGCCACGAGATCCGCGATTGCATCAACGCGATCCGGCGCGAGACGCGGACGCGCGTGCTGGTCATCACGGGAGCAGGCGACAAATTCTTCTGCATCGGTGGCCGCAAGGACAAGCTGCCCGATACGCGGCTGTATGCCGGCGTGCTGCCGACGCTGGAAATGTATGAAAGCATCGACCGATTGCAGAAGCCCGTGGTGGCGAGCGTGAATGGCTTCGCCGTGGGTGGCGGCAATGTCCTGCAGATGGTGTGCGACGTCACGATCGCAAAAGAAAGTGCTGTCTTCCGCCAGGTCGGGACGATGATGGGGAGTTTCGATGCCGGCTATGGCACGTGGTATCTGGAAGACCTGGTAGGCAAGAAACGCGCGAAAGACATCTGGTATCGAAACCCGAAAATGACCGCGGCCGAAGCGCGCGACATCGGCCTCATCAATAAGGTCGTTCCCGATGCGGAATTGAAACAAGCGACGCTGGCCTACGCCCTCGAAATTGCAGAGCGCGGCGCCTTTGCGCTGGCAGGGATCAAGGCCGCGTTCAATGCCCGCCATGGCGGTGTGGGCGGCTTGTCACGCATCTCTCACGATCTGCTGCTGCCGGGATATTTGCGTAGCAAGGAGGCGAAGGAATTGTCGCAAGCATTCGCCGAACGGCGCCGACCGGACGCCGATACGTTCGGGCAGTAACGTTTATTCGAACGAGCGCACTTGCGATGAGTCGCCTGCTGACATTGCACGATCCCCTCGACGCCCAGTCGTACTATCGCACCGGACTGTGGTGCGATGACACGCTGTACAGCCTGGTCGAGCGGTGGGCAGCGGAGCGCGGCGATGCAGGTGCGCTCAGAGATCCGAGGCGCCGACTCACCTGGTCGGGCGTCAAGGCGGAAGCCGATGCCGTGGCGGCGACGCTGCGTGCAGCGGGTCTACGCGAAGGCGATCGCGTGTCGGTGTGGATGGGCAATCGCATCGAATCGGTCATCGTGTTTCTCGCTTGCTCGCGCAATGGATATGTCTTCAATACCTCGCTGCATCACACGTACACCGTGGAGGAAGTGGCGGGGTTGCTCGATCGTGTGTCGTGCCGGGCGTTGTTCGCTCAGGTTGGGCATGGTGCGGACGCGGATCGAGCCGACATTTTCGAGCGGGCCGCGAGCTTGCCTTCGATGCGTGCTGTATTCGCATTGTCAGGAAGTGCGCACGACACGCCGATTCGCGAAGGCGCACGAGCTTATCCGCAGGTTGTGTCAAGCGCCGAGCAACCCGCGCCGGTGAGGAGTCCCGACAAAGTTGTCTATCTCGCGTTCACTTCCGGTACAACCGGCGCCCCGAAGGGTGTCATGCACAGTGACAACACGCTGCTTGCGAATGCGCGATCGATGGTTCGCGACTGGCATCACGACTCACAAACCGTACTGCTGACTCTGAGCCAGATGAGCCACCACATCGGTACTGTCGCGCTCGATCAGGCGCTGGCCGGTGGGTTCGAGCTGGTGCTTCACGATGCCGCGGCGGGGATCGACCCGATCGAATGGATCGAGCAAACCGGCGCGACGTATGTGATGGGCGTGCCCACGCATGCCATCGACATCCTCGCCGCATTGAAGAAGCGCGGTGTGGAACGTCTCGGTCGCGTCTCCACCTTTTATCTCGCGGGAGCGCCGATCCCAACCGAAACCGCATCGCGCCTGCTCGAGATGGGCATCAGGCCGCAGAACGTCTACGGTATGACTGAAAACGGCTCGCATCAGTACACGCGACCGGGCGACGCTACCGCGACGATTACTGCGACCTGCGGCAAGGCCTGTGACGCGTATGAAGTGAAGTTGTTCAAACCAGACGATCCCGATGTTGAAGTCGCGCCGGGGGAGGTCGGTGAGATCGGCGGCCGCGGCGCCATGCGCATGCTCGGATACTTCGCGAATCAGGCGGCCACCGAGTCAGCATTCAATCGCGACGGCTGGTTCATGAGTGGCGATCTCGGCCGCTTCGATGAGAACGGCGATCTGCAGATCGTGGGCCGCGTCAAGGACATCATCATTCGCGGCGGCCACAACGTGCATCCCGCTCGCATCGAGGATTTGGCCATGAGGCACCCGGGAGTGATGAAGGCCGCGGCTGTTCCCGTTGCGGATGATCGGCTGGGCGAGCGCGTGTGCCTGGTAATCACCACGGGTCCAGCGGACGCGCCGAGTGCAATGGAGCTTCTTTTCCACCTGCATGAAGCGGGTTTGTCCAAGTTCGATATGCCCGAGTACTTCGGCGTCCTCGAAGCGCTGCCGCTGGGGGCCACGGGCAAGGTGTTGAAACGCGAGCTGGTCCGATGGATCCGGGAAGGACACGTGACCGTCGAGCCGATTCGCTGGCGTGCAGAGGAGCTCGCGCGATGATGTTGGAAGTTGAGCGCGACAGCGCGATTGCCATCCTGCGGCTGAATCGGCCCCAGGCCCTCAATGCGCTGAGCTTCGAGTTGCTGGAGCAAATCGGCGTTGCCATCGACGACGTGGGGCGCTCCGACGCCCGGGCGCTCATCTTCACAGGCGCAGGAGACAAAGCATTCTGCGCCGGCGCGGACATCAAGGAGCTGCTCGGCCGATCGCTACGGGAGCAGAAAGAAGGTGCCGAGCTCGGACAGGCGGTGTTCGCGAAGCTCGATCGATTGCGCGTTCCGTCGATTGCCCTGGTGAATGGATTTGCCTTCGGTGGCGGAGCGGAGCTGGCGCTTGCCTGCACGTTTCGGTTGGCGACGGCCAGCGCGAAGTTGGGACTGCCGGAGATCAAGCTCGGCTTGATTCCGGGCTACGGAGGCACTCAGCGGCTGCCGCGCCTGATCGGCGAAGCGCACGCACTCGAGATGATCCTGACAGGCCGGACCGTCGGTGCGGAGGAGGCACTGCGAAGGGGTCTCGTGAATCGCATTGTCGAAGCGCCGGCGCTCGATGCGGCAATTGCATTTGCGAAGGAGTTCACCAGCTACGGATTGCTTGCCGCGCAGTTCGCGCGCGAAGCCGTGCAACGCGCGGCGACCTCGACGTTGCAGGAAGGTTTGAGGATCGAAGCGGATCTGTCGACGCTCGCGTATCAAACCGCGGACGCAATCGAAGGCATGCAGGCGTTCCTGGAAAAACGTACGGCGAGATTCGTGGACCGATGATGTCAGAGCGAGCCATTATCGTGACGGGCGCAAGCCGAGGAATCGGTGCGGCCATTTCAGAGCATCTTGCGCAAGCCGGGTTCATCGTGGGCTGTCTGTCGCGCTCTGGAGAACTCCCGCGCCGTGAGCAGGCGAGCGCTATCGTACGTTCACGATGGATCGGGCTCGCCGCGGATGTCACAAATCCAGCGACAGTGCGGAACGCCATCGAGCACGTCGCTGCTCGCGGAACCATCGTCGGTCTCGTCAACAACGCCGGGCTGCACACCGAAGCGCGTTCGGAAGAGCTGGCGATCTCCGACTGGAATGCGTTGCTGGCAGTCAATGCCACTTCTGTACTTGCCTGCTCGCAGAGTGTCTATCCTCACCTCGTGCGTCATCGCAGCGGACTCATCGTCAACATCGGTTCGTTCTTCGACAAGCTTGGAGTCAAGCGCAATCTTGCTTACTGCGCATCGAAGGCCGCCGTCGCCGCGATGACCCGAGTGCTTGCGGTGGAGTGGGCTGCAGCGGGTATCCGCGTGTTGAACGTGGCGCCCGGTTACATCGTTACCGATCTCAATCGCGCACAGATGATGGAGGGCCCGCTCAAGGCGTACCTCTCCAAGCGCATTCCGGCCGGCGAGCCAGGCAGCGCCGATGACGTGGCGCATCTCGTCGCGAGTTTTTTTGACATCGAGGTGCCGTTCCTCACCGGAGAAACAATCTATATCGACGGCGCTCAGGGAGTGGCACATTGACTGTCCTGGATCGTCTCGATGCCGAGCTACGGCTGCCTGCCGAGGAGCAGCTGTTGTTGGAGAGCGTGCGCTCCGTGGCGGCGCGAGAAATTGCGCCACGGGCGGCTGAATATGACCGTACTCATCGCTTTCCGCAGGCGAGTGTCGATGCGATCAATGCACTTGGCTTGAACGCGATGTTCGTGCCCGAGGCCTATGGAGGCTCGCCGCTGTCCTATCGGTGCTATCTCGCTTGTGTGCGCGAGATTGCCAAGGCATGCGCATCGACCGGCATCGTCTGGGCGACGAACTTTCATGCCATGAAGCCGCTGATCGAATTCGGCAACGAAGAGCAGAAACAACGGCTGTTGCCGCGTGTGGTAGAAGGTGCGCTCGCTTCGCTCGCCATCACGGAGCCGGGCGCGGGTTCCGACGCAACCGGCATGACTACGCGATTCGAGCCGAAGGGCGATCGCATCATCGTCAACGGCGGCAAGACATTCATCACGAACGGCGACGTGGCTGATCTCTACCTGCTGTTCGGCAAGTGGCAGGGCATCGACGATCCGCGCCGCGCTATATCGGTCTTGGTGCTCGAGAAAGGCACGCCCGGTCTCAACGTGCTGCGTGTGGAAGACAAGCTCGGCACGCGAGCATCGGGCACGGCGGCTTTGCAGTTCGATCACTGCGACGTACCGCGCGCCAATTTGATCGGTGAGCCGGGCGAGGGGTTGTCGATCCTGCTCGCATCGTTGAATCGTTCGCGTCCCAGTGTGGCGGCGCATGCGCTCGGCATTGCCCGTGCGGCGTTCGAGGACGCCGTCAGCTACATCAACGAACGTCGCCAGTCCGGCCGCCGCGTGATCGAATTTCAGGGCATTCAGTTCTTGCTGGCTGAGCTGGCGGCGGAATTGGTTCTGGTCGAGAACTGGTTGTGGACGGTCGGGCGCCGCATCGATGAGGGCGCGAGTGAGTTTGGCATCGAGGCGTCGATCCTGAAGCTGCGTGCCTCGGACCTTGCGATGCGTGTGACGACGGAAGCTGTGCAATTGCTCGGCGGGTATGGCTACTGCACGGACTATCGCGTCGAGCGGCTGATGCGTGATGCCAAGATCACGCAGATCTGGGAGGGCACGAACCAGATCCATCGCCAGTTGATCGGCCGCAGCTTCATGGTGAAGTGATCAGGTCAGGTGAGATATGACGATCCAGACAGTAGGAGTGGCGGGTTGCGGCACCATGGGCGCGGGCATTGCCATCGTTGCCGCTCGTGCCGGTTTTCGCACGCTGGTGTTCGATCTGCAGCAGGCGGCGCTGGATCGCGCACGCGAGCAGACGGAGGCTTTTTTGCGCAAGTCGGTTGAGCGCGGCAAACTCGCGCCGGAGCAGCTGACGCAGATCATGGCGAATTGGAGCGGCACCACCGACATCGCCCGATTTGGAGAGTGCGACATTGTCATCGAAGCGGTGTTCGAGGACCTGAAGCTCAAGCACGACCTGTTCCGGCAGCTCGATCAGGTCTGCGGTCCGCGCACGATCTTCGCGTCGAACACGTCCACCATTTCCATCACTGAGATTGCCGGCGGTACGACTCGTGCGGATCGCTTCGTCGGCATGCACTTCTGCCTGCCAGCGCAGCTGATGAAACTGGTGGAGATGTCCCCGGGCATGAACACGAGTGCCGCGACGTGGGACGCGGCGTGGGCTTTCTGCAAGGCATTGGGCCAGACGCCGGTCAAGACGCAGGACACACCGGGGTTCATCCTCAATTACTTCCTGATCCCCTTCAACAACGACGCGATTCGTCTGGTGGAGCAGGGCGTCGCGGCGCCGGCCGAGATCGACAAGGCAATCAAGACGGCCATGGGCTATCCGATGGGACCGCTCGAACTGCTCGATCTCGTTGGCATGGACACGCAGCGCTTGCTGTGCGAAGCGATGCATGCGCTGACAAACGAACCGCGCGCGGCTTGCCCGGCGCTGGTCAGGCGAATGATCGCGGCCGGTCATCTCGGCAAGAAAACGGGGCGAGGCTTCCACCAGTATCGCGACAGCAAGATGTATGGAGCATGAGATGTCGATTCGCATCGTGATGGCGGGCGAAAGCCGCTCGTTTCCCGGACGAGGTTCCGAACTCAGTGCCGCGACCGGTACGGGCATAGTCATCGCCGGCACAGATGCAGGCAGCGCCTACGCATCGTTGAGCGAACGTGCGCAAGCTGCATTCGTGGCGGTGGAGCTGGGTACAGAGTGTCTTGCTGAGCACGTGGGGCTGAACCCGCACGATGCACATACGAAGACAGTGGGGTTCGCACGCTTCTGCCTGGGCAGGGGAGAACCTTCGCGTCTGATAGAGCTGGTGCGCATGCCGTGGACGGATGTGGCGGCGGTGGATGCGGCGCGCTCGGCATTCGAAGCGTGCGGATGGGTTGTTGCCGTGTGCGGAGATTATCCCGGCCGCATCGTCGATCGCTTGATCCGTCCTTACTTCAACGCCGCTCTGCGTCGGCTCGATGAGGGACTGGCGAGCGCGGACGACCTGGACACGACGCTGCGACTCGGGTTGGGTTATCCCGAAGGCCCCATTGCATTGCTCGAGCGTACCGGCCTCGATCATCACTTCGATGTCAGCAATGCTTTGCATGCCGCACTCGGCGGCGACGATCATTTGCCGGCGCGGCGCGCACGAGTCGCAAAAGCACGTGCGCTACGTGACTGACCGTGGTTGCCATCCCTTGTATTCGTCATGGACACGCCAGCGCCAGCGACCCTCGCTTGATGGAGTTGCTCGCAATGGCGCGTGAGCTGAGCGGAGAGGATCTGGAGGCGCACCTGGAATCCTTGCTCGACTACAACGGTGGCTTGTGGGCGACCTGGCGCGATACGCGTGCTCGCGATGTCTTTTCTTCCGTGCTGACTCAGGCGTGGATGCGTGTGGGCGGCGAGGGTGCGCTACACCTCATCTCGGTCGGCGAGCAGTATGACTACCAGGAAGACATCATGAATAGTGTCGACTGAGTCGCCCGGCGTCGGTGATCTTTATTTTGAGTCTTTGCCCGTGGTCTTTTCCTTGAAGACCTGCTTCACGTGCTTCACCAGCACGCGAACGTGGTTTGCGCGCCGTCCTTCGTGCTGATAACAGGCATACAGCGATCGCGTGACCGGCGGTGTGATACGGATGCTTGCAAACTTGTTGGTGGGAAACTCCAGACGCGCGGTCGATTGCGGCAGTATCGTCAAGAGCTCGCCGTCGGCGACCACCGCCTTGATCAGCGGGATGCTGTCGATCTGCAGGTGAACCTGCGGACTCAGGCTCTCTTCGCTGAAGTATTGATTGATCAGCGCCCGCAGGCCGTGCTGCATCGAAGGCAGCACCATGCGCTCGGTGGCCAGTGCCGCGCGGGTAATCGACGTTTTCTGGGCCAGCGGATGAGTCCGCGCTGTGACTGCAACCAGGGGCTCGGTCGTCAGCTCCTGTGCACCGAACCGGGTCTTGTTCGGTATCTGCATCAGGATCGCGACATCGACTTTGCCTGAGACCAGTTGGTTATAGATCTCGCCGGTCAATGGCTGCAGGGCAATGAGCTCCACGTCGGGCAGATCCGCGCGGAAACGCTTGATGATCTCGGGCATGTACAGGGACATCATCGTTGCGGGCCCCGCGATGCTGACCTGCCCGACGGGCTGTCGCCGTGCGGTGTCGATCTCGGCGATGGTGCTCGCCATCTCCTCGAGGATGATTTCCGCTCGCCGAAACAGGATCTCGCCGAATTGGGTGAGCGTCACGCCACGTCCGTGGCGATCCAGCAGCTGCACGCCGAGCTCTTCTTCGAGCTTGGTGATGTGCCGGCTGATCACCGGCTGCGGCGCGCCGACCGCGGCTTCGGCCCGGCTGAAGCCGCCGTTCTTGGCGACGTGATAGAAGTAGAGCAGCCGGCGCGAGTCGATGACGTGCTGCGCTAACGGATCAGACATGTTGATATTCGCTCCCTTCGCGCTCTGCCCATCGATGAGTGCGCGATGGTAGACGACCTGTCTGATCCCGTCACTATGCTCGCTGCGCCGGCTGTCTCGGTCCCTCAGCGCGAGGCAGTGAGCTCCTGGAAAGGCGGCGGCGGCAGATGGTCGGCGGCACCATTCGCCTTGGCCGTGCGATACATCCATTCGCAGTCGACGAAATCGCCCGTCGGCAAGCCATCCGGACCCACACCGCTCAGTCCGGCGTAGAAGATCACGAAGAAGGTCGCGCCCTTCGGGCCGATGGTCGGCTTGTGATTGATGCCGCCGGCCTCGACGATGTAGTCGCCCTTGTACATCGTGCCGTACTCATAGGAGAAGTCCCCTTCCAGTACGTACGCATGCGCCTCGCCGAAGTGATGATGATCGGGCGTTTCCAAGCCGCCGCGCATGCGAATCAGCGCGGTAAACATGCCGTGAGCGCGGTTGATGTACAGGAGCTTGAAGTCGCTGCCTTCCATCGCCCAGGGCGTCCAGGGAATCTGCTCGGCCCGCACCAGCGAGGAGCCGTCCGGAAATACTTTCGATTGATTGCGATCCGCGATGCTGAAGTCGCTGGTCGCCGCACGATTCACCACCGAGGCGCCGTGCTGTTGAACGATCGTCACCATGTCTGTCTACCCCCTTGATGTCGGCTGCCTTCGGACCTGTTTGCCCGGTCGAGGCAGCCGGTTAAAACTCATATAGCAGATATGCAATTCACGGTAAAGGCGGCTACGCAGGTCGCGCCGCGAGCAGCGGTCCATCGCGATATTTGAGCGTTACGATCCGTACCGGCATGCCACAGCGCCACGGCGTTCCCGCCGGGCCATGCAGCCGACATGCGAGTCGCAGGCCGTCGTTCAGATCCACGACGCCGACTTCGTACGGCAACTCGGGCTCGAAGATGGCAGGGCCCGCGTGAATTCTCGTCCACGAATACAGAGTGCCGGCCCCGCTCAGCGTCTGCCACGAAACACCTTCCGTCCAGCAGTGCGGGCAGATCGGTTTCGGCGGGAAACTCAGCTGCTGGCACGACTCGCAGCGCGTGGTCTTGAGTAATCCTTGCTGAAGTGCCTGCCAGAAGGCGGCGGTGAAACGCGTGACGCGGGGTGGATACGTGCGAGCGGCGTCGATCGGGATGATTTCGAGCGTCATGCCTGCGCCTCCAGCACGTGGACCAGGGCGGCGTTGTAGTTGCCCAGCTCGTTCATGAGCAAAGCAAGCTGCGCATTGGGCACCTGGCGCTCGCCAGCGCGGCCGCGCAGCTGGTCGGCCAATTCGATCACGTTGTAGAGCGGCGTCGCGTAGGACGGGTGACCACGCGAGGTCATGCCGCCAGACGTCGCGATTGGGATGCGCCCGCCCAAGCTGGTTTCGCCCTCTGCAGCTGCTTTCGCGCCGCGGCCGCGTGGAACCAGGCCCGCGGCCTCGCTCGCCAGGACTTCGACGATCGTGCAAGGAGCATACAATTCGGCGACGTCGATATCGGCGGCCGTAATCCCGCCGCTCTGATAAGCCGTTCGTGTCGCGGTAGCCGCGGCCTCGAACGCAATCATGTCGTTGGGGCGATCGTTGATCTGATGGGCGCCTTCGTGAAAGAAGGCGCGGCTGCGAACCAGCGCGTAGGGTACGCCCAAGCTTTTCGCGTAGTCTTCGGAAGCGACCACGACACACGCCGCGCCATCGCCGCGTGGAGGAACTTCGTACAGTCCCAAAGGCTCGACGATAGGCCGCTGCGCCAGGACCTCCTCGAGCGTGATCGGTTTGCGGAATTGTGCGAGAGGATTCGAGACTGCGTGACCGCGGTTCTTGACGGCGACCATCGCGATGTCCGCCCGCGTCGCGCCGAACTCATGCATGTAACGCATCATGTCGAGCGCATACCAGCTGATAGGTGTGAAGCCGGCGGGCGCGTGGAAATCCACGTCTCCGGTCTTGCGCATGCTCTCCATCATGTGATCGCGTGCGCTCACGGCGGTCTCCATGTTCACGCCCAGTGCGAGCGCCACTTGCGAACGCCCCAGCACAACCTCGTCGACGGCCTTGTCGAAGGCGAGGGCGGCTGTCAGACCATTGCCGAGCACTTCCATCACGATTCCCGAGCATGGCAGTTTCAGATAACTGGCCATGAAGGTGCTGAAGTATTGCTGTCGTGTGTAGGGCCGAGGCTGGGCAAGAACGATCGATCCGACATCGCGACGATCCGCACGCGCGTCCGCGATCGCCTGCACGACCAATCGCGCCAGCAACTCGTGCTCGAGCGTCTGGAACTCG
This sequence comes from Steroidobacter flavus, assembly GCF_042651805.1. NCBI lineage: Bacteria > Pseudomonadati > Pseudomonadota > Gammaproteobacteria > Steroidobacterales > Steroidobacteraceae > Steroidobacter > Steroidobacter flavus. The sequence continues at coordinate 382,500 of NZ_JBHSDU010000014.1, read as the reverse complement.
TCTGCAGCAGATGTCTGGTGCCGCCCCACGGGAATGGCGGCAGTACCGATGATGGCGGCCTTACGAGTCATGTTGAGTAATCGTGCCTGTGTCCTGGAACAGCTGACCGAGCAGCGTCATATGGTGAGTGACGTGTTCGTCGGCACTCGTTTGCGCTCGGCTCAGGAGTTCGCGCAACAGAGATTTGAGTTGGTTGCGTTCCTCGCGCTTGAATGGCCGCAGCGCTTCCGCCTCCACTGCCTTTGCCGCGGCAAGCAAATTCGTCACGCACTCCCTGCCACGCGCAGTCAGCCGAAGCGCTCGCTTGCCATCGGGTTGAAACACTTCTATCAAACCGCGCGCCGCTAATCCTTCAGCAAGCGCCTGCGTGGCTCTGATGCCGGTGTATGCGATTACCGTATCCACTTCCTCGACGCTGCGGTCGCTGACGGCCATCAAGACGCTCAGCATGTAGTGCTCTTGCAGGGAGATTCCCAGCCGCTCGCGCTCGCGTCTGACAGGCGTTAGCAGATGAAAGTACGCACGCTGAACCAGGTGGCTCAAATCCTCGTCGCACTCTGTTGCCACTGCCTCATCGGCAATGGCGGGAGAGGCGGGCATGGCGTAGCGTCCGCCGTGAAACAGCAGCGGAACGCGCTGTGAATGATCGAACTGCAGCACCTCTCCAACGAAGATCACGTGATCTCCGCCGTCATATTGATAGGCAGTCCGGCATTGAAAGCGTGCGCCGCATCCGGTAAGCAGGGGGATGCCTCCTTCACCACGCTGCACGTCGACGCCGCTGAACTTGTCCACGCCGCGTTTCGCGAATTTGTTCGAGAGCGCTTCCTGGTCCGCCGCCAGAATGTGGACGGCGAAGTGAGGTGCCGCACTGAAGGCACCGAGGCTCAGCGAAGTCTTGGCGAGGCTCCACAAGACCAGCGGCGGATCGAGCGAGACTGAATTGAAACTGTTGGCGGTCAGCCCGACATCGTTTCCGTCCGCGTCGATGGTCGTAACGATGGTGACGCCGGTGGCGAACGCGCCCAAGGCGCCGCGAAATGCTTTGCTGTCGAGGCTCACGAACCGGCTCCTCGCTGCTACCAGTCGTTGCCGGCTGTCGCGGCTGCCTTCAGCGCTTCCTCGGTGGAGATCTCCTTGCCGCTGTCATCGACGAAGTGAATGTCGAACGCCGCGTCGGCGACCAGGAACAGCACGCAATCCACCTTCGAGGTGCAGCGGAATCGATGCACGTGTTTGCCGGGCAGCTGGGAATACGCGCCGACCTTCAGCATCACCGGACGCTCGCCCAGCATCTGGGCCAGCGGCGCCCCTTGCAGAATGACGATTTCTTCGGAGGGCGTGTGCCAGTGGAAAGGCACCACGCAGCCGGGCCGCATGCGCACCATTAGAGTCCCGGGGCCCTTGCTGATGTCGCCGCGCAATCCTGCAAATGACGTGCATTCGGGCACGCCGGGAGAGGATTGGAAATCCGCCGCGTTCGGATCCTGCAGCAGCATTCCGCCCTCGTGGGCCAGGGCCGATGTCCCGAGCATCGCTGTCAGAGCGCAGGCCGCCAGCAGGGTGATCCCGTGTTTTTTCCGCATCGTTCGTGGTATCCCGTGTTTGATAAAACAGGTATATCAGATATGCGGTTTATGTGCAATTGACCATGGAGCCAGAAAAAGACACGGCGATCCAATGCGGATCGCCGTGTCTGAGCTTGCTGTTGAGATTACTGCACGATCTTGCTTGCGACGTTCGAATTGCCGCTTTCCGTGCCATTCGACGTGTAAGCGCGCACCGCGAAGTAGTAGGTGCCCGGCGAGAGGTTGTCGAACGTGTAGCTCGTGATACCCACGTTCGCTACTTGCACCGACTGCGTCATCGCGTTCGGCGAGGTGCCGTAGGCGATGCGATAGCCGGCGAGGTTGGTCAGTGTGCTGCCGTCGGTGTTCTGAGTCGGCGGCGTCCAGGACAGCTCGGCGCCACCGTTAGAAACATCGACCACGTTGATCGCGAACGCCGGCAGCGCTGCCGTGGATCTGCCGTCGCTCACGCTGATCGTGATGTTGCCGTATGAGCCGACCTGCGTGGCGTTCGGCGTGCCGGACAGCTGACCGGTGACCGTGTTGAACGTTGCCCAGCTCGGACGATTGGCGATCGAGAAGGCGAGCGTGGTGCTGTCAGAGTCGCTGGCGGTCGGGCGGAAGTTATAGGCGCTGCCGGCGTTGACAGAGCGAGTTGGCGAGCCCGAGATCGTCGGCGCGGCGTTCGCTGGAGTGGTGGAACCCCGCACCGACGCGGTGATGGAGAAGGCCGGCAGGGTTCTCACATTGACGCCGTCGCTGACGCGGATCTGGATGTTGCCCCACGAGCCCGGCGACTTCGGATAACCCATCAGGCGGCCGCTGCCGGTGCTGAACGCGGCCCATGATGGCTTGTTCACGATCGAAAACGTCAGCGTGCGACCTTCCGGATCGCGCGCCGTCGGGAGGAAATCATAAGTGGTGTAGGTGTAGAGCGAGGTGGTCGGCGAGCCGCTGATCGTCGGCGGCTGATTGACGGTTTGGGCTTCGGCGGTGGCGGCGACTGCCAGGTAAGCGGCGAACGAAGCAACGAGAGATGTGGCGATGCGCATGAAGTGACTCCAGCAAGCTCAGTTTTCGATGCCAGCCCGCAGCGCGCTGTGGTCGCGGCAATGCGGGTACGTATGTCTGGCAAGGGAAGCTGGCGTTGCGGAGCCGGCGCTGATCGCGCGGGTCGCTGGCCTGACACTTCACGCATCGAGCTGTCAGCTCGAAGCGGCAACCCCGCTATCCGTGATGCGGCTGTTTTTACAGCGGCATCCGAGGACCGGAGGCTTTGCGTCGCCGTCTTTCGACGGGTATGCCCTTACTCGACGGGAGGCATTGTGCTGGAGGCGGGGCCGATCAACTATCCGACCGGCCCTCATGGGGCGCTGGCAAATGCTGGCAAAGCGTTTGAGGCCAACCCGTAGCGATCGTCGAGCGTACGTAGTCGGTACGGGCGCGCTGCTAGTCGATTACGTAGGAGTGCTCATGAGTTGAAGGGTATGAGCGGTGAACCGTCACCGAAGGCAGATCACACGCTCGTGGGATCAATGGCAAGCGTCCGACGCGGACCTCCTCGGAAGGTAGAGAACATATCGACAGTGCGCTGCCACTGAGTCATCTCGAGTCCTGCGTAACCGCAGACTGCGTGGACGATTCGGCGTTTGACGAAGGGCAGCTTGCTGGCAAAGCCGCTCGCGAGCCGGTTGGCAGCGGCGCCGAATGCCCCAGCCGAGTCGGCAAGTGTGGAGAGGGTGCGGCTGGCTGTTTCGTAGGTTCGTAGCTGAGATTCGCGTGCCGCTTGATAGGCGGCGAGTGCAATGGGTACTTGCGGTGCCCCCGTCAGGCGCAGGGCTGCCGCCAGAGTGATTGCATCAGCCAACGCCATGTTCGCGCCCATTCCCAATTGGGGATCGAACGCATGCGCCGCGTCGCCAATGCAGACGAGATGCTTGGTGTGCCAGGTCTGCATCCGAACGTGCGCAAACGACCAATGCTGAAGGGCATCGAATCCTGTCAACCCGTCGAGCGAGTTGTGTAGCTCCGGATACTTCGAGGCCAGAGCCAGGCGCCAAGCGTCGAAGTCGCCTCGCTCCAGTGCCTCAACCTGAGACTGAGACTTGTTGATGAACAGCGTCGCGCGGTGTTTTCCTCGTTCATCGACGCCCGTTGGGAGTACGCCGATATATTCCTCGTGGCCGTGATGGATCTGCAGGAGTTGCCCCGGATCGCAGGCTGCCGGCAGGAGCACGTCGACGCTTAGTGCCCCCTGCTCGCGGCGTGCAACTTCAACGGACGGTGTGACACGAAGTCGCAATCGAGAATGGACGCCGTCACTAACGACGATGACGTCATAGGGACCGGATTTTCCGCCGTCGTCCAGAGTGAGCCAGGTCGCGCCATCGCTCGTTGCGATGTCGTGAACGCACACGCCCGATCGGACATCGGTGCACGCGTTCGTGAGTGCGTTCCAAAGACTGCGATACAACGCGGGACGGCGAATGCCCACGGCGTGGTCGTGCAAGCCCGATGGATAGACCACACGAAAGGCGGTGGCGCTGGCTGTATCCACGCGGCAGATGCGATCGATGCGGGTCCCCTGAGATTCGATCGAGGCGAGCAGGCCCAGCGCTCGCAACGCATCCAGTCCCACCGGCTGCAGCAGCAGGCCGGCGCCTTGCGGTACCGAGGGTTGCCGGCGTTCGAACACGGTGACGCGGTGACCGTGCCGGCTGAGCAGGATTGCGACACTCATGCCGGCGATACCGGCGCCAATGACTGCGATATGTAGTGGGGTGGTCATCGTTCAAGTCGCGGCGGAGCTGTTGTGATCATCGCCACATACCGAACTCTGGCCTGGGATGCGACAGATTGGCCTCCTGATTGATCCGTGAGGAATAGAAAGTTCGGGTCTGTCGAGGTATCAATGACTTACCGATTTCCAGAAAGATCTTTTTGGAACCGGTCGCGATTGCATCCCTCATTCGAACACCTCCATGCACTGCGCAGTCGGAAGCGCGGGCTGCCACCGTCCGGGGAATCGACAGATTCTTCGGCGTGAGCGTATTCCAATGTCCGCAGACGGCGCCGATCGCGAAGCTGTTTCCAGATCGTGGAAGTGTTGCCTTGGGCGCGCTTGATGACGAGTCGATCGCCGCAGAGCCATACACGGCTGTCTTGTTCCCCTTCGAACAAGAGCCGCCCCCGCAGTCAATGGTGAGTCGATCTCTCCATGATCGGGCGGCGCCAGAGAGTTCGCTCTTAGAAATTTCTATATTTATAAGATCAACGTAGCTACCCATAGCGTTAGCGCGGTTGATCCGGCGCCTATGAGCAAACCGGCGAACAGCGCCGCTGTGGCATTAGATGATCCTTCGTCGTAACCACGCTCGTAATCGCCGCGAGTCCCTTCGTTGTGACAGTTGTCGCCGTTGGTAGCGTCATTGGAGACCCGCTGACCCGTGCGATGGCGAAGAAGGAGTGATCTCATAATGAACTCACTTTTGAGAATCTTGGGCACGCCTGGCTAGGGCCGATGTTGCTCCAGTGCGTTTGATCTCTCCTCCCGCGCACAGCCCATGGATCATGTCCTCTGGCGAGACATCGCTCGGTCCATGAGCATCTCGGCGACCGCATCGCGTGCTTCGGCCTCGGTTGTTCCAGGTGGAAATTCGAAAACCTCATCCCTGTCAAACGGGTTCGCAAATCGAACCGGCTCGCCTTCGGCAATTTGTTCTGGCGGCGGCCAGTCCAATTGAACGGGTTGCTGTGAGTTATCGATTGCCAGATGGCTCGCACGGCCCGGGCTGTCGAGCCCGTACGCTCCGAACACGAGACTGCCAAAAACGATCAGGAGGAGGGCAGCACGCGAGACGCTCACGCGGCGGGTAGCCAGTGCCTTCGTAGCATCCAGTTCATATGGCGATGCGCTGCTCGTTGGTACTGACGGTTGTAATGTCGGGCGAGATTCGCGCTGCTCAATGTGGCGGGCATCGGAAAGCGCAAGCAGTTCCTGCGCGCTCAGCTCTAAATCCATGGTGGTCTGATCGATCGGAATGACGCCTGTCAACTCGCTCATGAAGTTTCTCCGTCTGACTCAGAGCACCGGGGCATTCCGAGCTGAAAATTTCGGAAGGTAGCCCCTGCAAGGTACACGTAGATTCGACTCGAACAGTTCCCCGGCCTGGCATGCGTGCGGTTCACAAACGTGATGGGGGTCACAAGAGCGCGGCGCGATTTCGTCAATATGACAAGTAAGGCTGACGTTTCTTTCGAGGCCAGTCTGAGCTTGCTCTCCATCCCGGGTCAGCCTGATACGGGCGGCGCGGCCCGTCAGCACGCTTTCTTGTTACGATAGTGGCCATGGCGACGCTCCGATTGTCACCAAGCCATCTGGTGCCTATTCGGTGCCAATTGCCAGAACGAACGCCCACAAATGCCCGGAAATAGCGCGGAAATGACGGTATCGATTAGCAGCGGAAAAAGCGGCGGGAAGCTCGGTTTTTCGGCCCTGGAACGGGCTAGGCGCATCAGTGTAGCTCCCATGATGGACTACACCGACCGTCACTGTAGGTATTTCCTGCGCCTGCTGAGTCCGAACACTCTCTTATATACAGAGATGCTGACCTCGGCCGCCCTGGTCCGGGGCGATGGCGCTCGCCTGCTGACTTATGACGATGCCGAGCATCCGGTGGCCCTGCAGTTGGGGGGCAGCGATCCGAAGGAGTTGGCGGTGGCGGCGAAGATGGGGGAGGACGTTGGGTACGACGAGATCAACCTGAATTGCGGCTGCCCGAGCGATCGGGTGCAGAGCGGGCGGTTCGGCGCTTGTTTGATGGGTGAGCCGGCGCTCGTTGCTGAGTGCGTGAGCGCGATGCGTGCGGTGGTGAGTGTGCCGGTGACGGTGAAGTGTCGCATTGGGATCGAGCCGATGCCGCAGGCGGCGGAGGAGTTCGAGTTCCTGCGGAATTTCATTGCGACCGTGGCGGCGGCGGGGTGTGACGTGTTCGTCGTGCATGCTCGCAAGGCCATCCTCAAAGGGCTGAGCCCGAAAGAGAACCGCGAGATCCCGCCGCTGAAGTACAACGTCGCGGCTGCTCTACGCACGGAGTTTCCGAAACTCACATTCGTGTTGAACGGCGGCATCAAGACCGTCGAAGAAGTGCAGACGCATTTGCAAACGTTCGACGGCGTGATGATCGGGCGCGAGGCCTATTCGAATCCCTATCTGTTGGCGCAACTCGAGCAAGCCGTCTTCGATCCGAGCTGGAGCCTGCCGGCGCGTGAGCTGGTGATTCAACAGTACGCGGACTATGTGCGCACCCGGCTGGCCGAGGGGCATCGGCTGCGAAGCATGGTGAAACACGTGCAGGGTCTGTACGCCGGGCTGCCCAGAGTGCGGTCGTGGCGGCGTTACCTGTCTGAAGGCGCGGGTCAGCCCACTGCCAGTGCGGATCTGCTGCTCGATGCCTTGCGCATCGTGCAGGCCGCTTAATCTCGATTCAAAGAAAACACCTAAAAGCAAAGTGCCCGTCCGCCGCGACTAGTGCATGACGCCGGCAAGCGCGGTAAGTTCAGCGCTCGCCGGACAACATCACTCATTCAAGGCTAGACATGACGTTCACTCGTTACGCGCGCGGGCTCTCGCTCGCGCTGATCTGCACCTTGTTGCCCCTCGCTCAAGCGTGGAGTTTCACGATCGAGCAGGTGCGCAACTATGCGTTCCCGAGTGCGCTGGTCGCCTCGAAACAAGGCTCGCAGGTGGCGTGGGTGGTGAACGATCAGGGCCGACGAAACATCTGGGTGGCGAGCGGGCCGGACTTCGTTGCCCGCAAGCTCACTGCTTATGCCGAGGACGACGGACAAGAAATCAGCAGTCTGTCATTGACGGATGATGGTTCGCGGATCGTCTACGTAAGAGGCGGAGAACACGGTGCGAACTGGGACAAGGGATTGCCCGTGAATGTGTTGTCACATCCCGCCGGCACGAAGGTGGAAGTGTGGAGCATCGCCGTCGCGGGCGGCCAGCCGGTGCGGCTCGGCGAAGGCGACTATCCGACCGTCTCTCCCGACGGGCGCAAGGTTGCATATATCAAAGACGACGCGGCGTGGATCGTTCCGACCGATGCCAGCGCCGAGCCGAAGAAGCTGTTTACCGCACGGGGCAAGACCGGATCGTTGCAATGGTCGCCCGATGGCACACGACTGGCGTTCACATCGTCGCGCGATGCCACCACCTACGTCGGCATCTATTCCGATGAGAACACGCCGATCCGCTGGCTGGCCCCGGACGTGTATCGAGACAGCGATCCGACCTGGTCGCCGGATGGCAAGCAGATCGCATTCATTCGCCGGCTGGGTGACGGTGGCACGCCGCCGCTGGCGTTGGAGTTTGAAGCGAAGCCGTATTCAATCTTCATCGGCGATGCGCAGACCGGCGCGGCGAAGGCGGTCTGGAACAGCGGCACAACGCTGCGGGATGGCGCGTTCCAGGGATTCCTCGAGTGGGCCGCCGGCGATCGGCTCGTTTTCAATTCGTACGCCGATGGCTGGCAGCATCTGTATTCGGTGGCGGCGAAGGGCGGGACGCCGGAGCTGCTCACGCCGGGCAATTACATGGTCGAGGATGTGACGCTCAGTCCCGATCGCAAACGTCTGGTGTTCGCGGCCAACACCGGCAACGACCAGGACGATACCGAGCGTCGCCATCTGTTCCAGACACCGGTCGATCGCGCCAAGGTCACGCCGCTCACGTCGGGCGCCGGCTTGGAATGGTCGCCCGTGCTCACCGGCGACGATCGTTTGTTATTTGTCAGTGGCACGGCGACGCGTCCGCCGGTGCCGGCAATATTGGCGAAGGACGGTAAGCCGAAGCTGATCGCGGCGGAGTTGGTGTCCGCGAAGTTTCCGATGGATGAGCTCGTGACGCCGAAGAAGGTCACCTTTCAGTCGGCCGACGGCATGACGGTGCACGGACAGCTGTTCGTGCCGAAGAAAGCCAAGGGTAAGCGGCCGGCAGTTGTTTATCTGCATGGTGGCCCGCAGCGGCAGATGGTGCTTGGCTGGCACATGATGGCGTACTACTCCAACGACTTCGCCATCAATCAATACCTGGCTCATCGCGGTTTCGTGGTGTTGTCCGTGAACTATCGGCTCGGGCCGGGCTACGGCTTCGACTATCACTTCCCGCCGAAAGCCGGACAGCGAGGCGCGTCTGAATATCAGGATGTGAAAGCGGCGGGGCAGTATCTGCAGTCGCTGCCGGATGTGGACGCGAACCGGGTCGGCATCTATGGCGGCTCGTATGGGGGCTATCTCACCGCGATGGGGCTCGCGCACGACTCCGCTTTGTTCAAAGCCGGCGTCGATATCCATGGCGTGCACGATTGGATTCTTCAGTACGGGCTGAAGGAGCTGTTGACGCGCAAGGCCTATCAGATGCCGGCGGATGCCGAGCAGGCGTTGCAGACGGGCTGGGCCTCGTCGCCGATATCGGCGCTCGCTGCCTGGAAGTCGCCGGTGCTGTTCATCACGGGCGACGACGATCGCAACGTCAGGGTGACCCACACGGTGGATCTGTGGCGTCGATTGCGAGACATCGGCGTGCATCAGGAGACGTTGATCCTGGTCGATGAGACGCACAGCCTGCAACGTCACGAGAATGTGCTGAAGGCGAACGCGGCCACGGTAGAATTCCTCGAACGCTTCCTGGGGAAGCCAGCACAAGAATGAGGGGAAGACTATGTGGCGATCCGTGGTCATGGCTGTGGCATTGATGCCGGCCATCGCGACAGCGGCGTCCACCAACATCGACGGGGTTTGGCAGCGGGCGGGCGAGGCGGCACTGGTCGCCGCCGAGCAGGAGCGCGCGGCTCGCAATATCCCATCGATCGCGGTCGGTATCGTGACGCGTGACGGGTTGGTTTGGTCGGGTGGCGTCGGGCACGCGGACGCCGAAGGTAAGCAGCCGCTGGACGGCAACACCGTCTATCGAATCGGCGGACTGACTCAGGCGTTCACTGCCGAGCTGGTGCGGTCGTTGGCCGCGAGCGGCAAGTTGGATCTCGATGCGCCGGTGACTCGCTATCTGCCTTCATTCCAGCCGCGCAATACCTTCGGCGGCGAAATCACCGTTCGACACCTGCTTGAGCATCGCAGTGGGCTGGTCCGCATGCCGCCCAGAGGCCATCACGCGGATCTCGAAAGCGCGACGCTTGCTGAGACGGTCACGAGCTTGAACGCGACGGCGCTCATGTCGCAGCCGGGCTCGGCGGTCAAATACTCCGATGCGGGTTACGCCGTGCTCGCGCATGTGGCCGAAGTGGCGGGGGGCAAGCCGTTCGAGAAGCTACTTGCGGAAACGGTGCTGACGCCACGCTCCATGACGCAGACCTCGCTGCGAGCGGACAAGAGCTCGCTGGCCGTCGCCACGATGGCTCCCTTCGATGGCGAACGATTCGCGCCGGCCGTGTTCGATACAGGCGTTGTCGCGTCGTTGGGCGCTCAGTCCAGCACGAAGGATCTGGCGAGATTTACGCAGGACTTGTTCGGACGTGAAGCGCCAACGCTGAGCGGCGAGCGAGGGGTATTGGATCGTCACGACGTTGTTTCGTTGAGCGGCGCGACCTACGGCTACACGACCGACCTGTCAGTGTTTCCGGCCGATGGGTTCGCCGTCATCACGTTGATGGCCATCGATAGCGCGCAGCCGGTGCTGAAACGTTTGCGCGACTTCACGGCGCGACAGGTCATCGCTGCGAAGACGAAGCAGCGGCGGCCGGCATCGGAGCTGAGCACCAAAGTTCCTGTCGGCACTGCGCATCGACTGCAAGGTCATTACAGCGATGGCGCGCACAGCCTGGATATTCGCATCGTCGATCAGCGGCTGTTCGTTGAAGCACCGGGGCTCGCGGCCGAGTTACGTCAGCGCGGCAGCCGGCTCGTTGTCGACGATCTCGCCGTCTCTGGGGACGAGTTGCAGTCAGACTCGAAGGCACGCTCAGTGACGTTTCGAGGCGTGACCTATCAGCGCACGAATTGGGAACGACCGGCGGAGCCGACAGCGGATCTCGCCGGTTTTGTCGGCGAGTATGGATGGCCTCATAACATCCTGCGCGTTTACGAGCGCGACGGCGACGTTTATGCGCGAGTCGAATGGTCTCAGCACTACAAGCTCGAAAAGGCAGGGAAGGACGCGTATCGATTCCCGGCGGCGGGCTTGTATGCGAATGAGGAACTTCGCTTCACGCGTGATGAGCGAGGTATCGGCGCGGCGGCGAACCTGAGCGGTGTCGTGATGCCTCATCGTGATCTCGGCGCCGAGACGGAAATTCGTAGCCGCGCGAACGCGCCATTCATCGCCGCGCTGGTGGCGAATGCCCGCAAGATGTCACCGCCCGCGCAGCCGGCGAATCTGCGTAAGCCCGACCTGGTCGAGGTCAACAAGCTCGAGCCGACCACGAAGCTCGATGTGCGTTACGCGACGACCGAGAACTTCATGGGTGCGCCGTTTTACGACTCGCCGCGCTTCTTCATGCAGCGGCCTGCGGCCAGCGGATTGATTCGCGCCCATCGCAAGCTGGCTGAGCAAGGATTTGGCATCGTGCTGATCGATGGTTATCGGCCGTGGTACGCGACCCGAATGTTCTGGGACGCCGTGCCGCCGGAGAGCCGGCCGTTCGTCGCCGATCCGTCGCAGGGCTCGCGACACAACCGCGGTTGCGCGGCGGACATCAGCATGTTCGAGCTCGCGACTGGCAAGACCGTCGAGATGGCGGGGCGCTACGACGAGCCGTCGGCGCGCTCGTCGCCGTTGTATGTGGGCGGCACCTCGTTACAGCGCTGGCGCCGCGACCTGCTCAAGAACGCGATGGAAGCCGAAGGTTTCGACGTCTACGTCAACGAGTGGTGGCACTTCGACTATGGCGAATGGCGGAACTATCCGGTAATGAACGTCGACTTCAATGAGATCGGCGGCGGGAGCTGACTACTTCACCGTCCTTCATCACAAACGTCACAGCGGCCAACGCGCGGGCATCCGCCAGCGGGTTGGTCGCTGTCGCGATCAGATCGGCGTACTGACCTTTCGCAATCGAGCCGCGTTCCGCCTCCAGCTTCATCACTCGCGCGGCGTTGATCGTCATGGCTTTGACGATGTAACTCGACGGGATGCCGGCATCAATCCAGCCCTGGATGAAATCCAACGTCATGCGGCCGCGATCCCGGCCGCCGAGATCCTCGGTGACATCGGTGCCGAAGGCGAGCGGCACGCCGATCTTGTAGGCGCGGCGCAGTCGTTCCACCTTGGCGCGTGCGCTCGCTTCGGCGGCGGCAGGGTTGGGTAGATTCAACAGCGGCACGTGGCTCACTGGCCGATCGGTGCTGACCAGATACACGCCACGTTGTTTCATGAGTTTGAGCGTGGCATCGGACACGGTATAGCCATGCTCGATGCTGTCGGCGCCGCCGAGGATGGCGGGCACGGCGGTGAGATCTTCCTTGGCATGAACCGCGAGCGTCAGGCCGACGCGATGGGCTTCGTCGGCGGCGACTCGAATTTCTTCTTCGGTGTAGATGCCGTGCGTCTGGCCCCGTGGATCGGAAACGAGTTTGATGACGCGTGCGCCATAGAAGATATTGGTGCGCACGGCTTTACGAACTTCATCGACCCCGTCGGCGTCGATGTATTCGTAATTCCAGCACGGCCCGACTTCGACGGGAGCGCTGTCCTGTTGCGCGCCGAACGGCGCGATGATCTTGCCCGCGTTGACGACGGTCGGGCCGACGAACAAACCGGCCTCGATAGCCTTGCGTAAATCCGTATCGACGTAATTACCGGCGTTGCCCAGGTCGCGCACGGTGGTGAAGCCGGCGGCGAGCATGTCTTCAGCGCGTCGCAATCCCATCAGCGCGCGATAGCCATTGCCATGCTCCACATAGTTCGCGCACAGCGTGCCGCTGTAGTCGTAGCTCAAATGAGTATGCAGATCCATCAGGCCCGGCGACACCCAACTGGAAGACAGGTCGATGACTGTCGCCGGCGCGGGTGAGGGCATGCGGTCCACTACGTCGACGATTTTCTTGCCGTCGATGAGCACGACGCGGTTATCCAGGACCGCGCCATTCGCAGGATCGACGAGATGCCCGACCTTGACGGCAAGCGTTGCCGCCGAAGCAGAAGTAGCGAGCAGGAGCGAGGCGAGCGCGACTCGGAGCGGGTTCACTCAAGAGACTCCAAAAAAAGCAGGCCGGCGTGAATCGCCGGCCCTGTCTGACTACGAGTAGGGCAGTTACAGGCTGGCGCGCAATCCCAGCGAGATGTATCGACCGAGCAGATCGTACAGGCCGGGATAGGTGCCGCCGTTGGAGTAGGAGAGGATGTAGTTGGCGCCGATGATGGGCGGCGTGCGATCCGTGACGTTGTTGACCGACAGGCTCACGTTCACCTTGTCGCGCATGCGCCAGTTCGCCGCCAGATCGAAATAGTTCTGGGCACCGATCGAGGCGTCGACGGCCGGAATCACACCGCCAATCTCCGGCAGCGTGCGATCCGACTTCACCGAGCCGATGTAGCGCCAGCTCAACGAAACATCGATGTCCATCGGCGTGTACCAGGTCGCGCGCAGCTTGTGCCGCCAGTTGGGCGAGGGCTGACCGCAAGTGGTGCCGAAGGTCTCGGCGCAGTCGTAGCTGCGAACATCAGGCAACGCTTCGATCTCGCGCTTGTCCAGCTTCGTGCCGGACAACGCCAGACCGATGCTGCCCATCGCGATGGGACGCGTGTAACCGAAGTTCACATCCAGGCCGGAGGTGCGCAGTGAGCCTGCGTTCGTGAGACGGCCGTCGATCACCCCTTGGTTGCCAATCCAGAGCGAGCCGGAGGTCGGATCACGCTGCACCAGGTTGCAGTACACGGGATTGCCGGTGGCCACGCACTGGCTCAACGACAACGCACCGGGCACCGAGCTCACATAGCCTTCCACTTCGATGTCGAAGTAATCGAGTGTGATATTGAGGCCGTCGAGCCATTCGTTCGGTGTGAATACCAAGCCGATCGTCGTCGTATCGGCGATCTCAGGCCGCAGGTTGGGGTTGCCGCCGGAGATGAAGCTGTACTGGCCGCTCGGATTGGGAGCAATCGTGCCGTACTGTGCGGCTGTCACGCCGGAGTAGGCGCAATTGGCGAGTGAAGCGCTCGGTGTGGCGCCGGCGCAAGGATCTTGTGTCGGTGTCAACGTACGTGTCTGTGCTGTGAACAGTTCGACCAGCGTCGGCGCTCTCACGGCACGGTTGTAACCACCGCGGAAACGCAACGAGCGCGTCGGTGCCCACTCGCCAGCAAACTTATAGGCTTCGGCCTCGCCAGCAGTGCTGTAGTCCGACTTTCGATAGCCAGTCTCCAGCGCAACCGAATGCATCAGGAAACGATCGGACACCAGCGGAATGCGCAGCTCGCCAAAATACTCCTTGATGTCGATGGAGCCCGACGTGCCGCTGACCACGGTGCCTTCGATCTCACCGCGACGGAATGCGTCGTCTGGGCTGTGCACGAGGGCTTCACGACGATATTCCGGTCCGAATGCGATGGACACGCCTTGATCGGTCCAGGGCAGCTGAACGCCGTACTCGCCGAGATTGCCCGAGATGGATGCAGCGATGATGCGCTCGGTGGTCGAGCCCGTCTGAAGCGCGGTCAACGACATGTATTCGAGTGCTTCCGGGGTCACGCCACCGATGGCGAACGGGTTGTAAACAACGCAGCTCGGATCGGCGCCCCTGAGAGCTGAGGCGCAGACAGCTTGGCCGGTGAGCGGATCGGGAACGCTGTCGATGGCGCGGGCGATGCGTGATTGCGCCAGCATGTTGCCCAACTCCAGGTCGTACTTCGTGCGGCCGTATTGCGCATACACGTCGTAATTCCAGGCGGTCGCGAGCTCGCCACGCGCGCCGATGACGGCACGAAACGATTCGTGTTGCATATCGTACGGACGCAGGCCGCCCTCGACGTTGCGGCGATAGACGGTGACGGGAGCGGCGTCGTTGGCGCCGAACCCTTGCTGAGTACACAGCACGTCGACCTGATCGGAGCTCAACAGCGGGCTGTCGCAGCTGATGTTGTATCTTCCGTAGACGCCGTCGGGCGCCTGTTGGCGCAGTGACTGATTCCGCATGTAAGTGATGTCGGAATACAGATCGACGTTCGGGTGCAGCTGGTAGTGCATGAGAGCTCCAGCCACGTAGCGCGAGTCTTCACGCTGCAGGACGTTTGAATCGGCGAAGTTGTAGGAGTCGCCGTCAGTGTACGGGCGCAGCAGGCCGCTACCCGAGTCGATGGTGAGGAAGCGTCCATCGACGGGGATCAACAGCGCCGGCGCAGTGCCAGCCGAGCCGCCGCAATAGTGACCGGCGGCATTGGATTGCACGACGCAGGAGCTGAAGTCGCGCCGGTCCCAGCTCACACCATCGATGTTTCGATAGCCGAGATATGCCGTGACGTTGCCGCGACCGTCGGCGGTGTTCGCGCCGAAAGTCAGGTTGAAGTCTTTCGTCCAGCCGTCGTACACAGTGCCGGTGGCAGGCGTATCGCCACGGGCGCGCACCAGGTTCTGGATGGAGCTGTCGTTCTTGTGGTTATAGAGGCCGATGGATGTATCGAACGCGATGCCTTCGAAGTTGCGCTTCAAGATGAAGTTCACGACGCCTGCCACCGCATCGGAGCCGTACACAGCGGACGCGCCGCCGGTCAGCACATCGATGCGCTCGACCAGTGCGGTGGGAACGTTGTTCAAATCGGGCGCCGGTGCCACCGGATCGCCGGGAAGCAGGCGCTTGCCGTCGATCAAGACCAGCGTGCGCGATGGACCGAGCTGCCGCAGGTCCACCGTCGCAGTGCCGTTGCCCAGGCCGTTGACGTGACCGTTCTGGCTCGGGCTGATGGCGGGCAGGGAATTCAGCACGTCTTCGATGCGCGTCGCGCCTTGCAGCTGGATCTCATCGGCGGAGATGCCGACGACCGGGCTGATCGCCTCGCTGCCGGCGTGCCGAATGCGCGAGCCGGTGACCACGATCTCGGCGACTTCCGCCTCGTCGGCTTGCAACGAGTCACGACCCGTGACACCAGGCTGGGTGGTCGCATTGGAAACAGGCTTGACGGCGATGGTCTTGGCGTCGACCTTTTCGTAGGTGAGGCCGGTATCGCGTAACAGTCGAACGAGCGCCTCGTCCGCCGTCAGCGTGCCGTGCACGGCAGGCGCCCGTTTGTTCTGCGCGTCTTGTGAGAAAACCAGAATCTGCAGATTGGTCTGCGCCGCCAGTTGTTGAAGTGCCGCGCCGACCGGTTGTGAATCGATGTCGATCGCGTGTCTTGCCGCGTCCTCCGCGTGCGCGCTCTGTGCGATCACGATTGCGACCGCGGCGCGTGCCGATAATGCGGCGAAGCTCGAAGCTCGTGTTCTCATCCCGTCTCCCCGTTTTTTAAATCGTTCCGGGGGCTAATGACAGGTCGAGCTGCTGATTTGGTCCCCGCTGCCTGCGGGCAACTTGATCAGCAGCGAGCCGTCGGGCTGACGGATCGTTTGCAAATTGCCGGCGGCGGACAACGAATCGGTGAAAGTGCGGATGCTGTCGGAGTCGAATGTAGCTGTGATACAGACATGCGCGAGTTGCGCATCGGCGATCAGAATCGGCTGCGGGCTGTAGCGGTTGAACTCGGCGACGACTTCGGTCAGCGGCGTGTCTTCGAAGACCAGGCGACGTTTGGTCCAGGCGGTCACGGTGTCGAGGTTCGCCTCGCGGGGCCGCACTTCGTCTTTCGTTACCGCGGACAGCGTCAGCGCCTGGCCGGGCGTCAACATGACCGGGGCTGAATCGTTCGCACGATGGACCGCGACGCTGCCTTCGAGCAGGGCGACGGTCGTTTCGCCCTCTTTCACGCGAACGTTGAATTGCGTGCCGCGTGCTTCGATGACCGCTTGCGGAGTTCGCACACGGAACACTCGCGAGGCGTCTTTCGCGACCTCGAACAGTGCTTCGCCATCGTCGAGCTGGATTTCGCGCAGCTTGTCGTCGATGCGCGTCGAGAGTTCCGAGCGCACGTTGAGTTGGATGTGCGAGCCGTCCTTGAGCACCAGCGAGCGTTGCTCGCCTGTTTCGGTTCGATAGTGTTGCGAGCCCGAGAGCTTGGACACGATGGGATAGGCGACGATGGCGAGCGCCGTCGATGCCGCTGCCGCGATCAACCAGCGATTGCGACGGCGTCGGCTCGTGGTCGGCGTGTCGATTGTTTCTATCGCGCCGACCGACTGACCATGCAGCGGAACGACATTCGGCGACGGCGCAGCGTTCGCGGCCTCCGCGATCAAAGCTGCGACATCCACGGCGTTGAATTCGGCGGAGCGCTTCAAATCGCCATACAAACCGGCGAGCCGCAGGAACTCTTCGACATGCACGGGTGAACGGCGCAACCAATCGGCGAACTCGGCCTGGCGCTCGGGCGACACATAGCTCGCCTGCAGATCGACGAACCACTCGGCGGCGGCCGCCGCGACACCTGGGTCCTGGGATCCGTCCTTTCGCTTGAATCTCACCGACAATGCTCCTGTCACATGTCCTGCGGCAGCGTTGCGCGCAGGGTGGCGTAGGCCGTGAGCAGATAACGTTTCACCATCCTCGGTGTCACGGCCATTTCCTTCGCGATCTCTTCGTAGCTCAGCCCATCGCGAATCTGCAGCACCAGTGCCGCACGGACCGGGGCGGGCAGCCGTGACAGCTCGACGCCGATCCGTTGGGAGCGCATCGATGCGAGCGCGTGCCGCTCCGGATCGTCCGACGAGGTCAGCTTGTCGACTTCTTCGGAGTGATGCGGCCGGACCTGCCGCGCCTTGAAACGCCACTCGTGCAGCAGGTTGGCGGCGATGCGTAGCAAATAGCTGCGCGGCCGGCGCACCAGATCGAGTCGATCGACGCGTGCCAGCCGCAAGTAGACCTCTTGTGCAAGATCCTGCGCGTCGGCCGGTGTTGCCATCCGCCGCGCCAGGAACTTGATCAGGTCGCCATGCCATTCGTCCGCCCAGGCGGCGATCTGCCTGGACCACTCAGAAGACGTCATGTAAGCCCCAGCCCCCCGTGAACCATGACGGGGGCAGGCGCGATTTCGGTCCCCAAATAAATTTGTTTACGCCAGCCTCGGCGCTGTGAAAGCCTGCGCGCGTTTTTTCGCTGCTGGGGGACGCGATGATTCGACGTTGCATGCTGACGATCGTGCTGGCCGGCTGTGCGCTGTTGAGCCTGTCCGCGCAGGTGTACGCGGCCGCCGATTGGATGCGCCCTCAGTTCGACGTGCGCATTCCGATGCGAGATGGGGTGGAATTGTCAACCGACCTGTGGATGCCGGCCAAGGAGGGAAAGTACCCGGTGATCCTGATGCGAACCCCGTATTTGAAGACCGAGACGGAGTGGCTGATGGCGCCCGAGCTCGGCGAGCTCTTCAGCAAGCACGGCTATGTGCTCGCGGTGCAGGACACGCGGGGGCGCGGCGATTCCGATGGCAAGTTCGGCTATCTGTTCGTGGAAGGCGACGACGGCTTCGACAGCATCGCCTGGTTGGCCAGTCAGCCCTGGTCGAACGGCAAGGTGGCGACCATGGGGCCGTCGTATCTCGGCGCGGTTCAGTGGTTGACGGCGGCCAGGCGGCCTCCGCAGCTCAAGTGCATGGTGTCCACGTCGGCTATCGGTCGGCCCTTCGATGAGTTGCCGTATGTCGGCGGGGCGTTTCGTATGGACTGGGCCGTGCATTGGCTGAACCGGACCGCGGCGAAGGTGGCGCAGTTCGACAGCGATGCCGCCAAGCTCGACATGGATCGCATCGATGCGCATCGACCGTTGCTCACGATGGACGATGCCTACGGCCGTCACATGCCGATGTATCGCGACTTCATGCAGCACTCGACGATGGACGATTACTGGAAGCGGATCTATCTCACACCGGAAGATTTCGCGACCATCGATCTACCGGTACTGCACATCACGGGGTGGTTCGATTCCGCGATTCCCGGCAGCATGTTTTATTGGCGCGGCATGGCGGAGCATTCGCCCGCGAAGAATCGCCAGTATCTGCTCGCGGGGCCCTGGACTCATCGTCACACCACGACCGGCGGTGTCACGAAAGTGGGCGAGCTGAATTTTCCTGAGTCGTCCATCGTCGACTTTCGCGAGCTGCACCTGAAGTTTTTCGATCATTGTTTGAAGGGCGGCGCGCCGACGTTCGATTTTCCTCGCACGCGGATCTACGACACGGGTACGAATCAGTGGCGCGATCTCGATGGTATCCCGCACTCGAAGGGAAAGCTTCAGCGGCTGTATCTGAGCGGTCGCACTCTGCAGTGGCGCAAGCCAGGCAACGAAAAGCCGGACAGCTACGTCTTCGATCCGCTGAATCCGACGCCCGCGTTCGTCGAGGGTTATCACTATGCGATCGACTATCGGCACATCGAGAAGCGCGCTGACGTGCTGACGTACTCCAGCGAAGTGCTGACCAGGCCGGTGACCGCGACCGGGCCGGTGTTCATGAATTTGTTTGCGGCCACCGATGCTCGTGATACGGATTTCGTCGCGCGACTGATCGATGTCTGGCCCGATGGCCGGGCGGTGAAAGTGGGCGCGATGCCGGCGGGGGTGTTGCGCGCTCGTTATCGCAACGGGTACGAGCGCGAGCAGTTGTTGGATTCCTCAGCGCCGCAGGAATATCGAATCGAGCTGTTCGATATCGCGCACACGTTCGTGCCCGGTCATCGGATTCGTATCGAGGTGATGAGCGGTGCGGTGCCTTATATCTATCCCAATTCGAACACGGGCAATCCCGTGGCGACCGACATCGACTCGCGGCCCGCGAAGCAGACGATCTATCACGATCGCGAGCGGCCCTCGAATGTGGAGCTGTGGGCGGAGTAGCCGCCCACAGCTCCGCCTGCAATCAGCGATCGAACGGCACCGGCGCGAGCCGGCCGAAATCGCCTTGTTTGGTCGCGGCCAGATAGGCGGCGACCGCATACGCCGCGACGCTTTGGTCGAGCACTTTGGCGTCGACCTTGGCGAGCGTGTCGTTCATCGTGTGGTGCACGTCGAAGTACAGACTGGCATCGAGCACGGGATCCAGCACCGGCACACCGAGCGCGCGTAGCGGGCCGATGTCGGCGCCACCCGAAGCGGTATTGGTACCGCCTTCGACGGGCACAGGCAACGGCTGCATCACTGCACGCATCTTCTCGATAGCACCGAGCGATTCGGGCGCGACTTGCGTCTCGAGCCGAATCACCGGGCCGATGCCGGTGTCGGCTTCCATCGCCAGCACATGCTTCGCCTGTTCATCGCCGATCAGTCGCGCATATTCCTTCGCACCCGACAGGCCGAATTCCTCGTTAGCAAACAACACCACGCGAATCGTGCGCGACGGCTTGCGATCCAGCCGTGAGATCAAACGTGCCGCTTCGACGACGATGGCCACGCCGGCGCCGTCATCGAGCGCGCCTTGCCCCAAGTCCCACGAATCCAGGTGCGCTGCCAACAGCACGATCTCGCCCGCGCGATCGGTGCCCGGAATTTCGCCGATGACATTGGCTGACCAGGCGGGCGGCATTTCGCGCGCTGTGGATTTCACGCGCAGCCGCGTCTGTTTGTTTGTTTTCAATTGACGAGATAAAGCGTCGGCATCCGGATTGGACAACGAGAAGGCCGGGATGCGGGGCGCGCTCATGTCGTAGACCATCCGACCGGTGTGAGCGAACCGTTCATCTGACGTGCCGACCGATCGAATCACCAACGCGACCGCGCCGAGATTGCCGGCCACGCTCGCGCCCTGCACACGATTCTTCACAGTCGAACCGTAGGAGGAACCATCTTTGGTTCGTTCCATACGCTGGTTGATGAAGACGATCTTGTTCTTGACGTCGCCGGCTTGCAGGGCGTTGAGCGCGTCCAGCGAGGCCACTTCGATGACCTGCGCCTCGATGCCTTCTTCGCCGGTGCCGATACTGCCGCCCAACGTTGCGGCAACTAATGTCTGTGCCGCGGGACCGAGCATCGTGACTTCCGTGCTACCGCGGACCCACCGGGGCACGAGCACGTCCTGGGTGCGCACGCCGGTAAAGCCCAGTTTGCCGAGCCGATTCATCGCCCAGCGCACGGCGGCCTCATCGCCGGGGGAGCCGGCGAGGCGCGGGCCGACCTCAGTTGTCAGCGAGCTCACATGGTCGAAAGCCGAGGTGCCTTTCAGGGCGCGGTCGCGCAGGGCGGCGGCTGTTGCCAGGTCAGCGTCGGTCCAATCGGTCACCGGCACGTTCTGGGCCCGTGCGGGCAGCACCGCCAGCTGAACGGCCAGAACCGCGAAGAGCGCCAGAATCCTGGCGGGTCGGGGAGCCATGTCGAGCATCCAAACTCCTTGTTTCGACCCCGTCGGTCCACCTATATCGCGGATCCAGCAGGGTTATGTAGCGTTGTCGTATATACTGCCGCCCGTGCCCGGCCGTTCGGGTACAGGCCGGGAACCTCAAGCGGAACAGCAAGGATACCAATGGGGCGGCGACGAGGCGGGAGTTGACGATGAGCGCCAAGGGGTCATGGGAAAGGACATCGAACTAGCCATCCTGTTTGCCGACGTGGTCGGCAGCACGCGAATCTACGAAGTCATGGGCGACCTGCGGGCGCGTGACATGGTGTTAACCTGCGTGGAGATCATGCGGGCCGCCACCGAGCAGAACCACGGCACCGTCATCAAGACCATCGGCGATGAGATCATGGCCACGTTCCCGACCGCGAACGACGCCATCAACGCCGGCAGCCGCATGCAGCACGATATCCGCATTCATGCGGAGCTGAAGGTCGAAGGCCAGCCCATCGCGATCCGCATCGGCGGTCATTTCGGCCCGGTGGTGCTCGAGAACCGGGATATCTTCGGCGCCGCGGTCCATACCGCGAATCGCATGACCAGCCAGGCCAAGGCCGGGCAGATCATGGTCACCAGCGCCATGGTCGAGCGCCTCGCGCCCGAGTGGCAGTCGGCCGTGCGTCAGATCGACGTGGCCACGCTCAAGGGCAAAACCAGCGAAGACGAATTGTTCGAAGTGCTGTGGCAGAAGGAAGATGCCACCAGCATGCTGCCGGCCATCGCGCTCGGTAACTCGGCGGCGACTCGCGATAAGCAACGTGCGCGCCGCTTGCGGCTGCGGTTCCAGGGACAGGAAATCGTTGTCGACGAGAACCGGGCAAACATCGCCATCGGTCGCGCGGAAGAGAACGACATCGTCGTCAAGGGCAACCTGATCTCACGCCTGCACGCGAAGATCGAGCTGGTCCGCAATAAGTTTCAGCTGGTCGATCAAAGCACCAACGGCACGTTTGTGACCACCCGCGAAGGGGAAGAAGCCTTCGTGCGCCGGGATTCGATGCAGCTCAAAGGCGAGGGGTTGATTGGCTTCGGCCGGGTGCCGGAGAACAATTCGTCGCTGACTGTTCGCTACGTCTGCGAAGAATAATAACGCCGCCGCAGTCTTTACTTTTCAAGCGTCGCGCCGGTACGGAGTGACGCGCATGTCGTTCAAGCGTCGCGCCGGTATGGAAGCGACGCGCATAAAAAGGCGGCGGCGCCGAAGGGCACCGCCGCTTTTGTTTTGCGGGTATTAAGCTGCGTTGGCGGCTTCGAGGCGTTTCGCCACGCCCTTCAGCTCATCGCGCAGCTGGCTCGGCACGCGGCTGCCGAACTCATCGAGATATTTGCCGATGGCATCGACTTCCTGGCGCCAGGCGGCGGGGTCGATGGACAGCAGGGTCTCGAGCGTGGACGCGTCCATGTTCAGGCCGCTGATATCCAGGTCCTGCTTGCGCGGCACGAAACCGATCGGGGTCTCGATCGCTTCGGCCTTGCCCTCGCAACGGTCGGCGATCCAACGCAGTACGCGCAGGTTCTCGCCGAAGCCCGGCCACATGAACTTGCCGTTGCGGTCCTGGCGGAACCAGTTGACGTGGAACACCTTCGGCAGCTTGCTGGCGTTCTTGGCATTGCCCAGCTTGAGCCAGTGGCTGAAGTAGTCGGCGAAGTTGTAGCCGGCGAACGGCTTCATCGCCATCGAGTCACGACGCACGACGCCCATCTGGCCGACGGCCGCGGCGGTCGTCTCAGAAGCCATGCCCGCGCCGACCAGCACGCCGTGTGCCCAGTTGCGCGCTTCATAAACCAGCGGCGCGACTTCGCGACGACGGCCGCCGAACAGGATGGCGGAAATCGGCACGCCTTCCGGCGCGTCCGCGAGCGTGGAGTAGATCGGATTCTGCTTCGCCGAGAC
The DNA here is from genome assembly GCF_042651805.1 of Steroidobacter flavus. NCBI lineage: Bacteria > Pseudomonadati > Pseudomonadota > Gammaproteobacteria > Steroidobacterales > Steroidobacteraceae > Steroidobacter > Steroidobacter flavus. Next base: position 359,615 of record NZ_JBHSDU010000014.1, on the reverse strand, counting down.
GGTGAAGCGTGAGTTCGGATGGGCGGCCGGACCGTTACCGGTGTACGGCTTGCCTTGCCAATCCAGCGCCGGCTTGCCGGTCTCGAGACCTTCCCACCACGGCTGGTTGTCTTCGGTCACCGCGACATTGGTGAAGATGGTATCGCGCTGGATCATGTCGTAGGCGTTGCAGTTGGTCTTGCGGTTCGTGCCCGGCACGACGCCGAAGTAACCCGATTCGGGATTGATCGCGCGCAACTGACCTTCGGCGTCGACGTGCAGCCAGCTGATGTCGTCGCCCAACGTCCAGATTTTCCAGCCCGGCATGGAAGCGGGCGGCACCAGCATCGCGAGATTGGTCTTGCCGCACGCGGACGGGAAGGCCGCGGCGATGTAATGCGTCTTGCCTTCGGGGCTCTGCAGGCCCATGAGCAGCATGTGCTCGGCGAGCCAGCCTTCTTCGCGCGCCTGATAGCTGGCGATGCGCAGCGCATGGCACTTCTTGCCGAGCAGGGCGTTGCCGCCGTAGCCCGAGCCCACGCTCTTGATGGTGAGCTCTTCGGGGAAATGCATGATGAAACGGCGGTCGGGATTCAGATCGCCGATCGAGTGCAGGCCCTTCACGTACTTGTCTTCGCGCTCGATGCGCTTCAGCGCCGAGTCGCCCATGCGCGTCATCAGACGCATGTTGACGACCACATACGGGCTATCGGTGATCTCGACGCCGCAACGGGCGAACGGCGAGTCGATGGGACCCATGCAGTACGGAATCACGTACATGGTCCGGCCCTTCATCGCGCCGGCGAACAGGTCGTCGATCTTGCGGTGGGCCTCGGTGGGCTCCATCCAATGATTGTTCGGGCCCGCGTCTTCCTTGTTACGGGTGCAGACGAAGGTCAGGTGCTCGACTCGCGCCACATCCGAGGGGTTCGAGCGATGCAGATAACAATTGGGATGGGTGTCCTGGTTGAGCTTGATAAGATCGCCGCTCTTGAGCATCGCTTCGATCAGCGCGGTGTTCTCGGCATCCGAGCCGTTGCACCAGTGGATCGATTCCGGCTGGGTCAGGCGGGCGACTTCCTCCACCCAGCGTTTGAGCGACGCGTTAGACGTGGTCATTAGAGCGGCAACCTCGCGGTTTCATGAAAACTCATAGATGTATTAGTGGCGGTGATTATACCCAGCGCTTTTCGCGCTGCATGGCTTGTCGGGTTCCTTGACGCGAGGTCGCTGCATAACGACGTCCCGAACTGCGGAATCGATGCCAGAAATTTACATATCTTGATGAAATCCTTAGTTTTAGTAACTGCGTGGCTGACAGCGTTCGCCAGTCTCGCCATTGCGACAGAGGCGGTGGAGCTGCGCACGGAGTTGGTCGCGGAGGTCCGGGAAAGCGCCGGGACCGCGGAGCGGCCGACCTTTCGCATGGTGCCGGCGACACGGCTTTCGCAGGGCCAGGTTGTCTACTACACAGTTCGAATCACCAACCCAACGCCGGTCTTTGCCAATAAGGTCCAGGTGAGTCAGTTGATTCCCGCCAACACGTCCTATGTCGCGGGCTCGGCCGCCGGGCCGGGCGTGGATATCGAGTTCTCGATCGATGGCGGTCAAACCTTCGCGCGTCCTGAAAACTTGAAGCAGACTGACGGCACTCGCGCGCCGCCGGCGCGCTACACCCATATCCGATGGAGCTTGCGTAACCCGCTGGCACCAGGAGCCACCGCGCTGGCTCGGTTTAGAGCTACCTTTAATTGATGCAAGACTTCGAGGAAATCTTTGGTGCCGAGGGACCGCTGGCGGCAGCGATCCCGGGATTCGCCACGCGCGATGAGCAGATCGCGATGGCTGAGCAGGTGTGGCAGGCGCTGCGCTCCAACGGTCGGCTCATCGTCGAGGCAGGTACGGGCACGGGCAAGACGTTCGCGTATCTGGTGCCGGCGTTGCTCTCGGGCCGACGCGTGATCGTTTCCACCGGCACGCGCAATCTGCAGGACCAGCTGTTTCATCGCGACTTGCCGACGGTGTCGGCCGCGATCGGCCGGCCGTCGCGCATCGCTCTATTAAAAGGTCGCGCGAATTATCTTTGTCAGCATCGGCTCGAGATGGCCGAGCAACAGGCCGTGTCCCGCGGTCTTCGGCGTGAAGTTGCTGTTGCGTTATCGAAAGTGCGGGCCTGGTCGCACGTTACGAAAGAGGGCGACATTTCCGAGCTCGCGCAACTCAGCGAATCGGATCCGGTGTGGCCGTGGGTGACGTCGACGCGCGATAACTGCCTCGGTCCGGATTGTCCGTCGTTCGATCGTTGCCATGTGGTCAACGCGAGGCGCAATGCGCAGGGCGCGGACATCGTCGTCGTGAATCATCATTTGTTGATGGCCGATCTGGTGCTCAAGGAGGAGGGCTTCGGCGATCTGCTGCCCGGCGCGGACGCCATCGTCATCGACGAGGCCCATCAGCTGCCGGAAGTGGCCGCGAATTTCCTGGGCTTCACGGTGTCGAGCCGTCAGATGCAATCGCTGGCCCGCGATCTGGCGAGTGAGTTGCTGCTCGCCGGGCCTCAACAAGCAGTGTCTTCTGCGTTCTCGCAGACCATCGATCGACAACTCGTCGATCTGCAGGATTCACTGCGCAGTCAGCGCGAGCGCTGCGAATACAAAGATTGGCCCGCGCTTACCATCGAAGCGCTCGCCAATCTGCGCGGCTCGCTGGACGATCTGATTCAAGCGCTGACTGAAGCCTCGAAAGACAACACCGGCCTCGCGAATCTGCGTCGACGCGCCTCGGAGATGTCGAATCGCTTGGGCGAGCTGATCGAAGAAGAAGACAAGTCCGCGGTGCCGAGCGTGCGCTGGGCACAAAGCTCGGGGCAGGGCGTGTCATTTCATTTGGTGCCCCTCGATGTGGCTGAGCAACTGGGCGATCTCGTGCAGGCAAACGCCGCCGCGTGGGTGTGCACGTCGGCGACGCTCGCGATCGGTGAGAGCTTCGACCATTTCATGCAAAGAATTGGAATGCGTGATGCGCGGACGGCGCGTTATGGCAGTCCGTTCGATTATGAGTCGCAGACGCTCTTGTATCTGCCGAAGGGACTGCCGCCGCCTTCGTCGCCACGACATACCGTCAGTGTGGTCGACGCCGCGCTGCCGGTATTGCGAGCGAGTGGCGGACGCGCGTTCATGTTGTTCACGAGTCATCGTGCGCTTCGCGAAGCCGCTGACTTGTTGTTGGCTCGACTAGGGCCGGCGTTGCCGTTCCCGGTGCTGGTCCAAGGCGATGCGCCTCGCGAAGTGTTACTGACCAAGTTCCGCGAGCGGGGCAACGCGGTGCTGCTGGGAACGAGCAGTTTCTGGGAAGGCGTCGATGTGAAAGGCGCGGCGCTGTCGGTCGTGATCATCGACAAGCTGCCGTTCGCGGCGCCCGACGATCCGGTGCTCAAGGCTCGCCTCGATGCCATCGAACGCCGCGGCGGCAATGCGTTCTTCGAAGAGCAGATCCCACAAGCAGTGATCACCTTGAAGCAGGGCGTCGGCCGGTTGATGCGCGACCCGAACGACTTCGGCGTGATCATGTTGTGCGATGAGCGCCTGCGGACCAAAGGCTACGGGCGCATTTTCCTGGACAGCCTGCCGTCCATGCCGCGCACCGAGAATCTGGTCGACGTTCAGCAGTTCTTATATGAGAGGTTGAGCGCCATCGGGCTCGCGCCCGATCCCGATGCGATGAATCCTCAAGCTGCGATTGATTGGTAATGCCATGCGCCTGCTCGCCGTTGATACCGCCACTGAACGTTGCTCCGTCGCTCTGCGCCTCGACGGCCAGGTGATCGAGCGCGTGAGCGATCAGCCACGCGGGGCCGCGGATCTGGTGCTGCCCATGGTCGAGTCGGTGTTGCAAGAAGCCGGTGTGCGATTGGCGGACCTCGACGGCATCGCTTACGGGCGAGGGCCGGGCGCGTTCACTGGGGTTCGCATCGGCGTCGGCGTCATTCAGGGACTGGCGTTCGGTACCGGGCTACAGACCGTCGGCATCTCGAATCTCGCGGCCGTCGCTCAACAAGTCGCGCGGCCTGGCGATCGAGTTCTGGTCTGCATGGATGCCCGCATGGATCAGGTGTACTGGTCGAGTTTCGCTCGCGATCCAGAGGCGGCATTGGTTACAGCGCTCGCGCCCGAGCGGGTCGATGCGCCGGACGCGGTCGCTGACGGCGATTTCTCGGTGCTGGCCGGCACGGGTTTCAAAGCGTACGCCCCGCTGCGTGCAAGATTGGCAACCGGCACTCGAGTCGTTCACGAAGCAGCCCTGCCGAGGGCCAGCGACATCGCATTACTGGCTGAAGTGGAGTTCCTGGCTGGCCGGGCCAAGCCCGCGGCCGAGGCCGAGCCGGTTTATGTCCGCGATCAGGTCGCCCACGTCAAAAGCCCCTGAGTGACCGCGACAGTTGTAAACAAGCTGCAACAAAGCTCGCGGCCGGGCCGGTAATTCCTGCCCGGTTCGCAGCATTGTCATCTATGAGGCAATTTCCCAGGGGCCCGTCATGCGACTGTCATACTTCGTTGCTGTAATGTGTGGCGTCACCCATGTCATTGAATTTAAGGCCTCATCGTTGAACTCATGGCAACCAAGCAAATTCTGATCGTCGAGGATGAGCGGCCCATCCGCGAAATGATCGCCTTCGGATTGCGACGTAGCGGTTTCGAAGTGAGGGAAGCGGCCGACGTGAGTGCCGCCCGGGCCAGCATCGCCGACCAGCGTCCCGATCTGGTACTGATCGACTGGATGTTGCCGGACATGAGCGGCCTGGAGTTGACCCGCGCTTTGAAGCGCGACAAGGAAACTCAGGAAGTGCCGGTGATCATGTTGACCGCCCGCGCCGAGGAGCAGGACAAAGTCATGGGCCTGGACAGCGGCGCCGATGACTATGTCACCAAGCCGTTTTCGCCGCGCGAGCTGCTGGCTCGTATCAATGCAGTTTTGCGTAGGTCGACCAACGGCAGCGGCGAGGAGCTGATCGAAGCCGAAGGACTGGTGTTGGACGCGGCCGGCCACCGCGTGACTGTCGGCGACCGCACCGTGCAGCTCGGCCCCACCGAGTATAGGTTGCTGTCCTTCTTCATGACGCATGCTGAGCGGGTGTACAGTCGCGCTCAACTCCTCGATCGCGTCTGGGGAGGCAATGTTTATGTGGAAGAACGAACGGTCGATGTGCACATCCGTCGCTTGCGCAAGGCGCTCGAAGCCTTCAACTACGATCGTTTCATTCAGACTGTGCGAGGCTCGGGATATCGGTTCTCAACGCGCGCGGAGTAGCCGTTGAAGAAGATCCTCAGCGCATTTTCGCCGTCGGGCTGGCAATCCGTGTCCCGGCTCGGCCTCGCGCTGGCAGTCGCCGTCGTGATCGGCCTCATCGCCGGCCGGGTCGCACTCGCGCTGGCGATCACCTTCGGGGTCTATTCGATCTCACAGGTCAGAAATGCTCTGCGGGTGGAGTACTGGCTGCGTCACCGCCGGGTCGAAACGCCGCCCGACATGAGCGGCGTTTGGGGAGAATTGGTGACCATCGTCAGCCGCATTTACCGACGCAAGCAGTTTCATCGCGCGCGAGTCACCGGCTTGCTTCGCGAGTTCCGCCGCCTCACCAGCGCGATGCCCGAAGGCGCGGTGCTGCTCGGGCCCGATCATGAAATCCTGTGGTTCAACGGTCGCGCCGGCGAATGGCTGCGCCTGCGCCGCAAGCGCGATGTCGGCATTCGCATCGAGAACCTGGTGCGCCATCCGACCTTCATCGATTATTTGAAGACCGGTCATCCTAGCGAAGGCGCGATCGTGCAGGACCTGGAGACCGATCGCTGGCTCGCCTTCAACATCGTGCGCACCGGGACCGCCGAGCGGCAGTTGTTGATGGTTCGCGATGTGAGCCAGGAGCAGCAGCTGCAGTCGATGCGCAAAGACTTCGTCGCCAACGCGTCACACGAGCTGCGCTCGCCACTGACGGTGATCAGCGGTTATCTCGACGCGCTCGCCGACGACGACAATCTGGATCCGACCTGGAGCAGCCCGGTGCTGGAGATGCGCCGTCAGGCCGAGCGCATGCGGACCATCATCAAAGATCTGCTGGAGCTGTCGAAACTCGAGTCCGGCGAGCACACGCAGGAGGAACAGCCGGTCGATATGGCCGGCATGCTGGCGCTGCTACGCAAGGAAGTGATGGCGCTCGACGAGCGGCCGCGCAACGTACGTCTGCAACTGGACAGCGATGCGCTGTTGAAAGGTGTCGAATCGGAGTTGCATTCGATTGCGTCCAACTTGATCACCAACGCGGTCAAGTACACGCCCACGGAAGGTGAGATCGAGCTGCGCTGGTGGGTCGACGATGCCGGCGCGCATCTGGCGGTTCGCGATACCGGTGTCGGCATCGCTGAAGAACATATTCCGCGCCTGACTGAACGGTTCTATCGAGTCGATCCGGGTCGGGCCCGCAGCATGGGTGGCTCGGGGCTGGGCCTGGCAATCGTCAAACATGCCTTGCAGCGCCACGAGGCGACGCTGCAGATCCAGAGCAAGGAAGGCGTGGGCAGCACCTTCACCTGTCATTTCCCTCGCGCTCGCGTGATTCCACGCAGCACCGGCGTTCTAGCCACCGCCTGATTCAGGCTTTCTCGCAGTTTGTAACATGCCTGTCATGCGAGTGACCCGTCACTCGCATGTCACAAACGTGCGCGCAACAGATATTTTCTGCAGTGGTACCCGTACGGAATCGTGGTTGCAGCGTTTGCACAACGATTACTCAATGCCAAACGATCCGACCGTTGCAACATTGTTGTAATAACTCCGCCGTATAACGCCTGTCCTACACGCGCAGCAGCGCGGGAAGTTTTGAGCAGATTGTCCGGTCAGGTTATGAAACAAACGGAGACACCCCCCGTGAAGAACATCGTCCTCGCAGCCGCCATCGCGACTGCACTGTCCTCGGTGCCGATGGGCGCCTTTGCCGCGAGCCCGAATAGCGACGTGGCCCAGATCCGTGAGCAGCTGGAAGGGCTCATGAAGCGCGTCGACAAGCTCGAGCAGGAGAACACCGAGCTGAAGCAGGAGAACGAAGCGCTCAAGGCCACGGATGAGAAGCTGCAGGCGAACGACGATTATTTGAAGACCGAAGCGCGCGGTCTGCGTAAGGAAACGGCGCAGCAGGCGGTCGAAGTGGCCAAGACCAAGGGCACCGACTGGGCCAGCAAGGTCGCGATCACTGGAGACATGCGCTACCGCTACGAGTACATCAGCGATGACACCTTGAGCTCGCCCACCGGCGTGCCGGCCGCCGATCGTTATCGCGATCGCATCCGCGCGCGTCTCGCCGTGACCGCGAAGCCGACCGACAACATCACCGTCGGCATCGGCATGACGACTACCGAGGGCAGCGATCCGCGCTCCGGCAACCAAAGCTTGAAGGATGTCTTCACCAAGAAGGCGTTCGATCTGGACCTCGCGTACTTCGATTGGAAGTTCGCTTCGTGGGGTAACTTGATCGGCGGCAAGATGAAGCAGCCGTTCGTGAAGCCCGGCCAGAGCCTGTTCTGGGACAATGACATCACGCCGGAAGGCCTGGCGCTCGGTTTCCAGAGTGGCATGTTCTTCGGTACCGCCTACAACTACTGGCTGCTCGAAAATTCGGGCGCCGAGAACACCCGCACCGCGGATACGATGCTGCACGGTGCGCAGCTGGGCATGCGCCTGCCGATGGGTAGCGCGAGCAGCCTGATGCTCGAGGCTCATTATTATGATCTGAGCGCGGCCCAGGGCCGGGCCGCGGTCTATAACAACAACTCGAACAACAACACTTTCGACACCATCGTCGTCAGCGGCGTCAACACGACAGTGCTGCGCTATGACTACGAAGTCATCAGCGTCGGTGCCGAGTTCAGCACCCTGTTCGGCGCGCTGCCGTTCACGGTGTGGGCGGAGGGCGCGCAGAACCAGGATGTGTCGGATGAGGACACTGCCTGGGGCGTGGGCTTCCTGTTCGGCAAGGCTTCGAACAACCGGACCTGGGAAGCGGGCGTCGGCTATCAGAAGGTCGAGAAGGATGCGTTGTACGCGCAGCTGATCGACTCGGACTTCGCCGGCGGCTTCTCCGACAACGAAGGTTTCGTGTTCCGCGGCGCCTATACGCCGGTCAAGAACTGGACGCTCAACGCGACCTACTTCTTGAACAAGCGCAACGCCGAGCTGGCCAACAGCGGCCTGCAGACCGACGTCGATTACGATCGTCTGCAGCTCGACTTCAACGTCAAGTTCTGATTTGACGGTTGCTTGAATGAGGGGCGGGGAGCGCTTGGCGCTCTCCGCCCTTTCCTTTTTGTAGAGTGCGGGTTATACAGCCAACGATCTCAAAGGTGATGTCATGGAAAAGTCCGATCTCTCTCATCACATCCTGAGTCGCTACAACGACGATCTGGAGCGTGTGCGTACCAACGTGCTGCAGATGGGCGGCTTCGTCGAGGAGCAGCTCAAACAGGCGGTCACGGCGCTGGTCCAGGGCGATAGCCGTCTGGGCGAGCAGGTGGCGCGCGGCGATCAGAAAGTGAACGCCATGGAAGTGGCCATCGACGACGATTGCAGCCGTATTCTCGCGACCCGCGCCCCGGCGGCGTCCGACCTGCGTCTGATCGTCGCGGTCATCAAGACCATCACCGATCTGGAGCGCATCGGCGACGAAGCGGAAAAAATCGGCTACATCGGCTCGCGCCTGGCGGCGGTGGAGCGGCCGGCGGATCGTTATCGCGAGATCAAGCATCTCGGCCGTCTGGTCGCCGACATGGTGCATGAAGCGCTCGACGCGTTCGCGCGCCTCGATCCGGAAGGCGCCGTGGCCATCGCGAAAAAAGATCGCCTGGTGGACGAAGAGTTCGATGCCATCCAGCGCCAGTGCATCACCTTCATGATGGAAGATCCGCGCACCATTCGCCGGGCACTGGATGTGCTGTGGGTGGCCCGCGCGCTCGAGCGCATCGGCGACCATGCGAAGAACGTTTGCGAATACGTGGTCTACATGGTCCACGGCAAGGACATTCGCCACCTCTCCATGGAAGACGTGGAAAAGCACTTGCAGTCCCGTGCGCAGCGTCCGCAGGATCCATTGCCCCGCTAATTCATGCTGACCATCAATCGTCGCGTCGGTAACGCGCTGGGTTTCATCGCTTGTGCGGCTCTGATGGGGTACGCGCTGTACGCACAGCACGTGCTTGGCCTGGAGCCGTGTCCGCTATGTATCTTTCAGCGCGTCGCGGTGATTTCGGTCGGCATCTTGTTTCTGATCGCCGCGCTTCACAATCCGTCGGGCCGCACGGGAGCGCTGGTATATGGAGTGCTGATCGATCTGGCGACGCTCGTGGGTATCGGCATTTCCGCGCGTCACATCTGGATTCAGGCGCAGCCGCCGGGCACGGTGGCCGCGTGCGGCGCGGACCTGAACTATCTGCTGGAGATCATGCCGGTGACGGACGTGATCAACAAAGTGCTGTTCGGCTCGGGCGAATGCGGCAAGATCGATTGGACCTTGCTCGGCCTGTCGATGCCCTGGTGGGTGTTGATCTCGCTGGTCGGGCTCGGAGCGTGGGCCGTGCTGGTCAACATCGTCGCACGGCCCAAGCAACCACAGATTAGATTTTAGCTGACCGGCCGAAGGCCGGTCAGCGGGCTATTGCGCCAGCATCAGCTCCATCACGCGCTCATACATCGACGTGAGCGTGACGATGTCATCCACGCGCACGTTCTCGTTCACCTTATGAATGGTGGCGTTGATCACGCCGAGCTCGACGACCTGCGCGCCGGTCGGCGCGATGAAGCGGCCGTCTGAAGTGCCGCCGGTGGTCGACAGCTCCGGCGTGCGATTCGCTTTTTCCTGAATCGCCTGCACCACCGCCTTCGACAGCGCGCCCGGCGCAGTGAAGAAGGGCAGGCCGGACACGAACCATTCCAGCGTGTAGTTCACCTTGTGACGGTTCAGGATCTCGGTGATGGTCGACTGCAGCTTCTCGACCGTCTGCTCGGTGGAGAAGCGGATGTTGAAACGGCCCCGGAACTCGCCCGGGATCACGTTCGGCGCGCCGGTGCCGGCGCTGATGTTCGAGATCTGGAAAGTCGTCGGCTGAAAGAACTCGTTGCCCTTGTCCCAGACACGGGCGGCGAGCTCGGCCAGGGCAGGGGCGACGGCGTGCACCGGGTTGTCCGCCAGGTGCGGATAGGCGACGTGGCCCTGGACGCCGTGCACCGTCAGCTTGCCGGACAGCGAGCCGCGCCGGCCGATCTTGATCATGTCGCCGAGCTTCTCGGTGCTGCTCGGCTCGCCGACCACGCAGTAGTCGATCTTTTCATTACGCGCTTCGAGCACTTCCATGACCCGGCGGGTGCCGTCGACCGAGGGACCTTCCTCGTCGCTGGTCAGCAGGTAGGCGAGGGTGCCCTTGTGGTTGGGGTGCTTGGCGATGAAGCGCTCGGTCGCGACCACCATGGCGGCGAGCCCGCTCTTCATGTCCGCGGCGCCGCGGCCATAGAGGATGCCGTCGCGGACGACCGGCTCGAACGGGTCGGTGTGCCACTCCTCGCGGGGACCCGTCGGAACGACGTCAGTGTGCCCGGCGAAGCAGAGCACCGGGCGCTCGGTGCCGTGCAGTGCCCAGATGTTCTCGACCGGCCCGAACGGCATGCGCTCGACGCGGAAGCCGATGGCTTCCAACCGCTGCCCGATCAGCTGCAGGCAACCCTGATCCTCGGGGCTGACCGAGGGACGACGGATCAGGTCCTGGGTCAGGAGTACAGAAGGGTCGTCGGCGTGGGTCGGCAAGGGCGTGAACTCCTCGGCAGGGGATTCGACGGATGGGGTGGGCGCGGACTTATATCCAGGGTTGCCCCGGCTCGCAAGTGGTGTCGCTAAGTTATTACGCCATCAGCGAATTACAGCGACGCTCCAGCCTGTGTTACGCCTTCATGACGGCGCTTCCTACGAAGGTAGGGGCCTGTAATACGACTGTCATCGAACGCCGTCAGACTTCCGGCCAGCTAGCTAAGCATGTCCCCGTAATCCTCACTCCTATAACGAGGTTCAAGTCAATGAAGTTGTGGCACAAGTTGGGCGCGTCGGTGCTCCTGACGAGCTTCGCGGCCGTGGCCGCGCCGCAGTTCGCACACGCGCAGAGCGTCATCAAGATCGACGGCTCCAGCACCGTGTTCCCGATCGCCGAGGCGGTCGCCGAAGAATTCCAGATCAGCAAGAAGGGCAAGGTCCGCGTCACCGTCGGCATCGCCGGCACCGGTGGCGGCTTCAAGCGCTTCTGCCGTGGCGAGACCGACATCTCCAACGCCTCGCGCCCCATCCTGAAGGAAGAGATGGAAATCTGCGCGGCCGCGGGCATCAAGTACATGGAACTGCCGGTGGCGTTCGACGCCCTGACCGTCGTGGTCAACCCGCAGAACAACTGGGTCAAGTCGTTGACCACGGCTGACCTGAAGAAGATGTGGGAGCCGGGCGCGCAGGGTCGCGTGAGCAAGTGGAACCAGGTGCGTTCCGAGTGGCCGGCCCAGCCGCTGATGCTGTTCGGCCCTGGCGCCGATTCCGGCACGTTCGACTACTTCACCGAAGCCGTGAACGGCAAGGCGAAGGCCAGCCGCGGCGACTACACCGCGAGCGAAGACGACAACGTGCTCGTGCAGGGCGTAGAGAACAACAAGAACGCCATCGGCTACTTCGGTTACGCGTACTACATCGCGCACAAGGACAAGATGCGCGCGGTGCCGATCGTGAACCCGAAGGGCAAGGAAGTGTCGCCGAGCGTCGAAGCCGTGAACGATGGCAGCTACAACCCGCTGTCGCGTCCGCTCTTCATCTACGTGCGTGACACGGCTGCTGCCCGCGCCGAAGTGCAGGAATTCATCAAGTTCTACCTGACCGATGGCGCCAAGCTGGCTCAGGAAGTAGGCTATGTGCCGCTGCCGGCCAATGCCTACCAGCTGGCGTTGAAGCACTTCAACGACAAGAAGCTGGGCACGGTGTTCGGCGGCGTGCCGGAAGTCGGCGTGACCATCGACGCGCTGCTGGCCCGCGAAGGCAAGCTCTAATTCCATCTTAATTAATCCAGGGCTCAGCGGACGGGACTCCCCCGGAGTCCCGCCCCGACTGACACAACATCTGGGATCGTGGCGTCCATGACACTACAATGGACGCCCTTTCGCGGCAGGGTCGCGAAGTAGCGGGTAATTATGGCTTCCACAGCGGCGACTTCGCACGTCAACAATCGGCCGAACGATCTGGTTTTGCGCAGTGGTCTGCGCTACCGGAAGATCCGGGACCGGATCATCGAAACGTTCCTGCTCGCCGCCGGCCTGGTCGCGGTGTTCACGACCATCGCCATCGTCGTCATCCTGTTGACAGAATCGTCGGCGTTCTTCGAACACGTCTCTCTGAAAGATTTCCTCACCGACACGATGTGGACGCCGCTGTTCGCGGACGCGCATTACGGCATCCTGCCGCTGGTCGCGGGCACGCTGACGACCACCATGGTGGCGCTGATCGTGGCGGTGCCGGTGGGCACCATCATTGCGATTTATCTGAGTGAGTTCGCGTCGCACCGGCTGCGCGAAACCGTCAAACCCATTCTCGAATTGCTGGGCGCGGTGCCGACCGTGGTGTACGGCTACTTCGCGCTGACGGCGGTCACGCCGTTGTTACAGATGATTTTCCCCGAGCTGCCCGGCTTCAACATGCTGAGCGCCGGCCTGGTGATCGGCTTGATGATCGTTCCTTATGTCGCGTCGGTCAGCGAGGACGCCATGCGCTCGGTGCCGCGTTATATGCGCGAAGGCTCGTACGCGATGGGCGCGACACGCTTGCAGACGGCGCTGCGCGTCGTCGTGCCGGGCGCGTTCTCCGGTCTCGCGGCCGCATTCATTCTCGGTATCTCGCGCGCCGTGGGCGAGACGATGGTGGTCGCGATCGCCGCCGGCATGCAGCCGAACTTCACCTTCGATCCGCGCGAGCAGGCGGCGACCATCACCGCGTACATCGTGCAAGTCAGCTTGGGCGATCTGCCTCACGGCAGTATCGGATATCAAAGTATTTTCGCTGCCGGCTTGGTGCTGATGCTGATCACGCTGATCTTCAACGTGATCGGCTTCTCGCTGACTCGTAAGTTCCGCGAGGCGTACTGATGGCCACTCTTCCCAATGCCGTTCCGGACTATCTGAACCCGGACTCGATCCGCACCGGCCTGACGCGCCGGAAGCTGCTCGACCAGGTGTTCGTGATCGTCGGCCTGGTGCTGATGTTCGCCTGTCTGGGCATCCTGGCCATCCTGTTCATGAACCTGGTGCTGGACGGGTCGGAGCGTTTCGGTTGGGACTTCTTCACCAACTTCCCGTCACGCCGCGCCGAGCGCGCCGGCATTCTCGGCGCCTGGGTCGGCACGTCGCTGATCATGCTGGTGACCGCGTTCTGCGCGGTGCCGGTCGGTGTGGCCGCGGCGATTTATCTCGAAGAGTACGCGCCGAAGAACTGGTTCACGGCGGTCATCGAGATCAACGTGACCAATCTGGCCGGTGTGCCGTCCATCGTCTACGGCCTGCTGGCGCTGGGCTTGTTCGTGTATCAGTTCGGCCTGGGGCAGAGCATCGCCGCCGCCGGCTTGACGCTCGCGCTGCTGATCCTGCCCATCGTCATCGTCGCCACGCGTGAGTCGATCCGCGCTGTGCCGAAGTCGATTCGTGAAGCGGCGTATGGCCTGGGTGCCACGCGCTGGGAAGTGACCAAGGACCACGTGCTGCCGTACTCCACGGGCGGCATTCTCACCGGCATGATCCTCGGCCTGTCGCGTGCCATCGGCGAGACGGCGCCCATCATCACCATCGGCGCGCTGAGCTTCATCGCGTTCCTGCCGTCGTCGCCGATCACGAGCGATTTTCCGTTTATCTCATTCAAGTGGTTGAACGATCCGTTCACGGCGATGCCTATCCAGATGTTCAACTGGGTGTCGCGCCCCGACCAGGCATTCCAGGCGAACGCGGCGGCGGCCGGCGCCATTCTGCTCGGCATGACCTTGCTCATGAACGCGGTGGCGATCTGGATTCGCTATCGCTTCCGTAAAAAGATCAACTGGTGACCTATGATCGAGACTACGAGCACACGGGGCACCCCGGAGAGCATTTTGCGTAACGAAGAATCTGCACGCCCGGGCCAACCGCAGGCAGGAGCCGCGGCGCCTCGAGTTTCCATCGCGGTGGATGACACTCGTCAGACGCGTGCGATCACCAGCGTCAAGGCGCAAGTCGAGAATGTGAATTTCTACTACGGCCAGAACCGCGCGCTGAAGAACCTGTCGATCCCGATCGCGGACAAGCAGGTCACGGCGTTGATCGGTCCGTCGGGCTGCGGCAAGAGCACGTTCCTGCGTTGCTTCAACCGCATGCACGACCTGCAGCCGGACACGCGTTACGAAGGCAGCATCACGCTGCATCCGGACAACATCAACCTGATCGGCCCGGGCATCGATCCGATCGAAGTGCGCATGCGCATCGGCATGGTGTTCCAGAAGCCGAACCCGTTCCCGAAGACCATTTTTGAAAACGTCGCCTATGGCTTGCGCCTGCGTGGCGTGCGCAATCGCGCGACGCTCGCCGAGGAAGTGGAGAAGGCGCTGCGCGGCGCGGCGTTGTGGGACGAAGTGAAGGATCGCTTGCAGGACTCGGCGCTGGCATTGTCCGGCGGTCAAATGCAGCGTCTGTGTATCGCCCGCGCGCTGGCGACCACGCCGGAAATTCTGTTGTTCGACGAGCCGACCTCGGCGCTCGATCCGATCGCCACCGCGAAGATCGAAGAGCTGATCTCGACACTGCGCGACCAGGTCACGGTGCTGATCGTGACTCACAACATGCAACAGGCCGCGCGCGTGTCCGACTACACCGCCTTCATGTATCTCGGTGAGCTCATCGAGTTCGACGAAGCCGCCAAGATTTTCACGAACCCGAGCAAGAAGGCGACGGAAGACTACATCACGGGTCGCTACGGCTGATCGATGATGAATATGGGCGGGTCCGATCCGGTGGAAGGCCACACCGCCAAGGCATTCGATGCCGTGCTCTCCGATCTGCGCCTGCAGATTGTGGGCATGGGTGGGCTGGTGATCGACCAGGTGTCGTCCGCGGTGCGCGCACTGCTCGACGGCGACGCCACCGTCGCCCAGCTGGTGTTGTCCCGGGAGGCGAAAGTCAACGAGCTGGAGCGTTCCATCGATCGCGAGGCGTTCCGCCTGATCGCGCTCCATCAACCTGTGGCCGGCGATCTGCGCATGGTCAAGGCTGCTTCACGCATCATCGTCGAGCTGGAACGTGCCGGCGACGAAGCCAAGAAGATCGCGAAATTCGCCGCCCGCGTTGCTACCGGCGAGCCTCAAGGACCGGTCCTCGCGGTCGCCCGTTTTCTGCGGCACATGGCGGAGCTGACCACCGGCATGCTTCGCGATGCGGTTCGCTCGCTGGATGAATCGAATGCCGATATGGCGCGGGCCGTGCAGGCCCGCGATTCGGAGCTCGACGACGAGTTCGCCGCCGCACTTCGCCAGATCCTGACGCTGGCCATGCAAGATGCCCGCTACCTCGGTGCCACCATCGACACTGTGTTCGCGCTCAAAGGCCTGGAGCGCATCGGCGACCACGCCAAGAACATTGCGGAGCAAGTCGTATTCGTCGCCAGCGGCGAGGATGTGCGGCACCAGAAGAAGGCGACCGAGGCGGGGACGCCCGAGCAGTAATTCCGCGCGCCTGGGCCCGTCGGGCCGGCGGCCACTCGGCGTCGTATGATGCGGGCTCCGTCGCCAGAGGAGCCGCTATGAGCCGCATGCTTGGATCATCCGCCATTGCCGCGATCATTGGCTTGCTGTTGCTGCCGGCGGGCGCCGTGTTCGCGGGCTCGCAGGCGGCGGCGATCACCACGGCCGCGCAGAAGAACTTCACCGAGTATCTGGATCTGCTGAGCCTGCCGAATGTGGCCGCTGAGCCGAGCGATATCGAGCGCAACGTGGCGTTTCTCGAGAAGAGCTTCCAGAAGCGCAGCTTCAAAACGCATCGGCTCGACAATCCCGCCGGCCGGCCCATGCTCCTCGCCGAGCTCAGCAGCGCGAAAGCCTCTGTGCCGACGATCCTGTTCTATGCGCACTTCGACGGACAGCCGATCGTCAAAGAGCAGTGGGCGCAACAAGATCCATTCACTCCGGTCGTAAAACAACGGAACGCGCAGGGCGCCTGGCAAGAAGTGCCGCGCGAAAGGTTGACCGCGAAGCCGCTCGATCCAGAGTTGCGTGTCTTCGCGCGCTCGGCATCGGATGACAAAGCGCCCATTGTCATGCTGCTGACCGCGATCGATGTTCTGCAGGCTCAGCGCAAGACGCCGGTCATCAACGTCAAAGTCCTGCTCGACTCGGAGGAGGAGATGGGCTCGCCGAGTCTGGGCGAGACGGTCAAGGCGAATCGCGAGCTGTTCAACGCGGACGCATTGATCGTGCTCGACGGTCCTGTGCACGGCTCGGGCAAGCCGACGCTCGTGTTCGGCAATCGCGGCATTACGCAGGCGACGCTGACCGTATTCGGTCCAACGGCGCCGCTACACAGCGGCCACTTTGGTAACTATGTACCGAACCCGGCCCTGCGACTCGCCACCTTGCTGGCGTCGATGAAAGATGACGACGGCCGCGTGCTGGTCGAGGGGTACTACGACGGCATCAATCTGACCGACGCCGATCGTCGGATTCTCAAAGCGACCGGAGATGATGAGGCCGCGTTGCTCAAGCGAGCCGGCATCGCGCGAGCGGAGCGCGTCGGCGCGACGTATCAGGAAGCGCTTCAATATCCCTCGCTCAACGTGCGGGGCATGGCTTCTGCGTCGGTCGGTGCCAAGGCCGCGAACATCGTGCCGAGCGAAGCCATCGCCGAGATCGATATTCGCACCACGCCCGAGACCGATGGGCGTCGTCTGTTCGAGCTACTGAAACGTCACATCGAGAAGCAGGGCTATCATCTCGTCGACGCCGCGCCGACGACGGAAGAGCGCGCCAGCTACGACAAGCTTGCGAAGTTCGAGCTGGGCAGTGTCGAAGCCGCGGCACGCGTGCCGATGGATGCGCCGGTCGGGCGATGGGCGATGACCGCATTGAAGTCATCGACGGCGCAGACACCGAAAACAGATCCAGTGCGGATCAGAATGATGGGAGGAACGGTGCCCACCGACGTGCTGGTGGATGCGCTCGGACTACCGTTCCTGCTGGTGCCGACCGTGAACGCCGATAACAATCAGCATACGTTCGACGAGAACATGCGGATGGGCAACTTCGTCACCGGCACAGAAACTGTTTACAGCCTGCTGGTGACGAAGTACCAACGCTGATCGTCAGTCGCGCAGCAGCTCGTTCAGACTGACCTTGGAGCGCGTCTGCGCATCGACGCGCTTCACGATCACGGCGCAGTACAGGCTGCACTTGCCGCTCGCGGAAGGCAGCGAGCCGGCCACGACGACCGCGCCCGCAGGCACGCGACCGTAGGTCACTTCGTCGCGCTCGCGATCGTAAATCTTGGTGCTGGCGCCGATGAACACGCCCATCGAGATCACCGCGCCTTCTTCGACGATCACGCCTTCGACGATTTCGGAGCGGGCGCCGATGAAGCAGTTGTCTTCGATGATGGTCGGATTGGCCTGCAGCGGCTCGAGCACGCCGCCGATGCCGGCGCCGCCGGACAGGTGCACATTCTTGCCGATCTGCGCGCACGAGCCGACCGTCGCCCAGGTGTCCACCATCGTGCCTTCGCCGACGTAGGCGCCGACGTTCACGTAGGAGGGCATCAGAATGGAATTCGGCGCCACGAACGCGCCACGACGCACGATGGCATGCGGCACGACGCGCACGCCTTCGGCGCGGAAGCGCGCTTCGTCGTAATCGGAATACTTCAGCGGCACCTTGTCGAAGAACTGTGTGAAGCCGGCTTCCATCGGTCGATTGTCATAAAGCCGGAACGACAGCAGCACCGCCTTTTTCAGCCACTGATTCACGGTCCATTTGCCGTCGCGCTTCTCGGCGACCCGGACCTTGCCGGCATCGAGCAGGCTCAGTGCTTGCTCGACTGCGCCCCGGACGTCGGTGGGGGCGTTCTTGGGATTGAATTCGGAACGGCGCTCGAAGGCGTCGTTGATGATGTTGGCTAACTCGATCATGGCGGAATTGTAGCCGAATTGAAGTCCCATCACTGACTAAAGTAAGTGGTGGGTTAGAGTCCACTACCGGAGTTTAAGAGGCCCGCTCCGTTCCGAGCCGTACGGCGATTGAGGGCCTCCGGTTCTTGACGAACTCGCGAATGCGCGACGCGGCCTCGATGCACTCGGGCACCTTGGCGACCAGTGAAATACGCACGCGGCCGCGGCCGGGATTGGAGCCATCAGCCATCGGTCGGGCAATGTAGCTGCCCGGCAACAGCGTGATGTGCTGCTGTTCGAACAGCTCGCGCGTGAAGCGCTCGTCGTTGTCGACCTCGGGCCACAAATAGAACGCGGCCTCGGGCATGTCGACCGGCATCACCTCGCGGAGAATGGGCACAACCGCGCCGAACTTCTGCCGGTACAGGTTGCGATTCTCGAGCACGTGCGTCTCGTCGTTCCACGCCGCGATGCTGGCAATCTGGGCCGGCGGCGGCATGGCCGAGCCGTGATACGTGCGATAGAGCAGAAACGGCTTGATCAGCCTGGCGTCGCCGGCGACGAAGCCCGAGCGCAGGCCGGGCACGCTGGAGCGCTTCGACAAGCTGTGAAATACGACGCAACGTTCGTATGAGGTATTACCAGCAGCAGCGGCAGCTTGCAGCAGCCCGGCCGGCGGCTTGGTTTCATCGAAGTAAATTTCGCTGTAGCACTCGTCGGAGGCGACGATGAAGTCGTACTGCTCCGCGAGCTTCAGCGCGTGCTGAAGATATTCGATGCTGGCGACGGCGCCGGTCGGATTGCTGGGCGAGCACAGGAACAGAATCTGGCAACGCTTCCAGACGTCGGCGGGCACGCGATCCAGATCGGGCAAGGCCGAGTGCGCGGCATCGTTCGGCATGAAGTAGGGCTCGGCCCCCGCGAGCAACGCCGCGCCTTCATAGATCTGATAGAACGGATTCGGCATCACCAGCAGCGGCTGCTTGCCGGGATCCGTCATCGCTTGCACGAACGCGAATAGCGCCTCGCGCGTACCGTTCACCGGCAGCACCATGGTTTCGGGCGATACCGAGCCGGCAGGCAGCTTGAATCGACGTGTCAGCCAGTTCGCGATCGACTCACGCAGCGGCAGAATGCCCGCGGTGAGCGGATAACTCCCCAAACCTTCCATGTTGTGAGTGAGCGCGTCGATCACGAACGGCGGGGCCGGATGTCTCGGCTCGCCGATATACATCGCTATGTGAGGTAGGTGGTTGGGCGGCTGAGCGCCGGCCAGCAGCGTCCGCAGCCGTTCGAAAGGATACGGCTGCAGCTTGGTCAAAGCAGGATTCATACGCGACGGTCTAGAGTTTCGGTAATTCGTTGCGACAGCTGCTGCTTCGCCTCCGCACTGAGCGGGCCGCCAGCTTCGTCGGTGATATAGAACACGTCTTCGGCGCGCTCGCCGACGGTCATGATCTTCGAGGTGTAGATCTTCACCTCCGCGGCCATGAACACCTTGGCGACTTGCGACAGCAGGCCCGGCCGGTCGCCGGCGATGATTTCGACGATGGTCCGGCCGTTCACCGGATCTTCGCTGAAGGTCACCTGGGTCGCGGTCGTGAACATGCGCACTTGTCTCGGCGCGCGTCGGGTCACGGTCACGGCGACGTTGTCGGGTTTCGACAGCGCGTGCGACAGCTGTTGCTCGATGTCACGAATGCGTGCCGGATCGGTGATCTCGGCGCCGGTGTCTTCCAGCACGTGATACACGTCGAGGCTGAAACCGTCGTCGATCGGCGTGATGCGCGCGTCCACGATGTTCAGGCCGAGCTGATCGAGCAGGGCAGTGGTGCGGGCGAAGCTGTGCTGAGTCTGCGGCGTGTAGGTCGAGATGCCGGTGCCGCCGCGTCCAGAGAGCTGCTGCACGGACACGAGCGATGCGCGCTCGTCGGTATCCCGATCCGACAACATCTTCGTGTGCCACGCGATTTCTTCGGGCGTGTGCCGCAGGAAGTAATCGACGGTGAAACGCTGCCACACCGACTGGCGCAGGATCTCGCCAACGCCGGCGCGCGTCGTCAGGTCTTTGGCACGCGCCTGGGTTTCAGCAATCAATTCATCCTTGTCGAGCGGGCTTTCGTGACCCCGGCGCAAGGCCTGACGCGTGCGCTCGTAGAACTCGGCGAACAACGATTGTTTCCAGTTGTTCCAGAGTTTCGGATTGGTGCCGCGAACGTCCGCGACAGTCAGCACATACAAGTAATCCAAGTGGGTCTGGTCGCCGACGTGCTTGGCGAACTCGTTGATGACCTTCGGATCGGAAATATCTTTCTTCTGCGCGGTGACCGACAGCACCAGGTGATTGCGCACCAGCCACGCGACCAGGCGCGCGTCGTAACGCGACAAGCCTTGCTCGAGACAGAAGGCTTCGGCATCGACCGAGCCCAGCTCAGAGTGATCGCCGCCGCGACCCTTGGCGATGTCGTGGAAGATCGCGGCCAGATACGCCAGCTCCGGCTTCGGCAGCGACTGCATGATGCGCGACAACGCCGGGAATTCATGATCGTACTTCGGCATCGCGAAGCGACGCAGATTGCTGACGACGAACAGCGTGTGCGCGTCGACAGTGTACGCATGAAACAAATCGTATTGCATGCGGCCGACGATGCGACCGAATGCGGGAATGTAGCGGCCGAGCACGCCATACAGGTTCATGCGACGCAGCTCGTGCGTCACGCCGACCGGAGCGCTCAGGATCTCGAAGAACAAACGATGATTGCGCGGATGCTGACGGAACTCTTCGTCGATCAGCCACAGATGCCGCGTGAGCTGGCGGATCGTCGAAGCGCGCACGCCGCGAATCTTCTCGGAGTTCTGTTCGATGATGACGAACAGCTCCAGCATCGCGGACGGATAACGATCGAAGACATCGTCGCCGGTGACTTCGAGGAAGTCGTTCCGGATCTGGAAGCGGGCATTCACGGGCACCGGCGGCACATTCGGGTCGGTGAGGATTGCCTCGCGGAACAGCTGCAGCAGCATTTCGTTCAGCAAGCTCACGTCCATGGCCGTGCGGTAGTACCGCTGCATGAACTGTTCGACCGCGAGCGTATAGGTCGCGTCTTCGTAGCCGAACATTTTCGCGAGCCGGATCTGATGATCGAACAGCAAGCGGTCTTCGCGGCGCGCCGTCAGCACGTGCAAAGCGAAGCGCACTTTCCACAGGAACGCCTGCGCCGTTTTCAGCTTGCGCAGCTCGCTGCGGGTGAGGAAGCCGTGATCGACCAGCTCATCGAGCGACTCGGCGCCGAAGTGACGTTTCGCGACCCAGCCGATGGTCTGGATATCGCGCAGACCGCCCGGGCTCGACTTCACATTCGGCTCGAGGTTGTACGCGGTGTCGTAATAACGGTGATGACGCGCCGTCTGCTCGGCGACCTTCGCTTCAAAGAAATCTCGCGTCGGCCACACGCGCTCGGGCGCGAGTGCGCGGCGCATGGCTTCGAACAACAGCTCCGGGCCTTGAAGCAGGCGCGCTTCGATCATGGTCGTCGCGACACTGACGTCGGCCGCGCTTTCGCGCTGGCAGTCGTCGATGGTGCGCACGCTGTGGCCCACTTCCAGGCCGATGTCCCACATGAAGGTGAGGAATTTTTCCAGCGAGCCCTGCCACGGAGCGGACTCGCTCTTCGGCAGCAGGATCATGATGTCGATGTCGGAGCAGAGGTTCAGCTCGCCGCGGCCGTAGCCGCCGACGGCGATCAATGCAACGTCGCGCACGTGTTCGCCGATGTGCATGGACCATGCTGTTTTCAACAAAGCGTCGACCAGGCGCGCACGGTCCCGCACCAGGCGCTCGACCGGCTCGTCATCGAGAAAGCGCTGTTTGAGGCGGTTGTCGCCCTCGGTCAGGGCGGTGCGAAAGGTGGCGATGTCCTGCGGATTCGCGGCCAGCTGCGGCTGCATGGCCGTCAGATAGTCCCACGACGGATCGCTCGCCTGCGTGGGCGAGGCAAGCTCTTCCAGGTCATCTGGAGTGACGACAGGCATGAAGGCGAGAAAGAGTCGATGATACTCAGCGCTGGGCGGCGCCGAGTGTCAGCACTTCGTAACCGGTGTCAGTCACCAGGACCGTGTGTTCCCATTGCGCGCTCAAGGAGTGATCCTTGGTGATGACGGTCCAGCCGTCGGGCAGCAGCCGCACGTGGCGCTTGCCGGCGTTCACCATGGGCTCGACCGTGAAGGTCATGCCGGGAGCCAGCTCCACGCCGCGGCCGCGCTCGCCATAATGCAGCACCTGCGGATCTTCGTGGAAGATCTTGCCGATACCGTGCCCGCAATACTCGCGCACGATGGACAGATGCTGGGGCTCCACGAACTGCTGAATGGCTGCACCAAGATCGCCCAGCTTGGCGCCAGGGCGGATCTGGCGGATGCCGGTCCACATGGCTTCGTGGGTGATGTCGATGAGCCGCTGCGCGGCCGGCGCGATCTTGCCGACCGGGAACATGCGACTGGTGTCGCCGTGCCAGCCGTCCTTGATCACGGTGATGTCGATATTGATGATGTCGCCTTGCTTGAGGCGCTTATCGGGGCTCGGGATGCCGTGGCAGACCACGTGGTTGACCGAGGTACAGATCGACTTGGGGAAGCCGCGATAGTTCAGGGGCGCCGGAATGGCCTTCTGCACGTTCACGATGAAGTCGTGGCAGCGGGCATTGAGTTCCTCGGTGGTCACCCCAGGAACGACGTACGGGCCGATCATGTCCAGCACGTCGGCAGCCAGTCGGCCAGCGACGCGCATCTGTTCCTGCTCGGCGGGAGTTTTGATCGTCACCTTCATGGCTTGGGGAACGGAAGTCAGGGACGCCGCGCTTTCCTCGACGCCGGCCGCCTTGCGGTGTAACGACTGCAATAGCCCACGCATCATGAGCTTACCGCCGGCTTGAAAAAGTTGTGAACGATCATGGAGTTTATGGTATAAAGCGCGCGTTTTTTTGGCAACGAATCTCTCTCTTCAACCTGAATTCTCACATCTGACCGACACAGTTGACGGGGTGCCTGTAATAAATTGCAGGTCGTCCGCTGGGGCAGATGGAGGCTCAACCCCTTAGGAGTTTTGCGATGACCAGCGTGTCCATGCGACAGATGCTGGAAGCGGGCGTTCATTTCGGACACCAAACCCGCTTCTGGAACCCGAAGATGGCTCCCTTTATCTTCGGCGAGCGTAACCGAATCCACATCATCAACCTCGAAAAGACCCTGCCGATGTACAACGACGCGGCGGGCTTCATCCGCCAGGTCGTGGCGGACGGCGGCCGCGTGCTGTTCGTCGGCACCAAGCGTTCGGCCCGCGAGGCGGTGAAAGCCGCGGCGGAACGCGCCGGCATGCCTTATGTCAGCCACCGTTGGTTGGGTGGCATGCTCACCAATTTCAAGACCGTGCGCGGCTCCATCAAGCGCCTCACCAATCTCGATGAGATGGCCACCAACGGCACGCTCGAACAGCACAGCAAGCGCGAGGCCCAGGGCCTGCGTCGCGAGCGCGAGAAGCTGGAGCGCAGCCTGGGCGGCATCAAGGAAATGGAGTCGCTGCCGGACGTGTTGTTCGTGATCGACGTGGGTCACGAGAAGATTGCCATTCACGAGGCGAAGAAGCTGGGCATTCCGGTGGTCGCCATCGTCGACACCAATTGCACGCCGGACGACGTCGATTACGTCGTGCCGGGTAACGACGACGCCATGCGCGCCATCCAGCTGTACGCCGAAGGCGTGGCTGATGCCGTGCTCGATGGCCGTTCGGCGCAGCCGGAAGTGCCGGCGGGCGAAGACGAGTTCGTCGAGCTGGACGAAGAAGGCAAGCCCAAGCCGAAGGCTGCGGGTGGTGCTCCGGCGCCGCGCCGTGACCGCCGTCCGGCCGCTTCGGTGAAGAAGAAAGCCCCGACGCGCCGTCGCGCTCCCGAGAAGATGGCGGAAGGCCAGGTCGAGGAAGTCGTGGCCGCCGAGGTGGATGACGTCGAAGGCGACGTGTCTCCTGAAGAGTTCATGGCGCGCCGTCAGGCTGCGCTGGCCAAGCGCAAGCCGACCACCGGTACGCCCGGCACTGGCACTGCGGAGTAATTGATCCATGGCCGTTACAGCTGAAGCAGTCAAGGTCCTGCGCGAGAGAACTGGCGCAGGCATGATGGAGTGCAAGAAGGCGCTGGTCGAAGCCAATGGCGACCTGGACGCCGCCGCGGAAGCGATGCGTAAGGCCGGTCTGGCCAAGGCCGACAAGAAGGCCTCCCGCGTCGCCGCCGAAGGCGTGATCGTTCTGGAGCGCTCGGCCGACGGCAAGCGGGCCGCGATCGTCGAAGTGAACTGCGAGACGGACTTCGTCGCGCGTGAGAAGGACTTCCAGAACTTCGCCAGCGCGGTCGCCAAGGTGGCGCTCGAGCAGCGTCCGGCCGATGTGGCCGCGCTGGGCGAGAAGGCCATTGCCGGCGGCCAGTCGATCGAAGAGACCCGTCGTGCGTTGATCGCCAAGATCGGCGAGAACATCAGCATTCGCCGGTTCCAGCTGGTCGAAGCCCCGGCCGTGGTCGGTGCTTATCTGCACGGTACGCGTATCGGCGCCCTGGTGGTGATGAAGTCCGGTGACGATGCGGTCGCCAAGGACATCGCGATGCACGTCGCCGCGATCAACCCGGCCCGTGTCACCACCGCCGAAGTGCCCGCCGAGGAAGTCGCCAAGGAAAAGGGCGTCTACATCGAGCAGGCCGCGCAGGACCCGAAGAACGCCGGCAAGCCGCGCGAATTGCTCGAGAAGATCGTCGAGGGCAAGGTCCGGAAGTGGCTGAACGAGATCACGCTGCTGGGCCAGCCGTTCGTCAAGGACGACAAGCAGACGGTCGAGCAGTACCTCAAGAAGGCGGGCGGCGAAGTGCTGTCCATCGTGCGTTACGAAGTCGGCGCCGGCATCGAGAAAAAGCAGGAAGATTTCGCCGAGGAAGTGCGCAAGCAGGTGGAGAGCGCCAAGAAGGCCTGATCCACAGATTACACTGACATTACGATTTGAACCCCGCTCCGGCGGGGTTCTTTATAATGGCCGACAGTTTTATCTGAACACCAGGGTTTTCATGGCAGCCACTCCCGCTCCCAACGGCCTACGCCGCATCCTCCTCAAGCTCTCCGGCGAAGCGCTGATGGGCGAGGAGGACTACGGCATCGATCCCAAGTTCCTCAAGCGCGTGGCGATGGAAATCCGCGAGGTGATGGGCCTCGGGATGCAGGTGGCGGTGGTGATCGGCGGCGGCAACATTTTCCGGGGCGCGGGCCTGGCGCGCTCAGGTATGGACCGGGTCACCGGCGACCACATGGGCATGCTGGCGACAGTGATGAACTCGCTCGCCATGCAGGATGCGGTCGAGGCGCTCGGCATGCACGCCCGCGTGATGTCGGCGATCCGCATCAACGAAGTCTGCGAGGAATACATCCGCCGTCGTGCGGTCCGCCATCTGGAAAAGGGGCGGGTGACCATTCTCGCTGCCGGCACCGGCAATCCGTTCTTCACGACCGATACGGCGGCCTCGTTGCGCGCCATCGAGATCGAAGCGGACCTGCTGCTCAAGGCCACCAAGGTCAACGGTATTTATAACGACGACCCGATGAAGAATCCGAAGGCCACGCGTTATGCGCGTCTCACCTTCGACAAGGTGCTGACGGATCGTTTGAACGTGATGGACGCCACTGCCATCGTCATGTGCCGCGACAATAACCTGCCGCTGCGCGTATTCGACTTGAACACTCCCGGCGAGCTGCTGCGTATCGTGCGCGGCGAGGACGTGGGGACGCTCGTAACCAACGGCTGAGCCAACGCTCAACTGGAGAACGACATGCTGGAAGACGTAAAAAAAGACGCCGTCGAGCGGATGCAGAAATGCGTCGTTGCGTTTCGCAACGAACTGAAGCGGCTGCGTACCGGTCGCGCCCATCCGAGCCTGCTCGAGCACATTCGTGTCGAGTACTACGGCAACGAAGTGCCGCTGAATCAGGTGGCGAATATCGCGCTGGAAGATGCGCGCACCATCACTGTGACGCCGTGGGAAAAGACCATGGTGCAGGTGATCGAGAAGGCCATCATGAAGTCCGATCTGGGCTTGAACCCGAACACCGCCGGCACCGTGATTCGCGTGCCGATGCCGCCGCTCACCGAAGAGCGTCGTCGCGATCTCACTAAAGTCGTGCGTCACGAAGCGGAGAACGCGCGCGTCGCGGTTCGTAACGTGCGTCGCGATGTGAACACCGAGATCAAGGACATGCTCAAGGAAAAGCTGCTGTCACAGGACGACGAGCGTCGCGCCGGCGAAGAAGTGCAGAAGCTCACCGACAAATATGTCGCTGAGATCGAGCAGGTGCTGCAGGAAAAAGAAAAAGAGCTGATGCAGATCTGAGCTGCATTGAACTCGCACGTGAAGAATCCTAGCTCCGGCGGCGCTCCGCGGCACATCGCGGTGATCATGGACGGCAACGGTCGCTGGGCCGCGGCCCGCGCGTTGCCCCGAACCGCCGGTCATGGCATGGGCGTGCGTACGGTCAAACAGATCGTCGAAGCTTGTGCTCAGCGCGGCATCGAAGCGCTCACGCTGTTCGCGTTCTCGAGCGAGAACTGGCAGCGGCCGCGCGAAGAAGTGTCGGTGCTGATGAACAAGTTCCTGGAGGCGCTCGATCAGGAGATCGAAGGCCTGCACAAGAACGGGCTGCGTGTGCGCTTCATCGGCAATCTGTCGCAGCTGTCCACGGCGCTGCGTGAACGGATGGAAGCGGCCATGCGCCTGACCGCCGGCAACAAGGGCATGGCGCTGGTCATCGCGGTCGCCTACGGCGGCCGGTGGGACATCGCCCACGCCGCCCGGGAACTTGCCCGTCGCTGTGCTGCCGGAGAGATAGGGAGCGAGGCCATCGACGAGGCCGCGCTCGACGCGCACCTGGCCCTGGCCGGGCTGCCGGATCCCGATCTGCTCATCCGTACCGGGGGAGAACAGCGCATCAGCAACTTTCTGCTGTGGAATCTGGCCTACACCGAGCTGTACTTCTGCGACACGCTCTGGCCGGATTTCGGCGCTAAGGAGCTGGACGCGGCGATCGAGCATTTCTCGCGCCGGCAGCGCCGTTTCGGCCTGACGCCGAGCCAGGCGGGGGCGCGCTGATGCTTCGGCAGCGGGTGATCACGGCGCTGATCCTGGCTCCTTGTGTCATCTTCGTCATTCTCTGGGTTCCCCATCCGATCACGGTCGCCGTGCTGGCGCTGCTGGTGGCGGCGGGGGCCTGGGAATGGTCGGCCTTTCCCGGCTTCACCCATACTTCGACCCGGCTGGCCTATGTCGCCTTCATTGCGGCATGCCTGGGGCTGGCCTGGTATGTCGGCGTCGATAGCGCCCCCTCCAGTCTGTTGTTACATGCCTCGCTCGCCTGGTGGGTGCTGGCTTTGCTGTGGATCGGGTTCGCGCCGGCCAGCGTGAATCGCGCCACCGCCGCGGTCGCCGGCCTGTTCGCACTGGTGCCGGTCTGGCTGGCGTTGGTCCGCTTGCATGCGCAAGGACCGCAGTTGATGTTGTTCCTTCTGCTGCTGGTGGTGGCCGCCGATATAGGCGCATATTTCGCCGGGCGCGCCCTCGGCAAGCACAAGCTGGCGCCGCGGGTCAGCCCGGGGAAGACCTGGGAAGGTGTGGGCGGCGGCCTGGTGGCGGCGGCATTGATGGCCGCGTTCGGTGTCTGGTGGTTCAACATGGACACGGTGCCTTTCATGGCGTTGTGCATCGTGGTCGCGATCGCCTCGGTGGTCGGCGACCTGACCGAGAGCATGTTCAAACGTCACGCGGGCCTGAAAGACAGCGGCAATCTGCTCCCCGGCCATGGCGGCGTGCTCGATCGCGTCGACAGCGTGACTGCCGCCGCGCCGGTGTTCCTGATCGGTCTGGAACGGCTGGGGCTGCTGCGATGAGCGCCGCCCGCATGAAGGTCGCGGTGCTGGGCTCGACCGGCAGCATCGGCCTGAGCACGCTCGACGTGCTGGCCCGTCATCCCGATCGTTTCGAAGTGTTCGCGCTCACCGCCCACAGCAATATCGCGCGGCTGCGTGAGCAGTGCCTTGCCCATCGTCCGCAATTTGCGGTGGTGGTCGATGCCGCCGCGGCGGCGAAATTCACCTCGGAATTACAGGCCTCGGGCTGCACGACTCGCGTATTGGTCGGTGAAGCCGCGCTGAGCGAAGTTGCCGCTCATGAGCAGGTCGACGCCGTGATGGCGGCGATCGTCGGGGCCGCCGGCCTGCGTTCCAGTCTGGCCGCCGCCCGCGCCGGCAAGCGGATCATGCTTGCGAACAAGGAAGCGCTGGTGATGTCCGGGCCTTTGTTCATGCAGGCGGTCCGCGACGGAGGGGCGACGTTGCTGCCCGTGGATAGCGAGCACAACGCGGTGTTCCAGTGCATGAGCGGACCCGGTGCGACTCAGGCCGGAGTGACGCGTTCCGATGTGAGGCGAGTGTTGCTGACCGCCTCAGGCGGTCCGTTTCTGCGCACCCCGGCGAGCGCATTGGTGGCGGTGACGCCGGAACAAGCGTGCAAGCATCCGCGCTGGGTGATGGGGCGCAAGATTTCCGTGGATTCGGCCACGCTGATGAACAAGGGACTGGAACTGATCGAGGCCTGTCTGCTGTTTGCCTTGCCGCCGGCGCAGGTCGAAGTGGTCGTGCATCCCCAGAGCATCGTGCACTCGCTGGTCGAATACATCGACGGCTCGATGCTGGCGCAGTTGGGGAATCCCGACATGCGCACCCCGATCGCCCACGCGCTCGGCTGGCCGGAGCGCATCGCCTCCGGTGTAGAATCGCTGGATATTTTGCGGGCCGCGCGGCTCGATTTCGAAGCGCCCGACGCGACCCGCTTTCCGTGCCTGCGGCTGGCGCGCTCGGCGGCGGAGGCGGGCGGTACCGCTCCGGCGGTATTGAACGCAGCGAACGAAGTTGCTGTCGAAGCTTTCTTACAGCGCCGGTTGTCATTCCTGGAGATTCCGGAAGTGATCGAGCGCGTGCTGGCGCGTCACCCGACGCTGCCGGCAAGTTCGCTCGATGACGTGTTGAGCGCGGATGACTGGGCACGCCGTGAGGCGCAAGCGGCGCTGACGGCGGCCGCGGGAGTGTGTGCATGATTACACCGACCAATCCCCTGGAATGGCTGATCTCGGCCATCGGGTTCGTCATTGCCATCGGCATCCTGGTCTCGGTGCACGAGTTCGGCCACTACTGGGTGGCGCGCCGGCTCGGCATCAAGGTGCTGCGCTTCTCGATCGGTTTCGGCAAGCCGCTGTGGCAGCGGACCGGTAAGGACGCGGACCAGGTCGAATACGTGATCGCGGCCATTCCGCTCGGCGGCTATGTGAAGTTGCTCGATGAGCGCGAAGGCGACGTGCCGGCCCACGAGCTGCCGCGTGCCTTCACTCGCCAGCCGGTGTGGAAGCGCATTGCCGTGCTGCTCGCCGGCCCGGTGTTCAACCTGATTTTCGCGGTGTTTCTGTATTGGGTGCTGTTCACCGCGGGCGTGCCGGCGCCGCGCTCCATCGTCGGTGAAATCACGCCGAATTCAATCGCCGCGAACGCCGGCCTGCGCTACGAAGATCACATCGTCCAGGTCGCCGGTAAGCCCACCGACACGTGGGAAGATGCCACACTCGGCATCATTCAGGACCTCACCGACGACGGCACGATTCACATGCGAGTGCGCGGTGTGGATGGCAGCGAGCGGGATCTGGAGCTGGTGACCGGCAATCGCAGCCGCGAACTCACGCAGCCCGACGCGCTGTTGCCGGGCCTGGGCTTCGATATCTGGCAGCCTCGCGTGCCGGCAGTGGTCGCGACCGTGATGGATAACACCGCCGCCTCGCGCGCCGGCATCAAGAAGGGCGACGAGATCCTGCAGATCGACGACCATCCCATCGAAGACTTCAGTCAGCTGGTCGCACAGGTGAAGCCCAATCCGGGCCGCGCGGTCACGCTGCAGATCCGCCGGGATGGTCAAGTCATTACGGTGCCGCTCACTATCGGCGAGAGCGACGCGGGCGGTAAGCGCATCGGGCTGATCGGCATCGGGCCGGAGAACAAGCCCATCAAGACCGGTCGCACCGTCGAGGACATGGTGGCGCTGCAGAAGTACGGGGTGATCGGCTCCATCGGCCACGCCGCTGCGAAGACCTGGGACACCTCGGTGTTCACGTTGCGCATCGTGGGCCGCATCGTCACCGGCAATGTGTCGCTGAAGGCGATTTCCGGTCCGATCAGCATCGCCGAGACCACCGGGTTCGCGATCCGGCAGGGCTGGCGCTTTTTCCTGAGCACCCTGGCGCTGATCAGCATCAGCCTGGGCGTGCTGAACCTGCTGCCGATTCCGATCCTGGACGGCGGCCAGATCGTGTATCAGCTCGCGGAACTGGTGAAGGGCCGGCCGGTCTCAGAACGTGCACAGCAGCTCGGGCAGAGTATCGGTATCGCGATGTTGATCCTGATGATGACGCTGGCCTTCTACAACGACATCGTGCGACACCTGAACTGAGCCTTCCCTGATGCATATGATGCAAGACCAGGGCGCGGCGGCAGCGCATTCCAAGAATATAGGGGCATAGGGCTGATGCGGTTGAAGTCCATCATCCACGCGACGCTTGCGGTCGCAGCGGCAGGCGCTTTGCCAGGCATTTGGCAGAGTGAGGCCGTGGCGCAGGCGCAGAGCGCCGCGTCCCAAGCGAGCTTCACGGTCGGCGATATTCGTATCGAAGGCCTGCAGCGTATTTCCGAAGGCACGGTTTATAACTATCTGCCGGTGAACATCGGCGACCAGATCGACGAGCGCCGCGTTCAGGAAGCGCTGCGCGCGATGTACAACACCGGCTTCTTCAAGGATGTCGAGATCCGCCGCGACGGCGGCACGCTGGTGATCGCGGTGCTGGAACGTCCCTCGATCGAAAGCTTCGAGATCAAGGGCAACAAGGACATCAAGACCGAGGACCTGCAGAAGTCGTTGCGTAACGTGGGACTGGCGACCGGCAAGACCTTCGATCAATCGGTGCTGGACGAGGTCAAGCAGTACCTCACCGATCAATATTTCTCTCGCGGCAAGTACGCGGTGCGCGTCGACGCCAAGGTCGAGGAAGTGCCGGGAAACAAGGTCAAGCTGACCATCGACGTGAACGAGGGCAAGCGCGCCCGCATCCGCCAGATCAACATCGCCGGCAACAACGCGTTCACCGACGAAGATCTGCGCGAGGAGTTCGAGCTGAACACGCCGAACTGGCTGTCCTGGTACAAGCAGGACGATCGTTACTCGCGCGAGTCGTTGTCGGGCGATCTGGAAAAGCTGCGCTCGTACTACATGGACCGCGGCTACGCGAATTTCCATGTGACCTCCACGCAGGTCGCGATCGCGCCCGAGAAGGACGATATTTTCGTCACGGTCAACGTCGACGAAGGCGAGGTCTTCAAGATCTCCGAGATCAAGATGGCCGGCAACATGGTGGTGCCGGAGTCCGAGCTGCGCCGCCTGATTTTCCTGAAGCCCGGCGACACCTATTCGCTGCGGCAGATCACCGCGACTCAAGAGGCGATGAAGCTGCGCCTCGGCATCGACGGCTACGCGTTCGCGACCGTCGATCCGGTGCCGACGCCTAACAACGAGACCAAAGAAATCTCGCTGACGTTCGTGGTCGATCCGAAGAATCGCGTGTACGTGCGTCGTGTGAATTTCAACGGCACCTCGGGCGTGAACGACGAAGTGTTCCGTCGCGAAATGCGTCAGTTCGAAGGCGCGTATCTGTCGAACGCGGCGGTGGAGCGCTCCAAGCAGCGTATTCAGCGTCTGCCGTTCATTCAGAAGGTCGAGGTGGAAACCAATCAGGTGCCGGGCGCGGCCGACCTGGTGGACGTCGATTTCCAGATCGAGGAGGGCCTGCCCGGTCAGTTCGGCGGCGGTATCGGCTACTCCGAGTCGCAGTCCATCATCCTGAACGGCAACTTCGTGCACTCCAACTTCATGGGCACGGGCAACCGTATCGCCATGGAGATCAACTCGGGCCGGTATGCGAAGGCGTTCAGCTTCTCGCACACCGACCGCTACACGACCATCGACGAAGTGCAGCGAACGATTTCGGCGGGCTATCGCGACGTTACTCAGTTCACGTCGGCGACCTCGGACTTCGATACCACGACGATCACGCTCGGCATCAACTACGACTGGCCGATCACCGAATATCAGTACCTCGGCGTGGGTCTGTCGGCGCAGCGTGCCGAGCTGGTGACCAGCCAGGGCGGCAGCGCCGAGCAGGCGACCGACTGGGTGCGGTCGAACGGCAATTCACGCACTCGCTGCGTAGATGTCTACGGTGACGGCGTCTGCGCTCCGGGCGTCAGCCTGGGCGACTACTACCTCTACAGCAGCGACTTCGACACGCTGGAGCTGAACCTCGGCTGGCGTTATGACTCGCGTAACCGCGCCATCTTCGCCGACCGCGGCGCGCGTCATCGTTTCAACATCGGTTACACGGTGCCGGGCAGCGACGTCGAGTTCTGGACCGCGTCCTACGATTACCTGCAATTCGTGCCGATCTGGCGCAGCCTGACGCTGATGTTCAACGTCGAGCTGGCCTATGGCGAAGCGCTGGGCGATACCACCGCGTTGCCGCCGTACCGGCAGTACTTCGGCGGCGGCCCGGATTCGGTGCGCGGCTTCCGCGAGAGCCGGCTGGGTCCGAAAGACAACTTCGGCCGCCCCTACGGCGGTAATATCAAGACCATCGCCCAGACCGAACTGCTGCTGCCGATGCCGGAAAAGTGGCGTAACAGCGCCCGCTTCAGCCTGTTCTACGACATCGGTAACATATTCTCGAACCAGAAGGTCAAGTTCTTCGGTCCGGACCAGACGACTGAAGTGGATTACGGGTTCAGTTATAGTGAGCTCCGCGCTTCCGCCGGTCTGGCCGTGCAGTGGCTGGCCCCGCTGGGTGTGTTCCGCTTCAGCTACGCGGTGCCGCTCAAGAAGGTCAGCGGCGACACGAATGACCGCTATGGCGACGAGACGGAAGGTTTCCAGTTCTCGATCGGCCAGGCGTTCTGACAGCGCGGTTCGATTCCTAGATCCTATTACGATAATTGGGACAATTTTTCCGAGGTTGGATATGGCACGTTTGAGCATTCCTGCTTTTCTGCTGGCCCCGCTGGCGCTGTCGGTCGCGTTGTTCGCGCCGGTCGCCGGTGCCCAGACGCAGCTGAAGATCGCCGTGGTCAACGTGCCGCGGCTGCTGGAAGAGGCCCCGCAGGCGAAAGGCGCCATGCAGGCCCTGCAGGACGAATTCTCGCCGCGTCAGCGCGAAATGGCCGCTCAGCAGAAAGATCTGAAGGCCAAGGAAGAGAAGCTGTCGCGTGACGGTGCCGTGATGGCCGAGAACGAGCGTCGCAACTCCGAGAAGGAGCTGCGCGAAGGTCAGCGCGATCTGGCTCGCAAGCAGAACGAATACGTCGAAGACCTGAACGTGCGCCGTAACGAGGAGCTGGG
Organism: Steroidobacter flavus; assembly: GCF_042651805.1. Lineage (NCBI taxonomy): Bacteria > Pseudomonadati > Pseudomonadota > Gammaproteobacteria > Steroidobacterales > Steroidobacteraceae > Steroidobacter > Steroidobacter flavus. Next base: position 325,859 of record NZ_JBHSDU010000014.1, on the reverse strand, counting down.
CAAGTTGCAGAAGGCGTTGCTGCAGGAAGTGCAGACCTACGCCCGCGCGTCCGGTTACGACCTGGTGGTGGGCGACGGCGTGCTGTTCGTCAACGAATCGCTCGACATCACTCCGCAGGTGCTGACCGCGTTGCAGGCTCGCGCCAAGACCGGTGCCGGCGTGAAGCCGGCGACCCCGCCCGCGAAGCCCGCGACTCCGCCGGCCAAGCAGTAAGTCATGAGCGCGCCAATCCATCCTGGGTTGCGCCGCTGAGCCGGGCGACGGCGATGTCCGCGCAGCCCGGCCTCAGCCTGGGCGAGCTCGCCGTCCGCTTTGGCTGCATCCTCAAAGGTGATCCAGACCTGCGCGTGTCGCGGGTCGCTGCGCTGGAGAGCGCGGACGCCTCGTCCGTGGCGTTCCTAGCCAACCCGCGCTATCGCCGCTATTTGCAGCAGACGCAGGCGGGCGTGGTCGTGCTCGAGCCCAAGCTGGCCGACGCCTGTCCGGTGAACGCGCTGCTCGCGAAGAATCCGTATGCGACGTATGCGCGCATCGCGACGTTGTTATATCCGCCGCCGGCCGCGCCGCCGGGACGTCATGCCAGTGCGGTGATCGATGCTTCCGCGCAGATCGATGCGAGCGCGTCGATCGGTCCGCACGCTGTCATCGGCGCGAGAGTGAAGGTCGGTGCACGCTCGGTGATCGGACCGGGCTGCGTCGTCATGGACGATGTGACGATCGGCGCCGATACGCGACTCACTGCGAATGTGACTTTGTGCGCCGGGGTGATCATCGGCGATCGTTGTCTGCTTCAGCCGAGCGTAGTGATTGGCGCCGATGGCTTCGGTCTCGCGCCGGATCAAGGCGAGTGGTTGAAGGTGCCGCAGGTGGGCACGGTGCGCATCGGTAACGACGTCGAGATCGGCGCCAGTACCACCATCGACCGCGGCGCCATCGAGGACACCGTGATCGGCAACGGCGTGAAGATGGATAATCAGATTCAGATCGGCCACAACGTGCGCATCGGCGATCACACCGCCATCGCCGGCTGTGCCGGTATTTCCGGCAGCGCCGTCATCGGCAAACGGTGCATGATCGGCGGCATGGTCGGCATCGCCGGACACCTGACGATCTGCGACGACGTGGTGCTGACCGGCAAATCCTTCGTGAACAGCAGTATCCGGAAACCGGGCTACTACTCGAGCGGGATACCGGTCGACGAAACGACCCGTTTCCGCAAGAATGCCGCCCGTTTCCATCACCTGGACGAGTTCGTCCGGGAAGTCCGTCGGGAGCGGGGCGCCGCCGACCCGGCCGGCGACGCCGATGAAACCGATTAGACGATTGGGGAATAACAAGGCTTCAGATGACCGATAGCACCCAGACTGCCAGCGACGTGTTGACCCAGTCCATCGATATGGATATTCACGAAGTCATGCGCCGCCTGCCGCATCGCTATCCGTTCCTGCTGGTGGACCGGGTGCTCGAATGCGTTTCCGGCAAGCACATCCGGGCGCTCAAGAACGTCACCATCAACGAGCCGTTCTTTCCCGGCCACTTTCCGCACCGGCCGGTGTTTCCAGGCGTGATCATTCTCGAAGCGCTGGCCCAGACCGCCGGCATCCTGGCGTTCGTGACCGCCGGCGTGTACCCGGACGAGCACCGTCAGCTGTACTTCGTCGGCATCGACAAGGCGCGCTTTCGCAAGCCGGTGGAGCCGGGCGATCAGCTGATTCTGAAGGCGACGCTGGAGCGCTCGATCCGCGGCATCTGGAAGTTCTCCACGATCGCCGAGGTCAACGGCGAGGAGGCGTGCAGCGCCGAGATGATGGTTGCCCCTGGCGAAACGCGTAAGTAATCAGAGTTGCCAAGATGGCTATTCATCCCACAGCGCTGATCGATCCCAGCGCGCAGCTCGCGCCGGATGTGCAAGTTGGCGCGTACACCGTCATCGGTGCCGGCGTCGTCATCGGCGCAGGCACCTGGATCGGTCCGCACGTCGTTGTCGACGGCCCGACCACGATCGGCAGCGACAACAAGATTTTTCAGTTCGCCTCGATCGGCGCGGCTCCGCAGGATCTGAAATACAACAATGAGCCGACGCGGCTCGAGATCGGCGACCGGAACACGTTCCGCGAGAACACCACCATCAATCGCGGCACCACCAAGGATCAGCTGGTCACGCGCATCGGCAGCGACAATCTGTTCATGACCGGCTCGCACGTCGGGCACGACTGCGTGATCGGCTCGCACTGTGTGCTGGCGAATTACGGCACGCTCGGCGGTCACGTGATCATCGGCGACTGGGTGCACATGGGCGGCTTCGCCGGCATTCATCAGTTCTGTCAGGTCGGCGCGCATGCGTTCATCGCGAACAACACCGCGGTGACGCGCGACGTGCCGCCGTTCGTGATGGCGGTGGGGCGTCCCGCTGAGCCGCACAGCGTGAATTCGGAAGGGCTGAAGCGTCGCGGCTACTCGCCCGAGCAGATCAGAAACATTCGCGATGCCTATCGCATCCTGTATCGCTCGCAGCTGAAGCTGATCGAAGCGACCGAACAGATCGAGGAGCGCGCCAAGACTCAGCCCGAGCTGCAGCCGCTGATCGATTTCCTCAACGACTCCACGCCGCGCCGCGAGCGGGTTGGCATCGTCAGGTAGCAAAAATAAGTGGCTAGTTCTGACGCCGCACCACTAATCGTCCTGGTCGCCGGCGAGGCATCGGGCGATAACCTCGGTGCCCAATTAATCACAGCGCTGCGCCAGCGCATTCCGCAGGCCCGCTTCGCTGGCATCGCCGGCTCGCGCATGGTTGCCGCGGGCTGCGAGGCCTGGGAGCGCATGGAAAATCTGTCGGTGATGGGGCTGTTCGAAATCCTTCCCCATCTGCCGCGGCTGCTCAAGATCCGGCGACAGTTGGTCGACCGCGTGCTGGCCGAACGGCCGGCGGTGTATGTCGGCGTCGACGCGAAGGAATTCAATCTGCGCATCGCGCCGCGCTTCAAAGATGCGGGCATTCCCACGGTTCAATACGTCAGTCCGCAGGTCTGGGCCTGGCGGCAAGGGCGCGTGAACACGATTGGCCGAGCCGTCGACCTGGTGCTGTGTCTGCTGCCGTTCGAGAAACCGTTTTACGACACGCATTCCGTGCACGCGGAATTCGTCGGCCATCCGCTTGCCGACGTCGTGCCCATGCAGCTGAGCGCCGAGACGGCGCGTTATCAGTTGGCCCTGCCGGAGAAAGGTCAGTACGTCGCGGTACTGCCCGGCAGCCGGCAAGGCGAGGTGTCGCGGCTCAGTCCGGACTTCACGCAAACCATGGCGTGGCTGCTTCATGAGCGGCCGCAGTTGCGTTTCATCGCGGCGCTGGCCAACGAGCCGGCGCGCAGAATTTTCGAGGAAGCGCTGGAACGGGCCGCTCTCGGCAACCCGGCGCTGCTTGACCGGGTCACGCTGATCAACGGCCATGCGCAGACGGTGATGGCAGCCAGCGACGTCGTGCTGCTCGCCTCGGGCACCGCGACCCTGGAAGCGACCCTGGTGAAGCGCCCGATGGTGGTTGCGTACCGTTTAGGGATGCTGACAAGTTTTTTGCTCAAGCATTTGAAACTCTTCAAGGCGCCGTTCTTCTCGCAGCCCAATCTGCTGGCGGGCCGGGAGCTGGTGCCGGAATTCTTCAATGCCGACGTGCGCGCCGAGGTGCTCGGTCCCGCGGTGCTTCAACAATTGGAACGTGCCGATCGCGCCTCGCTCGTGCAAACTTTCACCTCGATCCACGAAACCCTCCGGCGCGACGCCAGCGCGCGTGCGGCGGACGCGATCGTGGACTTGTTGGTGAAGCGACGCTTGTCGGTGTAGAAACGATGGCAGCATCTCAGCGGGCATCTCAACGGACGATGGCCTTGCCGTTGCAGGCGCCTGGGCTGGTCGCCGGCGTCGACGAGGCAGGGCGCGGGCCGCTGGCGGGACCGGTGGTCGCCGCCGCGGTCATTCTCGATCCGCGCCGTCGTATCCGGGGCATCAAAGATTCCAAGCAGCTCGAAGCCGAAGAGCGCGAAGAACTCGCGATCAAGATTCGTGGCGCAGCGTTGTCCTGGGCGGTCGCCTGGGCCGATGTCGAAGAAATCGATTGCCACAACATCCTGCAGGCCACGCACCTGGCGATGCGCCGCGCATTGATCGGTTTGCACATCCAGCCGGGTCACGTGCAGATCGATGGCAATCTGTGCTGCTCGTTCATCGACCTGCCGATGAAGTGCAGCTACGAAGCCATCATCGATGGCGACGCGCTCAAGACCTGTATCGGTGCGGCGTCGATTCTCGCCAAGACGACGCGCGATCGGATGATGGTCGAGCTGGATGCGCTCTATCCCGAATACGGCTTTGCTTCTCACAAGGGCTACAGCACGCCGCAACACTACAAGGCGCTGAAGCGTCACGGTCCGACGCCGATCCATCGCCGTAGCTTCGAGCCGGTGCGGCTCGCCGCTGAGCGGCGCCTGTCGCTCGCCGACATGGGCGAGATGATGCCCGATGTTTCCGAGTCTTCCCTGGCGGTCGGGCTGTAAGCGGTGTCTGCGTTCGTCCATCTTCATCTGCACACCGAGTACTCGCTGGTCGACAGCGTGGTGCGCATCACCAGCGAAGGCGAGGGCATCCCTGGCCTGATGGATTCGGTCGCGGCCGCGAAGATGCCGTCGGTGGCGCTCACCGATCAGAGCAATCTGTTCGCGATGGTGAAGTTCTACAAGGCGGCGCAGTCCGCCGGCGTGAAGCCCATCATCGGCGTCGATCTGCGTATCTACGAAGCCGGCGAGCGCGCCGAGCCGTCGTCGCTGGTGCTGCTGTGTCAGAACGCGGTCGGTTATAACAATCTCTCGAAGCTGGTCAGCAAGTCTTATCTGGAAGGCCAGAAAAAAGGCGTGGCCACGGTCGATCGCAGCTGGCTGAATCCCGAAGATCTGAAAGGACTGATCGCGCTGTCCGGTGCGCGCGAAGGCGATATCGGTCGCGCTATCCTCAATGGCCGCAGCGATGAGGCCAATAACGCGCTGGACTTCTGGCTGAGCCTGTTCGGCGATCGTTTCTATCTCGAATTGCAACGTACCGGTCGCGAGGGCGATGAGCGCCACGTGCAAGGTGCGTTGGATCTCGCCGTCGAGCGCGGCATCCCAGTCGTTGCCACCAACGACGTGCGCTTCATCCGCCGCGAGGATTTTGAATCGCACGAAGCGCGTGTTTGTATTCACGAAGGCGTGTTGCTCGGCGACGCGAAGCGGCCCCGTCGCTACTCCGAGCAGCAATATCTTAAGTCGCCGAAGGAAATGGCCGACCTGTTCAAGGACGTGCCCGAGGCGCTCGAGAACACCGTCGAGATCGCGCGTCGCTGCAGCCTGGAGCTGAAGCTCGGCAAGAGCGTGCTGCCGAAGTTTCCCACCCCGGGCGACATGCCGGTCGACGACTTCCTGCGCGAGCAGTCGCGCAACGGGTTGACGCAACGACTGATTCAGCTCAAAGCGTCGCCGGTGAAGGGTCGCGAAATCACCGATCAGGAATACTGGGACCGACTCGAGATCGAGCTGGGTGTCATCATCCAGATGGGCTTCCCCGGCTACTTCCTGATCGTCGCGGACTTCATCAAATGGGCGAAGGAGAACGGCGTGCCGGTCGGACCGGGCCGCGGCTCCGGTGCAGGCTCGCTGGTGGCGTTCTGTCTCGGCATCACCGACATCGATCCGCTGCGCTATGACTTGCTGTTCGAGCGCTTCCTGAATCCCGAGCGCGTCTCCATGCCCGACTTCGACGTCGACTTCTGCATGGACGGTCGCGACCGCGTCATCGATTACGTAGCGCGTCACTACGGTCGCGAGCGCGTTTCGCAGATCATCACTTACGGCACCATGGCGGCGAAGGCCGTGGTGCGCGACGTGGCGCGCGTGTTCGGTCAGAGCTATGGCTTCGCCGACTCCATCGCCAAGCTGATTCCGTTCGAGCTCGGCATCACCCTGAAAGACGCGCTCGCTAAGGAAGAAGAGCTGCGGCGTCGGTATCAGAACGAAGAAGAGACCCGCGCCATTCTGGATATGGCGATGTCGCTCGAAGGCCTGGTGCGTAACGCCGGCATGCACGCCGGTGGCGTGGTCATCTCGCCGTCCGTGCTCACGGACTTCTCGCCCTTGTTCTGCGACGAGAACGGTCAGAGTGTGGTGACGCAGTTCGACAAGGACGACGTCGAACAGGCCGGCCTGGTGAAATTCGACTTCCTGGGCTTGCGCACGCTCACCATCATCGATTGGGCGCTGAAGGTCATCAATGCTCAACGCGCACAGAAGGGCGAGCCGCCGCTGGACATCAACGCGTTGCCGATGGATGACGCCGCGACGTTCGACCTGCTGAAGCGTTACGAGACCACCGCGGTGTTCCAGCTGGAATCCCGCGGCATGAAAGATCTGATCCGCCGCCTGCAGCCGGACTGCTTCGAAGATATCGTCGCGCTCGTGGCGCTGTTCCGTCCCGGTCCGCTCGAGTCGGGCATGGTGGACGACTTCATCGCGCGCAAACGCGGTACCACGACGGGTCCCATCGATTATCTGCATCCCGACCTGAAGCCGGTGCTCGCGCCGACTTACGGCGTCATCTTGTATCAAGAGCAAGTGATGCAGATCGCGCAGGTGCTCGCCGGTTATTCGCTCGGCGGCGCCGACTTGCTTCGTCGCGCGATGGGTAAAAAGAAGCCCGAGGAAATGGCCAAGCAACGGACCATTTTCGTCACGGGCGCCACCGGGCGCGGTGTCGATCAGGCGCAAGCCGAGCACATCTTCGACCTGATGGAGAAGTTCGCCGGTTACGGCTTCAACAAGTCGCACTCGGCCGCGTACGCGCTGCTGACGTATCAAACCGCGTGGTTGAAGGCGCACTATCCGGCGGCGTTCATGGCGGCGGTGTTGTCGTCCGATATGGACAAGACCGACAAGGTCGTGACGCTCATCGACGAAGCGCGTCGCATGAAGCTGAAGGTCGAGCCGCCGGATGTGAATTTCTCGCAGTTCATGTTCACCGTGTCGGGCGAACGGACGATTCGTTACGGCCTGGGTGCGATCAAAGGCGTCGGCCAGAACGTGGTCGAGGAGCTGGTCGAGCAAAGAGACAAAGAGCCGTATCGCGATCTGGCGGACATGTGCCGGCGCAGCGATGCGAATCGAATGAATCGTCGCGTGCTGGAAGCGTTGATCCGCTCCGGTGCGGTCGATTCGCTCGGTGCCAATCGCGCGACGCTGATGCATTCGCTGCCCTCGGCGATGCAGCTCGCCGATCAAACCATTCGCGCGCGTGCGGTCGGTCAGGACGACATGTTCGGCTTGATGGACACGAGCGCGGCGGCGCCGCCGCAGGTTGTCACAGAGGTGCTGCCGGACTGGAGCCGGCGCGTGCGCCTCGACGGCGAGCGCGACACTCTCGGTTTGTATCTCACCGGCCATCCCTTCGAAGAGTTCGAGGCGGAGGTCAAGCCCATCACCAGCGGTCGTATCGTCGATCTGACCAGCGACCGGCCGGCGCCGGCTCAGGAAGGCAGCTTCCAGCAGTTCAAGGGCAAGCCGGTGACGGTGGGCGGCATGGTGTTCGACGTCGGCAAGCGCGGCCAGCGGGTGATCTTCACGCTCGACGACCGCAGCGGCCGCATGGAAGCGTCGATGTTCGAAGACCAGTGGCAGCAGTACCGCACGGTGATCGCCAAGAGCGCCATCGTGATCGTCGAAGGTCAGCTGCGGTATGACGAGTACATCGAGGGCTGGCGTCTCAACGCCAAGAAGGTCAAGGATATCGATCAGGCCCGCGAGGAATACGCCAAGCGCCTGGCGATCCGTTGGCCGCCGGGGCTGGATGCGGCGGGCCAACGCGGCTTTCTCAAACAACTCGAACAGACGCTGCGCCCGTTCCGCGGCGGCCGCTGTGCAGTCGCGGTTTATTACACCGGTTCCGCTGCGCGAGCCGAGCTCGTACTTTCTCAAGAGTGGCAGATCAAACCGACGCGCGAAGTGACGGAACGATTGTCCCAGCTGTGCGGACATGATGGCTTCAAGCTGATTTACGGCCCGCCGGCCGGCGGCAGTCGAGGCGGTGAGTAGTTAGTCATTGGCGATTGGCTGTCGGTCGGAGATGATGTCTCCAACGAATTTCCAATCGCTCACCTCCGTGCCTCCCCAGCGACTCTTCGTCCTCATCGCCGGCAATTTCTTCGTCGCCACCAGCTTTCTGAGCGTCGGCGGCCTGCTCAACGATATTTCCGCGTCGTTGCAGATTCCTATTCATCAGGCCGGCCTGCTGATCGCCGCCTTCGGCATCGCCGCCGCCGTCTGCGCGCCGACGCTGGCTACCCTGGGCTCCCGCATCGATCGACGTAAGCTGCTCACCGGCTCGATGGCGATTGGCTCGCTCGCGAATCTCCTGGCCGCGCTCAGCCAGACCTACGATCATTTGATGCTGGCTCGCGTGCTCGCGGCCGTGACCTCCGCTGTTTATACGCCTCAGGTAGCCGCGACGCTGACCATGCTCACGCCTGAGAAGGAGCGGGCGCCGGTGCTTGCCAAACTGATGGTCGGCTGGTCGGTCGGTGCCGTGCTCGGCAATCCCATTTCCGTGTTGATCGCGTCGCTGTCGTCGTGGCGCATGTCATTTGCATTCATCGGCGTGGCGAGCGCCGTCATTGCGATCTTCATCTGGCGCTCGTTGCCTTCGAATGTGATGGTGCCGCCGCTCAACTGGGTTCGCTGGTTTCAGGTGCTGCGCTCACCGGCGCTGCGCTGGCTGACGGCGGCTACCGGACTCGCCAATGTCGGCAGTGCCGTCATGATGAGTTATATCGCGCCCATCGTTAAAGAAGTGCAGGGGATCGCCGGTCCTTCGCTGGCCTTGCTCTTGTTTACTGCGGGCGGCGGCGCGTTGCTCGGTAATTTGCTGAGCGTTCGTATGGTACGGCGGTTCGGTGCGACCCTCGTTGCTTATCGCTGTAACATTTCTTCGGCGACCATGTTGCTGTTGTGGCCGCTGTTCTCTTTCTGGTTCGCGACCATCTATGTCGCGCAGTTTCTATGGAGCTTTGGCAGCTCCGGCTTTCCCGCCGTACAACAGGCGCGACTGGCTGCCGTCGCACCCATGCTCGCTGCCGCTACGATTGCGCTCAATTCGTCCGTGACCTATTTCGGTATGGCGGTCGGTGCGAGCATCGGCTCGACCGCGTGGACGCTGGTGCCGGCGCGCTTCATGTCGTGGGTTGGGTTTGTGTTCGTGCTTGCCGCGCTGGCATGCTCCGTGCTCGGCGAACGCGCCGCGCAACGGGAAGTTATGGGATGACGCCTAGACAGTACGATCTCTTTCTCACGGGAATGCAGAAGTTCGCGATCGGGGCGCCGTTGCTGGTGCTGATCATATTTCCAGTGTTCTTCTTGACGGTGTTCAACGAAGCGGGCCCGCCGGACGCACCGTTTTTTCGATTCGTGCCGCTGCTGTTCCTGATCGTCTTCCTTGGAATCTACGCCGCCACGACCCTGCGACTGCCTTACCGGATCTCTGTCACCCGCGATCGGCAACTGGTGTTCAAGTCGGTGCTGAAAACTCAGACGGTGCGCGTTTCCGAGCTGCTGTCGATCCAGCCGAAGAACCTCAACGTGCAAGCCGGCATCTCCGGCTACGAGCTCGAACACCGCAACGGCAAGATCCGCTTCCCCGGCCAGTTCACCGATCAATATCTATTGTTGTACGAACTGAAACAGGCGAATCCGGCGCTGAAGACGAAGGGATGCTGACCGGAGCGCTTGTTCGGCTGAGGAGCAGTGGATGAACTCTTTGCGGTTCCAGGTGCTGTGGACCGACTCTGACACCATGCTGAGTCTCGCGGTGACAGTGAGTGGGTCGACACACAGCACCTATCACGAAACTTATCTCTATCCGGAGACCCTGACGAAATTTGCCGCTGCGCTCGAGAATTTCCCATGGAACGGCGCGACCGAGGCATCGTTGGAATCCGGCGCGAAGGATCCGCAGTACCATGACTATCTGCGCCTGCGCGTTTTCCTGATCAAGCCGACCGGGCAGTCGGCCTTGGAGGTCGAGTCGGAGGTGCGCGGGGCGGCCCCGCTTCGCGCCGAAGCGCATTTCTATGTTCGTGGGCTGCCGATGGATTTCAATCGCGTCGGCGCTGCGATCAACGCCTGGCTGACTGATACGAGTGCACCTCTTCGGGTCGAATGGGAAGATAGCTGGGAATGATTAGGATGATCAGATTTTTAATAGCCGCGTTGCTGGTCTGCTTCGCGCTACCGAGTCACGCGGAGTGGCGAGAGCGGAGGGCGGCGTTGGGGGAGATGTATCGGGTGGGGGAGTTCCGCATCTTCTTCTCGCGTTCGGGAGAGGATGCTTTGCCGAATGGCGAGGATGCGAATCGTAACGGCACGCCGGACTATGTCGAGCGCATCGCGCGTGAATTGGTGAGCGCGCGGGAGATGTACGAGGAGCAGCTTCGCCTCGCATCCCCGATGGCCAGCGCGCGGTATCGGAATCAGGTCGAGTTCATCGATGTGAATTTGCTGAGTTTCCCCTTGAGTCCGGGCGGGCCGAAACATGGGGTTGCGTATGACGAACTCTCGTCGTTTGCTCGCAAGCAGGACGGCGGAAGAAAGGTGCGGGTGTTGGTGATCGATATCTCCAACAGCGTGCCGGCCAACAATGCCACGGCGGCCCACGAGCTGTTTCATCTCTATCAAAACGGCTACACGTTCTTCAAAAACCGCTGGTACACCGAGGGCACCGCGCGTTGGGTCGAGCAATTGAATAAAGCGGGCGCGGGGCGCTTGCCGAAGTCGCCGGAAGAGGTCCAGGCGTTGTTCCGACAAACGTATGACGCCGCTCCGTTCTGGCGGCGGCTGGCGACGCAGCTGGATCCCGGTGGCGGCAGTTTTCTCAAAGCCTTCCTCGAAGAGCTGGACCGCAGCGATGGCGCAGCGAACCCCGGTGGCAAGTGGCGAGAAGCGGATCAAATGAGTGGCGCCAATGACATTTACCTGTGGCGCGCCTTGCGGAGTACGCTCAATCAGCCGGAATTTGTACCGCGGTGGGATCAAGACATTCGGGATCTGATGGCGATCGAACCATGATGGCCTGATGTAGCCCGGAAACGCACGATCGGGGATGAGACAAATGAGCAGACTCGTGGTGTGGCTCGCAGCCGCGATGGCAACGCAGGTGCAAGCGGACACGCTCGCGGGCGTGTGGCGCTTCCAGAAAGAAATAAACACCACGCTCAACGGTGCGCCCGTCGACATCCCCGGCCCGGCGTATGAAGGGCTGTTGATCTATACAACCGACGGTTACGTCTCTGTGAATCTCATGCCCAAGGGCAGAGCGTGGCGGGTCGACAGCGCCATGTTGAGCGAGCTGCGACAAACCGTCGGCGAGGGTTCTTCCACGGGTTATGCCGGTCGCTATGAAGTCGACGTCGCCACCGGAACGGTGACGCACATTCCTTCCGTCAGTCTGGATCCGGCCGATGAAGGACGCCGGCTTGCGCGAAGTTACGTTCTGGAAGGGGACACGCTCAAACTTTCGGGGAAATGGACTCACGAAGGTAGAGAGTTGGTATTCACGGCGGTCTGGCGCCGTGAGCGTTGACGAAAATCACCTGACACCGGTGGCACGAATGGAATTTCTGAGAACGTCCGTCAAAGACGCTCCAGGAAGTGGTTCGTATGCATGGACGCGTCAACGACGTCGAACAGCAAACAGAAAAAAATCAGCGGCGTTGACGACATCCATCTATGGCTCGCCCTGCGAAATACGCACAATCAGCACTCGGGCGTTCGATGGCGACTGAATTATGACAATGCCTCGGAGCCCGCAGGACAGGGAATGACCGCCGCGCAGCGGGTCTGACCCAGAGATTTCGGGTGTCGATAGGGAGCGGGCATGTTTTTTCCATCTTCCGGGGCCAGTCCGGGGCGCGTCTCGCGCTATTGGTTGATCGTCGCGGCCAGTCTGGCGTTGCCGCCGGTATCCAACGCGTGTGTTTGTCAACCGGCGCCGAAAATCGATCCCGCCAAGGTGAAGAAGTCGGTCGAGTGGCTGCTGACCAATCGCACCAACGTATTGCGAGTCCGCGCGCTCCGGCGCGTGAGCGACAAGGATTTCTCGTTCGAGTTTGCGGTGATCGAATCCTGGAAGGGCGACTACAAGCCCGGCGACGCCATCGTTGCCTCATCGATCGCCTTCGTCGATTGTCGCGAGGCGGTCTCGATCGGCGACGACCTGGTGGTCAGCTTCAATGAGCTCGACAAGGCGAACTTCGCCAAGGATACCTGTCCCGATCGTTTTCAGGAGCGACGGCGCGAACTGGAAGCGGAGTATTTGAAAAAGCTGTCGCCCAAATATCGCTCGCCCGACGCCGCCGGATGACGTTTACTGCTTGGGTCAAAGCGAAAGGAGCTCGCGATGATGCAACGACAGGATCTCTCAGCGGGCATTTTCACGATCAGTGACGTCCTGACCCCGGACGAATGTCAGGAGCAGATCGCGTTCGCGGAGCGACAGGGATTCGAGGTCGCCACCATCACCGCGCGCGATGGGCCGCTGCTGAACACGGAAGTTCGCGACAACGATCGGGTGATCGTGGATGACATGGAGATGGCGACGCGCATCTGGAAGCGCGTCGGTAAGTTTGTGCCGCGAAGGAGCTATGGCCGACAGGTGCGGGGATTGAATGAGCGGCTACGCTACTACCGTTACATGCCCGGGCAACGATTTAGCTGGCACTTCGATGGGGCGTTTACCAGGGACAACGGCGAGCAGAGCCTGTTGACCTTCATGATTTATCTCAACGATGGCTATGAAGGCGGCGACACCCGCTTCGAATCCGTCTCGGTGGCGGGCAAGCGGGGCATGGCGTTATTGTTCGAGCATGAGCTCGGTCACGAGGGCAGTCTGCTGATCGCGGGCGTCAAATACGTGCTGCGATCCGATGTGATCTACGGCCCTCTGAAGCCGGTTCGCCTGGGATAGTCCGTGCCCGCGCGCGGCGAGCTGAGCCGCCGCGCGCGGGCACGAATCAATCGAACAAATCTCAGTCGGCCTTCACGGCCTCGATCTGAATCTGCAGATCGACGTTCTGCTTGAAGCCATAGCCCTTGCCGTAGTCCACGCCGAATTCGTCGCGGTTGATCTTGCCGCTCGCGTCCGCGCCGCAGGTTTCTTTCTTGGTCATCGGGTTCGGCTTGCACAGGAAGCTGTTGATCTTCAGCTTCACCGGCTTGGTCACGCCGTGCAGAGTCAGGCTGCCGTCGACTTCGGTGGGCGCGCCGTTCTTGAAGTTGGTGAGCTTGCCGGTGTAGGTCGCATTGGGGAACTGCGCGACGTTGAAGATCTCCGCGCCCTTGGCGTGATCGTTCAACTTGTCGTGGCCGAAGTCGATGGCCGACATGTCCATCTTCACATCGACGGTGCCGGTCTGGGCGGCGGTGTCGAGCGTGACGGTGCCGGAGCTGCTGTTGATCTTGCCGCGCCAGTTCGAGAGCCCGCCCATGTGGTCGGCGGTGAAGCTCGGGAAGGTGTGGTTGGGATCGATGTTGTACTTGACCGGAGCGGCGCTCACGGCGCCCGCAGTCAGCGCGGCGGCTGCGACTGCCAGAGCGAGCAGGGACGATGATTTCATGCAGGTCTCCATTGGGGCTGCCGAACCGGCAGCGGTTGAATCGAAAGCGTCAGCCGCCGGCGCGCTTGGCTTTGAAGCCGCGCGTCGTCAGCTCTTGAACCAGTTTGTCGCGATGGTCGCCCTGGATCTCGATGCGGCCATTGTCGACCGCGCCGCCCGAGCCGCACTTCTTCTTGAGCTCGGTGGCCAGTGCCGCAAGTTGCTCGGGCGGCAGGCCGAGCCCGGTGATCACAGTCACGCCTTTACCCTTGCGGCCCGCGGTCTCGCGGCTGACACGAACCACACCGTCGCTGGTGGTCTTGCCGGGCGTGCCCTTCTTGCAAACACAGTCCCGCACCGGGCGCTGGCAGTTGGGGCAGCGCTCGCCGACATCGGTGGAGTACACGATCCGGTTCGAGGTCATGGAGCAGAAAAGGGCAGAGTTTGCATAGTACGAAAGTGTTGCGGCTTTCACGGGCGGGCGCAACTGCGAGCCGCGCGCCGGGCCCTGTAAGATCGGGGATAAGTCTTATGCCACGGAGGAATGAACCATGTTCGGTCTGATCGGAAAGATGATCGCGACCCCGGGCCAGCGCGAGGCGTTGATCGCCATCCTGCTCGACGGGATCGAAGGCATGCCGGGCTGCCTGAGCTACGTCGTGGCGCGCGACGTGAAGGACGAGCACGCGATCTGGATCACCGAGGTTTGGGACAGCAAGGAAAGTCACTCGGCATCGTTGAAGTTGCCGTCGGTGCAGGCCGCCATCGCGAAGGGCAAGCCGTTGATCGCGGGATTCGGCGATTACGTCACGACCGAGCCTGTCGGCGGTGTCAGTTTGACCAAGTAAGATGAATAATTATTCAGGGAGCGTCGGCACCCGCCGACGCCCCCTGTTCCTGCAACAATTGGTTGCATTCTGAAACGACCCCGAGGTAACCGGTTTGTCACACTGATCCCGTTCTGACGACGACGGGATCAGCGAGATGTCACGACCGAATGTTTATTTGCACGGAGGCTGGCGCTGCGGCAGCACCTATGTCTGGAACCGCTTTCGCGCCTTGAGGGAAACGCTGAGTTACTACGAGCCCTTCAGCGAGCAGCTGGCGAGCTGCACTACCGAGAGCATTCTGAAAAACACCGAGCAGACCTGGGATTCGCGGCATCCCGCGCTGTCCGCGCCTTACTTCAGCGAGTATCTGCCGTTGGTCGGCACCAGCGGCGTTTGTTTCTACGACGATCGCTTTGCCACGCAACGTTACTTCAGCGCGGCTCACCAGAAGTTGTTCGAAGAAGACTATCTCGGGCTGCTGCTCGAGTTCGCGCGCAACGAGAACAAGCGTGCGGTCTTCGGCTTCTCACGTTCGCTCGGGCGCGTCGGCGCGATCAAGCGTGTCTTCGACGGCTGCCATGTCGTGCTGGTGCGCGATCCGTTGCAACAGTGGCTGTCCAGTCGTTCGTATCGTGAGCAGACTCAACCGTCGTACTTCGAGCTGCAGCCCCTGATGATTCTGGCGCTGGCGCGACCTGAATCGCCGGCCGGCGCGATCGCTCGTTGGCTGCGTTTGCCGAAGCTGAGCGGCGATTCGTACCGGCATCAATATCGCTCGTTACGTCGGCATTTCCGGACGCTCGACGATGAGCTCTCGTATCGTGCCTTCATCGCGGTGTATCTGCTGTCGTACATGCACGCGTTGCTGCACGCGGATCTGGTGATCGACATGGATCTGCTCAGTCGTTCGCCAAGCTATCGTCAGTCCATCAGCTCGGCGTTCGAGGAGCGGGTCGATCTCGCGCCGGACTTCAGCGATTGCTCGCTGCCGTTGCATGCCACCGATGCGTTGCCGATCGACGTCGATCGCATTCATGACGAAGTCGCGGAGCGAGTGCTGAATCAGGAGATCGGTTATCGGGGCGAGCTCGCCAGTGCTTCCATCGCCGGCAGCTTTAGTGTGGTGATGAACAAGCTGCGGGCCGCGCATCGCGGCCCGGCGAATGCGAAGGAGCATTCAGCGTTGCAGTCGATTCCGCTGGTGCGAACTTCACAGAGCGGGTCGGGCGGCGCAGGGGGACTGCGCCGCTGGCTGGGATTGGGCTAGTACGACTACGGTTGCGCAAGCTGCGTGATGCCGCGCTTGCGCTTTTCCTCGGCGACCATATCGCGCACATCGCTCAACAAACGTCGGGCGTCGTAGACGATGCCGTCCTTGATCGTGTACTTCACGCCGCCGACGCGGCGAGTGCGTCCATCGTCGCCGAGCCGCACGTGACCGGTGCCGTACATCACTTTGAAATTGGCCACCGGATTCTCGTCGAGTACGGCGAGGTCGGCGAGCTTGCCCGGCTCGACCGAGCCGATGCGATCCGCCGCGCCGAGCGCCTGAGCACCATTGAGCGTCGCCGAACGCAGCACTTCCAACGGATGGAAGCCGGCCTCACGCAATAGCTCCAGCTCCTGGATCGTGCCGAAACCATACAACTGATAGATGAAGCCCGAGTCCGAGCCGACCGTGACGCGACCGCCGCGGTTCTTGTAATCGTTCACGAACTCCATCCACGGACGGTAGTTATCGCGCCAGGCAACTTCGTCCTCGGTGCCCCAATCGAAGAAGAAGCTGCCGTGATTGTCGCGATTCGGGGTGTAGAAGTCCCACAGCTGCGGCAAGGTGTATTGCTCGTGCCAGTCGGCGCGACGAGCGCGCATCAGATCGCGTGACGCGAGATAAATCGTGAAGGTCGGATCGATGGTGAAGTCGAGGGCCAGCAGTTCTTTCATCACGGCCTCGTACTTTTCGCTGCCGGGCTTGGCGGCCTGACGCCACAACCGGCCGGCCTGCGCGAAGCGGTCCTGCTCGTTGAAGTAGTTGTAAGCCGGCGGATAGTTCTGCACGGTGCGATCGTCGAACAGCGCTTCCGGCAGGCCGTACCAATGTTCCATCGTGGTGAGGCCCCAGCGGGCGGTGGTCAACACGTTGACCCTGCTCACATCCATCTGCGCGTGATGGCAGGCGCTGCGCATGCCTTGTTTCTTCAGTTCGTCGAAGATCGCTTGCAACACATCGGGCCGGTAGCCGAAACATTTCATGCCCACCGCGCCCTTGGCCTTGATGTCGCGCACCCACTTGCGTCCTTCTTCGGGCGTGGTCAGCGGCTTCTCGGGCGTCAGGAACGCATAAGGGAAGATGCGCGGCGCGGTGATCTCGTTGCGCTCGCTACGACGAGTCTCGCTCGCGCACCACTCGACGCCGTTACCGCAACCGGGGTCGCGGATGGTCGTGATGCCGTGGCCCATCCAGAGTTTGTATACATACTCCGACGGCACGCGTTGTTCGCTGCCGCCAATGTGACCGTGCATGTCGACGAGGCCGGGCAGCACATAGTGATCGCGCAGATCGATTTCGCGACCGCCGGCTTTCAGCTTCGGCCGATTCGGCGGTTCCTTGGTGCCGCCGGGCGCACCGACCGGGAACACGTTCACGATACGATTGCCTTCGATGACGATGTCGGTCGGCCCGAACGCGGGCGCGCCGGTGCCGTTGATCACGATCGCGCTACGCAGGATCAGCTGCGAGTAGGGGCCGTCACCTTCTTTGCGTGCCGGCGCGGGCGGCACTTTGTATTCGTCGTCGGCCGCGAGGCTCGCGGCGGTGTGCAGGAGCAGGCTGGATACAATGGTCGTCCAGGCCAGCGTCCGAAGAAGCGCTCGAGGATGCATGCGTCGCTCGTTTCGATGCCACGGAGCGCGCATGCTAGCTCATGTGAACGCGGAATAGACCAGCGTGCGCAGCTCCCGGCGCAGGTTGTAGATCGTGGAGGGGATCAGCTGGGTCATGAAGATGACGATCAGCTGCTCGCGCGGGTCGATCCAGAAGTAGGTGCTGGCCATCCCGCCCCATGAGAAATCGCCCTGGCTGCCGGGGATGAGCGTGCGGGCCGGGTCGGTGGTGACTGCGAAGCCGAGGCCGAAGCCGACGCCCGAATAGCTCGCCTCACTAAACAACGACACCGACATGTCGGGCAGCTCTTTGCCGCCAGGCAGATGATTGGCGGTCATCAGCTCGATGGTCTTGGGGCTGAGCAGGCGAGCGCCGTCGAGCGAGCCGCCGTTCAACAGCATGCGACAGAAGCGCAGATAATCGGCCGCCGTCGACACGAGGCCACCGCCCCCGGAGATGAAGGCCGGCGGCTGCAGGAAGCGGCTGGTCTGAGCATCGTCCTGCAGCTTCATGCGACCATCCGGTGCGAGCACGTAA
Organism: Steroidobacter flavus; assembly: GCF_042651805.1. Classification (NCBI taxonomy): domain Bacteria; kingdom Pseudomonadati; phylum Pseudomonadota; class Gammaproteobacteria; order Steroidobacterales; family Steroidobacteraceae; genus Steroidobacter; species Steroidobacter flavus. The sequence goes on along the minus strand of NZ_JBHSDU010000014.1, from coordinate 307,953 downwards.
CACGACGCGAGCCGCGACGCCTTCGATGCGGGCACAGAGAAATCCGTGTCCACCATGCCGAGCGGCGCGAAGATCCGCTGCAGAAGGAACTCTTCGAACGGAATGCCCGAGATCTTGCCCACCAGATAGCCGAGCACATCGGTCGACACCGAATAGTTCCAGACATCGCCGGGCGACGCCTCGAGCGGAATCTTCGCAAGCCCCTCGATCATGGCCTCGAGCGTGCCTGTGCCGGCGGGATCGCCGAAGCCGAACCGGCGATACGCGGCATCGACGTTGGTTCGCTGTTGCAGACCGTAGGTGAGGCCCGAGGTGTGACGAAGCAGATCGACGATGCGCATCGGCGCTTTGGTCGGCCGCGTGCGGAATGTTTCCATGAAGCCCGCTTCGTACACCCCCAGGTTGCGCCACTGAGGAATGTAACGATGCACCGGATCGTCGAGCGCAATCAGCCCTTCCTCGACCAGCATCATCAGCGCCACGCTGGTGATGGGCTTGGTCATGGAATAGATGCGGAAGATCGTGTCCTGCTGCAGCGGACGCGTGCGTTCCAGGTCCATCTGGCCTTGCACGCTGAAATGTGCGACCTCGCCGCGCCGCTCGATGAGCGTCATGGCGCAGGGCAGGCGGCCCATGTCCACGTAACGCTGTTGCACGTACCGGTCGAGATACTGCAGGCGACTGCTGGACAGACCGGCGGCTTCAGGTGACATGCGAGGTCCTCGTGGCTAGATGCGCGACTCCCGTTGCGAGTCTCGCATGAAAATGTACACGAGCAGCGAGATGAACACACAGCCGGTCACGTACCAGTAGAACAGCTCTTCGTGGCCGATGTTCTTGAACGCCAGCGCGATCATCTCGGCGGTGCCGCCGAACAGCGAGACGGTGATCGCATACGGCAGGCCGACGCCCAGTGCGCGGATCTCCACCGGAAACAATTCAGCTTTCACCACGGCGCTGATGGAACTGTACAGCGAGGAAATCGCCAGGGCGATGAATATCAGGACGAATGCGGTCCAGGCATCGTGCGCCTGTGACAGCGCCGACAGCAGCGGCACCGTTGCGAACAGCGCAAGCACGCCGAATACGATCAGCATGGGTCGTCGGCCGTAACGATCGGACAGCGCGCCCATCAAAGGCTGTAGCAGCATGAAGATGAAAAGGTTCGCGGTCGATACCAGCGTGGATTCGCCTTTACTCAGTCCGACCGTGTTCACCAGGAACTTCTGCATGTATGTGGTGAACGTATAGAAGAACAACGTGCCGCCCATGGTCAGCCCGATGACGATCAGCACTTCGCGCGGGTGCTTGAGCAGCAGGGTCAACTGGCCTGACTCGGGCGCGGCGGATTTGTTTTTGAACGCGTCGGTCTCGACCAGATTCCGGCGCAAATACAGCGCGGCGACGGCGGCCAGAGCGCCGATGATGAAGGGAATGCGCCAGCCCCAGGATTCCAGCTGCTGCGCGTCCAGCACGAAGAACTGCAGGACCATCAGCACCGCCAGCGCCAGCAACTGACCCATGATCAGCGTGACGTACAGGATGCCTGAATAGAAACCGCGCTTGCCGGCGGTCGCGATCTCGCTCATGTAAGTCGCACTGGTGCCGTATTCGCCGCCAACGCTGAAGCCTTGGATCAGTCGCGCGATCAGCAACAGGGCAGGGGCGGCGGCGCCGATGGTCTGATACGTCGGCGTGACGGCGATGATCAGCGAACCCAGACACATCAGCGTGACCGACAGGGTCAATGCAGCTTTGCGACCGTGACGGTCTGCATAGCGGCCCATCACCCAGCCGCCGATCGGGCGCATCAAGAAGCCGACGGCGAAGATGGCCGCGGTATTCAGCAATTGCAGGGTGCTATTGGTCGCCGGAAAAAAGCTCGGCGCGAAATAGATCGCGAACGCGGCGTACGTGTACCAGTCATACCACTCGATCAGGTTGCCGACGGAGCCGCCGAAAATGGCCCGTAAACGTTGTCTGGTTGTGGTCTCGATCCCCGCGCTATCGTTCACTTGGTAGAGTTATTAGTGGGCCCGCGCGGGATGGTGAACGAAGCGCCCCTCAAAGAGAAGCACCGTGGAAACACCGAATGCCCCATAAAAGGAAGCGGTGGACGGCCCGAACTGGTCGCTGGGCCATCACACCGCTTCGAAATTCACGGCCTGCTAGACCGACGGAGTCATACCCATCCGTCGGCTAATGTGCGGGTCGTGAATTCCGAGACGAATCTTCCCGGCTGGTGCCTTCGCGAGTGGTCGCATCGCTGTGACCGGTCACTTCGGCCGGATCGTGATCCTTGGCACGTTGCTTGGCTTGCTGCTCGGCGCGGCGAATGTCCTTCTCTTCGCTGGGCGAGACGTTACCGGCGTTCTCGATCTCGCGCTGACCGCGCTCGGACTCGACGAACTCCTTGGTCGCCTTGCGATAGTTGCGATCGGCAGTCTTGTTGCCTTCGCCTTCGTTTCGCTGTGATCCCATGAGTGCGGTCCTCCAGTGCGTCAACCTAACTGCGAGGTAAAACGTCCGCCGGTCATCGAGGTTCCGCGCACGGCTGGTATGCTCTCAATGTGTACTGGATACTCGCTACAATTTTCATCGTCATCGCGCTGGCCGTGCCGCGCTACCGCCCGATCGGTATCGTCGGGTGCGTGCTGCTCGGTGCGATGCTGACATGGGGTGTCATTCAGCGCTTACGCGCGCCACCGGATGACGACCGCCCACAGGTGCAGCAGCGCGGGCGGCCGACATCCCCGGCGGCGGCGCTGCAGATCATTGCGCCGAATCAGGTGCAGGTGGACGGCGTGAAAATGACGGGAGGCGGCGCCCCATTCGAGTTGCGCGGCCGGATCCAGAACAAATCGGACGCTTTGCTGAAGTCCGTCACGCTGCTGGTCACGCGACGGGATTGCTTCGAAGGCGCGCTGGATCCGACCGGCTGCATCGTGCTGTGGCAGGACAAGCACTGGATTTCGATCGCCATTCCTCCGGGCGATGCGCGCGATTTCTCCAGCTCGGTATGGATGCGAGGAGCCGCGCCCGGTGTGCGAGGCACGGTCAAAGACTCCTTCGAAGTCGTGGCCGCATCGGGTGAAATTCCGCCGCCCGCCAGCAAAGCGGATCAATGATCGTTACGCGAAGTCTGGGTATGCAGCTGACATTGAGCTACTTGATTGCCGGCTGGTCCGGGTTCTTTGTGATGGCGGTGGAGTTGTTGGGCGGGCGCTTGCTGGCGCCGACCTTCGGCAGCAGCATCTACGTGTGGGGCGCCATCATCACCGTGTTCATGCTGGCGCTGTCCATCGGATATCTGGCCGGCGGGCGCCTGTCGATGAACGCTCCCTCGGTGCGCAAGCTCGGGCTGATCCTGATCGTCGCCGCGCTCACCGTGTTGCCGTTGTTGCTGTTCGCCGTGCCGCTGCTCGATGCGGTCGCCAATGCCATTCCCGATCCGCGCTTCGGCTCGCTGGTCGGCGCAACGGTGCTGTTCTTCATTCCCACCGTGTTCTCCGGGATGATCTCGCCGTACGCGGTGCGCCTGATCGTGCCGGACCGCTCGAGCTCGGGTCGCCACGCCGGTCAGCTGTATTTCGTGTCGACTTTTGGCAGTGCCGCCGGCACGCTGCTGACTTCGTTCTATCTGGTGCTGATCCTGGAAGTGAACCAAATCCTGATCGCGCTGATGACCATTTCAGGCCTGATCGGCGCGGTCGCCTGTCTGGCTCGCGGAGAATCGAATGCGCAGTAGTTGGCGAGCCTTGCTATTGTTGGGGGCCGGGTTGCTCGCAGGTCATGGGGCGGCCGCCGACAATATGAAGTTATTGCACTCCGAACGTTCGCTGTATCGCGAAGTGCTCGTCTACGAGACGGGCGACGTGCGCTGTATCTGTTTCACTCGCTTTTGTCGCATCGGCCGGCAGACCTGCCAGGACGTGAAGCATCCCGACCGCATCGTCATGAACTATCCGCAGATGATGCTGGGCTCGCTGTTCGTGAAGCCCGAGCCCAAGTCGGTGCTGATCATCGGCCTCGGCGGCGGCACGATTCCACGCGCACTGCATGAGCTGGTGCCGCAGGCGCGCATCGATGTGGTTGAGATCGATCCCGCGGTCGTCAAAGTGGCGCGTCGTTATTTCGATCTGGGCGACAACAACGAAATGAACGTCATCGAAGCGGACGGTCGCGTGCAGGTGAAGCGGGCGCTGCGGGAGCGGAAGAGCTACGACCTGATCATGCTCGACGCGTTCGATCACGAATACATTCCCGAGCACTTGCTGACCCAGGAATTCCTGAAGGAAGTAAAGGCGCTGCTGGCGCCCGGCGGAGTGCTCGCGGCCAATACCTTCTCATCGAGCCGACTCTACGATCATGAGTCGACCACGTACGCGTCGGTGTTTCCCGAGTTCTTCAATTTGAAGAAGGAGAACCGCGTCATCATCGCGGCCAATGGCCCGTTGCCCGACGCGGAGCAGCTGCAAGCGAACAGCCAGCGCTTCGAGGGGGCGTTCGATACGTTCGGCATGAGCACGAGCAAGCTCTTGCCGCTGTTCTCGACCAAACAAGACTGGGAACGCGACGCGCGCATCCTCACCGATCAATACTCGCCGGCGAACCTGCTCAATCTCGGCAAGAACTGAGCAGAGGATGCATCACCGGCGGCTTGATCGATCAAGCCGCGGTGTGGTTGCGGCTCAGTTGATCGAGCCGCGGGTGCGTTCCAATTCCTGAATGGCGAGCATCACGTCCTGCAGCTGCGGGCGCTCGCCGCCGGCCATGTTCTCGTCCTGAGCCGTCGACAATAACTCCGCGTCCTTTTTCCACGATTCCAGGATGCGCAGCTTTTCATCGGCATCGAGCTCAGTATCCCGGACCACGTCGATGGGCTTGCGATACTCGCGGGTGGGATCGCTGATGGCGTCGCACACCTTGCTCTCGTGGGTCTGGCTCATGAAATGTCCTCAGTCGCGACGCGTGAGAAAGCCGATGATCAAAGCGACGCCGGCGACTGCGCCGATGATGCCCCAGGTGTGATCGCGCACATACGCGTCGGTATAGCGGGCATATTTGCGGACGCGACGTTGCATCCGACGGTCATACAGATTGTCGAAGGCCTGCCGCACGGTTTTCTGGGTGCGGGCACGAGCTTCTTGAACGCGATCGTTGGTAACATCGGCCGTGGCGCGCAGTAATTCTTCGGCGTCACGGGCCACGCTCTGCAAATCCTTGCGCAGATGTCGGATAGGGGTGTCAAAAGCACCGTTTCGCATGGGGGAACCTCCTCGGAACTCGACTGGTACGGCGCGGACTAATCCGCCGTCCGCAAAAACAACGCGATGAATTGCAGGCGGGTTCCACGTAGGATTTGACTGCGTATCTGGATCCGTATGCATCCTTTGCACGGAGTAGTTCATGGCCACGAAAAGCAAAACGACGGCGAAGCGTAAGCGAGCGCCGGCCAAGCGTAAGACACCGAAAAAGGCAGCTCCGCGCACCCGCGGCGTCATGCCGGCCGAATGTCGTCTGGAGAATCTGCCGCCTGAAGCGGCGGCCGTCGCCGAACGGATCGAGCGCGAGGGCGGTTTTGTCATCGGCAGTTATTGCGAGCCGCTGGGCCGCAATCCGCTGATGCTCGCGGCTTTGCCCATCGATCAGGTCGAGCCTACGCCGTTTCAGCGCGACCTGTCCGATGCCCACTACAAGAAGCTGTCGGGCGTCATCGATCGCACCGGCTTGTTTCTGGATCCGGTGATCGCCATCACCGCGCCGAAAGAAGGCTTCTGGACACCGAACGGCCGGCACCGGCTCGAAGCGATGCGCCGGCTCGGCGCGAAATCCATCATCGCGCTGGTCGTGCCCAAACGTGAGATCGCGTGGCAGATCCTGGCGCTCAACACCGAAAAAGCTCACAACCTGCGCGAGCGCTCGCTCGAGGTGATTCGTATCTACAAAGGGCTCATCGAGGAAGATGCGCGCCGGCCGGAAAAGGACTTCGCCTTCTATCTGGAAGAGGCGTCGCTGGTCACCCTGGGCTTGTGTTACGAGCGCAAAGGCAACTTCGCGGGCGGTGCTTATCATCCCATCCTGCGTCGGCTCGAGGAGTTCTCGGACGAGTCGTTGCAAGCGTCGCTGAAGGTTCATCAGAAGTACGCCGACCAGCTGTTCGAGCTGGACGAGAAGGTCATGGTCGTGATCGAGAAGTTGAAAGAGCGCGGCCTGGTCAGCCCGTATCTACGCGCGTTCGTGGTCGCTCGGATCAATCCGTTACGCTGGATCAAGGATGAGCCGCCGCCGTTGCCCGAAGTGCTCAAGACCATGAAAGAGCGGCTGGCGAAGTTCAACGTGGACAAGGTGAACCAGCAGGACCTGGCGAAGGCGGGCGGCGGTGCGCCGGACACCGAGTCTTAAAAGCCCGGATCGGGAACAAACATTCCCTCCGGAAACGGATTGGGATGGTCTCTCTCGGCGTAGTGGCGTGAGTCCTGAATCACGCCGCGCGCGACCAGGTTTTCTTTCGAGTCGTAATATATAACGATTGTTTCTGCCGGCACGTGCGACGCGCGTTGAAAGTCGACGTACTCGGCGCGCGATGTTTCGCGATGACCGTGGCCGGTGCCGAGTTTGTCCTGCTCGCGACGCGCTAATGATTCATCTGCCGCGGCCGGCGGAGCCGCCGCACGTTCCTCGAATGAAGGTTGGTGGTAGTGGCAGCAGGGACGGCGCTCTCGAAACACGGCCACGCCGATGACACCGACGTTTTCCGGCCGACCGGTCCGGGCGGCGTAGGACTTCGGGAGTTTGGTGAAATAAAAGGTCGCGACTTCGTCCAGGCTCTTGCGCCAGCCTTCGATGTTCACGCCGTCACCGGCATCGAGCACATAGCCCGACTGCTGTTCATCCGCGGTCTTGCCGTCGATGACATTCACGCCGTCGACGCTGGTCACCGCCAGCAGCCGCTCGCTGGTCCGGTTGTCGAGCCGCACTTCATATTGATGGCCGGGCTCGCCGACCACATAAAGACGGTTCTCATGAACGCGCACGGGCAGGGTGTAGCCGGCGGTCCGGTCGAAAATCTCGACGCGGGCCAGCTGCTGGATATACCCCGGGGCGTAGTCCCGCCCGGCGAGCGCCAGGCTGGGCAGCGACAGGGCGATGAGCATCAGCAAGGGCGGCAACCGGCGCATATCAGCTCCGCTATTGGGTGGCTGATGGCTGTAAACGGGCCAATCGGTGCAACGGGGTCAATGAGTTTGGCCCGGCAGATCGGGCGCGGGCGCCGTTCAGGCGGCCGGAGCGCCTACGGGGTCCGGGCTGCACGCTTGCCCTTCGCCCCGACCCCCGCTATGTTCGCGCCTCCGAAGGATGAGGCAACTGTTTGCATGGCAATGAATTTCCTGGACTTCGAGCAGCCGATCGCCGAATTGGAGGCGAAGATCGACGAGCTCAAGTTCGTCTCCAGCGACGCCGAGGTGAATATCGGCGAGGAGATCGCACGTCTGCGCGCCAAGAGCCGGGCGCTGACGACCAGCATTTTCTCCAACCTCAGCCAATGGCAGATCGCGCAGCTGGCGCGTCATCCGCAGCGGCCGTACACGCTGGATTACATCAGCACGATCTTCACGGATTTCCAGGAACTGCACGGCGATCGCATGTATGCGGACGATCACGCCATCGTCGGCGGCGTGGCGCGTCTGGACGGCCGGCCGGTGATGATCATCGGCCAGCAAAAGGGCCGCGATACCAAGGAGCGCGTGCGTCGTAATTACGGCATGCCCAAGCCCGAGGGCTATCGCAAGGCGCTGCGCCTGATGCACATGGCCGAGCGCTTCCAGTTGCCCCTGATCACTTTCATCGACACGTCGGGTGCCTATCCCGGCGTCGGCGCCGAAGAGCGCGGCCAGAGCGAGGCCATCGCGCGCAATCTGTTCGAGATGTCGACCTTGCAGGTTCCCATCATCAGCGTGGTGATCGGCGAGGGCGGCTCGGGCGGCGCGCTCGCCATCGGCGTCTGCGATCGTTTGCTGATGCTCCAGTACAGCATCTATTCGGTGATCTCGCCGGAGGGCTGTGCGGGCATCCTGTGGCGTAGCGGCGATAAGAAGGATCTGGCGGCCGAGGCCATGGGCGTGAGCGCCGAGCGCATCGCCAAGCTGGGCGGCATCGTCGATGAAGTGCTCAAAGAGCCTCTGGGCGGCGCGCATCGCGATCCGCAGGTCATGGCCGATACGTTGAAGGATGCGCTGCTGCGTAATCTCAACGAGTTGCAGGCCAAGCCGCTGGACCAATTGATGAAGGCGCGCGAACAGCGCCTGCGCGGCTACGGAGTTTATAGCGTCGGCTGACGAGTCGCGGCTCATGTTCACTCCACGTGAGCTGCAAAATCGTATTCAAGGCAAGCTGCCGCCGGACGCCGCTGTTTGTATCGCTTTCAGCGGCGGCCTCGATTCCACGGTGTTGTTACATTCGTTTGCCCGGCTCGGCTTCCGAATGCGCGCGGTTCATATCGATCATGGACTGCATACGGACTCGGCGCGTTGGCGCGATCACTGCGAGCAACAGGCTCGAGCGCTGCAAGTCGAATTCACCTCCATTCGCGTCGATGTCACAGGCATCGAGGAGCTAGGTCTCGAAGCCGCGGCTCGCGATGCTCGCTACCACGCGTTGGAGAAAGAGCTGCGGGCTGGCGAATATCTGTTAGTCGGTCAGCACGCCGACGATCAATTGGAAACCATGCTGCTCGCGCTGATGCGAGGTGCGGGTGTGTTGGGTTTGAGCGGGATGCAAGTGTTCGAGCCGTTCGCCAGCGGCGCGTTGCTCCGACCGCTGTGGGATTTCACTCGTGCCGAGCTCGAGATGTGGGCGAGGGCAGAAGGATTGGTCTGGCTCACCGATCCCTCCAACGACAATTACGCGCTCGACCGTAATTTCATCCGCCATCGAATCGTGTCGGCGCTTCGCGAGCGATGGCCGGCGGCGGCACAGACAGCGCTGCGCTCCTCGCAACACTTACAAGAGGCCTGGCGGACGCTGGAGCAACTGGCGGCGATCGATGCCGAGCAGGCCATCGAGGGTGAGTGTCTGAGTGTCGCGGCGTTGGCGGCGCTCAATCCGGAACGCCGCCGGAATCTATTGCGATATTGGATCCGCCGGCGGGGCGCTCGGGCGCCGTCGACGCGCAAGCTGGCGGGCATCGAGCACGACATGCTCGCCGCCGGTCCGGATCGCGTGCCTTGTGTCGGCTGGGATGGCTGGGAAATGCGCCGGCATCGGGGCCGGCTGTATTGCGAGCAGAAACTGCCGCCCCTCGACACTGAGTTGACGCTCACCTGGCCCACCCACACATCGCTCCAATTGCCGGCAAATCTCGGCGCGTTACGTATCTCTCCTGGAGCGCCGGGCGGCTTGAGCGCTGCTAAGCTTCCCGCAACATTGTCTGTGCGGTTTCGTGTGGGCGGAGAGACCTTGCAGCCCGCCGGTCACGCGATTCACCACAAGTTGAAGAAGCTGCTGCAAGCGTCGGCCATCCTGCCATGGTGGCGCGAGCGCCTGCCGCTCGTGTACGCGGGCAAGCAGCTCGTCGCTGTCGGGGATTTGTGGATCGCCGACGAGTTCGCCGCGCGTGACGACGAGCCCTCCGTGTCGATTTCCTGGGAGCAGCGGCCCGCGATTGTCGGCCGCGACCCCAACGTATAGACGATTTCTGTCCTTTCGCCGCTATCCGTACGCAACGTATTGAGTTAGACTGCGCTCCCGTCGTGATTCATTGATGCGCCCACCTTCTGATCGGGTGCGTCACGATCCAGATCCCACCCTTCTTGTTTGCGACGGTGCTTTACGATGACGCGTTTTATCTGTGTAACCGGCGGTGTTGTTTCCTCGCTGGGCAAAGGCATTGCCGCGGCTTCCCTGGGCGCCATCCTCGAGTCGCGCGGGCTCAAGGTCAGCATGGTGAAGCTGGATCCGTACATCAACGTCGATCCGGGCACCATGAGCCCGTTCCAGCACGGCGAAGTGTTCGTGACCACCGACGGCTACGAGAGCGATCTCGACCTCGGTCACTACGAGCGCTTCGTGCGCACCACGACTTCACGTAATTCGAACTTCACGACCGGGCGCATCTACGAGCGCGTGATCGCGAAGGAGCGTCGCGGCGACTACTTGGGCGCGACGGTGCAGGTCATCCCGCACATCACCGATGAGATCAAGCATTGCATCCGCATGGGTGCCGGCGATGCCGACATCTGCATGGTGGAGATCGGCGGCACGGTCGGCGACATCGAGTCGTTGCCGTTCCTCGAGGCGATTCGTCAGCTGGGCGTGGAGCTGGGCCGGAACAACGTGCTCTACATGCACCTGACCCTGATCCCGTACATCCCGAGCTCGGGCGAGATCAAGACCAAGCCGACCCAGCACTCGGTGAAGGAGCTGCGCTCCATCGGTATCCAGCCCGACATCCTGGTGTGCCGTTCGCAGAACGCGCTGCCGGCCGAGCATCGTCGCAAGATCGCGCTGTTCACCAACGTGGAAGAGCGCGCCGTCATCACCGCGGTGGACGCGGACGATCTTTACAAAATCCCGCAGCTGCTGCACGAAGAAGGCCTGGACGACATCGTGGTCGACAAGCTGCGCCTGGACGTGCCGCCGGCCGACCTGAGCGAGTGGAAGCAGGTCGTGAACGCCAAGGCCAACCCCGAGGCGAAGGTCACGATCGCGATGGTCGGCAAGTACGTCAACCTGCGTGACTCCTACATCTCGCTGTCCGAAGCGCTGACCCATGCCGGCGTGCGCACGCGGACGCGCGTCAACATCCAGTTCGTGGAAGCGACGGATGTGGAGAAGCACGGCACCGGCTGCCTCGAAGGCGTCGACGCCATTCTGGTGCCGGGCGGCTTTGGCGAGCGCGGCGTCGAAGGCAAGATGCAGGCGATCAAGTTCGCGCGTGAGCGTCAGATCCCGTACCTGGGCATCTGCCTGGGCATGCAGCTGGCCATCATCGAATTCGCGCGCAACATCGCCGGCCTGCAGGGCGCGCATTCGACCGAATTCAACCGCGCCTCGCCGCATCCGGTCGTCGCGCTCATCACTGAGTGGCAGGACGAGAAGGGCAAGGTCGAGCAGCGCACCGAGAAGTCGGACATGGGTGGCACCATGCGCCTGGGCGCTCAGGAAGCGCGTCTGTCGCACGGCTCGAAGGCGCATCAGATCTATGGCTCGGACACGGTGATGGAGCGCCATCGTCATCGTTACGAGTTCAACAATCGGTATCTGCAGAAGCTGATGAACGCGGGCCTGCGCTTCTCCGGCTTCTCGCGCGACGGCCTGGTGGAAATGGTCGAGCTGCCGTCGCATCCGTTCTTCGTGGCGAGCCAGTTCCATCCGGAATTCCGCTCCACGCCGCGCGACGGTCATCCGTTGTTCTCCGGGTTCGTGAAGGCGGCGCGTGCTTATCACCAGAGCCAGCAGCCCGAAGAGAAGCGCGTCGCCGTCGGCGGCGCCTGAGAGAGATCTGAAGACGATGCGACTGCTGAACTTCGATGTCGGACCGGACAAGCCGTTCTTCCTCATTGCCGGCCCGTGCGTCATCGAGAGCGAAGGACTGAACGTCGACGTCGCCGGCCGGCTCAAGGAGCTGACGACGCGCTTGAACGTGCCGTTCATCTTCAAGTCGTCCTTCGACAAGGCGAATCGTTCATCGGTGAAGAGCTTCCGTGGCCCGGGCATGGAAGAGGGCCTGCGTATCCTGTCCGAGGTGAAGAAGCAGCTCGGCGTGCCCGTGCTCACCGACGTCCATGAGGACACGCCGTTCGCGGAAGTCGCCTCAGTCGTCGATGTGATGCAGACGCCGGCGTTCCTGGCCCGCCAGACCAATTTCATCGTGAATGTCTGTTCGCATAATCGACCCGTGAACATCAAGAAGGGTCAGTTCCTGTCGCCCTGGGAAATGGGCAACGTGGTCGAGAAGGCCCGCTCCACGGGCAATCAGCAGATCATGGTGTGCGAGCGCGGCTTCACGTTCGGTTACAACAATCTGGTCTCCGACATGCGCTCACTTGCAGTGATGCGCGAGACGGGCGCGCCGGTCGTGTTCGATGCGACTCACTCGGTGCAGTTGCCTGGCGGCAAAGGCACTTCGTCCGGCGGTCAGCGCGAGTTCGTGCCCGTGCTGGCACGCGCGGCGGTGGCGGCTGGTGTCTCCGGCTTGTTCATGGAGACGCATCCCGATCCCGCCAAAGCTTTATCCGATGGCCCGAATGCCTGGCCGCTGGCGCGCATGGAAGCGTTGCTGACAACGCTAAAAGAATTGGATCAAGCCGTGAAGTCACGGCCCTACGAGGAAAGTTTGTTATGAGCAAGATCGTCGACATCCGCGGCCGCGAGATCATCGATTCGCGCGGCAATCCGACCGTGGAGGCCGATGTATATCTGGATTCCGGCGCCGTGGGTCGCGCCGCAGTCCCGTCCGGCGCTTCGACCGGTGCGCGTGAAGCCATCGAATTGCGCGATGGCGATAAGTCGCGTTATCTCGGCAAGGGCGTGCTCAAGGCGGTCGCCAACGTCAATGGCGAGATCAAGAAGCTGCTGGTGGGCCGCGATGCCGGCGACCAGGCCGCGATCGATCAGGCGATGATCCAGCTCGACGGCACCGAGACCAAGTCACGTCTCGGCGCGAATGCGCTGCTCGCCGTCTCGATGGCCAACGCGCACGCGATGGCCAAGGAAACCAAACAATCGTTGTTCCGTCGCCTGGGCAGCTCCAAGACGCTGCCGGTGCCGATGATGAACATCATCAACGGCGGCGCGCATGCCGATAACAGCGTCGACATCCAGGAGTTCATGATTCTCCCGGTCGGCGCACCGTCGCTGTCCGAAGCACTGCGCTATGGCGCGGAGATCTTCCACACGCTCAAGAAAGTTCTGCACGAGCGCAAGCTCGCCACGTCGGTCGGCGACGAGGGCGGCTTCGCGCCGGACCTGCCGTCGAACGAAGCAGCGCTGGAAACCATTCTCGAAGCCATCGATCGCGCCGGTTACAAGGCCGGCAAGCAGATCTTCCTCGGCCTGGACGTGGCCAGCACCGAGTTCTTCAAGGACGGCATTTATCACCTCGAGTCCGAGAATCGTAAATTCAATTCCTCGCAGTTCGCCGATTACCTCGAAGGCCTGGTGGGTCGCTATCCCATCGTCACCATCGAAGACGGCATGAGCGAGGACGATTGGGACGGCTGGAAGCTGCTGACCGATCGCATCGGCAAGAAGGTGCAGCTGGTCGGCGACGATCTGTTCGTCACCAACACCAAGTTCCTGAAGCAGGGCATCGAGAAGCACATCGCCAATGCCATCCTGATCAAGGTGAATCAGATCGGTACGCTGACCGAGACCATCGCCGCCATCGACATGGCGGTGGACGCGGGCTACGCGGCGGTCGTGTCGCATCGCTCGGGCGAGACCGAAGACGCGACGATTGCCGATATCGCCGTCGCGACGCGCGCCACGCAGATCAAGACGGGCTCGATGTCACGCTCGGATCGCATCGCCAAGTACAACCAGCTGCTGCGCATTGAGCAGGAGCTGGGCGCTGAGGCGAAGTACGCCGGCATCGAAGCGCTGCCGGTGCCGCTGCCGGGCATGTCGTGCTAAGTACGGACGCATGAAGTTCCTCGCCGCCGCCCTGGTCATCGTGCTGGTGCTCTTGCAGTACCGGCTGTGGCTGGGCGACGGCGGCATGCGTGAGGTCCGTCAGCTGCGGGCCGACATCGAGGTTCAGCGCGAGCAGAACCGCGAGCTGAAGGAGCGCAATCGCACGCTGGCGGCGGAAGTGCAGGACCTGAAGAAGGGCACGGTCGCCATCGAGGAGCGGGCGCGCACCGACCTCGGCATGGTCGGTCGCGGCGAGACCTTCTACCAGGTGGTCGAGCCTAAGCCCGCCGTTCAGCCCGCACCGGCACCGCCGAGCGAGCCGGAAGAAGAGGGCGGTGGCGGCAGCTCGCGCGGCAACAGTCCGGCCAGCGTCATTCAGGCTCGCACGCCGAATAAAGACTAGCGACGAACTCGGGTACAGGGATGTAGCCGCGCCGCCATGGGCGGCGAGCGAGTGGCAAAAGTCACGCCTTTTGCCAGCTCGCCCGAGGGTCGTGGCAGGATGCCCGATCCCGAGTTTTTATGATCACGTCTGAGGTTCTCGTTTGGAGATTAGATTCTGGGTCGTCGTGCCCGCGGCCGGCAGTGCCCGTCGCATGGGCGCCGCTGTGCCCAAACAATATTTATCGCTGGCCGGTCGCACGGTGATCGAGTGGTCGCTGGCACCGTTCCTGGCGCACGCGCGCACGGCCGGCATCGTCGTGGCGTTGTCGCCGGGCGATCAGCACTGGGCGCAAACCACGCTCGCGGGCGATGCGAAGGTCGCAACGACTATCGGTGGCACCGAGCGTATGGACTCAGTGCTCGCCGGCTTGCGAGCGTTACAAGATCGCGCGGCGCCGGACGATTGGGTGCTCGTGCACGATGCTGCCAGGCCCTGCCTGTCGGCGACCGATCTGGATCGGTTGCTGAATGAATTGCAGGACGACGCGGTGGGTGGGCTGCTTGCGGCGCCCGTCGTGGATACATTGAAGCGCGCCGACGAGGACGGACGGGTTTCGCAAACCGTGGCGAGAGACAAACTCTGGCGTGCACTCACGCCGCAAATGTTTCGCCATGTCGTCCTGCAGCGGGCGCTCGAGAGTGCGCAGACGAACGGCGTCGCGGTCACCGATGAGGCGCAGGCGGTCGAGGCGCTGGGATTGCAACCCAAGCTGGTCGCGGGCGATGCGGACAACATCAAGATCACGTTGCCCGAAGACCTGCCGCGAGCCGAGCGCATTTTGAGATCACGGAGCGCATCATGACTTCACAACTTCGTATCGGGCAGGGATACGACGTTCACGCCTTCACCGCGGGCGATCACATCACGCTCGGCGGCGAAAAGATTCCTCACTCGCACGGCATCCTCGCGCATTCGGATGGCGACGTGCTGTTACATGCAATCTGCGACGCGTTGCTCGGTGCAGCCGGGCTCGGCGATATCGGCATGCACTTTCCAGATACCGATGCTCGCTGGAAAGGTGCCGACAGTCGTGCGTTTGTGCGTCACGTTCGCGATCTGCTCAAAGTGAGCGACTACGTCGTCGTGAACGTCGATACCACCGTCATTTGCGAAGCGCCGCGTCTCGGCAAATATCGCGAAGCGATGCGCGCCAACATCGCCGCCGACCTCGGCATCAACATCACCCGCGTGAACATCAAGGCCACGACCAGCGAGAAAATGGGCTTCATCGGCCGCGCCGAAGGGCTCGCTTGTCAGGCCATCGCATTGATCGAGCATATCTCTGGATGAATGTCGTCGACTTTATGAATCTGCCGTGCGCTCACGGCGGACCGGCGGGCACTGCGCGCTTGCGTGTTACGCCTGAAGATTTCATCGTGCGCGAATGGCTCGGCTTCGAGGCCGATGGCGAGGGCGATCATCTGCTGCTGAAAGTGCGCAAGCGCGGCGCGAACACGATGTGGGTCGCCAAGCAGCTTGCACGAATCGGCAAGATACATCCGCGCGATGTCGGCTTCGCGGGCTTGAAAGATCGCGATGCTGTCGCGGAGCAGGCGTTCACTGTGCCGGGTCGCTCCGCGGTTCCCAATTGGCTCGGTGTCACCGGCGATGGCTTCGAGGTCATCGGTGCCGAACGCACGCGTCGCAAGCTCAAGCGGGGCGCCTTGAAGGGCAACGACTTCGAGATCGTGCTGCGTGAATTCTCGGGCGACCTGGCGGTGCTCGAGCAGCGATTGCAAACGCTCGCAGCGGCGGGCACGCCCAATTATTTCGGGCCGCAACGCTTCGGTCACAACGGATCTAACATCGCCAGCGCGATCGCCTGGTTCGAGGGCGGTCCGGCACCGGAGCGCGCGGAGCGAGGTTTCGCGCTATCGGCGGCCCGCTCGGTGATTTTCAATGCGGTGCTGGCCGAGCGCATCGGCGCCGGCACCTGGAATCGACTGCTCGATGGCGACGTTGTGAATCTCAATGGCAGCGGCAGCTTCTTTCTCGCCGAGGCCGTCGACGACACTTTGCGTGACCGCTGTCAGCAGCTCGACGTCCATCCGACCGGGCCGATGTGGCACGGGGATTCACTGCTGTCGAAGGGCGCGACCGCGGAGCTGGAGATGCAGACGGCGCAGAAATACGCCGTGCTCGCGGCGGGCTTGGCGAAGGCCCGATTGGAACCTGAACGTCGGCCGCTGCGCGTACCCGTGCGTGAGCTGAAGTGGCGCATCGACGGGGCGGACGTGCATCTGCAGTTTCGTTTGCAGCGAGGCTCGTTCGCCACTGGCGTGCTTCACGAGCTGATCAGCAATGCCTTCCAAGCCGAGACACCGGAAGCCGATGTTTGATCGTTCATTTCGTTCGCAGCAGCACGTAGACGGCGCCACTGCCGCCATCGACATGTCGGGCCGAGCCGAAGGCCTGGATGTTGTCGATCCGTTGCAGCCATTGATTGACGACGTTCTTCAGCACCGGGCCGCGCGGCCCGGAGCCCCGGCCCTTGCCGTGAATGATGCGAACACAGCTGGCGCGCCGGTTGATGGCCGCGGTGAGGAATTCGCGCATGGCGGCTTTGGCCTCGGCGCCGGTCATGCCGTGCAGATCGAGCTCGGCGTCGACCGTGTAGTGGCCCCGGCGCAGCTTGAGCAGGACCCCTTCAGGAATGTGCGGGCGGCGGAAGCTCAGCTCGTCGCCGGTCGCGAGCATGGCCTCGTCGCTCGGCGGCAGCAGGCTCTCCTTCAGGACCTCCTGCTGGTCGGCGCGCGTAAAGCGTGCACGCGGCGGCGGTTTGGGCGCCGATGGCGGCCGCTTGTCGACATTTCGCAGGCGGCGCACGTCGCGCATCGCCTCGCGGAAGCTCAAATTGTCCTCGTCCCGATCGTCGTTCACCCGATACTCCAGCGCTCCACTGTCCCTGCTATGAAGTTGAAGCGCGGATTCCAGTATAGTTCCGCGCCGCCAGCTTTCATGAATTCATGAAGATCCTTCTCAGCAATGACGACGGCTACCGCGCCGAGGGCCTGCGTGCCCTGGGCGAAGCGCTTGCGCCGCTCGCAGACATTACCGTGGTCGCGCCCGACCGCAACCGCAGCGGTGCCAGTAACTCACTGACGCTGGACATGCCGTTGCGCGTGCTGCCGTTCGAGGCGCGCAAGTTCCTGGTCGTCAATGGCACGCCCACCGATTGCGTCCACCTGGCGGTCTCCGGGCTGTTCGAGGGCGAGAGCGACTTCGACATGGTGGTCTCCGGGGTCAACGATGGCGCCAACCTGGGCGACGACGTGATCTACTCGGGCACGGTCGCCGCCGCCATCGAGGGACGCTTCCTCGGCCTGCCGGCCATCGCGGTGTCGCTGGTCATTCAGCCGAACTCCGGCAATCACTTCGCGACCGCGGCGCGCGTCGCCGCTGAGATGGTGATGCGCATTCAGCGTTCGCCGTTGCATCAGGCGACCATCCTCAACGTGAATGTGCCCGATGTTCCCTACGATCAGTTGCGGGGCTATCAAGCGACGCGTCTGGGATTCCGGCATCGTTCCGATCCCATCGTGAAAATGTCCGACCCGCGCGGCCGGCCGGTATATTGGGTCGGGCCGGCCGGCGGCAGTCAGGACTCGGGGCCGGGCACCGACTTCCATGCGGTCGCGAACAACTATGTCTCGGTGACGCCGTTGCAGATCGATCTGACGCGTCATTCGATGCTCGAGGACATGAGCAACTGGCTGCAGGGACGCGCTGAATGAAGCCACCGGCGCCACCGAAGAACAACATCGCCAGTCGTGCCGGCATCGGCATGACCTCGGCGCGCACTCGCGAACGGCTGGTGCAGCGGCTGCGCGATCAAGGCATCGTCAATGCAGCGGTGCTCGATCAGATTCGCAATGTGCCGCGTCATTTGTTTGTCGATGAAGCGCTCGCGACGCGTGCATACGAAGATACAGCGTTGCCTATCGGCCACGGCCAGACGATCTCACAACCGTTCGTGGTTGCGCGCATGACCGAAGCGATGATCGAAGCCGGCACGCCGGGCAAGGTGCTGGAGATCGGCACCGGCTGCGGTTATCAAACCGCAGTGATGTCGCCGCTCGTGCGTTTCGTCTATAGCATCGAGCGCATCGGTGCCTTGCAGGAGCGTGCGCGGCAGCGATTGCGGGAACTGAATATCTCTAATGTCCATTTACGTCACGGCGACGGCTTTCAGGGCTGGAGCGGGCATGCGCCTTACGACGCCATTCTGATGGCGGCCGCGCCGCTCGCGATTCCGGATGTTTTGTTCCAGCAGCTGGCGCCCGGTGGCCGGCTGATCGCGCCGGTCGGGCCGGAAGGTCGTCAGCAATTGGTGCGTATCACTCGCCGCGTCGACGAGCGTCGCGGCGACGAATTTCACAAGGAGACGCTGGGGTTGGTCAGTTTCGTACCATTGCTCAAGGGTCTGAACTGATTTCGGTGTGGTGCCGGTGGCTCGCGCCGTGGTTGCTTGCGCTGGCCCTGGTGGCTGGGTGCGCTTCCACTCCGGAGCGGGGCGGGACCTATACCGTCAAGCGCGGCGACACCCTGTACTCCATCGCGTTTCGTCACAAGCTCGATTACAAGGACCTGGCGCGCTGGAACAACATCGGCCGGGATTATGTGATTTATCCGGGCCAGACGTTGCGCTTGTCGGCCTCGGGAAAGGGCGGAACGCGAGCTGCATCGTCAACCCCTAGGTCTTCAACTCCCCCTAAGAAATCACCGCCGCCGGCACCTCGACAGCCCGCGATCCCGACCGGCCCGCCGGTGAAGTGGCAATGGCCGGTGAGCGATGGCACAGCGACGCTCACCTCACGTCCCAACGGCGGTCAGGGGCTGATGATCGCGGGAAAATCAGGCGAAGACGTGCGCGCCGCAGGCCCGGGACGCGTCGTGTATACCGGTTCCGGTCTGCTGGGTTACGGCCAGCTCATCATCGTTAAGCACAACGAAACATACCTGAGCGCGTACGGTCATCTGCAATCGGTGCTGATCCAGGAGGGCGACGCGGTCTCAGCCGGACAGCGGATCGCGACCATGGGCAATGGTCCGCAAGGCTCGCCGCAGCTGTATTTCGAGATCCGGATCAATGGGACGCCGGGCAATCCGTTGAGCTTGTTGCCGCAACGTTGAGGGAGAAACTGTCCCCTCGAACTGGCCCGAGGATTGCAGTCGAGCTGCGGCTTCGGCCCCTCGGACTTTCGCGAAGCGAACAATAGTTGCGCGATCCGCAATCGTGTGTCTAAATCCGCCCCCAACATGTCCTCCCTAAAACCACCCAGCCGGGTGACAGGGAGAAGACGCGGGGGCGGAGGGGGATTCGAGGAAACAGCGCGAAGAAGAACAAAAGCAAAAGAAAAAGAATATTCCGTCAGGCGACGACTCCAGTGGAGCGGCCAGGCGAGTTGGGTCGAACGATCTTCAGTCCCTCGCGTCTTCTCCCGGTCGCCCTGCTACGCAGGACGACCGGGAGATGTTCTTCCTCTAGTTAAATTTCCTGGTCTAACTGTTTCTGAGTAACAGCGCCGCGACCACGGTGCGTCCCTCGCTTGCCAGGATGTTATAGGTGCGGCATGCCGCGCCGAGCTCCATCACTTCGCAACCGATCCCCCGCGACATCACCGCGCCCAGCACTTCGGGCGCGGGGAACTCCTGCTTCGGCCCCGTGCCGATGATGATCACTTCGGGCTTCATCGCGATCGCCGCTTGCAGATCGTCGAGCGACAGCTCGGCCACGGTTTGCGGCCGCCAGTCGCTGACGATCTGATCCGCTTTCACCAGGCAGCTGGAATGCAGCACCGTCTCGCCGATGCGCACCTCGCTCGGGCCGTAGGAGCGGATCAAGTTGATGCCCGCAATTTTCTCGTCGGTGAGTTTCATTCGGCTACCATAGCGCAGGTCGTCGCCGCCGCGCAGAAGATGTTGAAGACGCTGACCCTGATCATTTCGGGCTTGAATCCCTTACGCGCCGCGGACCAGACGGGTGCCGTCGAATGGCCGCAACTCGCGCGTTTCGCCGGCCGCGGCTCGCTGAGCAAGCGAGCGCTCGATCCCCGTCAGGATGCATTGCATGCGGGCATCCTCGACGCACTTCAACTGCACGCGTCGGCCGATCAGTATCCCAGCGCCGCGGTGATTCGCACGGGCCTCAGTGGTCAACGCGCTGACGGTTTCTGGCTGCGTGCGCAGCCTATACACTTCGCCGCGGGCTTGGATCGACTGACGACAGTTCCCTTGCGAGGGCAGGCGCGCATGAGCGTTGCTGAACGCGAGTCGCTGACGCCGACGATCGTCGATCATCTGCAGTCCACGGGATTCGAGTTGCACGTCGGTGCCGATGGCGAGTGGCTTCTGCGCAGCGAAGCGCCGTTGCAAGTGCAGACGGTCACGCCGGAGTTCGCTGCGGCGAATCCGGGCGAAGACATTCTGCCGCGCGGTCGCGACGCGGGCGGGCTGCGACGCCTGATGACCGAGCTGCAAATGTTGTTACACGAGCATCCAGTCAATACGCAACGGCAGCGCCGAGGCTTGCCGGCGTTGAATGCGATCTGGATGCATGGGGAAGGAATGTTGAGTGACTTGAGCACACCGTCGTTGCCGGCCGCTTGCGGCGACGATGTTTATTTGCGTGGCATCTATCGCCTGCACGATCGACTTGTGACCTCGCAACCTGCAGATGCAGCCGGGCTGCTGACGCAGGTCGCTGGGCCGACGGTGGCGGCGATCGATGTGGCGAATCCGGGAGCCCTCGAGACGCAGTGGCTCGCGCCGCTGAGTCGTGCGTTGATGAGCGGTGCGCTCTCGAAGCTCACCGTGATGTTCGATACCTGGCAGGTCGTCACTCCGCGCGCGGCCCTGTTCAAATTCTGGCGCCGTGATCTGCAGCCGGCGAATTGGGGCGCATGTTGAATCGCACGATCCGTCGCCGTGAGGCGGGTGGCCTGGCGGCGCTGCCCAGCGATCTGCATCCGCTGCTGAAACGTTTGTATGCGAACCGGGGCGTCAACGAAGCCGAAGATCTCGATCTCGGGCTGGCGCGTCTGATTCCGATCGGGAGGCTCGGCGGCATCGATGTCGCAGTCGATCTGCTTTGCGAACATTTCCGTCGCGGCACTCGCATCGTGGTGGTCGGCGATTTCGATGCCGATGGCGCGACCAGCACGGCGCTGGTGGTGCGTCAGCTGCGACGGCTCGGCTTCAAACAAGTCGACTTCCTGGTGCCGAATCGCTTTCAGTACGGCTATGGCCTGACGCCGGAGATCGTGCAGCTCGCGGCGGAGTCCAAGCCCGGCTTGATCGTCACCGTCGATAACGGCATTTCCAGTCACGCCGGCGTGGCCATGGCCACGTCGTTGGGCATCGAAACATTGATCACGGATCATCACCTCGCGCCCGCGACGGTGCCGGCCGCGAATGCGATCGTGAATCCCAATGCGCCCGGCGATACGTTTCCTAGCAAGGCACTCGCCGGCGTAGGCGTGGCGTTTTATCTGATGGCCGCGCTGACGCGCGCTATGCAAGAGCGCGGGCTCTCGGCGAATCCGCCGGCGGTGGCCGAGTTGCTCGATCTCGTCGCGCTCGGCACGGTGGCGGATCTGGTGCCGCTCGATAGAAACAATCGCGTGCTGGTGTATCAGGGACTGCGTCGCATTCGCGCGGGTCGATGCGCCGCTGGTATTCATGCGTTGCTCGAAGCGGCGAATTGCATTCCCTCCACTGTGAACGCAGCGGCTCTGGGTTATCAGATCGGGCCGCGCTTGAACGCGGCGGGCCGGCTCGACGACATGTCGATCGGCATTCAATGTTTGCTCACGGACGATCCCAACATGGCCCGCATGCTGGCCGCGCGGCTGACCCAACTCAACACCGATCGCAAAGAGCTCGAGCTGCAGATGCAGCAGGAAGCGCTGATGGCGATCGCGGACATGCGCGCTGAAGATCCGCAGCTGCCGCTGGGCCTCTGTTTGTTCGATGAGTCGTGGCACCAGGGCGTCGTCGGTCTGGTCGCGTCGCGCGTCAAGGAGCGGGTCAATCGTCCGGTCATCGCGCTGGCTCGCCAGGATGCAGACACGTTGAAGGGCTCGGCGCGCTCCATTTCCGGCGTTCATATTCGCGACGTGCTCGATGCGGTCGCGACTCGTCACCCCGGGTTGATCGAAAAGTTCGGCGGTCACGCCATGGCGGCGGGCTTGACCTTGCCGGCTGCGACGCTCGAGACGTTCCGCGCCGAGTTCGACGCCGAGGTGCGTCGTTGGATGAGTGTCGATGACACCATCGGCATCGTGCATTCCGACGGCAGCCTGCAACAGGAGGAGTTGACGCTCGATGTCGCCCGGCTGCTGCAGCAGGCGGGGCCGTGGGGCCAGAACTTTCCCGAGCCGATGTTCGATGGCTGCTTCGAGGTGCGCAACGTGCGCATCCTCGGCGAGCGGCACTTGAAGCTGGAGGTGAGGAGCGTGTCGGGCGACGGTCCGATCAAGGCTGCGACCAGCTGCGAGGCCATCGCCTTCCGGCATTTCGATCACGACGACGCGCCGCACGTCGAGCCCGAGTCCCGGGTCGAGCTGGCCTACCGGCTGGACGTGAACCGGTTCAACGGCTCGGAGCGCCTGCAATTGGTCGTGGAGTATTTGCGGGTCCTTTAAGGGCCCGTTTTTGCTAGGATCCGCCTCCCGCAATTGAATTGCCCGCGACCGACGCCACGCTCAAGACATGGAAACCAACCCTATTCGCCGAGCCATCGAAGACCTCACCGAGCGCAGCGGGGCGCTCCGGAGGTTTCTTTGACTACGACACCAAGGCCGAACGACTCACGGAAGTAAGCCGCGAGCTGGAAGATCCCAAGATCTGGAACACGCCGGACCGGGCTCAGGAGCTGGGCAAGGAACGGGCGCGCCTGGAGCAGGTGGTCGGCACGATCGACAAGGCCACCAAGGGCCTGGCGGACGCCACCGAGCTGCTGGACATGGCCATCGCCGAGAATGAGCCGAGCGCCGTCGCCGATGTCGAGCGCGATGTCGCGGCCATCGACGAGTACATCAAGAAGCTGGAATTCCAGCGCATGTTCCCGGGCGAGATGGATCCGCACAGCTGCTTCCTGGACATTCAGGCCGGCGCCGGCGGTACCGAGGCGCAGGACTGGGCCAGCATGCTGATGCGCATGTATCTGCGCTGGGGCGATCAGCACGGCTTCAAGACCGAGGTTGAGGAAGTCAGCGACGGCGAAGTCGCGGGCATCAAGAGCTGCACGATCAATTTCAGCGGCGAGTATGCCTACGGCTGGCTGCGCACCGAGACCGGCGTGCATCGCTTGGTCCGCAAGTCGCCGTTCGATTCCAACGCGCGGCGGCACACGTCGTTCGCGTCCGTGTTCGTTTCGCCGGAAATCGACGACAACATCAAGATCGACATCAATCCCGCGGACCTGAAGACCGACGTGTACCGCTCGAGCGGCGCCGGCGGTCAGCACGTCAACAAGACCGAATCCGCCGTGCGTATCACGCACATGCCTACCGGCATTGTGGTGGCCTGCCAGGCCGAGCGCAGTCAGCACAAGAATCGCGACAAGGCGATGAAGATGCTGAAAGCCAAGCTGTACGAGCTGGAAGTGAACAAGCGCAACGCGGCCGCCAAGGTGCTGGAAGACTCCAAGTCCGACGTGAGCTGGGGCAACCAGATTCGTTCGTACGTGCTCGATCAGTCGCGCATCAAGGATCTGCGCACCAACGTCGAAATCGGGGCCACCGACAAGGTGCTCGACGGCGATCTCGATCCGTTCCTGGAAGCCAGCTTGAAGCAGGGTCTGTAAAACATGTCCGATAACACCAAGACTCCGCCGACTGAAGCACCGGTCGATGAGAACAAGCTGATCGCCGAACGGCGCGCCAAGCTCGACAAGCTGCGCGGCCCGGGCGCCAACGGCTTTCCGAACGATTTCCGTCGTGACGCACTCGCGGATCAGTTGCTGACCGCTTACGGCGATCGCGAGCCGACGTGGTTCGACCAGAACACGGTGCGTGTGAAGGTCGGCGGCCGCATGATGAGCAAGCGCGTCATGGGCAAGGCCAGCTTCGCCAAGATCGCCGATCGCACCGGTGAGATTCAGCTGTTCCTGCAAAGCGCCGCCATCGGTGCGGCCTATGACGAGTTCAAGGGTTGGGATGTCGGCGACGTGCTCGGCGCCGAAGGCACGCTGTTCATTACCAAGACCGGCGAGCTGTCGGTGAAGGTCGAGAAGCTGCGCCTGCTGACCAAGTCGCTGCGACCGCTGCCGGACAAGTGGCACGGCCTGTCGGATCAGGAGACGCGCTATCGCCAGCGTTACGTCGATCTCATCGTCAGCCCGGAAAGCCGGCAGACGTTTCGTACGCGCACGCGGCTGGTGAAGTATCTGCGTGACTTCCTCGATGCGATGGATTTTCTGGAAGTCGAGACACCGATGATGCAGGCGATCGCCGGCGGCGCGGTGGCGCGGCCTTTCGTCACGCATCACAACCAGCTCGACATCGATTTGTATCTGCGCATCGCGCCGGAGCTTTATCTGAAGCGTCTGGTGGTCGGCGGTTTCGAGCGCGTGTACGAGATCAATCGCAACTTCCGTAACGAGGGCGTGTCGACCCGACACAATCCCGAGTTCACGATGCTGGAGTTGTATCAGGCGTACGCGGACTACACCGATCTGATGAATCTGGTCGAGCGGATGTGTCAGGGCCTGTGCGACACCATCCTCGGCAAGCGCCAGATCGAATATCAGGGCGAAGTGTTCGACTTCGGTCAGCCGTTCCGTCGCGTGACGGTCGAGGACCTGGTCGTGCATTTCAATCCCGGGATCGAGCGTTCCAAGTTGCGCGATCTGGACTATCTGCGCGCTCATTGCGACAAGATCGGCGTGCCGTACGGGCAGGGCGATGGGCCGGGCAAGCTGCAAATCGAGATCTTCGAGAAGACCGCCGAGCATCGGCTGCTCGCGCCGACGTTCGTTTACGGCTATCCGACCGAGGTGTCGCCGCTGTCACGTCGCAACGATTCGGATCCGTTCATCACGGATCGTTTCGAGTTCTTCATTGGCGGACGTGAGATCGCCAACGGCTTCTCGGAACTGAACGATCCTGAAGATCAGGCGCAGCGATTCAAGGATCAGCTGGCCCGCAAGACTGCCGGTGATGAAGAGGCGATGCAGTACGACGCCGATTACATTCGCGCGTTGGAATATGGCTTACCGCCTACGGCGGGGTTGGGCATCGGTATCGATCGGCTTGTGATGTTGTTTACCAACTCGCCGTCGATTCGCGACGTGCTGCTGTTCCCTTACATGCGGCCTGAGACCTGACGCTATCGCGGTTGCGCTTCGCGTTGTCGCAAACGCGTTGCGCGCAGCCTTCGGCAGAGCTGGGGCGTAGGTGGGGGTCTCGGGAAACTCGCGAGCGTCTTCACCGCCGGCTGACTTTGCCTTCGATGGCTGCCGCACGATTCGGTCAGTTGCCGTTTCACGCTCCGTATCGCTCGGTCGCGCTATCGCGCTCCGAGCTGCAACGCGCGTCGTCGGCTGTACTGCCAACGTGCAACGGCTTGCTCGACTGGCCGCGGTGGGCCGAGTCACCGTGGTTGCGAACTTCCCGAGACCCCCACCTTTCCCAGCTCGAGATGCGCGACTCGATGCCTCTTACCACGCCCGCAGTGGTGTGATCGAAGCAGTCGCTTTGAGGCACTCGCTTCGCGTGCGCCTGCGCTTCGCTGGGCGCGGAAGCCGGCGCTGAGCGTCGGCGTGAGGGAGCGGTCGCTGAGGTGGAATTTTACGTTCGGCGTTTCCGCAGAAACTTTCGGGCACGAATTCGCGCGTGAGGGGTGAGCTCAATAGCAGTTCATTTGCGCGTGCCGGCAGGCGCCAAACTTCTGTCGGCTGCATAGTCGAGACAGCGAGAGGTGATGCTCCCTCGTGCGCCTATCTTCCTTGCCAAACCTCTTATCCCGGGGAATAGGGCATCGTCAGCCGCGTAAGCGCGCCATCCTGCCCATCAATGCTCAACTCGCTGTCGAGCTGCGCCAGGCTGATGACGGCGAGGATGTCACTACCATTCTCGGTGGCGACGGCATCCACGATGTCGCCAGCGTGTTGCTCACCAGCCAACACGCGCGTGCCGGGCACGGGCGCCGGGCCGGCGCTGTGGAATAGAAACATTCGTCGTTTGACGGCGCCGCGGAAGTGGGTGCGGGCGATGATTTCCTGGCCGGTGTAACAGCCTTTCTCGAAGTTGATGCCGCCGAGCAGATCGATGTTCAGCATCTGCGCCACGAACGCTTCGTGGGTCTCTGGATAAACCTGCGGCAATCCGGCACGCACTTGTGACAAATGCCAGCGATGCTCGGTTGCCGGATCGGCGGGAGCGGAAAACGCACCGAGTACCAGAACATCGTCCACGCCGGGCAATGTGAAATAGCTCACACCGCCGAGCTCCCGATGCGAGCCGGCCTCGGCCAAAGTCACATCGGCAGGCAGGGCGCTGCGAGAGATAACGCCGACCTGCAAATGTTTCGCGGCTTCGATCTTCGCTTTCGCACGCAGGACATATTTTCGTAGGCGAAGCACAGTCGAATCGACCAGTGCGGCCGGTAGCACTAATGCAATGCCCTCCGAGCGTTCCAACATCCAGAACACCGCCTGCACGCGCCCCTGCGGGGAATTGCAGCAGGCGAGCTGCGCTCGATTCGAGTTGAGCGTGTCCAGATCGGCCGTCAGCTGACCTTGCAGATAGGCGCGTGCGTCCGCGCCGCTGACCATAATCGCGGCGAGCGTTGTCAGGGGGCGGAAATCGGGGATCGGGGTCCCGGCAGCCACGGCCGGGGCGGAAATAGGGGCAGACATTCGTGAAATCCGAAATCAAGCCTCGCCACAAACGAAAAGCGTCCCGTTCCGGGCCTGTGGTGCTTCTGGCACACTACCGGCCGTTCGAACGGTCACCGCCATCATCGTCCGGTTCAATGGCAGATACAAATTCGCGGCCAGATTCACCGCCCGAGGCCGAGCGCCTCGAGCCGGCGATTGCGACGGCCACCGATATAGGGACCGGACCGCGCACCGCGGGTTCCGTGGCGCCCAAAGAAATCGGTGGCCGCGACGGGCCGGAGCCGACGCGGTTCGGCGATTGGGAAAAGTCCGGCCGTTGCATCGATTTTTGAAATCCATCCGATTGCCGGAAGAGCAGGCTATCCCCACATGAGCAATCCCAAGTTGGAACGGCCACTGTCGCCGTTCATGAATTATCGATGGCAGTACACCAATACGCTGTCGATCCTGCACCGGGTCACCGGCATCGCGCTCAGCGTCGGTTTGCTGTTGTTTGTTTATTGGCTGGTCGCGGCTGCCAACGGCCCTGAGGCCTATGCCTCGGCGCAAGCGGTGTTCGCGCATCCGCTGACCATCGTTCTGCTGGTCGGTTTCTCGTTCGCGTTCTTTTATCACTTGTTGAACGGCGTGCGTCACCTGGTGTGGGACGCGGGCCATGGCTTCGAGAAATCCACGGCTCGCACCAGCGGCTGGCTCGTTGCCATCGGCGCAGTCGTGCTCACCGCGATGCTTTGGTTCCTGCTGGTCCGCGGAGGTGCGGTATGAGTTTGCGCAGTCCAGTCGGACGAGTTCTGGGATTGGGCGCGGCCGGCGAGGGTGTCGGTCACTGGTGGACACAGCGAGTCACCTCGGTCGCGCTGGTGCTGCTCGGCCTGTGGTTTGTGTTCGTGCTGATTGCTTTACCCGATCGCAGCTATGAAACGGTCACGGCGTGGATGCATGCTCCGTTCAATGCTGTGATGTTGTCGCTGCTGGTGGGCACGGCCGTGTATCACTCGCTGCTCGGCGTCGAAGTGGTGGTCGAGGATTACGTGACCGATCACGCCACAAAGATCGTCACGTTGCTCGCCCTGAAGTTCATTCATATCGTCATTGGCGCTCTCGGTGTCTTCTCCGTGCTGCGCGTCGCATTCGGGAGCGCGGCATGAGCGCCTATCAATTCATCGATCACAACTACGACGTGGTCGTCGTCGGTGCCGGTGGCGCCGGCCTGCGCGCCACTTTCGGTCTGGCGCATTCCGGTTTGTCGGTTGCGTGTATCACCAAAGTTTTCCCGACGCGCAGTCACACGGTCGCCGCGCAGGGTGGCATCAGCGCCGCGCTCGGCAACATGGGCGAGGACGATTGGCGCTGGCACATGTATGACACCGTCAAAGGGTCGGACTGGCTGGGCGACCAGGACGCGATCGAGTTCATGTGTAAAGAAGCGCCCGGCGCCGTGATCGAGCTGGAGCACTATGGTGTGCCGTTCTCACGCACCGATGACGGTCGCATTTATCAGCGTCCGTTCGGCGGCATGACCACGCATTACGGCAAGGGCACCGCGCAGCGCACTTGCGCAGCGGCGGACCGTACCGGCCACGCGATGTTGCATACGTTGTATCAGCAGGCGCTGCGTCACGAAGCGCAGTTCTTCATCGAATATTTCGCCGTCGATCTGATCATGGAGAACGGCGAGTGCCGCGGCGTCGTCGCCATCAACATGTCGGACGGCACGGTGCATCGTTTCCTCGGTCATCAGACGATTCTCGCCACCGGCGGTTACGGTCGCGCGTACTTCTCTTGTACGTCGGCTCACACTTGCACGGGCGACGGCGGCGGCATGGTGTTGCGCGCCGGCCTGCCGATGCAGGACATGGAGTTCGTGCAGTTCCATCCGACCGGCATCTACGGCGCCGGCTGTTTGATCACCGAAGGCGTGCGCGGCGAGGGTGGCATTCTGCGTAACTCGCAGGGCGAGCGTTTCATGGAACGTTATGCGCCGAACGCGAAAGACCTCGCGTCGCGCGACGTGGTCAGCCGTTCGATGACCATGGAGATTCGCGAAGGCCGCGGTGTCGGTCCTCACAAAGATCATATCTTCCTGCACCTCGAGCACCTCGGTGCCGAAGTGATTCACGAGCGTCTGCCGGGCATCGCCGAGACCGCGAAGATTTTCGCCGGCGTCGATGTGACCAAGCAGCCGATCCCGGTCCTGCCGACCGTTCACTACAACATGGGCGGCATCCCTGCTAACTATCACGGCGAAGTGGTGACGCTGAAGAACGGCAACCCCGACTCCGTGGTGCCGGGCTTGATGGCGGTGGGCGAGGCGGCTTGCGTGTCGGTGCACGGCGCGAATCGTCTCGGCTCCAACTCGCTGCTCGACCTGGTGGTGTTCGGTCGCGAAGCCGCGCGTCATGCCGCCGAGATCGTCAAGCCGAATACCAAACATCGGCCGCTGGCGAAGGATGCGGGCGATCTCGCGATCAGCCGCATCGACAAGTTCCGTCACGCCAAGGGTTCGCTGAAGACCGCGGACATCCGCCTGAACATGCAGCGGACGATGCAGAACCACGCCGCTGTGTTCCGCACTTCCGAATCACTCATCGAGGGCGTGCACAAGATGCGGGAAGTGTTCAAGTCGTTCGAGGACGTGAACGTCAGCGACCGCGGCATGGTGTGGAATACCGACCTGATCGAAACGCTGGAGCTCGACAACCTGCGCAGCCAGGCGGTCGCGACGATCGTCTCCGCGGAGAACCGGAAGGAAAGCCGTGGCGCGCACGCCCACGAGGACTATCCGGAACGTGACGATGTGAACTGGATGAAACACACCCTCTCGTGGGTGGACCCGCAGGGCAAGGTGTCGCTCGACTACCGCCCGGTGCACTTGAACACACTGACCAACGACGTGGAAGTCGTTCCGCCGAAGGCGAGGGTGTACTGATCATGGCGCAATTCCGTCTTCCCAAGAACTCGGTCGTCGGTGTCGGCAAGACCTATCCCGCGCCCTCGGGTGCCAAGGACGTGCGGTCGTTCCGCATCTATCGCTTCGATCCGGAGTCGGGCCAGAACCCGCGCTACGACACGTACGAAGTGGACATGGCGACCTGCGGCCCGATGGTGCTCGACGCGCTCATCAAGATCAAAAACGAGATCGACCCGACGCTGACGTTCCGTCGCTCGTGTCGCGAAGGCATTTGCGGCTCGTGCGCGATGAACATCGACGGCGTCAACACGCTGGCCTGTACGCGGGCCACCGAGGATGTGAAGGGCACGGTGAAGATTTTCCCGTTGCCGCATATGCCGGTGATCAAGGATCTCGTGCCGGATCTCACCAATTTCTATGCGCAGTACGCGTCGGTGAAGCCGTGGCTGCAGACCCGCACGCCGGCGCCGCCGGATCGCGAGCGCCTGCAGTCGAAGGAAGATCAGGAGAAGATCGACCGTCCGGCGGCGTGCATCCTGTGCGCCTGCTGCTCCACCTCGTGCCCGAGCTACTGGTGGAATGGCGATCGTTACCTGGGCCCGGCGGCGTTGCTGGCGGCTTATCGCTGGATCGTGGACACCCGCGACGAGGCGACCGGTGAGCGCCTGGACGCGCTGGAAGATCCATTCAAGCTGTATCGGTGCCATACCATCATGAACTGCACCGAGGCCTGCCCGAAGGACCTGAATCCGGCCAAGGCGATCGCCGAGATCAAGAAGAAGATGGCCGAGCGCAGGCACTGATGAGCACGACTCCAGCCGTGGGACAGCTCCGATGGCGTTGCCGCCGGGGCATGCGCGAGTTGGACGTGCTGCTCGAACGCTATCTCCAGGAACGGTATCCTTCCGCCCCGGCTGCCGAACAACAGGCCTTCGTAGCATTGCTCGAGGCGCCAGACCCGCAGCTGTTCGCCTACGTAGTGCAACGAGAGGTCCCGGAAGATCCGGATTGGGCGCATGTCATCGCCAAGCTTCGCAACCCCAACTCTGCTGACGATTGACGTACGGAGCCGCCGCTCCGAGCGTCGGCTCGGCGTGCTCGCGCTCGGGGGCGTGGCGGTGGCGACCTGGCTACTGCCATTGCCGCTCGTGTCCGCCGTGCTCTTTTTCGTGACCGCGTCCGCCGTCGTGCTGCTCGGCTTGCAGTGGCAAGGATGGCTCGGCGGTGCCGACCGGTTGACGGCTGTCAGCTGGATGTCCGACGGCAGCTGGGTCCTCAGCAGTGCCCACCGGAAAAATATTCCCGCCACCCTGGGCACTGACACGCGCGTCGGCCGCCGCTGGTTGTGGCTTCGTTGGCACACCGGTCAGGGGCAGCGCTCGATGCTGCTGCTGAAGGGTGACGCACTACCTGCAGAAATCCGTCGTTTGAGCGTGCGTTTGCGACTGGAATCGGTCTCGGCGACATGATTATTGATCCCGGTCACGCAATCGCTCAGCGAGTGTTCAGGAACACTTATGTCGCAGCGAACTTTCGCGCGGCTCATCAGTCTATGAGGGCAGTTGTCGCGTTGCCGTTGAGCGCGCTTCCGCCGGTCCGGCAGGGAGCGGGCGCTTGACGACCAACCCGACCAACGCGACGGATGACACCGACCAGGAACTGGTCCGGCGGGTCCAGGCGGGCGACCAGACGGCGTTCAACCTGCTGGTGCTGAAATACCAGCATCGGGTGTTGAAGCTGGTGGGCCGTTTCGTCAACGACGCTGCCGAGGCCGAGGATGTTGCCCAAGAGGCGTTCCTCAAGGCGTATCGGGCGCTGGCATCCTTTCGTGGCGATAGCGCGTTCTATACATGGCTGTATCGGATCGCGATCAACACCGCCAAGAACGCGCTGGTGTCGCAACGCCGCCGGCCGGTGGACTTCGATCTGGATCTGCAGGATCCGGAACAGTACGACCGGCACGCGAAACTGAAGGAAGTGGACACCCCCGAAGGGGTGCTGCTGACGGACGAGATTCGCGCCGTGGTCGAGGAGGCCATGGAGCAACTGCCCGAAGACCTGCGCACCGCCATCGTGTTGCGCGAGTTGGAAGGGTTGTCGTACGAGGAGATTGCCGAAGCGATGGATTGTCCGGTGGGCACTGTGCGGTCCCGGATATTCCGGGCGCGCGAAGCCATCGACAAGAAGCTGAAGCCCTTGCTCGATGGACCTGTGGACTGAGCCGTTCGAATCGATTTGAGTTATCGTGGTGACAGCATGACGGATGCTCTGAACGAACAGCTTTCTGCTTGCCTGGACGGCGAATTGCCGCCGGCAGAGCTCGACCTGCTATTGAAGCGGGTAGGGCGAGAAGCTGAGCTGCGCGCTGCCATCGGCCGCTACTCGCTGATCGGCGAGGCGATGCGGGCCGAGCGCCCGGCCGTGGCTTCCCGCGATTTCGCCAGCAAGGTGATGGCCGCGGTGGCCGCCGAGCCGGCCCAGGCTCAGCCCCAGGTGCCAATCGCTCGACCGGCCGTCGTTCAGGCGCCGCCGGTGACGCGTCCTTCCAGAATTTCCCCCGCCGCAATTCGTTTCCTGCGCCCCGCGGCCGGCATGGCCATCGCCGCCGGTGTTGCCGCCGTCGCCGTGTTCACGATGCAGCCGATGGGTCAGCCGGATGTGGTT
Source organism: Steroidobacter flavus (assembly GCF_042651805.1). Classification (NCBI taxonomy): domain Bacteria; kingdom Pseudomonadati; phylum Pseudomonadota; class Gammaproteobacteria; order Steroidobacterales; family Steroidobacteraceae; genus Steroidobacter; species Steroidobacter flavus. The sequence continues at coordinate 275,454 of NZ_JBHSDU010000014.1, read as the reverse complement.
CCGGTGAATGCTCCGTTGGTCGCCGCCAATCAGCCTGCTGCCAACGAGCCGACGGTCGCGAGAGATACGGCGTCGAGCTACGTGGTGCCGACCTCGACCACGCAGTCCGCCTTCATTCCTGCGACGCGTCTGACCAATTACGTGGTCGCACACAGCGAATATTCCTCGCCGCTCGGGCGTCGCTCGGTGTTGAGCGGCGTGCTGTCCGATGACGCGGAGGCCGAAGCCCTCGAGTCCGGCGAAGCCGAAGTGAAGATTTCCGTTGGCGACGAAGGCTCGTCGGAACGTTGATGGCATCTCTGCGCGCTACCAGTCTGATCGCCGCGTTGCTCGCGGTGGCCTCCACGGCGAACGCCGGGGATCGCGAGGCCCGCGAATGGCTCGAGCGCATGTCCGAAGCGCTCGCGACCCGCAATTACGAAGGTCGTTTCTTCCACATGCGCGACTCGCGCCGCGAGTCGATGCGGATCTATCACCGCGTCGATAAGGGCAAGGTGACCGAGCGCCTGGTGTCCCTCGACGGCAGCGGCCGCGAGATCATTCGCAATCAGAGCGAGGTGGTTTGTTATTTGCCGGATCGTCGTACCGTGCTGGTGGAAAAGCGCACCGACGACAACACGTTGCTCGCCGCCGTGCCGGCGTACAACGAAGAGCTCGAAGCTCACTACAACATCGAGCGCGGCCCGTTCACCAAGGCGCTGGGCCGTCGCACGCAAGTCATCAATGTCACGCCGCGCGATCAATTCCGTTACGGTTATCGCCTGTGGCTGGACGATGAGACGGCCATGCCGCTCAAGTCGCAGCTGTGCGATCGCGAAGGCAACGTCATCGAGCAGATCCTGTTCGCGGAACTGAATTTCCGCGACCGTATTCCCGCCGACAGCCTCAAACCGTCCGTTTCCGGTGAAGGTTTTCGCTGGATCCGACAGGACGTGCAGCCGCAACTGGCTGCGGGTCAGGTCGCAGGGTGGGGCGTGATTCGCCTGCCCGCGGGCTTCAGGCTGACGGCGTGGCGCATTCAATTGATGGCCGGCTCCAGCGTCCCGGTTCAGCACCTGGTGTATTCGGACGGCCTGGCGTCGGTGTCGGTCTTCATTGAGCCGACCGACCCGCAGGCTCAGCCCATGAGCGGGCTGGCCAAAGTGGGCGCCGCCTTTGCTTTCTCGCGCGCGATGGATGGCCATCAGGTCACCGCTGTAGGCGAAGTGCCGCCAGCCACGCTGGAGGCGATTGCCGCCGGCGTAACCAAGGACGACGCCGCCCGGAACGCGCCGACCCCGGCCACGCCAGTGCCGCCGCCCGCGGCTACGCAGCCCAACCACCATCCCGCCGGGCCGACGCCGCCTCAACAATGACGACTTGGACGGTGCTGAGCCGCGCCGAGTGCAGCCTCTGCGACCAGTTGCTCACCGAGCTGGCCGAGGAGCTGAGCCCCGCCGAAGCCGCCGCCGTCAGGGTGGTGGACGTCGACAGCGATCCCGAGCTGGTCCGTAAATACGGTCATCGCGTGCCAGTTCTGCTGGCCGACGACGACTTCGTCTGCGACTACCGGCTGGACCGGGAGCGAGTCCGGGCCGTCGCCAGGTAAGCGCCGGCGCAATACGCCCGACGCCGGGCGCCAACCCCGCTATAATCCGCCGCCGCTGGCCAGTCCCCGGCCAGCAATTACAAGCCCTTGCAGATGAAGCTGATCCGCAACTTCTCGATCATCGCCCATATCGATCACGGCAAGTCCACGCTCGCCGACCGCTTCATCCAGTTGACCGGCGGTCTGGAACAGCGCGAGATGGAGGCGCAGGTGCTCGACTCCATGGATTTGGAGCGGGAGCGCGGCATCACCATCAAGGCGCAGAGCGTTTCGCTGCGCTACAAGGCGCGCGACGGCCAGACGTATCAGCTCAACATGATCGATACGCCGGGCCACGTGGACTTTTCCTACGAAGTGTCCCGATCGCTGGCCGCCTGCGAAGGCGCGCTGCTGGTCGTGGATGCGGCCCAGGGCGTCGAGGCGCAGAGCGTCGCGAACTGCTACACGGCGATCGAGCAGGGCCTGGAAGTGGTGCCGGTGCTGAACAAGATCGATCTGCCGTCGGCCGAGCCCGACCGGGTCATCAAAGAGATCGAAGAAATCATCGGGATCGAGGCGGAAGACGCGGTCCGCGTCAGTGCCAAGACCGGTGAGAACGTGCCCGAGCTGCTGGAGCAGTTGATCGCGCGCATTCCGGCGCCGAAGGGCGATCCGGACGGGCCGCTGCAGGCGTTGATCATCGACTCGTGGTTCGACAACTACGTCGGCGTCGTGTCGCTGGTGCGCGTGATGAATGGCTCGCTGCGCATGGGCCAGAAAATTCGCATGTGGTCGACGGGCCGCGCCCACACGGTCGACAAGCTCGGCCGCTTCACGCCGAAATCCAAGCCGACCGAGACGCTCGAGACCGGCGAAGTCGGCTTCGTCATCGCCGGCATCAAGGAGATCAACGGCGCTCCGGTCGGCGACACCATCACGCTCGACAATCGTCCCGCGAGCGAGCCGCTGGCCGGTTTCAAACAGGTGCAGCCGCGCGTGTTCGCGGGCCTGTTCCCGGTGCAGTCCGACGATTACGAAAACTTCAGGGACGCGCTCGCCAAGCTCAAGCTTAATGACTCGGCCCTGCACTACGAGCCGGAAGTCTCGAGCGCGCTCGGCTTCGGGTTCCGCATCGGCTTCCTGGGCCTGTTGCACATGGACATCGTGCAGGAACGATTGGAACGCGAGTACAACCTGGACCTCATCACCAGCGCGCCCACGGTGGTGTACGAGATCCAGAAGACCGACGGCACCACCGTCAACGTCGACAATCCGTCGAAGCTGCCGCCGAGCAACGAGATCGAGGACCTGCGTGAGCCCATCATCACAGCGAACATCCTGCTGCCGCCGGAGTACGTCGGCGCGGTGATCACGTTGTGCACGGAAAAGCGCGGTCGCCAGACCAAGATGCTGTATGTCGGCAACCAGGTCTCGCTGCAATACGAAATGCCGATGGCCGAAGTGGTGCTCGACTTCTTCGATCGCTTGAAGTCGGTGAGCCGCGGCTACGCGTCGTTCGATTACGAATTCAACCGGTTCGAGAGTGCGCCGCTGGTGAAGCTGGACGTGCTGATCAACGGCGATCGGGTCGACGCGCTGTCTTTGATCGTGCACAAGGACAACGCGTATCAGCGCGGCCGCGAGCTGGTCGATAAGATGCAGGAGCTGATTCCCCGGCAGCAGTTCGAGATCGCGGTCCAAGCGGCGATCGGCAGTCACGTGGTGGCCCGCGCGACCGTGAAGGCGCTGCGCAAAAACGTTCTGGCCAAGTGCTACGGCGGCGACATCTCGCGTAAGCGCAAACTGCTGGAGAAGCAGAAAGAAGGCAAGAAGCGGATGAAGCAGGTGGGCTCGGTCGAAATCCCGCAGGAGGCGTTCCTCGCCGTTCTGCAGGTGGGCAAGGCCAAGAAAGAATAAACGGACAAAGCATGATCTTCGACTTCTCTTTCATTCTGGTCGCGGCCACGTTGCTGACCGGCCTGATCTGGGGCATCGACTCGGTCGCCTTCAAGCCGCAGCGGGTCGCCACCGCCAACGCCAAGGGCGTCGCGCCTGAAAACATTCGCGAGCCGCTGCTGGTCGAGTACGCGCGCTCGTTCTTTCCGGTCATCCTGATCGTGCTGCTGATCCGCTCGTTCCTGTTCGAGCCGTTCCGCATTCCCTCCGATTCGATGATGCCGACGCTGCTCGACGGCGACTTCATCTTCGTCAACAAATTCTCCTACGGCCTGCGCCTGCCGGTGCTCAATTCCAAGATCGTCTCGATCGGCGATCCGCAGCGGGGCGATGTCATCGTGTTCCGTCTGCCGCGCGATCCGGCAACCAACTACATCAAGCGACTGGTCGGCCTGCCGGGCGATCACATCGTGGTGCGCGGGCAGAACCTCTATATCAACGGCGAGCGGGTGCCGGTCGAGTTCAACGGCGAATACACCGGCCCCGGGCATCGGGGCGAGACGCTGGGCACCGAGCATCTCGGCAATGTCGACCACAATGTGCTGTACATCCCGAGCCGGATGGACGGCGAGGGGCGGGACTACGACCAGGTGGTGCCGGCCGGGCACTATTTCTTCATGGGCGACAACCGGGACAACAGCAAGGACAGCCGCTTTTTCGAAGTGGGCTTCGTGCCGGAGCGCAACCTGGTGGGCAAGGCGGTCCGGATCTGGCTCAACTGGGACCTGCCGAACGCGCCAATTTGGGAACGGATCGGCGCTCCAATCCGCTGATTGGAGTATCTTGCGCGCCATGCTGGCCTGTATTCGGCCTGTTTAGCGGAGTTCGGAGCATGCGTTCTCGTCAGCGTGGCGCTACGGCCCTCGGTATGTTGACCATCATTGCCATCGTGGGCTTCGCCCTCTATGGCGTGGTCCGGCTGGTGCCCATCTATTCCGAGTACATGGCAGTGGTGCGTGCGATGGAACAGACCGCCAAGGAAGACGCGGGCGGTACGCCGCAAAGCATGCGCGCCGCGCTGGATCGCCGGTGGACGGTCGAGGACATCAAGAGCCTCGATCCCAAGGACATCGAGATCAAGCGCCAGGGCAACGGCTACACCATGCGCGCCTGGTACCGGGCCGAAGCGCCGTTCATTTCCAACATTTCGCTGGTGGTCGACTTCGACAAGACCGTGACGGTGGGCTCCGGCGGCGCCATGGCGGGGACCTGATCCGCATTGAAGACCGCTCGCGAATGGCTGCGTGACAAGCTCGGATACGAGTGCCGAGACCCGGCCCTGCTCGAGTCCGCGCTCACCCATCGCAGCGCCGGCGGCTCACACAATGAGCGCCTGGAGTTTCTGGGCGACGCGGTCCTCAACTGCGTGGTTGCCAAGCTCGTCTTCCATGAATTCGCGACCGCCGACGAAGGCGACCTGTCCCGTTTCCGCGCCAGCCTGGTAAGCGGCGAGGCGCTGGCCGTGATCGCCGCCGAGATCGATCTCGGCAGCCAGCTGCGGCTGGGCTCGGGCGAGCTGAAGTCCGGCGGTTTCCGACGCAAATCCATTCTGGCCGATGCCCTGGAGGCGTTGTTCGGCGCCGTCTATCTGGACGGCGGCTTCGATGCCGCGGCCGGCGTGGTCGAACGGCTGTTCGTGCCCAGGCTGGATCGGCTGCCGAGCGCGGCCGAGCTGAAAGATCCCAAGACGCGTCTGCAGGAGGCGTTACAGGCCCGCGGCTTGCCCTTGCCTTCATACGCAGTCGAATCCATCTCCGGCGAGGCGCACAATCAAGTTTTCCAGGTGCGCTGCTCGGTCAGCTCGCTGGGCCTGAAAGTCTCGGCGAGCGGTCCAAGCCGTCGCCGCGCGGAGCAGGCCGCCGCGCAACTGTTGTTGGCCGCATTTCACGAGAGCCAGGGAATCTCCTCCTGAGGAGCCCCGGTTCTGATCACCTTTCGATGATGAGTAAGCGCCATGCACGAAGATCCCCCTGAGCTCGACGATATCGACGACGGCGACGACGAAGCTGAAGCCGAGGCGAGCGAGACCTTCCCGGAAAACTATCGCTGCGGTTTTGCCGCCATCGTCGGCCGCCCCAACGTGGGCAAGTCGACGCTGCTGAACGCGATGCTCCATCGCAAGGTGAGCATCGTCAGTCCCAAGCCGCAGACCACGCGTCATCGCATTCTCGGCATCCTGACCCGACCGACAGAGCAGATTATTTTCGTCGACACGCCCGGCATTCATTCCGGCGCGCGTCGGGCGATGAATCGTCATATGAATCGCGCCGCGCTGTCCTCGCTGGCGGACGCCGACATCAATCTGTTCGTGGTCGAGTCGTTGAGCTGGAGCGAAGAAGATCAACGCGTGCTCGAGGCTTTGAAAGAGCAGAAGCGTCCGATCATTCTGGTCCTCAGCAAAGTCGACAAGGTGCAGCCGCGCGAGCGCATGCTGCCGTTCATCCAGGAAATGAACCGTCGCGCCGACTTCGTCGAAGTGGTGCCGCTGTCGGCGCTGAAGAACAGCAATCTCGAACAGCTGCCGTCGATCATCGCCAAACATTTGCCGCTCGGGCCGCCGCATTTCCCGCCGGAGCAGGTCACCGATCGCAGCCCGGAATTCCAGGCCGCCGAGATCGTGCGCGAGAAACTCACATTGCGCCTGCGGCAGGAGCTGCCGTACGGCCTGACTGTGGCCCTCGAACAGTTCAAGGAAGAAGACGGGCGACTGCTGGTCAACGCCGTGATCTGGGTCGAGCGCACCGGTCAGAAGGCCATCGTCATCGGCCAGGGCGGCGAGCAGTTGAAGGAAGTGGGGCGCTCGGCGCGCATCGAGATGTCCAATCTGTTCGGCCGGCCCGTGCACCTGGAGCTGTGGGTGAAGGTCAAGGAGAACTGGTCGGATAACGAGATGGCGCTGAAGCAGCTGGGCTACGAAATGTAACGCCGTGAGCGACGCTCGCCGCATCCAGTTACAACCCGCTTACGTGCTGCATCACCGGCCGTATCGAGATACGAGCCGGATTCTCGAATTATTCACTCGTGATCACGGGCGTGTGTCCGTGTTCGCGCGCGGCGCGCGTGGCGGCACCAAAGCCGGCGCGTCGTTGCTGCCGATCTTGCAGCCCTTCAATCGTCTGCTCGTTTCCTGGAGCGGCAAGGGCGAGGCAGGTCAGCTCACCGGCGCGGAATTCGATGGCGCGATGACGCCGTTGCCGGCGGATCGGCTGGTCCACGGCTTCTACTTGAACGAGCTGTTGCTGAAGCTGTTCGCCCGTCACGACAGTCATCCCGACGTGTTCGCGCTTTATGCGCAGACCATGGAACAGTTGAAGCGCGAGGACGCGATTCGTCCCTTGCGCCTGTTCGAAAAGCGCCTGCTCGAAGCCATCGGCTACGGTCTCGCCTTGGAGCGCGACGCACACGACGGCTCGGAGCTCGATCCGGCGGCGATCTATCACTACCGGATCGAGCAGGGCCCGGTGCGCCTCGAGGCCGTCGACGAGAATGCCGTGGTTTATTCAGGCGCAATGCTGCTGTCGCTGGCACGCGAGGAGTTGTCGGACGCGAGCGTGTGCGCCGATGCCCGCCGCCTGTTACGGGCTGCTCTGGATCGCTGTCTGGATGGCCGCGAGCTGCGCACGCGACAAGTCATGCTGGCATTGAGAAAGGGAAAATGACAGCATTCTCAAATGCTTCACCTCGGTGTAAATGTCGATCACGTGGCCACGCTGCGTCAGGCGCGCGGCACTACCTATCCTGATCCGCTGTTCGCGGCGCTGATCGCCGAACAGGCGGGCGCGGACAGCATCACCATCCATCTGCGCGAAGACCGTCGGCATATTCAGGACCGCGATGTCCGCATGTGCAAGGACGCGCTGCAGACCCGGCTGAACCTGGAGATGGCGACCACGGATGAGATGGTCCGCATCGCACTGGAAGTGCGGCCCCCCGATGTCTGCCTGGTGCCGGAGAAGCGCACCGAAGTCACGACCGAAGGCGGCCTCGACGTACTCGGCCAGCAGGATTCGTTGAAGAAGGTCTGCGCACGGCTGGGCGATGCGGGCATTCGAGTCTCGCTGTTCATCGATCCCGAGCCCGCGCAGCTGGAAGCCGCCGTGCGCGTCGGCGCACCGGTCGTCGAATTGCACACCGGCGCGTATGCCGAAGCGATTGGCGAGCATCGCGCCAAAGAGCTGAATCGTATCGAGGTCGCTGCCCGGTATGCCGCGAAGCTGGGGCTGACGGTGCATGCGGGACACGGCTTGCACTATCACAACGTGCATCCCATCGCCGCCATTCCCGAGATCGTCGAATTGAACATCGGACACGCCATCGTCGCGCATGCCGTGATTCACGGCATGGCGGCGGCGGTCTCGGAGATGAAACGCCTGATGCTGCAGGCCCGAGCCGGGCGGTGATCTTCGGCATCGGCACGGACATCGTGCAGATCCAGCGCATCGAGCGGCTGCACCAGAAGTTCGGCGAGCGTTTTGTGGAACGACTGCTGATGCCCGCCGAGGCCGATGCGTATCGCGCCCAGACCCGTCCCGACCGGTTTCTCGCCATGCGTTTCGCCGCCAAGGAAGCCATCGTCAAAGCCATGGGCACCGGTTTCCGCCACGGCCTGTGGATTCGCGATGTGGGCGTGGCCGCCAATGAGCTCGGCCGGCCCGGCATCATCTGGTCTGAGCGCGGCCAGCGGATGCGAGAGCAGCTCGGCATCGGCGAAGGTCACATCACGCTGACCGACGAAGCGGGCCTGGTGGTCGCGGTCGCAGTGTTGATGCGTCGAAATTAATTAGTTTTTGCGCACCCGAGGTGCGACTCCAATGCCTGTTTTCGTTTTCGATATAGAAACTATTCCCGACGTCGAGCTCGGCCGGCGCATTTATGACCTGGGCGACCTGAGCGACAAGCAGGTCGGCTATGTGATGCAGGCCAAGCGTCGCGAAGAGTCGGGTACCGAGTTTCTTTCCTATGAGCAGCAGCGCGTGGTCGCGATCTCCGTCGCACTGCGTACGCGCGATTCGTTCAAAGTGTGGTCGCTCGGCGATCCCGGTGCGTCGGAAGCCGAGATCATCCAGCGCTTCTATGACGGCATCGACAAGTTCACCCCCGATCTCGTTTCCTGGAACGGCGGCGGCTTCGATCTGCCGGTGTTGCACTATCGCGCGCTTCGACATGGCATCGTGGCGCCGCGTTATTGGGAGTCGGGCGAAGAAGATCAGTCGTTCCGCTTCAACAACTATCTCAACCGCTATCACTCGCGGCATCTGGACTTGATGGATGTTTTGTCGAGCTTCCAGGGACGCGCACGCGTGAGCTTGCAAGCGGCCGCGACGTTGTTGGGACTGCCGGGCAAGCTCGGCATGAGCGGCGACAAAGTCTGGGACGCGTATCTCGATGGCCAGCTCGAGCACATCCGCAATTACTGTGAAACCGACGTCTTGAATACTTTCCTGGTTTATTTGCGATTCGAGCTGATGCGCGGTCGCTTGATGCGCGACGAATATCACGCCGAAGTGGCGCGAGTGCGCGACGTCCTCGCGGCGCAAGCCAAACCTCACTTCCAGGAATTCCTCGCCGCTTGGGGACCGCCGCCGGATGTGATTGCGCAGGGGCCCAGCTCGTGAACGCGCGAGCCAGAGATCGAGTCTCTCGTCAGCCAGAGATCGCGAAGATCGACGATCTGTCGCACGAAGGCCGCGGCGTAGCGCACGTCGACGGCAAGACCGTGTTCATCGACGACGCGCTGCCCGGCGAAGTGGTGGAATGGCAGCGGCTCAAGCGCGGTCGCAATTTCGACGAAGGTCGGTTGCTGAAAGTGATCGAGCCGTCGCCGGATCGCGTCGAGCCTCGTTGCGCGCACTTCGGCATGTGCGGTGGCTGCGTGTTACAGCACCTGTCGGGCGAGCAGCAGCTGCAATTCAAACAAAAGCAGCTGATGGATTCGTTGACCCGCATCGGCAAGGTCACGCCGGAAGCCGTGCTGCCGCCACTGCAGGCCGGCAGTTGGAACTATCGCCGTCGCGCCCGGCTCGCGGCGCGCTGGGTGCCGAAGAAGGGGCGCACCATCGTCGGCTTCCGCGAGCGAAGCACGCCCTACATCACGAATATCGAGCGATGCGAGGTGCTGCAGGCGCCGCTCGATCGGCTCATCGTGCCGCTGTCTGAGCTGGTGACCGCGCTCAGTATTCGTAACCGCGTTCCGCAGATTGAAGTGGCGGTCGCGGATAATGCGGTCGCCTTGGTCGTCCGCGTGCTGGAGCCGCTGACCGAGGCCGATCAGGAGCTGCTGCGTCGGTTCAGTCGGGAACATTCGGTGCAGATGTTCCTGCAGCCCGGCGGCTATGAAACGGTCGCGCCGATGGATCCGGTGGAGCCGCTTGAATATCGGCTGCCGGCCTTCGATCTGACGCTGCAATTCCTGCCCACCGATTTCATTCAGGTGAACAGCCCGCTGAACCTGCAAATGATTGACCGGGCGGTGGAGCTGCTGGCGCTCGAGCCCGATGACCGGGTGCTGGATCTGTTCTGCGGTCTGGGCAATTTCTCTTTGCCGCTGGCGCGCCGGGCCGGGCAGGTCGTGGGCGTGGAAGGCGAGGCCAGCCTGGTGGCTCGAGCCCGGGATAACGCGGCTCGAAATGGCCTGGGAAATGCGCAGTTTTTCACGGCCAATCTGGCCGACGAGAGCCTCGGTTCAGCCGCCTGGACAGGCAAGTTCGACAAGGTTCTGCTCGATCCGCCGCGGGCCGGCGCTAAAGAAGTGCTGCCGGTGGTCGCTAAGTCTGGAGCCGACACCGTGTTGTATATTTCCTGTCATCCCGGCAGCCTCGCGCGCGACGCGGGTATTCTCGTGCATGAGCATGGTTACAAGCTGCGGGCCGCGGGTGTGATGGATATGTTCCCGCATACAGCCCACGTGGAATCGGCCGCATTATTCGTGAAGCCATAGACCGTACATCGATATGACGCTCGGCCCGGTGATGATGGACGTGCAGGGCAAGACCCTGACCCAGGAAGATCGTGAGCTGCTGGCCCATCCGCTGGTCGGCGCCGTGATCCTGTTCACACGGAATTTCGAGAGCGTCGAGCAACTTCAGCAGCTGGTCGCCGAGATTCGTGCCGTGCGCTCGCCGCCGTTACTGGTGACGGTCGATCACGAGGGCGGCCGCGTACAGCGGTTTCGCAAGGGTTTTACCGTGTTGCCGTCGATGCGAATGATCGGCCGGCAATATGACCTGGATGCGGTCGCGGGCCGCTTGCTGGCCCGGCAGTGCGGCTGGCTGATGGCTGCCGAATTGCGCGCCGTCGGCATCGATATGAGTTTCGCGCCCTGCGTGGATCTGGATTACGGCGCCAGCAGCGTCATCGGCGACCGCGCCTTCCATCGGGATCCGAAGGTGGTGTCGGAGCTGGCCATTTCGTTCATGGGCGGCATGCGAGAGGCGGGGATGTCCGCCTGCGCCAAACACTATCCCGGCCACGGTTTCGTGGTCCCGGACTCCCATGTGGCCATGCCGGTCGACCGTCGCCCGCTGGTCGATATGGACGAAGATCTCACTCCTTATCGCCGGCTGATCGACAACGGCGTGGCCTCCATCATGGCGGCCCATGTCGTGTACACCGACGTGGACGATAAACCGGCCGGATTCTCCGGCCGCTGGCTGCAAAAAGAACTGCGCGGCCGGCTCGGTTTCGACGGGGCCATCTTCACCGACGACCTGTCCATGGCGGGCGCCAGTGTGATCGGCGACATGCCGGCACGGGCCAAAGCGGCCCTCGCGGCCGGTTGTGACGTGCTTTCGGTGTGTAACGATCGCCAAGGTGTGCTCCAGGTCATCGATTCTTTGCGGGGGAGCGGGGATCCTTTAAGTCAAGTTCGCATGGCCCGCCTGCACGGCAAGCCGGCCTTCACCCGGGAAGCGCTGTTCGCTTCGATGGATTGGCAGACCTGCGAAGGAGCGGTCAAGGGTTGTATGGAACGGCCCGATCTCCGATTGAATTCATAAAACTATGAGCGTCGACGCAACACTGCTGCAGAGCCTGGTGGAATCCGCCCCGGAGGGCGTGGTCATTTGCGATGCGCGGGCGGCCGATCGCCCCGTGATCTTCGTGAACGCGGCCATGGAGAAACTCACCGGCTACGAGGCCAATTACATTCGCGGTCGCAACCTGCGGTTTCTGCAGGGCGAGGATCATGAACAGGAGGGTCTGGAAAAGATCCGGACGGCCTTGCGGCAGGGCACGCCGGTTCATACGACGCTACGCAACTACCGTAAAGACGGCACGATGTTCTGGAACGAAGTGCACATTCAGCCGCTGCGCGATGCCAACGGCAATGTGACGCACTTCGCAGGCTATCACCGCGAGGGCGGCGATCGCCTGCGGTTACGCGAGTCGACCGAGAAGACCGATCCGATGCTGAGTACGCAGACCATGATGGCGTACCTGCGCGACGACAAGCTCACCGGGCTGCTGCGCCGGACCTATTTCGATGAATTGGTGAAGCGCGATTGGGGCCTGGCCCAGCGTGAGTCGCGTCGCCTGAGCTTCCTGGTGTTCGACCTGGATTGTTATCTCGCTTACAAAGAGACCTTCGGCAAGAACGGCGCCGACCAATCCTTCAAACGAATTTCGCGGGTCATCAGCGGCTGCTTCCGTCGTGCGAGCGACTTGTGCGGCCGATTCGATGAAGATCAGATTGCCGCCGTGACCACCGGGCTGGATCTGGCGCAGGCCTCCAAGCTGGCGGAAGCCGTGCTCGGGCGAGTGCGCGATCTCGCCATTCATCATCCGCGGTCCGTGGTGTCTCGCTACGTGACGGCGAGCGCCGGTGTGGTTTCGCTGGTGCCGCCGCACGATGCGGCCCCTGAACGCGTTTATGAAACGGCGCTCAAGGCGCTGAAAGACGCCAAGGAGCTGGGGCGGAATCGAGTCGTGAGCCGCGAGGCCGACTGATTCTTTAGCCCGCTTCGCTGCCCGTGCTGGGCGTGATGACTGCGATCACGCCGAACTTCGGACTGTCGATGTAATGGCGCTCGTTACTACGCATGCGCCGCGTCTGTCGCAGTACATAGCGCGAGCCTTCACCCGTCGCGGTTCCATCCATCACCAGATCCAATGTGAGATGCAAATAGCGGCCGCGGGTCAGCGCGATCTGCCCCTGCAATCCCGACGTGGCCGGCACCAGCGTGCTCACCGCTAGATATTTCGCCGCGTTTCTCGCATAGCCCGGCTGCGTCCAGCCGACGTGCGCCACGGGCTGATACCCCCGACTACGACGCATCTGTTCTTCGATAGCGGTTAGCTTCATCTTTGCCGCCGGCAGGGAAGGGAAGGAAGCAACCGGCGCCACGGCCGTCGTCGGAGGTACGGCTGGTTCAGTTTCGTCGTCAGGAATCGCGATCTGCTGTGCCGAGTCGGCTGCCGCCTCCACGCCCCAACTCTCCGGCGTATCCCGCGCATTGAGATTGCGGAAGATGAGCAGCTCTACGTCGTAGGACTGGAGCGCCGGCGTCTGTTGAGCGACTGCCGAGCCTACGGACATGAACGCCGTTAGCAGGACCGCCGCCATGGGGAGTTTGCGCTTAGAAAGGAAAGCTGAATGGCTCATGCGGGGAGTTTAGCAGCTGACGGGTGGGGTTCACGTTGTTGGCGCCCGCGTGAGACAGGTCGGTGGTTCGCAGCGTCAGGGTGTGCGCGGTGCCGGGGAGGAGATCCCCCACCCTGGCGATGCGAACCACCGCCCTCAGCGCCCGCTCTGGCGATGCGAACCACCGCCCTCAGCGTCTGAATTTCTGCGGCTTCCCAGACGACGGCTTGTAACTCACCGTTGGCTTCGGTGGTGGAGCCTTAGCCGGAGGCGGATTCGCTTTACTAGCAGCGGCTGCGATGGTTTTCTCCCGCGCCTTCTCAGCAGCCAGCTCACTCGCAGTGGGAGTCGCTTTGCTCAGCTCAGTGAGCAACTGCTCGACCTGGGCGAACCGAAGCTCGTCCTGCTCGAGGTTCATGGTGAACTTCAGTTTGTTGCCGCCCTCGAGCCGATGCGTGCGTGAGTTCCGCTGAACGTAGCGGATCAGCGTGCCCGGCTCGACTTTGGTGTCGCTCTCGAACGTGACGGACCCGCCGCCCGGGCCCACATCGACCTTGCGCAACCCAAGCGTCCGAGCCGCCTGTTTGAACTCGGCGATGCGGAACAAATTCTTCGCCGGCTGCGGCAACAGACCGAATCGATCGATCATCTCCACTTGGAGTTCACGCAACTCTTCATGGGTCTTGGCAGCCGCGATGCGCTTGTAGAGCACCAACCGCAAATGCACGTCGGGCAAATATTCATCGGGCAGCAACGAGGGCGTATGCAAATCCACTTCCGGCCCCTGATGCATCGGCTCATCGAGCTGCGGCACCTTGCCTGACTTCAGCGCATTGACCGCGCGCTCCAGCATTTCCATATAGAGCGCGTAACCGATCTCCTGGATCTGTCCGCTCTGTTCCTCGCCGAGCAATTCGCCGGCGCCGCGGATCTCGAGGTCGTGGGTGGCGAGCGTGAAGCCGGCACCCAGGTCCTCCAGCGACTCGATCGCTTCCAAACGTTTGACCGCGTCGGCAGTCATCAGATTGCGCGGCGGCGTCATCAAGTACGCGTACGCCTGGTGATGCGAACGGCCGACGCGTCCGCGTAGCTGATGCAACTGGGCGAGACCGAGTTTGTCGGCGCGATCGATGATGATGGTGTTCGCGGACGGCACGTCGATGCCGCTCTCGACGATGGTCGTGCACACCAGCAGGTTCGAGCGCTGGTGATAGAAGTCCAGCATGACTTGCTCGAGCTCGCGCTCTCGCATCTGACCATGACCGATAGCGATGCGCGCTTCGGGAACGAGCTCCGCCAAAGTGCGCGCCGTCTTCTCGATCGTGTCGACCGCGTTATGCAGGAAATAAATCTGACCGCCGCGGCGAATTTCGCGGAGGCAGGCTTCGCGAATGGTGGCGGTGTCCCACTGAGAAACAAACGTCTTGATCGACAATCGAGACACCGGCGGCGTCGTGATCAACGACAACTCACGCAGGCCGCCCATCGCCATGCTCAAGGTACGAGGAATCGGCGTTGCGGTGAGCGTCAACACGTCCACTTCAGCGCGCAACTGCTTCATCTTCTCCTTGTCTTTGACGCCGAAGCGATGCTCTTCGTCGATGATGAGCAGGCCGAGCCGGGCGAACTTCACGCCGGATTGCAACAGCCGGTGAGTACCGACGACGATGTCCGTCTGCCCGGACTCCAGCGTCTCCATGACCTGATTCACTTCCTTGGTCGTGCGGAAGCGCGACAAAGATTCCACGCGAACCGGCCAATCGGCGAAGCGGTCGGCGAAGGTTTGATAGTGCTGCTGGGCGAGCAGGGTGGTGGGCACGAGCACCACGACTTGCTTGCCCGCCTGCACGGCAACGAACGCCGCACGCAGCGCCACTTCGGTCTTGCCAAAGCCCACGTCACCGCAGACCACGCGATCCATCGGCCGTCCGCTGCCGAGGTCGTCGACCACCGAGCGAATCGCGGCCGCCTGATCGGGGGTTTCTTCGAACTTGAATGCAGCTTCAAACGCACGCAGATCGTCTTCGGGCGCAATCAACTGCTCGCCCTGACGCGCGGCGCGACGCGAATACAAATCCAGCAATTCGGCCGCGGTATCGCGAATACGCTGGGCAGCCTTCTTGCGCGCTTTTTCCCAAGCATCGCCGCCGAGCTTATGCAGCGGCGCGTGTTCGGCCGGTGCACCGGTGTAGCGGCTGACCAGATCCAGCGCCTGCACCGGCACATATAACTTGTCGCCTTCGGCATATTCCAACACCAGGAATTCGCTGGTGAGACCGCCGACGTCGAGCGTCGCGAGACCGACGAAGCGGCCGACGCCATATTCCTCGTGCACCACCGGCGAGCCCGCATGCAGGTCGGTGAGATCGCGAATGATCTTTTCCGGATCGCGCTCGGGCCGGCGACGGCGCCGCTCCTGTCTCGCGCGCTCGCCGAACAATTGTTCTTCGGCGATCAATGCGAGCGGCGGCTCATCGAGCTGCAGACCCGTCGAGATGGGCGACACGGTGATCGCGAGGCGATCGTCACTGGCTTCGAAGGCCGACCAGCTTTCGACCAGCTGCGGCTTCAGATGACTCTTGGACAGCAGATCGATCAGCATTTCGCGCCGACCCGCGGACTCGGCGGCCAGCAACACGCGTCCCGGGTGGGTTCCCAGGAAATTTACCAGCTCGCGCGCGGGCTCTTCACTGCGCTGATCGACGCGCATGCTCGGCGGCACGCGCGTGGCGAAGTTCTGATACGGCAGGGTTTGCGTCAGCGGATCCAGCTCGACGCGCGACAGCTCGATGCGTCGATACGACGTCATGCGTTGCATGAACTCGGCGACGGGCATGAACACTTCGCGCGGCAGAAGAATGGGTCGGTCGACGTCGTGGCCGCGTTGTTCGTAGCGGTTTTCGATCTCAGTGAAGGCCTGTGTCGCCATCGAGTCGATCTCGCGCTCGACGGCGATGATAGTGTTCGCCGGCAGATAATCGAGCAGCGTCGAGGTGCCGTCGAAGAACAGCGGCAGGTAATACTCGATGCCCGGCGGCGGCGCGCCTTCCGCGATATCGCGATAGATCGACATGCGCGTGAGATCGCCAGGGAAACGATTCCGGAAGCGACGCTTGAAGTTCTGAATGCCTTCGGCCGTGAGCGGAAACTCGCGCGCGGGGAGCAAACGAAGCGCCGGCACTTTGTCGCCGGAGCGCTGAGTTTCAGGATCGAACTTGCGGATCGACTCGACCTCGTCATCGAACATATCGAGCCGATAGGGCGTGTCGCTGCCCATGGGATACAGATCGACGATCGAGCCGCGCACCGCGAATTCGCCCGGTGCCATCACTTGCGAACTGGCGACGTAGCCGGCGCCGGCCAGGCGGTCGCGAAAGGCGGCGACATCGAACGTTTCACCCGCGCGCAGATCGAACGCGTGCGCGTCGATGTAGGCCTGCGGCGGCAGTCGCTGGAGCATCGTTTCCAGATCGACGATGACGATGCCCTGGGTCAGTCGAGGCAACGTCGACAACAATCGCAGTCGTTGCGAAACGATGTCCGGATGCGGCGAGAACAAGTCGTAAGGCAGCGTCTCCCAGCCGGCAAAAGTTTCAATCGAGGTGCCGGGCTCACAGAAGAAGCGCAACTCGTCTTCAGTGCGGCTGGCCGCTCGCGCATCGTGCGCGATCACCAGCATCGGCTGGGAGGACTTGCGGGCGGCTTCCGCTAACCACAGCGCAGTGGCGGAGCCGTACAGCTGGCCCCACCGAACCTGCAGTTGGTTGCGGCTGGGAAGAATCGGTCGGTCGGACATCAGAAGTGACTAATGACTGGTGACTAATGACTGGTCAGAGGCGGCAAGGCCGCCCCTCGCCATGTGGTGGCGCGGATTACGTATGCAATACACACCGCTCGGGATGGCGCGCGTGGCGCCCCGAGACGGGCAAGATTAGCAGACGGGGCTGGAGCCGGTGGCGCCTCTGACTAGTCAGTAGTCATTAGTCACCAGTCACTTCTATCCGATGACGACCGTGTGGATGACCCGTTGATGCTCGAAATAGACCTCGAAGCCGGGGTATTTCCAGCGCGTAATCGGCGGTTCGCCGACGGCTGGCAGGCGCTCGCTGGGCGCGCCGAACTGGGCTTCGACCTTTTCCATGGTCGCCCCTCGGGCCGGCACGTTGGTCTGGCTGGCGGAGGGGGCGGGCGGGGTGTTCAGCTCGTCGGCCAGGGCGGCGGTGGAGGCCGCGCCAACGATCAGGGCCGCCAGCATCTGTGGCAGCTTGGAGCGCAGTTTCGGGCGGATCTGAAAGCTCATGACACCCTCCTGGGAACGCAAACCGGCCTCTCGAGAGACCGGCGGGGACTGTATAGCAGGGCTTACATAAGGGCCAAGCGTGACACCCCAATTTGTTGTCGCAGTTCACATTTCCGGGGCAGTTTCCATCAGGGCCCGACCGGGTTAGCCTTGCCGGCCCCGAAAGGAGTGACATGTTCCACCCCCTGCCGCTGTACATCGGGCTGCGCTATGTGCGCAGCCGCCAAGGCTTCTTCGTCTCCTTCATCAGTTGGGTTTCGATGGTGGGCATCTGCCTCGGGGTGATGGCGCTGATCACGGTGATTTCGGTCATGAACGGGCTGGAAGGCGAGCTGCGGGGGCGGCTGCTGAGCCTGGCGTCTCACGCCACCCTGTCCGGCGAACCTGAACAGCTGAAAGACTGGCCCCAGCTCGCGGAGCGGATCCGCAAGCAGGACGGCGTGGTCGGCGTCGCTCCTTATATCGATCTGCAGGGCATGCTGGGGCGGGGCGGCGACATGCGGGCGGCGATCATTCGGGGCGTCGATCCCAAGCAGGAGTCCGAAGTCTCCGACATCGGCGCCCACATGCGGGCGGGCAGCTTCGGCGATCTGATCGCGGGCGAGCAGCACATCATTCTCGGCGCCGGGCTGGCGTATGCGCTCGATGCGCGGATTGGCGATGAGATCACCGTGCTCGTGCCGGCGATGGCAGCCGCGGGTGAGGGCGCAGTCGGCGGCATCGATCTCAAGCCTCGCATTCAGAACTTCATCGTCAGTGGCGTATTCGAAGTCGGCGCTCAGGAGCACGACAACGTGCTCGCGCTCATTCATTTGCAAGATGCGTCCGGGCTCGCGGGCACGCACGGCATGCCCAACGGGCTGCGCTTGAAGTTCGACGACATCTTCGCCGCGCCGGTGCGCACACCGGAGATCAATAAAGCCCTCGGCGGGGAATTCAAAGTCAGCGACTGGTCGATCGAGAACGCCAGCTATTTCCGCGCGGTGAAGATCGAAAAGACCATGATGACTTTGATTCTGATGCTCATCGTCGCGGTGGCGGCGTTCAACATCGTCGCGGCGCTGGTCATGGTCGTGAACGAGAAGCGCACGGACATCGCGATCCTGCGCACCGTCGGCATGACGCCGCGAGATATCGTCGGTGTGTTCATGACGCAAGGTGTGTTCATCGGCTGGTTCGGCGCGCTGCTCGGGTTGGTCCTGGGGCTGCTGCTGGCGTTCAATGTGAGCACCATCGTGCCGTTCCTCGAGCGAATCGCCGGGGTGAAAGTGTTCGATCCGACGGTGTTCGTGATCTCGGATATGCCGTCGGAGGTGCAGTGGCCGCAGGTCATCGGCATCACGCTCACGGCGTTGTTGCTCACAGTGGTGGCGACGATCTATCCGTCTCTGCGTGGCGCGGCGACCGAGCCGGCGGAAGCCTTGCGCTATGAGTAAGCGTTACGAATTTTTGATCGGCCGGCGCTACCTGCGCTCGAACCGGGGCAATCGGTTCGTGTCCTTCATCTCGACCATTTCCATGCTCGGCATCGCCATCGGCGTGGCGGTGCTGATCGTCGTGTTGTCGGTGATGAATGGGTTCGAGCGTGAGGTGCGCGGTCGCATCCTCAGTCTCACCTCGCATGCCACGATCAGCGCCTTCGGTTCGGGATTGCCCGACTGGCAGGGAACGGCGGCGAAGATCGGCGAGAATCCCGACGTGGTCGCGTCGGCGCCTTATATCGAAGCACAGGCATTGTTGATCGCCGGCTCGAAGAGCAGCGGTGCGATGGTGACCGGTGTGCTCGCCGACTACGAACGCAAAGTCACATCGATCACCGAGAAGATGTCTGAGGGGTCGTTCGATGCTCTGAAAGGCGGTGGTTACGGCATTGTGCTCGGCGCGGAGCTGGCGAAAGCATTGAACGTGTCGTTGGGCGATCGGGTCGTGATCGTCACGCCGTTACGCAAAGTCACGCCCGTCGGGGTGACGCCGGTTTACCGTGCCTTCAAAGTGGTCGGCATTTTCAACGCCGCCATGTACGAGTTCGATCGGAATCTGGCCTATATCAATCTGCAGGACGCGGCGAAGTTGTATCGCATGGGCGATGACGTCACCGGGCTGCGCCTGAAGCTCACGGACATGATGCTCGCGCCGCAGCTCGTGCGTGAGCTGGCGCTGTCGCTGGGCGGCGGTTATTACATCGACGACTGGACGCGCAAGCACGCCAATTTCTTCCGCTCCATTCAGCTCACCAAGTCGGCGATGTTTCTGATCCTGTTGCTGGTGGTCGCGGTGGCGGCGTTCAACATCGTGTCGACGCTGGTGATGGTGGTGAAGGACAAGCGCACCGACATCGCGATTCTTCGTACTATCGGCGCGTCACCGCGCAGCATCCTGACGGTTTTCATGACTCAGGGAACCGCGATCGGCTTCATCGGCACGGTGGCGGGCGTGGCGCTCGGCGTGCTGATCTCGGTCAATCTGGAAACATTGATTCACGGCCTCGAGGCTGTGCTGGGCGTGCATTTCCTGGATGCCAAGGTGTATTTCATCAGCGATCTGCCGGCCACGGTGCAGTGGCCCGATGTGATCAAGATCAGTGTGACCACGTTCCTGTTGTGCTCCCTGTCGACGTTGTATCCGGCGTGGCGTGCCGCGCGCACGCAGCCCGCGCA
The DNA here is from genome assembly GCF_042651805.1 of Steroidobacter flavus. Lineage (NCBI taxonomy): Bacteria > Pseudomonadati > Pseudomonadota > Gammaproteobacteria > Steroidobacterales > Steroidobacteraceae > Steroidobacter > Steroidobacter flavus. The sequence goes on along the minus strand of NZ_JBHSDU010000014.1, from coordinate 255,397 downwards.
GTCCTTGCGCCACGATTGAGAACAAAGAGAAATTCATGTCCGATCCGGTTCTGGCTTGTGGCAATTTGACCAAACATTTCCAGCAGGGCGACACCCGCGTGGAAGTGCTCAAAGGCGTCGATCTCGTCATCCACCCCGGCGAGCGCGTCGCCATCGTCGGCGCGTCCGGCTCAGGCAAGACCACGTTGTTGCAGCTGTTGGGTGGGCTGGATCTGCCCACGTCCGGCACGGTCCGGATCGCGGGCCAGGAGATCAGCGAGCTTTCCGACAAGGAGCGCGGCGATCTGCGCAACCGGGCGTTGGGCTTCGTGTATCAGTTCCATCATTTGTTACCTGAGTTCACGGCGTTGGAGAACGTCGCGATGCCGCTGCTGATCCGTCGCGTGGCGGTGGAAGAGGCGCGGGCGCAAGCACGCCAGCTATTGGAGCGCGTGGGCTTGGGGGCTCGTCTCGAACATCGACCGGGGCAATTGTCGGGCGGTGAGCGTCAGCGTGCTGCCGTCGCGCGTGCGCTCGTGACGCGTCCGCCGGTCGTGCTGGCGGATGAACCCACAGGAAATCTCGACGGCGCGAATGCGCGTCAGGTATTCGAGTTGATGCTGGAGCTGAACCGAGAGCTCGGCACGGCGTTGATCATCGTCACTCACGCGCCCGAGCTGGCTGCACAACTACAACGATCGCTCACGCTGACCGACGGAAGATTGCATTCCGCCTGACTCCATTCATCGGCCGTTCACGAAGTAACATCGTTGCGTCGCGAACTCGCGACGAGCAACGATTGATTACATTTGCGGGGAAGGTTCGCCCGTAGACTTCCGGCCGCGCTCGAGATCAAGCCAACGCAATAGGGACAGAAAGGAACGTCATGCGTTTCAGCCATATCCTGTTGAGTCTGTCGGTCGCGGTCTTCATCAGCTTCAGCGTCGCTGCCGCCGAATACAATCCGGCTCGCAAACAACCCGCGAGTGCGAGTGCCGGGAGCAAGCGAGTGATCGTCAGGTTCAGCGCTGGCGGCACATCGGGAAGCGCTCAAGCGAAGTCCGCCAACAGCACCATTGCCGCGCTCGCAGGGCGAAACAAACTCACGTTGCAACAAACGCGTCAGATCGCCTCGAATCTGCACGTGATGCAGTTCGAATCGGAGACGTCGGGTGAATCGCTCGACGAGAGTCTTGCGCGTCTCCGTGCGGACTCTGCGGTGGAATACGCAGAGCCGGATCAGCTGCGTTATCCGCACGCCGTGCCCAACGATCCGCTGTATTCGGGACAGTGGTACTTACAAAACGCGAGCTCGACGCCGGCCGCGATCAATGCCGAGGGTGCGTGGGATGTGACGACAGGCAACTCTGGTGTCGTGATCGCGGTGCTCGACACGGGGGTGTTGTTCAGCCATCCGGATCTGTTGAGCACGACAGCCAGCGGACGATTGCTGCCCGGCTACGATTTCATCTCCGATACATCGGTGGCCAATGATGGCAATGGGCGCGACGCGGATCCGACCGATCCGGGCGACTGGGTCACGACGGCGGAGGCGAATTCGCCCGCGTTCAGCGATTGCACAGTCTCCGACAGCTCGTGGCACGGCACACGCGTCGCGGGAATCCTGGGTGCGCTGACCAACAATTCGACGGGCGTATCTGGCATCACCTGGAGCAGTTCGATTCTGCCCGTGCGCGTGTTGGGCAAATGCGGCGGATATGACTCGGACATCCTAGCCGGCATGCTCTGGGTGGGCGGTATTCACGTCGACGGCGTGCCCGATAATCCCAATCCCGCGAAGATCGAGAACCTGAGTCTCGGAGCGACCGGCACGAGTTGCCCCGCGAGTTATCAAGACGTCGTCGATCAACTCACGGCGGCCGGCGTTCTCGTCGTGGCATCCGCAGGAAACGAAGGCGGACCTGTGGATGTGCCTGCGAGGTGCGACGGCGTTGCGGCCATCGCGGGCCTGCGTCATGCGGGCACGAAGGTCGGCTTCAGCAGTCTCGGCACTGAGATCAAACTCGGTGCGCCGGGCGGCAATTGCGTCAACACCGCGGCGGGCCTGCCTTGTCTGTATTCGATCGATACGACGTATAACCTCGGTGCCACGACAGCCGGCACTCATGCCTACACCGATCAAAGCAACACCAACGTCGGGACCAGTTTCTCCGCGCCGATCATCTCTGGGATCGCGGGACTCATGGTCTCGGCAAACGCCAATCTGAATTCCATTCAGTTGATCTCGCGCTTACAGGAGGGGGCCACCAAGCCGTTCCCGGTGTCGAGCGCAGCGAATATTCCTCAATGTCACGTCCCCACGAGCGCGATCGATCTGCAGACCGGTGAATGCAATTGCACGACGCAGACGTGCGGCGCGGGCATGGCCAATGCAAACGGCGCTGTGCAGGCAGCGCTGCGGCCGATTGCCGCTGTTACGACGCCTGTAAGCGTCAGTGCTGGGCAGAGCCTCACGCTGCGAGGCGCGGGCAGCGCTGCGGCTTGTAATTACACGGTCGCCTCGTATGCATGGACCGTAGTCAGCGGCTCAGTCTCGATTGTCGGAAGCAGTACGGATACGGCCACCGTGATTGCGCCCTCATCGGGTTCGTACACCGTGCGACTCACAGTCACGGACAACATGGGACGTCAGGACACAGCCGATGTCGTGGTGAGTTCCAGCGCTGCTACGACGACCGCGCCGTCGAGTGCCGGTACGAACGCTTGTGCGAGCGGAAGCTCGACTCCCGCGCCGATTACCGAGGCTCCGAGCACCCCCGCGGCTTCAAGCAATTCCGGCGGTGGCGGAGGAGGAGCGATCGGTCTGATAACGCTGCTCGCCGTCGCCTCATTTCTCGGCTTTCGCCGACGCTTTCAAAGCACTTCCGCCTTTGCGCTCGTGGTATTTGAGGACCAGGCTCAGATGCCACATGCCGCCGACGACCGCGTAGCCGATCAGGGCTGAGATCGCGCCCAGCACCAGGCATCCCAGCAGGAACGGTTTCCAGATGGGCAGCAGCTGCGTGGTCAGCCATTCCCACGTCATTGCAAACGCAATGGGGTGAGTGGTGATGCCGAGCAGATGGCTGCCGAGCCAGTAAGCGCCCATGTACATCGGCACCATGGTCAACGGATTGGCCAGGAAGGTGCCGAAGATCGCGGCCGGCACGTTCAAGCGAAAGCTCAACGCCAGCACGGTCGCGAGCAGGAAATGGACCGGGATGGGGATGAACGCGATCAGCAGGCCGAGCGCGAACGCTCGCGTCACATTGCGCCGGTTCAAGCTCCAGTACACCGACTCCTCCAGCAACAGTCGGAACGGCCGCATGAACCAGCGATCGTTCCAGCGATGGCGCTGGCGGCTGAGGGTTTTGAAGACTCGTCGGGGCATTCGAGGCGGCGGGGTGGACTGGAACGGCGATTATCTCAGTCGCGCGCGTCAGCCGCGACGGATTTGTTCACGCGCAAGGAGGCGCGATGGGTGCAATTGCCCTGGGTTTCCTCGTAGGCCACGGCCTGATTCACAGTTTGCCGACATTGCCGGCGCTTGCATGGCTTGCGGCATTTGTGGTTGCGATGGTGTTGCTCGTAGGGAGACACCGCGCAACCCGCCAAGCTGGCATAGCGGTTGTGCTCGGAGTCGTGTGGGCGTGGGGCCACGCAGCCTCGCGACTGGCGGACGATCTGCCGGCCGAGCGCGAAGGCGAGGACCTCTCCGTGCGGGGCTTCATTGCATCCTTGCCCGATTTGACCGTCGATCCGCAATTCACGTTCGACGTGGTCGATGCGGCAGTCGACGTCCCGCCGCGCTTGCGTCTGACCTGGTATCGAGCGCCAGCGACGCTGCACCCGGGCGAGCAATGGCAGCTCACCATTCGTTTGAAGCGTCGCAACGGGTTCGCCAATCCCGGGGGATTCGATTACGAAGGTCATTTGTTTCGTGAAGGCGTCGGCGCAGTCGGCTATGTGCGTGACGATGCAGGCAATCGTCGACTGCCTGTCACATCGTTTCGATATGTCATCGTGCAAGCCCGCGCATGGATAGGCTCGCGCATTGCCGCCGCAGTTGGGGATCACCGAATGCTCGGCGTACTGCAGGGCCTCGCGATCGGCGATACGAGCGCGATGAAGGCCGAGCAGTGGCGCGTGTTCGCTGCGACGGGCACGACTCATCTGATGGCGATCTCCGGCCTGCACATCGGCATGGTCGCGATGCTGGCGGCCTGGGCGGGTGGTTGCATAGTTCGTTGGCGTCGTGCGCAGCCGCTGGGGTTGACGGCCATGCACGGTCAGGTGCTCGCCGGCATGGCGGCCGCGGTGATCTATTCGGTACTCGCGGGGATGTCCGTTCCCACGCAGCGTACTCTCGTCATGCTGTGTATTTATTTCGGTTTGCGAGGATTTCGGCGGACGCTGGATATCGGCCGGTCGCTGAGTCTGGCGCTGATCGCGATTCTGCTACTCGATCCCTTTGCGCCGCTGGCGGTGGGCGCGTGGCTATCGTTCATCGCAGTGCTGGTGATTCTCATGGCGACGTCGGGCCGGCTGCTGCGGGAAGGCACGATCGCGAGCTTCAGCCGCGTGCAATGGGCGGTGACGATTGGTTTGGTCCCGGTGTTGCTGGCGTCGTTCGGCAATCTGTCGTTGGTGGCACCGATCGCGAATGTGCTGGCGATTCCCGTGTTCACCTTATTGATCGTGCCGAGCACACTGATCGGCACGGTGGCGGCAATGATCGATCCGTCGCTCGGTGCGCCGTTGCTCAAACTGCCTGCTTTTCTGCTCGACGCAGGCTGGCCTTTGCTGGAATGGCTCGCGCGCCAACCCTTGGCGGTGTGGCATGCGCCGCAGCCGTCGCTGCCGGTTTTCTTCGCGCTGATCGCGGGCGTTTTATTACTGACGTTGCCGGCGATCTGGCCGCTGCGATTCACGGGTGCTCTGCTATGTCTGCCGATGATGTTCTATCGCGCGCCGACGCCAGCGCCCGGCACATTCGAGCTGACGGTGCTCGATGTGGGGCAGGGATTGGCCACGGTTGTGAGAACGCATTCGCGCACGTTGGTGTACGACACGGGGCCGGCGTATCCATCGGGGCGTAGCGCCGCTGAGTTGGCGGTGCTGCCGTTCTTGCGTAATCGCGACGTGCGTAGCATCGACCTGCTCATGGTGAGTCATGGCGATCAGGACCACAGCGGCGGCATGTCCGAGCTGCTGGCGGGAATGCCGGTGCGCGCTATTGCCACCGGTCCGTCGGTTGCGTTCCATGATTCCGCCAGAATCGCCTGTCATCGTGGCCAGTACTGGGAATGGGACGGCGTGAGGTTCACGGTTTTGCATCCGCATTCTGAAGGGCAGGCGCGGGGACGCAGCGGCAACGACAGTTCATGCGTGCTGCTGATCCAAGGTCACGAGGGCGCCGCGCTGCTGACAGGCGACATCGAAGCCGATGCCGAAACAGCGCTGCTCGCGGCGGGTTTGCCACAGGCCGACGTCGTGGTCGCGCCTCATCACGGCAGCGACACTTCCTCGAGTTCGCTATTCGTCGCCGCCGTGCGACCGGATGTGACGATTTTTTCCACCGGCTATCGGAATCGCTGGAATTTCCCGCGTCCGGCGGTGGTGGCGCGCTGGCGAGAGGCGGGCTCGCGCTGTTACGAAACGGCGGCGAGCGGCGCAATCACCGTCACGTTCGAGGCTGCCGGCTTGCAAGTTCGCGAGCACCGTCACACACAGCGACGTTACTGGACCCGGTAATGATGCTCGTGCGGCGAAAGCTGCTAGTATGCGGCGAATAACCCGGCTCCCCACACACGGTCACAGCAAACACTGTCATGTTCGAAATCGTGAAAGCCGGCGGCATCATGATGGGGCCCATCATCCTCGCCTCCATCGTGACCGCAGCCATTTTTCTGGAACGTCTCTGGACCCTGCAAACCAAGCGCGTGCTGCCGGCCGAGCTCACCGAAAAGGTGTGGCGCTGGGTGGAGCAGGGGCAGATTCAGGACAAGCATATCGCCGCGCTTCAGCAGAACTCGCCGCTGGGCAAGATCCTGGCCGCGGGCCTGACCAATCGTAATCGCGATCGTGTCGTGATCCGCGAGGCCATCGAGGACACCGGCCGGCACGTGGTCCACGAGCTGGACCGGTTCATCGGCACGGTCGGCACCATTGCCTCGCTGTCGCCGTTGATGGGCCTGCTGGGCACGGTGTTCGGCATGATCCGGACCTTCAACTCGATCACCGTGTCCGGTATCGGCAATCCCGCCAGCCTGGCCGGCGGTATCGCCGAGGCGCTGATCACCACCGCTGCGGGCCTTACGGTCGCCATCCCGGCGCTGCTGGCCTATAAATACCTGCGCGGCCGCGTGCAGACGCTGGTGGTGCAGATGGAAAAAGAAGCCATCAAGCTGGTCGAGGCATTGGAATCCCAGTCGCGGGAAGGCGCATGAACCTCCGCCCGAAAGCCGACGAAGAGCCGGAGATGAACCTCACGTCGCTGATCGACGTGGTGCTGCTGCTGCTCATCTTTTTCATGGTCTCGACCACGTTCGTCGACGAGTCGCGCATCAAGCTGCAGCTGCCCCAGGCCAGCACCGAGCCGGCGGCGGACCAGAAAAAGGATCCCATCGAGGTGGCCGTGACCGCCACCGGCGAGTATCGTGTCAATGGCCAGGTGTTGATCAACACCAGCCCCGCGACATTGTCGGCGGCGGTTTCCAAGCTTGCCGGCGAGCGACGCGACCTGCCGGTCACCATCCGCGCCGATGCCCGTAGCACGCATCAGTCGGTGGTGACAGCCATGGACGTGCTCGGTCGCCTCGGATTCAAGGCTATCAGCATTGCCACAGTCAACGATCAGAGCACCTCGGGCGCAGCCCAGTAACGACGTCACTCATAAGAACGTCCCGGTCACCATGTCACGTTCCGCGAAGGCTGCCATGCCAGACGACGCCTGGCAGACCTACAAACGCCTGATCGGTTATCTGCGACCCCATCGCGGCATGTTCGCGCTCGGCATGCTCGGCGCGATCGTGTTCTCGATCAGCATGGTGAGCTTTACCGCGTTCGCCAAAGTGTTCGGCGACGGCACGTTCGAGAATCGCGATCCACGCACCATCGTTTGGTTGCCGCTGGCGCTGATCGGCCTGTTCTTGTTACGCGGTCTCGGTGACTTCACCCAGACGTATTGCATGGGCTATGTCGGCCGGCAGATCGTCAAGCGGCTGCGCGGTCAGGTGTTCGAGCGCATCGTGCATCTGCCGGTGGGCTACTTCGATCGCAACTCGAGCAACGTGCTGCTGACCAAGCTCACATACAACACCGAGCAGATCGGCCAGGCGTCCACCGATTCGGTGCTGATCACGCTGCGCGAGGCGCTGACTATCATCGGCTCCATCGTGGCCTTGTTTTATTTCAACGCGCGGCTGGCGGCCATCGCGCTGATCATGGGCCCGCTGGTGGCCTGGCTGATCGGCATCATCAACAAGAAATTCCGTCGCTACAGTCATCGCATCCAGGACTCGATGGGCGACATCACGCGCATCGCCAAGGAAACATTGGAAGCGCCGCGCGTCATCAAGGTCTACAACGCCGAGGACTATCAGACGGCGCAATTCGAAGGCGTGAACGAGCACAACCGTCGCTCGCACATGAAACTGGTGCTCACCAAAGGCTTGTCGAATCCGGTCGTGCAGATGGTCACGGCGACCGGCTCGGCCATCGTGCTGTCCATCGCGATCGCGGACGCGATCAATCACCGTACCAGCATGGGCGATCTGCTCGCGTTCTTTGTCGCGCTGGTCGGCATTGCTCAGCCGCTGCGCGCGTTGGTGGGTGTGTCGGGCCCGCTGCAGCAGGGCATCGCAGCCGGGCAGAGTATCTTTCAGATGCTCGACGAAACGGTCGAGCCTGCAGGTGGGAGCTACATCGCCGAGCGTGTTCGTGGCGACATTGAGTATCAGAATGTTTCTTTCACGTATCCGGTGGGCAAGGGCGCGGCCCTGCACGATGTGAGTTTGAAGGTCGCGGCGGGCGAGATGATCGCCATCGTTGGCCGCTCCGGCAGCGGCAAGTCCACGCTGGTGAATCTGTTGCCGCGTTTCTATGAGCCGGACGCAGGCAGCATTCGCGTCGATGGTCACGAGCTTCCCGAATATCAACTGCGCAGCCTGCGCGAGCAGATCGCGGTCGTCAGCCAGGACGTGGTGCTGTTCAACGATACCATTCGCGCCAATATCGCGTTCGGTCGCAAAGTGACCGACGAGCAGATCGAACGCGCGGCTCAAGCGGCTCTCGTGATGGATTTCGTGCGCGAGCTGCCGTTAGGGCTCGATACGATGGTCGGAGATCGCGGCGTGTTGCTGTCCGGCGGACAGCGGCAGCGCATTTCGATTGCGCGAGCCTTGTTGAAAGATGCGCCGATTCTGATTCTCGACGAGGCCACCTCGGCGCTCGATACCGAGTCCGAGCGCTTCATTCAGTCGGCCCTCGAAGAACTCATGCACAACCGCACGACGCTGGTGATTGCGCATCGCCTGTCGACCGTGGAGAAGGCCGACCGCATTCTGGTGATGGAAGCGGGCAAGATCATCGAGAGCGGCACGCATGCCGAGTTGATCGCAAAACAGGGACAGTACGCGATGCTGCACGCGATGCAGTTCAACGCATGACGTCCTGATGGACGCGTTCCTGCAGCGGGTCTGGTACGAAGGTCGATCGCAGTGGTTCTCGCTGCTGCTCCTGCCGCTGTCGTGGTTGTTCGGTGCCGTCGCGGCTGTACGGCGCGCGGCTTATCGACGCGGCTGGTCGCAATCGTTCCGTGTTTCACGCCCGGTGATTGTCGTCGGCAACATCACGGTCGGCGGAACGGGCAAGACTCCCATGACGATCTGGCTCGCCGAGCGGCTGCAAGCGCGGGGCGTGAGAGTCGGTATCGTGTTACGTGGCTATGGCGGCACATCGACGCAATGGCCGCGCGATGTCACAAACGAAACTTCTGCCGAAGAAGTGGGCGATGAAGCCGTGCTCCTGGCGCGACGAACCGGCGCGCTGGTCGTTGCAGGTCCTGATCGGGTCGCAGCCGCAAATCGCGCCATCGAGCGCGGCGCCGAAGTCGTCGTGTGTGATGACGGTTTGCAACACTATCGCCTGGTACGCAATCTCGAGATCGCCGTGGTCGACGAGCGGCGCGGTCTGGGAAATCGCCGACTGCTGCCCGCCGGGCCGTTGCGTGAGCCGCCCAGTCGCTTGAATAGCGTCGGCTTGAAGGTGCTCACCCGACGCGCACAACCCACCGCCGGCAACGCGATACCGAATGCAATCGTGACAACGCCAGTGCTCGGCGACGCGGTGTCGCTCGGCACCGGCGAGCGCCGTTCGTTAGAGAGTTTCGTCGGCTCGCCCGTGCATGCCATCGCGGGCATCGGCAATCCACAGGCGTTTTTCGATGCGCTGACGGCCCTGGGCCTGTCGGTCGACGCGCACCCCTTGCCGGACCACGTTCGGCTGACCGAGGAGCACATTTCCTTCCCCGACGGCGCGCCAGTGCTAATGACCGAGAAAGATGCAGTAAAATGCCCGCCTGGCGCGACTGCCTCGCGGCTCGCGAACTGCTGGGCCGTGCGCCTGGATATCGCGATCGGCGAGGCGGATGCGCAAGCCATCGATCGTCTGCTCGATCGCCTGCTGCCGTCTCATTGATTCATTGGAGCGTCCGTCATGCTGGACACCAAATTACTCGACATCATCGCCTGTCCCCTCTGCAAGGGCCCCGTGCAGTATGTGAAGTCCCAGCAGCTGCTGGTCTGCCGGGCCGATCGGCTCGCTTATCCGATTCGCGACGGATTTCCGATGATGTTCGAAGACGAGGCGCGCACGCTCGACCCGATGGACCCGCTGCTGAAGGATTGATGTGACATTCAAAGTCGTCATTCCGGCGCGCTACGCGTCGGCTCGCTTGCCGGCGAAGCCGCTGCTGGATCTTGCCGGTCGGCCGATGATTCAGTGGGTGATATCGGCGGCCGCACAGAGCGGCGCAGACGAAGTACTCGTTGCTACAGACGACGAGCGCATTGCCGGCGCCTCCATCGATCCGCGCTCGAAACAGTCGATCGCGGTGATGACAAATGCCAATCATCTGTCGGGCACGGACCGCATTGCTGAAGTCGCCAGTCAGCGCGGCTGGGACAAGCGAACCATCGTCGTGAACGTGCAGGGCGACGAGCCGCTGTTACCGCCGGCGCTGGTGGGGCAGGTGGCCAGCTTGTTGGAACAGCATGCCGATGCCGCCATCGCGACGCTTTCCACGCCCATCACCAGCCTGCACGAGTTTCTGGATCCGAACGTAGTGAAGGTCGTGACAGCGAAAGATGGCACTGCGCTGTACTTCAGTCGCGCGCCGATTCCCTGGACGCGGGACGGTGCTTTGCAGGGGCTCGCGAGCCAGGTCAGCTTCGCAGGCGCGCAACGTCACTTGGGCATCTATGCTTATCGAGTCGAAGCTTTGCAGCGGGTGACGGCGCTGCCGCCGGCGGAGCTGGAGCTCACAGAAAAACTCGAGCAGCTGCGCGCGTTGCAGGCGGGAATGAAACTCGTCGTCGCGGTCGCTTCGGAGACGCCGCCGGCGGGCGTCGACACAGAGAGCGATCTGATTCGAGTGCGCGCGGTGCTAGGCGCGAGCTGAGTCGTCGCGCAGCTTGGTGAGCTCCGAGTGATGTGCGGTCTCCAGCACGTCGCTGTCCCAGCGGATCAGTAAATAACCCAGATCCATCAGCCGCAGGACCGTACCGTCGGGAAATTCCGGGCGGCGTGCGGCTCGCACGCGATCGCCTTCTGCGAAGTTGTGTGCTGACTTCGGCATGAGTGGCCGCTATTTGGGCCGTGCTCGGCCGATAGGGATGCGTTTGTACGCACGCGCCCGAGACGCGCCCATCAGCATTTTCGACTAGGGGCCGAGGCGCGGATTGGCGTCAGCAAACAGCTGAGCGCGCAGATATTTCCAATCACGCGGTCGGTCGCGGGACGATTACAATAGCCGTCATTCAGCGCCAGAGGGCGGCGTCGAGCCGTACCAGCATGGGAACTCGCAGCGTCAAGCGCATTCTGTTTGTCTGCATGGGAAACATTTGCCGTTCGCCGACGGCGGAGGGCGTGTTTCGTCACGTCCTGGTGAGCAACGCGCCGGACTTGCAGATCGAGATCGACTCCGCCGGCACTCACGATTATCACGTCGGCTCGCCGCCGGACCGTCGTTCGATTGCGGCGGCCAGGCGCCGGGGCATCGATCTGTCGTCGCTTCGAGCGCGTATGGTCGCGGCCGAGGACTTCGCTCTCTACGATCTGATTCTGGCAATGGACGAGGACAACTTGCAGGAGCTGCGTCGACGCGCGCCGGCAATTCATCACGATCGGATTCGTTTGATGATGGAGTTCGCGCCCCACGCGCCGTCGCGCTTCGTGCCCGATCCGTATTACGGCGGAGCGCAGGGGTTCGAGGACGTGCTGGATTTGCTGGAAGAGGCGGCGCAGGGCCTGCTGGCCGAGCTGCGCAGATAAAACAAAAGGGCCGGCGGTTGCCCGCCGGCCCTTTGTTTCAAACGAAGAACGCTGGATTACTCGTCGCGACGCGTGCCGCCCGAGCCACCCCACGAGCTGCTGCCCGCCGACGGCGAAGAGCTCCACACGGTGAATTTCTCCGCACCACTCGACGCGGCCGGAGCCTGACCTTCGGGCTCACGAGGCTTCGGCGCGGGAGGAGGAGACGACTCGCTCGAATGTTCGCGGGGCGCGTGCTCACGCGGCGCCTGTTCACGCGGCGCTTCGGAGCGAGGCTGCTGGGGCTCGGGTCGGCTCGGCGCATCGCCACCGAAATCACCACCACCACCCGAGCTCGATTCACGAGGTGCGGACGGAGCATGATCACCAGACGCAGCCGCTGACGAGCCGCCACCACTGGACTCTCCGCCGCCGTGAGCCTGGCCGTCGCCGCCGCCCTGACCGCCATCGTCACCGCCGCGACCGCGGCCACGACGACGACGACCACGACGACCGCGTCCGCCGCGCTCACCGCGTTCACCTCTATCGCCACGCTCGCCTGAGCGTTGCGCGTCACTACCTTGAGCGGCGCCAGGCGCGGCCGGAGCTGCACCTTCAGCAGGCGCTGCGGCCGGAGCGGCGGGTGCTCGCTGAGGTTGCTGTTGCTGACGCTGCTGTTGTGGACGACCGCCGCCTTCGTGGTGACGACCGCCATCCGCGCCTTGTTCGCGCGGCTTGTTTCGATCCTGTCGTTGCTGCTGACCGTCGCGGCGAGCTTCCTGCGCCGGCTTGTCCGAACGCTGTTCCTGCTTGCCACCGCGATCGCGATCACGATCACGCGGGCCGCGGCCCTGACGATCACGATCTCCGCCGCGGTCACGGCCATGACGATCGCGATCACGACGATGACCACCGTCGGAGCGAGCAGGGCGCTGACCCGCGTCGCGACGTGCCGGTTCAGCGACCGGTGCGGGCGGCGTCCCCGTGCCGAAGAAGAAGCGCCACAGCTTCACGAAGATGCCGATCTGCTCAACCGGCTCGGGCTTCGGTGGCGGCGCAATGGTCGTTTCCATCGCAATCGTTGGCGGCGGCGGGATCGACGGCACCGTCGAGGTCACCACGGCCGGCTGAGCGGCGGCGGCGCGCTCTTCGCGCTTGGCAATTTCTTCGGCGGACGGCTGCGGAGCGACCGGAATCTGATGGCTGATTGCCGAATTCTCCGGCAGACCGGCCTCGTCGTCACGCACGCGACGGATCTCGTACGCGGGTGTCTCCATGTACTTGTTCGGCACCATCACCACTTGCACGGCGCTCTTGTGCTCGATGTTGTTGAGCCACTCACGCTTCTCATTCATGAGATACGTGGCGACTTCCACCGGCAGCTGCGCGATGACTTTGACGGTGCGGTCCTTGCGCGCTTCTTCGCCGATCAGGCGGAGCAGGGCGAGTGCTAGCGAATCGACGCTGCGGATCGAGCCCATGCCACTGCAGCGGGGGCAGTTGATGCTGGCGGACTCGCCGATCGACGGACGCAGACGCTGACGGGACAGCTCCAGCAAGCCGAAGCGCGAGATGCGGCCGATCTGAATGCGCGCCCGATCCTGCTTCACGGCGTCGCGCAGACGGTCTTCGACGGCGCGCTGATTCTTCTGCGACTCCATGTCGATGAAGTCGATGACGATCAGGCCGCCGAGGTCGCGCAGGCGCAGCTGACGGGCAATTTCGTCGGCCGCTTCGAGATTGGTGTTGAGCGCAGTGGTTTCGATATCGCTGCCGCGGGTGGCGCGGGCGGAGTTGATGTCGATGGAGACCAGCGCTTCGGTCGGGTCGATGACGATCGAGCCGCCCGAGGGCAGGTTGACCTTGTGAGAGTGCGCCGACTCGATCTGGTTTTCGATCTGGAAGCGCGTGAACAGCGGCACGCTGTCTTCGTAGAACTTCAGCTTGCGCAAGCCCGCGGGCATGAAGCGCTGCATGTACTGCTGCGCCTCGGCGTAGATCTCCTGGTTATCGATCAGGATCTCGCCGATGTCGTCGGACAGATAATCGCGCAGCGCGCGGATGATGGCTTTGGATTCCTGATAGATCAGGAACGGGGCGGCTTTGCCTTCGGCGGCGCCGGCCACGGCATTCCAGACTTCTTTCAGGTTATCGAGGTCCCACTGCAACTCTTCGGCGGAGCGGCCGACACCGGCGGTGCGCACGATGGCACCCATGCCGTCGGGGATCTGCACCTGATCGAGGGCTTCGCGCAGTTGCTCGCGGTCTTCGCCTTCGATTCGACGCGACACGCCGCCGGCGCGTGCGTTGTTCGGCATCAAGACCAGGAAGCGGCCGGCGAGGCTGATGAAAGTGGTGAGCGCGGCGCCTTTATTGCCGCGTTCTTCTTTTTCGACCTGAACGATGACTTCCTGGCCTTCGTTCAACAAATCGCGGATGTTGCCGCGACCGCCGGGCGATTGACCGTCCTTGAAATACTCGCGAGAGACTTCCTTCAGCGGCAGGAAGCCGTGGCGCTCCGCGCCGTAATCGACGAAGCAAGCTTCCAGGCTGGGCTCGACGCGGGTGATGCGTCCTTTATATACGTTTGCTTTTTTCTGTTCCCGCGACGGGACTTCTACATCCAGGTCGTATATTCGTTGTCCATCAACCAGTGCTACGCGCAACTCCTCTTCCTGAGTCGCGTTGACTAACATTCTCTTCATGAGGCCCTTCTAAGGATTCAAGGGCCGGGCGAGCACGCACGGCGGGCGCGAGCCATAAAGGCAGGGAGGAGCGATCGGGGAATGTCTTCATCCGATGTTGCCTGCGCGGACCCCTGGTGTAATACCGGGAAGATCCGGCGCGTTTTTTATCCTGTCGCTTTGGCGTCCCGCTCGTAGGCGCTGCGTCGACCCGGAATACGAGGTGCGTCATTCCGGCATCGCCGTTCGCGCGGCCGAGCGATGGTCTGCGACCCTGTCCGGTCTTGAGCAGGCAGGTCTGAGCAGAACCAACTAAGATGCGGCCCCTTCGGAAGCGTTGCCCACGAATGTGCCGCGTATCGGTGCGCGTGCGTCGCTTCGACTGATCGGTGTCGCAGATCTGTGTCTGGACGCGCGCGAACCTGAAATCGTCGCGGAACATATCACAGGCTATTTGCCCAATCAATGGTCAATCAATAAGTTACGAGCGCTTCTCAAAGTCTCCCCCGCATGCCCGGCTCCGCACCTGTGAAATCCCCCGACGACCCGTCCGCTGCTTCCTCCGCCCCTAAGACCGGCTCAGGCCCCGGGGTCAGCTATGTGGAGGCTGGCGAGGGCGATGCCGGACAGCGCATCGACAATTTCCTGAGCCGGATCATCAAGGATGTGCCTCGGAGCTTGATTTACAGGATCTTGCGAACGGGCGAGGTGCGCGTGAATGGCAAGCGCGCCAAGCCCGAAACGCGGCTGGTCGAGGGCGATCGGATTCGTCTGCCCCCCATCCAGCGGAAGACCGACGAGGAGCGCGCGGCCGAACGGAGCGCGCCATCACGTTCGCTCCGCGAGTTCGTCACGAGTGCCATCATTCATGAGGATCGAGACCTGATCGTCGTGAACAAACCCGCGGGGGTTGCGGTCCATGGCGGTAGTGGGCTCAACGCGGGAGTGATCGAAGCGTTGCGCGCGGCGCGCCCCGAGCTGAAGGAACTCGAGCTGGTGCATCGACTCGATCGGGACACCAGCGGCGTATTGATGATCGCCAAGCGCCGGGCCGTGCTTCGCGAGCTGCATTCCTTATTAAGAGAGCGCGACATGGAGAAGCGCTATCTGGCCCTGGTGGTCGGGCGCTGGCCGTTCGGCACCAAGACCATCGATCTGCCGTTGAAGACGAATATGAAGTCGGGTGGGGAACGGATCGTTCGCGTGCACGCCGACGGCCAGCAGGCGATCACCACGTTCAAGCCCATTCAGCACTTCGGCAAACTGGCTACTTTGCTGGATATTTCACTCGGTACTGGCCGCACTCATCAAATACGGGTGCACGCCGCGCATGCCGGGCACCCGATCGCGGGCGATGAGAAATATGGGGATCGCGAGCGGGACGCGAAGCTCAAGCCCTATGGATTACAGCGCATGTTCCTGCACGCGCAGTCGCTGTCGTTCGAGCGCAAGGGCGTGAAGCCCTTCACCGTGAGCGCGCCGCCACCGCCTGACTGGCAGGCGGTGATCGAGAAGCTGAAGCAGGACCTTAAATAGAAAGCCCGGGTACATGGATGTACCCCGCCGCTGCAGGCGGCGGGCGAGCGGCAAAAGTCACGCCTTTTGCCGCCTCGCCACGAGGGTCGTGGCAGGATGCCCGATCCCGAGTTTTAACTAGGGTAGATCGAAGCCGTTGCGACGGAGCGCGCCGGCCAGCCAGATCAACGGCAGGCCGATCAGCGCGGTCGGGTCTTGCGACTCGATGCGGTTGAACAGCGTGATGCCCAGCGTTTCCACTTTGAAGCCGCCGGCGCAGTCGTACGGCTTGTCCCGCATGACGTAGCGCTTGATCTCGTCCTCGGTGAGCGAACGGAAATGCACGTTGGTCAGATCGACATGACCCTCGTTGCCGTTCGTGGCCGTGTTGATGACATGCACGGCAGTGTGAAACACCACGCGCTGGCTGCTCAGCGATTTGAGCTGGGCGATGGCGCGGTCGCCGGACCCCGGTTTGCCCAGAACGTCCCGGCCGCACAGGGCCAGCTGGTCCGAGCCGACGATCAGGCTGTTGGTATGTCGGCGGGCGACCGCTTCGGCCTTGGCCCGGGCCAGACGCTGCACCAGGTCCACCGCCGACTCCCCGGGGAGGGGTTCCTCGTCGACATTGGACGCGGCGACCGTGAACGGAATACCCAGTCTTTCCAGGAGTTGCCGTCGATACGTGGAGGTGGATGCGAGCACCAGCCGGAGCCCATTGGCGGGGGCGAGCGGGCGGGTCATGGCCAAACCTTGACGAACCCGGCCATGGGCCGGATTACAAGCTGTGAGAAAACAAACATTTACGCTCTTTCTTTTTTTGACACCATGGGGGGTCGCCGCTAGTATACGCGCCCCATGCCGCGACCCCCGGCCGTCCCCGCAGACAATATCGTCGATGCAGAGGTCTGCGCGCGGGCGGGAAGCACGATTGCACGACGTTTTTCTGCTGCCGAGCTGCCGCGCCTGCGCGAGGCTGGCGGGCAGGAAGGTTCGTGGATCGAGGCGGAATTCCAGTTTTCGCTGTTCGATGGCAAGCCCGCTGTGGCCGGCGAGCTGCATGGCACGGTCGTGCAGACCTGCCAGCGCTGCATGCAGCCGGCGGACATCGAGCTCGACGACACCTTTCAGGTGATACTCGTCGAAGAGGAGCGTAGTGACGAGCCGGGCGGTTACGAGCCGGTGGTCACGAATCCCTCGCGGCTCGATCTGGCCTGGCTGGCGGAAGAGCAGGCCTTGCTGGCTCTGCCGCTGGTGCCGATGCACGAGAGCGAAGACTGCGCCGCCGCTGCGGCGTCGAGTGAAATTGCATCGACAGAGGAACGTGAGGATGAGGTCGAGGACGCGGAGGACGCGCCCGGAAAGACTCATCATCCGTTCCAGAATTTGCGGGACCTGCTGCGCAAGCAGTGAGCTTCCCGAAGTCGATATTGGATAGTTTGGAGATCAGTCATGCCTGTTCAGAAAAGCCGAAAGACCCCGTCCAAGCGCGGCATGCACCGCTCGCACGACGGCCTCGCGCGCCCGGCGCTGTCGGTCGACCCGACCTCCGGCGAAACTCATTCCCGTCATCGCATCTCGCCGGATGGTTTCTATCGCGGCAAGAAAGTGATCGCGACCAAAGAAAAGTCCGATAGCGACGAATAACTCACCGTCGTTAGCTCTGTAGGACCGTATCTGAGCAACCGACCGGTCACCATCGCGGTCGACGCCATGGGGGGCGATCACGGCCCCTCCGTCACCGTGCCTGCGGCGCTCTCGGCTCTGCAGAGAGACGCCGACCTGCGAATCACGCTGGTCGGCCTGAAAGAACCCGTTCAAGCCCTATTGAACGGCGCGGCTGCGCCGTTGCTGTCGCGTATTCAGCTGCGCGAAGCCTCCCAGGTCGTGACCATGGACGAGAAACCGCAGGAAGCTCTGCGGAAGAAAAAAGACTCGTCGATGCGCGTCGCCATCGATCTGGTGAAATCGGGCGAGGCTGACGCCTGCGTGAGTGCCGGTAACACCGGTGCGTTGATGGCGACAGCACGCTTCGTGCTCAAGACCATCGAAGGCATCGACCGGCCCGCGATCATCTCGCGTATCCGTGCCCGTCACGGTCACACTCATATGCTCGATCTCGGTGCGAACTCTCAATGCAGCGCCGAGCATTTGTTTCAATTCGCGGTGATGGGCTCGGTGGTCGCCTCCGACATGCATGGCATCGCCCGGCCGCGAATCGGCATCCTCAATATCGGCGAAGAAGAGACCAAGGGCGACAGCGTCGTGCAGGACGCCGCGCGCTTGATCTCGGCGAGCAAGCTGAACTACATCGGCTTCGTGGAAGGCGACGATATTTTCTCGGGCGAAGTGGACGTCGTGGTGACCGACGGCTTCACCGGCAACGTCGCGCTCAAGACGATGGAAGGGCTGGCCAACATGCTGGTCGGCGCCTTGAAGACCGAATACACGCGCAATCCACTGCGCTATGTGGGGGCGCTGACTTCGTGGCCGGTGCTCCGTTCGCTACGTAAAGAATTCGATCCCCGCACCTACAACGGTGCGAGCATGGTGGGGCTGACCGGTGTGGTGATCAAAAGCCACGGCAGCGCCGACACGGTGTCGTTCGCCAATGCCATCGCGGTCGGTCTGGTCGAGGCGCGTAAGGGAGTGCCCACCCAGATCGTCAATCTGCTCAAGGCCCATACGCCGGCAGTGGCTTGAAATCGATCACGGGCCCCCATAAATTGAACCAGTTAAGAAGTTGACAGGTCTGTTGGCATTTGTGGCAGCGAAGCTGCCACGGCTCACACTCTGGATCGTGCGCAACTGCTAGACTTTTTGCTCACCATGAAGATTCGCTCTCTGATCCGCGCCGCGCTGCTGCTGGCAGCCACTACCAACGCATTCGCCGCGACCTATACCTTGCCGGTCGGCAGGGACACCGTGATCGGCGAAGTGCAGAAGGTGGTGGCCGCGCACGAAGACACGCTGCTGGATATCGGCCGGCGCTATGGCGTGGGCTATGAAGAGATCGTCGCGGCCAATCCCGGCGTGAATGCCTGGGTGCCGGGGGCGGGCACGGAAGTGTTGATTCCGTCGCGCTACATTCTTCCCGACGGGCCGCGCGAAGGCGTCGTCGTCAGTCTGTCCGAACATCGCTTGTTTTATTTTCCGCCGCACAAGCCAGGCGAGGCGGCAGTGGTTCGTACCTATCCCATCAGCGTCGGGCGCATGGATTGGCATACGCCGCTCGGTCTCACACGCATCGTGAACAAGCGCGAGAAGCCGATCTGGTATCCGCCAGAGTCCGTGCGTGCGGAACATGCGGCCGACGGGCGTCCGTTGCCGAAGGCGGTGCCGCCAGGGCCGGATAATCCTCTTGGTGAATACGCCATGCGCCTGGGCATTCCGGGTGGCGCGTATCTGATTCACGGCACGAATCGTCCTTCGGGCGTGGGCATGCAAGTCACCCATGGCTGCGTGCGCATGTTCCCGGAAGACATCAAAGAGCTGTACGGGCTGGTGCCGGTGAATACGCCGGTGCGCTTGATCGATCAGCCATACAAGATGGGCTGGCGCGGCGATGAGCTGTTCATGGAAGTGCATACGCCGCTGGAAGGCACGGACAGTGCCGATTCGCACAGTCTCACCAACATCACCAAGCTGCTGGTGGCCGCGACTCAGGAGCGTCCGGAGATCGTCAGCTCCGGCGTGATCGACTGGGCGAAGGCCGAGCGCACGTTCGCCAGTGCCAGCGGTATTCCCGAGCCGGTGATGCTTCATCCCGCCTCGGTGCCCTCGACCGTCCAGGTCATCAACGACACCGCCGGTCGATAGTCTTCTTAGCGTCTCCCACGGGTAGTGGGGTGCACTGCTAAACTGCGCAAGCGGATCCCGCGGCCGAGGTCACCTAAACCACCGAGTTAGTCCAGGCTGAGGCTGTGGGGTCCGCCTCTATCGTTTTTTTTCTCCCGCCCAAAAGAAAAACGCCGCGGATTGCTCCGCGGCGTTTGTCCTGATCTTGCGATCTCGAAGCTTGAGTCGAATTACTTCGACTGCGACTTCTTGAACATGCGATCGATCTTCTCGTTGGTCGCGTCACAGCAGGCCTGGCTGGCCTGAGCGGCCTGCAGCGCCTGGTTGGCAGCGCTCTGCGCGCTGTCAGCAGCGGAACGAGCGGACTGAGCGGCGCTGGCAGCCGAATCAGCGGCAGCCTTGGCAGCAGCAGCGTCCTGCACGGCCTTGTCGGCAGTGGCCTTGATTTCATCAACGGCTTTCTGCGAGACGCAACCGCTGGCAGCGACGAGCGCCAACGCAGCAATACCTGCCTTCAGCGAGGTGGAGATGGTGTTCTTCATGAGTTCTTTCCCCTTCGGGTCGGATAAAAAAGGACCAGAGCGACAAATTTTCACGGCCTCTTAATACACGAGAGTTATGGCTGGTTCCCGTGGTTCAGGCTTGCCAGCTTCTTTTGTTGTAAAAGCTGCCAGCTTGGCCGAGCGCGGAGGATACAAGATTGGCGCCGGCCGATAAAGGTTATGTAGCTACACGTCGTTTCAACGCGACACAAACATACTTATTTGAAGCAGTGTTGCCACGCTCGCTTGCCGTTTCTTCGGCGGATTGACCGGGCCCGGCGCGGCCTCGCGGGCTGGGTTGGGCAATTTCACAGAATCAGTGCGCGTCAGCCGTCCGTCTCGGTCCGCAAGCCGCCGGTCGGCTGCAGTTGCCCCGGGTCCCGGCGGTGGGCAATTTGCGCGCCATGAAAAAAGCACCCACTCAGGTCAGCGGGCGAGGCCGAACGGCCGGCTTCACTTTGCTGGAGCTGATGATCGCCATCACGGTGCTCACCATCGGCATCAGCATTGCCGTGCCCTCGTTCAACGATATGACCCGGCGGCACCGGCTCACCACTCAAACCAACAGTTTGATGAGTGCGCTGGCGATCGCTCGCAGCGAAGCGGTGAAGCGGGGCACGCCAGTCACCGTTTGTCCCGTGGCAGCCAACAACCCGGACGATTGCTCGACGAACTCCAATTGGGCGGCCACCGGCTGGCTCATCCTGTCCGACGTGCGCACGCCGCTGGGCCGATTCAATGTCGACGCCACGGCGGAGCCCAATACCAACGACCAGATCCTGCAGCGTGTCGCACCCGCCTCCGAGCAGAAGATCCGGGTCGTCAACGCGGAGGTCTCGTCGCTGACCTATCGCCCCGACGGCATGGTCCAGTTGCCTGCGGGTACGCGGACCACGACGTTCGTGCTGTCGCCTGAGGTCTGCCGGAACCCTGATGGATCGCGCCGGGTGGAAGTGATCGCCGCGGGCCGGGTGAGCTTCAAGAAGGCCGCGTGCCCCACATGAACACGCCTATGAAAACTCTTCGCAGCTCCTCCCGTCGTGCCGCCGGCATGACCCTGGTCGAAGTGCTGGTGACACTGGTCATCATTTCGGTCGGTCTGCTCGGCGTCGCAGCTCTGCAGCTCACCACCGTGCGCAACAACTATGACTCTTTCGTCCGCACGCAAGCGGCAACGCTGGCTGGCGACATGCTCGATCGCATGCGGGCCAATCGCAGCATGGTCACGCAGTACGAGATCGACATCACTAATGAGACCGTTCCGAACAATGCGGCGGGCAGGGACATCCGTCGCTGGCGCGACACCCTCGCGGGGCAATTGCCCAGAGGCATCGGCGGCATCACATACGACGACGCCACGCGCATCGTGACCATCGAAATCCGCTGGCGTGAGCGCGTCGATGTCGGGGATGACGACGGCGGCGTGCTCGCATTCAAGACCGCCAGTCAGATCTGAGCTCAGAGCACACCGAGCAAACAATGAAAGTTATCGTTGGCAACTCGCGGATGCGTGGCTTCAGCCTGGTCGAGCTGATGGTCGCCATTACCATCAGCTCGCTGCTGCTGGTGGGCGTCATCGCGCTGTTCATCAGCTCACGTGCCAGTTATGAGACGACCGAGCGCCTGTCCCGCGTTCAGGAGAACGGCCGCTTCGCGCTCGATCAGCTGGCGACGGACATCCGTGCGGCCGGTTTTCAAGGCTGCGCACGCGGCACTACGCCGAGCCGCATGCGGGACTATCGGATCAGCTCGGTGGTCAATCCGGCCTCGCCGGACCTGCGCTGGAATTTCGCGGTGCCTGCCCAGGGCTTCGATGGCGGCGAGCAATTCACTCCGGCGCTGAACAACTCGATCTTCGCGCCCGCGCCGAACCCGCAAGGGGATGTGCTGGTGTTGCGCATTCCACGGCGCGAGGTTCGCTCCCTCGAGGTCAGAACCACTCAGGCCAATGCGGCCGATCCTTTGGTGGTGTACGACATCCCGTCGGCCCGACTCGAGGTGGGCGAGATGGCGACGGTCTCCGATTGCGAGGCTCGCGCCTTCTTCCAGGTCACTGGTTACAACTCCGCGAGCGGCGAGATCGCCCATGGTCAGCTCGACCCGGCGGGAGGCGATGAAGACGAGGACGTGAAGACCCCGGGCAACTCGAGCAATACGTTTCAGCATCCCTTCAAGAAGGGCGCGAGCGTGCTCCCCGTGGTGACGATGATTTATTACCTCGCGCCGACGCCCGATGACACCGATGACCCGACGCACATGTCTCTGTGGCGCAAGATGGGCGGCGCCAACCGCAGCGATGAGATCGCTCAGGACATCGATCGGATGGAGGTTCGCTTCGGCGTCGACGACGGCGGCGCCGGCGGCACGGTGGGCGATGGCCGCGTCGATCGCTACCGCGAGGCCGCCGACATCGCCAATTGGGATCAGGTGCTCACCGTGCAAATCGCTTTGCTGGCGCGAGCTCCTGAGGAATACGGCACCGACCGCGACAACATGACCTATACGCTGTTTGCCGCCGATCCCGCCGACCCTGACTCGGAAGAGGTGACGGCCGGGCCGTTCAACGATCGCACCCAGCGCAAGGTGTTCACCGCGACGCTGGCGCTGCGTAACCAGATCTACGATTGAAGGTGGATATGAACAGTCATCGAGCTTCGCGTCGGTTCGCGACTCGCCAGAAGGGCGCAGTGCTGGTGGTCAGCTTGCTGTTGCTGCTGGTGATGACCCTCCTGGGTCTGGGCGCGAGTCAGAGCACGCGTCTGCAGGAACGCATGGCCGGTAACCAGCGCGATCAGGAAATCGCTCTGCAGGGCGCCGAGGCCAGTCTGCGTGCCGCCGAGCGGGTGTTGTCGCCGGCGACCGAAGTGCTGACCCGCTGCCGCGAGCCGGCCGCCGGCTGCAATACCTACGAAAAACGCATCCTGGTGGATACGGCCGAGCTCGAGCTGGACCTGGCGAATCAGAGCAACGACTGGTGGACCGAGTGGGGCAAGCGCTATGGCAATCGCGAGGCGTTGGGCAGCGTGAAGAACGATCCGGATTACGTCATCGAGCACAAGGCCGAAGTTCGCGAAGTGCTCTCGGTGGGCGATTCGAATCTGGACACCGTGCGTGACTTTTATATGGCCACGGCGCGCTCCTCAGGCATGACCGACACCGCGCAGGTCGTGATTCAGAGCTCCTATGCGCGCATCGAATTCGAGTAAGCAGGTCGGCACTGCCAAAGGTAAGCAAATGCTCAAGCAGTACATCATGCGTAGTGTGACATTCGGCTTCGTGGCGCTGGCCGCGCTGGTGACGACGCCATCGCACGCCGGCAATCTCTTGCTCAGCGACTCGCCGCTGTTCCTCGAGCCGACCGTGCCGCCGCTCAACATGCTGGTAGTGGGGCGCGATCACAAGCTCTACTACGAGGCTTATAACGACGCCTCCGACCTGAACGGCGACGGCGTGCTGGACGTGGGTTACAAGGGCTATCTGGCCAACGATGCCGGCGGCATCGACTACTACGGCTATTTCGACTCGTACAAGTGCTACACCTATAGCACCGACAAGTTCGTGCCGAGCTCCTTCACTGCCAACAAACGTTGCAGCAACGCGTGGAGCGGCGACTTCCTGAACTATCTGACCATGTCGCGCATCGATGCGCTCCGCAAGGTGTTGTACGGCGGCAAGCGAGCCGTCGATACCGACAGCGAGACTGTGCTGGTCCGCTCGCACATTCCGATGGACGCGCACAGCTGGGGTAAGGAGTACGCCTCCGATGCTCCCTACGACATCGCCGATTTCGCGCCCTTGACTCGCCCGGATGCCGGTAGGAGGCACTTGTTCGCGAACACCACGCCGAACGTCGGCGCGTCGAACTGGACCCAGGACAATGGGCCGCCGTTACTGCGGGTGTTGCGCAACCGGACGTACCGCATCTGGGAATGGGTCAGTAAGGAAAGCCCAGTCGCGGGCACGACCGTCTCGCCGCCGAGTGGCGATGTGACCGTCACCATCGACAACGACTATCAGGTCAGAGTGCAGGTGTGCGTGCCCAATCTGATCGGTACCCATGAAGCCTGCAAACCATATCAGCACCAGAATTACAAGCCGTTCGGTCTGCTGCACGAGTTTGGCGAGAACGACTCCATGTTGTTCGGCTTGTTGACCGGTTCCTATACCGCGAACAAGAGCGGCGGCGTTCTGCGTAAGAACGTCGGCTCGATCACCGACGAAATCAATCCGGTCGACGGCACGCTCACCGACACGGTGGGCATCATCAGGACGCTGGATCGGCTGCGCGTCGCGGCGTACACGCGTTATACCGGCAGCGGCGGCACCAGCTATGACTGCGGTCTGCCGGCGATGGCTCGCGGCCCGATCACGGACGGTTCCTGCCGTATGTGGGGTAATCCGGTCGCGGAGATGATGTACGAGACGCTGCGTTACTTCCGCGGCCGGTCGTCGGGCACGGCGGCTTTCACGGCAGTCAAAGGCTCCAATTACACCGACGTTGAAACGACCCTGGGATTGCCGCGTGCCGACTGGGTCAATCCCTATACCGCCGATCGTCCGGTCTGCACCAAGCCGTTCCAGACGGTGATGGCGGATATCAACAATTCCTACGACTCCGATCAGCTGCCGGGCAAATATTCGGGATTCGCGCTCGAGTCGGGCAGCGATGCCGTCAGCGACACGCTCGCGGATACCAATCTGGCGCCGGCGATGAACGTGTCCGACCTGGCCACTGAGATCACCGATAACGAGCCTGGCATTCGCGGGCTGCGGTTCATCGGCCAGTCCGGTGCCACCTACGACGGCTCGCCCCGGCCCAAGACCGTGGACAGTCTGGCCAGCGTTCGCGGCCTCGCGCCCGAAGAGCCGACCAAGCAGGGCAGCTACTATCCTGCGAGCGTCGCGTACTACGGCATGAAGAATCGCGCCAACGCACGCACGCGCCAGAAGGTGCAGACGTTCGCCGTGGCGCTGGCGTCGCCGCTGCCGAAGATCGAGATCCCGGTCGGCGACAAAAAGATCACGCTGGTGCCGTTCGCCAAATCGGTTCAGTACAACAGCGAAATCAATCGCACCGAGGGCCAGTTCCAGCCGACCAACCAGATCGTCGACTTCTATGTCGAGAACATCGCCGCGGACGGCCGCAGCGGCTCGTTCCAGGTGAACTTCGAAGACGTCGAAGCCGGTAACGACCACGACATGGATGCCATCGTCCGTTACAGCTACCGCATGGTCAACGCCACCACGCTGGAAGTGGAGTTGTCCTCGGACTACCAGGCGGGCGGCATCATCCATCACATCGGTTATGTGATTTCCGGTACCACCGCGGACGGTGTGTACCTGGTCGTGCAGGACTGTAACAAGAACAGCTCCGGCGGCTATGACTGCAATGGCAGCGATCCGAACTACTTCCTGGACGTGCCGAACGATAACAATCCGCTGCCGGGTCGCTCGGTGCGTCAGTTCACCGTCAATACCGCCGCCAGCAGCGCCACGCTGTTGAGAGATCCGCTGTGGTACGCGGCCAAGTGGGGCGGCTTCGAGGATCGCAACGGCAACGGCATCCCGGACCGGGATGACGAGTGGGACGCGGACCACGACGGCAAGCCGGACAACTACTTCCTGGTCACCAACGCGTTGACGTTGAGTCAGCAGCTGCGCGAGACCTTCAACGAAATCATCAACCGTTCGTCGTCGGCCTCGGCCGCCTCGGTGAACAGCGGTGCGATCAGCACCACGACGCGCATCTATCAGGCGAAGTTCGACACCGACGGCTGGACCGGCACGTTGTCCGCCTTCGGCCTCAATAACACCGGCACGGTCAATCCCACCGCGGTATGGGAGGCGAGCGCGAAGATTCCGTCCGCCGGCGACCGCAAGATCTATACGATGAACAGCGACAATACCGTCGTGCCGTTTACGTGGGACACCACGGGCATCGATGCAACCCGTCGCCTGCAGCTCAACTCCAATGCGACGGAGGCGCAGAAATATCTGAACTTCATCAGAGGCGCGAACGTCGTCGGCTTACGCCAGCGCGCCACGCCCCTGGGCGACATCGTCTCGTCAGCGCCGATCTACGTCGGCCCGCCGCGCGGCCGCTATTCGGACGATCTCGAAGCCCACAAGTATTCGACCTTCGTCAATTCGAAGCGCGAGCGCATGGGCGTCGTCTATGTCGGCGCGAACGATGGCATGTTGCATGCCTTCAAGGCCGATGAAGTGCTCGAGTTCACCGCCGCCGGTAACACCGAGAAGCGCCGGGTCGACGACAGCACCAATGTGCCGGACGCCGGCAAGGAGCTGTTCGCCTATATTCCCAAGACGGTGTTCGGCAACCTCCGCACGCTGACGCGGACCAACTACTCGCATAAATATTTTGTCGACGGCTCGCCCAATTCGGCCGACGTGCACGTCAACGGCGGCTGGCGCACGGTGCTGGTCGGCGGCATGAATCTCGGCGGTCAGGGCATTTATGCACTCGACATCACCACTCCCGAGCCCGACGTGGGTGGGCTGGGAGCGAACTCGGTGATGTGGGAGATCAACGATCGCACCAGCGCCGACTTCGCCGACCTGGGCTTCACCTACAGTCAGCCGGCGATCGTTCGCCTGCACGACGGCACGTGGGGCGCGGTGTTCGGCAACGGCTACAACAACACCTTCCCGGATGGCACGGTCAGCAGCACCGGCAACGGCGTGCTCTATATCGTGAACATTGCCAACGGTCAGCTGCTGCGTAAGTTCGATACCCGGCAAGGTATAGCGCAGGATCCGACCGGCGCTGGCCGCCCGAACGGCCTGGCGACGCCGACCCTGGTCGACCAGGACGGCGATCGCATCGTCGACTTTGCTTATGTCGGCGACCTGTTCGGTAACGTGTGGAAGATCGATCTCAGCTCGACCAGCGCGAACAGCTGGGATTTTGCGTTCCATGCCTCCAACGGCGATCCGCAACCCTTCTTCGTCACGACCGACGACGGCACGAATACCGATGCCGACGCCGACCTGGAGATCGCGGCTCAGCGTCAGCCCATCACCTCCCGCATCGAAGTGGCGCGCGGTCCGTACGGCGCCGGCGTGATGGTGCTGTTCGGCACCGGTAAGTTCCTCGAGCCCGAGGATAAGGTGATCCTGCCGCGCGCCGACCAGACCTTCTATGCGCTGCTCGATCCTCTGGACGGCACCCGCATCGTCGGTCGCTCGGACCTGGTGGAGCAGACCATCGAGGAGGAGTACCAGCTGGGTGAGGACGACGCTGCGACCACCACCGTGAATGAGCGGAATCAGCTCAACTTGCGCGGCCGGAGAACCTCCAACCGCGGCATGATGGGTAAGGGCTGGTATCTCGACCTGGTCTCTCCGGCGAACGGCTATGAAGGCGAGCGCGTCATCACCGATCCGATCGTGCGCGACGACCGCGTCATCTTCAACACACTGATCCCGAACAACGATGTCTGCGGCTACGGCGGCCGGAGCTGGACCATGGCGCTGGACCTGCTCAGCGGCGGGCGGCTGCCGGATGGGCAGTTCGATACCAACGGCGACGGCGTCATCGACGGCGACGACGATCCGGATGTGTCGGGTGTCACGAACCAGGACAACAATGGCGGTATCCTGTCGCGACCGGCTGGCCTGCGCTGCCTGGACGACAGCTGTGCCACGGACAATCTCATGTCCTCGAGCACCAACGGCACGCTGGATCAGCGGTTGCTACGGTCGCTGACCGGTGCGCGCGGCCGGCAGTCGTGGCGACAGATTCGATAAAGGAGTGAGCTTCGCATGCGGCACAAGCAGCTGGGTATGTCCCTGATCGAGCTGATGATCGTGGTGGCGATCGTCGGCATCCTCGCGGCGATCGCGTATCCGAGTTACCGCCAGTACGTCGTCAGAGGCAATCGCACGGAGGCGAAGACGGCGATCATGCAGGCGTCGCAGGCGATGGAGAAATGTTTCACGCGCTTCGGCGTCTACAACAGCGCCCAGTGCGCGACGTACAACAACCTCCGTGCCGCGGCCGGCGTGGTCACGGAAGGTGGTAGATATCGGCTGACGTTCGCGCAGATCAACGATGTGCAATTTACTATCCAGGCGGCTCCTTTGGGGGCGCAGGCCACCGACGATAGAGCCTGCGGCACGTTGACGCTCGATCAAACCAACCAGCGTGCGGCATCGGCAACGACCGATACCAAGAAGTGCTGGTAGCGGCCGCATACGACTGACATTCAAGGCTGAAAGCGACCTCCTTCATGGAGGTCGCTTGCTTTCATGCGTAAGCACCTGTATATAGGCACAGTCGTTGGATGCATATACAACCGCTATGTCCGAACTGACGCCCCGGCAACGTGAGATCGTCAAGCTGATTCAGGAGTCCCTGCGCGATAACGGCATGCCGCCCACGCGCGCCGAGATCGCGACCGCGATGGGCTTCAAATCGGCCAATGCCGCCGAGGAGCACCTGCGTGCGCTCCAGAAAAAAGGGGTGCTCGACATCATTCCCGGCGCTTCGCGCGGCATCCAGTTAAAAGATTCTCTTCGTGAGCAAATGGGTCTGCCGCTGATTGGTCGAGTTGCAGCCGGCAGGCCCATGCTCGCGGAGGAGCACATCGAGGGCCGGTATCAGATCGATCCGAAAATCTTTCAGCCCCGCGCGCATTACCTGCTCAAGGTGCGCGGCATGAGTATGAAAGACATCGGCATCATGGATGGCGACCTGGTCGCCGTGCATCGCACGCCGGAAGTGCGCAATCGCCAGGTCGTGGTCGCGCGTCTGGACAACGAAGTGACGGTGAAGCGTTACAAGCAGGACGGCAAGATCGTCTGGCTGTTGCCCGAGAACGAAGAGTTCGAGCCCATCCGGGTCGACTTGAAAGAACAGTCGCTGATCATCGAAGGCATCGTGGTCGGTGTGCTGCGCCAGGGCGGCAAGTCCAAAGGGCTGTTCCAGTAGCCCTCATTTCGCCAGCCCGGCGATCAACGATTTGATTTCCGGCAGGCACGAGCCGCAGTTCGTGCCTGCTTTCAACCTCCGACCCACCTCCTGCGGCGTCTTCAATCCATCCTGGGCGATGGCCTTGCACAGCGTGTTGCGGCCCACGCCAAAACACGAGCACACCAACGGACCGGGATCTTCCGCGGCCGAGGTCGGCCCGCCGTTGAGCAGCGACGCTCGATCCGCGTTGCCGATCCGTTTCTTCGCGAACAGATTGGACAGCCAGGTTCGCGAGGGCAGGTCGGTGCGAGGAGAAATGAACACGCAGCCTTCGAGTCGCTCCTCCACCAGCAGCGCGCCCCGAAATATCCCGCACGCCGGATCGGAGAATTCCACCCAGTCCGCGTCGGGATGATTCGCTTGGAAAGCCTCACGCGCCCAGGCCGACCCGGGTGAGCGGCCGCGTCCGGCAATCTCATATCGCATGAACTGCGCGCCGCGGATGGCTGTCCACCAGGTGGCATCCAGCTTTTCGATGGGCGTGCGTGTGAGCACGAACCCGTGCCAATTGACAGG
Organism: Steroidobacter flavus; assembly: GCF_042651805.1. Taxonomy (NCBI): domain Bacteria; kingdom Pseudomonadati; phylum Pseudomonadota; class Gammaproteobacteria; order Steroidobacterales; family Steroidobacteraceae; genus Steroidobacter; species Steroidobacter flavus. The sequence continues at coordinate 225,839 of NZ_JBHSDU010000014.1, read as the reverse complement.
GAAGGGCGTGACGCGCGCCGGCGTATGTTTGAACTCCGGCTCACCCGACACCGGATCGACGACTGGATTGACCAACGCCCCCACGCGCGCATCCGATGCAACAGCGCTATTCCAATGGATGGGCACGAAGATCGTGCCTCTCGGCATTTCACCGCTGGTCTTCACGCGTGCGACCAGTGCACCCCACTGAGTTTCAACGCGTGCGAGCTGACCATCGCTCACCGCCGATAACAAGGCGTCCTGCGCATGCATGTCGATGTATGGCTCGGGCAGATGCGCGCCCAGTTGAGGAGCGCGTCCGGTGCGGGTCATCGTGTGCCATTGATCGCGGATACGGCCGGTGTTCAACACCCACGGAAATTCCGAATCGACCTTGTGAGCGGGCGCGCGGGTTGCGGTCGGCACGAAGCGGGCGCGACGGTTGTTTCGATAGAAGCGCCCGGACTCGAGCAGGCGCGGCGTTCCGGGATGATTGCGCTCAGGCACCGGCCATTGGATCGGCGCGAGGTCGTCGTATTCGGTCGAGCTGATTTTCGCCAGGCCGCCGATGTCGAAGGCGCGCTCACCGTCGTTATTCCATGCCGACAGCGCGGCGTGCTCGACGAAAATCTCGTGCGCGTTGTCGTAGTTGAAGCTGCGATCGAAGCCCATGCGTCGTGCGACTTCGCAGATCAACCACCAGTCGGGTCGCGCGTCGCCGCTCAACTGTTGGAATGCTCGCTGACGTGAGATCCGTCGTTCCGAGTTGGTGACAGTGCCGTCTTTCTCGCCCCAGCCCGCGGCTGGTAGCAATACATGCGCGAGCGCGTTGGTGTCGGTGCCGGCAAAACAATCGGACACCACGACCAGCTCGCACCGTCGCAACGCTTCCTTGACCTTGTCGGCGTCGGGCAGGCTGACCACTGGATTCGTCGCCATGATCCAGACGGCTTTGACTTTGCCGTCGTGAATGGCATCGAACAGCTCGACCGCTTTGAGTCCGCCGCGCTCGGCCATGCGCGGGCTGCGCCAGAAGTCCTGAACGAGATCGCGATGGCTCGTATTTTCCAGGTCCATGTGAGCAGCGAGCATGTTCGCAAGGCCGCCCACTTCGCGACCGCCCATCGCATTCGGTTGGCCGGTGATAGAAAAGGGCCCGGCACCCTGCTGACCGATGCGACCGGTGAGCAAGTGACAGTTGATGATGCTGTTGACCTTGTCCGTGCCGGCCGACGACTGATTCACGCCCATCGAGAACGCGGTGATGACGCGCTCGTGATCGGCAAACATGCGATAGAACTCGAGCAGTCGCTCGGTCTCGAGGCCGCAGGCGGCGGCAACTTGTTTCATGTCGCCGGCGGATTCACGGGCAACGCGCAATGCTTCGTCGACGCCTTCGGTGTGGTTGGCAATGAAGTCGTTGGCAACGTGGCCGTGCTCGTGCAGATACGCGAGCAGTCCGTTGAACAGCCACACATCGCTACCGCTGAGCACCGGCACATGCAAGTCGGCGATGTCGCAGGTCATCGTTCGCCGCGGGTCGACGACCACGATTTTCATTTCCGGCCGCTGCTGTTTCGCTTGAGCGATGCGTTGGAACAGCACGGGATGACACCACGCGGTGTTCGAGCCGACCAGCACGATCAGATCCGCCAGCTCCAGATCTTCGTAACACGCCGGCACGATGTCCTCGCCGAAGGCGCGTTTGTGACCGGCGACCGCCGATGACATGCACAGTCGGGAGTTGGTGTCGATGTTCGCGGTGCCGACGAATCCTTTCATCAGCTTGTTCGCGACGTAGTAGTCCTCGGTCAATAACTGACCCGAGACATACAGCGCGACCGAATCAGGCCCGTGCTCGGCAATGATGCGATTGAAGCCGGCGGCGACGTGAGTCAGTGCCGCGTCCATGCTGACGCGCTGGCCGTTGATCTCGGGATAGAGCAGCCGACCGTCCGAGCCCAGCGTTTGGCCCAGCGCCGAGCCTTTGGAGCACAGGCTGCCGAAATTGGACGGATGAGTTGTATCGCCGCTGATATTGACCGTGCCGCGCGCAGCGTCGGGTTGCGCGATGACTCCACACCCGACGCCGCAATACGGACACGTCGTCTTGATGCTCACTGTCGCCGGGCCACCGCTTCGCCAAATATCAGTTTGTCGCGCAACGGACCGACGTCGCGGCCTTCGCTCATCAGCTCGCAGTACCACGCGCCGTCGCGAGTGTCGCCGTACAACACGGCGCCGCGCACTTTGTTGTCCTCGATGACGATGCGTTTATAAATGCCGCGCTTGGCATCGCGTAGAACCAACGCTTCGCTGGCCGGACCGCCCATGAAGTCGCCGGCGGAGAACAGGTCGATGCCGGTCACCTTGAGGTGGGTGGACAGCATCGAACCGCGATAGCGACCGACGCCATGCTCGGAAAGATGTGTCGCGCAGACGCTGGCCTGTTCGTAGAGCGGGGCGACCAGGCCATACGTGTTGTTGCGATGCTGGACACATTCGCCGACCGCGTACACGCAGGGATCGAACGTTTGCATCGTGTCGTTGACCAGCACGCCACGGTCGCATCGCAGGCCGGCCGCGCGAGCCAGGTCGGTGTTCGGACGAATGCCGGCGGCCATGACAACCAGGTCCGCCTCGATGATAGTTTCATCCGCGAACTGCACGCCTCGGACTCGATCGGTGCCCAGAATCGCCGTGGTCTTGGCCGGCATGTGGAATTGCAGTCCTCGTTTCTCGAGCGACTGCTTCAACAGCTGCGCGGCGACCGGGTCGAGCTGCCGCTCCATCAATGTTTCCAGCAAGTGCACGACAGTGACTTGCATGCCTTGCTTCAGCAGCGCGTTGGCAGCCTCCAGGCCCAACAATCCGCCACCGATGACGACGGCCTTCTTGTGCGTGCGAGCGGCCTCGAGCATCGTGTTGACGTCCTGCAGATCGCGGAACGTCACGACGCCTGCCAGGTCCTTGCCCGGGACAGGCAGCACGATGGGATTGGAACCTGTCGCCAACAGCAGCCGATCGTAATCAGCTTCGATACCGTTCTGCGAGCGCACGCGACGACGGATACGATCGATGGCGACCGCCGGATCGCCGAGATGCAACGTCACGCCATTGTCCCGATACCACTCAATGGGATTCAGCACGATATCGTCGAACCGTTTCTCGCCGGCGAGCATGGGCGACAACAGAATGCGGTTGTAGTTGGGCACAGGCTCGGCGCCGAACACGGTGATGTCGTACGGCTGACCGGCGATGCCGAGCAGTTCCTCGACCACCTTCATGCCCGCCATGCCGTTGCCGACGACGACCAGCTTGCGACGCGAGGTCTTGCGCAGCGGCTGAGTCTTGATCCAGATCTTGCCGTCGCTCACCCGCGTCGGCCAGGCGCGCACCGAATAGTCCGCATCTTCGACGCAGCGTCCGGTCGCAAGATTGAAGTGATGTTTGTAAACGGGGGAGGCGACGACCGGCTCACCGTTCAAATCGCCGACCAGACCGCGGGAAAGCACGTTGGCTTCGCTGTGCGGGTCGTAGTTGTCGAGTGCGTAGATCGCGTCGCCGACGCGGAAGATGGCAATCTGCCGCCCATCGATCAACGCTGCGACACCGCTCTCCGGCAGCAAGTCATCGAACGAGCAGGCGCTGCTCCAGGCGTGCGTGTGCTTCATACGGCCTCCCGCTGGCGCTGCGCGCGTTCTTCGTTGGTCGCAGGGCGGATCTGTCCGCGCTCCTGCACGAACACGACGTTGTCGTCGGTGCGATCGCTGTTCACAAAGTGGCGGAAGCGTTTCAGCGTCTGCGGATCTTCCACAGCCTTCTTCCACTCGCACTCGTAAGTGTTGACGATGCGCGCCATGTCCGCTTCGAGCTCCGCTCCGATGCCGAGCTTGTCTTCGATAACGACCTGCTTGAGGTAATCGAGGCCGCCTTCCAGATTGTCGAGCCACACCGACGTGCGCTGCAGGCGGTCGGCGGTGCGGATGTAGAACATCAGGAAGCGATCGATGTATCGGACCAATGTTTCGCGATCCAGATCGCCGGCCAGCAGATCGGCATGACGAGGCTTCATGCCGCCGTTGCCACACACATACAGATTCCAGCCTTTCTCGGTGGCGATGATGCCGACATCCTTGCTTTGCGCTTCGGCGCATTCACGAGTGCAGCCTGACACCGCGAACTTGAGCTTGTGCGGGGAGCGCAGACCTTTGTAGCGGTTCTCGATGTCGATGGCGAAACCGACGCTGTCCTGGACGCCGTAACGACACCACGTCGAGCCGACGCACGACTTCACGGTGCGCACGGACTTGCCGTAAGCGTGGCCGGATTCGAAACCCGCATCGATCAGCTCGCGCCAGATCAGCGGCAGCTCGTGAACCTGTGCACCGAACAGATCGATACGCTGACCGCCAGTGATCTTCGTGTACAAGCCGTACTTCTTCGCCACCTCGCCGATGACGATCAGCTTCTCCGGCGTGATCTCGCCGCCCGCGATGCGCGGGACGACGGAGTAGGTGCCGTCCTTCTGCATGTTCGCGAGGTAATAGTCGTTCGTGTCCTGAAGCGTGGCTTTGTCGCGCTTCAGCACGAACTCGTTCCAGCACGACGCGAGGATGGATGCGACGGTGGGTTTGCAAATGTCGCAGCCCAGGCCGCGGCCGTGCTTCTTCAGCACTTCGTCGAAGCTCTTCAGCTGGCCGACGCGCACGAGGTGAAACAATTGCTGGCGCGAGAAGCGGAAGTGCTCGCAAAGATTGTTGTTGACCGCGACGCCTCGGCTCGCCAGTTCTGCCTTCAGAATCTGAGTGACCAGCGCCGTGCAGCCACCGCAGGAGGTTGCTGCCTTGGTCGAGCTCTTCAGGGAACCGATGGTCGTGCAGCCGGCATCGATGGCCGAACAGATCATGCCTTTGTTGACGTTGTTACAAGAGCAAATCTGAGCGGTCGCGGGCAATCCCGCGACACCCGATTTCTTCGGTTGCTCGGCGCCGCCGAAGTTCGGGACGATCAACTCTTCCGGATTCGACGGCAACGCGGTGCCATCGAGCATCATGTTCAACAGCACGCCGTAGTCTTCGGCATCGCCGATCAGAATGCCGCCGAGCAGTCTCGTCCCGTCGTCGTTCACGACCAGCTTCTTATAGACCTGCTTGCGCTCGTCGACGAAGGCATAGGCACGTGAGCCCGGGCTCGAGCAGTGCGGGTCGCCGATCGAGGCGACGTCGACACCCATGAGCTTGAGTTTCGTGCTCATGTCCGCGCCGGTGAAGATCGGGTCGGCAGTCTCCTGCAAGCGCGCGGCGCAGACGTTGGCCATTTGGTAGCCGGGCGCGACCAGGCCATACAACTTGCCATTCCACAGCGCGCACTCTCCGATAGCGAAGATGTCTGGATCGGAGGTGCGACAGTCGCTGTCGATGACGATGCCGCCGCGCTCGGCGACGTTCAGTCCGCAGGCGCGGGCCAGCTCGTCGCGGGGGCGAATGCCCGCAGAGAAGACCACGATGTCCGCCTCGAGCGAGCTGCCGTCGGCGAAGTTCAAGCGATGCCGGCACTGCTCGCCGTCGATGATGCCTGTCGTGCTCTTGCCCGTGTGAATGCCGACATCCATCTCGGCGATCTTCTGTCGCAACACGCGACCGCCGACATCGTCGATCTGAACGGCCATCAAGCGCGGCGCAAACTCAACGACGTGCGTCTTCAAGCCGAGATCGCGCAGCGCCTTGGCCGCTTCGAGGCCGAGCAGGCCGCCGCCGATGACTACGCCGACCTTACTTTGCGCGGCGGCTGAACGAATCGCTTCCAGATCTTCGATGGTGCGATAGACGAAGCAGCCCGCGCGCTCCCGTCCGGGGATGGGAGGCACGAAAGGATAGGAGCCGGTGGCGAGCACCAGCTGATCGTAGGGCAGGGTTCGACCTTCCGCCGTGCGCACACAGCGCGCGTCGCGATCGATCCCGACGGCCTTATCATTCAAATGGAGCGCGATGTCGTTGCGCTCGAAGAAGTCTTCGCTGACCAGCGACAGCTCGGCGGCACTCTTACCGCTGAAGAAACTCGTGAGTTGCACACGATCGTAGGCCGCGCGCGGCTCTTCGCAGAGCACGCTGATTTCATACGACGAGCTCGCGTCCACGAGCCGCTCGAGGAGGCGTTGCCCGACCATGCCATTGCCGATGACGACCAACTTTTTCACAGACATCTTGCACCCATGACTTCAGGGCCCCGAGAGCGGGCATCCAGATCGTTTGCTGAGGGTGGTTGGGACAGCGAGCTGCGACAGGCCGCGCGTGGCGGAGATGAGTACCGGCAGTCACTGGTGCTGCGCCCGTCATTGGAGCAGCCAAGATGCTTCCAATGTTGCAAGCGCTATGCCACGACCCGCCGGGCGATTTGCCCGCTATTTGGCGCCTTTGCGGGGCCTGAGTGCGCGGATGTGGTGCGTGCGTCCCCCATGGCGCGCTTAAAGTGGTGCGGTTCGGGCCGCGCCTCCTGATAGTGCAAGGGCCCGGGCCATGGCACAGGCATTGCAACCCCCACTGATCGATGCCCGATGCCAGGCCAAAAACTGAAGCCTCCTTGCGCGTGCTGATCGTCGATCAGAACGTCATGCGAGCCAGCATTCTCGAAGAGGGACTGCGGGAGGCCGGCTATCACAACGTGACGGTGCTGCGTGAGATGCACAACCTCATGCGACGTATCGTCGACATCGATCCTGAGGTCATCGTCATCGACCTGGAGAATCCCAATCGCGACGTGCTGGAGCAGATGTTCCAGGTGTCGCGCGTGGTGCGCAGGCCCATCGCCATGTTCGTCGACCGCTCCGACACCGACATGATCGAAGCGGCGGTGGATGCGGGTGTCGGCTCTTACGTCGTCGACGGTCTGAAGAAGGAGCGGGTGAAAGCCGTGCTCGACATGGCGATCAGTCGCTTCCACGCCTTCAACAAGCTGCGTGAAGAGCTCGACAGTGCCCGTCAGGCGCTGGACGAGCGCAAGATCGTGGAACGGGCCAAAGGCATCCTGATGAAGCAGCGGGGCATGAGCGAGGAGGCGGCCTATGCGCTGCTGCGTAAAGCCGCGATGAACGAGAATCGCCGGATCAGTGAGGTGGCGCAAAGCGTCGTGACTGCGTCGAGTTTGCTGAAATGAATGAAGTGACCACCGTCGTCGGATTCATTCCGTTGATGGACTGCGCGCCGCTGGCGGTCGCGGTCGAGAAAGGGTTTGCCGCCGAGGAAGGGCTCGACCTGCGTCTGGTGCGCGAAACTTCGTGGGCGAACATCCGTGATCGGGTTGTGGTCGGTCATTTCGATGCCGCTCACATGCTCGGTCCCATGGCCATTGCATCGACGCTGGGCATTGGTCATCTCAAGGTTCCGATGGCCGCTCCCTTGTCGTTGGGCTTGGGCGGTAACGCCATCACTGTTTCTTTGCGAGTGTGGGACTTGATGCTGGCGGAAGGCGCTGTCTTGTCTGCCGGGCCGCGTGCGCTTGGTGAGGCGCTTCGTAATGTCGTGCGTGCGCGTGAGCGGGCGAACAAGCAGCCGTTCACGTTCGCCATGGTCTATCCATTCTCCGCGCATAACTATGAGCTTCGGTATTGGCTGGCGGCGTCGGGCATCGATCCGGATCGGGATGTGCGGCTCGTCGTGATTCCGCCGCCCTTGCTTGTCGATGCCATGCGTGAAGGGCAGATCGACGGTTTCTGTGTTGGCGAGCCTTGGAGCAGTGTCGCGGTGTCGGCCGGCGTCGGCTGCATTGCATTGCCGACCACTGCGATCTGGAAACTGAGCCCGGAGAAAGTGCTCGGCTGCCGTCTCGAGTGGACGCAGCGACATCCGGATCGTCTGCAGGCGCTGGTGCGCTCCTTATATAGGGCAGCGGTGTGGTGTGAGCAACCGGAGAATCACTCGGAACTGGCACGCTTGCTGGCCGAACCGCGCTTCGTCGGTGCACCGGCGGAAATTCTTCTGCGCGGCTTGTCGAACCGACTGTATTTGCAGCGGGGCGGAGAGCCCGAGCACTTGCCTGGGTTTTACTTGCCCGCGTCGCAGGCGGCGACGTTCCCTTGGGTGAGTCATGCGCTGTGGTTCTATTCGCAGATGGTGCGCTGGGGTCAGGTCGCTTTCGATCCCGAGCACGTTGCACAGGTGCGGGCGACGTATCGGCCCGATCTGTATCGTCTCGCGCTGGACAAAACAACAAACGTTCCTTCCGCGGATACCAAGCTCGATGAGCTCTTCGACGGTGTCAGCTTCGATTCGGACGATCTTCCTGCCTATCTCGCTGCGCTACTGTCGTGCAGCTGAAATAAACATCTGCTCCGTTGCGGCTCAAAGACGCGGCGCATCTGTTTGCTCCAAATATGCAAGTCCTTGTCTTCTCGGGAACAGAATGACGTTAGTCATGCTGGCACGGTCGTTGCAACTCTGAGCGCAACGGGGCGATTCGTCGCTCCCACCAACGGGCTGGCCCAATAGCGGGCTGGCCGGGCAACGCCGCCGACTCCACTGCATGCCATGCGCGTGCAATGAAGTCGGCGGCGTTTTTTTTTTCGCCTGGAGATGCCATGCTGAAGAAAACGTTTCGGGCTTGTTGGCTGATTGCCGCCGCATTCAGCGCCACTCATGCGGCCGCAGCGGAGCTCGAGCTGGAGAAGGAACAACTCAAGCTCGGCTTCATCAAGCTCACCGACATGGCGCCGCTCGCCATCGCTTACGAGAAAGGCTTCTTCGAGGACGAAGGGCTGTATGTAACGCTGGAGCCGCAGGCGAACTGGAAAGTCATCCTCGATCGCGTCATTACAGGCGAGTTGGATGGCGCACATATGCTCGCAGGACAGCCGCTCGGCGCAGCGGTGGGCTTCGGCACCAAGGCCGACATCGTCACCTCGTTCAGCATGGATCTGAATGGCAACGCCACCACCGTCTCGAACGAAGTCTGGAATTTGATGAAGACGAAGTTGCCGGCGGATGCGCAGGGCAAGCCGATTCATCCGATCAAAGCGGACGCGCTCAAGCCGGCGGTCGACGCGTTCAAAGCGGCGGGCAAGCCATTCAAGATGGCGATGGTGTTCCCGGTATCCACGCACAACTATGAGCTGCGGTATTGGCTGGCGGCGGGCGGGCTGCACCCGGGTTTCTATTCGCCCACTGATGTGTCCGGCCAGATCAAGGCTGATGTGTTCCTTTCCGTGACACCGCCGCCGCAGATGCCGGCGGCGTTAGAAGCGGGCACTGTCAATGGCTACTGCGTCGGCGAGCCGTGGAATCAGCAAGCCATCTTCAAAGGTGTCGGCGTTCCCATCGTCACCGATGCGGAAATCTGGAAGAACAATCCGGAGAAGGTGTTTGGCGTCACGCGAGCGTGGGCGGAGAAACATCCGAATACTTATCTCGCGCTGCTCAAGGCGCTGATCCGTGCCGGCAAGTGGCTCGATGAAAACAATGGCGCGAATCGCAAGGAGGCGGCGCAGATTCTGTCGCGGCCCGAGTATGTCGGCGCTGACTACCGTGTGATCGCCAACAGCATGACAGGCACGTTCGAGTTTGGCCGCGGCGACAAGCGAAGCGTGCCGGACTTCAATGTGTTCTTCCGCTACTACGCAACATATCCATACTACAGCGATGCGGTGTGGTTCCTCACGCAGATGCGGCGTTGGGGTCAGATTCCCCAGACCCAGACGGATCAGTGGTATCACGACACCGCGAAGAAGGTTTATCTCACCGAGCCTTATCTGCGCGCGGCGAAGCTGCTGATCGAAGAGAAGAAGGCCAAGCAGGAGGACTTCCCTTGGAACAGCGACGGCTACCGCCCGGCGACCAAGGAATTCATCGACGGCGTCGAGTACGACGGCCGCAAGCCCAATGACTATTTGCAGAAGCTCACGATTGGCCTGAAACAAGGCCAGATCGTCGAGAGCGGCAATGTCGTGACCAAGCAGGGAGCCACCTGATGCCTACATCAAGTTTGGCTATCGCGCGAGAGCAAGCCCCATCGAGTGCAATGGAGGCAGCGTCGCCGCCGCCTCCCGAAAAAGCGAAGGCTAAAGAGTCGCCACTGTGGCTCGAGCGTCTGTTGCGCTTGTTCGCGACCATCGGGCTTGGCTTTATCAACCCCATCGTTCGCTTGTGTCGCGGCGAGAACCCACAGCTGCAGCTGCGTGAGCTATGGCGACAACTCGGCGTGCCGCTGCTTGCCATCGCGATCTTTCTCTTTGCCTGGAGTCAGGCGTCCAGCCGCATTCAAACCAGTCTCGGTCAGATCCCGGGCCCGATTGCCGTTGCGGCGCAGGCGCAGAGCTTGTGGGCGGATCACAAGGCGGAGCGCGCCAAGGCGGCGGCGTTCTATGAGCGCCAGGAGAAGCGCAACGCCGCCAAGTTGGCGAAGGATCCGAACGCCGAGATCAAGTTCGTGAAGTACACGGGCAAGCCGACGTACATCGATCAGATCCTCACCAGCTTGAAGACCGTGTTTACCGGCTTCCTGCTGGCGACGCTGGTCGCGGTGCCGCTCGGCATCTTGTGCGGGCTCAGCACGACCATCAACTCGTCTCTGAACCTGCTGATCCAGATCTTCAAGCCGGTGTCGCCACTCGCGTGGCTGCCACTCGTAACCATCATCGTTAGCGCGGTTTACGTGACGGCGGATCCGATGTTCGAGAAGTCGTTCCTGATCTCGTCGATCACGGTCACGCTGTGCTCGCTGTGGCCGACGCTGATCAATACCGGCGTCGGCGTGAACTCCATCGACCGCGATCTGCTCAACGTTTCGCGAGTGTTGCAACTGAAGTGGACCACCAAGCTGTTCAAGCTGGTGTTGCCGTCGTCGCTGCCGCTGATCTTCACCGGCATGCGACTGTCATTGGGCGTGGGCTGGATGGTGCTGATCGCGGCCGAAATGCTCGCGCAGAATCCAGGCCTCGGCAAATTCGTGTGGGACGAGTTTCAGAACGGCAGCTCCGATTCGCTGGCGCGGCTGATGGTGGCGGTATTGACCATCGGCATCATCGGCTTCCTGCTCGATCGGGTCATGCACACGGTGCAGAGCCTGCTCGACTTCGGCGTGCGTCGCTAAAGGAGGTCGCATGTCGTTTCTGCAACTCAAAGGTGTGAGTAAGAACTATGGCTCGGGGGAGCAACAGGCCGAGGTGCTCAGCGACGTTGATTTGAGCATCGAAGAGGGCGAGTTTGTCGCCATCGTCGGCTTTTCCGGCAGCGGCAAAACCACGTTGATCTCGACCATCGCCGGCTTGATCCAGCCGGACGCGGGCGAGGTGCTGTTCCAGGGTCGGCCCGTCACCGGGCCGGCACCGGATCGGGGCGTGGTATTTCAAAATTATTCATTGCTGCCCTGGTTGACGGTCCAGAGTAACGTCGCTCTGGCCGTCCACAGCGTGTTTCCAAAGTGGTCGGCCGAACAGCGGCGGGCGCACGTTCTCAAATACATCGAGATGGTCGGCTTGACTCACGCGGTCGATCGCCGACCGGCGGAGTTATCGGGCGGCATGCGTCAGCGTGTGGCGGTGGCGAGGGCGCTCGCGATGGACCCGAAGGTCTTGCTGCTCGATGAGCCATTGTCCGCGCTGGATGCGCTCACGCGGGCGCGCTTGCAGGATGAGATCGAGGCGATCTGGGAGCGTCAGCGCAAGACCGTCATTCTCGTGACCAACGATGTGGACGAGGCGCTGTTGCTGGCGGATCGAATCATCGCGCTGAAGCCGGGGCCGCGAGCCACGCTGGGTCGTGAATTCAAAGTCGACTTGCCACGACCGCGCGATCGCAGGGCTGTCAACGAAGATGATTCCTATCGGCGGCTGCGTGCACAGGTCTCGCAATACTTGATGAGCCTGAGCATGCAGCGGAGCGGGGCGGCCAACGCGACGCGTGCGCTGCCTTCGGTCGTTCCTATCGAACCGCCGGTGCCGAAGACCATGCGCAAGGCGACGCGGCCGAAGCCCGCCGAGAATCTGGATAAGTTCGTCGAGTTCTACGACGTGAGCAAGGTGTATCCAACGCCAAAGGGACCGCTGACCGTCGTCGATCGTTTTCAGCTCGACATTCGCAAGGGCGAGTTCATCTCGCTGATCGGACACTCGGGCTGCGGCAAGTCGACCGTGCTGTCGATGGTTGCCGGGCTCAGTGAGGTTTCCGGTGGTGGCATTACGCTGGATGCGCGCGAAGTCACGTCCGCTGGCCCGGATCGTGGCGTCGTGTTTCAAGCGCCCAGTCTCTTGCCCTGGCTGACGGCACGCGAGAACGTGGCGCTCGGCGTGAACCGAGTCTATCCGCACGCCACCGAGCAGGAACGACGCGACATCGTCGAGTACTACCTGACTCGCGTCGGCCTGAGCGACGTGCTGGAGAAGAAGGCGAGCGAGTTGTCGAACGGTATGAAACAACGCGTCGGTCTGGCCCGCGCGTTCGCTCTCTCGCCAAAGCTGCTTCTGCTGGATGAGCCGTTCGGCATGCTCGACGCGCTGACCCGCTGGGAGCTGCAGGAGGTGCTCATGGAAGTGTGGAAGCGCAATCAAGTGACCGCGATCTGCGTCACGCATGACGTCGACGAGGCCATTCTGCTCGCCGATCGCGTGGTGATGATGACCAACGGTCCGCAGGCGCGCATCGGTCGCATCATGAATATCGATCTGCCGAGACCGCGGACGCGCAAGCAGCTCCTGGAGCACCCGATGTATTACCGCTATCGGAACGAGCTGTTGGCATTTCTAGAATCTTGCGAGCGACAGCATATACACGCCGCATAATTGGGCCAAACAAACGCTCTCGGAGGGCGAAACAATGGGTTCATGGGGTCAACGAAGCAGCTTGAGGTTGGGCGTGGCGCTGGCTATGGCAGCTCCATGCGTGTCTGGTGCCGCGGACTTGGGTGTTCTGGGCGGCGCGCTGAGCGAGTCGAAGCCGATCTTCGATGCGCGATTGCGCTACGAGGATGTGGATCAAACGCCGTTGGCGGAGGATGCGGACGCAGAAACATTGCGTGTCCGGCTCGGCTTCGAGACCGGCAAGGCGTGGAACACGACTTTCCTGGCCGAAGGCGAAGCAATCGTCGACCTGGCCGGGAACTATCGTGACGATCCGTCGCGGCCACGTAATGCCGCCTATCCCGTAGTCACCGATCCCGAAAGTGAGGAGATCAATCGCCTGCAGCTGGTGAATACGTCGCTGCCGGGGACCACAGTGACTCTCGGTCGGCAGCGAATCCTGCTCGACGATCAGCGCTTCGTAGGCAACTCCGGCTGGCGGCAGAACGAACAAACGTTCGATGCCGTGCGCATCGTCAACAAGCCGACATCATCGCTCACCTTGGATGCGAGCTACTTGACCCAGGTCAATCGCATCTTCGGCCGTGACTCCCCGCAAGGCCGTTATCACGGCGAGGGTGTGCTCGCCAATGCGGGGTATCAGTTTGGATTCGGCAAGCTCAGTGCCTTCGGCTATTGGCTGGACTTCGATCACCTGGAGGGCGTGCCGGTGGCGCTGGATCCGATTCGAGTGTCCAGCGAAACGTTTGGTGCCCGATTCGCGGGCGATCGCCCGTTGAGCAAGATCAAGCTGGCATACGCGGCGTCGTACGCCCAACAGAGTGATTCCGGCAACAATCCGCTCAATTTCGACCTCGATTACTATTCAGTCGAATTGACCGGCACCTATCGCCAATACAGCGTGACATTGGGTCAGGAAGTGATGGAGGGCAACGGCACGGTCGGCTTCTCGACGCCGCTTGCGACCATGCATCGCTTTCACGGCTGGGCGGACAAGTTCCTGACCACGCCGGCCAATGGCATCGACGATAAGTATGTGAGCGTTGGTTATCTCGCGAAGGGCGTCGCCATGCTCGATACCTTGTCCGCAACGCTCGTGTATCGCAACTTCGAATCGGAGCGACTGTCGCAGGATCTGGGCGACGAGGTCGATCTGCAGGTGCAGGGCAAGTATCAGCGCTTTGTCGGGCTGGCGAAGATCGCGCTCTACGAGGCGCACGAAGGCCGCACGCCGGTCGCCTATCAGGACACGACCAAGTTCTGGGTGCAGCTCGAGTACGTCTGGTAACGAGTCGAGCAAAAGATCCTGTCGTTACTTCTTTGGCGGCAGGATCTTCAACACAGTCTCCGGCGGACGGCTGAGCACGGCGCCGAGCGATGTGATCACGATAGGGCGGTTCATCAGAATCGGATGCTTGAGCATCTGCTCGACGATCTCATCGTCGCTCCACTTGGCGGTGTCGCCCAGGCCAAGCTTTTCCGCGTCTTTCTCGCGCAGTAGCTCGCGAGGCTTCAGCTTGGTTTTCTTCAGCAGATCCAGCAGCATTTTCCGGTCGGGCGGCGTTTTCAGATACTCGATGACCGTGGGCTCGATGCCACGTTCGCGGATCAGCGCCAGGGTGTTGCGGGAGTTACCACACGCGGGGTTGTGGTAGATGGTCACGTTGTTCGAGCTCATGCCGGCAGTTTAGCACCGAGTCGCATGGATCGCGATTTCGCGACTGTCGCGATCCGGCGTGCGGTACGCTGCGGAGCCACCATAAATGTCCAGGGGAAGCTTGCAGTGATCACTCGCCGCTCTGTATTGAAGTCCGCCGCTGCCGCGACCGCCATGATCAATCTAGGCCAATACCAGGCGTTCGCGGATTCGCCGACCAAATACTCGGCGAAGACCATGAAGACGGTGGAGCGCGCGATCGTGATCGACATGCTCGGGCCGCTGAAGATCAACTTCGCTCCCGAGGCTTATGCGGGACGCATGACCGACGCCGAAGCCGAGATGTTTCGGACTTGCGGCATCACTGCCTTTCACAACTCCATCGGTACGGGCGGGCCGAGCGCCGTTGAAGACACGCTGTCCTTCATTGCGGCCTGGCAAGGTTACGTCGCGCGCAATTCGCATGTGTTCACACAGGTGAACACCGCCGTCGACATCGATCGCGCCAAGGCCGATCGCAAGATCGCCGTAATCACGGGCCTGCAGAACTCCGAGCACTTCCGCAAGAAAGAAGATGTGAAGGCGTATTATCAGCTCGGCCAGCGTTGCTCGCAGCTCACGTACAACACGCAGAACCTGCTGGGCAGCGGCGGCACTGAACGCGTTGACGGCGGCTTGAGCGATTTCGGCGTGGAGATCGTCAACGCCATGAACGAAGTGGGCATGCTGGTCGACGTCTCTCATTGCGGCGATAAGACGACGCTCGATGCGATCGAGGTGTCGCCGAAGCCCATCGCCATCACGCATTCGAACTGCCGCGCCATCTTCAATCATCCGCGGCTGAAGACCGACGAAGCGATTCAAAAGTGCGCGGCGAAGGGCGGGGTGATGGGCATCACCGGCGTGCGCATGTTCGTGCGGGACAAGGAGCCGACCACGATCGAGCACATCGTCGATCACATCGATCATGTGGTGAAGCTGGTGGGCATCGAGCACGTCGGCATCGGCTCGGATGCGGATCTGAACGGTTACGACGACATGCCGCCCGATCAGCTCAAGATGCTGCGTGGCTCGTACAAGGCGAGCTATGGTTTTCGTGACAAGATCGACATCGAAGGCTTCGATCATCCGAAGAAGGTCTTCGATTTGACCGAAGCGCTGTACCGTCGCGGCTATTCGGAACAGAACGTCCTCGCCGTGCTCGGCGGCAACTTCCGCCGGCTGCTCGGATCGACCTGGATCTAACTGCCGATCAGGTCAGGGTCGTGCGAGAGCCAGCTCTCGCACGACTTGTATGAGACTCGACTAGTGCGTTTCGCGCTTGCCGATGGCGTGGCTGATCGCGTGATCCAGCCGCTCCAACGCGCCGTCGATGGCGAGTTGCAGGGTCTCGGCGTGATGGCTCACTGCGATGGGTTGCAGATTCGACATGCGCGCTTCGAGCATGCAGCGCTTGTCAGGGCCTCCTTTGCCTCCGTTGAGGTCACCCAGGTGCATTTCTACTCTTGTGATCCGGTCGGCGAACTTGGCGAGAGAACTCTCGACGGCCTGGGAAAGCCGTTCGGCGGTGTCCCCGGTGAGACGGACGCGGTTGTCGTGGTTCACTTGTATCTGCATGCGAGCTTCCTTCGAGACCCATAAGCCACTAATTGGCCTATTTAAAGTACTCAGGCGGCTGTCGAGTTGTTCCTGTCGGTGAAAACTCCACAGCGGCGCCCCACACCTGCACGATGGGGCCGTTGCGGACATTACGCAAGTGTGCCCGGTCACGATTCAATAAGGCCAAGCCGCAAGGCGTGAGCCGGGGAACCACTGGGAATCCGGCGCCGTTTGGGCCGCATGCCTTCGACCGTGATTCAGTCGTTCCAGTACGATGCCGGCAAGCGGGAGTTGCGAGTGGTTTTCACCTCCGGCCGCCTCTACGTTTACGAAGGCGTGCCGCCCGACACTTATACTGCCATGCGCCGCTCGTTCTCCAAGGGCGAGTATTTCAACGAGCACATCCGCGACCGGTACGCCTTCCGGCGCGAAGAGCCGTAGGTTGTATATAAAAGGTCCGTAGTCACCCCCGCGAAGGCCGGCGTATGATTCCGGGCTGGGTGAAAATAACGAGAGCGGGTGTGAACAAGGTCACCGTGCGAGGCGTCGATGGCTCCCACCGCGACTATGGACTGACCGCCGGGACTCTCGCCATCGGCCGCGATCCGGCCAGCGCCATTCATTTGAAAGACTCGCAGGTCAGCTGGAAGCACGCCGTGCTGATCAGCGACGCGAATGGCTGCATCATCGAAGACCTGGGCAGTTCCAACGGCACGTTCGTCGGCTCGCATCGGGTCCAGCGGCATGTGGTGCATCCCGGCGAGCGCATCAAGATCGGTCCGTACGAGTTGATGTTGCAATCGGCGCAGGTGCCGTCGCCCAATTCCGCCAGCGAGCGCACGTTGTTCGCCGCCGCCGATCACTACGTCCAGCGCCACGAACAAGAGCAAGACGCGAGTGTGCAGGCCGCGGTCGAGAAGGCGGGTGCCGCGGCCAAGCCCACCCTCGAAGTGCGCGACTGGCGCTCGTTGACGAAACGTTTGTTTCCGATTGCGAGCGGCAAGGCACTGTACGGCGACTTCCAGCTGCGCACCGAAGTGCTCGCGGGTATCACGGTTGCGGCGTTGTTGGTGCCACAAGGCATTGCCTATGCGTTGCTCGCCGGGTTGCCGCCTGTGATGGGTTTGTATGCGGCCATCCTGCCGATGATCATGTATGCGCTCACGGGCAGCGGCAGACAAACGTCGACGGGACCGGTGACGGTCGATTCGCTGATGCTGGTGCTCGGCCTGAGCACGATTGCGACGGCGGGCACCGCGGCTTACATCGCGCTCGCTGTCTTGCTCACTGCAGTCATCGGCATTTCACAGTTGTTGATGGGGGCGCTGCGGCTCGGCTTTCTGGTGAACTTTCTTTCCTATCCGGTGCTGGCCGGCTTTACGTCGGGTATCGCCATCATCACGGTGCTGGGTCAACTGCATCATCTCCTGGGTATTCCTCAGCATCAGTTCCCATATCTGTACGAATCCGTGATCGATGTGGCGTCGCGCGCCGATCAAACCAACCTTGCGACATTTGCCATCGGAGTCAGCTGCATTCTGTTGTTGCTGGGCTTCACGAAGCTTTCGCCCAAGGCGCCGGGGCCGCTGACCATGGTCGTAGCGTGCACGGTGTTGTCGTTCGTGTTCCGGCTCGATCAGCACGGTGTCGCTGTGCTCGGCGACGTGCCGCGAGGTTTGCCGCATTTCAGCGTGCCGAATTTTGAATGGGCGCAGATCAAACAACTGCTGCCGCTGGCGTTGACGATGGCATTGGTCGGGTTCGCACAAACCGTGTCGGTGGGGAAGTCGCTCGGCAATAAATATGGTTACGACATCGACGCGAATCGCGAGCTGTCGGCGTTGGGGTTGGCGAACATCAGCGCGAGCGTGTCGCAGGGTTACGCGGTCTCGGGCAGTCTGGGTCGATCGGCGTTGAATGCAACGGCGGGCGCGAGAACGCCGATTGCCGCCATCGTGACGGCGCTGTGCATGCTGCTGATCGCCTTGTTCTTGACCCCGTTGTTCACCTATCTGCCCAACGTGGCGTTGGCTGCCATCCTCGTCGTCTCATCGATGCGATTGATCGATACGCGGGAGATCCGCTATCTGTTCAACGTGAAGATCACGGAAGGCCTGCTGCTGGTGTTGACGTTCATCGCAACCCTCGTGTTCGGGGTGATGCCGGGGCTGTTGTTGGGCATCGTCGCGTCGATCCTGCTGTTCATCACGTTGAACACGCGACCCTATACGGCCATCCTGGGTCGGCTGCCGAACACCAACATCTTCCGCAACGTCGAGCATTTCCCGGAAGCGGAGACCATTCCAGGGCTGGTGATCCTGCGCATCGACGCGTCGCTGTATTTTGCGAACGTGGTGTTTCTCAAGGAACGTTTGCACGAAATCTGCGATAGATACGAGGGTGAGCTGCAGGCGTTGATTCTCGATGCCAGCGCGGTGAACGATCTCGATTCCTCCGCGGACACGGCGCTCCATCAGCTCTCCGATGAGTTCAAGCAGAAGGGCATCACGTTTTATATCGCTGGCGTGAAGGCGCCGGTGCGGGAAGTCATGCGACGCTCCGGACTGTACAGCGCCCTCGGCGGCGATCATTTCTTTTTCACCATCGATGCGGCGGTCCGGCGCTTTCAGGAGCGGACTGGGATCACTGCATTGAAGAGCGCGATACCGCGATGAAGCGTCCGACTGAGAGCTTGTGTCCCTGTGGCTCTTCGCGCGCGTATGAAGGCTGCTGCGGCCGATGGCATGCTGGCGAGCCCGCGCCGGATGCGGAATCGTTGATGAGATCGCGATATTCGGCGTTCGTGATGCGGAATGAGCCGTATCTGCTCGCGACGTGGCACAGCACTCAGCGTCCCAAGTCGATCGAGTTCGATCCCCATCAAAAGTGGCTGGGGCTGAAAATCGTCGACGCCCGCAACACTGGCACCGACACGGCGGAAGTTGAATTCATCGCTCGGTTCCGGATCGGCGGTGGCTCCGCGGCGCGGCTGCATGAACGCAGCCGCTTCGTGAGAGAGGAGGGCCGCTGGCTCTATGTCGACGGCGACATCCGCGGCTAGCCTCGAGCGATTACAGGCCGCCCAATCCCAGGCCGAAGTTCACCTTTAGCAGGATGAGCGCGCCGAAGATCGCGAACAGCGCCGCCGCGACGAAACGCATCTTGCTCAACGGGAAGCGTTTCGCCAGGCTCTCGCCGAGCAGCACCGCGGGAACGTTGGCGATCATCATGCCGAGCGTCGTGCCCATCGTGACGGCGAGCAGATTGTTGAACTGAGCTCCGAGCGCGACGGTTGCGAGCTGGGTCTTGTCGCCCATCTCGGCGATAAAGAACAACACCAGCGTCGTCAGGAACGCGCCGTGTCTGGCAGTGTTCTGTTCGTCTTCATCGAGTGTGTCGGGAATGAGGGCCCAGGCGGCGAAGGCGAGGAAGGCGAGGCCGAGCACCCAGCGCATCACGTCGGGGCTAACTTTCATCGCGACCCAATCGCCCGCCAGCGCGGCGAGCGCATGATTGACGACGGTGGCGATGAAGATGCCCGCGATGATGGGCCAATGCTGGCCTCGGAACCGGGCGGCGAGAACGAACGACAACAGCTGCGTCTTATCGCCCATCTCGGCGAATGCGACCATGCCGAGCGAGCTGAGCAAAGCTTCCACGAATTGAGACTCCCGGGCCAGCGGCGCAAATACCCATGACTCCACGCCCACCGCCGGCCCCGGCCATGGTCGTAAAGTCAAAGGTCTCGCCTAGCTGATGCCGCCGACGCCATGGTCTTCGACCAAGTGTGTTGACGTCGGCTCCTTACGTTGCGTAAGGCGGCTACTCCCCAGTGACGGGGCGCAAGATAACGACTCGGGCGGCGACATACAAGGGTCGCCGCCCGCCTGTGGATGATTTAAGGGTTTGGCCTAGGCGGCCTTCTGCTTCTCTTTCGCGCGTTGATAAGCGGGGCGCGCCTGCAGCTCGGCGAAGTAGGACTGGATTCGCGGCGACATGTGCTCGAGTAGTCGCATGCGGGCGGCGAGGTGCAGGTTGTAGCCTACCGAGATGTCGGCGACGGTGAAGCGGTCGGCGCACAGGAACTTCGAGTTCGCCAACGCAGCTTCGGCGGTACGCAGCTTGTCGAAGAAGACATTGCGAAATCCTTCGGCGAGCGCGGGCTGACGTTTGTCTTCCGGCTCGAGGAAGCTGAAGCGCAATGCCGAGGCCAGTGGCACGGTCAGCGCTGCTTCACCGAAGGCGACCCAGTTGAGCCAGGCGCCATACGCAGGATCGTTCGGCGCGACGGCGAGCTTGCCATCGCCGTGTTTGACGGCGATGTACTGCAGGATGGCCGTGGACTCGTTCATCGTGACATTGCCATCGAGCAGATACGGCACCGTGCCGACCGGATTGATCTGCAGAAACTCCGGCGCCTTCTGTCGCGGCGGATAGGGCAGGACCTTCAGGTCGTACTGCAGGTCGAGCTCTTCGAGCGCCCAGAGCACGCGGAGCGAACGCGCGTCTGCGCAGTGATACAGAGTCGGCACGATGATTCCCCCGTTTGAACGATCGCGCCGATGCTAACAAACGAGCGTGCGGAACGCTTGTAATGCGCGGCGTTTGTGAGCTTCAGGAAGCGCGCGAGGGATCGGTGAGAGGTTCGGCCAAGTCGTGCGGTGTCGAGACATGGCCGGCCGGCAGTGCTCCGGTTTGTCGCTCGATCATCCGCTTGACGACCGGCAGGCCGGGACCTTGATGCAACTCGTGCAGGCGCTCGGGAATGGTCGCGTCATCCTGCGTAATACGATTGTTGTGCCGGATATATTCGAGCCAGGTCGGCGTCGTGTAACGCTCCACCCAGACGGTCGCGTCGGCGAGGTCGCGCAGTAACATCCAATGCATCGCGCCGTCGCGCTTGCGGATGCGTCGACGCTCGGCCATTACGGCGAGAAATTCCAGCACGTCCTCTTCGCGAATTTTGTATTCGATGGTGATGACAACCGGACCTGTGCGTGACTCGACGGGGACGGCCGTGTCCGGCGCCTCCCATCTGCGTAGCGGATCCAGATTCAGATCGGCTGTTTCCGAGAGCGGCAGTCGCAGGCCAATCGCCGCGCAGATCAACATGACCAAGGCGGCGGCGAACAATGCGAGGCTCACGCCATCGCTTTCGGAAATCACACCCCACAGCCAGCTGCCGGCCGCCATGCCACCGAACGTGGTTACTTGATACAACGACAAGGCGCGTGCGACGACCCAGCGCGGGGTCGAGAGTTGCACCGAGACGTTGAATGTTGAAAGCGTCAGCACCCAGGACGCGCCCGCGATCATCATTGTCGCGACGGTCAGGGCTGAAACGGTGCTGATTCCGGCGACGGCCGCAGCGACAGCAAATCCCACGCACGACACGCGCGTCAGTCCTTCCGACGACAGTCGCTGACGCAGACGAGCGCTGCTCAATGCGCCCAGCACCGCGCCGAAGCCGAACGCTCCCAACAAAAGGCCGTAGGTGAGTGGGCCGCCGGTGAGTAAATCTTTCGCAACCAGCGGCAGGAGCGCCATCACCGAGCTGGCACCGATGCCGAACACGGAGCCTCGGAGCAACACGCGTCGAATCGACGGTGACATGGCCACGTAACGAATGCCCGCCGCGACCGCGATTCCCAATGTTTCTCTTGGCAGCAGTTGAGGAGGGCGTACAGGACGCCAGCGCGCGAGCACTGTGATCAGCGCGATATAACTTGCCGCGTTCACCGCAAACGCCGCCGCCGCGCCTGCGGCCGCCACAATCGCACCGCCGATTGCCGGGCCCACGCTGCGAGCGATGTTGAAGCCCATGCTGTTGATGGCGACCGCGCCCGCAAGATGCGCCCTGGGCACCATATCGCCCACCGACGCCTGCCACGCCGGCCCGTTGAACGCCGCTCCACAGCCGATCAGGAACGTGAACATCAGCAGCAGCCAGGGCGTAATCAATCCCAGCCACGCACACACGGTCAGCGTGATGGACACGAACAGCATGAAAATCTGCGCACCCAGCATC
The DNA here is from genome assembly GCF_042651805.1 of Steroidobacter flavus. Classification (NCBI taxonomy): domain Bacteria; kingdom Pseudomonadati; phylum Pseudomonadota; class Gammaproteobacteria; order Steroidobacterales; family Steroidobacteraceae; genus Steroidobacter; species Steroidobacter flavus. The sequence continues at coordinate 203,789 of NZ_JBHSDU010000014.1, read as the reverse complement.
ACCTTACGGCGATCCAGGTTGTCCGCCATCGCCCCGGCAAACAACGACAGCAACACGATGGGCAGCGCCACCGAGGTCTGCACCAGGGCGACCATGTCGGCCGATTTCGCGATGGACGTCATCATCCACGCCGCACCCACCGTCTGAATCAACCCACCCAGATTCGACGCCACACTCGCGAACCAGATCGACCGGAACACCGGAAACCGGAACGGCGACAACGCCGACACAGGCGGCGTGTCGTCAGCGGGAGAGGTCGTGGCCTGGAGCATCCTGCAATGGTATGCGAAGGCACAGATCTCGACACCAAAAACAACTTTTAGCGTGGGTTTTGGCTGGCTATTCGCCGGTTCTGCCCAGGTGGACGGCCCTCTAATCGATGCGGTGTTCATAGGTGCGATGCCGGTGCATCAGCGAGTTGCCAAACTGTATCGCGTAGAGATACACTCATGATCAAGCGTTTCCGCCATCGTGGTCTCGAGTCCTTCTTTTTGACGGGCTCGAAGGCCGGGATTCAACCGAAGCATGCCGCGCGTCTGCGGCTTCAGTTGGGTCAGCTGGATGCCGCGAGCGAGCCGGGCGATATGGATCGTCCAGGCTGGAGATTCCATCCGCTCCAAGGCGGATTGCAGGGATATTTCGCCGTTTGGGTCGACGAGAACTGGCGTCTGACTTTTATTTTCGATGAGGGTCACGCCGACATCGTCGATTACCAGGATTACCACTGAGGCCACCATGTCGCAAATGCACGATCCGCCGCACCCGGGTGAAATTCTCGAAGACACCGTGCTTCGTGAGCTGTCCGTCACTGAGTTCGCGAAGCGGCTCAGCGTTTCTCGTGTCGCGCTCTCTCGCGTGGTGAACGGCCGCGCGGCCGTGAGCGCGGAGCTTGCGATCCGATTGGCAGCCGCGCTCGGCGGCTCCGCGGAGACTTGGATGCGTATGCAGGTCACCTACGATCTGTGGCACGCACAGAAGAAAAAACGGCCGAAGATTCGGCCGATCGAACTGGGGCAGGCGCCTTAGCTCACATCGAATGATCTGCCTTATGTCATTCCACGGCCGTTGCGCGGTCAATCAACCCTAGCCTCCGCGACGCAGTTCCCGATTTCACAAGGATCTCGAGCAGGGGCGGTTCGGCTTGGAGTCATTTCACATCGGCAATTGATGCAGGACGTTAACGTCCGTCAATGTCTGCTGTGCTAATCGATCTGTTGCCGGATCTGGTGTTCCTCATGCGTCGCGACGGTTCAGTCGTGGCGCACGTGGGTGGCCAGGCTGTTCCTGATTTTCGTCGCGACGGCCTGGATGCAGGCGACAAGGTCGAGCAGATCTGGTCGCCGACGACGGCGGCCCTCATCAAGCGACTGCTACGTCGGAGTATCACCAGTCGCGGTCCGGTCGAAACCCGCTTTCAAGAGCAGGGGCGCAGCTACGAGCTGCGGATTTCGCCACAAGGCCCGAGTCGGGCCATCGGTGTGATTCGTCCGGTACTCTCGGACTCGAATCCAGAAGGCGAAGCGACCGCGGACGAGCCACGCTGGCTCGGCCTGGATCGGCGTGGTTTTCTGCGCCGGTTGAATGATTCGTTGTCCACGTCGGTGCTGCGGGAGATGCCCATCGCCTGCGCCGTCGTGCATCTCGAAGGAATATCGGAGATCGCGCGGACCCTCGGCGTCCGGGTGTCGGAAGAGGTCATGAGTACCGTCATGGCCCGGGTCAACGAGCAGCTGGGCACCAGCGAGACCAACTATTCCGGTCAGCTGCGCGAGAACGAGCTCGCAGTCGTGTTGAACACAACCGATCGCGACGCCATCGAAACCAGCCTCAAGGATCTAACCAAACATTTACGGGCGCCGATTCCTTCCGGCGACGTCGAATTCCGACTCACGCCCCACATCGGCGTGGCGTTATCAGCGGTGGATGCTTCGTCGGCTGAAGCGTTACTCGAACATGCGCGCACAGCGGTCGAAGAGGCGCGGCGGGCGGCAACGACGCGGCCATCGTTCTATAGCGAAGCTATGCAGGTGCGCTCGTTGTCGAGGCTCGATCTGGGCCGCGAGCTGCGCGATGCCATCGCCAATCGTGACATTCGGTTTCGTTACGTCGGTCGTTACGATCTGGCCACCGGGCGACAAGTGGCGACCGTCGCTTATCTCAGCTGGCATCACCCGCTGCGAGGTGAGATTCCACCCGCCGAGTTCCTGCGCATCGCAGTCGCCACGGGGCTTGCCGTGGATCTGTCCAGAATGGCTCTGGATTCGATCGTCGACGAGTTCGCCGCCCAGCTACAGCAGTGCGCGCCGGACCTCAGAGTTTCGTTCGGTCCACTGCGCGATCACGTTCTTCACGAAGACTTCGCCGCCGACGTCGAGCGCGTGCTCGCGCGATTGCCGCCGGAGCGACTGGAGCTGCGCATCGCCGAGAAGGCCTTCGTCGCTCGCGAAATCCACGCTCTGCGTACGTTACACAAGCGAGGAGTGCAGATCGTCGTAGACGAGGCGGCTCGCGCCGTCGCGTCGTTACCTTCTTTGGCCAGCGCTCCTGTCTCGGGTTTGCAGCTGGACCGTTCCTGGACGACTGCGCTGTTACGAGACGAGACAGCGCGGAAGGTCTGTCGCGCGACCATGAGCATCGCTCATGCGCTAGAGCTCGCGCCGATTGCGGCCGGTGTCGACACCCAGGAAATCCGCGACTTGCTGCTGGAAATGGGCTGCCGCTACGGCAGCGGCGATGTCTTTGCCGCGATATAACAAAACCAATAACGGCGCGGAATTTAACACCACGTTATGCGAACCGCGTCACAAGTACCTGCCGGTTTCGCGCGACTACTCCAACGCCGTCATTGCTGCATTCGAGTGAAATGACGATTACGGGACACGCACCGTCCCGCACTCGTGAGTCACCCATGCGAATGCGCTCGACTGCCTTGTTATTGACTGCTCTGGTTGCCGCCGGCACCGCCCTGGCGGATGCGCTGCCCCGGTCGTTGTATATCGTCCAGAGCAAGTCGGCCGATGCGGCGTCAATACGTCTGCGCGAGGCCGGTGTGCAAGCCGAACGTGAACTAGGCGTCATCAACGCGGTCTCGGCGTATCTCACGCCGGAGCAGGTCGCTACGCTGCGTGCCGATTCGAGCGTGCGCGTCTTCGACGATCGCGAGGTGAGTCCGCGGGGTGGTTTGTTCGATTCGCTCGGCGGCTTGTTGGGCAACAACGCGGTGATCAAGCTCACCCAGCAAGCGACGACGCCGATCGTTTCGCCGCTGTTGCAGAGTTATCTGACCAGCTCGCTCACGACGCCACTGATCCAACAGCTGAGCGCTCAGCAACAGCTGAAGGACGGCAAGGGCCTCAACACGCTGGGCCTGCTCTATGAAACAAATTATCCGGCGCTGATCGGTGCGGATTCGCTGCATACCGCTGGCGTCACCGGTAAGGGCGTCACCATCGCCGTGCTCGATACCGGCTTCTGGCAAGACGTGAGTCAGAACTACGGCAACCGCGTGCTGAAGACGGTCGATGTGACCAATGGCAACGGTCCGATCAAGGACGACCCCTATGGTCACGGAACGCATGTAACAGCGATCGCCGCCAGCGGCTCGCAGGCGCTCAACGGCAGCTATTCCGGTATCGCGCCGTCGGCGAACCTCGTCCTGGTGCGTGCGTTCAATGGCGAGGGCGCGGGTCGTTACACCGACGTGATCGCTGGCGTGAACTGGATCGTCGCCAATCGCGACAAGTACAAGATCCGCGTGCTGAATCTTTCGTTCGGTGCGCCACCGCAGTCGTATTACTGGGACGATCCGTTGAATCAGGCGGTGATGGCGGCCTGGCGTGCGGGCATCGTGGTCGTGGTGTCGGCGGGCAACGAAGGCCCGAGCCCGATGACCATCTCCGTGCCGGGCAATGTTCCTTACGTGATCACGGTCGGTGCGTTGACGGACAGCAACACGCCGTACGATGCGACCGACGATCGTCTCGCCTCCTTCTCGTCCGCCGGTCCGACGTTCGAAGGCTTTGTGAAGCCGGAAATGGTGGCGCCCGGCGGTCACATCGCATCGTCCATGCCGAGCAGCAGCTATCTCGCGACGCTCGACAAGGATTCGATGAACCTCGCCAGCAATCTGTTCACCATGTCGGGCACGTCACAAGCAGCGGCCGTGACCACGGGCGTCGTGGCGCTGATGTTACAAGCCGATCCGAGCCTGACGCCGGACACGGTGAAGTGCCGGCTGCTGGCCTCGACGCGGCCGGCGATCAACGATCAGGGCAAGCTGGCTTACAGCGTGTTCCAGCAGGGCGCGGGCTTGATCAATGCCGTCGCCGCGGTCAACAGCTCGGCGACCGGTTGCGCCAACCGCGGCTTGAGTCTGCAGGCCGATCTCGATGGCTCCGCGCACTTCGGCGGCCCGGCCAATATCGATGACAACGGCAACTACGTGATCATGGATATGGAAAGCACCGCCTGGGGCGACACCGTCGATGCCGACGGTTACACCTGGTCGAAGGGTTACACCTGGAGCAAGGGTTACGCGTGGAGCGAGGGCTACACCTGGAGCAAGGGCTTCACCTGGTCGAAGGGCTATACCTGGAGCAAGGGGTTCACCTGGTCGAAAGGCTTCACCTGGAGCAAGGGTTACACCTGGAGCAAAGGCTTGAGCTGGTGGGAAGCGATGTCACAAAGCTATGCTACCGGCGCTCGCTCGGCGTCCATCGCGTCCTGGGTGCCGAACGAATAACGGGTCTTTTCACGGGATTGTGACGCGCGTCGTGCGGTCCTCCACCGGCAGCCGTTGATTCGCCAAACCAGTCAACGGTTGCTTTATCAAACATCGGGCAAGCTGTGCCCGTGAGTGCAAATCCACTGACGCGCGCCTGGCGGGCGTCACTGATCATCGCCGGTTGGTTGTCAGGAGCATCGATCGCTACGGCCGCCGATGCTCCTCCGCTCATTCTGGAGCACCTGACGACGGTCGAGGGTCTGCCGCAGTCGACCGTCATGGCCACCCTGCAAGACTCGCAGGGGTTTGTCTGGTTGGGCACCGAGGACGGCCTGGTCCGTTACGACGGCCACCTACTGCATCGCTATGCCGCCGTCCGAGGCGAGCAGGGCACGCTGTCCGGCAACTACATCTGGGACATCGCGGAAGATGCCGGCGGCGACCTGTGGATCGCCATCCGCGACGGCGGTGTGGCTCGGTGGCAGCGCAAGTCCGATACATTCGCCATCTATCGTCACGACGCCGACAAGGCCGATTCGCTCGCGAGCGATAGCGTTCGCACACTCCTGGTCGATACGCGCGGACATGTCTGGATCGGCACCAGCGATGCGGGTGTCGATATTCTCGATCCTGCGACGGGGGGCGTTCGACACCTGCGTTCCACAGGACGCGGTCGGGCCGCGTTGAGCAGCGACCGCATCTTCACCCTATCTCTGTCTCGCTCGGGCGATGTTTGGATCGGCACGCAGGCGGGACTCGACCTGTGGCGTCGCGCGGACGAGTCGATCGCTCCGTTCGGTCCGCCGGCCGGTGCGCCTGGCTCGCTGGTGGGCCAGGAAATCTCACATGTGCTCGAAGACAAGAGCGGTGCCGTGTGGGTGGGCAGTTTCAAGGTCGGCCTGACGCGACTGGATCGCGAGGGGCGGTTGCTGGCGGCGTATCGCCAGAGCCGAGAGCCTGATGCGCTCGGCAACGATGATGTTCGGAGCATTCTCGAAGATCAGGCCGGCCGCTTGTGGGTCGGCACCGCGGACGGACTCGAACTGCTCGATCGCGCCAGCGGTCATTTCACGCACTTCCGTCACAACGACAGCGACGCGAATTCGCTACTCGATTCGTTCGTCATGTCGCTGTACGAGGATCAGGCCGGCGTGATGTGGATCGGCACGCGTACCGGGGGCGTGAGTCGCTGGAATCCGCGCAGCTGGGAGCTCGGCGGGCAGCGCCCGCAGTGGGTGGGCAGCGGACCAGTCAATGCATTCGCCGATGCGGGCGATGGCCGCGTCTGGATTGCCGCACTGGATGGGGGGTTGCGTCGGTTCGATCCTCGGACGAACGAGGCGACGCCGCTCGACACGCTCACGCGAGACCACCAGGTGCTGCGTGACGAGCGCGTGATGTCACTTCTGCAAGATCATCTCGGCACGTTGTGGATCGGTACGATGTCCGGCGGTCTGAAGAAGCTCACGCCGGCCGGACGCATTGAATCGATTCCGGTGAAGGCCGGCGATCCGCATGCCACCAGCGCCGCGGGCATCATGAGCATCACCGAGAGTCGCAGCGGTCAAATCTGGATCGGCACGTTCGGTGGCGGCGCGAATGTGCTCGACCCGGCCTCCGGCGCAATTCGTCAATTGCCCTTCGGCGATCGGACTGGAGCCGTGAGCGCGGCTGAAGTGACTTCGTTCGCCGAAGACGCGCGGGGCAATTGGTGGATCGGCACCATGAACGGCTTGAATCTGGCGCGTGCCGATGGGCAAGTCGTGAAGGTGTTCAAGAACGATCCAAACGACACGGCATCGCTCGCGGCGAATGTGATTTATGCAGTGACCGTCGACGCGCACGATCGTGTGTGGGTTGCGACGGACGGCGGCGGCCTGGCCCAAGTCCTGGGCTCATCCGCGGCGCCGGAACAGATCCGCTTCAAGACGTTCATGCGCGAGCAGGGCCTGTCGAGCGACACGCTGTACGGTGTCGTTGCCGATGACGCGGGCTCGCTCTGGTTGAGTGGCAACGCCGGCCTGATGCGATTCGATCCTGAGAGCGGGGCGATCAAGACCTTCCATCGCGAGCACGGTCTGCAAGGCGAGGAGTTTGCATTCGGCGCTTACCGTCGTCTTGGCGACGGCCGTGTGTGCTTCGGCGGTCCGGGCGGTTTCAACATCTTCGATCCGACGCTGTTGAGCGAGAACCGTCAGCCGCCGCGTCTGGCGCTGACCAATGTCGACGTTCTCGGCGTCCGCATGCGCAGCGGCACGCCGTTCTGGTTGCTCCAGACTATTCCGCTCAGTTATCGCGACAGCATTCTGTCGCTGGACCTCGGCGTGCTGGATTTCGGCTCGACCCAGCACAATCGTCTGGCGTATCGCCTGCCCGGGCTGAGCGATGACTGGATCGATCTGGGCAGTCAGCGACGAGTGACGCTGACGACGCTGCCCGCCGGCGAGCACGTGCTCGAAGTTCGTGCCGCGAGCTCCGACTCGGGTTGGAGCGAGCAGCCGTACAAAATCACCATTGAACGCGCGCCGGCACCTTGGCAATCGCCATGGGCCTATGCCGCGTACGCTGTGCTGATCCTCGGTGTGATCGTGTATCGCGCGCATCGACAGCGCCGTAAATACCAAGCCGTGGTTCAACAGCGTGAGCTGCTCGATGCTGAGGTGAAGTTGCGCACGCGAGAGCTCGTCGACAGCAACCGTCAGCTCGCCGAGGCCGCGCAGGCCAAGAGCAACTTCCTCGATCGCATGAGTCATGAGCTGCGTACGCCCATGAACGGCGTGGTCGGCATGACCGAGCTGTTGTCGCGCACGCAGCTGTCGGCGACGCAATCTCATCTCACCAAGACCATTCGATCCTCGGCGCAGATCCTGCTGCAGATCGTGAATGACTTGTTGGATCTGTCGAAGATCCGTGCGGGCAAGGTGGCGCTCGAAGCATTGCCCATCGACCTCGGCCAAGTGCTGGAAGAATGCACCAGCCTGTTTGCGGGTGCCGCCGAGAGCAAGGGTATCGAACTGATTGTTTGCCCACCTGTGCGTGGCGAGCAAGTGTTGCTCGGCGATCCACTTCGCGTGAGACAGATCGTGATGAACCTCGTCGGTAACGCAGTGAAGTTCACCTCGCAAGGCGAGGTCGTCGTGCGCGCCGATGTGACGATGGTCGAGGACGACCGCGCCGTCGCCAGAATTTCCGTGACCGATACGGGCATCGGCATGGACGAAGCGGCCGTGAAACGCATCTTCGAACCGTTCTCGCAAGCTGACGAGACCACCACTCGTAAGTTCGGCGGCACCGGTCTGGGCCTTGCGATTTGCCGCGAGCTGTCCGATATCATGGGCGGCGAGATCACGGTGGAGAGCACGCCTCAGGTCGGCTCGACGTTCCATCTGTCGTTGCCACTTCAGATCGACTCCACACCAGCAGCAACCGAGACGCCGTTGCCTCGTCGTGCCGTCCGCATTCTCACGCGGCGCACGTCGTTGGGTGAGTCGCTGACGCGTCATGTGTCTTCGCTCGGGCTCGTGCCTGCGGACGGAGCGGAAGAGATCACGATTCTGGATGCGAGCACGCATGCGGAAGACTTGAAACGTCTGCTCGCCACTCAAACCGCCTGGCCCGGGCTCATCGTCATCGCGACCAATGCCGAGGCCGACTCCAACAATCTGCGGGCACTGCTCGATGAGAAGACCATCGTGCTCAAGCCCGTGCACCGAATTGCGTTGCGCGAGGCACTTGCGGTGGTTACTGGCGTCGAGGTCACACCGGCCGAGCAGTCGCGTAACGTGGCGAGCGATACGCCATCGTTCAAGGCGCACGTCCTGCTGGTCGAGGACGAGCCAGTCAACGCGGCGGTCGCCGAAGGCTATCTCGCAAGCCTTGGCTGCACGAGCGTGTGGGTGAAGAGTGGCGAAGAAGCCGTCGCGCGCAGCGCCGGCGAGCGCTTCGATTTAATCCTGATGGATCTGAACATGCCGGACATGGACGGATTCGCGGCGACGAAATTGATCCGTCAGCGAGCGAAGCAGGGTGAGCGCACGCCCATCGTCGCGCTTACGGCGCACGACGCGACCACGTATCGCGATAAATGTTTGCGCGCCGACATGGATGACATCCTCACCAAGCCTTACACGCTGGACGAGTGCGCGCGTCTGCTACGCAAATGGCTGGTGATGCAGGAAACCAATCCATCGGCGCAAGTGATCAAACTGCCCGCTGCGACGGTGAAACAAGACTCGCTTGCCAGCGTCGATGCCAATGCCGTCGCGTCGATGCGAAAGCTGAGTGCTCGCGGTCACACTGACTTGTACTCGAAACTCGTGGAGTTGTTCCGAACCGGCTCGGCGGAGTCACTGGCGCAGTTGAGTGCCGCGATGGCGGAGCAAGATCTGAAGGTCGCGGCTGGCATCTGTCACAAGCTGGCTTCGAGCGCTTCGAATGTCGGCGCGCTGACCTACGGCAAGGAGCTGCGCCGGCTCGAGCAACTGTGTATCGCAGGCGAGCAACAACAAGCGGCCACGCTCCATGAGACGATTCAGTCGGCACACGCGCCCCTGATGAATGTATTGCTGGGCCTGACCATGAAGGCGAGCGCATGAGTATCGCGGACCGCCATCCCGGCCTTGCCATCATCGCCGACGACGAGTCGACCGGTCTGGTGCTGCTCGAAGAGTCGATCGCTCAGGTCGGCCTGGACGCTCTGGCGTTCGACAATGGCGCCGACGCGCTCGCGGCCGCGCTCAACAATCCAGTGGCCATCGTGCTGCTCGACGTCGATATGCCGGGTCTCAACGGCTACGAAGTCTGCCGCCGTCTGCGAGCTGACGCTCGCTTCGCTACGACGCCGATTGTCATGGTGACCGGTCACGAGGATTCCGACGCGATCACGCTGGCATTCGAAGCAGGCGCGACCGATTTCGTTTCCAAGCCGGTGAACTGGGCACTGTTGCCGAGGCGTCTGGAATACATCCTGCGCAACGCGGCCGGCGCGCGAGCGCTGATTGCGAGCACCGAGCACATCGAACGACTCGCTTACTATGACACGCTGACGGGTCTGCCCAATCGGCAGCGCTGCATGGAAACGGCGGCGACGATGTTCGATGCCGCCCAGCAGGCGGGGGAGAACGCGGCGGTCGTTTATATCGATCTCAACAGCCTGAAGCGCGTCAACGACTCGTTCGGCCACGCCATGGGCGACGCGGTGTTGCGTGCCTTTGCGGATCGCCTGGTGCGAACCGTGAAGGAGTTCAGCATCGAGCCCGAGCGAGTCCTGATCTCGCGGTTGGGCGGCGACGAGTTCGTGGTGGTGCTACGGCAGGCCGCTGCTCGTGAAGTCGCGATGACCATCGCACGACAGTGCGCCGAAGCGTTCAAGCTGGCCATCACTCACGATGCGTTGGAGTTTTACTCGTCGCCGAATATCGGCGTCGCGGTTTATCCGGATGACGGCGCGGACGTGGCCACTGTGTTCAAGCATGCGGACACGGCGATGTATCACGCGAAGGCAACCTCCGGCGCCGTTGCTTCGTACGCGCCGGCGATGAGCGCCAGAATGCGCGACTGGCTCGAGCTGGAAGGCCGACTGCGCAAGGCGGTTCACAACGACCTGCTGAGCCTGGTCTTCCAACCCAAGTTCCGAATCAAGGATCGCAAGCTGGTGGGTGTCGAAGCGCTGCTGCGCTGGCGCGACGCCGAGTTCGGCGACATCTCGCCGAATCGGTTTGTCGAAATTGCTGAAGACAGCGGCCTGATTCTGGACATGAGCGGCTGGGTGGTGCGAGCGGTGTGCCGGCAACTGCGCAAGTGGCTGGATCGCGGCATCGTCCTGCCGGTCGCCATCAATTGCTCGGGCAAGGAGTTGTTACACGGCGATCCCGCGAAGGTCGTGGAAGCCGAAGCCCGAGCGGCGAACGTGCCCCCGTCGTTGATCGAAATCGAATTGACCGAGTCGTTGCTGATCAAGGACTCGGCGACGGTGCAGAGCGCATTGAAACGCCTGCGACAGCTCGGCTGTCGAATCGCGCTGGATGACTTCGGCACCGGCTACTCGTCGCTTGCATATATCACGCGCTTTCCTCCGGATCGCATCAAGATCGACAAGGCGTTCGTTCGCGATATCGAGAACTCAGCGGGCGATGCGGCGGTGGCGAGCGCCATCCTGTCGCTAGCTCACAGTTTGAATCTGGTGGTGACCGCTGAAGGCGTGGAGCGCCAGGGACAGCTCGACTGGCTGCTGGCGCGGGGCTGCCACGAAGTTCAAGGTTTCCTGTTGGCCAAGCCGCTCTCGGTCGCGGATCTCGAAGCTCGTTTCTTTTCTACAGCGAACGAAGCGGCCCCGGAGCCGCAGCAACTGTTGACGCGCGCCTGATCGGGCCTGAGCTTGTTGTGCCTGGGCGGCGCGTGTTTGTCACACGCGTCGGCTCAGGCGCTTTGGTAGAGCGCGACTCGATTGCGGCCGGCTTGCTTGCCCGAGTACATCGCCTTGTCGGCGCGGTCGAGTAAGCTTTCGAGCTTGTCGGAATCCGTGCTCGCGGCGACGCCGATTGAGATCGTCACTCGATCGATAGATTGCTCCGTGCCACTGCGTCGAATCGTGCGGGACGACGTGGCTGCGCAGATGCGCTTCGCCAGAATCGCGGCGCCTTCGATAGTCGTGTCGGGCAGGAAGATGGCGAACTCTTCGCCACCGATGCGCGCGGCGATGTCACGACCTTTGATGCTCTCACAAATGACCTGCGCGACCGCTCGAAGCACTTTGTCGCCGAGCAGGTGGCCGTAGGTGTCGTTCAGTGTTTTGAAGTGATCGATGTCCGCGAGCAGCATGACGCCGCCTTTCATCGAGCCCGCGTCCTCTACGAACGACTGCATGCGTTGCTCGAGGCCGCGTCGATTGAGCATGCCCGTCAGCGGATCGAGCTTGGCCTGATGCTCGGCCTGCTTCAGCTGTTCGGTGAGGTGACGCGCTTCCTGCGTCGAGCGGTCGAGTTGCTCGGACAGCTCTTGTGTCACGACTCGCATGCGCTCGGTGTCGGTGATGAGATCGGCGACGATGTCAGTGATCAAATCCATGGCCAGCGGTTGAGTCAGCTGGTTCTTATGGAGCTGCAGCGTCTGGTTGAACTGCGTGGCCTCGAGCCCCGCGCTGGAGGCGGCTATAGCCGTGTCCGACAGTAGCGTCTGCAGCCGTTGATGCATGCGTTCCAGCGCTTCCGCATCCCGGGCGATGACGAAGTTCGCATGCAACCGCCAAACGTCGTCGTCGGTCAGCGATTCGCGCCGGGCCACACGCTGATCGAGCTCGTTGCTCAATCTCGGATTGATGCCGGCAACGTGCTCATACCACAGGGTATAGGTTTGAGGGTGATAGGCGGCCCGATGCTGTGCCATCAACGGCAGCGTCAGGCGCAGGATCTCCGCGCTCTGTTCTTTGGTCTCTTTGTATCGCATTGTCGACGCCGGTTGACCCGGACTTAGTCTTGACCCGTTTGACCCCGACCTCCTGGGGCCCGGCAACCGCGCGAGCGTGCTTGCCATAATGCAAGTCTGCGGTCGGAGACGCGTATTGACAAGGCAAATCGATAAAAGCCTCACGTCATACCATTGCAAGTGTCGATCGTCATTACACAGTCGGCCGCAATAGGCTATCGACGTCCCATCAATTGAGTCGTGGTGTGCGATGCGAGGGCACGGCTACCTTCGCGCCGCGATCGACCAGCAAACTCAACACGGGGGATGTCATGAAAGGATCCGGATATCGCGCGTCACGATCTTGCAACCTGGCGGCAGTCGCGCTGCTAGCGTCGTTGTCTCACGTGGGATCGGCCGATGCGATCACCATCACCAACTCCGATTTATTGTTCGAGGCCGGCGCGGCCACCGTCACGCTGACCAACTCCACCGGCAATGTCTCCTGGACGCTGCTGGATGTCGCCGGCAACATCGTCGCCAGCGGTACCGCCAGCGGCACCAACGGCTCCATCAATCTCAACAGCATTCCGGCCGGGTATTACCGGCTGTCGCTGGGTGCTTTGTTCCAGGGCACGATCGACACCAGCATCGGCATCATCACCAACCTGTCCACGGTACCGGCCGCGTCGACCAATAAGTTCGGCACGACGGCGCATCCGGAGATCCTGCCGTCGCCCAACTATGCGAGCCTGCTCGCCAAAGGCGGCCTGTCCTTCATGCGCTTCGACATGCGCTGGCCGCAGATCGAGCCGACCGCCGGTAACTACACGTTCGCGCCGACCACGCCGTACTTCATCGACTACGATGTGCTCATTGCCTCGCTGACCAATGCGAACATCAAGCCGTTGGCCGTGCTCGGATATTCCAATCCGGCCTACGACAACGACACTCGTCCTTACTCGCCAGCGGGACGCGCCGCCTATGCGGCGTATGCAGCGGCGATCGCCGATCGTTACGGCGCGCAGCTCGAATACGAAATCTTCAACGAGTACAACCATCCTGAAGGGTTCGCACAGGGCAATTGCGACTGGTCGGTGAGTTGTTATCTGCCGATGTTACAGGCGGCGGAAGCGGCCATTCATACCGAAGCGCCGACGGCAAAGGTGGTGCTGACCGGCATGGCGGGCTTGTCGCCGCTGTGGCTCGGCGGCGATACCCAGGTGCAGCCGGACTACAACTTCATCTCCTACAACTGGCTGAAAGATTTCCTGGATGCGGGCGGGGCCAGCTACGTCGACGTGTTCAATATTCACAACTACACCGTCGAGACCAGCACCGGTGCGCTGACCTTCGGCAACCCGGAAGGCGACAACGAAACCATCGTGCAAAACGTCAAAGCATTGCTGGCGCAGTATCCGGCCGCGTCGGGCAAGCCGCTGTGGCTGACGGAGACCGGCTGGTCGACCTATCCAACCGTCGGCGTTTCTGAGACGGTGCAGGCCGCGTATCTGGTGCGCGATGCGGTGCTGACCTTGCGGAAGGGCCTGGATCGTTACGAATTCTACGATCTGTTCGACGACAGCCCGTATGCGAGCCCGGACGGCAACTGGGGCATGCTTCGTCATCCCCAATACAACCCGGCCATCGCGCCGAAGCCGGCGTTCGTTGCGCAGGCGGTGTTGAGTCGCAAGCTCGACGGTTACACCTACTCGAGCTCGGATAGTCTCGGCGCCAACGTGTACTCGCTGGTGTTTACTAAGTCGGGCTCGCCGTCCGTGCGCGTCATGTGGACGTCGAATCAGAGCGCGACCGGCGTCGACGTTGCCGCGAGCTCCGCGTTCAATGTGACGAGCACGTTGGGCGCGGTCAGTTCAGTAACGCCCTCGAGCGGTACCGCAGTCCTCGCGCTGTCGGGCAATCCGGTCTACGTCGTGGGTAGTTCAGTGAGCGGCGTGAGTCTGCACTCCAGCAATCCCAGCGGCGGTGCCGATCTCGCGCTCGGCAAGTCCGTCGTGGCGAGCAGCCAATCCGGCAGCAACGTTGCGGCGAACGCGGTCGATGCTGGCGTCAGCACTTACTGGCAGAGCGCGAGCTTGCCGGCAACGCTGACTGTCGATATGGGCGCGAGTTACGACGTGCATCAAGTGAAGGTGTCGTTGCCGCCGGAGTGGACGTGGTGGAGAAACGAGACCCTTTCGATTCAGGGGAGCACCGACGGGATCAATTTCTCGCCGATCTCGGCGGCCAAATCGTATGGATTCACCAACACCAACAACTTCTCCGTGTCGATCGATCTGCCTGTCACCACCGCTCGATACATTCGGGTGTCGGTGACGGCGAACAACCTGGCCACCGCGGCACAGATCGGTAAGCTCGAAATCTACGGCCTCTGACAGCACGTGGGTTCGATGGCGCGGCTGGCAGTCGGCCGCGCCATCGCTCTCAATCTTCTGCGACCGCGAACGTATATCGAGTGTGGTGACGATAGGTCTCGCCTGGTTGCACCATGATGCTGGGGAACGAGGGCTCGTTCAGCGCATTGGGAAAGCCATGCGGCTCCAGGCACAGCCCGACCCGCGCACGGAACCTGCGAGGCATCGCGTCCGCCAGGCTGTTGCCGGTGTAGAACTGAATTCCTTTCTGGTTGGTGCTGACGCTCAGGTGAATATCCGAGCGGCGGCTCGAGAGCTCGGCGGCGATGGCGGCGCCGGGCAGGATGGGGCAGTAGTGATCGTAGCCACCGCCGGTCTCGTGAATCCTGGCACCGATGGGCGTGCGGCGTCGAAAGTCGAAAGGTGTACCGTCGACTGCCAGGATCTCGCCAGTCGGTATTTGCTCCGGACTCACCGGCAGGTACGTCGAGGACGCGAGCCGAAGCTCATGATCTTCGATGCAAGCGTCCGGATCGCCGGTGAGATTGAAGTAAGGATGCAATGTGAGATTGAGCGGCGTGGCGCGGTCGGTTGCTGCTGTCACCACCGTTCTGAAAGACAGGGGCGAGTCCATCCGCACCTCCATCTGTACCGAGACATTGCCCCGGTAGCCTTCATCGCCATCGGGCGAATGCAATTTCAGCAGCACACCGGGCAGGTCGCCGTCGACGCAAGCGACTGTGCGCCACAGTGAGCGACCGAAACCGATGAGCCCGCCGTGCAAATGGTTCTTTCCATCGTTGCAGCTGAGTTGAAACTCCGGGTGAGCCCGTGCAACCGTGCGATTCGCGCAGCGTCCGATGATTGCGCCCAGAGCGGCAGTGTCGAGCTCATATTCTCTCAGCGATGCGTAGCTGAGGACGGTGTTCATTGGACCCTGGCGCGGATGTGGGAAGTGGATGGCGCGTATGCGGGCCCCGTACTCCAGGATTTCGACGCTGAAGCCGCTGCGTGGATGCGACAACGTGATGCGATCCACCCGACGGTCGTCCTGCAGGTATCCGAACGTATCTTTGATGACTGGCACACATCCTCCCCCGGTCGGCGCGAGGGTAAAGAACGGCGCCTCGAGCCAGCCACGCGCCGCTTGATCGCGTACCGATTCTGAATTGATCGGCGCGCCGTCAAAACGATATCGACTTCGCGTCAACTGCGTCGTGGTGGCGGCGAACAGGCGGCCGCTAAGGTACCGTCATGTCGAAAAGATTGGCGGGCAAGGTTTGTCTGGTCACCGGGGCGGCGCAGGGCATCGGCCGCGCTGTCGTCGCAGCGTTCGCAGCTGAAGGCGCACGCGTGATTGCGACCGACATCCAGACGGAAAAGCTGCGTGACTTGGGCGCTGGCATCGAGATCCTGGCGCTCGATGTCACGAACGCCGACAGCGTTCGCGAGGCGGCCCGACGACATCCCGAGGTCAACGTGCTCGTGAACTGCGCCGGTTATGTCGCGGTGGGCACGGCGCTCGAATGCACGCCCGAGGATTTCGAGGCCAGCCTAAGCATCAATGTGACTTCCATCTACACCATGGTTCAGGCGTTTCTGCCGGGCATGGTCCAGCGTCGCGACGGTGCCATCATCAACATTGCTTCGGTGGTCTCGACGACCATGGCGGCGAGCCGGCGCTTCGTGTACGGCGCCACCAAAGGCGCGGTGATCGCGATGACTCGTTCCATTGCGTTCGACTTCGTGCGCGAGGGAATTCGTTGCAATTGCATCAGCCCCGGCACCATAGATTCGCCGTCATTGGCCGATCGCTTGAATGCTTTCGCCGATCCGCGCGCCGCGCGGGAAGCGCTGATTGGCCGGCAACCCATGGGGCGGATGGGGCAGGCGCATGAGATCGCCGCAGTGGCGGTGATGCTGGCGTCGAACGAAAGCTCGCTGATCAACGGCGCCGATCTGGTGGTCGACGGAGGCATCAGCATTTGATGAGCCGGCCATGAAGTTGCTTAGATTCGGCCCGAAGGGCAGCGAGCGTCCCGGGCTGCTCGATGGCGAAGGCTGCATTCGCGATCTTTCGGGAGTCGTGTCCGATATCGATGCGCGGACGCTCGCGGACTTGCAGCGATTGCGCGTGCCGCCCGTCGATAGTCTGCCCATCGTGAGTCCCGACGTGCGCATCGGCGCACCGGTCGCCGGCGTCGGCAAGATCGTCTGCGTGGGACTCAACTATTCGGATCACGCTCGCGAAACCGGCCAGGCGATCCCCCGCGAGCCCATCCTGTTTCTCAAGGCCTCTTCATCCATCGTCGGCCCGAATGACGACGTGATCCTGCCGCCCGGAGCGAAAAAGGGCGATTGGGAAGTCGAGCTTGGCATCGTGATCGCGCGCGAGGCGCGCTACGTGCCGCTGGCTAACGCGATGGAGTACGTCGCGGGCGCTTGCGTCGTCAATGACGTCTCGGAGCGCAGCTATCAGCTGGAGCGAGGCGGGCAATGGGACAAGGGCAAAGGCTGCGACACTTTCTGTCCGCTGGGACCCTATCTCGTGACGTTGGATGAGATTCCGCGTCTCGACGATCTTCGGATGTGGTGCACGGTGAATGGCCGCACCGTCCAGGACGGCAACACGCGCACCATGATCTTCGACGTTCCGTATCTGGTTCACTACATCAGTCAGTTCATGAGTTTGCAGCCGGGCGACGTCATCAGCACCGGGACGCCGCCCGGCGTAGGCATGGGCATGAAACCGCCTCAGTGGCTCGAGGAACAGGACCTCATGGAACTGGGCATCGAGGGATTGGGAACGCAGCGACAACGCGTCGTGCGCTACACCGCCGAGGCGTGCTCGTGACTGAAGCAACCAGGCTTGCCGTCGTCACGGGAGGTAACTCCGGTATCGGTTACGAGACGGCGATCGCGCTTGCGAGCGAGGGCTGGGATGTTGCCGTCAGTTATATTCACGACGACGCGGCGGCCGCAACGGTGGCGCGTCAGATCGAGAGCCACGGTCGACGCGCCTGGGTGAAGCGCTGCGATGTGGGCATCCGGGAGGATGTCGAGCATTTCTTCGATCACATCGTCGCGGCGTTCGGCACCGTGCCGACGCTGCTGGTCAACAATGCCGCGGTCCAGACCTGGAGTCCCTTCCTGCATCTGGAAGAAGCCCACTGGGATCAGGTGATTCGCACCAATCTGAAGGGCTGCTTTCTGAACACGCAGAAGGCGGCGAAGCTGATGATCAAAGCCGGGCGGCGCGGCACCATCATCAACATCGGCTCCGGTTGTAACAAGGTCCCGTTTCCCAACCTCGTCGATTATTCCGCTTCGAAGTCCGGCATCGAGCAACTCACCCGGCTCGCGGCGGTCGAGTTCGGCCCGCATGGCATCACCGTCAATTGTGTGGCGCCCGGCGCCATCGAGAACGAGCGCACGCGTCAGGAAGTGCCGGACTATGCCGCAACGTGGGCGCGAATCACGCCGATGCGACGAGTCGGCACGCCGGCCGATGTGATCAACGCAATTTTGTTTCTGGCCCGCGAAGAATCCAACTTCATCACGGGGCAAACCCTGAACGTCGACGGCGGCGTTTTTACTCAGCCGAACTGGCCATACTGATTCGATTCGGATGCGGCTTGCGCTGCATGTCGGCGCCGACTGCCTGCACCGGCGGACGGTCCAGTATCCGGCTGCGCTGCTCGCGGAACTGAGTCGGATTCATGCCCTTCAGCGCCAGGAACTGACGATTGAAATTGGCGATGTTGTTGTAGCCGCAGTTCATCGCGATGTCGGTGATGCCTTCTTCGCTCTCCATCAACAGGCGACACACCTCGTTGATGCGCAGGATGTTCACGAACCCGACGAACGTCTGGCCGGTGGCCTTGCGAAAGAAGCGACTGAAGGCCGGTGGCGTCAGACCGACCAGCGTCGCGATCTCCGACTGGCTGACCTCGCGCCCCAGATTCTGTCGCACGTAACGATGGATGAACTCGATGCGCTGGCGATTGGTCTCGGTGATGTCGTTGGTGATGTGATAGTCGGCGCTGGCCAGCGAGCGCAGGTCGTTGGGGGCTTGCGCCATGACCTGCAGGATCTCCAGCAAGCCCAGCAGTCGCTCGAGCCCGGTCTTGCGAAAGATCGATTTCATCGAGCCCTGCACGCGCGCGGCCGTTTCGCCCTGAATGTGTAATCCGCACTTGGAAGCGCGGAACAAGCGGTTGATGGGCGCGAGCTCAGGCAGACCCAGGAAATCCCCGCCGAAGCTTTCAGGGCGAAATTGCAGCACGACCGCTTCGGAGCCATGCTCCTGCGCGCCGAGATCGGTCTCGTCGTGCCAGCAGTGGGGCAGGTTGGGGCCGAGCAGCACCAGGTCGTTCGGCTCGTAGCGCTCGATGCTATCGCCGACGAAGCGCGTGCCGGCGCTGCGCACGATCCAGCTGAGCTCGAATTCCGGGTGATAGTGCCAGGTGTGGTCGTCGGCCAGGCGGGCGCAGGAAAACCAGAGGCTGCAGAAGGAGCTCTCGTTGTCGGTCTGCACGTTCTCGAACTTCGGTTCCACGATGTCCCCCCACGGCACTGAGCGTCGGGCCATATTAAAACTGTACGTGTGGCTGGCCAACTATTGCGTAGTCGGCAAGTGTGACGCTGTGTCCTAATCTCGCCACATTAGCGCGGACCCTGAAGAGTCCGTCACGGCGAGGGGGATCATGAAATACAAAGATCGTGGCTTGGTTTTCGGGTTTAAGGGCATGGGCGCGGCAGTCTGCGCTTTGTCGGTTGCGGGCGTGGCGTCGGCGCAATCGGTGGAACAGAGCTCGCAGTTGCTCGAAGAAATCGTGGTGCAGGGCTATCGCATCGATGCGTCCACCAGCGCCACCGGCATCGTCACCAGCATTCTGGATACGCCGATTTCGATCACGGCCCTGACCGCGGACTTCCTCGACGACACCGGCTCCAAGCAGATCATGGATGCGATCAGCTCGATGACGGGCGTCATGGGTCAAAGCAACAGCGGCGAGGTCGGCACCAATTTCGGTGTGCGCGGCTTCGCCGTGACACCGCAGGTCGACGGCTTCGATACGCTGTCGACCGCAGCGGGTCTGGGCTCCTCGGTGGGCGTGGAGCGCATCGAGGTGGTGAAGGGACCGTCCGCGGTGTTCAACGGCAACGTGCCGCCGGGCGGCACGATCAACATCATCTACAAGAAGCCGTCGTTTACGCGCAAGAACTACATTGAAGTGGGCTATGGCAGCTGGGACTACAAGAGCGCCGAAGTGTTTTCGACGGGCTCGTTGTTCTCCGACAAGCTCGCCTATCTGATCAACGGCTATCTGAAAGATACGGACGGCTGGGTGAAGTGGACCGGGCAGAAGGAGCAGACCGTCATTCTGGGCCTGACCTACAAGCCCATCGACGATCTCACCTTGTCCTTGAACTATCGCAAGGCCGAGGTCGATACGCGCGCCTCGACATTGCCCGTCAGTCACGAAGGCTTCATGGGATCGGGCACGCCGTGGTTCGTGCCACTGGATGCGTGGGTCGGCGCGAACTACGGTCCGACGGAGCCGATCCAGACAGTGACGGTCGAGAACTACCTGCCGGGCGGCAAGCGTTACAACGTGCTCGGCCCGCAAAATCTCAACCAGGCCGAAGTCGAGATGGCGAGCTTCGATGTGAACTACCGGATCAACGATCACATCGAAATACGCGACGGCTTCTTCTACAACACGTATCTCTGGCAGCCGCTCGCGCTGATCCAGAGCGGCGCGAAGGTGCTGGGCGCCGACGGCCGCTCGAGCATTCTTTCCATGTTCCTGGGCGGCCGGACCGGCGAGACCGGTTGGCAGAACAAGCTCGAGGCTGCGCTCGATTTCGACACCGGTCCGATCAGCCATCAGGTGCTGGTCGGCTATTCGGATTCCTACAGCGAGGCGGATATTCTCGAGGCTTACATCGGCGCCCCCGCGATCAAGCCCAACGGCGAGCCGTGGGACTATCGCACCGACGGTCCGCGCAGGTTGCGTGATGAGTACAACGCGCGTCTCGCTGCCAATCCGACGCCCGATATTCTTTCCACCGACTATGCGCACACACGTACGCATGCCTATTACGTCGCCGAGCAGGCGTCGATGTTTGACGGTCGCCTGCGTGCGCTCGTCGGCGGTCGTTACACCGAGACGACGGTTTCCGGGCTGCGCGTCACCGATACGACACCGCAGGCCGGCCTGGTGATCAAACCGTTCCCGGGCGATTCCTCGTTCGCCGACACTTCGATTTTCATGAACTACTCGGAGTCGTTCACGCCTTCGGGGTTGTTACAGCCGGGCACGGATCAGGTCGTGCCGCCGGCGCAGGGCACCGGTAAGGAAATCGGCGTCAAGACCGCATGGTTCGGCGGCGAGGTCGCCAGCACGGTTTCCGTGTTCCGTGACGACCTGGGCAACATCGCGACGCCAGACTATTCCACGCAAGGCCAGACCGGCAGCATTGTTTCCTATCATCTGGGCGGCAAGGGCCGCACCGAAGGCGCCGAGGCCGAGCTCGTGTGGACGCCGAGCCGCAGCCTGCAGCTCTCCGCCAACTACACGTACATGCCGACCGCGAAATATCTGGCATACCCCGGCGTGCCGCAGATGGTCGGCCTGCGTTTCGGTAGTACACCCAAGGAGCAGTGGAATCTCAGCGGTCGCTATGCATTCGACCAAGGACTGTTGTCGGGAGCGTACGTCGGCGCCTGGGTCCACGGGCAATCGGGCACTCAAGGCGTGATGGCCGGCGATTGGCAGTACGCCGTTCGGATCCCGAGCCTGGTGCAGGCCGACCTGTTCGCCGGTTACGCGTTCAACAAGCTCGAGGCGCGCGTGAACGTCAAGAACGTCGGCAACCGCGGCGGCTATGTCATGAACAATGTGTTCCAGCCCAATTCCCCGAGATCGGTGTACCTTACATTGAATTATTCGCTGTAAGGGGAAGCGGAGCGATGGGGACCTTCGATCGTCGGGCGTTTTTGCAACAGGCGGGCTGGGCGACGATGGCACTCGGGATGGGTGCCACATCGTTGCGTGTGTTGGCGGATGCAGGCGCCACGCCGGAAGCTTCAGGTGTCTCGTCACAGGCGATTCGAGCTTTCCTGGACGCGGTCGCAGGTTCAAATCATGAGATGCACAGTCTCATGGTCGTGCGACACGGTCGAAACATTGCGCAAGGGTGGTGGCGGCCGTATCGCGCCGACACGCCGCAAACTTTGTATTCGTTGAGCAAGAGTTTCACGTCGACCGCGGTGGGACTCGCGGTCGCGGACGGCAAGCTGAAGGTGACCGACCGCGTCATCGATTTCTTTCCGGACCGCTTGCCTGCCAGCGTCAGCGATAACCTGAAAGCGCTCCGCATTCAGCACTTGCTGACCATGTCGGCAGGACACGCCGTCGACACGGCGCCGCTGATCACTCGCGAACAGGACTGGGTGAAGGCGTTTCTGGCGTTGCCCGTCGACAACGTCCCGGGCAGTGCGTTTGTCTATAACAGCGGCGCGACATACATGCTCTCGGCCATCGTGCAGAAGGTGACGGGGGAAAAGCTGATCGACTACTTGCGTCCTCGGTTGTTCGAGCCGCTGCAGTTGCAAGTGGGGCCGTGGTCGACGTGTCCGCGCGGTATCAACACGGGCGGTTGGGGGCTGAGCGCAACCACCGAAGCGCTAGCCAGGTTCGGCCGGCTGTATTTGCAACAGGGACGGTGGGGCGGCAAGCAACTCTTGCCGAAGTCCTGGGTGCAGGAGGCGACAACTTTCAAGATACAACAGCCCGCCACCGCGCCCGGCACCGATCTCGCACAGCTAAAACAAAGCAGCGATTGGCACCAGGGCTATGCGTATCAATTCTGGCGCTGCCGGCACGACGCGTTCCGCGGCGACGGTGCGTTCGGTCAGTACTGCATCGTGCTGCCGAAACAAGATGCGGTGATCGCACTCACCAGCGCTACCACCGATATGCAAGGTCTGATCAACCTGGTGTGGCTGCATCTGTTGCCCGGCATGCAGGACCAGCCGCTGCCGGCGGATGTGTCGTCGAGCTCGAAGTTACAGGAACAACTCGCCGCGCTGGCATTGCCGCTGCCGTCAGGTTCGCAAGCCCCACCGACGAGCGCACGAATCAACGGTCGGAGTTTCGAGCTGGAATCGAACAGCCTCGGCGCAAAGAGTGTCGCGCTTCGTTTCGAGCGCGACATATGCAAGTTCGAGCTGGCGACGGCGGCCGGTCGCTTCGACATCGATTGTGGTCTGGGGCGCTGGTCGGAGGGCACGACGTCGATGCCGGGCACGCCGCCGGAAATCTCTGAATTGATCGGCCCGCCCGTGGGCGAGCAACCGCCCGTCAAAGTAGCGGCTGCGGGCGTTTGGAAAGATCCGAACACGTTCCAGATGCAATGGCGCTTCTATGGAACGCCTCATCACGATGTTGTTACGTGTCGCTTCGATGGCGAGCGCGTACAAGTCGAATTCAAGAACAGCATCACGGCACTCACGGGCGGCGGACATCCCGAGACGCGGCCGATATTGACGGGACGAGCGTAACAGTGGGATTCATTACTGCCGATGCGGCCCTGAAGTCGCAGTACGACGTAATCGTGGTGGGCTCTGGCGCCGGCGGCGGCCAGGCGGCTTATACGCTTGCGATGGAAGGCGCCCGGGTCCTGATGCTCGAAGCAGGGCGTCGTTACGATCCCACGACCGAGACGCCGATGTTTCAGACGCCGGAACAGGCTCCGTTGCGAGGCTGGATCACCACCGACAAGCCTTTCGGCTTCTACGATGCGACGGTGGACGGTGGCTGGGAAGTCCCGGGCGAACCGTACGTTCAGGGCAGTACCAAAGCGAGCGAGCAGTTCAATTGGTGGCGCGCACGCATGCTCGGTGGACGGACCAATCATTGGGGGCGCATCTCTCTGCGCAATGGTCCGTATGATTTCAAGCCTCGCACGCGCGACGGACTCGGGTTCGATTGGCCGATCTCCTATGAAGAGCTGGCGCCGTACTACGACAAGGTCGAGATGCTCATCGGCGTGTATGGCTCGAAGGAAGGACTCGAGAATACGCCGGACTCTCCTGACGGAGTGTTGCTGCCCGCGCCGAAGCCATTGGTCAGCGACCTGCTGATTGGAAGAGCGGGCGGAAAGCTCGGCATCCCGATGGTCGCCTGTCATCGCGCCGTGCTGACGGAGCAACTCGACTGGAAACGCTCGCCGGCCAGACTGCATCCGGGCAACGCCGCTGCGCAGGCCATCATTGCGGCCGACATGAAGAAACGAGCCGCTTGTTTCTGGGCGACCCCTTGCGGCCGCGGTTGTTCCATTCGCGCCAACTATCAATCGACCACAGTGCATCTTCCGCCAGCGCTGGAGACGGGCCGGCTCGATATCGTGACCGATGCGATGGTTCGCGAAGTTACGCTTGCCAAGAACGGCAACGCGTCTGGCGTCATTGCTGTCGATAGAAAAACACGCCGGGACTTCCAGGTCACGGCACGCGCGGTCGTGTTGGCGGCGAGCGCGTTGGAGTCGGTGCGCATTCTTCTGAATTCGACCCCTGCGGGGCTGGCGAACTCGAGCGGCAAGCTCGGCAAGTATTTGATGGATACCGTCGGCAGCGATCTGTCGGGGCAGATCCCGTTGCTCGAGAACATTCCACCGCACAACGAAGACGGCGTTGCCGGCGGACATTTGTATTCGCCGTGGTGGCTGTACAAGGAACAGCTGGCCGGCAAGCTCGGCTTCGCGCGGGGATATCACATCGAATTCGGCGGCGGTCGGCACATGCCGGAGCTGTCCACTGCCATGGGCTTGGAGTGGCTGACGGGTGGCAGCTACGGGGCGAAGTTCAAGGAAGATGCGCGCCGCTACTATGGCTCGATGGTTTACTTCGCCGGCCGCGGCGAGATGATTCCCAACGAACATTCCTATTGCGAGATCGATCCCGTGATCAAGGACAAGTGGGGCATCCCGGTGTTGCGCTTCCACTGGAGGTGGTCGGAGCACGAAACGCGTCAGGCGGCTCATATGCAGAAGACCTTCGCGCAGATCATCGAAGCAATGGGCGGTCGCGTGCAGGGGCGCGTGGAGACTGACGGCAGCAAAGCGATTGCGGCCGGAGGCAGCATCATTCACGAGGTGGGTGGCGCGATCATGGGTGACAATCCGCGCGACTCGGTGGTGAACAAGTGGTGCCAGGCCTGGGACGTGAAGAATCTGTTCCTAGCCGACGGCGCACCGTTCCCATCGAACGCCGACAAGAATCCGACGCTCACGATCATGGCCAACGCCTGGCGCGTGGCCGATCACATTCTCGATCGTATGCGTCGCAAGGAGCTGTGATGGACAGACGTACCACCCTCAAATGGGTGCTCGCGGCGTCGGCGTCGATGCCGTTGCTCCAGTACGACGACGATGTTCTTGCCGCGCCGTCGACCAAGGCAACGTCGGCGGTTGCAAAACCGTACGGCACCGACCCGAATCTGGTGCGCGTGTACAAGCCGGGCGATCTTTGGCCGCTCACCTTCACGTCGGAGCAGCGTGCGACGGCTGCCGTGCTGTGCGATCTGATCATTCCCGCGGACGCCAGGTCGCCGAGTGCGTCGTCTGTCGGCGTGGTCGACTTCATCGATGAGTGGGTCAGCGCGCCGTATGAGACGCAGCGCGCGGATCGCATCGTTGTGTTGGAAGGGCTGCAGTGGCTCGATCAGGAAGCGGGGCGGCGGTTCTCGACAACATTCCGTCAGCTCGCGGCGGGTCAGCAGCGACAGCTCTGCGACGATATCTGTTATCTGCCGAAGGTCAAGCCGCAGTTCAAACAGGCTGCTGTGTTCTTTGCGCGTTATCGCGATCTCACCGCCGGCGGTTTCTATACGACGCCGCAAGGCCGTAAAGACCTCGAGTATATCGGCAATGTGCCGATGGCCAGTTTCAATGGACCGCCGGCCGAAGTGCTGAAGAAAGTGGGATTGCTATGACCCGACCGCTGCTTCGATCGCGTCGTCAGGTGCTTGGAGGGCTCGGTGCCCTTGCGGCGGCCGCAATGCTGCCAACCGTCCGAACAGAGGCGGAGGCCACCAGTGCCGCGAGTGCGAGCTCGCCGTGGGAGCTGGGATTGCAGCTCTACACTCTGGAGGATGCACCCGCGAAAGACCTGGACGGCACACTCAAAGAAGTCGCCGGCATCGGTTATCGAACCGTACAGATCTCACAAACCTACGGTCAGTCGGTTCAGCAACTCCGACGCGCGTTGGATCGGGCCGGACTGTCTTGTCCCGCCATTCATGTGTTGCCGCGTCCTGCCGCCAACAGTTGGGACCTGGAAGGTGACCTGTCCCGACTGGCCGATGACATCTACACGTTGGGTGCGACGTACGCGGTCCTGCCGGTTCCGCGCTATTCAGATGCGCTCGTCGAGGCGCTGAATCATCCGCCGCCCGGCGGCTTCAACGCAGAAAAGCTGTTCGGCGTGCTCAAATTGATGGGGGTCGAGGACTGGCAGCGCACTGCCGACTTGATGAACTCCAAAGCGGAGATTCTGGCGCGCTCGGGCATTCGCGTCGGCTATCACAATCATGGTTTCGACTTCGTGCCCGTCGCGAACGGCAA
Source organism: Steroidobacter flavus (assembly GCF_042651805.1). Lineage (NCBI taxonomy): Bacteria > Pseudomonadati > Pseudomonadota > Gammaproteobacteria > Steroidobacterales > Steroidobacteraceae > Steroidobacter > Steroidobacter flavus. The sequence continues at coordinate 177,656 of NZ_JBHSDU010000014.1, read as the reverse complement.
GAGCGGCTTCGACCTTCTGTTGGAACGCACCGATCCGAAGCTCATCGATCTGGAGCTCGACATCGGCTGGGCGGTATCGGCCGGGCAGGATGTCAAAGCGCTGTTCCACCGTGCCAATGGACGCATCCGCACTGTGCATCTCAAGGACACGGCGAGAGTGTCGAGTAATCCGATGGATCTCGCCTCCACTGACGTGGGCACAGGCATCGTCAACTGGCGAGAGGTGTTCGGACTGATTCGTGAGACCCGAGTCCGTTATCTGTTCGTCGAGCAGGAAGCGCCGTGGGTGAATACGTCGCCGATGAAGGCCGCACGCGCGGCCTATGCCTATATCAGCAAACAGTTTGGACACGCGGCAATCCGATGATGACATTCAACGAGCGTCACTCTGTGCTGGCCGGGAACCGGTGCGACCTGAAGAGCGTCGCCGAGCCAGTTCTGCGCGCGAGCTCGCAGCGGTCGAGATTTCTGCATGCTTTCGCCGGGGCCGCGCTCATGCTGCTCGCGATGAGTGCCAGTGGCGTTGCCTTCGCGTCGGAGCCGGATCTTGCCGCGACGGGGCCGGGCTCGCTGGTGGAAGCGAAAACCGTCACCGATATCGACGAGTCGATCAGCGCTCTCGGTGCGACAGCGGTGCGAGTGAAGTATCGATCGACGTCGGGTCGCGACGGTTCGTCCACGGTCGTCTCCGGCATGATCTTCGTGCCCGCGGGCACACCGCCTCCGGGCGGCTGGCCCGTGCTGGCTCATGCGCACGCAACGGCGGGCATCAACTACGAATGCGGTCCTTCGTTGTCGAGAAACATGTTTGGCACGGCGCCGATGATGGCGGCTTCGCTGAAGATGGGCTATGCCGTCGCGGCGGCTGACTACGAAGGCCTCGGCGCACCGGGGATTCATCTCTATCTGGACGCGAAGACCGAAGCCTGGAATGTCATCGATTCGGTGCGTGCGCTTCGTCACTTCCGACCCGGCGCGATTTCCGATCGATGGCTGGTGTTCGGCGGTTCGCAGGGCGGGGCGGCGGCGTGGGCAACGGCGGAGCAAGCAGTGACCTATGCGCCGGAGTTGAATCTGCTCGGCGCAGCGGCGTTGGTCCCGCCGACGGATTTTTCCGAGTATGCACAGATGGCGGCGGAAGGCTCTTTCAACGAGTTTCAGAAGGCTGCGTACATTTGGATGTTGATGACTCAGCATCGGGTCAATCCGAAACTCGGTCTCGATCTTTATCGACGCGGTTCGGCGAAGGCCAACTGGCAGGCGCTGTCCTATTGCTTCGGGCCGCACGAGCAAGAACGCGCTGAGGCTTTGCAGAAAGTCACAGCGGACGAACTCAAGCCCGCAACGCCGGCGGCCACTCGGCACATGGCGGAATTGCTCAAGAAGATGGCACTCCCCCAGCAGGCCGCGACGGCGCCCATGCTGGTGATCTATGCCGGTAAGGATGAGTTCATCAAGCCCGAGTGGACCCGAACGGCTATCGAGAAGGCGTGCGCGATGGGCACCAAGATTCAGGAAGTGTTCCTGGCCGACAAAGGGCACATCGGGCCGAGCTGGGAGATGTCCACGCAGTGGCTCAACCAACGGCTGGCAGGCGAGCCGTTCCAGGATACTTGTTCGCAGAAGGAAGAAGATTTTCCGGTCGGGTATTCGGACGGTCCCAAACTGCCGGGCAGTCCGTGGCGCGTCCACGACGAGAAGCGTCCGCATCCTGCGATCGTCACGCCTGCCGCGGCTGAGGGAAAACCGCCCTCCGATGCCGTCGTCTTGTTCGATGGAACAGACCTGAAGGAATGGGTCTCCGCCAAGGACGGCTCTTCCGCCCCCTGGAAGATCGTGGACGGCGCCCTCCAGGTCGTCGCGGGCACCGGCGATATCGTCACCAAAGAATCGTTCGGCGATAGTCAGCTGCACGTCGAATTCGCCACGCCCGCGCTTCCCATCAATCGCAGCCAGTGGCGCGGCAACAGCGGCGTGTTTCTGTACGGCCTGTATGAGGTGCAAATACTCGACAGCTATCAGAATCTCACCTATGCCGACGGCGAGGCCTCCGCCATCTTCGGGCAGTCGCCGCCGTTAGTGAACGCGTCGCGTCCGCCCGGTGAATGGCAAAGCTTCGATATCGTCTACACAGGTCCGCGTTTCAAGGACGGCAAAGTCACGACGCCCGGGTACGTCACGGTGTTCCACAACGGCGTGATCACGCAGAATCACACGCAGATTCTGGGCACGACGTTATTTCACCAATTGCCGGGGACGGCGGTGCACGGTCCGAAGGGACCGATCAAGTTGCAGGATCACACCTATCCGCTGCGTTTTCGCAATATCTGGATTCGACCGCTGCAACCGACCGCTCCGTAAGTCAGGAGTCAACGATGGCGAAGCTTCGTATGGGAATGATCGGTGGCGGCCCCGGTTCGTTCATCGGGCGCATTCATCGCATGGCTGCCGAGCTGGACGGCGACATCCAGCTGGTCTGTGGCGCCTTCAGTAGCGACCCGGAGAAATCCAAAGCGGCCGGAGCCGCCATGCACCTGGATCCGGCGCGCGTCTATGGCAGCTATGTCGAGATGATCGAGAGCGAGCAGCGCTTGCCCGCGAACCAGCGCATGGATTTCGTCGCGATCGTCACGCCGAATCATGTTCATTACCAGCCTGCGATGCTGGCGTTACAGGGCGGGTTTGACGTCGTTGTGGATAAGCCGATGTGTTTTTCGCTCGACGAGGCGCGGTCGCTGGAACAGGAAGTCGAACGGACCGGGCGGTTGCTCGCCGTCACCTATACCTACAGCGGCTATCCCATGGTGAAGGAGATGCGCGCCATCATCGCCGCCGGACGCATCGGCAAGATTCGTAAGGTCTACGTCGAGTATCCGCAAGGATGGCTCGCGACCGATCTGGAGACAGGCGGTAACAAGCAGGCGGACTGGCGCACCGATCCAAAGCGCTCGGGTGCGGGTGGCGCCATTGGTGATATCGGCACTCACGCGGCGCATTTGGCTGAGTACGCAACCGGGCTCCGAATTACGGCCATCAACGCCATGTTGAACACCGTCGTGCCCGGCCGACGCCTCGATGACGACGCCTCGATGCTGCTCCGATTCAACAACGATGCGACCGGCGTGTTGACCGCCACGCAAGTTGCCGTGGGCGAAGAAAACAATCTCAATATCCGCATCTATGGCGAGAAGGGCGGCCTCGAATGGCATCAGGTCGAGCCGAACTCGGCGGTCTTGCAATGGCCTGACCAGCCCCGCGAAATCCTGCGCGCCGGCTGGGGATATCTGGGTTCCGCCGCGCAAAGTAACACTCGAACTCCGCCGGGGCATCCCGAAGGATATCTGGAAGCGTTCGCGAACATCTACGCCGCGTTCGCGCGAGCGCTGCGCAGTCGAGCTTCAGGCGATCGTGACTTTCCGACGGTGGTCGATGGGGCGCGTGGTATGGCCTTCATCGACTGCGTGATCCGCTCCGCGGGCTCTTCACAGAAATGGACGGAGATGCCATGAAGACGATGCTGGCGTGAGCGCCGGTCGCGTCCATCTCGACGGCGGGGTCGCCAGCGACGTCGCTATTGTTCGCGACGAAGAAGGCCGAGAGTTGGTCGTCAAGCAGGCGCTGCCGAAACTCAAAGTTGCGGCGGATTGGCGCTGCGATCCAGCGCGCTCGAGCCAGGAAGTCGCAGCGCTTCGAGTCGCGCCGGCATTACTCGGCAGTGGCGTCGTGCCGCAAGTCCTGTGGGTCGATGCCGCCAATCATCGATTTGCCATGGAGCGGATCGATCCTGGTTTGGGGAACTGGCAGGCGCAGCTGAGCGGAGGCGAGGTTGATTTAGTGACGGCGGCCCGAGTCGGCGAACTGCTCGCGCGCCTGCAATGCGAATCAGCGCGCGATTCGAGTCTGGCGATCGCGTTTGGCACGCGCGAATATTTCGAGCTGCTTCGTATCCAGCCGTTCTTCGTTCGGGCCGCTGAAATGAATCCGGCGGCGCGCGAGCCGATGGATCGAGTCATCGAGCTGCTGCGTGCGCCGGGACGAGTGCTCGTTCACGGCGACTACAGTCCGAAGAACATTCTGGCGCGCGGTGCTCGAGTCGTGATTCTCGATTGGGAAGTCGTGCATTGGGGCGAGCCGCGCTTCGATATTGCGTTCTGTCTGTCGCACTTACTCCTGACCGGCTGGCGTCGCGACAGCTCGAAATCTTCTTACTACGCCGCCTGTCACGCGTTCACCGGTGGCTATGCCAGGCACGGGCCGATTGCATTGCATGACACGGTGCTCGCACGAGTGATCGGTGCGCTCGTGCTGGCCCGGCTCGATGGCGATTCGCCGGTGAATTTCCTCGACGAGCTCGATGTTGAGGAGGTGCGACGGCGCGCGTTACGGCTGCTGCTCGAACCGGCGCCGTCGTGGTTGGAGCTCTTCGATCGGCTACTGTACTGAGACTGCTGCGTCCATGAACCCTTCGCGAATCGCTTCTCTGAAACTGCGTCAGATCCTCGACTCTCGGGGTCGGCCGACCGTTGAGGCCGATGTGATTTTGAATGACGGATCGATGGGCCGTGCGTCGGTGCCTTCGGGCGCTTCAACTGGCAAATACGAGGCGCGCGAGTTGCGAGATGGCGATGTCGATAGCTACGAAGGCTATGGCGTTCAGGCGGTCATTGCGAAGGCGTTGCAAGCTTGCGAAGGGCAGCTGCAAGGCGTGGATGCGCTCGATCAATCTGCCGTCGATGCAACGCTCCGGTGGATCGACGGCACGCCGGATTATGGACGCGTCGGTGCCAATCCGATCCTTGCCTTGTCGCTTGCGACCGCCCGAGCGGCGGCTGCGCATGTGCGTCGGCCCTTGCATCGGTATCTCAGCTCGCTCGTGCCCGGATTGTTGCCGTCCCTGCCGATGCCGATGACGAACATTCTGAGCGGCGGCGCACATGCCAACGGCGGCATGGACTTTCAAGACTTCCTCGCGATGCCGATCGGCGCGACGACGTATTCTCAAGGCTTGGAATGGATCGCGCGTGTGCGCAGCGCCGCCGCGCGACTCATGGCGCAAGAGGGACGAGTCACATTGCTGGCGGACGAGGGTGGTTTGAGCCCGGGTTTTGAAGCCGCCGAGCAAGCGTTGACGCTGATGGTGCGCGCCATCGAGGCCGCACGATTGCGCCCGGGACATGATATGGCCATCGCCATCGACGTTGCCGCGAGTCAGTTGTATGTAGAGCAGCGGCATTGCTATCACTTGCACCGCGCGGGCCGCGATCTGACGCCCGACGAAATGATGTCTCATGTGTTCGACTTGTGCGGCAGGTATCCGATCCTCTCGGTGGAGGATCCGTTCGATCAGGACGATTGGCAGGCCTGGCAATCGTTCACGCACAAGATGGCCGAGCGTTCGTTACAACTGGTCGGAGACGATCTGTTCGCGACCAACGTACAACGCCTCGCTACAGGCATTGAGCGGCGGGTGGCAAACGCCGTTCTCATCAAGGTCAATCAGAACGGCACATTGAGCGGCACGCTCGACGTCATCGCGCTGGCCCGCAAGGCAGGCTACGCAACCGTCGTCTCCGCCCGCTCGGGCGAAACCGAGGACTCCTTCATCGCCGATCTGGCGGTTGCCGCCGGGGCAGGGCAGATCAAGATCGGGTCAGTGCGTAATTCGGAGCGGCAGTCCAAATACAATCAGCTGCTGCGGATCGAGGAAGAGGGGACGCTGACGTTGGCCGCCTTCATGCGCCAATAACACCGCAGTCGTTCATTCGGCGGAAACTCAGCCCGGACTTCCTAGCTGCAGACTGTCCACAGTCCGTCCCGGCGGGCAGCACGGGATATGTAAAGAGTGTATACCGCATTCTAAATATTCCTTCATTGATGCAACTGATGTAGGCTGCCGCCTTGGTGCACCGCCTCCCTAAATTAAGACTACAAGGAGGCCCGATTCTCAGTGACGAGCCTTCAATCGACCCTAAATGACCAGCGTTATTTCGGCGGATAAGACGACAGCGAAAGTCGAGAAACCCGTTGTATTTCAAAGGGTTTTGCGCAGGATTCAGTGCACTTTTCTGCCCTGGACCGTGTTGATGCCGCGACGGGGACCCGCGACCCGTGAATATTGGGAAACCTATCCGACCACCCACTTCCAGGAGCTGGGGGAGACCTGTCATACCTTGATGCAGGAAGTCCTTCATGTGTCGCCGGACCGGAACGCGGCGATCCTGGACATGGGCTGCAATGTCGGCCGGCACCTGAACTTTCTGTACGAAAAGGGCTATCGGAACCTGCGGGGCGTGGACTTCAATTCCAACGCGCTTGCCGAGATGGCGCTCCGCTATGGGCCCATGCACGCCGGCGCGCGGCTATATGAGATGTCTTTTGAGGAATTCCTGACGAGTGTCGACGACCCTGTCGATGTGGCTTACACGCGGGGCGCGACGTTCGAGTTGGTGCATCCCAGCTTTCCGTTGATCAAAGAATTATGCGCGAGGGTGCGCAAGCATGTGGTACTCGCGATCCACGAAGCGGGCCACGACTACCCGCGCTGCTGGGAATATGAGTTCGCGCGGCAAGGATTCGAACTGATGAAGTTGCAGCGTCAAGTCGCATCCCACCTCCCCAGAACCAAGATCGTGACCTTCCTGACCTTCGAGCGGATCACGCCGTACTGATCGAGCGCTGATCGACTCACTGCCGCTCCCAATACTCACAATGGGAGCACCCATCATCCGGGTGCCACGGCGTCGCCTTCTTGCACACACTGCAGTAGCGATCGGTATAAGGAACATCTCGTCTCTTTGCGTAGCGCCTATAGAGAACGACGACGCCCGCGCCCAGTCCGATCCCGAACAGAAGATTGAGCACTGCCTGCATAGTCATCGGGCACCCATGTGAGTTGCCGAATGACCGTTTGATGCCGCGCGTGGCCCCGTTCGAAGCAGGCGCGATTGAATTGATGCAACCCGTTAGAGCTGACGGGTTGATGGGGAACTGGTGGAGGCGGTGGGAATCGAGCCCAGCCAGAAGGGCAAGTGAATCAATGAGTTATTGATTCGTCATTGTCCGGGATCCCCTCCAATAGATTCTCCCTGCGAGCTGAGCCCGTACAAGAGTTGTACGGGCTTTTTCTTTTGGGAGGCATTCAGAGGCCGCGAGGCCGGTGATTGCGCAAAACGGCCTGCGAGACATCAATGATGCCTCGTGAGCAAAAAAATAAATCGTAAGTCTAGGCTAAACGATGACGGGCGAAAGCACCGTTGCGGGATTCGATGCGCCGGGCAGTGCGGCTGTGGCAATCCGTCGCGCTCTGTCGCTAGGACCATCGCGGTCTGATCAAGCATCAAAGCATTCGAAGTTCGATCCGATGATGGATGGGGCGGTAGTTGGCGTTAGTTCCCGAGAGGGCGCATCTGTTACTCATCAAAAGAAGATCGGAATCGCAGTCAACTTTGTCGTGTTGAGTCACGCGTGCGCGAATCTATGCTGTGCAGATATGCGCGAGGTGGACATGCGGGGACGACTAACTGGCAAGCGTTGCCTGATCACGGGTGCGGGGCAGGGCATCGGACGCAGTATTGCTGAAGCATTTCACGCCGAAGGTGCACGCGTAATTGCGTCCGATCTTCGAGCGGAGTACTTACGCGGCCTGGCCGGGATGATCACGGTGCCTTTGGATGTGACGAGAACAGCGGATGTAATGGAGGTCGCCGCTCAGCATCCTGACGTGGAAGTGCTGGTGAATTGCGCGGGCTATGTCGCGGTGGGCAATGTCCTTTCCTGCACCAATGAGCAGTTCGATACATCCATCGCCGTCAACGTGCGTTCGATCATGAACATGGCCAAGGCGTTCCTGCCTGGCATGTGTCTGCGAAACAAGGGCTCCATCGTCAACATCGCTTCGGTGGTTTCCACCACGAAGGCGGCACCGGACCGCTTTGCCTACGCCGCCACGAAAGCTGCGGTTCTCGCCATGACGCGCTCCATCGCGATCGATTTCATCAAGCAGGGCGTTCGTTGCAACTCGATCAGTCCGGGAACGATCGACACACCCTCGCTGTCGACCCGCATTGCCGCCGCGAGCGATCCAGAACGAGCCCGGGCCGCGCTCGTCGCCCGGCAACCCCTGGGGCGCCTCGGAAAAGCGACGGAAGTGGCAGCTTTAGCGGTAATGCTCGCCTCCGACGAAAGCTGCTTCATGACCGGCGCGGATCTCGTCGTTGATGGGGGGATGAGCCTATGAACCGCTCAACCAGATTGGTTGTCGTGACGGGTGGAAGCTCGGGTATCGGCCGGAGCATTGCGCTCGCTCTGGCACAGAAGGGCTGGGATGTTGCCTTCAGCTACCTGGAAATGAACGAGGTCGTCGAATCGCTGGAAAAAGAGATCGCCGCGTTTGGGCAGCGTGCGTGGAGTGCAAGTTGTGACGCTGGTGTGCGGGTCGATGTGGATCGCTTCTATGAATCCCTGGATCGCGAGGTCGGCCGCGCGCCGGATCTGCTGGTGAACAACGCCGGAGTACAGACCTGGAGCCCGCTTCTCAAGCTCGACGAAGCGAACTGGGACCGCGTGATTCAAACCAACCTGAAAGGTTGCTTCTTGAACATACAGAAGGTGGCAAAGCTGATGATCCGCGACAAGCGGCGCGGGGCCATCGTCAACATCGGATCAGGCTGCAACAAGGTGCCGTTTCCGAATCTCGTCGACTACACGGCATCGAAGGGTGGTATCGATCAGCTCACGAAGGCTGCCGCAATCGAGCTCGGCCCGCACGGCATCACGGTCAACTGCGTGGCGCCCGGCGCCATTGAAAACGAGCGCACACGGCAGGAATCGCCCGACTATGCGGGCACGTGGGCGCGTATCACGCCGATGCGGCGAGTCGGGCAAGAGCGCGATGTGGCTCACGCCGTCCTGTTCTTTGCCGATGAGAGATCCGACTTCATTACCGGCCAGACGCTTTACGTCGACGGCGGTGCGTTCACGATGCCAAATTGGCCCTACTGATGGAGGGCCTCAGCCGGCAGCGCGGGCTGTTTTGGGCGGTGAGTTGAGGTGCGATCCTGAAGGTGCAGCGCTCTTTCGCGAAACTGCCGCGGCGTCATGCCCCTCAGCGCTATGAACTGACGATTGAAGTGGGCGATGTTGTTATAGCCGCAGTTCATTGCGATGCTGGTGATTCCGTCGTCGGTCTCCACGAGCCACCGGCACACCGCGTTGATGCGCAGAGTGTTGACGAACCTGACGAACGTCTGGCCGGTGGCTTTTCGATAGAACCGGCTGAACGGTTGCGGTGTCAGGTTGACCAGAGCCGCGATCTCGCGCTGGCTGATCTGGCGCGCAAGATTCTCTCGTACGTAACGATGGATGAGCTCGATTCGGTCGCGATGGGTCTGTGTGATGTCGTTGTCGATGTGATGGTCGGCACTCGCAAGGGATCGTAGGTTCCGTCGGCCGTCTGTAAGCGTCTGCAAAATTTCGAGCAGGCACATGAGGCGCGGCATGCCTCGCTTCTTGAGTGTAAGGAGCATCAGGTCGCGCACTCTCGCAGACGTTTCACCTTGCACATGGAGCCCGCGCTTCGAGGCGAGCAACAGCTCATTGATCCGACGTGCCTCAGGCAAGCCAAGGAACTCAGTCCCAAAGATTTCGGGCCGAAACTGCAGCACGATCAGGTCGGGGCCGGGATTGCCGCCGATCGCCGCTGGCTCGTCATGGTAACAATGGGGCAGGTTCGGTCCGATGAGCACCAGATCGTCCGCGCGATAGGGCGCGATGCTGTCGCCGATGAAGCGGGTACCTTCGCTACGGATAATCCAGGTGAGCTCGAATTCCGGGTGATAGTGCCAGCTGTGATCCTCCGCGAAGCTTGCGCAAGTGAAACGGATGCTGCGGAATGAGCTGTCCACGTCGCTCTGGACGGTTTCGAAGTTCGGCTTCATTACGAATCACTCGACCGGAATCTCCAGCGTCCCACCGTAGATCGTCTGGTGCGCGACGACCGGATCCGCAACCTCACTCCAAAGGCCGTCCCGATTGGGATGCGGGAAAAACGCTGGAGCACTGGATGAGGAAATATCCAGTCGCAGCCGAGATCCTTCGTGCAGACGCCAGATGATTGGCGTGAGGTCAAACGTGACCTCGACCTGTTCGCCAGGCGTGTATGGCATTCGATGCCGTGCGTGATTGCGCATGCTGAGCGTGCTGATGTCGTCTCGAATGTTGTAGACGCGGCCGTCCGCGAATTTCTCGGAAAGCTTGACGCTGAACGCCGTGTCGGCCGCGTCGGTGGCGACACGGAGAGTGATGCGGATACCGCCGTTGACGACGGTATCTGCTGACACCGGTGCAGACGCGAACGACAAGACATCTGCTCGTTCGCAGAGATCGTTGCCCTGCTCAGCGACGGGGTCGCTGATCAGTTGGAATGCGCCACCGCGTGTCGGGACGGGTTTGCGGGGATCGTAGGCGTAACGCGCAGTTTGCTCGGAGGAGGGCGCCTCAATCGACAACGCACCACCGTCACACGCCTGCGATTGAGCCAGATTGTCGAGGCGGTAAGTGAGCACGGGAGACTGCCGCGGCCATCGGTCGAAATGACGCCAGCTATTGTCACCATGCACGAAGACGTTGACGCCCGGCCTCAGACGCTCTGGCAAGGGTGCGTCGCGCAGATGATGGTCGAGCCAGGCCAGAGTGTCTGCGTAGTCGCGAGTATATGAACCCTCAACTTCCGCGTCAGGGCCACCGCCGTGATTGCCCGGTCCGATGACAAAGACGCTTTGATCGCGCGTCGGAAGTTCTTCATAAGTCTGCAGCATGCCGGGTAAGAAGAAGTCGTTGGCATACCCGATCATGAACACGGGCACGTGCACGTTCTTATGCGCCTGCCGAAGCGCGACATAGTCTGGCGACTGCCAGTACGGATCATCCTTGTCAGGATGTAGCAAGTAGTCTCGGTAGGGCGTCCAGGCTCTGCCGAATTCGTTCGGGTCGGCGGCCAGCGCCGGGAAATGTCCTGCAATATGCGTGCGCCAGTGCTTGGCCGCGAACAACATGCGTGTGATCGGCTGAAACTGGCTGTGCAACCAGACGCCGGCGATGCCCTCGTTGAACACGCCGTTGTGATAGGAGAGCTCGTAGACATCGCCGTGGGCCACGGTCGGCACGAATGTCTTCACTTCAGGTGGCAGATCGCCCGCGACTGCCCACTGCACTACACCTAGATAGGAGCCGCCTTGCAGGGCGAGGCGACCGTTCTGCCAAGGTTGCTCGAGAATCCAGGCGATCGTGTCGAGACCATCCCGCCGCTCATCGGTAAACGGGTACCAAGTGCCTTGAGACGGTCCGCGACCACGCACCTCCTGATAGACGCATGCGTAGTCGTACTGCACGAACACTTTGCACGAGGCGTACTGGCTGAAGCTGTACGGATCGCGCACGACGATGACCGGCCAGGGGCCTTTGCTCTCGGGCAGAAATATTTGCGTGCTCAGTTCAACGCCATCGCGCATGCGCACCTGAGTCCTTTGGACCGCCTGAGCTTCTGTGCGAGGCGGTACATCAGCGAGGCGGCTACGCACGATGGTGTCGGTCAGAAGGCGAGTAGCGACCCAGTCGCGAAACGAAGGCGAAAGCGCAACGGCGACGATCAAAATCGCAACCAAGGCGACGAGACCGCCAACGATCGAGAGCAGCAGCTTCCAAAGCTTTCTTTTCCGACGGGGGCGAGGTGCAGCGGGTTCACTCATGGACAGACGATGATTTTGTTTCTGAAACGCCGATCAGTTGCACCGGTCCCAGCAGTCCCGAGGGAAGTAACGGTGAGTTGGCGTTGTAGGGCGATTGTGGAGCGAAGGTCACGGGAGTGGCGCCAGGCTGCTTGTCGCCGATCAAGCGGTTGGGCCACAGGTTTACGACTTTGATCTCGAGCTTGTTTTCGCCACGCCGAAGTGCGTCGGTGATGTCCAGTCGATACGGCGCATGCCAGGCAGTTCCGACCGGCTTGCCATTCACCATGACTGTCGCGAGCTCATGCACTGTTCCTAAGTCGAGGTGAACACGTTTGCCGCCAGCGAGCCAACCGGTCGCGACTTTGATTTGCTTGCTGTAAGTCGCTCCGCCGGAGAAGTAACGAATGCCGGGGGCCTCGATGTCCGGCCAGGAGACCAGCTGGTCGAAAGTGGCCGTAGGCGGCGCTCCGCGACCGGATTCGAAACTCACCGACCAGGGACCATCAACCGTGGTGAGCGCTTCTTCGAGCTTTGGCGCGGTCCACTCTTTCTGCTCGGCCTTACGGCGAAACACGATGAACACGGCCTCATGCGGGTCGAGCTTCAATGGTGTGCTGACGCCGTCGCCGTCCAATCGATAACTCAGCTTCTCGATGGACGCCGTCTCCGCGCGCCAGAGTTCCGGAGCGCTACCGGTAACTCGGAAGGTCACCTCAACTGTTTCCGGGCGCGCTTGCTGATTCGAGATGAAGTAGATGTCACTTTCGCCGCTGCGCCGGTGGGTCGTCAGAAGCCGCGCATCAGATGCGGCGCCGGAAAAGCTCACATCGGCTGCGATCTTCTCGGCCGCGAGCACAGGCGCGAGGTCCGATGTTTCATACACGCGGCCATGTCCGAAGGCGTGGCTCGTCCGCGACGGAGCTTGTCCCCAAACTTCTTGAGCGATCGCACGTACGTCGTCGTCAGAACCGGCGAGTCCCAGCCCACCGGTCGGCTTCGGACCCACGATCACTGCACCGGCCGAGACGAGCTCACGCACTTTGCGGAGCGCAGGCAGCGTGTAGCGCGTCACATGGGCGGGCATGTAGAGGATGCGATAGCTCATTCCGCTGGGAGTGACAATACGTCCATCCTTGACCGAAAGACGAGTTAGCAGGGCCTCCGGATTGATGTAGTCGTAGCGGTAGCCCGGTGGCACATCGGTGTTGAAGCGATCACGGAACAGCTCGGTGAGGTTTTTCTCCTCACCATAAAAATAGGCGATGTCCGCGATGTACTGGCCCTGTTGCAGCAAGTAGGAGGTGCGCGCGAGATAATCGATCCATGGTTTCGCGTGCTCGGCCCAGGTTTCATTTCTGGTGAAGAACTGCCCGAAGATGGACAGGGTCAGCCCGGGTTTCTTGTCGATCAGCGGCTGCAAGTGCGATTCGTGAATCAGAATCCGGTTGATCCCGCGCGCGAAGATCTCATCTGCGACGGGCTTCAGCATCGCGGGCGAGAAGCCCCATCGATCGTCTCCCGCCGCGACTGTGAGCGCTTCGGCGGCGGCAAACGGCTTGCCATAGACGTGCGCGGCAGACGCAGCTTCCTCGAGATCAGCTTTGAGCGATGGCTGGCCGGGCGCGGTCGCGAAGGGACGATACCAATACTCAGCCGTCGGAACATCCGAACGCGCCTTGAGCGTCATGCCATCGGCAATCGCTCGCGGAGTGTCGCCTTGTGCTTCGGAGTAATACCCCATGCCTCGCGCACGCAATTCTTTCGCGATCACGCCATGGTGGCTGTCCGCTACCCTGTCCTTGAGTGTTTGTCGGAAGTCCCACAGAAAACGTTCGCTCGTGTCGATGCTTTCGACGATGCGTCCCGCGAGCACTGGAAAATAGGGCAGCGGGTCATAGCCGCGGAGAGCGCGAAAGGCATCGACGAACTTCGGCGTCCAGTTCTGAACGCCGGCTTCCCAACTGTCGGTCAGCAGGTGTTCAACGCCGTTTGGACCGAGCTGTCCGCCACTAGCGCTCGCGTACATATCGAGATAAGCATCGAGGTAGCGTTTCACGGCTTCCGGATCGAGCTTGTCGACTTCGAGCCCGGTCGCGCCGGATTCAGCGGGCCCGTTCTTGTGGCCGGTGAGGGAATAGCCAAAGCGCAGCACAGTCCACTCACCGGGGGGAGGAGTCCAGTCGAGGCGACCGTCCGCACTCATGCGGCTGGTGAGATTGAACACCTGTGAATTGCGGATGATGGCTCGCGAATCAGCCGGCAGCTGTGGCGTATCCTGATTGGATCCTATCGTCGGTTCGAATCCCGCCTTGGCTTCGAAGTGATCGAGGCGAGCCCCCGTCTCGAGCTGGAGTCGCATGATTGCGAACTCGGTAGCGGGCTTGGCTCGCGGGAATGCCTTCGGCAACCCAGGCAACGGTTCAGGCGGCGGGGGAGCGGTCAGCACCACGCGAAAGAGCTTTCCGACCGTGGGAGAAAATGCATACATTCGTTGCGGTCCTGGCACATCGATGGTGTTGATGGCGCGTGGCGCGGTCTGCATCAGGCTGCGGAACTGCTGGCCATCCTCGCTGACCTGAACTTCGACGCCTGCAACCACGGGGCTCGCGACAGCCAACGTGAGCGCGCTGACTTCAGTCGGCTTCGCATACTGCATTTGGACCCAGGCACTGCGAGTGCCGGCGACGATTGGAAGCTTGATGACGTTGGCGAGGTCGCCGCGGGCAATGGGTGACAAGTCGATCGTACCGGCACCCGTCGTAAATGCGGGTTGTGCCGAACGGACTTCAGCCGCTGGCGTTCGAAACGCTACGACAAAGCTGTCCTTGTACAGCTCCGGCATGGTTTCGCCGGGCTTGGCATGCAGGCTGGCGCCAAGGAAGGGACCGCTCGTCGTCGGTGGCCGCTCGAGCAAGCCGCGAAATGGACGACCGCCCTCGATGTGCGACTCGCTCCAAACATATTTTTTCATGGCATCCGCGGGAGCGACCCAGGGCCCGCCGGTCTGGCTCCAGCCTGGCGATCCAGCGATGGTCAGTTCCATCCCGGCGCGACGGGTCGTCTCCAACGATTGCCGAAACACCTGCTGCCACGTCGAGCTCATGAATGGCACAGGCTCGGGGACAACTTTCAAATCCCCCATCGCGCCGGAGAACACGTGTACGCCGCCGAGACCGATTCGCTTCATCCACTCGAGGTCGAGCGCCGCGCCCTCGGCGGTGATGTTTCCGCCCATCCAGTGCCACCACACTCGCGGTCGCGCCGACATGGGGGGATTCTTGAATTCTTCCACCGAGGCGTCGGCCATCGAGACGATCGGCATGAGCATGGCGGCGGCTACGATGCCGCCCAAAGTAGCAGGCATTGATTTCATGGTTATTGTGCAGGTCGCGCCCGGGTCGGAATGAAGGTGTCGCCGGCAGTGACGGCGACCTCCGGTTGCTCACCAGGTGCGATGCTCAGCATCGCCTCGCCCAGCTCATTCGTTCTGACGGAGTCTTCTCCATAACTAACTGTGGCGTTCATGACCGGGCGAATATCACCATAGATATCGGTGGAAACCTTCGCGCGCACGCCGTTGTTTGTTCGCTTCAGTTCGAGCCGGAGCGGCGATGCTTTGGGCAATGCGTCGTAGCACGGCGCCAGAGCAGGCAGGGGCGGTGCGACCTTGCCGTCATAAACCGCGTTCACTGTGCCGGTCAACTTGGGCAGCGGCTGGACCGTATTGTCGATGCTCAAATCCATTTGGAGTTTGCCGGTATGACGCCCCGAGACGACAACGTCAGCGACGATGGCCCATGATCGCTTTTCGCCCGACCCTCCTTTCCGGGCCGACCCGGACAGGGTTCCGGTCACAAAGGTCGCGCCGTCATCGGTGAATCGATCGAACACGACCGCAGTCAAGGGACCCGCCCCCAACGCTCCTTTATAAGTGATCGTTGCCTTGCCTCCGGCCTTGCCGCGCACGACCACGGTTCGCTCCTCGGAGTTTGGGCCTCGATAGAGTTTTGCAGAGGGCGCCCACGCACCTACAGCTGAGCTGGCAACTGGAACCGGGCGCGTCGGTTCGCGCCCGAGGCGGGCCAAGGCGATCCGGTTTGGAGACGATACGCCTTTCGTTCGGGTTCGTTCCTGCAGCAGAACCATCGTGCTGTCCGGACTCCAGACCTGTTGTCCCGATAAGTTATTACCCGCGGTGAGCTCGCCATCGTAGACGTTCAGCGGCTGGCCTAACGATTGTCCGTTGTCGTCGCCGCGCGCCGGCAGCAGCCAGGGAGACAGGTCGCATTGAAAGCCCGTCCAGGTCGATACGTAGTAGGGAGCGATGGCAGCGCCGATCATCAGCCCAGTGAAGCCACGGATCTGCGGGATCCATGCGAGCGCGTCGAGCCGATTTCGGGCGCGCCAGGAGTTGACGACGAACAACCTTTGATCGGGAGATAACGAGGAGTCCTCATCCCAATCGGTGTGCGCGGTCAGTCGCGTAGTGTGGCCAGTTTCGAGATCGATTCGAATGACGTCCACATTGTTGTTCGGCAGGCCGACCGCAAGGATGCCTTTGCCATCCGGCGTGAAGCTCTTGAGCTCGTACAGCTGAGAAAGATTCTCCCAGCGATCGGCATCGTCATCGCTCGGCGATTTCGGCCCGATGGGGTTCACCACGCGCGGATCGGCGGCGACATATCTGTCAGCTTCGCGCTGCAGTCGGGCCACGATCATCAACGTTCCATCGGGACGAACTTCCATCCACCCCAGGTGTACGCCATCTGGCGCCAGGTGCCAGGTCCGCCGCTGCATTACTGTAAACGTGCCGCGATCCGCGCTCATGTCGATGGGGAGGAACCGGTGAGCGGCACAATCGCGGATGCTTGGCGCACATTCCAGCACCCATGCATCGGCGTCCGGTCCAGAATCTATCCCCATTGCGAGACCATGCGTCAGCACCAGTCGCTTGCCGTCGGGCAGCGCATACGCGAATCCTCCACCGCGCGTGTTCGGACGGTCATCGAAGTCGCAGGTGATGCACAGAAGATTCGAGCCATCGCTACCGATGATCCAAACCGTATTCGTCGGCTCATCCTGGAACAGGATCTCGCGCCCCTCCGCGATGAAGATGGGGAACTGAGGCTGCAGGTCCTTCGGCAGCTCGAGATAGTGATGCTCGACGGGAATATACGCCGGCTTGTCGACCGCATTTGGAGCGGACCGGGCAGCCAAACACGAGATCGACGTTGTCAGCAGCATCGCTAGAAGCGCGCCGCGTACTGTTCTTCTGGGCATGGATGGATACCTTGTCATCGCGAGCGGGGAGGCGAATCCGCGAGCTCGGCACGACGGCGTTCTCGCAAAACAAAGCGTTGCACCTTGCCGCTCGGTGTCTTTGGCAAGCTGTCGGCGAAGTGGACGATACGAGGGTAGGCGTGCGCTGCGTACTGCGTCTTCACCCATCGCTGCAATTCCTGGCTGAGTTCCTTCGATGCCGATACTCCCGCACGCAGCACGACGAAGGCTTCGAGCACTTCGCCGCGCATTGCATCGGGCGTTGCGATCACTGCGCTCTCGGCAACAGCAGGGTGGGTCGCCAGCACAGACTCCACCTCAAACGGACCGATGCGATAGCCCGCCATGATGATGACGTCATCGTCGCGAGATGAAAAATAGAAACAGCCGTCGTCATCCATGCGGGCTACGTCGCCCGTCAGATACCAGCGCCCATCGCGAGAAAATTTCTCCGCGCTTTTTTTGGGATCGTCCTGATACCCGATGAACCAGGCCAAGGGGCTGTGATCCAGTGCCAGCGCCAGCCGTCCCACGGTTCCATGGGGAGCGGGCTCATCCCGATCCTGACGCAAGATGGCCGCCTTCCAACCCGGCATCGCCGATCCCATGGAGCCGGGCTTCAATGAGTGTTTCACGGTCTGGTGATGATGGTTGTTTATCAGCATGCCTGCTTCGGTCTGACCGTAATGGTCGTGAACCGCCACGCCGAGCGAGGTCAGGGCCCATTCGTTTACATCCGGTGTCAGCGGCTCGCCCGCACTCGATGCGCAACGCAGTTTCAATGCCGCGGGCACCAGCAGATTCGACGTGCGCAGGGCGCGATAGACGGTCGGTGCGGCAGCGAAGTTGGTGATGCCGAAACAATCCAGCACAGAGAATGTCATCGCGGCCGAAAAATTTCCTTGAACCATCACGCCCAGGGTTCCCGTCGAGAATGAGGCGAGCACTCCGAAATAGAGGCCATAAGCCCAGCCCGGATCGGCGGCACACCAATAGATGTCATCAGGGCGAAGATCGAGGCCGAACTCGAGATACGCACGAAACGAGGCCAGGGCGCGTATCGGCACCGCCACGCCCTTGGGTCGGCCCGTCGTACCTGACGTATAGATTTGAATGAACGGCGCGTCACCCCCAAGCACTGCGGCGGGAAACCCCGGTTCGAACGCTCCTAGCAACTGATCGAAGTTGAATGCATCGCCCGTCGGCGGCCCAGTTGTGATCACACGTAAAGATGAGCTGTCGAGCTCCGTGAGTTTGGACAGCTGCGTCGGATCGACAACGATGAGCTTCGCGCCGCTTGCTTGCAGTCGAAATTCAATCGCCTGTGCCGCGAACGCCGTGAACAATGGCACATGCACGGCACCGAGGCGCCAAATCGCCATCAGCGTGACGAGGTACTCACGCGACTTGCCCATCAGGGTTGCAACTCGATCGCCCGGACGAACACCGATGCTGGCGAGCGCCGCCGCGAAGCGCTCAGAGTCTTCGCGCAGTGCTTGATAGGTCAGATCGTGACTGGATAAATCTTCCGTCACGATTCTATATGCCACCTTCGCGGGATCGTGCCCATCGCACAACAGCCACGCCGCCGAGGCCGTCGGGCTGCCGTAGAGCGCGAGCCACTCGCGCACGCGTTCTAACAAATGCACGGATGTGGAAGCGGATTGAGATTGAAGCATGGATCTTGGAGTGCGTCTTCGTTCACGCCAGCCTACTGTCCGGACAATGGACCGGCTTTCGTCGCAGAGCACTCGAATTCTTCTACAGAGTACGCGGACGCGATGGTTTCGTTGCGCGAGAAACAGGTGACGGCGTACTCTTGCGTCACAGTGTCTCCTGCTCAAAGACACAGTTGGGGGAAAGCAACGATGAGCGCGTCGATACAAACTCAAGATCGATTCAGCGGCTGCGCCATGAGCCTGCCGGATCTGCGCGATCGGTGGCTGTGTTTCATCCGTCGCCATTTGATGCCGTACCAGCTCGGTTTGGGTGGGGCGACAGATCGTGACTTTGCGATGGCGGCTGAGGGCCGTTCCGTTGCGGATTGGTCCATCATCCGCATCACGACGACCGCTGGCAAAGGCCAGCTCATGCGGAATCACCAGCAGATCGCAGCGGATTGCCGCGAGCGCTACATCATGTATATCTCTTTGCGAGATTGCATAGAGTTCGAGCAGTTCGGGCGTAGCCGCCGTTGCGGAGCGGGAACGGCTACCTTGGTGTCCTCGAGCGATCCTCTGGTGCATTCGAAATTTGGCAATAACGACACGATCGGCTTGGGCATTCCGCGCGATTTCGCCGATCAACGACTGATGGCGGCGGAGCGCAGATGCTTGACACCAATCAGTGTGGGCGATGGATTGGGACGACTGGTGGGCGAGTCTCTGCTTTCGCTGCAACGGAACGCGGCCAGGATGACCGATGAAGAATTCGTCCAGGCTGCGCACCCACTCGCCGATCTCGTGTTGCTGGCGTTCGGAGGTCAAGCCGATGTCATGACGTCCACGACCAGCGTTCGCACCAGCAACCTGGCCCGTGCCAAACGCTTGATCAGACAGCACTTGGCGGATCCGGACCTGCGACTCGAAGACATTGCCCATGCGTGCGGCTTCTCGCTCAGCTATTTGCACAAGCTGTTCCGCGACGATGGACGTACCGCGCGCGAGTATGTGAACGAGGAGCGCTTGCAGAAGGCGCACCTGCTACTGAGGAGCGGGCGGGCGATCAGCGTCACGAGCGTGGCATTGGAGTGTGGTTTTTCCAACATGTCTCACTTCAGCACGGCCTTCAGGGCAGCTTTCGGAATTTCGCCTCGCGACGTGCTGGGTCAGCGCTGGTCATAGCACCCCGGGAACAAAGAAACAAGCTTGACTGCTCGGAACAATCGTGGCGGGATGCCGGCGGGGTTATATGCCCGTAGCGCTCGCTGAGCCAACCGGCGTCAGCTGCGCTCCAATTGTCGGGTAAGTTCCGATCACGATTGACTTTAAATCCGCCCGCCAGTGCTCCCGACGCAAATTCGAGTGCTCCGTGCCGAAAGCGACGTGGTTCCGGCCCAGGTAGGCTTGCCTGAAGAGGGGCGCTCAGACTCTGCCGGCGACCCAACAGCTGGTTGGTCCGCGGCGAACCCTTGGGAAATGGTGCCCACTCGCCGGATATGACATGAAGATGTTGACCGTTTTGCTCGGCTCGATCCTCTGCCTCGGATTGGCAGCTGCCTCGGCGCAGGAGGTAACGGTCTTGTCGAGCCGTCCTGACACGGTGAGCGATGGCGACGCGCTGATCGCCGTGGCGCTGCCAGTGGGGGAGGGGCGGTCGGATCTGAAGGTTTCAGTCGGCGACACCGATGTGACTTCGAGCTTCACGCTGCAAGGCCGCTCGATGATCGGGCTCGTCAAAGGGCTGAAGCCCGGCAAGAACAAGCTGACCGTGACGGTGCGCGGCCGCTCGAGCAGCGTGGTGCTGATCAACCACGACCGGAACGGGCCGATCTTCTCAGGCCCACACCAGCAGCCTTTCATGTGCGAAACCGACAGGTTCAAGCTTCCTGATGGTTCCACCTTGGGAGCGCCCCAAGATGCGGACTGCAATGCGCCGACCAAGGTCCTGTTTGTATATCGGTCGTCGTCGGGTGGTGCCTTCAAACCTCTGCCTGCAGGGACGACGCTCCCACCGGACATGGGTCAGACAACGACGTTGAACGGCCGGACGGTCAACTACATCGTCCGCGTCGAAACGGGCACGATCAATCGCTCGATCTATCAGATGGCGATGCTGTTCGATCCGACGCAAGACGAGGCGCCTTCACCCACGTCGACCTACAAAGGATGGAACGGCAGGGCGGTGTTCTCATTCGGCGGTGGCGCCACAGCCGGATATCATCAGGGCGCCATAGCCGGCGACACGCTTGTGCACGATATGTTGTCGCGGGGCTTCGCGGTAATGAGTTCGAGCCTCAATGTGATGGCCTTTGTCGGCAGCGATGTGGTCTCCGCGGAGACTGCTTCAATGGTCAAGGAGCGATTCATCGAAACATTCGGCCCGCCAAAGTATGTGATGGGGTGGGGCGGGTCCGGCGGGTCGATGCAGCAGCATCTCATCGCCAACAACTATCCAGGAATTCTGGATGGAATTGTCCCCGGCGCCTCTTTTCCCGATCTCTATTCTCTGGTGCCGTACACGGTCGATTGCGCGTTGATGGCGAAGGCTTTCGATTCCGGGCAGCAGACCTGGACCGATGAACAGAAGCGAGCTGCTGCCGGTTTGAACACCTGGAAGACTTGCGCCCAATGGGTGCTCTTCTTTACGCCTGAATGGATGTGGGCCAGACAAGCCGATCCATTGATACGAGCCGGCGATAGCAACTGCCATTCGGTGATCCCTCGTGAGTTGACGTACGATCGGTTGCGCAATCCACGCGGCGCCCGCTGCGATATTTATGCAGCCGGCCGCAATGCTCTGGGCTTCGATCCGAAGACCGGTCAAACCTATCGCGCATATGACAACGTCGGCGTCCAATATGGACTCAAGGCATATCACGCAGGCGCGATCTCAGCGGAGCAGTTCGTCGAGCTGAATGAGAATGTTGGCGGCTTCGACGACGACGGCGATTTTCAGGTCGCCCGCTCCGTCGCGCATCCGTTGGCGTTACGTAGGATGTTTGAATATGGGCGGATCAACGAGGCGGAAAATCTCGACGATCTTCCCATCATCGATCTACGCGGCAATCCAGGACGGGGGCCTGATGTGCACGATGCGGTGAAGTCAGAGAATACGCGAGCGCGCATCGTAGGAGCGAATGGCGGCGCCGCTGGACATGTGATGGTGCGCGCCGAGGCCCCTGTTGCCACGGCGCCGGGTTCCGGTGCTCCCTCGCATCATGCGAGCATGAACGTCTTCGCTCTGCTGAAGATGGACGAATGGCTCAATAACATTGTTAGCGACACTCGGCACTTTCCTAGTAAAGCGGCCAAGGTCGTCGCCAACAAGCCGGCGGATCTCGCGACGGATGTCTGCTTCATGGCGGACGACACGCGCATCAACGAGGCGTCTTCCCTCGGCAACTCTGGCTCATGTGGCAGCAAACTGCCCTATTTCGAAGACCCGCGGATGACCGCAGGCGCACCGCTGACCAATGACGTTCTCAAATGTCAGCTGCGCCCGTTCCGAGCCGTCGACTATCCAAACATGGCGCCGGCCCTGGTGGCACGGCTGCAAGCGGTCTTCTCGACTGGTGTCTGCGACTATTCGAAGCCGAGCGTCGGCTTCCGGCCTTTGAAGGGAACCTGGCTGTCCTATCCCAATCCTGGCGTCTCGGTTCCGATGGCCCCACTCTGAGACATCGGCGCGCCTGTCGAAGTTGCAATCAGTGTTGATTGTAAACAAGCTCCGGGGGAGAATCGCGCCACAGCGGCAAACAACATCACCCTGAGGATGTGACTTGAAACGTCGAACCCTGATCGGAGCCGGTGCCGCATTGGTCACTCTGCCATTCATGGGCGCAATGGCCGCCCGCCCCCGCAATGGTTCCTTCCCAAAGGGTTTCCTGTGGGGCGCCGCGACTTCCGGGCACCAGATTGAAGGCAACAACGTCAATGCCGACATCTGGGTCGTCGAGAATGTGAAACCGACGATCTACGCCGAGCGGTCGGCGGACGCCGCCAATAGTTTCGAGCTGTGGCCCCAGGATCTGGAGCTGGTCAAAGAGATCGGGCTCAACAGCTATCGTTTCAGCCTGGAGTGGTCGAGAATCGAGCCCGACGAAGGGCAGTTCTCGATCGCGGCATTAGACCACTACAAAAGAATCATCGACGGCTGCCGTGAGCACGGGATCACCCCAGCAGTTACATTCAATCACTACACCACGCCGCGCTGGTTCGCGGCGCGTGGCGGTTGGACAAAGCAGGACGCACCGCAACTGTTTGCGCGCTTTTGCGATCGAGCGGCCCGGCGGCTCGCAGAAGGAATCGGCTATGCCACCACGCTGAACGAGCCCAATCTGATCGCGGTCCTTCGCTTCGCCGCATTGGCCGAGCAGTTGGACAAGCTGATGCCGTACGTTCGAGCGATGAACGAAGCGGCGGCGCGAGCAGTTGGCAGCGAACAATTCGTCACCGGCAACACCATCAGCGTCGATGACGTTGAGGGCCTGACCCAGACTCTGATCGCCGGGCACAGGGCTGGCCGCGAAGCCATCAAGGCCGTGCGAACAAACTTGCCTGTTGGAGTGAGCCTGGCGGTCATCGATGACCAGGCTGTCGAACGAAACAGTATTCGCGACAGCATGCGTAAGAAACTTTACGGTGCCTGGCTCGAAGCCGTGCAAGGCGACGACTTCCTGGGCGTGCAGAACTACGAACGACACCTCTGGGACGCCAAAGGCACGGTCGCGCCACCGCCCGGCGATCGCAACGCTGCGGGTGGTGAAGTTTATGCAGCATCTCTGGCCGGCGCGGTCCGCTACGCCCATTCCGTCACGGGCGTGCCGATCATCGTGACCGAACATGGCGTAAACACAGAAGACGATGCACTTCGCGCACGCTTCATTCCCGCCGCGCTGTCCGAGCTGAAGAAAACCATCGATGAGGGCGTGCCGATTCTCGGCTATTTCCATTGGAGCCTCATCGACAATTTCGAATGGCTGTACGGCTACAAGCCGAAGTACGGACTCGCCAGCGTCGATCGGCAGACGTTCAAGCGCACGCTCAAGCCGAGTGCGCAGGTATATGGCGCCATCGCTCGGCGCAACGCTCTTTGAGCGGCGCTGCGTTCGACTGAGAAGGGGAGAGTTAGATGGTTGCCACGGTAGGTCCGGCAGTTGCCCGCACGACTGCTGTGAACGGGAGCCACAACGGAGCGCTCGCCGTTCTCGCCACCATCTTTTTCATGTGGGGTTTCGTCACGGTCCTGAACGACGTGCTGATTCCGCATCTGAAATCGGTTTTCGATCTGACCTACACCGCGACATTGCTGATTCAGTTCGTCTTCTTCGGCACGTATTTCCTGATGGCGCTGCCCGGAGCGAAGCTCATCGAAGGGTTCGGCTATCGTCGCAGCATCGCCATCGGACTCGCCATCACAGGCGTCGGCGCGGCCGGGTTCATTCCCGCCGCCACCCTGCCTTCGTATCCATTGTTTCTGGGGGCTCTGTTCGTGCTGGCAGCAGGAATCACCGTGCTCCAGGTTGCTGCCAATCCGTACGTGGCAGTCATTGGTCCGCCGCAGACGGCATCGAGCCGACTCAATCTCGTCCAGGCGTTCAACTCCTTGGGCACGGCCGTCGCACCGACGTTCGGCGGCATGCTCATTCTGGCGAACACCGTCGGTGGAACATCGTCGCACGAGCAGGTGCTCTCGCAGGCGCAACGCGCTGCTGATGCGCTCGCCGTGCGGTGGCCCTATGCAGGAATCGCGTTGCTGTTACTGGTGCTCGCGGTGGTGATCTATTTGTGGCCGCTGCCGCCCGTTCCAACCGAGGACACGCCGGACGATCGCGTCAACGACAGCGTCTGGCGGCATAGACGATTGGTGCTCGGGCTGGCCGCCATCTTTACCTACGTCGGCGCTGAGATTGCGGTGGGAAGCTTTCTCATCAATTACATCTCGGGTCCGACGGTCGGCAACATGTCGCATGCCGACTCGGCCTTCTATGTGACTTTGTTCTGGTCCGGGGCGATGGCTGGCCGCTTCGTGGGCTCCGGCTTGATGCGTGTGATTCCGCCCTGGTCGATGCTTGCGATTCAGTCCATCGCTGCGACGCTGCTCATCCTGCTGTCGATCTCGACGAGCGGCACGGTTGCGATCTGGACCATCGTGCTGGTCGGTCTGATGAACTCGATCATGTTCCCCACGATCTTCGCGTTGGCGATCGAGGGCCTCGGACATCTGACGCAGCGTGGTTCGGGGCTGCTCATCATGGCCATCGTTGGTGGCGCCATCGTGCCACTCATCCAGGCAGTGATCGCCGATGCCCACGGCATACGGCTGGCGTTTCTCGTGCCGGCGGCGTGCTACCTGTGTGTGCTGTATTTCGCGCTGGCCTGCCGGCCAGCAGCCCGATACTGAAATCCTCGTGGAGCTGCACTCGACAACCGAGGTGGTGGGGCAGTTGCGACAGATCGTCGGCCGAAGGCACGTGATCACGGAGCAGTCCAAAGCTCAACGGTTCTCCGCCGGCTATCGTTGCGGCGGCGGAGCGGTAGCGGCAGTCGTTCGTCCCGGCTCGCTCATCGAACAATGGCGCGTGTTCCGAGCGTGCATTCGCGCTGACTACATCGTAATTGTGCAAGCGGCGAACACCGGGCTGACCGGCGGCTCGACGCCGTTCGGCAGCTATGACCGCCCAGTGGTGATCATCAACACCCTGCGCATCAGGAGGATTCACTTGCTTCGCGAAGGTCAACAGGCGGTATGCCTTGCGGGCGCGACGCTGCATGAACTGGAGCGCGTGCTTGCGCCGCTCGGCCGAGAGCCTCATTCGGTCATCGGGTCTTCTTGCATCGGTGCGTCGGTGATTGGTGGCATATGTAACAACTCAGGCGGAGCGCTCGTGAGGCGCGGCCCCGCGTACACTGAGTACGCGCTCTATGCCAAAGTCGATGAATCAGGTGAGATTCATCTTCGCAATCACCTTGGCATCCGTTTAGGCGATCAAGCCGAGGACATTCTCGAGAGGGTAGAGCGCGGAAGCTTTTCAGATCGCGATGTCATGATGGATCATCGCCACGCATCTGCTGCAATCTATGCACGGCGCGTTCGCGATGTTCACGCATCGTCCGCGGCGCGCTTCAATGCCGATCCGTGCCATCTATTCGAAGCGTCGGGAAGTGCGGGCAAGGTCATGGTGTTCGCGGTGCGCGTGGATACCTTCCCCAAGGACCAACTCACCACGACGTTTTACATCGGAACCAACGATCCGGGGGAGCTGACCACGCTCCGCCGACGCATCCTTACCGAGCAGCCAGTGCTGCCGGTCGCTGGCGAGTACATCCATCGCGAGGCATTTGATCTCGCCGCGATCTACGGCAAGGATATTTTTCTCGCGATCGAGCGATTGGGTACGCAGCGATTACCGATCCTTTACGCTGCCAAGAGCCGAATCGACACGTTCGCGCGTCTGATTGGATTGTCGCGAGCCAATGTTTCCGATCGGCTGCTGCAACTTGCAAGCCGCTGGTTCTCCAATCATCTTCCCGCTCGCATGCTGGCTTTTCGCGACCGATTCGAACATCACCTGATCCTCAAGATGGCGGATGATGGCATCGAACCGGCGCGCTCGCTGCTCTCTGAGATGTTCCCTAGCGCCGGAGGCGACGTTTTCGAATGCACGCGTGAGGAAGAAACAAAGGCGTTCCTTCACCGCTTCGCGGTGGCCGGCGCTGCTGTTCGCTACCGCGCGATCCACCACGCCGAGGTCGAGGACATCCTTGCCTTGGACATTGCCCTACGCCGCAACGATGAGGACTGGTTTGAGCGGCTGCCCGCAGACGTGGCCGCTCCTATCGCGAAAGCGATCTACTACGGGCATTTCTTCTGTCACGTGTTTCACCAGGATTACGTCCTCCGCAAAGGGGCCGCGTCCCTGGAGCTCAAACATCGCCTGCTCGAGCTGATCGACGGCCGCGGCGCCCAGTATCCCGCCGAACACAATGTCGGACACCTATATCCAGCCACGGCGGCCCTTCAGGCGCATTACCGCGAGCTTGATCCGGGCAACCGGCTCAATCCAGGCATCGGGCAAACGAGTCGAGAGCGGTCTTGGGAGTCTCATGGCCCATGAATCCCCTCAGTGCTCCCGGCACAAATTCGAGTGCTCTGTGGGGAAAGCGATGTGGTTCCGGCACAAGTAGGCTCGCCTGAAGGCCGGCGGATCGCCGCGGTCCATGCATAACGTGAGGATGTGAACTTGAAACGTCGAACTCTGATCGGAGCGGGTGCCGCGCTGGCTGTTCTGCCCCTGACCGGCGCAATGGCGGCGCGCCCGCGCGGCGGCTCTTTCCCCAAGGGATTTCTGTGGGGAGCCGCGACCTCGGGCCACCAGATCGAGGGCAACAACATCAACAGCGACATGTGGGTCGCCGAGACGGTGAAGCCCACGTTTTTCGCAGAGCCGTCGGGCGACGCGACGAACAGTTTTGCGCTGTGGCCGCGCGATATGGATCTGGTCAAATCGTTCGGGCTCAACAGCTATCGATTCAGCGTGGAGTGGTCGCGCATCGAGCCTGAGCCGGGCATGTTCTCCATAGCGATGCTCGATCACTACAAGGCGATGATCGAAGGGTGCCGCGAGCGAGGACTGATCCCCATGGTCACCTTCAGCCACTTCACGACTCCGCGCTGGTTCGCTGCGCGCGGAGGCTGGACAAACGCAGAGTCTCCGGATCTCTTCGGTCGATTCTGTGAGCGCGCGGCTCGCCATCTGGCGGCAGACATCGGCTACGCGATGACGCTGAATGAGCCCAACGTTCTTCGCAACCCCACGGACGATGCGAAGTTGGCCAAGATCAAGCCGGTGTTCGACGGCATGACCGCGGCTGCCGCCAAGGCGATCGGCAGTACACGTTTCGTGATAGGGAACTTCGGCGTCGAGGATCTCGATCAATACACCCGCACGGTGATTGCCGCACACAAGGCGGCCAAGGCGGCGATCAAGGCGGCGCGCAGCTCGCTGCCGGTGGGCGTAACCCTGGCCATGCCGGACGACCAAACGGTCGGCTCCAACAGCATGCGCGACAAGTTCCGCGCGCAATCCTATCTGCCGTGGCTCGAGGCGGCGCGGTCCGACGATTTCTTGGGTGTGCAGAACTACGAACGTCAGCTGTGGGACGCGAACGGCAAGGTCGACCCGCCAGCGGGCGGTGTTCGCAACGCCGGAGGCGGTGAGGTCTATCCCGCGTCGCTCGCGAATGCCGTGCGCTATGCCCATTCGGTTGCGCGAGTTCCGATCATCGTTACCGAACATGGCGTCAACACGGACGATGACACAATCCGTGCTCGCTTCATTCCCGAGGCGCTTGCGGAATTGAGAAAGGCCATGGACGAGGGGATCCCCGTGAAGGGTTATATCCATTGGTCGCTGCTGGACAATTTCGAATGGATCTCTGGTTACAAGCACCACTACGGACTCGTAGCGGTCGACCGCAAGACATTCCAGCGCACTCCCAAGCCGAGCGCGGCTGTCCTGGGAGCAATTGCTCGCGCCAATGAGTTGCCGTGAGCCGCGAGCCTAAATGAGCACGTCGGTTGAACTCGCTTGGGAACCCACAGCGGAGCGCATAGCGAGCGCAAGAATCACCGCCTTCATTGCATGGTTAGCGGAGCGTCGCGGCCAGCGCTTCGATAGTTATGAAGCGCTGTGGCAGTGGTCGGTTGAGCAGCAAGAGGATTTCTGGGCCGCGGTCTGGGAATGTTTCGGAGTCGTTGCCGAGCGTGGCTACGACAGCATTCTGTCCGACCCCAGTATGCCGGGCGCTCGCTGGTTCGAAGGTGCGCGACTGAATTTCGTGGACCAAGTGTTTCGACATCGCGAGCTTGGCTCGCCTGCCATCATCTTCGAGAGTGAAGCGGGCGGCCGAGGTGAGATCGGCTGGCCCGAGCTCGAGCGACAGGTTGCGGCAATCGCCCGGACACTGCGGGAGTTTGGCGTCAAACCAGGCGATCGTGTCGTCGCGTACCTGCCGAATATTCCTCAGACTGTCATCGCATTTCTCGCCGCCGCGAGTATCGGGGCGATCTGGTCGGTCGCCTCCCCAGAGCTGGGACCGGTGAGTGTCGTCGATCGTTTTCGACAGATCGAGCCCAAAGTGCTCATTGCCTGCGACGGCTATCGGTTCGCCGGCAAACCGCAGGACCGTCGCGAGGTCCTAGATTCCATCGTCTCGCAACTGCCCACAGTAGAGTCGATCGTTTGGGTTCCACATCTCGGTTCGACAGCGCTGCCGCCGTCGACCGTATCGAATCGACGTGTCGTCGACTGGGCAGCCGCTTGCGCAGGCTCGGGCATACTCGAGACCGCGGCGTTGCCTTCAGACCATCCACTTTGGATCCTTTACTCGTCGGGTACGAGTGGATTGCCGAAAGCAATCGTCCACGGACATGCGGGCATCGTCATGACGGGGTTGGTCGCGGTTGCTTTCCACAGCGATCTGCGCGCTGGAGATCGAGTTCTGTGGACTTCCAGCACGTCCTGGATGGTTTGGAATGCGCACGTTGGATGCCTCCTGGTCGGAGCGACGCTGGTGTTGTTCGACGGAGCTGTGACGGGTATCCGAGATCTACCCGACTGGTCAGTCCTGTGGCGCCTCGCGGAGCGCGAACAAGTGTCGTTCTTTGGCGCCGGCGCTGCGTTCTATCACGCCTGCCTCAAAGCGGGGCTCACGCCAGGTGAGCATACAAACCTGACTGCCTTACGAACCATCGCGTCGACCGGCTCACCGCTATCGGCGGATGGATATCGCTGGTTGTATGGAGCGGTGAAGCGCGACGTTTGGGTGAACTGTGTCTCTGGGGGCACCGATATCTGCGGTCCCTTCATCGGCGGCCTGCCAACGTTGCCGGTCTACGTGGGCGAGATGCAATGCCGTGTGCTCGGCGCAGCAGTGCACGCGTTCGATGAGAAGGGGCAAGCGGTAACGAATGCTGTCGGGGAGCTGGTTTGCACGCGTCCGCTGCCCTCGATGCCGCTGTTCTTCTGGGGCGACCAGGACAACCGTCGCTATCTCGAAAGTTATTTCGATACGTTCAAGGGCCCCGCCGACGAGAATGTCTGGCGCCATGGTGATTGGCTCGAGCTGACCCCGCGGCCACGCGCAGTCGGCGCCGTGATCTATGGACGCTCCGATGCGACGATCAATCGCCAAGGCATCCGGATGGGAACCGCCGAGCTCTATCGAGCGGTGGAGGCTTTCCCCGAGGTGACGGATAGCCTGGTCGTCGATCTCGAGTACTTGGGGCGTGAATCGTATATGGCGCTGTTCATTGTCCTGCGGCCAGACGTGGCGCTGACCGATGAACTCGATAAGCGCCTTCGCCAGTCGATTCGCACGGCATTGTCGCCACGCCATGTGCCCAACGACATTCTGCAGGTACCGCAGGTTCCGAAGACATTGACCGGTAAGAAGCTCGAGCTGCCGATCAAAAAGCTACTGCTCGGGCATCCGCTCGAGAAAGTGGTTGCGCGCGATGCGCTCGCGAATCCTGCGAGCCTGGATTGGTTTGTCGAGTTTGCAAATAAACAGTCGAGACTGTAGCGAGAACAGGGGATATGGCATTGAAGAGCATTGATTCGATCACGCGCCGCCGGGCGCTCGGGCTGGGCCTCGCGCTGGGGGTTGCCGGCTGCGCACCCAAAGCTACAAAAGAGCTGGAGCGCATGACTGCCATCGGACGGCCGTCGATGTTCGACTGGAAGCTACATGCGCCGGAGGAAGTGGGCATGTCCCGCGCCGGCCTCGAGAACGTGCGAGCGGCGATCCGGAAGTATGTCGATAAGAACGAAATTACCGGTGCGGTCGCTGCGATCGCTCGTCACAACAAGCTGGTTTGGTACGAGGCCCAGGGTGTGCGGGATGTAACCACGGGCGAGCCCATGCGTAAGGACGACCTGTTTCGAATGATGTCCTCCACTAAAGTCGTCACGGCAGTCGCAGTGTTGCAGATGATGGATGAAGGCAAGCTGGCGCTGGACGATAAGGTCAATCGCTTCATTCCGACCTTCAAGGATACGAAGGTCGCGGTGACGCCGCCGAATGCCAAAGAGGCCTCGCAAGTGCAACTGGTGCCGGCGAATCGGGATATCACAATCAAGGACCTGCTGACTCACACGTCCGGATTGTCGAGTTCCGGTGAAGCGTCATTGGTCAACAAGATCGAGCGCAGGCCCGATGACACCCTCGCCGATTACATCCCGCGGCTGGGATCGGCGGCGTTGGATTTTCAGCCGGGCTCGAAGTTTCGGTACTCGCCCCTGGATGGTTTCGACGTCCTGTTGCGGATCGTCGAGATTGCTTCTGGCATGCCGGCGGATGCGTTCTTGCGCGAGCGACTGTTCGAGCCGCTCGAGATGCGGGACACGTATTTCCACGTTCCGCCTGAGAAGCAGGAGCGCATCCTCACGCTCTATGCTCGCAAGGAGGGCGCGTGGAGCGCTCAGCCGTCCCTGTTGGGACTCGGGCCAAAATATATCTGCGGCGCCGGTGGGCTATTCAGCACCGTGCGTGACTTCATGCAATTCGAGGCGATGTTGCTGAACAGGGGCTCTCTCAACGGACATCGCATTCTCAAAGACCAAACCGTCGCGCTGATGTCGAGCAATCAGGTGGGTTCGATGTTCGCCGAGTGGTTCCCGGCCATGACCGCCGGGCACGGCTTCGGCTTGAGCGTCCGTATCGTGGAAGATTCCGCGAAAGGCTCTGGCCGCAGCGTCGGTGCCTTCGGTTGGGGCGGCGCGTACGGAACGGAGAGCTGGGCGGACCCAGAGCTGGATGTAGCCGCGGCGCTCTTCATTCAGCAGCCGGTTACCGCGGTTCAGCACGATTTCCAGCGGGCGCTGCGCGATGCGATCGTCGATCGGGCCGCGGTGTGAATCAAATGTTCTCGAGATGCATTTTGATACTTGGGGGAAATCTGTGATGTCGTTACGTTTCTTGGCTCTCGGTCTAGCTGCGATGTCGCTGGGTGTGTCCGCCCATGCATCCGGCACGTCGTGCGAGCAACTGAAGCAGCTCCCGCTCAGCGACACTTCGATCGAAGGTACGGTCGTCCCTGCGGGTGAATATAAGAATCCCGCGGCTGCGTATATGCCCGCCATCGCATTGCCGGCGCATTGCCGGGTTCGGGGCACGATCAAGCCCACATCGGATTCGGATATCAAGTTCGAAGTGTGGCTGCCGCTGCAACAGTGGAATGGCAAGCTGCAAGGGAGTGATAACGGTGGCTTCGCGGGCTCGATCAATGTGCCCGCCCTGGCGATTTCCGTAAAGCGTGGCTACGCCGGTGTGTCCTCGGATACCGGGCACGTCGCCAGCGTCGCCGAAGATGCGTCTTGGGCCAAAGGTCATCCCGAGAAAGTCGTCGACTTCGCTCATCGAGCCATTCACCTGATGACGGTGAATGCCAAAGCGATCGTCAACGCGTTTTACGGACAAGCGCCGAAGCGTTCGTACTTCGCTGGCTGCTCGAACGGCGGACGACAGGCATTGATGACGGCGCAACGCTATCCGGATGACTATGACGGAATCGTCGCGGGCGCGCCGGCGCACGACTGGACGCACCTGATGATGTCATTCGCGTGGAACACCAAGGCGTTATCGGCCCCTGGTGGGTTCATTCCGGGAACGATGGCGCCGGCGATCCAGGCGGCGGTCAACGAGCAATGCGATGCTCTCGACGGGGTAAAAGATGGCTTGGTGGCCGCCCCGCAGTCCTGCACGCTCGATCCGAACAAACTGCTGTGCACGGCTGGCAAGTCCGAAGCATGTTTGACGCCAACGCAAATGCAAGCGCTGCAGGCTATTCATCGTGGGCCACATACATCCAAGGGGGTTCGCTTGTATCCTGGGTTTCCGCCGGGCGCGGAAGTCGGCGCGCCGCTGCCCGGCATGGGTTGGGACGGTTGGATCTTCGGCCAGGAGCCAGGCGGGACGGGGCAGGGGCGTTTCGCTCTGAACTTCATGCGTTACATCGTGACAGGCGATGAGGGTTGGCGAGTCACGGCGTTCGATCCGGACAAGGATGCCTCAACCATCGATGCTCGCTTTGCCCCGATATTCAATGCAACCGATCCAAACTTGAGTCGCTTTGCCGCGCGCGGCGGCAAGCTGATCCTGTTCCACGGCATGGCGGATCCGGCGATTCCCGTCGGCAGCAGCATCGACTACTTCGAGTCAGTGGGCCGCAAGATGGGCGCACCGGAACGAGACAAGGTCGTGAAAATGTTTCTGGTGCCTGGCATGCAGCACTGTGTCGGCGGCCCCGGTCCCAGCATCATGGGTGGCCTGGGCGCGGCTGTGCAGCCTCCGGATCCGAGCACCGACCTTTCGGCCGCACTGGAGACGTGGGTGGAGCAGGGCAAAGCGCCCGAGAGCGTGCGTGTCATCAAGCCGAAGAAGCTGGCCGTGGCATTCGCTGACCCGCGGGCTGCCGGGGTGGAGCGCAGCGGACTGCTGTGTGCCTATCCGAAGCGCGCGAAATGGAACGGTACAGGAGATGCGAGCGATGCCGCGAGCTACGGCTGTGTATCTGAGAACTAGAAGAAAGTAACTCCACCTGGCTGGGGCGGGCCTGCGACGCCCCGCAATCGCCGGGCACGGCTTACATAAAAACAAGCTAGACTGCTTGTAAGATTAATGCTAAAAATTTGGCTGTCACTGGGACTCCCGGCCCGGCCGGGGCGCTCGACTGAAGTCCAATTGAGATTGCATAAAGATAGGCGCGTACGCGCCAGGGGGAGAAGATGTTGAAGCGTACATGGGGTGCATTGCGCACATCGTGGCTGCCGGTGTGCAGCTTGAGCATGCTGGCGCTACCGGCGGCGGCGCAGACCACGGACAGTGCGAACGCGCTCGAGGAAGTGGTCGTTACGGCACAAAAACGCACCGAGAGCATTCAAGACGTGCCGGTGACCGTGACTCTGGTCAGCGAGGAGTTCCTGGCCCAGAAAAACATTACGGCCGTTGACGAGTTGTCCCGCGCGGTTCCCGCGCTCAGCGGCAACAACGGCAACTACGGCATCCGCGGCGTGGCAACCGGCGGCTTTACCGTCTCCTCGGAGCAGGCGGTTGCGACGGTGCTGGACGGCGTCGTCATGGGGCGCACCAACATCAACAACCTTTTCGACATCCAGCGGGTAGAAGTACTGAGCGGTCCTCAGGGCATGCTGTTCGGCAAGAACGCGTCCGCCGGTGTCATCAATATCGTGACGAATGCGCCCAGTCTGTCGGAGTTTGAGCTCATCGGCTCGGTGGACTTCGGCAACTTCGAACGTGAGCGCGAGCGTTTGACGGTGAATGCGCCAATCGGCTCGACCGCGGCTCTGCGACTGAGCTTGCAGAACAACAGTCAGGCCTCGCCGATTCGCAACGTTTTGACGGATACCCGGGGTGAAAGCGAAAGCTATGGCGGGCGGCTGCGATTTTTGTGGGAGCCTAGTGACAACCTGTCACTGAATCTGATTGGCGATTGGGAGGAAACGCGAAACAACGGCGAGTCCACATTTGCTTTCTCAGTCGCCAGTCGCCCCGCGGTGGTCAACGCATTAGCGGCCTGCGGCATCGTCGCCGATCGCAGAAACCGTGAGGTTTGTTCTGAGGGCGTCTACAGGAACAACAGCGAGCATCGCTACGGCGCGTCGGCTCAAGTCGACTATACCTTGCCGAACGACTATGTGATCACGTCGATCACCGCCCAACGCGAAACCACTTATGGTCCGTCGAATTTCAACGGCCTCGGCGGCGACACAGATACTCTCCCGATCAACATCCTGAGCACGAACATGCCCTCGGGTGAGGACAAGAATTTCAGCCAGGAGATTCGGTTTACTTCTCCCGCCGGTCAGACCGTCGAGTTTGTCGCGGGTCTGTTCTACTACGACAACAGCACGGAATCGAACTCCATTCAAGCTGGCCGCCTGGGCTCGTTCGCGCCCCTGTTGGATGCAGCCTTCTATCCCGGCGCCGTGACCGCGCGGTCATATAACATTAATGTGGACTCCGACGGCTGGGCCGCATTCGGTCAGGCAACCATCCATGTGACCGACAAGTGGTCGTTGATCGCGGGAGGTCGCTATACCGAGGAAACGCTCTCCGCAGTCTCGCACCGCGCAGACGCCGCCGCGCTCGCCAGCCGCGGGTTTGTTTATTTCCCGGCATTCTCGGGAACGTTCCCAAACGTCGATCAGGGTGTGGATACAGACAATTTCTCGTGGCGTGCGGGCGTCCAATACGACTGGACGCCCGATGTGATGACGTTTGCAACCGTGGCTCGCGGCTACAAGGGACCTGCGGTGAACGATCTGGCCGTGGTGTCCGATCCGTCGCTGGTCATCATCGACGAAGAGATTCCCACCAACTATGAGATTGGCATTCGCGCCAATATTTTCGACCACCGCATCTTCGCATCCGCGACGGCGTTCCACACCAAGGTCGACAATTTCCAGACTCAGGTGTATGTGCCATCGAGCGCAACCAATCCGGTGCCGGGCTTTGCGAACGGCAACGCGCCGTATATCACGACTCAAGGCGTCGATATTCAGATGTTCGGACGCATTACCGATGGGCTGACGTTCAACACGGGCGTCATCTACACGGATGCAGAGTACTCGGATAGTTTCGTCGTAGCATGCAGCAGCTATCAGACAGCGACTGCTACTTGCCCAGCTGGTGGCACGACACGGTCTATCGACAATCTGGCGAATGTCTCGGACTGGCGCGTTCTGGTGGGCGGGGAATACGCACGGCAGGTGGGTAGCTTCGAGCTGTTCGTGCAGAGCGACCTGGTCTACGAGACCGGCTACAGCATGAGCGCCTCGCCCGATCCCTTCCTGGTGATGCCCGATCGGACCTTGCTGGGCGCGCGGCTCGGCGTGCGTTCACCCGATGGTCGTTGGGGGGTGAGCCTGTGGGGACGCAATCTGCTCGACAACTACTACCCGACCCGATCGCCCGATCCACTGGGTGGCTTCAACGGCGGCGGTAGCACGTCTTATATCTCCACCCAGACCAGCAATCTGTATCGCACGTACGGCATCGCCGTCGACTTCCGAATGTAAGAGATCGGGGCGCGCTCGGCTTTGTCGTCGAGCGCGCGACCTGTGTTGTTTGTTGAGTTCCGTAGCAAAGATGAGCCCGAATCCCAGAGCGCTGATCGCGTTCGACAACGATTGGTGTTTCTTAAGTTCGGATCATCCGGAGGCTGAGCGGCCCGAGCTGGATGACTCGGCGTGGCGGAGGGTCGACCTGCCGCACGATTGGAGCATCGAGGATCTGCCCGGCGCGCCGAAGACAACAGCGCCCTGGACGCCGCCGGTCGCGACCTGGACGGTCGCGCGAGTTCCGGCTAAACCCAGTAACGTGCCGATCCGGACTGCGTCGTGGCCGGATCCATCAGCCGACGGGCCTCCTTTGCGCGTCGGTCCGTTCGATCCGAATGCGAGTGCCAGCACCTGGGGTACTGCGTGGACGGTCGGCGGTGTGGGTTGGTATCGCAAGAGCTTTACCGCACCCACCCACTCGGCACAGGACAGAGTCGAGATCCGTTTCGACGGCGCATTCGGCGAGACGGAAGTGTGGCTCAACGGAACGAAGCTCGGGTCGAATATATATGGCTACGGCGCTTTCAGCTTCGACATCACCGCACAGTTGCGACCTGGCTGGCCCAACGTAGTCGCAGTCCGCGTCGTCAACGAGCGGGAAACATCGCGTTGGTATTCCGGCTCCGGCTTGAATCGACACGTCTGGCTGACTGTGACCGGGCCCGTGCGCATCGCTCCTTGGGGTGTGGCTGTCACCACGCCGAACATTGACAGCCAAGGTGCGGACGTTCAGATCGACGTCGATCTGAAGAGTCACCTGGCGGAAGAGACCATCGTCGATATCTACGCGCGACTCCGGGACGCGACGGATCAAGCTGTTGGCGAAGGACACGCGCGCGTGTTAGTTCACGCAAGTGGGACAGGGCAGGGACGGGTCGCGGTACGAGTGGCCGAGCCGAAGCTATGGGGACCGGAACATCCGCACCTGTACTCGGCGGACGTTTCCTTGGTGGTTCAGGGGCGAGTCATCGACAGTTCGTCCGTGCGTTTCGGGGTGCGCTCTGTCGCGGTCTCCGCCACGCACGGTCTCACCATCAACGGCGAGCAGGTAAAGCTCAAGGGAGCCTGTGTTCACGCCGATCACGGCATCCTCGGCGCGGTAGCCATCGATCGAGCGGAAGTACGCAAGGTCGAGCTGCTCAAGCAGCACGGTTACAACGCGATTCGAGTCGGGCACCATATGTTTCCTGCCGCGTTCCTCGATGCTTGCGATGAGCTCGGGATGTTGGTGGTCGACGAAGTGTTCGACGTTTGGGAGCTGCCCAAGTTTCGTAACAACGACTACTCCAAACACTTCAAGCAGCACTGGCGTAATGACCTCGAGCGGATGATCCGCCAGGATCGGAACCATCCCAGCATCATTTTCTGGAGCATCGGCAACGAGATTCCAGAGCGTAACGCGCCGCGCGGCGTCGAGATTGCCGCTGAGCTGCGCGAGGCCGTGCTCGCGTTAGATGCATCTCGGCTCATCACGGCGGGAATCAATGGCCCACCCGGTAGTGAAGGCGAGCCGGCCCGTCGCCACTTAGACGTGGTCGGGTACAACTACATGCAGAAGTATCTCGACGCGGACCACGACGCCTATCCAGACGTCGTGTTCATGCTGACGGAGCAGTGGGCCAAGGACATTCACGATGGCTGGCGCAAAGCGCAGGCATGCCCGTGGTTTATCGGCGAGTTCGTCTGGGCAGGCATCGAGTATCTGGGCGAGGTGGGCGCGGGCTCGTCCATGCTATTGCCCGTGGGTACACCGCCGCCGACGTCGCCTTTGCCTTTCACAATGTTTCTTTGGGACTACCCGGCCTATCTCTCCGGCTGCGGCGAGATCGACATTCTGGGGCGCCGCAAGCCGCAAGGTTTGTATCGCGACGTGCTTTGGGAGCGCAGCGCCCTCGAACTGCTCGTTCAGCGACCGACGCCGCCGGGTACGTACGAATGGCTCTCCGACTGGGGCTGGCACGACGAGCTCGAGAGCTGGACCTGGAACTCGCCGGGCCAGACCGTCATCGTCAGAGCGTACACACACGGAGACGAAGTGCGCTTGATCCTCAATGGACGAGAGATCGGCCGTAAACCGGTCACCCGCGCGGACAAGCTCACGGCGGAGTTCGAGATTCCTTACGAGCCGGGCGAGCTCGTTGCCATCGGGTTCCGAGGCGGCCAGGAGATCGGTCGAAAGAAACTGGTCACCGTGGGAGCACCGGCCACTGTGCGTCTGAGGGCTGAGCGAACAAATATCGCAGCGACCCCGAACGATCTTGCGTACGTGTTCGCTGAAATCCTGGATGCGCAAGGACGGATCGTTCCCGACGCGGCGGTGCCGTTGACCTTCGCAATCGAAGGTCCCGGGCGGCTGCGAGCGACGGGCTCGGCCAATCCGCGGGGGCTGAAAAGCTTCAGCGATCCAAACTGCACGACCTTTCATGGCGAGGCGCTTGCCATCGTTCAAGCCACCTCACGATCCGGAAGAGCGGTGCTTCGTGTGAGCTCTCCCGGCTTGAGCTCGGACTCGCTGGATATTGAAATCGGCTGATATGGAATACGCATGACTGAGCCCCATCCTCCGCGTCGACTGCGCTCGCAGGCCTGGTTCGACAATCCGGACAACATCGACATGACCGCGCTCTACCTGGAGCGCTATTTGAATTTCGGTCTGTCGTTGGAGGAGCTGCACTCCGGAAAACCGATCATAGGCATCGCTCAGACCGGTTCGGATCTCGCCCCATGCAATCGGCACCACATGGTGCTCGCGGAGCGGGTGAAAGAAGGCATCCGAACCGCGGGCGGGATTGCGTTGGAATTTCCCGTTCATCCGATTCAGGAAACAGGCAAGCGTCCCACCGCGGGGCTCGATCGCAATCTCACTTATTTGGGACTGGTCGAGACCTTATATGGATATCCGTTGGATGGCGTCGTGCTCACCATCGGCTGCGACAAGACCACGCCGGCGTTGCTCATGGCGGCCGCCACGATGAATATTCCCGCGATCGCGCTATCCGTCGGGCCGATGCTCAACGGTTGGTACAAAGGCGCGCGTACCGGTTCGGGCACCATCTTCTGGAAGGCTCGGGCGATGCTGGCGGCCGGTGAGATCGATCGCATCGGCTTCACCAAGCTGGTTGCTTCGTCGGCGCCTTCGACCGGCTACTGCAATACCATGGGCACCGCGACCACGATGAACTCCTTGACCGAAGCTCTGGGAATGTCGCTGCCGGGCTCGGCGGCCATTCCCGCGCCGTATCGCGATCGGCAGGAAGTGGCGTATGTCACAGGGCGCCGGATCGTCGAGATGGTGCACGAGGATCTAAAGCCGTCGGACATTCTCACGCGTGACGCGTTCCTCAATGCCGTCGTCGTGAACTCTGCGATCGGCGGCTCAACGAATGCGCCGATCCATCTGAATGCGCTCGCCGCTCACATGGGAGTGCAGCTCAACCTCGCCGATTGGCAGACGTACGGCGAGGACGTGCCGCTGTTGGTGAATATGCAGCCGGCGGGGGAATACCTCGGCGAAGACTACTACCGCGCAGGCGGTGTCCCGGCCGTCATCGCTCAGTTGATGTCACGCGATCTCATCCGCACGCATGCGAAGACGGTGACGGGTCGAGCGATCGGCGAGCTGTGCGCGAACGCAAAGATTGAGGATGAAGCAGTCATTCGTCCCATCAGTCGGCCGATGGCCCAGCGCGCCGGCTTCGTCGTCATGCGCGGCA
Source organism: Steroidobacter flavus (assembly GCF_042651805.1). Taxonomy (NCBI): domain Bacteria; kingdom Pseudomonadati; phylum Pseudomonadota; class Gammaproteobacteria; order Steroidobacterales; family Steroidobacteraceae; genus Steroidobacter; species Steroidobacter flavus. The sequence goes on along the minus strand of NZ_JBHSDU010000014.1, from coordinate 138,132 downwards.
ACCTCTTCAACAGCGCCATCATGAAGACGAGCGTGATATCGGCCGAGTTTCGGGAGCGTTATCTCTCGAATCCCGCGGACCCCGATGCGTTCGAAGGAACTGCGGTGGTGTTCGACGGCCCGGAGGACTACCACGCACGGATCGACGATCCGTCGCTGAACATCACCGAAGACAGCATTCTCTTCATGCGTGGCTGCGGTCCGATCGGATATCCGGGCTCCGCGGAAGTGGTGAACATGCGGCCGCCTGACTATCTCCTGCGCAAAGGCGTGCGACAGCTTCCATGCGTCGGTGACGGGCGTCAGTCGGGCACTTCTGGCTCGCCTTCCATATTGAATGCTTCACCCGAAGCGGCCGCCGGTGGTGGGCTTGCGCTGCTACGTACGGGAGATCGGATTCGGGTCGATCTACGCAAAGCGCGCCTCGACGTTCTGGTGCCGGCGGAGGAAGTCGATCGTCGTCGGATGACCCTGGAAAGGGAAGGGGGTTACCGATATCCACCGAGCCAGACACCCTGGCAAGAGATCCAGCGCAAGCTGGTGGGCCAGCTTGAACATGGCGCGGTGCTCACCGATGCGATCGAGTTTCAGAAAATCGCGCAGACGCGTGGCATCCCCCGGGACAATCATTAACCGCGCTTGAAGCGCCTGCTTTGGAAGATTTCGATGAAGTTATTGCGCTATGGACCCGTCGGCCAGGAAAAGCCAGCACTGCTGGATCCGAGTGGGACGATCCGTGATCTTTCGGCTCACATACTGGACATCACGCCCGACGCGTTGACGCCGGTGAGTCTGGCTCGTTTGTCCGGTATCGATCCGTCGACGCTGCCGGCCGTTACCAGCAGCCCTCGATACGGCGCGCCGCTCAACGGTGTCGGCAAGTTCATCGCGATCGGGCTCAACTTCTCCGATCACGCGGCGGAGTCGAACATGCCGATCCCGAGCGAGCCCATCGTGTTCACGAAGGCGACGACGTGCATTCAAGGGCCAAACGATGACGTGATGATCCCCAAGGACTCCAAGAAGACGGATTGGGAAGTGGAGCTCGGTGTGGTGATTGGCTCTACGGCGCGCTATGTGGATGAAGCGGACGCGCTCTCTCACGTGGCTGGCTACGTCGTCGTCAACGACGTTTCGGAGCGGGAGTATCAACTGGAGCGCGGCGGCTCCTGGGACAAGGGCAAAGGTTGTGACACCTTCGGTCCGATTGGTCCCTGGCTGGTGACCGCTGACGAGGTGGGTGATCCGCAAGAGCTCGATATGTGGCTGGAGCTGAATGGTCAGCGCATGCAAACCGGCAACACGCGGACCATGATCTTCGGCGTGGCCAAACTCGTCAGCTACTGCAGCCGGTTCATGACCCTCGCGCCGGGAGACGTCATCACCACGGGCACACCGCCCGGCGTGGGCATGGGGATGAAGCCGACGCCGATGTTTCTGAAGGCCGGTGATCGCATGCGACTGGGCATTGCGAAGTTGGGCGAGCAGCAGCAGAGCGTGATCGCGTATCGATCGGCGGCCGGCTGAATCGATGGCGAGCGACATGCACAAGGAATCGCAGATGTTCAAAGACCGCTTTTGGGGTCGTACCGCCGTGATCACCGGTGGCGCTTCGGGAGCCGGTAAAGCTGCCGCAGCCCGGCTGGTGGCGGAGGGCGCACGAGTTGCGCTTTGGGATCAAAACCAAGAGGCGCTGATTCAGGCGCAAGCGGAAGTTGGCGCGACATCGACGCACGTGGTCGATGTCGCGGATCCGCTGTCTGTGCAAGCGGCGGCCGAAGCTTCGCACGCCGCACTATCGAGAATCGACTTGTTGGTGTGTTCAGCGGGCATCACTGGCGCAACCGCCCCGGTACGCGAATATCCGATCGATAGCTGGAACCGGGTGATCTCGGTGAATCTAAACGGCGTCTTTCATGCCTGCCGGGCGATCGTGCCCTTCATGATCGCGAACAAGTATGGTCGCATCGTCAATGTGGCCTCGGTCGCCGGCAAGGAAGGCAATCCGAATGCATCCGCCTATTCCGCATCGAAGGCGGGTGTCATCGCCTTCACGAAATCGCTCGCCAAGGAGCTCGCCACCACCGGCGTGCTGGTGAATGCAGTAACCCCGGCCGTGTTCGTGACGCCGCTGCTGGAGCAGATGCCGCGCAGCCAGGTCGATTTCATGAAAGCCAAGATTCCGATGGGTCGGTTCGGCGAGGTACCGGAGGTCGTCGCGATGATCTCCTGGCTGCTGAGCGAGGAGTGCAGCTTCTCGACCGGCGCGGTGTTCGATATCTCAGGAGGGCGAACGACGTACTGAGAAAGCTCCGTCGCTTCCTCAGTACTGATACAACAATTGTTTCTTTCGCCGGCCATGCACCTTGGCGCGCCTGCTACGAGTCGCTCCGTTTCCGGAGCTATCCAACGTATCACGTGCTGCCGCGCCAGCGGCGATCGCGCCTTTCCTGCGATCGACCAGGGTCAGAAATCCGTCTGAGTCCAGTTGCCCGATGTCTCCGGTGCGAATGAACGGCCTGCCGACCTTGTCGTGCCACCACACTTCCGAGGGCTGAATGGAACGATTCAGATAACCGGTCATCATTTCGGCGGAGCGCCCGACGATTTCACCGGTGTTTCCCGGCGGGACTTCCTCACCGTATTGATCGACGACGCGAATATCGCTGCCTGGCGCGGCCTTGCCCACAGTGTGTAACTTGTCCGGATAGCTCGGAGCGTCGAGCATGCACACACCGCCGCCCTCGGCCGTGCCGTAATACTCGACCAATCCGCCGGGCCAGCGTTCCATGAGCTGCTTTTTTAAAGCGGCGGAGATGGGGCCGCTGATACTGAATTTCTGCCGGAACGAGCTCAAATCGTATGCGGTAAAAATCGGCATCTCCACGATGCGCTGATACTGGCCGGGCATGAGCATGGTATGGGTCGCGCGATGTTTGTGCGCGAGCTCCAGATAGCCTCGTGCGTCGAACCGCGGCATCAACACGATCTTTCCGCCGCCGACCAGCGCTGCGAAGACGCTGACCAGCGTAATGTTGTGCTCGAGAGGTGTTGCACAGAGTGTCACCGCCGACTCGGTGAAATCGAATTCCGCGCCAGCCGCCGACTGTGCCCAACGCATTCCGTGCGATTGGATAACTCCTTGCGGAAAACTGGCGGTGCCGGAGGAGTAGACAATGTTGAAGGCGTCCTTCGGACCGATATCCACGGACCGCGGTATCGATGCGTCGCAAGCCAGCCAGGTGTTGAACCCGGGATTCGCAAGCGAGGAGTCCAGAGCAATACGTTTGATGCCTGCCGACATCGCCGAGATCGTTCGATTGCGGGCGCTGTCCAGGAACAGATGCGTGGCCTGGCAGTCCTCCAGGATGGCGACCAGCTGATCCTTGGGGACATGCGCGGGCAGCGGGGCGACGGCCGCTCCGGCCTGCAGCGCGCCAAGGAACGCGGTCAGGTAGGCGATCGATGATGGCGCGCAAATCGCGACCACGCTTCCTTTGGAAACGCCTTCGCCTTGCAGTGTCGCGGTCACCCGATCCATCGTGGCACTCAATCTGGCGTAATCGATAGCTTCGCCATCGCAGACGACTGCGATGCTGTCAGGACGTGTCCGTGCGTGCTCGCGAACGACGTCTGGGATCGATCGGAACTCCGGCGCAGTAGCACCGCCGTGGGTCTTCTTGAATTCGAGAATCGTCGCCATAGCACACCCATGTAGCTCGCGTGCTTCTTTAGCATGCGACATCTTATCTTGCAATCAGTTGTGATTGTAAATAGTCGATCCAGAATGGTTGCGAAGGCCGGGAAACAGTATGATGTGCTCGTAACACTCCCATCTGCGCCGGGTCGGATTCCTGTCGATCTGAAACTATGTCACGAGCCAATTCTTCCAAGCTGAGCTTCGGCAACATCGTCGGCTATGGTGCCGGCGACTTCGGCTTCAATCTCAGTTTCACGTTCTGCTCGCTGTTCCTGCTGTACTTCTACACCGACGTGCTGGAGCTCAACGCCAGCACCGCCGGGCTGATCATCATGGTCGCGCTGGTGTGGGAGGGGATCTCCGACCCGATCATCGGCTTGATCACCAATCGAACCCGCACACGATGGGGGCGGTATCGGCCTTACATCCTGTTCGGGGCGGTGCCGTTGGGTCTGTCGGTCGTCGCGATGTTTTTGCCGCTCGATTTGCCGGCCGGCGCGCTGGTTGCCTATTGTTTCGCGACTCACGTCGTTTATCGAACGGCGTTCACGTTCGTCAACATCCCTTACATCGCTCTGTCGGCACAGATGACCCAGGACAGCGATACGCGCGGTCAGCTCGCCGCCGCGAGAATGCTGTTTGCGATCGCCTGCGGGCTGCTGCTATCGGCGCTGACGCTGCCGGTGTCGAAGGCGCTCGGCGGCGGCCGGACGGGTTTCTTCCTCATCAGCGTCATTTATTCGGTCGTGGCGACGGCAGTCTTGCTGCTGACGTTTGCCTCCACGCGGGAAGCGATCGATGAATCGGCGCAGGAGCATCCGAACCTGGGCTCGATGCTGGTCACGCTGCGAGTGAATCGTCCATTCATCCTGTTGTTCGTGGCGACTGCCCTGGGGGCGACTGGCTACACCCTGTCTGGTAAAGCGCTCATCTATTACCTCAAGTATTGGGTGGGGGCGGAAGCGATGGTCACCACCGGACTGGTCGTGACCCTGGGAGCGGCGGCGCTGGCGATGATTCCATGGATGATGATCGCGAGGCGTGCGAGCAAACGCCTCGTTTGGCTCGCCGGTGTCGGTCTCAATATCCTTGCTTATATCGTGATTCTGACCTTCGCTCCCCGCGGCGGTCCGATGCTGTGGCTGGTATTGATCGCGGTCGGCATCGGCAACTCGGCATTCATCCTGAATGTCTGGTCGATGCTGCCCGACACGGTCGAGTACGGAGAATGGAAGACCGGCACGCGTGCCGAAGGCGCAAGCTTCGGGCTGATGGCGTTCTCGCAGAAAGTCGCGTTGGGTATCGGGACGGGCCTGGTCGGAATACTGCTGGACGCGATCGGGTATGTGGCCAATCGCCCTCAGTCGCCGGAGACGCTGCAGGGAATCACTTTGTTATACGGAGCGGGTCCGCTCATCCTGTTCGCCGCCAGCCTGGTGGCGATTTGGGCGTATCCGTTAGATGGCAAGACCCATCGCCGGCTGGTGCGCGCGATCGAGTATCGTCGGGTCCGGGCGCGCCGCCAAGCGGTCGCACCGAGCGCAGCGAAGGCGGCCGCCAGCTAAGGTCGGCCCGCTCGATCAGGCGGTCTCCGCCGCTGTTCTTTTCTTCTTCGCCGATTTGTTGAGCGGCTTGCCGGCGGCCTTCGCCTTGGAGCCGATGACGCCCGTCTCGATTCCTGCCCGCAGCAGTCTTTGGAGGAGTTTGACGGCCTCGGTGACGTCCTCGCCCTCGGGAGCGATGACTTGCTGAATGGACAGCCCCCGGATCACGCCCACCATCAAACGGAACAGGGGCGGCGAGATATTCCGGTGCATTTCCTGGCGCAGTATCGCTTTTGCGCTATCTTCGATCCTCGCTTCGACCGGCTTGAGCTTTTCCGCAAGCACTTTGTCACTGCGGGAGCCCTGCAGGATTTCCAGTACCGCGACACCCGGCGGGCGGCTCTGAATTTTCCAAGCCGCCATGGCGTACGCGACCATCCGCTCGTCCGGGTCGCTGACGTTCCGCAGCAGTTCGCGATACATCGCCGTCTCTTCTTCGAACACTGCCTCGACGACGTAGGCCATGAGGTCGGCCTTGGAGGGGAACTGGTGCAGCAGGGCGCCCCGGCTGATGCCGGCGATATCGGCAATCAAAATGGTCGTCGTCTGACCGTAACCATGTTCGAAAAGACATTTGACCGACGCCTCGAGCAGCACCTTGCGGGTGGCGGCGCTGCGTTCGGCCTGGGTCAGGCGGGCCCGTTTTTCGCTCTTGGTTTTTTGCATCATAGGGTTACGGATTTTATTCGGGTCTTCTCTCCGGGTCACGCAATTTCCCTGGCCGCCGCTCCAGCTGCGCCCGGACGCCACGCAGCCGCCTTTCCATCCGCTTTCAGAAAAACAAACAAACTTGACTGTTCGTTATCGGTCTGCTGGGATACTTTGAGGCGGTCCCGCACCGCCTCACAAAAGTCACAACGCGAAAAGGGGGATGGAGAATGGAGAAGATCCGTCGACTGGCGCGCACCGCCAGGTGCTGCCTCGCTTTGGCCATCGCGGCCAACATTGGATTTGTTTCGAACGCAAGCGCCGGCCACCAGCCTGAGCCGGCGCCCCAGCCGGCCTGGTACGTGGATGAAGCCGCTCTGCCATTCACGGCCCTGCCGAATGCCACTGCCTACTATGGCATTCACAAGGGAGCGGGGTATCACATCGAGGTCCCCGACAACTGGAATGGCGAGCTGGTCCTGTGGGCTCACGGCTATGTCGGAGATGCGCTGGCGCTCACCGTCGGTGACCCGCCCATTCGCGAACACTTGATCGCGAAGGGTTTCGCCTGGGCGGCTTCGAGCTTCAGCGCGAATGGCTACAACACCGATGCAGGCGCGGAGGACACGCGTGCGTTGGCGAAACTGTTCGAGCGCAAGGTGGGCAAGCCGAAGCGCACGTACATGACCGGCGGGTCCATGGGCGGCAATGTCACGGCGGTCGCGATTGAGAGGTGGCCGCGTGCCTTCGATGGCGCGTTAGCGATGTGCGGCAACATGGGCGACAACGAGCTGTTCGACTATTTCCAGGATGCGTATCTGGCCGGCGAGACGTTGATTGGGCACACGGCGCAAGTGCCAAGACCCGCGGATTGGGCAACGAACGGTTACCCGATCCTGCGTACGTCGCTAGGCCCGCTCTTCCCGACACAGCTGAATTCGACCGGCCTGAAGTTCAAGGAAGTCATCAAGAATCTCAGCGGCGGCGAACGACCGATCTTCGAGCAGAGCTGGAACGGCGTGCCGATCTCGTTCACCGGCGGAGAATTCATCCTCGGCTTCATGGGAACGGTGCCCGGCGCGGGGAATCTCTTCACCGTCTATCAGTTCGATCAGGATCCCGCCTTATCGCAAGAGGAAGAGGCGTTCAACGACACGATCGTTCGCGTTGCGCCTGATCCTCGCTATCGCACCAGGTATGGCCTGATTCAGGGCACCGCCAACTCGCCACGCATCACGGGACGAATCAACATTCCTGTGTTGAGCATACACACGCTCGGTGACTTGTTCGTGCCGTTCAGCATGGAACAGGTTTACGCACGCCGCGTGGCCAGGCACGGCAAATCGAAGCTGCTGGTGCAGCGAGCCATTCGCGATATGAATCATTGTGTGTTCACCGCGGAGGAATCGATTCGCGCCTTCGACGATCTCGTGAAGTGGGTGAGGAAAGGAGTCAAACCCGCGGGCGATGACGTGCTCGATCCGGCTGTAGTGGCCGATCCGAACTATGGGTGCAAGTTCACGGAAGGTGTGAGCCCGTTTCGTGCGGCCTTGCCGCCGTGCCCAGCTCAGAACTAGGCGCTCGACCACATAACCTACATTGGAGAAGCTCGTGAATATCTTGCGCAGAACGTTGTTGATCTCGATGGCCGCGCTGGGCGTCATGGCGTCTTCCGCCTTCGCCGCCGATGCGAATATCTCCGGCACGTGGAACATGACCACTGAAACGTCTGCCGGTACGGGTTCACCGACGTTCACCCTCAAACAGGCCGGAAAAGAAGTCACTGGCGACTATCAGGGGGCGCTGGGTCAAGCCCCCGTCACCGGCACGGTGAAAGAGAATAATGTCGCCCTGAAGTTCACGGTCAATGCGGGAGGCATGGAACTTACAGTGACGTACACGGGCACGGTCGAGGGCAACACGATGAAAGGCAAAGTGTCGCTCGGCGAACTGGGTGAAGGGACCTTCACCGGTCGGAAGAGCTGATGGGCGGCCGGGGCTGAGTTTACGACTCAGCCTCGGCTTTCAAGGCGCTCACGATTTGCATCGGTCCGGAGCCGTCGGGCTTGATGATGAAGGCGGGCACGGCGGAGTACCGGATGGCAGTCGAGATCGCCGTGTTCTGTCCGGTCTGCGGATCTGGACGCGCGTCAGCGTGGCGTTTGATGGCGTACCACGCCGCGGTCAAGTCGACGTGACTCACGAGCTCGACGCCAGTCGGGTTGGTGGTTATCCACGTGTCGATGGCTTCTTTGATCGGCTTATAGCCGCCAATCATTCCCACCAGCGTGCCATCCGACTCGAGTTTGAGTCGAGCCCGGGCTGAATACAGCGTGAGAACGGGATCGAGGCTCGCCTCCCGCCAGCGGACGTCCTGCGGCGCGATCACCTCGAGCACACCCTTGCTGATCCTGGCCTTCAGCACGCTCGAATGCGCCGGATCGCTCTCGATCTTGTATGAATAATCACCGGCCACATTGCCGTTGCCGTCTTTGACGATGGGATCCTTACTTGTGTAAAGACCCAGCCTCACGTCATCGTCGTTGTTCGGATCCTTGTTGCCGGAGATCAGCATGACGATCGTGAACTTGCCATTGCGCATATCGTCGTTGTGATACTGGCCGCCGAAGGATTTGCCGGGCGGGCCGCGAAACATCTCCCAGCACCCCCAGGCTCGATAGAAGTTGTTGTCGATGCCTTGCTCACCGCCGGTGCCTTTGAAGCCAGTGCGAACATTGCCGTCGAGATTGAATCCCTGCGCCACATTGCCGACAACGGTGCGCATGCCGCGATCCGGCACCGACTCGAGATTGGTATAGACGCTTTCGCCTTTGCGTGGGCCTCGAAGACCGAGGTTCTTCGCAAGCGACAGGTTCTCCGGATTGAGGATGAAGTCCACCTCTTCCTCAGTGCGCCAGGAGGTTTTGAGGATCTTGCGGAAATCCAGTTTCGGCTCGGATCCTTGGGGGCAATCGGGTCCCGGCGAGGAGATCGCTTCGGTCTTGCCACCGAACCAGGCGGCGGGTTCGGTCCACTCCACCACAAACCCGCGCGACCACGGTGCCGCATGGGCATCGGAAGTGTAGATCGCGAGCGAAGTGCAGATGCATGCCAGCGTGGGCGCAATGACTTTCACTGTGTCGTCTCCTACGCGAACAGCTCAGAGAGGGACTTCGAAGTTTGCATGCTGCCGGTGCCGAACTCTCCGACGGGCAGTCCCGCGAGTTGTTGCGCGGTGAGTGTGACGCGTGTGACCGGATCGCCATTGGCGGCGACGTGCTGACCCATCTTGTGTTTGCCGCCGGCACCGCCTGCGAAGAACATCGGGATGTTGTCGATGGAATGAACCTTCGCATAGCCGGACTCGCTGAATCCCATCACCAGCGTATTGTCGAGCAGCGTTCCGTCGCCCTCGCGGACCGCATCCAGCGCGCGAATGAAATCCGCGTATCCCTGGAAGCAGAGGGTCGCCAGTTGGCTGGAGATCGGCTGGTAGCCAAGTTTCGGATCGACGCCTTCGTCATGCGTGTGCAGGTGGTAGGTGGCCGTGTCGCCCGGCAGATAGGCTTCCGACGTCGATCCCGAATGCACTACGTTGAAGACACTCGTCTGATTGCAGGCGAGCGCCATGGCCATCAGTTCGGCCATTAGTTTGTTGTTTTCATTGACGACGTCGATGCCGGCGCTGCGTGGCCGCTCTTCGGGTGCCTGCGGAACTACGCATGCCTCGGCGGGGGCAGGCCGTTGGAGTTGAACTGCAAGACGCTGTTCGAGCGAGCGCACGGACGTGAAATACTGATCGAGCTGGATCCGGTCGGATGCCCCAACGCTGGCCAGCAGCGCGCGGCGTTCGTCACTGATGGCGGAGAGCACGCTTCGATCGACGATCACGGCGGGATCAGGCTTCCATGAACTGCTGTTGGGATCCTGAAAGCCTTCGCCGAACAGACGTTTGTAAAGCGCAAGCGGGCTGGTGTCCGGCGTGTTAAAGCTTCGGCCTGTAGCGGTCGAGTAGCTCAGGCGCTCGTTCCCGAACGGTGTGAGCTGAATGGCTTTGAAACGTGTGCTCTTGCCCAGCGCATCGGCCACTGCCACATCGAAGCTCGGTAGATCAAATGCACCCACAGTGCTTGGCGCCTGGCCTGTCAAAATGCCGCAATGACCGGTCCAGTGCACGATGTTCGAGCGCCCGTCGGGGTTGACACGGAAACCGGAGAGGACCGACACCTTCTTCTTCAGCTCGCCCAGGGATGCGATCTCCGGGGGCAGATCATAGTTTGCACCGATCGTCTTCGGTGCCCAGCGTCCGGGTGTCAGTCCGAGGCCCCAGAAATAGGTGCCGAATCGAGCCGGGCGTCTGGCGCCATCCGCATAGGCTACGCCGTTGCCATCGAGGAAGCAGTCGAGTGCCGGGAGGGCAACACCCACGGTGAGTCCACCGAGCACGCCACGCAGGACGCTGCGCCGATTGAACTTGCGCTTCATGTTCTTTCTCCCGGGGCTGACGTGAGCGAGGCAGGCACGGCGAACGATGCGGGGCTGGCAGCCAGGCGTGCCATCGCGCGAATGACGTTGAATCCGTCCGATATGAATTCCTGGACCATGGCGTCGATCGCGGCTTGGTCTTCGCTGGCTGGCGCACGGCCGGTGTCGAACGATCGCAGGCGATTCACCAGACATGCGGGCACGTTCGGGTCGTTGCGCAAGAACTCACCGAGGCCTCGTGCCCCGTCGATGTGACTTCCAAAGAAGTCGCTGCTGACATCGATCACCGCGCCGTTCTCCTTCAATCGATGCTGACCGATCCCATCGAAGTGTTCGAGCGCCAGGCCGGCCGGATCGGTGAGCATGTGACAGCCAGAGCACATCGGCTCGGAGCGGTGGAAGATCAAGCGGTCACGTACCGTCTTGCCGGTGTTGGCCGCGCTCGATAGTTGGCTCAAATCCACGTCGGCCGGAGGCTGCGGCACGATCACGCATCTGAAGATCTCGTTGATGGCGACACCGCGCTTGGTCGGTGAGCTACGGGCTGGATGCGAAAAGAGCGAGTTGAATGTGACCTGCGTCAAGACTCCGGACTGCCCGGATTCCTCATCGAAGGTGTAGGCCACCCATTCGTCTTTCGTCTTCGCGGCGTACGGTACTCGATAGATCGCGCCAAGGGAGCGATCGATAAAAGTGTCGCGGGTCGTGAAGATCTCTCGGAAGTCTGCGTTCTCCCGCATCACCTGAGCGAGAACGACTCGAAGCGTTTGCTCGCGGGCCGCGGCGGCGACAGCAGGGCTGAACTTCGGGTACTGCGCGGCATCCTTGGTCAGGCCGTCGAAGCGATCGAGCTGCAGATAGTCAGTGAAGAAGGCGCGCACGCCCTGTTGGACACGCGGTGACGCCAGCAGTCGGTCGACTTGGGCCTTGAGCCCGGCTTCCGTCATCAAGTCGCGGTTTTCCGCGGCTGCCAGCAACTCTCTATCCGGAGGCGCATCCCATAACAGAAAGCTGATCCGCGCCGCGCGTGAATAAGGATCGAGCGTCCAGGTTTCGGCCGCTCCGCGGACCACCTCGGCTCGTTCGATTCGGAACAAGAAGTCAGGCGCCGTCAGCAGACTGACCAGCGCCGATTCGAGTCCGCTGCCGACCTTGCCTGTTTGTTCGGCGACATCCGCGGCGAGGGCGATGCGAGGTGTCAGCATCTGTGCGTCAATCGGGCGGCGGAATAGCTGGGTTCCGACCTCGCTGACGATCTGCTTGAGGCAAGGGTCATTGCGCACCTTCGCTGGTTCCGACGGAAGAGCGCAGGTCACCACACGCGATCGGTTCGCTTCGGTCAGTGCTTGCTGGGAAATGCTTCGGGCCGCTGCGAAGTAGCCTTCGAAGCCGTTTGCGGAGATGGTCGCCGTGTCCGCGCCGATTGCGAGCAAGCTGTCGCTGCGCACCTCAGGCTCGAATCTCACGTTGACGATCACGTCGGGCCCGAATACGTCCTTGATTGCAGACCGATACTGACTTTCCGTGAGACGACGGGCTGCCACGATTCGCGTGGGAGGAGGTGCGGGTTGCGCGGTGATCGCGGTTGTTGGTGCACCGGCTTCTATAGAGTCGGATGCACAACCGGCGAACAGCGCCGGCACGAGCGCGACCAGCGAGATAGCTGCGCACCTTGCAACGTGATTCGACGTCATCAATCCCGGATCGACGGTCTTCATTCATCCCCCCGCGTTCGCACCTCATCATCGAGGGCGCGTGACGCCAGGGGATCGATACTAGTTCGCTTCTAACTTGCAATCAACAATGATTGCAAGTTGGAATTGGCGGGCTTCAGCGTGTTGCTGGTCGCGGTGCTTCGCAACTGAAGTTCGCCGCATCGTCGGTGGAGCCGCTGCCTTTGTACTGTGCGATCTTCGGCCAGGCGCAGACCGGGCGGGTCCTCAGCAACTTGCCCGAGCCGGTGTTCATCGAAGTTTCGTTTTCGTATTTGCTGACGACGATGCGCTCCGGGGCGACGCCGCCGTCGACCCAACGATCGAGGATGTCGAGCTTGTCGAAAACGGTGGGTCCCGGTCCGCCTGCGCAATGTGAGACTCCAGGCATCATGAACAGCCGCAGGTTGCCGTCCACGGCGTCGCCCATTCGGCTTCGAACCGCCGCGTAATAGTCCAGGGTTGCGCCTGCGGGAATCAGACCGTCCTCCCAGCCGTGATACATGAGCAGTTTGCCGCCGTGCTGCGTGAACCCGCTAAGATCAGGGTTGGTTGCGTCGATGAGGGCTCCGAGCCGCGACTTGGCGAGCGCGTAGTCCCGTTCCAGTTCGAAGCTTTGCGGAGTGAAGTTGGGATCCTGAGTGACTATCCATTGAAAGAAGGGGATCGGCAGGAGGTTTGCGACGACACCTTTTGCGACAAGCATCGGCTCCCAGCCGGCTTCGCTCCCGACCGCGGCGCCGCTGAGGATCTTTGACCCGCTCGCCGTGCGAGGGCCACGATAGACCTCACGCGCGACGTTCACTTCGGCGCTCGTAAGGCAGCTTGCTTGATCCTGGCCAGACTTGCATTGCAGCTCCGCCGGATCGAACTTACAGGTGAGAGGATCGTTGATCACGCCGTCCTTGACGCCATCCAGCTTATCGCACTTTCTTTCAACAGCAGCCCGCAACAGTTTGGCTTTCGGTGGCAAGCTCGCGCTCTCGGGCAGCCGGTACACTCTCTGGGAATTCCAGAAACCGGAAGTCATGAGTCCCGTGAAGTCGGCTGCCGGCGCTCCCGCGACGATGCCGTCATAGTCGGCTGGATATCGTTGCGCGAGCATCAGTGCTTCACGCCCACCGCCCGAGCAGCCTTGAAAATAACTGCGCTGCGCTGGCTTGCCGTAATACTCCGCGATGACGGCTTTGCCCAGGACGGCGGCGACATGATTGCCGCGATGTCCGAAATCCACGATTCGTTCCGGCTGTTGATAGCCCCATTTGCCAGCGGGCGAAGCGGAGTCGTGGCCGACATCGTCGATGACGCCGGCATAGCCGCGCGCGATCGCAGCCGAATGTTCTTTATCGGAGTTGCGCAACCCACCATTCATCCCGCCGCCGCCGGTGGCTACCATCTTTCCGTTCCACGCATCGGGCAGCCAGACTTCAATCTTGATGTTCGAGTCTGGCACTGGCGAAATCGCCGCGCGCACGCGACACACATCGACGGGGGCGGGGACGGGGCCGCTGAAGTCAGCGCCAAGCGGTTCGGTCTTGGCGATCCGCTGTGCATCTTCTATGAGGGCGCCGCCGAGCTGCTTGCCTTTCAACTGCACGCAGCGATCCGCACTCGCCGAGGGCGCAGCCTGCAAGGCTGACACTGCACCGACGAGCAATGCGGCGGCAGAGATGACACTGCTGAGAACGGGCTTTCGCATGACGATTTCTCCGCGCGCGACCAAGTCGGGCGCTCGATGAGCTGTTTACATCGTGCTCCTGAGCACAAGATCGGTGGCCGAGCGTCCAACGGCGATCTGCAATTCGTCGCTGGCAAATATCCATTTGCGTGATGCCTCGTCCCAGCGAGCGTAGGTGCGCGGCTCGAGCGGTATGACGACACGCCTGGTCACGCCGGGATCGATCTCGATTCGAGCGAAACCGGCCAGTCGCCAGGTTGTGGTGCCGTCCGCGCCGGTTGCGCGCACATAGATCTGGGGGACGTCGGCGCCCGCGACCGGGCCGGTGTTCGTGATGTCCAGAGTGACTCGCGGAGCGCTGCCGCCGATGGCAGCGAGGTTTGAGTAGCTGAAGGTCGTGTATGAGAGTCCGAATCCAAAGGCGAACAGAGGTTTCTGCTTTTTGATCTCGTACCAGCGATAGCCTACGTTCGCGCCCTCATGATAGACCACGCTGAAGGGAGCGATCCTCACTTTCTCATCGCCGGCCTCGCGAGCCGCATCGCGCGCTCGCAGCTGTTCCAATCCGCCGGGCTCTGGGCGAGGTGCTTGTGTCGCTGTGGCTGGGAACGTGATGGGCAACCGTCCGGAAGGATTGACCTTGCCAAACAGGATGTTTGCGATCGCTTCGCCGCCGCGCTGACCTGGATACCACGCCGCCAGCACCGCGGACACTCGGTCCATCCACGGCATCAGCACCGGCCCGCCAGTTTCCAGAACAACGACGGTTCGTGGATTGGCAGCGGCCACAGTCTCGATGAGCTCGTCCTGATCGTCCGTCAGAGACAGGCTCTGAAGATCCACGCCCTCGGTTCGCCAGTGAGTCGCGAACACGACGGCCATATCTGCGGCGTGCGCCGCCTTGGCCGCGAGCGCTCTGTCGGTCCCGTCCAGGAAAGAAACGTCGGCGCCACTGGCGAGCGCCTTGATGGCTTGCAGTGGGGACGATGCATGCCAAGTCTGTCGCGCGAACAGCGCCGCGTCTCCAGACTCGAGTCCGATCTCGATGGGCGCGCCGCCAACCGATCGCACCTGCGAGGAGCCACCGCCTGAGAGCACGCCGATATCCGCGTGCCCCCCGATGACGACGATGCTCTTCACTGCGGCGCTCAACGGCAACATGTTTCGTTCATTACGTAACAACACCGTGCCGGCTTCGGCCACGCGCTGCGCGACAAGCGCATGCGATTGCATATCGATAGGCTGCGGATGGCTCGGCACCGGATGGTCGAACAAACCTTTATCGATCATTCCAATCAGAACTCGGCGAACCATGTCGTCCAGTCGTGCGGCCGGCACCCGGTGCTCGCGCACGGCGTCGAGCAACCGGTCGGTGAAGAAGATCGCACCGTTCAACATGACATCGAATTCCATGCCCGATTCCTGGTCGAGCCCGGCCAATGCCGCCTTCTCGGTGGAGTGAGTGGAGCCCCAATCGGACATGACCCAGCCGCGAAAGCCCCAATCTCGCTTGAGCACGCCATTCAGCAGCTCATCGCTCTCGCAGCCGAATTCGCCATTGATCTTGTTGTAGGGACCCATGACGGAAGCCGGCTGTCCGAGCTCGATTGCGATCTCGAAGGCGAGCAAGTCGCTCTCGCGTAGCGCTGCGGGATCGATGCGCGCATCCATGATCATGCGTCCCGTCTCCTGCGGATTCAGCACGAAGTGTTTGGCCGTCGAGGCGATTCGATTGCTCTGTACGCCCTGGATGGCAGCGCCCGCGAGTGTTCCCACGAGCAAAGGATCCTCGCCGAGATACTCGAAGTTACGCCCGGCCCAGGGATCCCTGATGATATTCGCGGCGCCCGCGAGCAAAACATTGAATGTCTTGGCTCGTGCTTCTGCGCCGACCATTGCGCCTCCAGCACGCGCGATCGAGCTATCGAAGGTAGCGGCCGTGGAGAGGGCGGAAGGTAATGCCGTGGCTGTGTCGCCTTCGCGCTTGTTCAGGACGTTCGCCACGCCGAGGCCGGAGTCGGTCATCCGCAGCGCCGGGATGTTCAGGCGTGGAATGCCAGGGTTGAAGCCGGTTGCGAGCGGCATGTTGTACCGCTGCGCCAGCGGTGAAAACAGCGGGCAATGACTGCTGAGGAGAGAGATCTTTTCGGCGAGTGTCATGCGTGCGATCAGCGCGTTCGCTCGTTCAACGCATTGGTCTGCCGCCGACGACGAATCGTACACGTGCGCCTTATCGGCGATCTTGCTCGTCCCTTCTGGATTGTCTCGGAACATTGCGCTTCTGCTGCTGCAAACGGCTGCCCGGCAGCATACTCGATCGCGACAAACAAACAAGCAATATTGCTTGTAAATAGCGTAAAGGCTAAGGTGCCCGTCGACGACACAAAGCCAGATCGGGCCGAAGGGGAGAGGGGTATGCGAATGCACGCGTCGCCGGGTTCGTCACATGAGTCGCTGCGGCAAGCGCGCGATCTGCTGATCCAGCATCGGCTCGACTATCAGGCCGCCTGCCGCGAGTTCCGCTGGCCGCGGCTGGAGCATTTCAATTTCGCGCTCGACTGGTTCGATCGTATTGCCGAAGCGGCTGATCGGACCGCGCTCAGAATCTGCGACGCCGGCAGCGTCGCGCGTGACTACAGCTTCTCCGTCTTGTCGCGACGCTCGAATCAAGTGGCGAACCTGCTCAAGGATTCAGGGATCGGTCGCGGCGATCGGGTGTTGCTGATGCTCGGCAACTGCGTCGAGCTGTGGGAATGCATGCTTGGCGCCATGAAGCTGGGCGCGGTGATCGTGCCGACCACGACACTGCTCAGTCGCGACGATCTGCAAGATCGATTGGCTCGCGGCAATGTCAAAGCTGTTATCGCCGCGCAGGAGTGTGTTCCGAACTTCGACTCACTCGCCGGGGAGTGGATCGGCATCGTCGTCGGTCAGCGGCAGCGTGGCTGGCGGAGCTTATCGCTCTCGGAGGCGATGCCTGAAACGTTCGCGGCGGATGAGCCCACGCGCGGTTCCGATCCTTTGTTGCTCTACTTTACGTCGGGCACCACGGCGAAGCCGAAGCTGGTACTCCACAGCCATGTGTCTTATCCGCTCGGGCATCTATCGACCCTGTACTGGATCGGTCTCCAGCCGGGCGATGTGCATCTCAATATTTCCTCGCCGGGCTGGGCCAAGCACGCCTATAGCTGCTTCTTTGCGCCTTGGCTCGCCGAGGCTACGGTGCTCATCGTCAACCAACCTCGGTTCGATGCAAAAGGCATTCTCGACGCCCTCGTACGCGAGGAGGTGACCACCTTCTGCGCGCCTCCCACTGTGTGGCGGTTCATGATTCAACACGACCTCTCACAATGGCGGACTTCGCTGCGCGAGCTGGTGAGTGCGGGCGAGCCGCTGAACCCGGAAGTCATCGAGCAGGTGCGCGACCATTGGGGTCTCACGATTCGCGATGGTTATGGTCAGACAGAGACGAGCATCATGATCGCCAACACGCCCGGGCAACCGGTCGTCCCGGGCTCGATGGGGCGTGTCATGCCGGGCTTCGTGATACCGCTTCGAGATGCGGACGGGCAGGAATGCCGCGACGGTGAAATTACCATGAGCCTCGGCGCGCAGCGGCCGGTGGGCTTGATGCAGGGCTATGGTAGAGAGTGCGGCATCGAGCCGATTGCAGGCGAGTGGTACCGGACAGGCGATACTGCGGTGGTCGATGAGAGCGGCGTGTTTACCTACGTCGGTCGGGCCGATGACGTCTTCAAGTCTTCCGACTACCGCATCAGCCCCTTTGAGCTCGAAAGCATCTTGATCGAGCACGATGCGGTCGCTGAGGCCGGTGTCGTGCCATCGCCCGATTCGGTACGGCTATCCGTGCCGAAGGCGTTCGTTTCGTTGCGCCCGGGCGCTCCCGCCACGGCCGCCACGGCCAAATCCATTCTGGCTCACGCCCGGGAGCGCTTGGGTCCCTTCAAGCGCATCCGGCGAATCGAGTTCTGTGAGCTGCCGAAAACCGTGTCCGGCAAAGTGAGGCGTGCCGAGCTCAGAAAACTGGAAGCGGAGCGACGTGCACGCAATGAGCGAGGCGCTCAGGAGTGGACCGAAGAAGAACTGGCAAAGCAGTAACGCCCTGGCCAGCAGAAGAGCAGAAACGCTCACCGGCTCCCCGGAGTGACGCCGGTTCCGTCAATTACAATCAAGCAATCCTGCTTTTTAGATGAGTGGCGAGCAGATTTGATCATTTACAATCAACACTGCTTGCATTTATGATCGGTCGAAAGGAATCGCTGGGTTGCCGCTGCACGCCTCGATGAGGCGTCTGCGCGACAGTGGACCGGACAAGTATGTGCTCGGAGGGGGAATCGATATGACGCGTTCAGGCATTGCCACCGCGGTGGCCGTCCTCGCCTTGGCAATTTCGGCGCACACAACGGAGTCATCCGCGGCGGAAGAAATCGTGAAGCTCTGGCCGGGCAAGGCTCCGGGCACCGAACAATGGTCGAAGCCCGAGACCACCGAACAGATGCAATCGCCGGCGGGCGGTCGCGCCATCCAGATCATCAAAAATGTCACAGAGCCGACGCTGACCGTCGTTCGTCCCGCCGCTGGTCGTGCCAGCGGTGCGGGAATGATCGTTTTGCCGGGCGGTGCCTTCGGCGCTCTCGCCTGGGATCTTGAAGGAACGGAAGTGGCTCGATGGCTCGCGGAGCGCGGTGTCACTGCCTTCGTGCTGAAATATCGGATTCACGACGGTGACGAGACGATGACGGCGAAGATCACCGAGATCTTTGCCAAAACGCCGCCTGCCGAGCGCTTCGACGCCGCCATGAAGGTGTTCGAACCTCGGAAACGGATTGCAGCTGAGGATGCGATGCAGGCGGTTCGTGTGATTCGCTCCAATGGCAAGAAATATGGAGTGTCGCCCGATCGCCTCGGCATGATGGGTTTCTCCGCCGGCGCGATTACTACGATGAGCGCCGTTCTGGAGGGTGACGCGGCCTCCCGGCCGAATTTCGCCGCACCCATCTACGGCGCCATGTCATCGAGCCATTCGCCGTCCAAGGACAGCCCGCCGTTGTTCATCGCCGTGGCAGCCGACGATGACACGGTGGCGGCGAGCAAGAGCACGGCCATCTTCCAAGCATGGCAGACGGCAAAGCTGCCGGTGGAACTGCACATCTATGAAAACGGCGGTCACGGCTTCGGCCTCGGCAAGCCGAAGACCGCATCGGCCAAATGGACCGACGCCTTCGAAGCGTGGCTGACTGCCCACGCACTCATCTCTGGCGAGCGAACCTCGCAGGCTCGATAGCTTCCCGGCACTCCGCAGCGTCGGAGCAATAGAATTTTCTCAGTGGGGTATTCATGAATATCAGTACGTCCGTTCGTGCGCTACTCGGCCGTGGCGCGTTGGTCATGCTGGGCGCAAGTGCCGCGCAGGCGCAGGATGCGCAAAGCCCGTCCGGTGGTGCGCAGGTCGAACAACTCGAAGAGATCATCGTCACCGGCACATTCATTCGCAATGCCGCGCCCACGGGCACGAACGTCGTGCCGCTCACGCGCGATGAAGTCATTGCCACGGGCGCGACGAATGCCAACGAAGTGCTTGCCACGATTCCGCAGGTGAGCAGCAATTTCAATCAGGTCCGCGCCGTGCAGACCAGCCAGTTCGGTATCAACAATCTGGCGCCGAATCTTCGCAACCTGGGGGCTGCTGGCGGCGCCACGACCCTGGTGCTCATGGATGGTCATCGCATTACCAATGCCGGCGTTCTTTCGACGTCCCCCGATCCCGATGTGATTCCGCCGGGCGTGCTCGAACGAGTGGAAATCGTTCCGGACGGCGGGTCGTCGCTGTACGGCTCCGATGCGGTGGGCGGCGTTATCAACTTCATCACGCGCAAGAGCGTGGAGGGTTTCGAGATTGCGGGTCACTACGGCACCGGCGATAACTACTACACCACGGATTTGAACCTGACCGCGGGCACGAGCTGGGATTCGGGCTCGGGTTATCTGTCCTATGTGTACGCGGAGAATGACGACATCTTCGGGCGCGACCGCGATTTCGTGCGGCAGACGGCTCCAAATACAGGGCATTGTGGCGCGGGTACGGTGTTTGTCGGCACAACGGCGTACCCCATGCCTGGCCTCGTAGCCGGTCCGCTTGCCGATTGCGACAGCACCGACGACGCGACGATGGTTCCCTCGCAGACCCGTCACTCAGTCTTCGGTGGATTGACTCAACAGCTGGGCGATGCAATCACGCTGGACGTGCGCGCGTTCTACACGAAACGAGAGAGCGAAGGTCAGTCGGATCCGGAAAACGCAGGCTCGGGTGGGGCAGGGCAGACGGTGGTGATTTGTTCGCCTGCGGTGGGCGCGGTCAACTGCAGGAATTTCGGCGGTGTCGTCTTCCCGGGCTACACGCCCGTCGCAGGTGACGTTGGCGTGCAGCGTGTGGCGTTCAACTACGGTGGCCTGGTCGACACGCGACAGCTCAACGATCTCGAAGAATTTCAGATCACCCCGACATTGACGGCGGACATCGGCGGCGATTGGCAGCTGCGCGTGCTGGGCAGCTATGGCGAGAGCACGACAGATATCTGGCAGCAGCAGATCAATGCCACGCCTCAGTTGCTGGCGATCGCTACGGGCGCGCTCAATCCATACAACGTACAGGCAACCAATCCTGCGGCGCTGAACGGTGTGTTCCAGAATTTCGTCGGCCACGGTGTGCAGGAATTGATCAACGCTCGAGCCATCGTCGACGGTTCACTGTTCGATCTTCCGGGTGGCAGCGTTCGTCTCGCCGCCGGCGCCGAATACATCAAGGAGAGCTTGAGTGACGTGGTGTTCGGCTACTTCACACCGGGAACGGAAGGATCGGCGGTGCCGGTCGACGCGGATCGGAACGTCAAATCGGGATTCGCGGAACTGGTCATCCCCATCGTCGGCGATCCGAATGCCTTCACGGGCGTTAAATCGCTGACACTGTCGGCGTCGGCCCGCTATGACGATTATTCCGATTTCGGCGACACCACCAATCCGAAATTCGGACTCACCTATCAACCCTTGGATTGGATCACCCTCCGCGGCAACAAAGGCAAGTCATTCAACGCCCCGAGCCTTGCGGATACGAATGCACCGGATACGCGGTCGTTCACTCTCCCGGCCGTTGCCAGTCTGAATCCCAATGTCCCTCTGACAGATCCGGCTCAGCAACTGGTGGTGCTCGTCGGCGGCAACTCGGAACTCGGACCGCAAGAGGCCGACACATGGTCTCTCGGCATCGACATCGACGCGCCATTCCTCGAAGGTCTCTCGTTCAGCGCAACGTATTACAACATCCAGCTGACGAATCAGATCGCGCTGCCTCCGTTGACGCAGCAAATCTATTCGCCGGCGTATGCGCAATACGCCATTATGAATCCGACGCTTGATCAAGTGCAGGCGCGCCTTGGTTCGGTGCCGTACCTCGGCCCGCCGCTGGCATCGCTCTACACCGCGACTTACGGCCCATATGCATTGCTCGACTTCCGTCGCCAGAATCTCGGCGAGGTCAAGCAAGACGGCATCGACTTCAATGTGAAGTACAACTTCGACATTGGCTCCGGCCGCTACTACGTTGGTGTCGCGGGCACGCACACGTTGAGTAGAGATGTGGCGTCCATTCGCGGAGCGCAGTTCATCGATGTCCTCGACTCTCCGGGCGGGAGCGATCTCGCGTATGTCGTATCCATCGGCGGGCAGGTGGGTAACTTCACCGCCTCCGCAGCCTGGAACCATTCCGACGGTTACGGCTTGACCCCGGCTCTCGTGACACCTCGATTCGGAAGTCAGACCAGCGTCGACTCGTTCGATACGTTGGATCTGTTTTTCAAGTATGACCTGTGGGGCGAGGGTTTGACGAAGGATCTGTCGTTCACGCTCAACGTGGAAAACGCCCTGGATGAGGATCCTCCGTTCTATGGCGCCGGCGATGGCGGGCTGTCCGGTTATACGAACGGATCCACGCTGGGTCGCCTGTTCCTGTTGGGTGTGCGCAAGCAGTTCTGATTTCCATGACGACTGCAATGAAGCCGACCCTGCTGGCCATGGTCTGCATCCTGGCGCTGACGGCTTGTTCGTCAGCGCCGGCGCCCCCGGCGCTTGAAACGTTCGCTGCGTCCGAGCTCGACGAGTTGCAGGATCTCGATGTCGTCATCGAGTCGCGAGTCAAAGCAGGTCGTTACCCCGGCGCTGTCTTCCTCGTCGCGAATCCCGACCAGGTGCTACACGAAGGCGCGGTGGGCGAGGCTAACGCCGAAAGTCACACACCCATGCGAGCGGATTCGATCTTTCGCATGATGTCGATGACCAAGCCCGTGACGACAGTTGCGGTCATGATTCTGGTCGACGACAAGAAAGTCTCGCTGGACGAACCGGTGAGCCGCTATGTGCCGCAATTCGTCGGTTTTGGCGCGAAGCATCCGCAAGACCCAACGCCCATCACGCTCCGGCACCTGCTGACTCACACCGCGGGGCTCGGCTTCGGCTCGATGTTTTTCATCGAAGACAATCTCAAGGCTCGAATCGACGAGATCGTCAGCGACGGACCCGGTGATCCGCCCGGACAGAAGTGGCAATACAGCGGCCTCGACGGATTCGACATTCTTGCACGCGTCGTCGAAGTGGTTTCGGGCGAGTCTTACGATCATTTCCTCAAGCGTCGGCTGTTCGATCCGCTGGGCATGAAGGACACCGGCTATGTTCTGGACGCTTCACAGCAAGCCCGCCTGGTCGGGCTCTACAAACCGGCGGGCGGCACCTTCAAAGCAGCGAGTTCATTGCTCGCCGATGTGAAATATCCCGCGGGCGGCGCGGGCCTGTATTCCACGGGTGCCGACTACATCAAGTTCGCACAGATGCTTGCAGGCGGCGGCTCCTATGGGTCCGTGCGCATCCTGAGCACCGCCGCTGTGGAGGAAATCTCCAAAGAACAACTCGCCGGCGGTTTTCCGGGGCTTCCCGCAGGTCTGGGCTGGGGATTGGGAATGCGCCGCGTGGTCGATCCTGCGGCGTTGAAGTCACCGCTGCCTGCGGGTGCCTATGGTTGGAGCGGAGCGTACGGCACGCATTTTTGGGTCGATCCCGCGCATCAGCTCACCGCCGTGTTCATGATCAACCTGACGACCGCTGGCGGCGCAGCTTCGCCCGATGCGTTCGATTACGAAGAGATTGTCATGCGAGCGTGTAAGACGGAGAGATGAACCAAAGCTCGAACCAGAAGGAGAGAAGAGATGAGGCTTCGAACCGCAAGGTCGAACATGAGGAGCGGCGCGTGCGCCGCCATCTTCATCGCAGGGGGACTGGTCACAACTGTCAATGCTCAGACCGCACCGCCTGACGCCAGCGATTGCGCGGCGCTGGTTGGAACGCAGGTTGACTCCGGCACCGTAACGGCTGCCGACCGATTCACCCAAGGCCAATCCATGCAGCTATTGGGTCCAACTGCACCGGTTGATCTTTGCCGCGCACGCATGCGACTGCAGCCGACATCGAGTTCGGACATCAATGTCGAAGTGTGGTTGCCAGAAGCGTGGAACGGAAAGTTGTTCACTCATGGCGGCGGAGGTTTTTCCGGCGGATTGGGCTCATCGATGGATCCGCTCATCAAGAGTGCTGGCCGAGGCTACGCTGCCGCCACCAGCGATCTCGGACATGCGACCGGTGCAACCGCCCAGTGGGCCTACAATCAACCGGAGAAGGTGATCGACTTCGGTCATCGCGCCAATCATCTCGTCGCGGTCACCACGAAACAGGTCATCAGCGCTTACTACGGCAGCCCGGCGCAGCGCGCGTATTTTCAAGGTTGTTCCGGCGGTGGGCGCGAGGCGCTCGCGGAAGTCAGCCGGTATCCGAATGATTACGATGGCGTGATCGCGGGTGCCCCTCCCATGGACTTCGGTGAGCTGATGACGCAGCTCATCTGGAACAATCAAACCCTGGCGGGCGCGCCGCTCCTCAATCTAAAGCTGGGAACGGTCAACAGTGCGGTTCTTCAGCAGTGCGATACGCTCGACGGCGTGCAGGACAATGTGCTCGAGAATCCGCAACAATGTCACTTCGATCCCGCATCGATCCAGTGCCAGTTGCTCGACACTCCCTTCTGTCTGAGCAGGAACGAAGTCAGCGTGCTCCGCAAGATCTACGATGGGCCGCGGCTTGCCAACGGCGAACGGCTCATTCCTGGTCCCGCGGTGGGAAGCGAAGGCATTGCCTGGGTGCTCGGAGGGCCGCTCTTCAGTCTGGTGGGAGGCCAGGAGTATTACCGTTGGATGGTTTATAACAATCCCTTGTGGAGCGCGGTCGGTTTCAACCTCGACAGCAATTATCCCGACTCGCGCACACGCGTGGAGCCGTTCGTGGACTCCGGCAATCCTGACATCAGCGCTTTCACTCAGCGCGGCGGCAAGTTGATCCTTTATCACGGCTGGAGTGACCCGTTGATTCCGGCCGCCAACACCGTTCGATATTACGAAGCGACCCGCAGCTATGTCGGTCCGACGCTGCAGAAGAATGCGCGGCTGTTCATGGTTCCGGGAATGGGGCATTGCGAGGGCGGCAGCGGAGCGACGAGCTTCGATATGGTGCCCCACCTGGAAGCCTGGGTTGAACAGGGGCAAGCGCCGAATAGAGTCATCGCTGTGCAGCCGGGGTCGCCACCGACACTCGCTCGTCCGTTGTGCCCGTGGCCCAAGACGGCGCATTACAACGGTTCCGGCTCGACTGATGACGCGGCCAACTTCACTTGCAGTGAATGACGCATCGATGCAAGCCGCCGCGCTTCGCAATGGTTGCGCGGCCGGCGGCTACGTGCCATTTGCAAGCACGATTGATGGTAACTTAGGATCCGGTATCCAAGGGCAGATCGCTTTGGGGGGATGAGTGAAGGACGAGAATGTGACGCTTGCAGGTCAGCGTGCCTCGGCATACTTGAATCGGTGCGTACTGTCGTGTTTCGCAGCGACGCTACTCGCCAACGTGATCCTCGCGGATTCCGCTCAGGCTCAGAGCCAGGCGGCCGCGGCGGCCGACAGTCTTGCGTCGGAATTCGCGAACCCGCCGCCGAGCGCACGCCCGCGCGTTTGGTGGCACTGGATGAATGGCAATGTCACGAAGGATGGCATCGTCAAGGATCTGGAGTGGATGAAGCGCGTCGGCATCGGCGGTCTGCAGAATTTCGACGCGAACCTCACAACACCACAGATCGTTCCGCAACGGCTCGTGTACATGACGCCGGAATGGAAGGATGCGTTTCGTTTCGCTGCCCAAACCGCAGACCGCCTCGATTTGGAGATGGCGATTGCCGCATCCCCAGGTTGGTCCGAGACCGGCGGGCCGTGGGTCAAAGCCGAAGACGGCATGAAGAAGCTGGTATGGAGTGAGATCGAGGTCAGCGGTGCGAAGCGAACGTCGATCAAGCTTCCCGCGCCACCGAATGCAAGCGGTCCGTTTCTCGATTTGGGTACAGGCTCGGACATACTCGCTGGCGCGACGGGAAATAAGCCATTCGTGCCGCCCGTGCACTATGGCGATATCGCGGTGCTCGCGTATCCGGTGCCGGCGGCGGCGAAACTGCCGACGCCTCGGGTGTCCTGGAATGGCCAGGCGCTCGATGTTTCTGCTTTGATCGATGACAAGTTGACCACGGCCGTGGAGGTAGGCTCCGCATCGGCGGAGCGACCCGTGGTTCTTTCGATCGATTTCGACGAGCCACAAACGGTGAGCAGCGCGCGTCTGTTCTTCGACGGCGCCACGCCGAGCATCGGCGGGCACGGGGGCGTGCCGCCGCACCTGGAAGCAAGCGACGATGGGAAGCAGTGGCGCAAGCTTGCGGATATCGCCCTCAGCACGGTTCCCACCACCGTTAGTTTTGCTCCAACCGCCGCTCGCGCTTTCCGAGTGGTATTCGCAGTTCCTCCCAAATTAGCTCCGCCCTTCAACCCGGTCGCTGGCGCCGATCCCTCAGCGCTCGCTGCTATCTTCAAGCCACCGGCGAGCTTGAAGATCGCGCAGCTACAGCTCTTCGGTGAGGCGAAGATCAACATGTTCGAGGCCAAGGCGGGATTCTCGATCAGCGACGATTACTACTCGCTCGACGCGAATGTCGGTCCCGATCGGAACGGGGTCGCGCTCAAGGATGTCATCGATCTGACGGCGCGCATGAAGGCCGACGGTACGCTCGATTGGACGCCTCCCAAAGGCAACTGGCGCATCGTCCGGCTGGGCTATTCGCTGACCGGCAAGACGAATCATCCAGCCAGTGCCGAGGCGACGGGACTGGAAGTCGACAAGTACGACGCGAATGCCGTACGCGACTACATGGAAGAGTACCTGGGCATGTACAAGGATACCGTCGGCGCCGGGTTCATGGGCGAGCGCGGCGTGCGTGCGCTCCTTACCGATAGCATCGAGGTGGGCGCCTCGAACTGGACGCCCAAGTTGATTGAGCAGTTCAAGACCCGGCGCGGCTACGATCCCACGCCCTATCTACCTGCCCTGGTAGGGACGATCGTCGGGTCGCGACGCGAGAGCGATGCGTTTCTTTACGATTTCCGCCGCACGTTGACGGAGCTCATCGCGTCCGAACATTACGGCACCGTGGCCAAAGTCGCGCATGAGCACGGTCTGAAAGTCTACGGTGAATCGCTCGAGGGGTTTCGTCCCACGCTCGGCGACGATATCGACATGCGCAGGTACGCGGACTATCCCATGGCCGCACTGTGGACGTTCGGTCGGGAAACGGGCGCGAGCTCATCGTATCGAGCCGACATGAAAGGAGCGGCTTCGACCGCGAACCTCTACGGACAGAAGATCGTCGCAGCTGAGTCCATGACCTCGGCGCTGGCGCCTTGGGGACATGCGCCCGCCGATCTGCGACGGGTCATCGATCTGGAGTTTGTGACCGGCATCAACCGTCCGGTCATTCACACTTCGGTCCATCAACCGGTCGACGACAAGCAGCCTGGACTGTCGTTGCTGGTGTTCGGTCAGTACTTCACGCGGCACGAGACCTGGGCGGAAATGGCCAAGCCCTGGGTCGACTACCTCTCGCGCAACTCATATATGTTGCAGCAGGGGCGTACCGTGGCCGATGTCGCGTACTTCTATGGCGAGGACGCGTCCTGGATTCAGCATAGCTATCAGGCATTCTCGAAACAGCTGCCGACCCGCTACAACTACGATCTCATCAACGCGGAGGCAATACTCAATCTGTTACGAGTCGAGGGCGGGGAAGTGACCGCGCCGAGCGGGGCGCGCTATCGCGTCATCTATCTCGGCGGCACTAGCGAGAAGATGACGCTGCCAGTGTTGCGACGTTTGGCTGCTTTGGCCGAAGGCGGGGCGACCGTCGTAGGCACGGCGCCGAATGGTTCACCGAGCCTGAAGGACGAAGCGGCTGAATATGCAGCGCTCGTCAAGAAACTTTGGTCGGGCAGCGCGACGACGCAAGTCGGGCGAGGGCGGGTGATCGCGAACACCGACGTTGAAGCGGTGCTTGCCTCGCTCGGCGTCCCGCCCGATTTCAGCTATGACAAGCCGGCCAGCGACAGCGAAGTGCTGTTCCTGCATCGCAAGCTCGACGATGGCGATGTTTATTTCGTCAACAATCGCGTTAATCGCGCGGAGCGCATCGAGGCACGCTTCCGGGTGACCGGTAAAGCGCCGCAGCTCTGGCGCGCGGACACGGGCGGTGTCGAGCCGCTGTCATATCGGATCGATAATGGCGTGACCATCGTGTCGCTGGAGATGACCGCCGAGGATAGTTTCTTCGTCGTGTTTAGAAAGCCCACGACGCAAACGAGTGCGACGTTCGCGAAGACGAATCACGAGCCGCTGCTGACGATCGAGGGGGATTGGAACGTGAGCTTTCAGCCAGGCCGCGGTGCGCCCGGCGGTGTGAAACTGGCATCGCTGGCCTCGCTCTCTGAACACTCGGATCCCGGCATCAAGTACTTCTCTGGCATCGCGACGTACACGAAGCGATTTGCTCTGCCGAAGGGAGTCAAACGCGGCCAGTCCGTCATGCTGGATCTCGGGAACATCGGCGACGTCGCGGAGGTGCGCGTAAACGGCCAGCTGATCGGCACAGTTTGGCACGCGCCGTATCAACTCGATATCGGCAAGTCTGTTCGCGCCGGCGCCAACGAGTTGGAAGTGAAGGTAGCGAACCTTTGGGCCAACCGCCTTATCGGCGACGCCCAACCGAACACCAAGAAGGTGGCGTTCACCACGGTACCCACGTACCGTCCCGATGCGCCGTTGCGTCCGTCCGGCCTCATCGGACCTGTGCGCCTGCTGGCGCCGTGATCGCGCGCGGACCGGCATGTTTCGAGAGGTAGATTGATGCGACGGATGTTGTCGGTTCTGACGACCCTGCTGGGTTGCCAATTGGCGGCGCTTGGTGCGAACGCGCAGAGTCTGGAGCCGCGTAAATTTGCAGATCCGCCTGCGACCTATCGGCCGACGGTGACGACGGAAGAAGGTGCCGGCTACGCGGCGCCGCTGGGCGAAGCGGCACGACGTGCGATTTACGATCTCGATGCGGGCAGCATCATGATCAGCCCGCAAGGCGATCCGACGCGACGCAAGGCGCTCGACGCGGCGGGCATCGCGGCCGCGCAGCTGGGTTTGCTCGATGCTTATCCGCAGAACGCAACGCCTTGGCTGCCGAAGGCCCTGCCGGGCGAGGCACGCTTTGGAAGCTATCTGGCCGATGGCAGAGCCGGCCCGGGGCCGGGACCCAACTTGGGGTATATGACTCCGGAATGGTTCGCGGCCATGCGAGAGCTGCTCGAGGTCGCAAAGCGCAATGGTCGGTTCGCAACCTTTTACGACGAGGCAGGTTTTCCCAGCGGCAGTGCCGATCACACGATCCCGGCGCGCCTCTATCGAAAATTGATCCGCCGAGAAGAGGTCACGATTTCGCCGAGCCAGACCTTCGTCGTCGAATTTTCTGCAGACACGCGTCCGTTCGCGGTCGTTGCGTTAGACAGCACGACCGGCAAGCGGGTTGATCTTCTCTCTCAGGCAGCCAACGACAGGATCCTGTGGATCGCGCCCAAGGGGAACTGGCGCGTGCAGAGCTACTACATCGGCACATCCACGGCCAAGCCATTGGGCCCAGATTATTACGGTACCGCGGACTACCTCGATCCCGATGCGTCACGATGGTTTATCGAGAATGTCTATGATCGCGCGCATCGCGGGTTGTCCGAGTTCTTCGGGTCGACGATTCGTTATACGTTCTTCGATGATGTCGGTATTTATTCCGATGAGAAAACCTGGCATCCCGCCGTTGCCGAGCGTTTCGAGAAGATCACGGGTCAGCCGGCGACGCTTTACTATCCGGCGCTTTGGGACGACATCGGTCCGGATACCGCCGCGGCACGCGTCGGCTTCTTCAAAGCGCGTGCGGAGCTGCTGGGTGAGACGTTTCCAAAGCTCATTACCGACTGGGCACACGCGCACGGGGTGAAGTCGACCGGCCACGCTCCGGGCAACTATGACCTGCAGCCCACCGACACGATCGGCGACCCGTTCAAGTTCTATGCTTACACCGACATGCCCATGGCGGATGTCTTGTGGGGAATCGGGTTTGCGCGTGGCGGCTTCAAGCTGATCAGCTCCGTGTCCGCCCAGCGCGATCTACCTTTGACGGCGGCAGAAGCATTCAGCGTCAACAACGATGCGAATGGCTACCGTCGGATGATCGAGCTCTACACGCGCGGCTTCAATCATTTTATTACCGGCGCGCGTCAGCCCTCGAAGCCGCGAGGAACGGGGGCCGAGCTCAATCGATGGGCGGGGCGGAGCTCCTATCTATTACAAGGAGGAAAGCACGTCGCCGACATCGCGATCGTGTTTCCGATCGAATCCTTGCAGGCTTTCTATTCGTTCAATGCGCCTGGCAATTCGGCCGGGCTGCCTGCGGGCGTCCATGCCTATCGCGATGCGGATTACCAGGCCGTCGGCGAGATGCTTCACAGCGAGCTGCATCGTGACTTTACGTTCGTTCACCCGGACGCGCTCGGCGGTGACAAGCTCCAGGTCCGCGGGAACGAGCTGGTCATGCAGAACAAGATGAATCGTGAGTCCTATCGCGTCGTGATCCTGCCTGGAGGCGAGGTGCTTTCCGTCGCAGCGCTCGAGAAGATCAAGGCATTCTACGATGCGGGTGGAACGGTCGTTGCCACGTCACTGCTGCCGAAGCGGTCCGCCGAGTTCGGCGCCGACGCGCGAGTGAAGGAACTCGTTGCGGCGATCTTTGGAGACACGCCGGGCGACGCAAGGGAGCCGGAAATCAGGCGCAACACGGCAGGCGGGCAGGCGGTGTTCCTTGCGCAACCGAGCGCCGCCCTGTTGGCGGCGACTTTCGATCGTCTCGAGCTCCATCCAGACGTCGCGTTCCACGACAATCCCACGCCGAGCAGTGGCAACGGCGTCTTCGGGTATATCCACCGTCAGCGAGACGGGAAGGATATCTATTATTTTGGTAATTCCAGTGACACGCCGGTCGAGACGATCGTGAGCTTGCGCGGTCGGCTGAGTCGGCTGCAGTTGTGGAATCCTCACGACGGCAAGGTCACGGATGTCTCAGGCATCAAGTATCGATCCATGTCGGGCGGGACGGTGACGGAGTTTCGTCTATCGGTTCCCGCGGTCTCATCTGTCGCGATCGTCGGGAAGCTCTAGTCGCTCGAGCGCGCCCGGCGTGCGCCCGTCCTGCGTTTGTAGATGACAAACAAGCTTGACTGCTCGTAACAGTTTTGTTGGGATGTCGCGAACGGGGGAAGCTGGCCAATGAAACGTATCCTGGGTTGGAGTGCCGTAGTGCTGCTGGCGCTCCTCGCGATCTTTGTCGTTCGAAATTATCAACGCGTGGCGCTTGGGGGCGTAAAGGTCTACGAGACTACTCCGCCGCGGCTTCCCGACCGCATCCAACGACCCGCGATTCTGGTGTTCTCGAAAACCAACGGCTTTCGGCATGAGGAGGCCATTCCGGCCGCGAACGCGCTGTTCGCAAAATTCGCAACCGACCAGGGCTGGGGGTATTTCCAAACGGAGAATGGCGCGGTCTTCAATCGAGACGATCTTTCCCGTTTCGATGCGGTTGTGTTCAACAACGTCAGTGGCGATGTGTTCACCGCCGAGCAAAGGGCGGCATTCGAGCAGTTTCTGCGGGTGGGGGCCGGCTTCGTCGGCGTTCACGGCAGCGGTGGCGACATGACTTACAACTGGCGTTGGTATGTCGAGGATGTGATCGGCGCCCAGTTCAAAGGTCATCCGATGTTCCCGCAGTTTCAACCAGCGAAGGTCCGCATCGAAGACAGGTCCCATGCAGCCACTCGTGAGATGCCGGCTGAGTGGTTACGAACCGATGAATGGTATTCGTTCGAGAAGTCCCCTCGGGGTACGAGTTACAACATTCTTGCGACGCTGGATGAGAAGAGCTACGCGCCCAAAGGTCTGTTCGGCAAAGATCTCTCGATGGGCGAGGACCATCCGATCATATGGTGGCACTGTGTTGGCCGAGGCCGAGTGTTTTATTCGGCCCTTGGCCATCGGGCCGAGGCGTACTCAGAGCCGCAGTATGCCGCCATGTTGCTCGGTGCGGTGAAGTGGGCGCTACGACGCGAGGGCAGTGAGTGCGAGGTCGCGTCGGCGACTGACGCCTCCGCGCCTTGAGCGACGATTCAACGGGGGATGAGAATGGCCGGAATCTCAGGTATGGATCGGCGCGAGCTCTTGCAGAGAGCGCTGCTATTGGTAGGGGCAAGCCTGCTTCCGCTGGGCGATCAGGCGCACGCGGATTCGACGCCTGCAAAGACCAGGATCGGGCCGAGAGAGCTTGCGCTGATCACGGCCGTGGCAGATACGATCATCCCCAAGACAGACACTCCGGGCGCGGTGGAGGCAGGGGTGCCACAAACCTTCGCAGCCATGCTTGGCACCTGGGCATCGCCCGCGCGGCGTGCGGATCTCATTGAGGCTTTCGACAAGATCGACCAGCTTGCGAAACAAAAGCGAGGGCGGAGTTTTACTGAGCTGACGCCGGGAGAGCGGCATGAGTTGCTCGCAGCACATGACGCGGCGGCGCTGCAGCCGGCCCAGAACAATTCGTCGCCTCTCATTCCGAAATACGCGGATCCGGCGTACGCAAAGCTGAAGGAGCTCATCGTCATGCTCTTCTATCTTTCCGAAAGCGCACTGACTCATGAGCTCGTCTATGAGCATACGCCAGGGGCATGGCGGCCCTCGGTGCCGGTCACGCCCGAAACCCGCAACGTCGGCGGCCTGAGCAGTCTTTGATCGGAGCGCTTCCTATGTTTGATGCAATCGTCATCGGCTCCGGGATGAGCGGCGGTATCGCCGCGAAGGAATTGTGCGAGCGAGGACTCAAGACACTCGTGATCGAGCGTGGACGGAAACTCGAGCATCGTGCGTCCTACACCGATTGGATGCAGCCTTGGCAGATTCCCAATGCCAATCTGATGCCGGAAGAGGAGCTGGCGCGAGACTACCCGATTCAAAGCAAGTGCTACGCGCTGACTGAAGCGACGCGGCAGTACTGGGTGAAGGACACCGAACATCCCTACACCTTCCCGGACGACAAGCCCTTTCATTGGATCCGGGGTTATCATCTCGGCGGTCGTTCCATCATGTGGGGACGACAGTCGTATCGTCTCAGCGAGATGGATTTCGAGGCCAATGCGAAGGACGGCCATGGCGCGGACTGGCCGATCCGGTATGCGGATCTCGCGCCCTGGTACAGCCATGTCGAGCGCTTCATCGGTGTGTCTGGAACCAAGGAGGGGCTGGCGCAACTTCCCGATGGTGAATTCCTGCCGCCGTTCGCGCTCAACGACGCCGAGTTGCAGTTCAAGCAAGCGGTCGAGAAGTCGTTTGCCGGGCGACGCGTGATCCCGGGTCGAACAGCGAATCTCTCTCAAGCACAACCGCATCATGAGGGGCTGGGCCGCGCCACGTGCCAGAACCGATCGTTTTGCGAACGTGGCTGCAGCTACGGCGCATATCACTCGAGCTTGAGCTCGTCTCTGCCAGCGGCCGAGCGCACCGGCAATCTCACGATCGTCACCGATGCGATCGCTCACAGCATCATTCACGATCCGAAGAGCGGTAGGGCGACTGGCGTTCGAGTCATCGATGCAAACACGAAACAAGGGCGCACTTACGAAGCCAAGGTGATCTTCTGCTGCGCCTCGGCGATCGCAACCGCTCAGATCCTGCTCAACTCCAAGTCGGAAGCCCAGCCGCAGGGCCTCGGGAATTCATCGGGTATGGTCGGCCGCAACCTGATGGACCACGTGTACGGAATGACGGCGGCAGGCGTGTTGCCTCAAGGCCCGAACACCTTCTATCACGGCAGACGGCCGACGGGTTTTTATATCCCGCGCTTTCGTAATCTCACCGGGTCTGATGAATTCGTGCGCGGGTATGGCTATCAGGGAGGGGCTATGCGCATGGGTTGGCGCTCCGCTGCGCTGTCCGGCCCTGGCATCGGCAGTGAACTCAAGGAGCGCACGCGCAAGCTCGGGCCGTGGCTCCTCTTTGTCAGCGGGTTTGGCGAAATGCTGCCGGATCCAAATAATCGCGTCACCTTGCATCCAACTCGCACGGACCAGTGGGGGATACCGTTGGTCCACATCGATTGTTCACTCGGTCCCAACGAGCAGGCCATGGCCAAACATATCGCTGCGGATGCCAAGGCGATGGTGGAAGCCGCGGGGGGTAAGGTGGTGATGGCCGCCACGGCTCCGGGCGCGCCGGGTTTGGGCATCCACGAGATGGGAACGGCGTGCATGGGCAAGGATCCAAGAAAGTCCGTGCTCAACAAATACAATCAGGCTCATGACGTTCGTAATTTGTTTATCACAGACGGTGCGGCGATGGCCTCTGGCGGCTGCCAGAATCCGTCATTGACGTATATGGCGCTGAGCGCCCGCGCAGCTCACCATGCGGCGGAGTTTTTGCGCGAGGGGCGCGTATGAGTCGATGCCTGGCTTTAGTTGGATTGTGACTTGGAGATGCTGATGATGAAGACGTTCAGCGCGTTCGTTCTCGCGTTAGTGTGCTGGGTTGCCACCGCCTCTGCGGATGATGGCGTTCCTGTCGAGCCAAGCGAAGTACTGAAGCTCTGGCCGGGTGTGGCGCCGGGCTCTGAGCAGGCAAGGCATGTGGAGAAGGAGTCGCGCAATCCGTTCGGCAACGACATCATCGCTCGCAACGTGGTCAGTCCCACGCTTGCCGTGTACTTGCCTGCGGCCGCAAAGGCGACGGGCACGGGTGTGATCATCGCGCCGGGCGGTGGATTTCGCTTTCTTTCCATGAATTCGGAAGGCCATGAC
The DNA here is from genome assembly GCF_042651805.1 of Steroidobacter flavus. NCBI lineage: Bacteria > Pseudomonadati > Pseudomonadota > Gammaproteobacteria > Steroidobacterales > Steroidobacteraceae > Steroidobacter > Steroidobacter flavus. The sequence goes on along the minus strand of NZ_JBHSDU010000014.1, from coordinate 103,901 downwards.
GTGGCGCGCTGGCTGGCTGCTCGAGGCATCGCTGCGTTCGTGCTCAAGTATCGACTCGTGCCGACTCCGGCCGATGATGCCGAGTTCCGGAGCGAAGTCACGAAGTGGCTGATGGGACAGTCAGGCAAGCCGGTCGACCTCGACAGTGATGCGCGGCTTGGCATCAACGACGGTCTCGAAGCGCTGAAGCTCGTTCGGCAGCGTGCGAAAGACTGGCATCTCGCACCGGAGCGCATCGGCTTCATGGGCTTCTCCGCGGGTGCAATGGTTACGACGCTGACAGCGTTGCAAGCGCCGGCGGACGGGCGGCCGGCGTTCGCTGCGCCGATCTATGGCGCGGCATTCGGTACGCTGCCGAGCATTCCTGTCAACATGCCTCCGGTGTTTCTCGCGTACGCAAGCAATGACGATCTGGTTCGCCAGCCTGTTCGTGCGTTCTACGATGCATTGCTCGTCGCGGGTCAGCATCCTGAGCTCCACGTGTATCGCAACGGCGGTCATGGCTTCGGTCTCAACAAGCACGGCACGAGCAGCGACTTCTGGATCGAGGATTTTTACAACTGGCTGGGCTCGCTCGGATTGACGAAGGCGGGCGTGCCATGACCCCGCGAAACGCAATGTCAGTGCGTACCAAGGGTGCGCTGGTCGGGGTCTTCATCGCGGGCGGATTCGTGTTTGCTACCGCAGCCGGACAAACAGCGCTGGCTGCGCGATCCACTAGCTCTGCCTTGCCAAAGGCGAGCGCCTGCGCAGCCCTCGCCGGTATGAAGGTCGAATCGGGCACCGTCGAGGGTGCGGAAAGTTTCAGCCAGGGGCAGGCAGTTGTGGGTGGCGAAACCGCGGGCGCCACGGCCGGAGCGAATCTGTGCCGAGCGCGGCTGCTTCTGCAGCCCGAGCCAGGCTCGAATATCAAAGTCGAGGTCTGGCTGCCGGAGAATTGGAACAACAAAATGTTTGGTTTCGGCGGCGCCGGATTCGACGGCGGCCTGTCGCCGGGTGGAGCACAGTTGCTCAACAAGGTGGTCGTGCAGGGCTACGCCGCCGTCCAGACCGATGTCGGTCACAAGCCCGTGCCGGGCCTGGAGGCATGGGTTCACAAGCAGCCGGAGAAGGTCGTCGACTTTGGTTATCGCGGCAACCATCTGGCTGCGGTCGTTGCGAAGCAAGTCATCGCTGCGTATTACGACAACCCGACCCAGCGATCTTATTTTCTCGGCTGCTCCAACGGCGGCCGCGACGCTCTCATGGCGGCCAGCCGCTATCCCGAAGACTACGACGGCATAGTCGCTGGGGCGCCGGCTCGCCGCTATCTCGAAGTTCTCACACAGCTGCTTTGGTATCACCAGGCTGTACACGGCCCCGGCGGCGCTCCCACGCTGGAGTCCAAGCTTGGTCTCGTGCACGACGCGATCATGAAGAAGTGCGATCGGCTCGACGGTGTGAACGACGGCATCGTGGACAACCCACAACGCTGTCGTTTCGATCCAGCGGAGCTCCAGTGCAAGGGCGCGGATGCGCCCATCTGTCTGACGAACGCTGAAGCGGGAGCGTTTCGTAAGATCTACGGCGGGCCGCGGCTGAGCAATGGTGAGCGGATCAGTAGCGGCCCTGCGCTCGGCAGCGAAGGCGTTCCCAACAACTGGACCGCGTGGGTCACCACTCCGCAGACCGCCGCGTTCGGCCAGGAATTTTATCGCTGGATGGTGTTCGACGATCCGAAATGGAACGTCGCGGACTTCAAGCTTGACCGTGACTATCCATCGGGACGCGAGCGTATCGCGCCGATCGTAAATGTGAACAGCGCCGATCTCACGGCGTTTACCCGTCGCGGCGGCAAGCTGATCATGTATCAAGGCTGGGACGATCCGATCATCGCACCGACGGATACCATCAACTACTACGAGGACGTACGCAAACGCGTCGGCTCGAACGTGGATGACCACGTGCGACTCTTCATGGTCCCGGGCATGGGGCACTGTGCGGGTGGGCCCGGCGCGACCAGCTTCGACATGCAGCCGGAGCTCGAGCAGTGGATCGAGCAGGGCAAGGCGCCGGAACGCGTGATCGCAATCAAGCCCGACAGCGCCGAGCCCTTCAGCCGGCCGCTGTGCGCGTGGCCCAAGACGGCGCATTACGATGGCGCGGGTTCGAGCAACGACGCTGCCAGTTTCAACTGCAAGGCGCCGCGTTGAGCGTGCGGCCGAACGCGATGAAGCTCTTAGGAACATTGTTCAGCGCCGCTGCGTTGCTCGTCGCCGCGATGCCCGCAGAAACAAAAGGCGCTCCTCCGACCATGGCGCAGCTTGGCACCCACGAGCTTTTCATCGGCACGTGCTATCAGCCCGTGGACCGCTCGAAAGAGCAGATCATCTCCGATGTCGCTGTGATGAAGCAGGCGGGACTCAAGGTCGTTCGCATGGGCGATCTTTCCTGGGAATATTTCGAGCCCGCCGATGGCAGATTCGACTTTGCTCCATTCGATTTCGCGATGGACCGGATGGCGGCCGCCGGTATCAAGGTCATTCTCGACATCCCTGGGACACCGGCACCGCTCTGGGCTCATCAAGCCTATCCCGGCATCACGCTGATCGGCGAGAGCGGCACGCCCCTCCATCCTGCCGAACGCTACATGGACGATATCTCGGATCCTGATTTTCGCCGGCTGCAGTTGCGGCTCGCGGACCGGGTGACCAAACGATATGCGCGCCACCCGGCCGTCATTGCCGTCGGTTACAGCAACGAGATCGGCAACGGTTATCTCTCGTATTCTCCGGCGACCCGCCAGCGTTTCATCGCGTGGCTGCAGAAGCGCTATGGCAATCTCGACGCCTTGAACAAGGCATGGGCGGGGCAGCGCTGGTCCCGTACGGTCAGCGACTGGCAACAGGTTCAGTTGCCCTATGCAAGCGGGCCCGGCCCGAGCGAGCGTTATCTCGATCTGCGTCGCTTCTGGTCCTCGGTGACGATTGATCTGCTGCGCGACCTCGACGCTGTCAGACGAGCGAACATGCCCGACAAGCCCTCGCTCTCCAACCTTTACGACGCCGCCTCCCGGCGCGGCTTCGACTATCTCTCGACCCAGAGCGACTACCAGAACTATGGCGCGTTTGGATATTACTCGAGCGATCCGGTCGACGGTGCGTTCCTGGCCATGATGATGAAGGGCCAGTTACCGACGCCGATCTGGTTCAACGAATTCCAGACCGGCTTCTTCGGCGACTACGGCACCCGAGGCAAATCGCGAATGATTGTCTATTTGGGGCTGGCCTATGGCGGCCAGGGATTTCTGGCCTGGACATTCAATTCGCATCTCGGGGCGGAGGAGCAGATCTATTTCGGGCTGCTCGATCACGACGGCACGCCGTCGTGGAAGCTGGCTGAGCTCAGCCGCGTCGCATCGGAATTCGAGACACTCGAATCTTTGGGCTTTCCTCGCCCGGTGCAGCCGAAGATTGCGCTGTCTTATTCATTCGAGTCCAAGGTCCTGGCGGACCGCAAGGAGTTGAAGCTCTACTATCGAACGCCCTACATGGAACACAAGCTCAACGCATTCGGCCCGATCTACGACGACAATATCGATGCGGCGGTCGTCAACCTCGGCGCATCGGATCTCTCACGTTACAAGTTGCTCGTGATCGCTGGCGAATATTTGATGGACCCACCCTCGGTCGAGGCAGTTCGTAATTTCGTGAAGCAGGGCGGTACGGCGATCATGACGGCTTATTCGGCCAAGGCGGATGCAACCGGGCAATGGTATGGCACTGCGCTGCCCGGCGGCCTCAGCGATGTGTTCGGCCTCAGAACCGGCGAATTCTACAAACGCAGTGAACTCCTGACCGGCACGATCGCGGGCAGCACCTTCAGCACGACCATCAACAACTATGAGGTGCTCGAACCTTCGACTGCTCGGGTCCTGGGCCGTTTCACCAACCTCGACGGCCCGCCTGTGGCTACCGTCAACAGCTACGGCAAGGGACAGGCGATCTATGTCGCGGTGACGGCGCAGCCGAGCGTCATGAAGCCCTTGTACAGAAGCCTTTACGAGCAACTTGGCATCGTCCGAGGGCCGGACACTCCCAAGGGCGTCGTCGCGCGCGAGGTCGAGGGTCGTACGCTTTATATCAACACGAGTGCGGAGCCAGCCGCGGTCCAAATCGCGGGTCATCGCAAAGGGCGAACGTCCGGCAAGATGTGGGACGGCGTGTTGCGTCTGGAAGGCTACGGCGTCGACCTGCTCGAGTGACGTCTTCGGAGAATCTATGAAACGCCTCGCATCGGCCGCTGTCATCGCGGCCTTGTTATCGACCTGCGCATTTGCGCGTCCCGCCCCAGCGTTGGCGAAAGCCAGCACCGCTGCTTCCTCGCTGCAGAGAACTTCACATCTTTACGCCACCAAAGAGGGTCAGCAGCTGTTCCTCGACCTTATCGTCGACAGCTCGGTGAAGGTGACGGGCAAGCGCCCTGCGATCGTCTTCTCCTTCGGTGGAGGTTGGGAAGGAGGGGCGCGGAACGATCAAGGCCTCGAAGGCGCAATCGAATCGTTCACGTCGATGGGCTATGCCGTGGCCGCCATCGATTACCGGCTTGGCATCAAGATCGCGAAGCAGCGGAAGGAGCTCACGCCGGAAAACGGGACGCAGATGTATCTGCGCGCCATCGAATGGGGCGTCGAGGACATCTTTGACGCGACCTCGCTCGTCCTGAAGCGCGCTGACGAGTGGAACATCGACAAAGATCAGATCGTCCTCATGGGCGGCAGTTCGGGCGCTACTGACTCGCTGGTCGCGGAATACAATGTCGCTAACGAAACCGAACTGGCCCGGAATCATTTACCCACGGGTTTCCGCTACGCGGGGGTCATCTCGATGGCTGGCGCCTTCTGGCTGAAGGCGAATACGCCGCTGCTGTTCAAGAACAAGCCGGCGCCAATCATGTTCTTCCATGGCGCGAAGGATCAGCTGGTCACCTACGATGAGGTCCAGGGACCGTTCTCCGGCTATGGCCCGGTCTACTACTTCCGCAGGTTCGCCGGCCCCGATTATCCCAAGTGGTTCGTGGACTATCCGCAAGGCGACCACATCATCGCAGCCTTTCCGTCGATCGACTCAATGTATGAAATGAAGGCCTTCCTTCAGAAACTGGTCAAGGAACGCCAGCAACTTTCCATTCATACGGTCGAAGAAGGCAAGGTGCCGAAAACGTTCCAAAACGCCGCCCAGCTTTTACCCAAGCCGGCGAAATAGGCTTCACGCGGTCGGCCGCTGCCTAAGTGGCGAGATAGTTTCCAACGCCGATGACCACGGTTGCTCCAATCAGTGTGCCGATGCCGAGCTTGACGTGGTTTCGAGTTCGTCCGCTCGAGCCGCTCCATTCCCGCAGAGCAAATCCCCACAGCGTCGAAAAGAGAATGATCGATGCCATGTGGAGCGTCCAACTGGAGAATCCGTAGCGTCCCATCTGACTCTCGCCCATGGTGTAGAAGAAGAACTGGAAGTACCACAGCGAGCCGCCGAGAGCGGCGAGCAAGTAGTTTCGAACCAAGCCGGATTTCGCTCCGGTGTGCTCCGGTGCCACTCTGCCAAAAAATTCTCCGGCTGATCGATTACGCGCAATCAGAACCAGGCACCAGACAAAATTGGTTGTGAACCCGCCCGCCAGCACGACGCATAGCACCGGCAGGCCCTGACTGAGCGGATCCGTGCCAGCGGCCAACGAGAGATCGCGAATGGGCTGTCCGGCATCGAGCCCCCACGCGAAGCAGCCCGACATGACGCCGGAGAACACGGCGATCGCGAGGCCTTTCTTGACATTGAACTCGGCGACGCCAGCGCCGGAGATGGCCGTGGGCGTCTCCTGTTCTTTTGCCTGACCCGCTTTGGCGACGATCACGATGCCGACTAACGTGACCAGAATTCCAGCAAAGGTAATCTGGCCGCTGGTGACTGCCGCGAGCTCGAACAATGTGCCGTGGAAAATCGGCGGTCCGAGCGTTCCGATGACGGTCGTAAGGCCCAACGCCACGGCCATGCCCAGTGACAAGCCGAGATAGCGCATGGTGAGGCCGAAGGTCAGACCGCCGAAGCCCCACATTGCACCCCAGAACCAGCACCAGAACAGAGTTTTCCCCGGCGCTGCGCCCAGCACGCCGAACAAATCATTGGTGCGCAGGGAAGCAAATATCCACGGGGCGACGATCCAGGAGAAGATGCCGCCGGTAAGCCAGAAGATTTCCCATGACCAGCCGCGGATCCGCTTGTACGGTACATAGAAACTCGCGGCCGCGAGTCCACCCAACCAGTGAAAGAATACTCCGAGCAAAGGATTCACTAAGTCTTCTCCGCGAGTGCTGTCGAAGCTTGGAAGAGAATGCTGCGATCGATGGCGGGAATATTGGTGACGCCCGTCAGGGCCATAGCCACCTGCATTTCAGCCTGGATCAGTTTTAAAACATGAGCGACGCCGGCTTGGCCGTTGGCAGCGAGCGCGTATACCCACGCGCGCCCGAGCAAGACGCCTCTCGCGCCGAGCGCGAGCAATCGTATGACGTCGAGTCCGGATCGAATGCCGCTATCGGCCAGCACGGTCATGCGGTGGCCGACCTTGTCTGCAATGTACGGTAGCGCTGTGGCCGTGGAGGGCACACCGTCGAGCTGCCGACCGCCATGATTCGAGACTACGATTCCATCGGCGCCCAGGTCGGCGGCGGCGACGGCATCCTCGCTCTCGAGGATGCCTTTAATGATGAGCGGGCCCTGCCACTCGGAACGTATGAGCTCGAGATCCCGCCAGTGCACGGTTGGGTCGAAGTTGTTTCGCATCCACGCGAAGAAATCTTCCAGTCCCGTGTTCTTGCCCAGCACGGGCGCAACGTTTCCTAGACTGTGTGGTCGACCGCGGATGCCGACATCCCAAGCCCAGCTCGGCCGCAGCATCGCTTGCCATGTGCGTTTCAAGCTGCCGCGTACACCGGGCGCGCCCGCGAGCCCGGATCGATAATCTTGATACCGGGATCCCGGCACGGGCATGTCGACCGTAAAGACCAGTGCGGAACACTTCGCCTCGCGCGCCTGTTGAAGCAGATCTCGCATGAAGGCTCGATCGCGGATCTCATAGAGCTGAAACCAGAGCGGCTGGGAAGTCGCCGTTGCAACCTCGAAAAGAAATTTTGGTAACCGGCGGCGGGCGATCTCGCGGTAGTCCAGCGCGGAGGCGGCCTTCATGCCGCACTCCGTTGCGCGTGATCGAGCCATGCGTGGGCATATTCCGAAAAGTCTACGGCCAACGGCTCAACTGGCACGAGTGCCGAAGAAGGCTTGAGCGTAGGCTCGATGAGGCGCATGGCGCCGAATGGCACATCATCATGCGCATTCGAGACGAACACTTGCTGTTGTGGACGAAGCGCGGCCAAGGCGCGTATGAAAACCACTGCCTCGGCGAAGCGCCCCTCGATGATCAAGCGTTCGCGCGAGCCGATCAGATCCAGTGAGGCGTTAGCCAGCAGCGCCAGATGCAGGCCGGCGATGGCGCGCTGGTCCGCTGGATCGCCCGGCTTTCTTCGCCAGCCGCCAGTGGCACGCGGAAAAGGTCCGCAACCGCTTGCAAACGAAGGCAGTGCGAATGTCCCGCTGTTGAGCAGCTCTGGAATCCGATCGATCAGACGTTGCGGGTCGTAGTTCGTGGTGAGTGCATGGCTGTTCAGTTGTGCCATCACTTCCGCTTCGCGGCCGCCCATGAAACGGGAGGAGGGGACCGGGCGGCCGTCCACGTCCACATTGATGAGGCAATCGCGCGTCTCATCGAGAGCGGCCAAGTCGGGTTCGGTGTTGGCAGCCGGTACGCGCATGGCCACGAACCACGTGCCGGTCGAGAGCACGGTGGTGTCCCGGTCCTGCCCATCTGCATGGGCGCGTGCCGCGAGTAACGCAGCGTTGCTGTCGTGTAGGCCGCAATAAACAACACAATCCTGTGGAATCCCGGTGCGCTTCGACCACTCCGGCGTGATCACGCCTAGCGGCGCGCCAGCACGATTCAGCGGCGCGAAGCGCTGATCCCAGCCCCTGCGTTGAGCGAGTCCACTGAATTCATGTTTGTGGGGATTCCACAGATCGGTGTGGCAACCCAGGCTGGAGACCTCGCTCGCCATGATGCCAGTCAAGCGCCAAGCCCAGTACTGCGGCCAAGGCAGGATCTGAAGATCTTCAGGCCAGGCGCCGGCGGTCCGTTCGAGATCGTATAGCTGCGTGCCGAGGTTCAATCCTTGAGGCAGCGCAGGGGATCCCGTTTCGCTGAACGGATCGCGCTCCGATAAATAGCTTGCCCGTACGGAAGCATCAACTTCGTGCTCGTAGTCCATCGGTGCCGAAAACAATCGATTCTCATAGATGAGGGCGGCCGCGGCACCGTGGCCAACGGGGATGATGGCGCCGATGCTCGCCTGTCGGGCGAAGTCAGCCAGGGTTTCGGCGAGCCAATGTTCAATGCCCTCGGCATCCAGCGAGCGGTATCCGGGGACGGCGGCATCGCGATTACGTCGGACCCGTCGTGCCAAAGGCTGACCCTGGCGGGTCCATAAAGTCAGCTTCGCATTGGTTTTACCGACGTCGAAGACCAGGATGCAGCGCGCGTTCAAACAGCCCCCTCGTGACTACAAACAATCAATACTGATTGTAAATGATCGATTAGTCGTTATGCTATGCCTCCATCGATCAACGACGGGTAAGAACATGAGCACGACGCGGTCCCCTCAGGGCTCCACGGTGAACGCATTGCCTTTTCAGGTTCCAAGCAGCCGCTGGTCGGATGAGCGCGCACAGGGGCTCAAGGCAGCTGAACTCCTTCTTTATCGATCGAATCTTCTCGGCTCCGATCTCACCGTCACGAACTTCGGGGGCGGCAACACGTCCGCCAAACTGCAGGAGCAGGACCCGTTGAGCGGCGAATCGGCGACGGTCCTATGGGTCAAGGGATCGGGGGGCGACATCGGCTCGATGAAGCTGGATGGCTTCTCCACGCTCTATCTCGACAAGCTGTTGCGCTTGGAGAAGTTATATCGCGGCGTCGAGCACGAAGACGAGATGGTCGGCTTCCTGCCCCACTGCACATTCAATCTGAATCCTCGCGCAGCCTCGATCGATACTCCGTTGCATGCTTATCTGCCATTCGCGCACATCGATCACGTCCATCCGGACGCCATCATTGCGTTGGCCGCATCGTCGGGCGGTGAGGCGGCGACACGAGAGATCTGGGGCGGGGCGATCGGATGGCTGCCGTGGAAGCGGCCGGGCTTCGATTTGGGGTTGCGATTGCGCGATTACGTCGCCAACAACCCGGGACTGCGCGGCGTCATGCTCGCGGGCCACGGCATCATTTGCTGGGGCGATAGTTCCAAAGCGTGTTATGAAAATACCATCGATCTGATCGCCGGCGCCGCGAAATATCTCAACCAGCGCCTGGTGAAACATCCCGCGTTTGGCGGTGTCAAGGTGAGCGCGCAACCTGCGGATGACCGCGCCAGGATTGCCGCTCAACTCATGCCTCGCCTGCGGGGGCTGATGAGCGCAAAGCAATTCAAGGTGGGCCACTTCAGCGATGACGCGGAGGCGCTCGAATTCGTGGGCTCCGCCAAGTTCGAAGAGCTTGCGCGCGTGGGCACGTCGTGTCCCGACCACTTTCTCAGGACGAAAATCGCTCCGCTGACATTGGATCCGGCTCGGCTGGACGATGCCGAATATCTCGCGAAGGCGGTGAGCGCCTATCGCGATCAGTACGCTGCGTACTATCAGCGCTGCGCGGGCCCAAAAGATCCGCCGATGCGCGATGCAAATCCTGTCGTAGTCCTCGTACCAGGTGTTGGCAGGATCACCTTTGCCGCGGACAAGACCACTGCCCGACTGGCAGGAGAGTTCTACGGAAACGCAATCAATGTGATGCGAGGAGCTGAGGCGATCGGGCGTTATATCGGGCTCGATGAGCAAGAGGCATTCAACATCGAATATTGGGCGTTGGAGGAGGCCAAGCTGCAGCGTATGCCGAAGCCCAAGCCGCTGGTGGGCAAGATCGCTTTGGTGACGGGGGCGGCTGGAGGCATCGGGGCGGCGAGCGCCAGACGTTTATTGGCCGATGGCGCTTGCGTGATGCTCACTGATCGCGATCTGGACGCGCTGACCCGCGTGGGCACGGCACTTTCTCAGCAGTACGGCCAGGACCTGGTGCGAACGTCGCTGTGCGATGTCACTCAGGAAGATCAGGTGCAGGCCGCCTTCGATGCGTGTGCCAGGGAATTCGGCGGCCTCGACATCCTGGTCTCGAACGCCGGATTGGCTTCGTCCGCACCGATCGAGGAGACCACGATTGCCTTGTGGCGCAAGAACTACGATGTGCTTGCCGAGGGGTACTTCCTCACTGCTCGCGCGGCATTTCCGCTGATGAAGCAGCAGCGCGGAGGCTCCATCGTCTTCATCGGATCCAAAAACGCGCTTGCGGCCACACCAAATGCATCGGCGTATGCTTCGGCAAAGGCGGCATCGATCCACCTCGCGCGGTGCCTCGCGCTGGAAGGCGCCGAGCACGGCATTCGCGTGAACGCGGTGAATCCGGATGCTGTCATTCGTGGCTCCAGGATTTGGGACGGGGAGTGGCGTAAGGAGCGCGCCGGTGCGTATGGAATCGATCCGGGCGATGAGCTGGAGGAGTTCTACCGCAAGCGTTCCATGCTCAAGCAGAACGTTCTGCCGGAAGATATCGCGGAGGCGGTGTGGTATTTCGCTTCTTCGATCTCTTTGAAGTCGACCGGCAACATCCTCAATGTCGATGCCGGTAACGCTCAGGCGTTCACTCGCTGATCGAAAACGCGGAGATTCTGTATGAGCACGTTCTCAGCGATCGCCGCCCGTCTGGGCGAGCAGGCTATCGAACTTCCGTCGTGGGCGTTCGGCAACTCCGGGACGCGCTTCAAGGTGTTCATGCAGAAAGGCGTGCCGCGCGATCCTTTCGAGAAGATCGCGGACGCCGCGCAAGTTCACAAGTTCACGGGACTTGCGCCGACCATCGCTTTGCATATTCCCTGGGACAAGGTGGATGACTACGGGGCATTGCGCCGACATGCCGAAGAGCACGGCATTGCACTCGGCACGATCAACTCGAACACGTTTCAAGACGACGATTACAAGCTTGGCAGCGTCACGCACTCTGACGAGCGCATTCGTCAGAAGGCGATCGATCATCATTTTGCATGCATCGACATTATGCATGCGACCGGATCGCGCGATCTGAAGATCTGGTTGGCGGACGGCACGAACTATCCGGGTCAGGATGACATGCGCGCACGCCAGGATCGGCTCGCCGATTCGCTTCGAAAGATCTACGACCGGCTCGCGGGCCAGCAGCGACTCGTGCTCGAGTATAAGTTTTTCGAGCCGGCGTTCTATCACACGGATGTGCCGGATTGGGGCACTGCCTATGCGCAGGTGATGGCACTCGGTGACAGGGCGGTCGTTTGCCTGGACACCGGTCATCACGCGCCGGGAACGAATATCGAGTTCATCGTCGCGACGCTGCTGCGGCTCGGCAAGCTCGGCTCGTTCGATTTCAATTCCCGGTTCTATGCCGATGACGATCTGATCGTCGGCGCGGCCGATCCGTTTCAACTGTTCCGGATTCTCTTCGAAGTGATACGCGGCGGGGGCTACGGCAGGCAGTCGCAAGTCGCATTCATGCTCGATCAATGTCACAACATCGAGGACAAGATTCCAGGGCAGATCCGCTCGGTGCTCAACGTCCAGGAAATGACGGCTCGCGCATTACTGGTCGATCGCGTCGCCCTCGAAGCGGCTCAGCGCGAGGGCAATGTCTTGCGCGCGAATGAGATCTTCATGGACGCGTTCTACACCGACGTTCGTCGGGATCTTTCCGAGTGGCGCGAATCTCGTGGGCTGCCGGCCAAGCCCTTGGCGGCTTACGCGGCAAGCGGGTATGCAGAGCGAATCGTGCGGGATCGGGCTATCGGGAAGCAGGCGGGGTGGGGAGCGTGATGCCGGAATATCCCGTGCTCTGAGTACAAAGTCGAGTGCCCTGCGACCAAAGCGAAGCAATTCCCACCGAAGTACGCTGCATTCAGGTGGGGGGGAATATATCGCTCCTGGGAGCAACTCCCCGAGATACGACTACAGACTCAGCCGAATGCTGGGCAAAAAAAGGGCGCCCCATGCGCCTTCAGGGGAATGCAGATGAAGAAGAGCTCCTCGCGTGCTTCGCACGCATTGGTGGTACCGGGCTGCAGCCAATCTCTGCTCTGCCGTACTACAGCTGCCCTGGCACTGCTCGCGCAGTTCTCATCGCTGGCGATGGCGCAAGACGCAGCGACGCCGCCGGCAGAGCAGGTGGACCTCGAAGAGATCATCGTTACCGGCACTCAGCTGCGCGGCATCGCGCCTGTGGGCACAAATGTTGTATCGATGTCGGAGCAGGAAATCATCGCGACAGGCGCACCCAGCGCCAACGAGATTTTGACGAAGGTTCCGCAAGTCAGCAGCGCCTTCCTCAACACGCCGACAACGGCATTGGATGCAGGCCTCGCACTCATCCGCCCGAACATTCGTAATCTCGGTGCCTCAGGCACTTCGACGACTTTGGTGATCATCGACGGCCATCGTGTAGTGGGCGCCGGAGCGCTGCAATCCACGCCGGATCCCGACGTGATTCCGCCAGGCGTCCTGGAACGGATCGACATCGTTCCAGACGGCGGTTCTTCGATCTATGGATCGGACGCTATTGGCGGCGTTATCAACTACATTTCGAAACGGAGGTTCGACGGGCTCGAAGTCAGTGGCCGGACCGGCTTCGCGGATGACTACCAGCCCGCTGATGTAAATGTCACGGCGGGCAAGGATTGGGGCAGCGGCTCAGGTTATGTGTCGTACGCCTGGGCGCACAATGACTCGATCCTTGGCAAGGACCGGGATTACTTGCGCCAGGTCACTCCAAATTCGGGCTACTGCGGGGCCGGAACGATCCTTGCGAACGGTACGACATACGCGAACACAGGTCCCAATACGGGCAGCTTGACACCGGGCACGATGACGAGTTGCGACACTACCGATGAGGTCAGTCTTTGGCCAGAGCAGACGCGACACAATGTTTTCGGAAGCCTGAATCAGGAAATCACGAGCTCCGTTACGCTGGACGTCCGTGGCTATTACGCTCGGCGAGAGCTGACACTGCTACCAGGTTTGGATGCTCGTGACCTGGCAATCACTGCGGCGAATCCATTCTTCGACCCGATCGCGGGTGAGACATCACAGACCGTTCGCACCAACTTCCTCGGGGCGATCGACCAGCAGGCGACAAATACCCTGACATCGTATGGAATCACACCCACAGTCACGGTGGCTCTGGGCGAGAATTGGCAGCTACGCGCATTGGCGAATTTCGGTCGCAGCGAAACCGAGGTCAGCAGCGCCACCGTGAATGTTCCGGTCGCGCAGACCACTCTTAATCCCTATGACCTTCGCAGCAATTCTGAGGCGGCGCTTGCGGCAGCTTCACTGCACAACCTCGTTGTCGGCAAACAAAGGTTGTCGAACTACCGCGCGATCCTGGACGGGTCGGTCTTCCAGCTTCCGGGTGGCAACGTACGGCTCGCGATCGGCGCTGAATATATGAAGGAGAACCACGATTCGCACAACGGCGTGACGGCGTTTGGCGCGGAGGGCACCACGCCCACCGTCCGCTTGGATCGTGACATCGAATCAGTGTTCGCCGAAATCGCCGTGCCGATCGTTGGCGCTGGCAATGCGATCTCAGGAGTTCACTCACTGACCTTCTCGGCCTCCGGGCGGTACGATGATTATTCGGACGTGGGCGGCACGTTTAATCCGAAGCTCGGTGTCACTTACGAACCGCTCGACTGGATCAAGGTGCGCGGCAATTGGGGTAAATCCTTTAATGCGCCCAGCCTGGTGGACAAGACGGGGGTTGAAGCTGGGGGCGGTATTTTCTCCTTTGCCTTGCCTTACGGACAAACCGCGCCCTGGGCGATCGCAATCGCAGGCAACAGCGGCGCGGATATGGAGCCGCAGACCGCAACCACCTGGTCGCTGGGTGCTGACTTCCAGCCTCCGGTCGTTCCTGGCCTCACGCTGAGCGCGACCTATTACAACATCGACCTCGAGAAAGTCATCGGACTGCTCGCGGGTCAACCGTATTCTCCGGAGCTCGAGCCATTCTTCAGGGACAATGTTCCTTGCGCGCAAGCCACCGCTGAATTGGGATCCGTCGCTCCCTTCCCGCCGCTGGTTCCGGTATCGCTGACCTGCCTGTTCTCGCCAACGACCGCGATTTTTGATTATCGAGTTCAGAATCTGGGCGAGATCAAGACTGACGGTATCGACTTCAATGTCAGCTATGACCGCTCCGTCGGCTTCGGCCTCATCTACGCTGGATTGGGGGGAACCTACACGCTCAATCGCGACAGAGCACTCGTTCCCGGGGCTTCTTTCGTGGAGTACCTCGATAACCCTGGTACGAGCCGCCTGTCACTGATCCTCACGGCTGGCGCTCAGGTCGGCAATCTGAACGCCTCGGCCTCACTCAACCACCGCGGCGGCTACGACATCGATCCTGTGGTGGCGGCGGATCCCAACAATCCGTTCCCCGAGGAACAGAATCACGTGGACTCATTCACCACGGTCGACTTGTTCTTCAACTATAAGCTGCCGGAAGCGTGGGTTCACCAGGATCTCAATCTGTCGCTGAACGTCACGAATCTGTTCAATGAAGATCCACCGTTTTACAGCGGCGGGTGCTTTAGCCCGGCCAGTTGCGGGTTCACGAATGGATCGACGCTCGGTCGTCTCATTCAGCTCGGCCTGCGGATTAAACTTTGATGATCGGTGGTAGCAAGACCCTGCGTGGCTCATCCGTTCGAGCCTTGCAGCTCATCCTTGGTGTCACAACGTTGGTAGCCGCTCAGTTGCTCGGTGCGATGTCGCCGGCTGCGGCCGCGCCCGCGTGCGAGAGCATGGGCAACGGAACGCACATCGGTAACGCGACCGTCGTTCTGGCCCAAGCCATTCCTGCTGGCGACTACAACGCTTCAGAGGGTCTCAAGCTCACCGGCCTGCCTGCGTTCTGCCGTGTATTCGCGGTGGCGAGTCCGCATCCGTCGTCGCGAATTCTGATTGAAGTCTGGATGCCGGCAGCGGAGCAATGGAATGGCAAGCTTTTGGGCACCGGCAACGGCGGCGCTGCGGGCAAGATCTCACCCGCATCGCTTGCAGGCGGGCTTCGCCGCGGCTTTGCCACAGTCACGACGGATATGGGCAGTTATCCGGCAGGTCAGCCGGGCATCGGATTCAATTTCGGTGATGGCCGTCCCGAGGCGATCCGTGATTGGGCATTCCGCGCGACGCACGAGATGACCTTGCTTGCGAAGGACGTTGTTTTGCGATTCTACGGAAGGAAGCCCAGCAAGGCTTATTTCGTTGGCTGCTCGACCGGCGGGCATCAGGCGCTGACGGAGGCGCAGAAATTTCCTGAAGACTATGACGGCATCATCGCCGGCGCGCCTGCTCACAATCGCACGCACCTTCACAGCCGATTCGCGGCACTCCGCAAGCTCGGTAATGAGAAAGGCGCTGCGATCCCGCCGGCGCTGATGAGCACCTGGCAGCAAACAATCGTGAAGGCCTGCGCGGGCCGTGACGGTGGCGCGCCGGGCGACAATTTTCTCACCAATCCTCTGCAATGCACGGTGTCGCCGCGTCAGCTGGCGTGCAAGCCGGGTGCAGCGGCGGACTCGTGTCTGACTGATACTCAGGTGCGCGCGATCGAGACGATCTATAGCGGAACGCGCAATCCGCGCACTGGCGAGATGATTTATTTCGGCGACGTCCGCGGCGCCGAACGCGAGATCATGGCCGTGTACGGCGAAACGCCACTGTCGGACAATTTCAATATCAATCACTGGACGCTGCCGCCGGAGCGTACTGCGGAGAGCTTTGACTTCGATCGTGACATGGCTGCGATGGATGATGCGCTCGCCGTAGAAGTGAATGCGATGGATCCCGATCTCTCGCGCTTCGCGGCGCGCGGCGGCAAGCTCATCATCTATCACGGGTGGGCCGATGGATTAATCACTGCAACGGACTCCTTGGACTATTACCAGCGAATGCGTGCGGATGGCCGTGACAAATCTAACTTCGCGCGCCTGTTCATGGTCCCTGGCCTCGGGCACTGCGCCGGCGGTCCAGGCATCGGCTTTTTCGGTCAGGGGCCCGAGCTTCCGCAAGGCACGGATGCAACACCCGACAACGATCTGCTGCTCGCGCTTGATCGCTGGAGCGAGAAGGGTGAAGCGCCCGATGTAATGATAGGCGAGGGGACGGCATCGCCGAAGGCCGTGAAGTGGGGAGCGATAAAAGAAGCGTTCGGCGGCACGCGACCGATCTGTGCGTTCCCAAAGGTTGCGCGCTACCAAGGCAAGGGCGATCCGAACGCCGCCACGAGCTTCGCTTGCGTCAACGCGCCCATCCCCAAGTACGAACGGCCAGCATCAATTTACCTGCGATAGCCAGGAGACAACAGCGAGCAAATCATCCACATTCAATTGGAAGCTTCAGTCGCCCGAAGCTGCGGGTATGACGGACGCCGGCATCGCGGCTGCCCGGGCGGCCATCCAGGAAAATATCGATGCCAAGGTCATCTCGGGGGGCCGCTACGCCGACAGCAGCTGCTTCAGCTCGAAACTCTCGTCGGCGGCCTGTTCAGGAGTCAGCGCAACCTTGCTTGCAATCAGCCGCCGTGCGAGCAGGTGCAGAGCGGGGCGGTTGATCGTTTCTACGCAAGCCAGCCGGCCAGCGCGCAAATGTAAGACGGCACAAGTTGCGCCGTTCGGCTGGCCACGCATTACCCTCTGGTCGGTCGCGAGCGCGAGACCGGCAATCTGCAATTTCAGGTGTGCCTGATCGCTCCAGAACCAGGGCACCGCGCGATAGGGTTGCGGCGTTCCTACGATATCGGCGGCTACACAGCGTGCCTGATCGGAGGCGTTCTGAATCGACTCCAGGCGGATGAGAGAGCCGTTCGCATGATCGCTGCGATAGGCCGCGACGTCGCCGATGGCACTGATGTGCGGGTCCGAGGTGCGCAGGTGCTGGTCCACGACGATACCGTTGTCCACCATCAGGCCACTAGCCCCAGCGAGTTCCGTGTTAGGCGTCACGCCTACGCCGACCAGCACGAGCGAAGCTGCGAAAGTTTCGCCACCGCGCGTCTGCACTCCGACTACACGTCCGTTCGCACCGAGAATACCAGCGATGTCCGTGTTGAACCGCAATTGCACGCCGAGCTTCTGGTACTCATCGACGCAGACGCTCGATATGCCGCTCGAAACGGCGCGGGCCATCGGCCGGCTGGCGAGCTCGAGTACGGTGACGCGCATGCCAAGTCGGGTCGCGCAAGCCACAAACTCCAGCCCGATGAAGCCGGCGCCGATGACGATCGCGTCTTTGCCTGGCTGCAGTTGTTCGCGCAGCACGTCTGCATCGGCGAGCGTGCGCAAGTAGTAGACGCCATCCAGATCGATGCCGGGGATTGCGAGCGCGCGATTTCGGGCGCCGGTGGCCAGGATCAAGCGTTCGTAAGTAACGATGCTGCTGTCGTCGAGGATGATTTCACGTCGAAGCCGATCGATTGCCGTTGCGCGTCTGCCGGACAGCAGTTCGATGTTTCTATCCGCATAGAACGTTGCAGGGCGTAATGCGAGCCGCGCGGCGGGAGTGTGTCCGAGCAGATATCCCTTGGAGAGGGGCGGACGCTCGTAGGGCGGATGTGGCTCCGCGTCGATCATCACGATGCGTCCACTGTATTGCTGTTCCCGCAGCGACGCTGCGGCTTGCAAACCGGCGTGACCCGCTCCGACGATGACTACGCCGGCTTGCATGATGTTGAGCTCCGCTCCGTCGCTGGCCAGGGATAGCGACGGTCTGCCGGACCGGCTTTCGCAACCTGACCGGCGACGTCATGACCTACTAAAGCCGGCATGGCTTGCGCCCGTTGCAGCAGTGCCGCCAGATCGATGCCGGTCGTGAATCCCATTGCGTGCACCATGTGGACAACGTCTTCGGTGCATACGTTGCCGCTGGCCCCCGGTGCAAAGGGACAACCGCCGAGCCCGGCAAGCGATGTATCGAAGCGATCGACGCCGGCGGCGATGCCCGCGAGCACGTTCGCGAGCCCCATGCCACGGGTGTCGTGGAAGTGCAGTGTCAATCGGAGCGAAGGCCACTGCTGTCGCACGCTCTGACTCATCGACAGCACTTGCGCAGGGTTTGCAACGCCGGTGGTGTCGCAAAGGGTGACGCGTTCCATGCCGAGCGCAGCGATGCGATCGAGCAGAGAGAAAACGTCCGCCGCCGCGATCCGGCCTTCGAAGGGGCAGCCGAATGCGGTGGAGATAGAAACATTGAGCGGCACTTGATCGCGGACCAGAGCGGCGATCTTCGCGAACTCGGACAATGAATCCTCAGGCGTCATCCGCAGATTCGCCTGACTGTGGGTACGGCTGGCCGACATCACCAGGTTCAGTTCGTCCAGGTCGCAGGCCAGCGCACGCTCGGCGCCGCGGCTGTTCGGCACCAGGGCGGCGTATTCGACACCGGGGACTCGATCGATACCGGTCAGCACGGCTTCCGCATCCGCCATCGAGGGCACGGCACGAGGCGAAACAAACGACGTTGTTTCTATTTTTGCCAGGCCGGCGCGCGACAGCGCGTTGATCAGCTCGATTTTCTCGCGCGTGGCGATCGGTCGCGGCTCGATCTGCAGCCCGTCTCGAGGTGCTACATCCTGGATGTGAATGTGTCTGGGCGACAAGTCGAGCACGGCACTCTCAGTCGGGTTTGGTTGTGAGGACGGGCGGCGGGGCACCCAGAATCTCTTCCGAATGCGCGCCGAGCCGAGGCCCGAGCCAACGTGTCCGGCCCGGAGTTGCGGAAAGCTTGGGAACGATGCCGGGAATCGTCAGGCGCAGCCCATCGGGTAACCGAGCCGATTCGAGCATGCCGCGGGCCTGCAGCTGCGGATCGTTGACGATGTCGGCGGCCGAATGAATCTTGCTTGCCGGCACGGCAGCGAGCTCCAGTCGTCGCACGACTTCGTCGATGGGCAACCGGGACGTCCAGGCATTGATGGCCGCGTCGAGCTCATCGGCGTGCGCGACGCGGCCGTCGTTTCGCTGCAAGCCAGGATCCTTGGCCAGATCCTCCCGGTCGATGGCAATCATCAGTCGCTGGAACAGAGAATCGGCGTTCGCTGCGATCACCACGTGTCGCCCGTCGGCGCATTCGTAGGTATTGGAAGGCGCGATGCCGGGCAGGCTCGCGCCGCTGCGTTCGCGGATGAAGCCCTGGGTGGAATATTCCGGGACCAGGGATTCCATGACGGCGAACACGGCTTCATTGAGCGCCATGTCTACGACCTGCCCCGCGCCGCCGTTCTTGACGTGATGGAGCGCGACCATCGTACCGATCGTGCCGTACAGCGCTGCGAGCGTGTCGCCAAGACTCACGCCCGTACGCACTGGCGGACGATCGGCGAAACCGGTGACGTAACGCAGGCCGCCCACAGCCTCGGCAATCGCGGCGAAGCCGGGCAGGTCGCGCTTCGGGCCGTCCTGGCCATAGCCCGAGACACGCAGCATCACCAGCTTCGGATTGATTTGCGACAACTCAGCCCAGCCAAGACCCCAGCGTTCCAGAGTGCCGGGGCGAAAGTTCTCGATGACGACGTCCGCGCGCTCGACCAACTTTTTCAACGCCGCCTGGCCGTCGGTGCTGGCGAGATCCAGCGCCACGGATTTCTTGTTCCGGCTCTGCACGTACCACCACAGCGACGTGTCACCGTGCAGCTTGCGCCACGTGCGCAACGGATCGCCGCCCGGCGGTTCGACCTTGATCACCTCCGCGCCGAACTGCGCGAACAACGAGCCCGCATAGGGCCCGGCGATCAGCGAACCGAGTTCGATGACGGTAATGCCACTGAGCGGCAATGCGCTCGAATCGTCCACGCTCATTCCTGTTACTCCTGATGGTGTCAGCCTATCCGGTGAGTATTGTGTGCCACAGTCCCCGGGACGGGGGACGCGGAGTTCAGCGCCGCGCGAAGGTCCCGTGCCGGAGGGACAGCGTGCTCGATCACGAATGTGATATCCATTCATGCGGCGTCGTACAGGCGCCGGAATTTCTAGTGACGGTCGACGCCATCGAGGGGGCTCAATGAAATATCGAACGCTGGGGCAGGGGTTGCAGGTGTCGGCGCTGGGGCTGGGCTGTTCTCCGCTGTCCGGCACGCCTCTCGGGGACTATGGCTACGTCGAGGATGACGTGGCGCTGGCGATCATGCATCGGGCGATGGATATGGGCGTCACGATGTTCGACAGCGCCGAGTGTTATGGCCCGTGGCGTAGCGAAGAGCAGATAGGTCGCGCGCTCAAAGGGCGCAAGCGCGAGCAGATGGTGATCGCGACCAAGTACGGCTTCACCTTCGCGAAGGACGGGAGTTCGGTGACCGGGCAGGATGGCAGCGCGGCGAATGCCCGGCGCGTCTGCGAAGAGGCGCTCCGACGGCTCGGTACCGATTACATCGATCTCTATTATCTGCATCGGGTCGACGCGAATGTGCCCATCGAGGAGTCCGTGGGTGCGATGGCCGAGCTGGTTCGAGAAGGCAAGGTTCGCTACCTCGGCCTGTCGGAGCCGGGGATGGATACGCTGCGTCGAGCGCATGCCATCCATCCCATCGCCGCCGTGGAGTCGGAATATTCATTGTGGGAGCGGCGTGTCGAGGTGGACGTATTGCCGACGATGCGCGAGCTGGGCGTCGCGCTCGTGCCGTTCGCTCCGCTCGGGCGCGGCTTTCTCACCGGTGCCATCACCTCGACCAAGGATCTCGGCGAACGAGACCTGCGCCGTTCCGGGTTCGATCCGCGCTTCAACGAAGGCAATTTTGAAAAGAACTACCGGATGGTCGAAGCAGTGCTCGAGGTCGCGCGTGCGCACGGCACCACCGGAGCGCGCATAGCCATCGCGTGGCTGCTCTCGAAAGGAAACGACATCATTCCGATTCCTGGCGTACGCAAGCTGGTCGAGTTGGAAGACACGTTCGGCGGGGTGGATGTGCAGCTCACCGAGCTGGACATCCGCAAGCTCGAAGCGGCGGCGCCTATCGGTGGAACGGCGGGCGACCGCTATTCCAAAGCACAGTTGGATCAAGTCCGACGCTGATGCATGCCGGCGCCGTGCTCGCGTTCGGAGCGCGGCGCCGGAGTCTGGCTGGCGCCATCCGGGCGCGCGAGTTGCGATTCCAGACGTGCCACTTCGGCGCGGAGCATCTTTGCCAGCTCCTGTCGGCGTTCTGTATCTAGACGCTGTTCGATGGCGGCGACTGACAAGGCACCGATGCATTCGCCGCGCGCATCGCGCACGGCGACGGCAACACCGCAGCTGCCGGCGGTCAGGCGGCCCGGATTGAATGCGAAACCCTGCTGGCGCGCGAGCTCACGGTCGCGTCGAAGGACGTCGGGCGAGTAACCTGGATAACGAGTCGCGATCTCGGCGGCGTTCGCGTCGATGGCCGCCTCAGCTTCTTCATCTGACAAAGCGGCCAGAATGGCCATGCCGCCCGCGCCGATGCCGAGCGGCAACCGGTCGCCGACTTTCAGTGCGTGCGTCCGAATCGGAAACGCGCCTTCCTCCCGGTGCAGACACACCGACTGCCAGTCTCTTCGCACTGTTAGAAAACTCGTATCCCCAGAGATCGCGGAAAGCCGATACAGTGCCGGCAGCGCCGTACGATGGATGCCATAACGCTCGGCTGCGAGCATACCGAGTACGAATGTTTCCGGGCCGAGGTGATAGCTCGTCGAATCTTCTTCACGGTGAATCAGTCCCTCGCGTTCCAAGGCCGAGAGGAGCCGATGCGCAGTCGGCTTGGACAGCTTCGCTCGCCGCGCTAAATCGCTGAGGCGTGCGCCGTGTGCGGCGTTCGCTGCCACCAGTCGCAGTAGCAGGATTGCCCGACCCAGACTTTGCGAGCGGCCACCCCGAGGCTTCCCCGCCACGATGCTCCTCGTGTGTGTTCCACATTAGGAAACAAATTCACGGAACCCATGAAACCCATCGCCGCGTGCTTTACACCGCGGCGAACTCAGCATATGGTCGGTACCGTAGACCTGTCAAAGCAGGCACGAAGTAAAGTGTTTCATATTGTGAGACATCCGGCGGAGCTCCACAGGGCCGCGCGGGCAAGGGGGTGAGGAATGGCTGCGAATCCGTATTCGCTCGAGCATGCCGCCGCGCCAGTCGCGGCGGGAGACCTGTCGCAGCTCATCAGCTCTATCGGTGAGCCTACATTCGAATCTCGCCTGATGGATTATCTGCATCACCTCTGTGGTGCCGAACACTGCTCCATCTTCCAACTCGGCTCCGCCGAGGAGCCGGTACAGTTCACGGCCGTCAGCCTCGACGGTACCGACACAGCACGCCGTCAGGCGAGCATCTACATTGGACGCGAATGGTGGCGCCGTGACCCGGCATTTCGCGAAGCTCAGCGTGGACTGGACGCCCCGCGGCCAAGTTTAGTGCGTCTCGACGTGCGCACGCTGGAAGACCTCGAGCTGCGCGACATCCTATACGGCCGCACTCACATTCGTGATCGCTTGCTGGTCTGTGGTGCGTCGGCCGGTATGGCCTTCGGCGTCAGCATCCTGCGCTCCGACCGACGCGGTCCGTTCGCTGCGGGTCAGATTGAGGAGCTGGACGTCGTCTCCGGCACGCTGCTGTCGCTGATCGCGAAGAACGCTGGCGTGCGCTGGCAGAAGTCCAGCCTGGCAAGTGCACTGACGTCACTGGCCGAGATCGAAGCCTGCTTACTCAAGGCGCCACAGCAGTTTCCCCGGCGCGAAGCGGAGGTGTGCGCACGCATTCTGTACGGCATGACCTCGCTAGGCATCGCGCTCGATCTGGGTATCGGCGAGGAGACAGTGATGACGTACCGTAAACGCGCGTACCAGCGGCTGCAGCTCGGCAGTCATCGCGAGTTGCTGTTGTGGTATCTCGCACTATGGAGCTCTCTGCCGGCTCAAGCGGCGCGGACGGCGGCAGTAAGAGTGGAGCGGCACGACGCCTGATGGCCGTCGAGGCCGCTGTCCCTTGGGATGGGGACGGAAGTGTCCAGTGGTGGCGGCTAAGGTTGCGCCATGCTCAACATCCCCACATCGCCGACTCCGCGTGCCGACAGCGAGCTGCAATTCGATTGGGTGCATGTCACGCACGGTGGCACGCCGGCCTTCGTAGAGACCTACGGGTTCTCAGGCAGCCAGAACGTAGTCAACCTGGAGGGCGTGCTGATCCGCCCTCGCAATCGTCCGTCCCGCACGTTGCATGTCTTCATGCATCCGTCATCCACTCTGCAGCTATTGCCCGTGCCGCGGGCCTTCGCGAAGCGCGGCGCTCACGTACTGTGCGCGGGTAGCCGATACGCACGTAACGATACTGCTGGCGTTCTGGAGAACGTGCTGGTCGATCTCGGGGCTTACATCCATTACGCACGCGAAGTTTTGGGTTACGACAAGATCGTGCTGGCCGGATGGAGCGGCGGGGGCGCGCTGGCGATGTGCTATCAGGCCGAGGCCGAGCGGCCAAGTATCGAGCGCACGCCGGCAGGAGATGCAATCGATCTGCGTTCCGCGCGTCTGATTCCAGCCGATGCGGTGATTTTCCAAGCCGCGCACGTCTCGCGTGCGCAGCTCTTGCTCGACTCTATCGATCCGTCGGTGCTCGATGAGAACGACCCCGACCGGCGTAACTCCGAGCTGGATATCTACGATCCGAAGAATCCCAATCAACCGCCGTATTCGGCGGATTTCATCCGTGCGTATCGCGCTGCTCAGCTGCATCGCATGCGAGCAATCACTGCGCGCGTGAAGCAGACGCTTGCGGATCTACGGAGCCGTGGCACCGGCGAAGTCGAGCGTGGCTTGATCACTCATCGAACGATGGCCGATCCGCGCTATCTCGACAGCACTCTGGATCCGAACGATCGTCGTCCCAAGTGGTGCTACCTCGGTGTACCCGAGACCGTGAACAACGGGCCAGTGGGTCTGGCGCGCTTCACGACACTTCGGTCGTGGCTATCGCAATGGTCCATCGAGGACAGTCGCGGAGACGCGTGTGCGTGCGCCAAGCGCGTGAGTGTGCCGTTGCTGGTGATGGAGAACTCGGCGGACGACGCCGTGCCGCAGCCGCATTCGCGCATGCTGTTCGACGCGGCAACGACACAGGACAAGACGTTCACCGTGATTCGAGGGGCGAACCACTACTACGCCGGGCAGCCGGACCAGCTCGAACAGGCCATGCGGCAGATATTCGACTGGTCGGGCGCGCGTGGCTTCGATGTCGGCAGCTGATCGCAATTGAGAGGACGGCAAGCGTGGATGTAATTGTCACCGAGCAGGTGCTGGGCGAGGAGAGCGAGGCCGACCTCGTTGAATGGCTGGTTGCCGACGGCGCGAGCGTGCAGGCCGGGCAACCGATCGCGGAGTTGGAAACCGCCAAGGTGCGAGTGCAGATCGAATCGCCCGCCGCGGGAACGGTGAGCATCCTCGTCGGACCCAGCTCCGTGGTCGAGCTGAATGCCGTCATCGCACGTGTCGCCTGACAGGAGAGCGTCCGAATGAATTTACGCGAACACGGTCGGGCGGCGCTGCGAATGATGCTGCTGATCCGCGAATTCGAGCAGCGTCTGAAGGGGTTCGCCGAGGAGAAATTGATCCGTGGCTCCACGCATCCGTCGGTAGGCATGGAGGCAGTGGCAGTTGGCGTATCGATGGCGCTGGGCCCGGACGATTGCATCGCCAGCAACCACCGCGGCCACGCGCATTGTCTGGCGCGTGGCGCCGATCCAGGGCGCACGCTCGCGGAGATCTTCGGGCGCGCCGACGGCTATTGCAAAGGCAAGGGCGGCTCGATGCATATCGGCGTGCAGGAGCTGGGTATTCTCGGTACCAACGGCATCGTCGGCGCGGGCATCGGGCTTGCGACGGGCGCGGCGCTTGCCGCGTCGGTGAGTAAGAGGAACGAAGTCGCGGTCGCGTATTTTGGCGACGGCGGATCCAACCAGGGCGTGCTGGCCGAGAGCATGAATCTCGCGGCGATCTGGAAACTGCCGGTGATCTTTGTCTGCGAGAACAACCACTACGCACAGTCTTCAGCCATCGAGCGCATGTTCGCGCAGCCGCAAATCAGCCGGCGTGGTCCCGCTTACGGCGTGCCTGCTGTCGACGTAGACGGTATGGATGTGGCTGCGGTTTACGACGCCGCGGTCGCGGCCGTGACGCGCGCGAGAAGCCAGGGTGGTCCGACGCTCATCGTCGCTGATACCTATCGGTTTCTCGGTCACATGGCCGATGACACGCAGATGTATCGCGCGCTCATCGAGGTCGACGAGTGGCGAGCCAAATGTCCCATCGATCGGCTGGCGAACACACTCGTCGCTGCGGGGCTGCTCACGAAGCACGAGCGAGATGAGATGAGCACCGAAATAAAACGTGAGGTCGATGATGCCGAGTGCATGGCGCGGCAGTCGCCGGCGCCGACGGCGCAGTGGGCGTTCACTGATGTCGATACCTGGCAAGCGGCGGAAGGAGTGATTGCGTGAGCGTAGTAGCTGCTGCGGCTGTTGATGTATCCCAGGCTGCCGCTGGCAGCCGTCCGGTGCCGATGTGGCGTGCCCTGAATGCAGCGCTGCGCGATGCGATGAGCGCCGATCCAAGCGTCTTCGTCATGGGCGAAGATCTGACGCGCTGGGGGACAGGCGGAGGCATCTACGGAGTCACGAAGGGCTTGCTCGAACAATTCGGTGCCGCGCGGGTGCGCGATACTCCGATCAGCGAGGAAGCTATCGTTGCGGCCTCCGTTGGCGCAGCTGCGCGTGGCGTGCGGCCGATTGTCGAGATCATGTATTCGGATTTCATGTTGCTCGCGATGGATGCCATCGTGAATCAGGCCGCCAAGGCGCGGTACATGTTCGGCGGCCAGTTCCAGATCCCTTTGGTGATTCGTACCAACGGCGGCTCCGGTATCGGCAAGGCCGCGCAGCACTCGCAATCGCTCGAGACGTTGTTCGCGCACATCCCGGGGTTGGAAGTAGTGGTGCCCGGCACGCCGGCGGATGCTTATGGGTTGATGCTGTCGGCCATCGCGAGTCCCAACCCCACGATCTTCTTGGAGCACAAAGCGCTCTACAACGAGCGCGGTATGGTGACTGCGGAGCCGATTCCGCTCGGCCGTGCGTCGGTGGTGCGTGGAGGTAAAGATGTCACAGTGGTCGCGACTCAGCTGATGCGCAAGCGAGTGCTTGAAGCGGCAGAGATCCTCGCCGCCGAACAGATCGAGATCGAAGTCGTCGATCCGCGCACGCTCTATCCGTTGGATATGGAAACAATCGTCGCTTCGGTCACACGCACCGGGCGCGTGCTGATCGCTCATGAAGCGCCGCTGCTGTATGGATTCGGTGCAGAGCTGGCCGCACAGCTTGCGTCACGGCTGTGGCGTTCATTGAAGGCACCGCCTCAACGACTGGGCGGCGCACGCACGCCGATTCCCTATGCGGAGGATCTGGAGAAGCGCGTGATACCCGACGTTGCGGCGGTGGTCTCCGCCGTCCGCGCACTGGTGAAGTCGTGATGAACAATAGCGACACGTCGGCAGTCACGGCGATTCCCATGAGCCGATTACGTCGAACGATCGCGGAACGGTTGACGCTGAGCGCGACCACGGTGCCGCAGTTCACTGTCACCGTCGTCGCAGATGTCACGCAGCTCCTGCAATTGCGAGCTGAAGCGAAAGAGCGCGCCGACGGTGCCTACAGCATCACGGACTTCGTGCTCGCGGCTGTTGCCCGCTCGCTGCTCGAGTTTCCAATGTTGAATGCATACACCGATGGGCGGGCGATCTGGCCCCGCGCCGAAGTAAATATCGGTGTGGCGGTGGACGTCGATGGCGGTTTGCTAGTGCCGGTGATCAGGCAGGCCGAGCGGTTGTCATTGCGTGAGCTGAGTGCCGAAGTGCGCAGGCTCGCGGAAGCCGCGCGGGCGCGCACACTTTCAGCGGCGGACATGACGGGCGGCACCTTCACTGTGTCCAATCTCGGCATGTTCGGTGTCGATGAGTTTTGCGCGATCGTCAATCCCGGCGAGTCCGCGATTCTGGCGGTGGCCGCGGTCGTGCCGACGGCGGTACCGCTCGGCAACGGTTTCGTTGCCCGGCGACTCATGAAAATGACACTGACCGCTGACCACAGGTTGATCGACGGCGCGTTGGCCGCGCGTTTCCTTGGCGTGTTGCGTGGCCGACTGGAGGATGCCGATGCGTGGCGTTCGGAAGCCGAGAGTTGAGCGGGTGCCGCTGGCCCGCTGCTCACAGCACTTCGTAGATCTCATAGACGGCAGCATCGCGTTCCCGCCGACCGGTGCCGACGATCATGATGTCGTTGAGCCAGCCGAGCGTCGTGGTCGGCGCCTCGAACGACCCGACGATACGGTAGTAGTCCTCGCCCGGCGCAATGAGTTCGCCGCGATGAATGCGCGCCACGACTTCGGGCGAACCACCGCGTCGTCCGGTGTAGGTGAAATAGATTGTTTCACCGTCGCGGGTCTGCAGCATCAAACGCACGTCGAGTGCGAGTACGCCATCCGGCCGGATCATCAGTGCATCGGCGCCACCGCTCAATACGATGCCGCTCAAACGCTCGCCCGTAAACTCGCCGCCGCTGACGCGCATGATCCGACGCTGGTAGCCCATTGCCGTCGGGCTAACGAGCACGGGCGGGTCGGTGACTCGGGCGGTCAGCGTGAACAGGTGGCGCAGAGAGATGTCGTTCATGGCGAATTCCGTGAAGCAGGCCCGGGATCGATGATGCCGCAACAACCGGCCCGGCAGCGGTCCCATCGCACGGGGACAGCTGTCACGGCCCAAGGTCGTTACGGTAGCACCTGAAAACAGCGAACGGCTCAGACGAGAGGGGGCTTGGGTATGTCGGCAACGAAGGAACAATCAGTAGCACGCGTGGCGCGGTCCGCCAATCCGGGGCTGACGCCACTGATGCTCAATCACGCGGCTTGGGTGACGCACGACGTCGAAGCGACCGCTGAGTTCTATACGCGCGTAATGGGGATGGAGCTCGCGAGCACCGTGTACGACGACCGCGTGCCGTCCACCGGCGACCCGTTTCCATACTTCCATATTTTCTTCCGTATGGCCGACGGCTCGACCATCGCCTTCTTCGAGGCGCCGGGACTGCCACAACGTCCCGCCGTGACTCATCCGGCCTATGACATCTTCGATCACTTCGCGATGCAGGCGAAGGATCGCGCCGAAGTGGATCGCTGGCACGCCTGGCTGGTGAGCAACGACGTCGAGGTGGTCGGTCCCACCGATCACAAGGGGCTCATCTACAGCATCTATTTCTACGATCCCAACGGCATTCGCCTGGAGATCACCACGCCGCTGGATAAGGACTGGAACTTCCACACTGCGCAGGGCCAGGCCGACCTGAAGGCCTGGTGCGACACGAAGAAAGCGGCACAGCGCGGCGGTCTGGATGTGACCGCCGAGCTGGTCGCGTTCATCCGCAAGCAGCGGCAACGTTACAAGTAACACCATGACCAGGATCGCTCTCATCACGGGTGGCGCGGGCGGCATCGGCCTGGCAACGGCGCGCCGTTTTGCCGATGGCGGCATGACGGTCGCGCTCGCCGATCTCGATTCGGACGCCTGTGTTGCGGCGGCGGCAAAGCTGCCAGGCTCGCAACACTTCGGTGTGCGCATCGACGTGTCCGATGCGCAGAGCGTGGCGAGCGCATTCGATGAAGTGGAGCGGCGGCTCGGACCCATCGCCGTGCTCGCTCACTTCGCTGGCGTTCTCGGCCAGCGCCTCGATCAGCCGCGACCGGGCATCGACGAATATGAGCTGGAGAGTTGGGAGCGCGTGTTCGCAATCAACGCGCGCGGTGCGTTTCTAGTCATTCGAGAAATGGCACGCCGGCGCAAGGCGAACCCGGTGCCGCACGGTCGCATCGTCACCATTTCTTCGGCGGCGGCGCAGCTCGGCGGTTATCAGGCGAACACCGCATACATTGCATCGAAGGGCGCTGTGTTGAGTCTGACCAAGGGCGCGGCGCGCGAGCTGGCTCAATACGGCATCACGGTCAACGCCATCGCTCCCGGTCCCATCGATACACCGATGTTGCATGCGGCGCGCGGCCAGTCGGCTGGCGATGAAGGATTCTCGCATCTGAGCATGTTGCCGGTGGGCAGGATCGGACGTCCCGAGGAAGTGGCTGCGGCAGCTGCGTATCTCGTTTCCGAGGAAGCCGCATTCGTCACCGGAGCGACGCTCGACGTCAATGGCGGATTGAGGATGCAGTGATGACAGCCCCGGACTTGAGCATCGATCCGTTCTCTGACCAGGTGCTGCGGGATCCGTATCCGTTCTTCGAGCAGCTGCGCGAGCTTGCGCCGGTTGTCACGTTGCCGACGTACGGTTGCTACGCAGTGGGGCGCTACAAAGAAGCCTTCGAGCTGGTGTCGCACCCGGAGCGCTTTGTTTCTTCGTATGGCATGGGGATGAGCAATATCCAGGAGCCCGGCGCGTGGCGTACAGCGAGTCCCATCAGCGAGATCGATCCACCCGTGCACACGCGCGTGCGCAAGGCGCTCGCGAAGATTCTGTCGCCCAGCGTGATCCGTCAGTGGCAACACGCGTTCGAGCAAGAGGCCGAGCAAGTCGTCGATCGCGCTGTCGAGCTCGGCACGGTGGACGGCATCAAGGACATCTGCGAGCGCTTCGTGCTGAGCGTGTTTCCAAGAGTGCTCGGTGTCGACGTCTCGCCGGAGCTGTTCATCGCCATCGGCGATATGAACTTCAATCAGCTCGGGCCGAACAACGAGCGCACCCAGGCGTCGGTCGCGAACGCGCAGCCGTACCTCGCCAAGTACGAACAGAGCTTTCAGCGCGCCAGCATGATTGCCGGCGGCTTCGGCGAGCAGATATTCGAGGCTGAGGATGCAGGTGAGCTGCTGCCAGGCACGGCGACCGCCCACGTGCGCAGTTTCCTGCGCGGCGGTGTCGATACGACGATTTCAGGCATCGGCTTCGCATTGAATCAGTTGGCGCGCAACTCGCTGCAATGGGATCTGTTGCGCACTGAGCCCAATCGCTCGCGCAATGCTTTCGATGAGGCGATCCGGCATGAATCGCCGGCGCAGGTGCTGTTCCGAACCACGCTCGAGGAAACCGAGCTGGGCGGCGTCCGTCTGCGTGCACGCACCAAAGTCGCGTACTTCATCGGTGCCGCCAACCGCGATCCACGCAAGTGGCTGGATCCGGATACCTACGACATGACGCGCCGAGGCCTGAGCTCGCAACTGGCTTTCGGCGGTGGACCGCACATGTGCATCGGGCAGCTGATTGCCAAGCTCGAAGCCGACAGCGTGCTGGGGGCGCTGACACGGAAAGTGGCCCGTATGGAGCCGGCAGGAGAGCCGGAGTATCGCCTGGTGAATACATTGCGCACGCTCGACCGGCTGCCGTTGCGGCTGCACGCCGCATGAGCTGAGGGACCCGCCGCAAACATCGCGAGACACGCGCACGAACACAGCATGATCGATGGGGGATGTATGCATAAGATCAGAATGATGCCGGTAATGGGGTTGACCTGCGCCGCGTTCGTCACACAGCCAGCGGTGGCGCAGTCCACTGAGCCGCGCGCCGACGAAACGGCGCCGGTCTCGGCGTTGCTCGAAGGCGTGGTGGTCACCGCCACCAAAAAGACGCAGGCCGAGGATTTACAGGAGGTACCGGCGAGCATCTCGGCGTTCGGTGCCGCGCAGCTGGAAGCCATGCAAGTACGAAATATCGAGAGCCTGGCCTTCTCGATGCCGAACGTGGCGCTCGATGCGCTCGGCACGGTGAAGGGTGTCGCCAGCTTCTCGATTCGCGGATTGGGCGTGAACAGCTCAATACCGTCGATCGAGCCGGCGGTCGGCACATTCGTCGATGGCATCTACATGG
This sequence comes from Steroidobacter flavus, assembly GCF_042651805.1. Lineage (NCBI taxonomy): Bacteria > Pseudomonadati > Pseudomonadota > Gammaproteobacteria > Steroidobacterales > Steroidobacteraceae > Steroidobacter > Steroidobacter flavus. The sequence goes on along the minus strand of NZ_JBHSDU010000014.1, from coordinate 72,776 downwards.
GCACGAACTATGGCGTGGTCGTCGACACGTTCGATCTGGAAGCCATCGAAGTGTTGCGCGGTCCGCAGGGCGTGCTGTTCGGTCGCAATGTCACCGGCGGCGCGGTCTCCATCCGCACGCGGCGTCCCGGCGATGAATTCGCGATCAACGGCCGGCTCGGCTACGAAGATTACGGCAACGTGCTGGCATCCGGTTCGATCGAAGGTCCGCTCGGCGGCCCGAAGCTGCTCGCCAAGCTGACCGGTTATTACAACGACGATCCAGGCTATTTCAAGAACCGTTTCACCGGCCGCGACGATGGCGAGACCCGAACCTGGTTCGTGCGCCCGACGCTGGTGTTCATGCCGACCGATGACATCACCACGACGTTGATCGTCGAGCATTCCGATATGACGGGCGACGGCCCGGTCAATCGTAATCCACGCTACGCCTCGAAGTTCGAAACGGTTTCGGGCGAGGTCGGCTTCAGCGATCTCACTGCGAGCTCCGTGGTCTCCGAAACGGTGGTGAATGTGGGCCTCGGCGACGGCAGCATCACCAACATCGCTGGCTACCGCGAGGTGGACAACAAGTCGCTGTTCGACATCGACGGCGTGCCCACCGCGTACGGCACGCTGGGCAATTCGCTGGAGCAGGACCAGTTCAGCGACGAGCTGCGTTACGCGGGCCGCTTCGGCAGCACCGACCTGGTGACCGGCCTGTACTACTTCGAGCAGGACTTCTTATATATAGAGCGCACCACGGTCGATCAGTCCGGCCTGGTCGGCGACTACGGCGGTCATCAGGATCAGCAATCCTTCGGCGTGTTCGTCAATGCCGATATCGGCTTTGCCGACAAGTACACGCTCGGCCTCGGCGGTCGTTATTCCAGCGACCGCAAGAGCGTCAAGGTCAACACGCGCAATTTTGCCGACAGCCTTTGCAATTTCGATACGCGTACCTGTAGCGCCTATCCGTTCCAGGACAGCAAGACGTTTACCAGCTTCACACCGCGCGTGATGCTGAAGTACGACATCAACGATGACTCCAATGCATATGTTTCATACACCAAGGGCTACCGTAGCGGCGGTTATAACATCCGTAGCCAGACCGCAGCGCCGCCGGGACCGTTCGACGACGAGAAGTCGGACGCGTACGAGGTGGGTTTCAAATCCGCGTTGCTCGACCGCCGGCTGTTGCTGAACATCGGCGTGTTCTATCAGGAAATCGGCAACCTGCAGCGCGAGACCAGTTATTCACTGCCAACGGGGCAGGTGACAATCATCGGTAACGCAGCCGATGCGCGTATCCAGGGTATCGAAGCTGAGATCACCTATTCCGCGGGCAGGGGGTTGGTGCTGAAGGGCTCGGTCGGCAAGACCGATGCCGACTACGTCACGGTGTTCGCCGATTTGAATCGCGACGGTGTCGTCGACCAGCACGACAAGGCATTGAAACTGCCGCGCCAGGCGCCGCTCACTTACAGCATCGGCGCGTATTTCGATCGGGAGTTGAACGCCGGCAGCCTCGGTCTGCAGGTGTCGCTCGATCACCGCGATGCGTCGTTCTTCAACGATGCCAACACGGGACCGTTGCCCGCGGTCGACAATCTGTATGCGAGCGTATCGTTCGCGCCGGCGCGCATGGAGTCGGTGAAGTTCACGGTGTATGGCAAGAACTTGTTGGACGAGTTCAACACCGGTAACAACAGTCCGCTCGCGTTCCCGAGCGGCGGCAACGTCAATTTCCCGGTGAAGGGTCGCGTGGTCGGTGGCGATGTCACAGTCAAGTTCTAGGCCGGCAAAAGTCGCGCCTTTTGACGGCCGTGTCGAAAGGGCCTCGGCCACTTTCGACCAGAGAAGTAGTAGTGCTTGTGAGCTCGGGCGGTCGCTGCCGACAGCATCGCCCGAGGTCCACGCGCCGCATGCGACAGTCGCGGCGAACCAGGCCGAACTCGTCGAAGGCTGGCGCTTGCTACTTGCGTGTGTCGCCGGCGTGGCCTTCGGCTCGATCGGGTTCGCGACCTATTCCATCGGTGCGTTCGTCAAGCCGTTGGAAGCTGAGTTCGGTTGGGGCCGTGCTGACGTGCAAGGCGCCATCCTGTTCAGCATGGGGCTCGGCGGCATCGCGGCGCCGCTTGCGGGCATGCTCATCGATCGCTTCGGTGCGCGGCTCATCGCGCTCACCGGATTGATTGGGGCGGGGCTCGGTTTTCTCAGCGCGGCGTGGGCCACCTCGTCGATCTGGACGTTTTATCTGGCTTACGCCCTGGTGGCGTGCTTGGGCGCGGGTAGCGGTCCTGTGTCGTGGACGCGCGCAATCGCCGTTCAGTTTCAGAAGTCGCGCGGACTCGCGCTCGGGTTGGCGCTGTCGGGTACGGGCGTTTCCGCCATCTTCGTGCCGCCCTACGTGGTCTCGCTCATCGAGAACTTTGGCTGGCGAATCGGATTTGTCGGTCTGTCGCTGCTGCCGGTCGCGATTGCATTGCCGATTGCCTATTTCTTTTTCCACCCGCGCGACACCGCCGCGCCGAGACCCGGCGTGCAAGCCACGCAGCTGCCGGGACTCACTGCACTCGAGGCGCTACGCTCCTATCGCTTCTGGGTGTTGATGTTGTCGATCATCGCCATGTACCTGGGGATCACCGGCATCATTCCCAATCTCATTCCGGCACTGACGGATCGCGGCTATTCGCCATCGGCTGCGGCAGCCGTACAGAGTGTCTTCGGTCTCGCCGTGATATTCGGCCGACTGCTGGTCGGCTGGCTCATCGACCGCTATTGGGCGCCCGCTGTCGCGGCGGCCGTGCTGACGCCGCCGGTGATCGCATGTGTCATTTTTCTCAATGACGTTCCGTATGCGGCGTATCTATTCGCCGCGTTACTCGCGGGATTGGCTGCCGGCGCCGAACTCGATCTGCTGGCGTTCTTCACTGCGCGTTACTTCGGATTGCGCAGTTACGCTCGCACTTACAGTCTGCTGTACGCCGGTGTCGCCGTCGCGGCGGGCATAGGTCCGGCGGCATTTGCCTACGTCTATGAGATGACCGGGAGCTACAACACCAGCTTCACGCTCGCCGCGATTCTGTTCGCCATCGGTGGGCCGTGCGTGCTGACGCTCGGTCGCTATCCCACGTTCACGCACGCGCGTTCGGCCGGGGCCGCGCCTGTCGATATCACCACCGGCCGGGGGAAGGGTTGAATGGACAATGGGCTTTGGGCGAGCTGGTACGACATCGATCCGGCGGACGAGGCGGAGTGGCTTACGTGGCTGCACGGCGTCTATCTGCCGAAGCTGCTACAGCGGCCTGGGATTGCCTGGGCAGCTCACTATCGCAACACCGGGGGCGGCGAATCGATGCGTGAGTTGCATCGAGTAGCCGCACGTCCCGATGAGGCGGTGCCCGATGGTTGCGCGTTCCTGTTGCTGGTCGGCGCACCTTCGCCGCACACGTTTTTCAATCCGCATGTGCTGGACATGCAGGAGACTGCCGAGGACGGGCGGTGGCTCGGCAAGCGCCGAGGCTTGCGCCACGAGTTCTATGTCGAGGAAACGCGCGTAGACGGTTGCGCCATCGAGCACCGGTTCCCAGGTTCCACCAGTGCGCCGGCGATCCAGTTCGGCGCCTATCGCATGCGGACCGTCGAGGCGGAGCTGGAATTGAGCCGCTGGTACTCGCAGCAGCGCTTGCCGCTGATGAGTCGGATGAAGAGCTGCGTGCGCACGCGCAAGCTGGTCAGTGTGGCTGGCTGGGCCAAGCATGGTGTGTTGTATGAATTCTCCTCGTTGGCCGATCGTCTCGCCGATCACGAGCAGCCGCACGAGTCCAAGACACTCGACCCGCAGGCGTGGACCGGAAAGATCACGTCCAACGCGGTGTATCCGCCGGGCTCGCCGTTCGTCGGCGAGCGCATCTGGCCGCCGGTGCGTTGAGCACGATGCGGATCACGACTGAAGACGATAGGGGCATCACTCATGAGCACAGATCTTTCCGCGGAGTTGTCGGCGAAGTTTCCGCCCAAACGCAATTCGGCGCGGCCATTTGATCCGCCCGATCAACTGCTGGCATTGCTCTCGCAACCGCTGGTGCGCATTCGCCAATGGGACGGCGTCAATGCATGGCTGATCGCACGCTACGAGGATGTGCGCTCCGTCCTCAACAGTGCGAACTTCAGCGCCGATCCGCGTAAGCCAGGGTATCCAGAGAAGAGTGCGGCGTACGGGGCGACCGTCGGCCAGGATCACAACCTCCGAACCATGGACGAGCCCGAGCATGGCGTGCAGAAACGCATGCTGCTGCAGGACTTCTCGGTGAAGCGCGTGAATGAGCTGCGCCCCGCGATCCAGGCGAAGGTGGACCAGTTGCTCGATGACATGATTGCCAAAGGTCCGCCGGCCGAGTTCGTGCATGATTTCGCATTGGCGATTCCGACCATGGTGATCTGCGAACTGCTTGGCGTGCCGTACGCCGACCGTGACTACTTCGCGGAACAGACGGCCATCTGCCTGTCCTCGGATCATCCGGCCGAGGTGGGGGCCGCCGCCGGCCGCAATCTCTCCGAGTACATCGACCGTCTCCTCGACGTAAAAGATGCCACGCCGGAGAACGATCTGCTGAGCCGGCTCGTGGTCGAGCAGCTGCGCACCGGCGCGCTGTCTCGCAAGGACGTGGTCGGACTCGCTCGTCTGATTCTCATCGCCGGTCATGAGACGACGGCCAACACCATCGCGCTGAGCACACTGGCATTGCTGATCAACCCGGATCAAGCGCAGATCCTGCGAGCGGGCACGGACGCGGCGACGCTGTCGAATGCGATCGACGAGCTGCTTCGTTATCTATCCGTCACGCATACGGGCCGCCGCCGCGTGGCGATCGCCGATGTGGAGATCAATGGACAGCTGATCCGCGCCGGTGAGGGCGTAATCATCCTGACCAACATCGCGGATCGCGACGAGCGCATCTTCGATGGAGCCGCGAAGCTCGACCTGAAGCGCAAGAACGCTCGCAATCTGATGACGTTCGGCACCGGGTCGCATCGTTGCTTGGGCGCCTTCCTGTCCAAGGTGGAGCTGGAGATCGCGCACTCGACCTTGTGGCGGCGCTTGCCTGGGTTTCGACTCGCCTGTCCGTTCGAGCAGATCGAGTTCATCGAGAGCGGGCAAGTGCTGGGCGTGCGGCGCCTGCCGGTGGCGTGGTGACGCACTGGACCTACATCGTCCTGTGCTCGGCGCTGCCGGGCCGGGATGACGACTTGAACGAGTGGTACTCGGATCGGCATCTGCCCGACGTACTGCGCATTCCTGGCGTACTCGCCGCTCAGCGGTTTCGTCTGGGGCCTGCGCAGCGAACTGATCCGCCGTATGCATATGACTATCTGGCGATCTATGAGATCGATCCCGCGAGGGCGGCCGACGTGATGGCCACGTTACGGTGCGATACAGGAACGCCGGCGTTGCCTGTCAGCGATGCTGTCGCCCCCGAATATTTGCAATTGATGTTCGAGCCGCTGACGCCGCGACGCGTGCGGGCGTCGGCACAGGGTTAGTACCGTCATGCCGAAGGTTGTGTTCTTGCGGTCCGGAAAGCCGAACGCCGAAGTCGAGGTGCCCGTTGGCATGAGCCTGATGCGGGGTGCGGTCGAGAATCAGATCTACGAAATTCTCGCCGAGTGCGGCGGCAATATGGCCTGCGCGACCTGCCATGTGTACGTGAACGAGGAAGATCTGCCACGCCTCACTGCTCCGACTGCCGGCGAAATCGACATGCTCGAATATGCACGCGCCCCGAGACGCCCGAACAGCCGACTGAGCTGTCAGATCGTCGTCACGGATGCGCTCGATGGCTTGACCGCGACGATTCCGGAGGAGGAGTGAGGCTCTATGCTCGACTTGACTGGCAAAGTCGCACTGATCACGGGAGCGGCGCGAGGGCAGGGTGCTGCGGAAGCCGAACTGTTCGCTCGTCACGGCGCACGCGTAGTGCTGGCGGATATTCTCGATGTCGAAGGGCAGGCGCGCACCGCGGAGATTGCCGGTGCAGATTACGTGCATCTCGATATCTCCAGTGAGGAACAGTGGCAGGCCGCCGTGCAGCGGACGCTGACGAAGTTTGGCCGGCTCGACATTTTGGTGAACAACGCCGCGGCCCTCGGCTTCGGCTCCATCGAGGAGACCTCCCTGCAGGAATTCATGCGCATGCAGTCCATCAACCTGGCCGGCGTCTTCCTTGGCATGAAGACGGCTGTGTCGGCGTTGAAAGCGAACGGCGGCGCCATCGTGAATGTTTCCTCCATTGCGGGTATCCGTGGACGGGCGAATCTGTCGGCGTACGGCGCGAGTAAATGGGGCGTACGTGGACTGACCCAGTCCGCTGCGCTGGAGTTCGGGCGCTATGGCGTGCGGGTGAATCTGATCGTGCCCGGGTTGATCGATACCGATATGACTCGCGGTCGCTACGGCCTGGAGAAGGTGCGCGAGCGAGGTGCGACGCTGCCTGTGGGCCGGCACGGCGAGCCGCTCGACGTGGCGCGGCTGGCGTTGTTTCTGGTGGCTGACGAGAGCGGCTTTTGCACGGGCGCGGAATTCGTGTGCGATGGCGGCGAGACCGTTGGCTGGATCTGAACGGCTCCGATGCGAATGACGGAGGTGTGAGTTGAGCGAACAGAAATACTTTTACATTGTGCTGTCCAATGCGGCTGAAGGCTGTGACGACGAGTTCAACGATTGGTACACGAACCAGCACGTGGTCGACGTACTGAAGGTCGACGGTGTGATCGCCGCGCAGCGCTTCCGGCTCGCGCCTGAGCAGCGCCGTGATCCACCTTTTCCTTACCGCTATCTCACTATTTACGAAGTGATGGCGGGCGCTGCGCGGCACGTCATGGACACTTTGCGTCGCGACTCTGGATCGATGGTGATGCCGGTGAGCGATACGTTCCAGCGCGATCATGTCGCACTGGTGTTCGACCCGATCACACCCCGCCGCCTGGCCAGCGATGTGCGCGGTGCAGCCTGAGAAAGCAGTCATGAGTAAAGTCATTGTGATCGATCGCAACGGAACCGAGCAGCAGGTCGAGGCGGTTGCCGGTTCGAGCCTGATGGAGACGCTGCGTAATCTCGATGCCGGTGTCGCCGCGATCTGCGGCGGCATCTGTGCGTGCGCCACGTGCCATGTATTCGTTGATGAGGAGTGGTATCCCCGGCTCATTCCGCCCAGCGGCGACGAACGCGAGCTGCTCGCGGAAGTAGCGCATTGCCGGCCAACATCGCGTCTGTCCTGCCAGATCGCATTCGAACCGGAACTCGGGGGTCTGCGAGTCACGCTGGCCCCCGAGGATTGAGCACCGAGGCGCCGCTCTTGATCTTCGAACTACGACGTTATCGTGTTGCATCGGGACGATTGCCGGATGTGCGCAGGCGTTTCGCGGAGCATCTGCCGCCACTATTTGCGCGGCATCATCTCAATGTTCTGGGGCGTTGGACGGCGACGGCGAGCGATGCCCCCGCATCGTTTGTCTATCTGCTGGGCTTCGATCGGCTCGACGCTCGACAGTCTGCGTGGGCGGGCTTCTACATCGATCCTCAGTGGCAGCAGGTCCGCGCGTCCACCAACGCCGGCTCGGAGATGATTGAAAGGACCGGGCTCGCATTTCTCTCGCCGAGCGCGGCTTGTGACGGACTGGACTCGCGTCGCTGGAGCGGTGGCATTCACGAGTTGGTCGATCAGCGTGTTGCCATCGGCCAGAAAGCGGTGGTCGAAGCGTTCTTCGCCGATGTCTATATACCGGCGCTGCGGGCAAGCGGCGCCGACGTGCTGTGGTTGGCCGAAGCGATCACGGGGGAGGACTTGCCGCAGTTCAGTTACATCTTACGCTGGCGCACTACGGAGGATCGACGCGCTGCCCAGCCACTCCTCGAAAGCACGGCGAGGCTCGGCGCCGCGCTCTTGCTGGGGACGCGCGCTATGGAAATGAATTGGGTGAGCTCATAGCTGAGCGCAAACCAGCGTCTGAGTTTGTCGTTGAGCACCCAGGTCACAGCGGCTCCAGCTCACGCGTTCATGATGCGAGAGAAGGCCGCTTGGTGCAGCCAGCGTGGTGTTGCCCAAGTAAAGATAACCGCGGCCTTGTTTGCCCAGCCTGGCACGGTGCTGATGCGCCCGGCCCGCAGCGCGCGGATTCCGGCGCGTACCACCGGTGCAGGTTGCATCATCAACAGCTTCAACGCGGGCGTGATCTTCTGTTGAGCCGCCGTTGCGAACCCAGTGTCCGACATGCCCGGGCAAAGCACCGTCACAGTAATCCCATCGCGTTTGAGTTCCCGATGAAGGGTTTCACCCAGGCGCAGCACGTACGCCTTGGCGGCCGCGTAGACAGCGAAATTCTCCACCCCCGGATAGGCCAACAGACTGGCGACCAGCAGGATCTTTCCGCGTCGTCGTGTCCGCATGTCTTGTGCAAAGACGTGGGTGACCGCGGTCAGGCTCACGACATCCAGCTGCAACATCGCCAATGCCGCGTCCAGCCTGTGATCGACGAATGGTCCTTGCAGTCCGTGGCCCGCGTTGTTGATCAGAATGTCGATCGCAATGCCTCGCTCGCGGAGCCGCTGATGCAGTCGGATGATTGCGGCAACATCCGAAAGGTCGACCTGCTCCACGACGACATCAACGTCGTGCTGCTGGCGTAGTGTCTCGGCAAGCGTTTGAAGCCGATCCAGCCGTCGCGCGACCAGCACCAAAGAGTGGCCCCGCTCGGCATATTGTCGTGCGAAGTGCTCGCCGAAGCCGCTCGATGCCCCTGTGATGAGAACCCACGAATCGTTGCTTGCCGTCATGTCGTTCACCTGCTCACCGAAGGGCGCTGTAGCGCTTGCTGTCCGCATCCCATCCGCCGCCCAAGGCACGGAAGGAAGCAATGGCGGAGCGCGCAGCTTCGGTTTGTGCCTGAGCCTTCGCGTCGCGCACCTGAAGCAAATTGCCTTCGGCATCCAGAACCTCGATCAGGCTCACGACGCCGCCTTTGTAGGCGGCGAGCGCGTTCTCGCGTGCACGCGCGAGCGACGTTTCGCCCTGGGTGAGGATGCCGACTTGAGTCTCGCGTTTGAGGAGGGCCGAAAAGGAGTTCTCCACTTCCTCGGTCGCCCGCAACACAGCCAGCCGGTATGCAGCGAGGGCTTCGGCCTCTTGGCCGTGCGCGGCCGCGATCTGAGCATCGACGCGACCGAAGTCGAACAAACGCCAGCGAAGTCCGAGCAAGCCTTGGGCTTGATTCGCATCGCTAGCGAAGAGATTGCCGCTCGAGATCGCGGTGGCGCTGCCTAGTAGCGCGCCGAGCGAGAACTTGGGGTAGTACTCCGAAATCGCCACCCCGATGCGCGCGTTGGCTGCTGCCAGGCGCCGCTCGGCGACGATGAGATCTGGTCTGCGCCGGATCATGTCGGCCGGCGTGCCGGTCTCGGTTAGAGCCGGAGCGATCGGAATGGACGCAGCCGGGTTCAGTTCGCCCCGGTAGGTTCCCGGCTGCGCTCCGACCAGTACGTCCAGCGCGTTCATCGCTGCATCGAGGCCGGCCTGCAAGACAGGAATCTGCGCCTCGACCTGCGCGAGCGAACCTTCGGTCTGGTGTACCTGCAATTCGGCGGCGACGCCTTTCTCATACTGAAGTTTGATCGTGGATAGCAGTCGACGACGCGTCTCCGCTTGTTCTCGAGCGATCTCGATGCGCGCCTGCAATCCTCGGATCGTGACGTACACATCCGCCGTCTGCGCGGCCACGGCCAGGCGCGTTGCCAAGGCGCCGGCTTCGGAGGCCTGATACTCCGCAAATGCGGCTTGCCGCCCGCGTCTCAGGCCACCGAACACATCGATTTCCCAACTCGCGCCGAGGTCAGCTTCGTAGTAGCTACCACTGCGGTCGAAGTCGGGCGTGGCGTTGAGCACCTGTCCCAGCGGGGTCTCGATCGACTGGTAGGTTTTCACACCCTGCGTGCTCACATTCCCTGCTGGCAGCAGCGCTGCAGTTGCCAGTCGTAACGACGCGCGCGATTGGGCGACTCGTGCCGTTGCCTGTGCAATGTCCAGGTTCTGTTCGAGGGCGAGCGAAACGAAGCGCGTCAGCACCGGATCGTCAAAGCCGGTCCACCAGACTTGCAGGTCCGCTTTACTCTGAACCTGCCGGTCCGCGATGGACTGCTGATCGAGGAAGCGCGGCGACAGGGCGAGCTCGGGCGTGCGGTAATCCGGGCCGACCGCGCAACCTGCCAGGAGACCGAGACTCACTGCGAGAACGATAGGGCGGAGACGGACGAGCATGGGAGAGCTCTTGAGTAATGAAGTCATGGCAGTGACCATAACCCATATTGGTCACTGGTTGTCAAGTGAATAGAGGCAGGGTATGGTTTCTCCCATGAATGAAATCGAGTCTTCGGCCCTGCCGCCGCGGGGCCCCGCTGAGCACGCTATTCGAGAGCAGATCGTGGCGGCAGCCGAACAGCACTTCAGCCGCTATGGTTACGAAAAGACCACAGTGTCCGACCTGGCCAAGTCGATCGGCTTTTCCAAGGCTTACATCTACAAGTTCTTCGATTCCAAGCAGGCCATCGGCGAGGCCATTTGCTCCAAAACCTTGAGTGCGATCATCGCGGCGGTCGAAGAGGCGGTCGCGGGCGCGACCACGCCCACAGAGAAATTCCGTCGCATGTTCAAGGCCTTAACCACGACCAGCGTGAGTTTGTTCTTCAACGACCGCAAGCTGTACGACATCGCCGCGTCCGCCGCCGGTGAGGGGTGGCCATCCGCCCGCGGCTACGCGCAGCGCATCCGGCAGATCCTGGCGGACATCGTCCGCGAAGGTCGCGAGACGGGCGAGTTCGAGCGCAAAACTCCGCTGGACGAGACGGTGCACGCGATCTACCTCGTCGTGCAGCCCTATGCGAATCCGCTGCTGCTCCAGCACAACCTGGATCTGGTGGAGGCGGCACCGGTGCAGCTGTCGAATCTGGTACTGCGCAGCTTGGCTCCCTAGCACTTTGTTCGAGTGACTATTGACGTAAATAGTCACTAGCCATACAGTGAAGCCTTCGATTTATCGGAGGCTCCCATGCTGCAACGCCGTGAGATTTCCTTCCTGGCCTTCGTCGGTTTGTTGCCTTTCGTGCTGGCGGCATGCGGTGATGCCACTTCTTCGACCGATCCAAGAACGCAGCCTCCGCTGGTGCGGATAGAGACGGTCGGGAACTCGACCGCGTCAGAGCGTTCGTTCACCGGTGTCGTTGCAGCTCGCGTGCAGAGCGACCTGGGATTCCGGGTTCCCGGCAAAGTCCTCGAACGCTTGGTGGATGCAGGACAAACGGTCAAGCGCGGCCAAGCGCTCATGCGCATCGATCCCACCGATTTGAAGCTCGCTGTGCGCGCACACGAGGAAGCTGTTGCCGCTGCCAAGGCTCTCGCACGCCAAACCGCGGACGATGAAGCGCGATACCGCGATCTCGTCGCCGGAGGGGCAGTTTCGGCGTCGGCCTATGACAAGGTCAAAGCGGCCGCCGAGTCGGCAAGAGCAGAACTCAATGCCGCCGAAGCCCAAGCCTACGTTGCTCGCAACGAGACCAGCTATGCAGTGCTGTTTGCCGATGCCGACGGCGTGGTTGTCGAGACTCTCGCGGAGCCGGGGCAGGTCGTCGATGCGGGCCAGGTCGTGGCGCGCGTGGCGCATGCAGGACGTCGCGAAGCAATCATCGAGCTTCCCGAAACGTTACGGCCGGCGATCGGATCCACTGGCCGGGCAACTTTGTATGGAAGCGGGCTGACCGGGGCTGCGAAACTTCGCCAACTCTCAGACGCCGCAAATCGTCAGACTCGAACGTTCGAGGCTCGGTACGTGCTGGCGGATCGTCTAGCGGACGCGCCGCTCGGCTCCACGGTCTCCATTCAAATCTCCGACGGCCGATCTGCGTCTGCCCTGCAAGTACCGATCGGCGCGATCTTCGATTCAGGCAAAGGTCCCGGCCTATGGCTCGTCGCAGGCGAAACGCCTCACGTCACGTGGCGCGCTGTGCAGATCGCCGGCCTCAGCGACGAAGCGGCCTCGGTCATTGGCAATCTCAAGGCGGGTGATCGCGTCGTTGCGCTCGGTGCGCATCTGCTGCACGAAGGCGATCAGGTGCGACTCGACAACGAGGCCGCGCCAAGCGTGGTCGCCAAAGACGGGGCAGAGTCATGAGCGGCTTCAATCTCTCCGCTCTCGCCGTGCGCGAGCGCTCCGTCACGTTGTTCCTGCTCATCGCGATTTCAATTGCCGGCGTCGTGGCGTTCCTGGTGCTCGGCCGCGCGGAAGACCCGGCTTTTACGGTCAAGCAGATGACCATCGTCACGGCTTGGCCGGGCGCTACGGCGAAGGAAATGGAAGAGCTGGTCGCCGAAAGGTTGGAGAAGCGGATGCAGGAGCTCCGCTGGTATGACCGAACCGAAACATTTACGCGTCCGGGCCTGGCGTTTTCCATGGTGGTCCTGCGCGACAGTACTCCGCCCGCCGATGTTCCCGAGGAGTTCTATCAGGCGCGGAAGAAACTAGCTGACGAGGCCGCCCACTTGCCACGTGGCGTGATCGGTCCCCTGGTCAACGACGAATATTCCGACGTGACCTTTGCACTGTACGCGTTAAAGGCGAAGGGTGAGCCGCATCGGCATCTGGTCCGTGAAGCCGAAGCTTTGCGACAACGGCTGCTGCACGTGCCTGGCGTCAAGAAAGTGAACATCATCGGCGAGCAGGCGGAAAGGATCTTCGTCGAGTTCTCTTATGACCGCCTCGCAACTTTAGGTGTATCCCCTCAGGAAATATTTGCCGCCCTCAACAGCCGCAACGTGATGACGCCGGCCGGCTCGATCGAAGTGAAGGGGCCGCAAGTCTTCATCCGCCTGGACGGCGCGATCGACGATCTGCGGGAGATCCGCGATACCGCCATTGCCACGCGAAGCGGCACCCTGAAACTCTCCGACATCGCCGACGTGAAGCGCGGCTATGAAGACCCGGCGACGTTCCTGATTCGTAACAACGGCGAGCCCACGTTGCTGCTCGGCGTGGTGATGCGTGAAGGATGGAACGGCCTCGAGCTCGGCAAAGAGCTGGTCGCGGCGACGGCGGCGATCAACGCGGAAATGCCGCTCGGGATGAGTCTGTCCAAGGTCACGGATCAATCCGTCAACATTCAGACGGCGGTCGGCGAGTTCATGGTCAAGTTCTTCTTCGCGCTCGGCGTCGTGATGCTCGTGAGCTTTCTCAGTATGGGATGGCGCGTGGGCATCGTCGTCGCGGCGGCGGTCCCTCTGACTCTGGCCGCGGTATTCATCATCATGGCGGCGACGGGCAAGGACTTCGATCGGATCACGCTCGGCTCGTTGATACTCGCGCTGGGACTGCTGGTCGACGATGCGATCATCGCTATCGAGATGATGGTCGTGAAGATGGAGGAGGGCTTCGACCGCATCAGCGCGGCGGCGTACGCGTGGAGTCATACCGCCGCACCCATGCTCGCCGGGACGCTGGTGACCGCGATCGGCTTCATGCCGAACGGCTTCGCGAAATCGACCGCCGGCGAGTACACCAGCAACATGTTCTGGATCGTCGGCATCGCGCTGATCGCATCCTGGATCGTTGCTGTCGTGTTCACGCCCTACCTCGGCGTGAAGTTGCTTCCGAACATCGAGAAGCGTGAGGGCGGACACGAGGCGATCTACGGCACGCCGCGTTACAACCGCTTCCGTGAGTTTCTAGGACTCGTAATCCGGCGCAAATGGTGGGTCGCCGGCAGCGTGATCGGTGCGTTCTTTATCGCGGTGCTGGGGATGAGCGTGGTGAAGAAGCAGTTCTTCCCGACGTCCGATCGCCCGGAGGTGCTGGTCGAAGTGCAGATGCCGTATGGCACGGCCATCGAGCAGACGAGTGCCGCCACCGCCAAGATCGAAGCCTGGCTCGCCAAGCAGCCGGAAGCCAAGATCGTTACTGCGTACGTCGGTCAGGGGGCGCCGCGCTTCTATCTCGCGATGTCGCCGGAGTTACCTGATTCATCGTTCGCGAAAATTGTCGTATTGACGCCGGACGAGGCAGCGCGCGAGCAGCTCAAACACAGGCTGCGAGAGGCCGCAGCCGAGGGTCTCGCGCCGGAGGCTCGCGTGCGAGTGACCCAACTCGTGTTCGGGCCGTACTCACCTTTTCCGGTCGCATTCCGTGTGATGGGCCCCGACCCGGACAAACTGCGTGACATCGCCGCGCAGGCACTGGCCGTGATGCGGGCCAGCCCGATGATGAGAACGACCAACAGCGATTGGGGCGAGCGGGCGCCCACGCTCCGCTTTGTGCTCGACCAGGACAGACTGCAGAGCATTGGTCTCACGTCGAGCGACGTGGCGCAGCAGCTGCAGTTTCTGTTGAGCGGCATCCCGATCACCGATGTGCGCGAAGACATCCGTTCGGTGCAGGTCGCGGCCCGTGCTGCCGGAAGCGCGCGACTCGATCCGAGCAAGATTGCCGATTTCACTTTGGTTGGCGCGGCCGGCCAACGGATTCCGCTATCGCAGATCGGAACGGTGGAAGTCCGCATGGAAGACCCGATCCTGCGTCGCCGTGATCGTACGCCGACGATCACCGTGCGCGGAGACATCGCCGAGGGTTTGCAGCCGCCGGATGTATCTACTGCCGTGTGGAAGGAGCTGCAACCTATCATTGCCCGACTGCCGGCCGGCTATCGGATCGAGCAAGGCGGTTCCATCGAGGAATCCGGCAAGGCAAATCGCGCCTTGGCGCCGCTGTTCCCCATCATGATCGCGCTCACGCTGATCACGATCATCTTTCAGGTGCGCTCGATCTCCGCGATGACGATGGTGTTCGCAACCGCGCCGTTGGGCCTCATCGGAGTCATTCCGACTTTGTTGTTGTTCCAGCAACCGTTCGGCATCAACGCGCTGGTCGGGCTGGTTGCGCTGTCCGGCATTCTGATGCGCAACACGCTCATTCTGATCGGTCAGATTCGCGCCAACGAGAAGGACGGATTGGCGCCCTTCGATGCCGTGGTCGAGGCCACCGTGCAGCGCTCCCGTCCGGTCATCCTGACGGCGCTCGCCGCCATGCTGGCGTTCATTCCTCTCACCCAATCCGTTTTCTGGGGAACGTTGGCGTACACCTTGATCGGTGGAACGTTCGGCGGGACGGTGCTCACGCTGGTGTTCCTGCCGGCGATGTATGCCATCTGGTTCAAGATCAAGCCGGCCGTGAAAAGCACCGTACGCAGTAGCGTAACGCTCGTGATGACGACTTCCGACCGAAGCGTTTCACGCGCATGACGAGAGATGAATTGAACATTGAATTGAAGAGGAGATCTGTTTATGAAATCGCGTTTACTCGTGATCCCGTTGATTCTCGCGACGACTGCGGCCATTGCAGATACATCATCGGGGGCGTCACGTCCGGCGGATGCGCGGGCGCAGGCGGCCGCATTGCTCAGCCCGCATACGTTCAGCATTCCGAAAGAGAAGGGGCAGATGCAGTCACCTTCGGTCTCATCGGCACCAATGGATGCTCAGGCGAGTGCGGCGGCTCTGCTCAGTGGGACTCGCCCTGCGAGTGCGGGGAATGCTCGCGTTCCGGTCGGCGAAACATCGGGCGAACAGATCCGCGGCGACGCGCAAGCGCGAGCCGCAGCTCTGCTTCTCGGTTCTCAGCGCTCCTCCTATCCGCGATTGCAGGTACAACAGACGAAGGGCGGTGTGGCCGGCGAAAGGTGAGCAGCTGATGCATATCTTGCCGCAGTGAACTTGTGCTTTCTGGCGAAGCAGGGCTTCGCGCGATCGGAGAGCGAGCAGACACGATCGATGGCCGGCTTCAATCCGCCGGCTTCGATCGCCGGATCATGACTTGTCGATGCCTGTGGATGCCGACCGACCAGTACTGACGTTTCGCCGCCGAGGTTCAGTTGAATGCGGACACGTTGCTGTTCGCGAGTTGGACCAAGGATTATCGCAGCGGGTTCACCCTCTGGGACACCGCCTTCGTGTACGGCATGGGCCGATCAGAGACCGTCCTTGGTACACAGCATGCTGCCTCAGCTGAAGGCCCTGACGAACAAGCTCGCCTCGATCGGCCAGAGCCAGGGCGCGGCAGCTGCCGATGTCGTGATCGCGTGGGCGATCGCCAAGGGCACGACGCCGATCATCGCCGTCACCAAGCCCTACCATGTCGATAGTCTGGTCCGAGCCAGCAGCATCACGTTCACCAGCGACGACATCGAGTTGGAAGCTCTTGCCGACGCCGCTAACGTGAACACCCGCGGCTTCTTGGAGCAAGAGATGTAAGTCTGCAGCTTCGCTGTCGCCAGCAACGGCCGCATTTCCACTGACGCCTGCTGTTCGCGTAGAGTCCGCGAATCGAATCAAGGGGCTGCTCGTGAAAGAACTTGCGGTGAGGTGTTTATATTCGGCGTTGGTAGTTGTGTCATGGCTGGCCACCAGCGCGCGAGCGGAATCCTGGTGTGACGCCGCGCCGCTGCCGGTGCTGGCTGCGCTCACTCAAGTCGACTCGGGCGAGGATTGGTTCAAGATTTACGTCGTGGCCGACGGCGTGTTTGCCATTACTGAGCCGCGCCAGGCCGAGGGCGTCAATTCGTTCCTGATCGTAGGATCCCGACGCGCCATCCTGTTCGATTCGGGGCTGGGTGTCGGGCGCATCGGGAAGGTCGTTTCGAAACTGACGCCACTGCCCGTGACCGTGCTCAACTCGCATACTCATTTCGATCACGTCGGCGGCAATGCCGAGTTCGCTGACGTGCGCAATCTCAACATTCCCTACAGCCTGGCGAGCTCGCGTGGGCAAGTCGATCCGGCGCTGGCCGAATATGCAAGGCCCACGCTCGCCGAGGATCGCGTTTGCGGTCCGCTGCCAACGGAAGTGACGAGCCGCGAATACAAGATTCCAACGTGGCGCATCTCACGCTACATCGAGGACAACGAACGAATCGACTTGGGGAGTCGAACGCTCGAAGTACTGCGAACCCCAGGTCACACGCCGGATTCGATGACCTTGCTCGACCGCGCGCGAGGTCTGCTGTTTACCGGCGATACCTACTACTCAAATCAGATTTATCTCTGGGCCCCCGGCACGGATCTGGGTGCGTATCGCGCATCGATCGATCGGCTGGTGGCGTTGCGGCCCGGTCTCAAGGCACTATTGCCGGCGCACGGAGCACCGACTGCCGATCCCGAGCAACTGGTCGAGCTTCAGACGGCTCTGCGCGAGATTGTCGCGGGTTCCGCCCCGTCGACACCTGCGCCCCAGAATCGTCGCGTGTTTCGCTTCGAGCATTTCTCCATCCTGATGGCCCAGCCGCCAGAGACGGCGCGAGCACCGAAGTGACCGGTATCCACTTTTCGGCTCAGAGCTGTCTACAGTGATGGGAGAGTGGATTTTCGGACCGTCATGGGGACAGAGAACAGACAGACCTTCATCGCCGCGCTGGCCCGGACGCATGGTTCCCGGCTGCGCCGATTTCTGGAGCTGAAACTCCGGGGTGCTTCGGCGGATGCGTCGGATCTGGTGCAGGACGTCTATCTGCGGCTGCTGAGGATGCCGCGCCACGAAACCATTCGCAGCCCACAGGCTTACCTTTTCACCGTGGCCCGCAATGTCCTCTACGAACATCGCCTGAACCATGCCGCGGCATCCAAGGCCGTGGAGATGGACGAAGTGCTGGCCGAGATCGAGGCCTACGTGCAGGACGATCCCGGTGCCTACATCGACGCGGTTCGGCAGCTCGAGCAATTCGATCAGGCACTGAGCGGGCTATCGCCACGGGCATACGCAACTTTCGTGCTACAGCGGCGCTACGGCTACACCCTCGATGAGATCGCCAAGCAACTGGGCGTCTCGCGCCCCATGGTCAAGAAATATCTGGCCAAGGCGGTACAGCATTGCCGGCAGCATTTTGAAGGAGTTCGGTAACGCCATCATGAGCAGGGAGACTTCCAGGGAATCGACGAATTCGCAGATCCTGGCGGAAGCCAGCGAATGGCTGATCGAATTCGAGACCGGTGAACCCGATTCCGACACGCGACGCGAGTTCGACGACTGGTTGCGCCAGTCGCCGGAGCATGTGCGCGCCTATCTCGGGCTGCTGCCGCTCTGGAAACAGGGCGCGGTCGCGAAGTTCTCACGCGATCAGGGACCGGAGTCTCTGATTGCCTACGCCAACACGGAAGGAAATGTCGTTGCTTTGACCGGTAGCGCCCAGTCTGGGAAACGTTCGAGGACTCGCACGCGTTGGCGAGCCGCGATGGCTGCCACGATAGCCTTCGCGGTAGTGGGTGGATTGTTCGCGTGGCGCGAATTTCACGCTCCGCTCTATACGACCGGCATCGGCGAACAGCGTTCCGTGTTGCTGCCGGACGGATCAACGCTCGAGCTCAACGCGCGAAGCAGAGTGCGCATAGAGTTCACTGAGAAGCAGCGCGGGATCGATCTGTTGCAAGGTCAGGCACTGTTTCACGTTGTGGCCGATGCACATCGCCCGTTCGTAGTGAGCGTCGACACGCTCAGTGTTCGCGCGGTCGGGACGCAGTTCGACGTGAACAGAAGGGCGAGCGGCACGGTCGTCACGGTTGTGGAGGGCCGCGTGTCCATTCTGGAGCCCTCGTCGAGCGGTGGCGCTGACGCGAGTCGAAAGTCTTTCCTGTCCGCGGGCGAACAGGTGACGGTCAGCCCTGATCCAGCGAATCAGCCCAGACAGTCAAGAACGGCGGATGCGGCGGCGGCCACCGCGTGGACTCAGCGCAGGCTGGTGTTCGACGCCTCGACGTTGTCGGAGGTCGTCGAAGAGTTCAATCGATACAACGTCAGACCGATCAAGATCGTCGACGCCAGCCTGGATGGATTTCCCATCACTGGATCCTTCTCCTCCACGGATTCCGCTTCGTTGTTGCGCTTTCTCGAGGCCCAGCCCGGCGTCCAGGTCACGACTGCTGACGATGAGATCCGCGTCGCTCTTCGCAAATAGATCGTCGCTGCGGTATCCGGTTTGCCGCGCGTTCCTGTCTATACGTGCATGAGCCAGTCATTTCGAATGACGGCAATCACAAGAAGCCTGGGGAATGGCGGAGGGGATCTCATGCGCGTGATGGTATGTGCGGCTTTGATGTGTTGTGCGACGGTGGGTCTGGCTTCCGCGCAGAACGCACACGCGATGATGCGCAAGCCAACGAATATTTCAGCCCAGCCGCTGCGTCCGGCGCTACAGCTGCTGTCCAAGGAGCGGGACATACAGGTGGTGTACCGCACGGATGTCGTCGCGGACCTGCGCACCGCAGGTGCCGTAGGCGACCTCACCTCCGAGGAAGCGCTTCACCAACTTCTCAAAGGGACCGGTCTGACCTGGCGCTATCTCGATGAAAAAACTGTCACGATCGTGCCGATCGTCAGCGCTTCGCCGCTGCGCATCGGCGCGCGGATCGATAGTGATGAAGTTTCTTTGGCCCAGAATAGAGCGCAGGCGGGCGCTGCTTCGCCATCCGATGAAGCGGCAGGCCTCGAGGAAATCGTCGTCACGGCGACTCGCCGCACAACCACGCTCCAAGATACACCTATCAATATCGCTGCCGTGACTGGCGCGCAGATCGAGCGCGAAGGCCTGAGAACATTGTCCGAAGCGACGCGCGCCATTCCCGGTATCAATGTCATCGATCAGGGCGGCAGAGGCGGCAGCCAGATCGTCGTGCGCGGGCTCAACGCGGAACCTCTAGCCAACAACGACAACAGCAACGATGGGGGCGGCACCGTCGCCACGTATCTTGGCGAGACCCCGGTGTTCATGGAGCTCAAGCTCAACGACATGGAGCGCGTTGAGGTTCTGCTAGGGCCGCAGGGCACGCTGTACGGCGCCGGCACGCTCGGGGGCGCGATTCGATACATCCCGCGGCGGCCAAGTTTCACCGAGACGTCAGTGGAAGTTCGTGGTGCCACCTATCGCTATAGCGCGGCGTCCACCCAGAGCTTCGATGGCGGAGCGACCGTCAACCTTCCACTCAGCGACAAGTTGGCATTTCGGGCCTCGGCCGATCGGCTCGACGATTCGGGTTTCATCGATCAGCGCTATGTTCTGCGGGAACCCGGGAACTCGCTGTCCAGCGCATTTGGCAGCCCGGAAGCCATCGCCGAAAATTTTCGCCGCAAGCGCGACGTCAATTACGAAAAGACCTGGTCGGGTCGCGTTGCCGCGCGCTGGGCACCTGCCGATGCAGTCGATCTCAACCTCACGTACTACTTCCAGAATCAGGAGGTCGGCGGGCGGCAGTCCTCGTCGCACCGGCTCGACAGCCTGCCGGTTTCGTTCGGCAACTATGAGTCGGCGCTACGCGTGCTCGAGCCGGCCGAGCGAGACAACCAGCTGCTGACGCTGGAGGGAACCTTCGACGTCGGTTTCGCGGAGCTGACTTCGGCGACCAGCTATTCGGAATATTCGTCGCACAGCCAGCGCGATCAGACCGATCTCGCCATCGAGCTCGGCTTCGGCTACGAGCTGTTCCCGGGCCTGGTGAATTTCACCGACGAGCAGATCGAGGAGAAGCGCGTCAATCAGGAGCTGCGCCTCGTGTCCAAGGGCGAGGGGCCGCTCAGCTGGACGGTCGGCGCGTTCTACAATCGTTTCAAAAGAGCGATCGACTACGTCGAGCTCACGCCCGGCCTGCACGAGTTCTTCGATTTTGCCGTGGGCGACGACCGTGACTATCTCTCGATCGACCGCAGCGAGCGGGAGGAATATGCCTTCTATGGCGAGCTCTCGTATCAACTCACCGATGCGTGGTCCGTTACGATCGGCGGTAGATACTACAACTACGATCTCAGGCTGGCGTCGGCCGCAACGTTCCCGCCTTTTCCGGCGACCGGACCGCAATTCAACT
This sequence comes from Steroidobacter flavus, assembly GCF_042651805.1. Classification (NCBI taxonomy): domain Bacteria; kingdom Pseudomonadati; phylum Pseudomonadota; class Gammaproteobacteria; order Steroidobacterales; family Steroidobacteraceae; genus Steroidobacter; species Steroidobacter flavus. The sequence goes on along the minus strand of NZ_JBHSDU010000014.1, from coordinate 51,862 downwards.
TCTCCAACGCCGGGCAGAAGGACGACGGCGTGCTCGGCAAGCTCAACGCTTCGTACCGCGTCTCGGCAGACACACTGGCTTATGGCACGATCAGCCAAGGCTATCGCGGCGGCAGCTCGAACGCTCTGACGCTATGCCCTGTACCGCTCCCGCCGGATACTTTCGTCTGCGGTCAGCCCAGCGAGCTCTTCTACACGCCCGACAAAACGACCAACTACGAGCTCGGACTCAAGAGCCAATGGTTGGATCGTCGAATAACGCTCAACTCGGCGGTCTTCTATATCGATTGGAAGGACGTGCAGCTCGGTTCCTCTACCCAGGTCGGCGCCGTGGGAATCACGGTCAACGGAGAGGGCGCTTCCAGCCGCGGCGCCGAATTCAATCTCGACGCGAAAGTCACCAGCAAACTGCGCCTCGAAGGCAGCTACGCGTACACCGACGCGCAGCTGGACGAACGCTCGCCGAGGCTCATCCGTACGATCGTTCCGCCAGGTTTCGCTGCTGTTTATATCGATGGCGATGCGGGTGACCGGCTGCCCGGCTCAGCCAGGCACCGAGGCAGCATTGCCGCTTCCTATGTGGAGCCGATCAGTGCCAGTTTCGATCTCGACTTGGGCTGGAGGACGGTTTTCTCCGGCGATGTGCTGAGCATGGCTGGTGCGCGCGGCGACAGCGTAACCCTCCCGTCCTACTCGATCAGCTACGCGCGGATCGGTCTCACCGATACACGGAACCAATTTTCGGTCACGGTTTACGCCGACAACGTGTTCAACAAATTCGTCGAGGTCAGCGAGCGCGGCACGCCGCTTTTCAATCAGGTCGTCGCGGATGTGTTCGGTGATCCGGTCTACGATCGACGCTTCTCCACCGGTGTCCTGCCACCTCGGCTGGTCGGGCTGCGCTTCACGAAGGCGTTCTAGGAATCGGTCCGGGGGATAGTTCATGTCCAGTCGTCGCGACTTTCTGCTGCGCACGGTGGGTGCCACGGCAGCTGCATTGCCCTTTGGCCAGGCAGTATCCGCCACTGACTCACGGCTCGAGCCCACGGATCGCCCAAAAGTTTCGGCGCACGACGCGACGAATGACTATGCGCGGCGGCTCGATGCGGCGCGCCTCGCTACCGGGATCACCGGAGCCTCGTTTGCCTATTGGGATGGCGGAACACTTCACACTGCTGTCTCCGGTCTTCGCAACAGCGTGACTCGGGACCCGGTGACCGTCGACACCGTGATGCACGTCGGCTCCATCACCAAAGTGATGAACGCTGCATTGATGATGCAGTTGGTGGACGACAGCATCATCGCACTTGCCGATCCGGTGCTGAAGCATCTCCCCGAGCTTCGCCTGCGCGACATGCAGGCGTTGCGGCGAATGACCTGCGGGATGCTGGTGAACCACACCAGCGGTATCGATGGCGAGTGGCTACCGGAATACGGACCGGACCAGGAGCGCATCGTCGATGCGGTCAACCGTTGCGCTGATCTGGGGCAGTTGTATGCGCCGGGAGAAGCGACGTCCTACTGCAATCTCGCAACCGTCATCGCAGGTCATATGACCGAGAGGTTGCGCGGCAAGAGCTGGTACACGCTGGTGAAGACTCGCATTTATGAGCCGCTCGGCATGCATCACGCCCTCGTGGATCCTCTGGAGGTGCCACGCTTTCGCGCAAGCATCGGCGACTTGACGGACGTCACAACGGGAAAGCTCGTGCAAACGACGCGGCCGTTTCTCGCTCCGAGCTTTGCACCAGCCGGTTCGACGCAAATGACCACGGCCGCGGATCTGGTGATGTTCGCTCGCGCGATGATCAATGGCGGAGTAGGTGTGAACGGCACCCGAATTCTCTCGGACGCTTCGTCCAGACGCATGATGGAACCAACCGCTGAATTTGTATCCATCGGCACTTCGATCTTGAAGGTCGGACTGGGATGGATGATCTCGGAAGGCGGCGTGCTCGGCCATGGCGGCGGCGGGCCGGGCGTGCGCTCGCAGTTGTACGCTCATCCTGCCAGCGGCCGTGCCCTGGCTCTGCTGACCAACTGCGACAAGGGTGAGGCGCTGAAGTCGGCATTCCTCGATCCGATTCTCGAATCCTGGACCGGCATCAAACATTCCAGGCCGCCTCGCCTGAAGGAGCAAGTCGACCCCAGGCCTTACGAAGGGACCTACGAAAACAATGCGGATCGTTACATCGTCACTGTCCGTGAAGGCGGCCTCGCTCTGCGCACCGCGGACAAATTGAGCACGTTCGATAATTCGAATCAGCAAAGGCCGGCGGCGGCGCTCTATCCGGTCGGCAACGATACGTTCGAAGGAACGACAGCGACCGGTTCGGAGGTGGCAATCCGTTTCGTCCGGCCTGACGCCCGCGGGCAAATGCGGTTTCTCGCTAGTGGCGATCGGCTGCTGGCTCGAAGCCAGTAGGGCCGCGAACGCCTATGATCGGAACGAACCGGCGTGAGTTTATTCGTGGCGCGCTCTCAATCGGCGTGGCAGGCCCGACTTCAACGCTCTGGGCAGGAGACGCCGCACGACCGAGCACGCCAGAAGGCGATGTGCTTGTAGTCGACGGGCTCGATCCTTCGAGCCTCAGCGCGGAGTACCTCGATCTTCTCAGAGCGGGTGGAGTGAGCTGCTGGCACCGCAGTGTTGGAGACGATTTCGCCAGCTTCGCTTCGCTGCTGAGCTTCTGCGACGAACATAAAACGCGGATCGCTCCAGCGGGCTGCGTGCGTGACATCCGGGAGTTTCACCGTCAAGGCATCATTTCGCTCGTGTCAGGTTGGCAATCCGCGGACGGATTGATCGTCGCCGGTGAGCCTGAGCTCGGAAATCTGCGTGCGTATCACGAGTTGGGCCTGCGGATCTGTGGGATCGCCTACAACGTCGCGAATCAGTTCGGAGGAGGGTGTCTCGACCCTCAGGTCGGCCTGACGCGCGCCGGCCACCGTCTGGTCGAGGAGATCCACCGATCGCATATCGTGTTGGACGTCGGCGGGCACACGAACGAGCAAACATCCTTCGATGCTATCGCGATCTCAGCCGGCGTCCCCGTCATCTGCAGCCATACCAATGTGCGGGCGCTGAACGACAATCCACGTTGCTCCACCGACCGAATGCTCGAAGCAATCGCCAGGACCGGCGGCGTCGTCGGCGTGACGGCGTTCAGCGACTTTCACGTGAGGAAAGCGAGCGACACGCAGGTGATGCGCACACCGCAGGCAAGCCTGGATCGGCATCTCGATCAATATGATTATCTCAAGCGGCTGGTGGGTACGGATCACATCGGCCTGGGTCCGGATTTCCTGAGCGGCCGCAATGATTCGGGACGCCTGTCTGCCGCCGATCAGCTGATCATGGCGCCGGAAGCTTACAGCCAGGAAACACCCTGGTTCTACGTCAAGGGATTCGAGAGCATCGACGAATTACCCAACGTCGCGCAGGGCCTGCTGCAACGAGGGTGGTCCACCGCGGATGTGCGCAAGGTGCTGGGTGAGAACTGGTTGCGCGTCTATGAGGCGGTGTGGGGTGCCTGATACCGTGGATCGAACCCAAGTGCGGATTTCGAACCGCCAGGTCGCCGGTGTCTGTCTCGGCAATGCGATCGAGTTCTACGATTTCGTGACGTATGCCTATTTCGCCGCGCAGATCGGAAGAACCTTCTTCCCCTCTGAGACACCCGGCGTGAGCTTGCTGGCATCGCTCGCGACGTTTGGCATGGGATTCTTCACGCGACCGCTCGGCGCGTTGTTGCTCGGCAGATTCGCCGACCGGGCCGGCCGCAAGCCGGCGATGCTCCTGTCGTTCGCGCTGATGGGTGGCGCGTCGATCGCGCTGCCATTGATCCCTTCTTATGCGTCCATCGGCATCGTTGCACCGATTCTGGTCCTCGCGTGTCGTCTGGTGCAGGGCTTCGCGGTCGGCGGCGAAGTAGGCGCGAGTACCGCATTCCTGGTGGAGGCGGCTCCGGCTTCGCGTCGCGGCTTGTATGCGTCGTTCCAGGCCATGAGCGCGGACATGTCTGCGCTCACAGCTGGAATTATCGGCGTCGCGCTCGCGAGCGTGCTAGAGCCGGCGGAGCTCGATGCATGGGGATGGCGGGTTGCGTTACTCCTCGGTGCGGTGATCATTCCAGTCGGACTGATGTTACGTCGGACGCTCGATGAAACATTGCAACTGGATGGCGTTTCTCTGGAATCTGCGCCGGTGCAAAGCTACGCGCGCGTAGCGGTGGCCGGAGTCTGTCTCGTGGCTGCGGCAACCACGACAAACTACTTGCTGAAATACATGACCACTTACGCTAACTCGACACTCGGGATGACTTCCCGCCTCGCGTTCGGTGCAACGGTGGTCGTTGGATTATGTGGCGTGATATGCGCTCCATTGGCCGGCTCGCTCTCCGACCGATATGGGCGCAAGCGGGTGATGCTCATCCCCTGGCTATTCCTGGCGATGCTGGTGTTTCCGTGCTTCGAGATGCTCGAGCGCGAGCGGACCGCTGTGGCGCTCTATGCAGCCTGTGCCGTGCTCGCGACTGCATCGACGCTTTCCACCTCCGTGTTTTTCGTCGTCATCGCTGAAGCATTGCCGCAACGGGTGCGGTCGGGCGCGCTGGGATTAATCTACGCACTAGCCGTTTCGATCTTCGGCGGATCCGCGCAGTTCACCGTTGCGTGGCTCACTCGCCTCACTGGAAACCCGCTGACACCGGCGTGGTACATGATTGGCGGCGTGATCGTGGGCTTGATCGCCATGCGCGCCATGCCCGAGACCGCGCCCTGTCAACGACGATTGTTTTGCGCCACCGGCGACAATCGGACTGTTTCAGTCAAGAGATAAGTAATGGAACAAAGGGGCGACATGCGTGAGTATCTTGGGTTCTATATAGACGGTGGTTGGGTCGAGCCCGCACGCCCCGAAACATTGGACGTGATCAACCCCGCCAACGGGAACGTCGCGGGTCGGATTTCCATGGGGTCGGCTGCAGACGTCGACCGCGCGGTGCAGGCCGCCCGCCGCGCGTTCGTCAGCTGGTCCAGGACCAGCCGCGCCGAGCGCATCGAAGCTTTCGAGCGGGTCATCGAGGAATATCGCCGCCGTCACGATGAGCTGGCAGACGCGATCACCGAAGAGATGGGCGCGCCGATATCCCTGGCCCGACAGGCGCAAGCGCGCAGTGGCCTGGCGCATCTGGAGGCAGGTCTCGCCGTGCTGAGGAATTTCACTTTTGAGCAGACGCGCGGAACCACGCGGATCGTCAAAGAGCCGATCGGAGTTTGTGGGCTGATCACTCCGTGGAACTGGCCCATGAACCAGATCGCCTGCAAGGTCGCTCCAGCGCTCGCAACCGGCTGCACGATCGTGCTCAAGCCCTCTGAAGTTGCGCCTTTCTCGGCCTGCCTGTTTGCCGAAATCCTCCACGCAGCGCGGATTCCTGCGGGTGTTTTCAATCTCGTCAACGGCGCGGGCGCTACCGTTGGCGCCGCCATCGCCTCCCATCCGGGAGTGGACATGGTTTCATTCACCGGCTCGACGCGGGCAGGGGTGGAGGTGGCGAAGGCCGCGGCGCCCGGCGTGAAACGGGTTGCGCAGGAGCTGGGCGGAAAATCGCCGAACATCATTCTCGACGATGCCGATCTCGAGAAGGCAGTCACGGCGGGAGTCAAGCACGTGATGGGAAATTCCGGCCAGTCATGTAATGCGGCGAGTCGGATGCTGGTGCCCGCCGAGAAATTGGACGAGGTGACTGCGATAGCAAAAAGAGTCGCCGAGGCCATACGGGTGGGCGATCCGCGCAGCGGTGCGGACATGGGGCCGGTGGTCTCGCCGGCACACTGGCAGAAAATTCAGGAGCTGATTGCCAGCGGGATCGAAGAAGGAGCCGCTCTAGTCACGGGCGGCTTGGGTCGTCCGGAAGGATTGGATGCGGGTTGCTACGTCAAGCCCACGATCTTCGCGCACGTGAAGAACGACATGAGGATCGCCCGGGAGGAGATATTCGGTCCGGTTCTTTCCATCATCAGTTACAGCTCAGTCGATGAGGCGATCGAAATTGGCAATGACACCGAATATGGCTTGGCCGCTTACATATGGGGCGCCGACATGGCGAGGGTTGGTGCGGTAGCTGCGGAACTGCGTGCGGGCCGCGTGTCGATCAATGGTGCTGGGGGGGATCTGCTGGCGCCGTTCGGCGGATATAAGAAGAGTGGCAATGGCCGGGAATGGGGCGAGTACGGCTTCAACGAGTTTCTCGAGGTCAAGGCAGTGTTGGGCTGCGAGGAATGACGGCACTGTTGCAACAAACGACAATCGCGACGTATGTATTGATCGGAGCGCTCTCGCTTACTGCGGTGTGGTATGCATGGCGCTGGTGGTCTACTGAACGCAGACGGCCTGTCCCGGCCACACGCAAGCTACGCCCGGGCGACACGCTGCTCGGGTTCGTCACGAATTTCTTCGACACGCTCGGGATCGGCTCGTTCGCACCGACCACCTCAATATTCAAGCTCTGCGCTCGCATGCCGGACGAGCAGATTCCGGGGACTCTGAACACTGGACACGCGCTCCCGACTCTGGTGCAGGCATCGATCTTTATCGGCGTCGTCAAGCTCGATCCGGCGACGCTTATTAGCATGATTGTTGCCGCCGTCATGGGGGCGTGGATCGGAGCGGACGTCGTCGCGCGTTTGCCACAGAGGCTGATTCAGGCGGGCATGGGCGCGGCGCTGTTCGTCGCGGCGCTCGTCTTCGTCGCAACCAATTTGGGTTGGCTCCCCGGTGGAGGTGACGCGCTCGGACTCACTGGCACTCAGTTGGCTGCGGCAATAGTAGTAAATTTCTTTCTGGGCGCTCTGATGACGCTGGGAGTGGGACTGTATGCGCCGTGTCTTGTGTCGATCAGTCTTCTCGGAATGAATCCGCTGGCGGCCTTTCCCATCATGATGGGCTCGTGCGCCTTCTTGATGCCCATCGGTGGAGTGCGTTTCATCCGCGCGGGGCGGTATGACCCGCGTGCTGCGCTGGGGCTCGCCATCGGCGGGATCCCCGGCGTGTTGATCGCCGCGTTCATCGTCAAGTCCCTTCCGATCGGCTGGCTGCGGTGGCTCGTGGCTGTGGTCGTGGCCTATACCGCCATGGTCATGCTGTATTCGGCGCGAATGCAGAAGGATCGTATGGTCTCCAGCACGCCTTCTTTGTAGCGGCAACTTCCGCGCCGGCTGCAAGTTTCGCGACAGACTCGATTGCTAGCTTGGCTTCCGATGACGATCAACCGTTCGAGGAACCAGCCAATGCTGAATCGATTCTTGCCGCTTGCCGCTCTCATGTATGTATCTGTCTCGCTTCCGGCGGATGCCCAGGCGCAAGAGGGGGCGGCGGGCGCCGTTCGCGGACGCATCGTGGATTCGGTGACTGGCCGGGCAGTACCGACAGCGACTGTACACCTCGTGCGCAATCAGCGCGTTCACGGCACGGTTGAAGCCGATACCGCCGGAGAGTTTTCGTTCGATCACGTGCCGGAAGGTGTGTATTCGGTCGAGGTGGAAGAGCAGGGCTACCTGAAAGCCGTGCAGGCGGATGTACGGGTCGTGCTTCGCAGAGCGGCCGCCGTCGAATTCGCGCTGGTGCGCGGGAGCGATGAGGTGCTTGCCGAAGTGGTTGTCGCGGCGCGTGCGACAGCTGGGGATCCGCGAGCGACGCCGAACACCGTGCTGCTGGAGCGGGAAGAGATACGACGTAATCCCGGCAGCGCAGGCGACGTGTTCCGTGCGCTGGACGTTCTGCCGGGCGTCGTTTCGACGGGTGAGTTCTCGAGCTTCACCGTGCGCGGCAACGGGCCGCGGGACAACCTGATCCTGATCGATGGCATTCCTTTCGATAAGGTGGCGCATTTCGATGAGTCGCTCGGCGAGCAGGAAGCCGTCGACGGCGGCGGACGATACTCGATCTTCGCGCCGAACATCATCGGCAGCGCCAAGTTTTCTCCGGGCGGCTGGCGGGCGGCCGAGGGCGGCAAGAACGGTTCGTTGCTGGAGCTGGAGATCGCGGACGGCAATCCCGTGAGCTCCACGGCGGGCGCACGCGTCGACATCATCGGCATCGAGGCAGACTACGACGGGCCGAGCTACGTGGCCGATAACACCAGCTTGCTGCTATCGGCGCGCTCGTTCGATTTCAGCAACTTGTTCGAAGCGATCGATGAGAAGGACATCGGCACGCAGCGCCTGACCGATTTCATCGCGAAGTCCGTCACCGACCTGAATGACGATCATCGTCTGGAACTGCTGGCGATTCACGCCAGCGAGGATTCCAAGCGCACGGTCGAGAATGCGCTCGCGTCCGAAAACTTCGAGGACGTGGGGCTCGAGGACTCGAAGCAGGACAGCACATTGCTTGGCGTGACGTGGCGCTGGTCTCCCGGTGACGTCGCACAGTTGCGCAATACGTTCTATTACCGCAACAGCGATACGACAGGCACGGAGGGCGAGGCATATCCGGATCTCGCGGGCCCCAACCCGACACCTGCGACGACGCCGGTCCGCGAGAACATTCTGCGCATCAAGGAGCGTGAAACGGAGATCGGCTGGCGCAGCGACTTCAGCACGTTGCTCGGCTCGGATGGAATCTTCTCCGCCGGCGCGCGGGTCGCTCGCGTGGATCTCGATTTCGACCGTCGTCTCTCCGGCGACTGGACACGATATGTATACGAGCAGTCGGACTTTCGCGCCGACCCGACGCAACAGTACATCGTGCTGACGCCCGAGGAATACAACTCGAGATTGAGCGCAGCGGAGACGCAGATTGCCGCGTATGCCGACTACGCCTGGACCATCGGCGATTTCACATGGACACCCGGGATGCGCTACGAGCGCGACGGGTTTTCCGGAAAGTCCGTCGTCGCCCCGCGCCTGCTATTGAGTTGGCAACCCGATGCGGTCACCCGAGTGTGGACCGGAGGTGGCGTGTATTATCAAACACCGCGCTATCTCGATATCGCGGCCGATCCATCCAATCTCGATCTGAAGAGCGAGCGCTCCACGCAGTTGACGCTGGGTTATTCCCGGCACCTGCGCGAGGACCTGCGTTTTTCGGCCGAAGGGTACTATCAGCAGCTCGACGATCTGATCGTGTTCGACGATCGGACCACGAACACCGCGACGAACAGCGGCGAGGGTTCCGCGTCCGGCGTGGATTTGATGCTTGCCAAGCGCATGAGCCGAGGCTGGAGCGCTTCGGCGACCTACTCATACTCGCGCGCCCGCCGCGATGACAAGCTCGGCGAAGGGGAATATGCGTCGGATTGGGATCGACCGCATGCGTTCGGTATTGTCGGCGCCTGGCAGCCGAGCGATCGATGGACATTCTCGGCGAAATGGAAATATGCTTCGGGCCGGCCCACCGATGCGTTCGTCGTGCACGGCGACGTGTTGGGCGGCGCAGGCCCGGTGCGCTACTCGAAGGAGCTGACGCGCACCAACGCCGAGCGTCTGCCTGCCTATCATTCGCTGAGTCTGCGCGCGGACTACCAGCGCCGCTTCGGCCCGCTGAGCCTGGTTGCGTATCTGGACATCCTGAACGTCTACGGTCGCGAGAACGCGAACGGTTATGAATGGGACGAACGTCGCGGCGTCAACATCATCGAAGGACTCGACGAGCCGCTGCCTACGATCGGACTCAGGTTCGAATACTCCTGGACGCCAGGCGAATGAACCGATCACAGAGATTGCCCATTGAGACTGCTCATCGTCGAAGATAACCAGCGTCTCTGTCAGGCCGTCGCGGAGAGCCTGCGGGCGCAAGGCTTCGCCGTCGATACAGCAGCCTCGGCGTCCGAGGGGCTGCGGGTCTGGCGAGCGGCCGACTACGATGCCGCCGTGCTCGATCTCATGCTTCCGGACGGCTCCGGCCTCAGCGCGCTGAAGGAAATGCGTGACCGAGGCGATACGACACCCGTGCTGATCCTCACCGCGTTAGGTGCGATCGAGGATCGCGTGCGCGGTTTGGATGGCGGCGCGGACGACTATCTCGTCAAACCCTTCGCCATGCAGGAGCTCATCGCTCGGCTGCGTGCGTTGTTGCGTCGTCCGGGCGCGGCATTGGGCCGCACGCTGACGCTCGGCAGCGTGAAGCTCGATACGTCCGCACGCATCGCCACCGTCGCCGAGACGCCGCTCGATTTGACACGCTCGGAGCTGATCGTGCTCGAAGCGCTACTGCGTAATCAGGGACGTGTCATCTCGAAGGAACGGCTTGCCGAATGCCTGTACGATTTCGAGCAGGAGCGCACCGCGAATTCGGTGGAGACTCAAGTGCACAGATTGCGCAAGAAGCTCGCGGCCGCGGGCGCTGATGTGTCGCTCCGGACTTTGCGCGGCCTGGGCTATCTTGCCTCCTGATCGCAGCTCGATGCGTGCCCCATCCCTGCTTCGAGCACTCGTCGTTCGACTGACCATCGTGGTCCTGCTGGCGCTGGTCGGCAGCTATCTGGTGTTGTACTTCGAATTTCGCGACGGGCTCATGGGTCTGGAGGGCCAGAGCATTTCCAACCAAGTTCAGGACCTGCGTGCGTCGATCGTGTCGGGAACGGGCCCACCGCATCTCGAGCTGCCACGGTCCCTGCAAGAGTTCTACGCCCAACCGGATGCATTGAACGGTTATCAGTTGCTGAGTGCAGACGGCACGGTGCTGCAGTCAGGCGGGTTCTCTGCGCCTTATCTGCCATTGCCGGTCGCGCAAGGCGGTGGGCAGGTCGTCCTGCAGCGGGAAACGGATGCGTCGTCGGGCAACAGCATCATGGCTGCCGCGCTCTATCTCGATGATCGTCACGGCCCACACTGGTTGCGTGTGGTGCGGAATCTCGAAGATGCTGAGAGTCTGGTCGCCGAGCTCATGCTCGGCGCGTTGGACGAGCTGTATTGGCCGATAGCCCTGCTGCTGATCGCCGTGGTCAGCGTCGTGGTCGTGACGGTGCTGTCATCGCTTCGCTCATTGCGCGCCGTCTCGCATCAGGCCTCGATGTTGTCGCTATTCCGTTTAGATGAGCGGTTGCATGCCAAAAACCTTCCTCGCGAGCTCGTTCCGCTGGTTCAGGCAGTCAACGCCTCGCTCGATCGGCTCGAAGCGGACTATCGCGTGCAGAGAGAATTTACCGCCAACGCCGCGCATGAGCTGCGCACCCCGCTTGCAACGTTGCGAGCACGGCTCGAGTCCCGCTTTTCGGCGCAGGAGCTGGGCGATGTTGCGTTCGAAATCGAACAGCTCGCGCGGCTTGTCGAGCAACTGCTCTGTCTTGCGCGCCTCGATTCGCAGGAACAGTTCCAGTTTGCCGCGTTCGACGCTCACGCCGTTGCGCTGGAAGTGGCTCGGGAGCTGGCGCCAGTTGCGCTCGAATCAGAACACTATGTAACCGCCACGACGCCCGACGCTGCCGTGCCTGCGCACGGGAATGCAACACTGACGCGCCTGGTCTTTCGCAACCTGATCGAGAACGCGATTCAGTACACGCCCGCAGGCACGTCGATCACGCTGTCCGCTGACTCTGCCACTGTGATCATTGCCGATGATGGGCCTGGACTCGATGCGCCTGCCATTGCATCCCTGTTCGAGCGGTTCCGTCGCGGTCCCAATGCCTCGGGCGCCGGCGCGGGCTTGGGGCTCGCAATCGCGAAGTGCATCATGGAGCGGCAAGGTGGACGCCTGTCGCTCGACACGAATGCGGCCCGCGGGGCGCGTTTCGTGATGGAGTTTCCCGAACCGAAGATATGGATCAGGGAGAACGCGGCGGCGATCCGTGGCGGGGCCGACGCGAGGGCATTCGACCCGGCCGCCGACCGACGTGACTTGGAGTGATGCCGTAGTGAGCTTTGAAAGCGCGGGTGAAACTCGCGGCGTCACGATAGCCGACTCGCGCGGCGACGGAGGCCACTCGCTCGGCATGTTCCAGCAGTGTCCACGCTTGTCGCAGTCTTTCGCTCTGTAGAAATGCAAAAACCGTTTCGCCGAACTCCGTATGGAAGGCTTCTGCCAACAGGGTGCGATTCAAGCCGAGCGATCGCGATAGCGATTGCAAAGTGTGCGGCTGTTCTGGATTGTCGGCGATGAGAGTGCGGACGCGTTGGAGCAGCCGTCGCGTCCGGGTCGGCAAAGGGCGGCGGCGATAGGTATCGCTGAGACCCGCTACCACCTCGCACAGCAGCTGTTGAGCGCGTGCTTCGGTATAAGCGCGTCCTACCGCGCCAGTGAAACGGAAGGAGAGGAGATCTCGCAGAAGCTCCGTCACGCCCTGCGTGACGATCCAAGGCTTGCGAACGATCTGAGTGCATTGTTCCAGCGTCGATGGTGTGTGATCCAGCGCCTGGGCCATCGCAAGGCCCAGTCCCCATCGCTGTTCGAGTGCCTCCAGGGTGCCGAAGACTGCGATGGTGTGCCAGGAACTCGCGCGGGAAATCCGCCATGGCATGCGAGAGCCAGCCGGAAAGTAGGAGACCATGGCGGAAGCCGTGCTCTCATCGACCTGTTCACCGTGGATGGCGTCGCCGCTCAATCGGAATTGCACGACCATCAGGGAATCGCCTGCGATCGAATAGTTCATGGCGGGGGCTCGCGTGAGCGCCGAGACCATCACGCACAGATCCCGTTGCGGCCTGCACATCCATTGGCGGCCTTGCATCGCTTCCGAGTCGTACTTGATCTCCAGCAGGCCTGCTGCCAGTTCGACGGCGCTTCCTTGCGGAAGGGCGCGGTGCCCTTCCAACAACGATCGAGAAAGCTCGTGAACGTTGTGAGCTGGCGCATCGCAGAGCGCTCGAAGATCCACAACGTTCAGCGGTTCGGGAGCCGCCACGGTGGGCTCTTGTTGTCTGGTTCTTGCCACGCCGTGGAGTAAACCGTGTTGCCGGGGGCGGGTGCAAGTCTGACGAACTGCATGATCGTACGGACGATCTGCATAGGCCACTGCCGATCTTCCACGTCGGAACAATGACGTCGGAGCAGATCGGAAGTCGTTCGCTTTCAATGATTCTCTTCGGACATATGGGTGTGCAATGTCGCTCGCGGCTCAAGCAGGAAGATCAGCATGAACGGCGCAATTGCATCCTCGTTGACCATCGCGATCGCTTTGGGTGCAGAATCGGTTGCTGCTCAAGACCCGACCGGGTTGGAAGAGGTGCTGGTCACCGCCAGTAAGCGCGAAGAACGCTCGATCGATGTGCCGGCGGCCATGGATACCTTGAGCGGCTCAACGCTGGAGATGCTCGGCGCCAGCGGCTTCAAAGATTTCGCGGATCTGGTACCCGGCCTCGATCAGCGTAGCAACGGAGCGCCTGGTGCCGGCACCGTGATGATTCGTGGGCTGAACTCGGGCCCGCAACAGACGACCAACACCGTTGGTTTCTATCTGGACGACGTTCCCTTTACCGCTTCCGGTGCGCTATCCGTCGGCTCAGTGATCACTCCTGACCCCGATTTGGCCGATATCGAGAGTGTTGAGGTGCTGAAAGGGCCCCAGGGAACTCTGTACGGAGCGAGCAGCCTCGGCGGTTTGATCCGCATCCTTAGCAGGCGACCTGATCTCGCGAAGTCAGGCGGGGCCGCGTCCATGACGGGCTCGGCGGTCGATGGCGGTGGCACGGGCTACGGCATGCGCGCGTCGCTGAATGTGCCGCTCAGTCAGGATCGGATCGGCCTGCGTCTATCCGGTTTTTATAGACAGGACCCCGGCTTCGTCAGCAACGTCGGCACCGGCAGCGAGGATGTCAACGAGGCAACCGTGTACGGTGGGCGGCTCAGTCTATTGAGTGCAGTCAGCGAGGATGTCCAGCTGCTGTTCACCGGGTTCTATCAGAAGATCGAAGCGGATGGGTTCTCCTATCAGGACAATGTGACCGATACGCTGCAACCCGCGTTCGGACCACGGAAGTTCTCCAACTATTTCGATCCTACTTACGAGGCGGAATATCAGGCACTGTCGGCGACGCTTGACTGGAACTTGGGCCCTGGCGTGCTCACCTCGACGCTGGCTTACGGCCAGTATGAGACCCGGCTATTGGCCGACTACACGCAGATCTATGGTTCCACGTTCGCCTCCGTGCTGCCCGTCGGCACTGGATTGAAGGGAGATCCGTCGCCGCAGATGGAGAAGGGCACGGTCGAAATCCGTTACGCCTCCGAACGGATCGGGGCGTTCGCGTTCCTCGCGGGCTTGTTCTACACCGACGAACGGAACACTTATCCAGTTGCGATGACCGCCGAGGATCGAGTTACGGGAGCCACGCTGCCGGAACCGTTCGGCAACCTGCTGAGCACAATCACACGCTCTGACTACACGGAGCGGGCTGCGTTCGCGAACATTACCTACTATTTCACGGATGGGGTCGATCTCACTCTCGGTGCGCGTTACGCAAAAAACGATCAAGACGTGGCTGCGACTCGCTCTGGCCTCTTGGTTGACTCACTCGTGCCGACCAGCCGCTTCGAGTTTGATGACGATGCGACGACATACTTAGCTACGCTACGTTGGCGCGTGACGCCGGTGCTGAGTACGTTCGTTCGCGCCGCGAGTGGTTACCGCCCCGGCGGCCCGCAGACCAATTCTTTGTTTCCTGATGCGCGGCCGTTTGAGGCCGATACGGTTTGGAACTACGAGGTTGGTGTCAAAGGTTCGTTGCCCGACAGACGCGTCGGATTCAGCGCTTCCGTTTATCACATTGTCTGGGATGACATTCAGCTCAACACGCTGCGCGGCGGTTTCGTGTTCCAGGGCAACGGCGGCAAGGGCGAAGTGAATGGCCTCGAGCTCGAAGCACGCGCAGTGCCTATCGACAATCTCACGGTCGCGATGAGTTTCGGCTACAACGATACCGAGGTCGTGAGCATCGACGCTGAGTCGTCGGCGTCGCTCGGGGCCGCTGCAGGCGATCCGTTCCCGCTGTCACCGGAATGGGGCGGCGCCTTGATGTTGGACTATCGTGTTCCGCTGGCTGCGAATTGGACGGCTACTGCGGGAGCCTCCGCGAAGTACACCGGCGAGCGCCCTTCGTCATTCTCGAACGCAGAGCTGAACCCAAGTGTCAGGTTGCCTGATTACACTACCCTCGACCTGCGTACCGGTCTCGAACATGGTCCGTGGCGGTTCGCGCTACGCGTGGACAACGTCACCAATGAGGACGGGCTCGCCTCGTTCTCGACCGACAAAATCTTTGCCGGACAGCTGGTGCCATCGTCCGCGATCCTCATTCAGCCGCGCAGTTATGCGCTGACGCTCTCGGTGGATTTCTGAGCGAGCATGATGTGTCAGTAAAGAATTCGATGAGTTCCGCGAACGGACGTTGGTCTTCATGGGGCGCCTTCAATCTTGCGGCAGTGGGCGCGGCGGTCGGCCTCGGCAGCATCTGGCGATTTCCTTATCTGGCGGGAACCTACGGCGGCAGCACATTTCTGCTGGTATTCATCCTTGCCTGCCTGGCAATAGCAACGCCGCTGCTGGTCGCGGAGTTCGTCATCGGGCGCCGATCGAGACAGAGCCCTCCGGAGGCGGCGGGGCACGTCGCGGCGGCGTTCGGGTACTCGCGATCATGGAACTGGATTGGGGTGCTGGGCACGATCGCTTGCGTGCTCATCATCTCGAACTACACCGTGGTTGCGGGTTGGGTGATCGCATACGCATGGAAATGTGCCTCCGGCCAGATCATGGGACTCTCCAGGGCTGCGGTCGCCGATCATTTCGCAGGCTTCCTCGCAAGCCCATGGCAAGTGGGTTTGTGGCACATCGTATTTCTCGGAATCGTAGGATGGGTCTCGGCGCGCGGCTTGAGCCGCGGCATCGAGATCGCCAATAAGGTTCGCGCTCCCGGGTTGCTGATTCTTTTGCTGGTATTGGTTGGCTATGCGCTAGCGATCGGCGATCCACACGGTCTCGCGTTCGCGTTCCGACCCGATTTGAGCAAGCTGTCGGCGGATCTCGTGCTCGCGGCGATTGGTCAGGCTTTCTATGCGACTGGGGTAGGCATGGCAATCATGCTGGCCTATGGCGCGTATGTGCCGAACAATGTCTCTCTAGTGCGATCCGCTCTATTGATCAGCACAGCCATTGTCGTCGTGTCGGTGCTTGCCACGGCAATGGTGTTTCCTTTGGTGTTTCAGTACGGATTGAATCCCGCGCAAGGCCCGGACCTCGTCTTCAACGTGCTTCCGACCGCGTTCGTTGAAATGCCAGCGGGGCGTTGGGTTGGGACGCTGTTCTTCATTCTGTTGGTTCTCGCCGCGCTCACCCCGACCATCGGAGGCTTAGAGCCCATGGTTGCCTGGTTTCAGCAACGTCGCGGCCTGTCGCGTCCGACCGCCGTATTTTTCACGGTTGCGATCGTCTGGGGGCTCGGACTGGGCAGCGTCCTGTCATTCAACGTGTGGAAGGACTGGCATCCGCTTGCTTGGACGGCTTACCTTCAGAACAAGACCGTCTTCGATGTGATCGATTTCGTTTCTTCCAACATTCTGCTGCCCGTCGGCGCACTGCTCAGTTGCGTGTTCGTCGGGTGGCGGTTGCCGTTCTCGTTGATTCAGGAGCAATCCGCCGACACGGCGGCGGTGCAAACGTGCTGTCGCCTGCTGCTCAAATTCGTGTGCCCGTTTGCCATCGCCACGGTGCTGATCGCTGCGCTCTGATCAAATCTAGAAAATGATGTACGGAAGACTATGGCAGTAGCAGTCGAGAGCATGCGCAAGCTGCGACACGCGGACACAGGTTGTGTCGATGATGTCGCCAGCCAGAGAATGAACGACGTGTTCCAGGGACTGGATGCGCCGCTGCGTGCGTTCCTGACGCAGCAGACGCGCTCCCTGGATGACGCCGAGGATTTGGTGCAAGAGATCTTTCTGCGCCTGTGGCGCATGGGAGTTCGTACCGAGATCCGCTGCTTCAAAGCGTTTGCATTCAAGATGGCCTGCAATCTCGTCAAAGACCGGAGTCGGCGCACGTATACCCGGATGATGCGTCAATCGGTGCCGGCCGCCGAAGTGCAACTCTCCGACATGGGCCAGAGCGAACCATCGAGCGTCGTGCAGTCACTGCAAATGCTGAGCATTGCCACCGAGACGATGACCAAGTTACGGCCGAGCACGCGGCAGGCATTTTTGTTGTATCGAGTGGAAGCCTGGTCGCATGCGAGGATCGCCGCGCAGATGGGAATTTCGGTCAGCATGGTGGAAAAGCACGTGAGTCAGGCGACCGCGGCGCTGCGTAACGCAGGGGTCGAATACGGCGAGCGTTGAGCCGATTCGTTGTGGGTCGGCAATCGCGGCGCGTCTTTGCCTCGAACCCACTACATTTCGGTGAGTGGAAGGTGTCGGCGTTGGTCCGCAACGTATTCGACAGCTTCGATTGTACGAACATCAGTTACAACGGCTTCGTCGCTGCGTCGGCGTCGGAGTTTCTGGTGATGCCGCTCGAGCCGCGCACCTTCGGTGCCGTGGTCAGTCGCAAATTCTGAAGCAGGGGAAGGTCAATCCATGAGCAAGCGCATGCTAACGGCAGCGAGCTTGAGTCTCGCTTGTACACTCGCATTTGGTGCTGAAGTCAATGAGTCGCAGCAGTCTGGAGTACAGCAGCCCGTGCCAGTAAGAAACGGCATGGTCACCGGCACGACCGGATCGACGGCGATCGAAGGCGGCGTCGAGATTCTGAAGGCCGGCGGCAGCGCTGCCGACGCTGCTCTGGCGACCGCGCTTACGCAAGTCTGCATGGCGGCGGGCTCGTGGGTGAGCTACGCCGGCATCATGACCATGGTCTATTTCGATGCCTCGACCGGAACGACCTACAACCTCAATGCGGGCTATAACACTGTCGCCGCCGAAACGGATCCGCTCAACATGCCGGGTGTCGATCTGGCGAAGCTGATCAACAACCTGACTGCCACCGACACGTACACGCCCAGTGGGAGGACGGCGCTGGTCCCCGGCTTCATGGCAGGTATCGAAGCGGCGCACGAGCGCTTCGGCAAGTTGCCACGAACCAAAATCTTCGAACCCGCCATCCGTTGCGCCGAGCAGGGTTTCGAGTGGAGCCGTGGATTGACGGCCCAGTATGCCTATCGTAAGGACGTGCTCGGCCGGTTGCCCGAGACCAAGGCGGTCTATACCAAGCCCGACGGCAGCGCCTACCAGCCGGGTGAAACATTCAAGCAGCCGGCGTTGGCAGGGACGCTGCGCCAGGTGGCGGAGCAGGGCGCGGACTACATGTACAAAGGCCCCTGGGCGAAGAAGTTGATCGCCGCGCTCCAGCGCGACGGCGGGCGCATGACGCTGGACGATCTAGCGAATTACCGTGTCATCTGGGCACAGCCGCTGCACACCGCTTATCACGGGTTCGACATCTACGTGCATGGTCTGCCCGCCAGCGGCGGCGTCGACTTGATCGAAGCGATGAACCTGGCGGAAGTCTCGCAGCTGAGTAAGCTCGGGCGGTACTCGCAGTCCCCCGAAGCAATGTTTACGCTGGCGCAGATCGCGAAGCCGGCGCTGATGTTCTCTTATTCGAAGCCGGAGACGTTCGAGCCTCTAGGTTTGGACCGCGCGCTCGAGGCGCGCGTCACCAAGCAGTCGGCGGCGAAGATCTGGGAGCTGATGCGCGCCGGCAAGATGCCGATGGTGCCAGCGATGGCGAAAATGCCCGTGCACTCCGACGCGATCATCGCGATCGATCGCTGGGGGAACATTGCCACGGTGTGCCACTCCATCAATGCGGTTAGCTGGGGGGCTTCGGGCATCAATGTCGAGGGTGTCTCGATTCCCGACTCCGCCTCATTCCAACGCGATGACATCGCAAAGATAAAGCCCGGCTCGCGTCTGCCCGATCCCAGCAACCCTGGCTTGATCGTCCGCAACGGCAAGCCATTCATGGGCTTCAGCTCGATCGGTGCGGGCCTGCACCTGCGCACCCTCGGTGCGCTCGTCAATGTGATCGACTTCGGCATGACGCCGCAACAGGCCATCAACGAGCCCAGTCTCGGTATGTTCGTGCTTGGCGCGCCCGGTGAGACCACGCCGCCGCTGGCCATTGGCGCGAAAGATTTCTCGCCCGCATTCATCGAACGTGTTGGCGAGCTGGGCCAGAAACTGGTGGAGAACGACTCGCTGCGTGGCTATTGGCTCGGCATTCAAGTCGACCAGAAGACCGGCGAACTGCACGGTGGTGCCATTCGCGAGCTTGCGGTTGGCGGCCGCGCTGTCGGCTATTGAGGAGCCTTGGTACCCTGCGCCTCATCGACTGAGGCGCGGGCAGCCACCAAAGTATTGTGTAGGAGCATGGTGATGGTCATCGGCCCGACGCCGCCGGGGACGGGCGTGATGTGCGAGGCTTTGAGGCGCACCGATTCGAAATCTACATCGCCGACGATGCGTCCGTCGGGCAGGCGGTTGATGCCGACATCGATCACTACCGCGCCGGTCTTCACCATCGGCGCAAGGATGAGATTGGGCCGGCCCGCGGCAACCACCAGAATATCGGCCGCTATTGTGAATTGCGCGAGGTCGCGCGTTTTCGCGTGGCAGATGCAAACGGTGGCGTCTTTTTGCATCAGCATCAACGCGGTTGGCTTGCCGACGATGTTACTGGCGCCGACCACCACGACATTCTGGCCGGCGATGGGGATCTGTTCGGCTTCCAGCAATTTCTGGACGCCGAATGGCGTGCACGGCGAGAAGACGGTCGAGCCCACGACCAGGCCGCCGACGTTATACATGTGGAAGCCATCGACGTCTTTTGCAACTGAGATGCGCTCCAGGACAGCGCGCACCGGCAGATGCGCAGGCAGGGGCAACTGCACGAGGATACCGTGAACGGTAGTGTCCTCATTGGCCGCGTCGATGACGGAGAGCAGCTCCGGCAGCGTACACGACGCGGGCAGCTCGATGGTCACGGATTGCATGCCGACGTCGCGACAGGCTCTCGCCTTGTTCGCGACGTACAGCCGCGACGCGGCGTCGGTTCCGACCAGAATGACTGTGAGTTTTGGCTGGACGCCCGTGCGTGCCAGGAATTCAGCAATGTCCGTGGATAAATCCGCTCGCAGCCGTCTAGCGTGTCCGACTCCATCGATGATTCTGGCGCTCAACGCGGTCCTCTCGGGCGGTCTCGAAAATTACATACACAAGTGTATAGACTCAGCGCTGCGCTGTCAGTCCTCCACGGCTGCGACCACGTGCTTGCCGGTCATCACCAACAACCAGGCACAGGGCAGCAGCATCGTCATGACGAGCAGCAGCGCATACCGGATTCCGACCGGTCCGTGGAGGGCGCTGAAGGCGTCGCTCAGCGCGCCGGCGACTACCGGACCGAGACCCAGCCCGATGAGATTGGCAAAGAAGAACACCACGGCCACGGCAACGGCGCGCCGTGCCGAACCGCAGATCACGTGAATACATGTGAACATTGCTGGCACGGCGGCGTTGAGCGCCAGGCCGGCGAGTCCGGCAAACATCAGCGCCATTGCGAAGGTGGGCGCGAGCAGCATGGCTTCGTAGAGCGGCCAGCACAGTAGCAGTCCGGCCGCGGGCAACCAGCCCAGCCAGGCAAGATCGCGTTTAGACAGCCGATCGACGAGAAAGCCACCGAGCAGGCTGCCAAGGATCGACGATACGGCGGAGACCAAACCGTAGGCGGTGCCGACTTCGGCGAGCGGTACCTTCAGCACGCGGACCATATAGGAAGGCAGGAAGACGATCGCGCCATAGGCGATCAGAAAGTAGATCACCATCGCGATCACCAAATAGACAAAGGCGCGTTTGGCAAGCAGCGCCCGGAATGTCGCGTGAATGGGTTCCTGTGAACCGGGGAGCGGCTGGAACTGCGGCAGGGTCCTGGGCTCGTGCAGAACCACGTGAACGAGCACCGCCAGTGCCAGGCCTGGCAGGCCCACGATCAGGAATGCCGTACGCCAGCCATACGTCGTTGCAATGTGCGCGCCGGCTACGAAGCCAAGCAAATACCCGCACATGGAGGACGACATGAAGATCGACAGCGCCCGCCCGCATCGCGTCGGGCCGAAGTAGTCGGCAATGAGAGATTGTGCGGGAGGAAGCGCACCCGCTTCACCGGCGCCTACGCCCACTCGTGCCAATGCGAGTTGCCAAAAGGATTGCGCGAGCCCGCACAGCGCGGTCATCACGCTCCAAATCGTCAGAGACAGCGTGATGATGGTTTTGCGGTTGCCGCGATCTGCCCAGCGTGCCACCGGGATACCGAGCGTTGCATAGAACACTGCGAATGAGATGCCGGTGAGCAATCCCAGCAAAGTGTCTGAAACACCGAATTCCGCTTTGATGGGTTCGAGCAGCACCGAGATGATGTTGCGATCGACGTAATTCGAAGTGGAGACGAGGAAGAGAACCGCGAGAAATGACCATTGCCGTGCCGGTCGATATAAGTGCGATGGATGCGAGGCGGGTGTGGTCTTCACGTGACGTTGACGGTACTAAAGAGGTGGCGAGCTTGGAAATCTACAGACGCGCCTCCGACGCCGACCCACAGTCGCGCCTGAAGCTGACAGATCGCATCAACTTCCTGACGATCTGCATGGAGCGGGCGCTGCCGGTCGCGCACGATCCGATTGCGTTGTGGAGCGCGGGCCGTCCTGCGTCTTGAGTGCGAATGGCCAAAGCAGAGCTGGAGGGCTCGTGACCACTGACCTTTCTCGTTACATCGTGAATCCCGGCCCGAAAATCCCGGTGGGCGGGCTCGATGCCGCCGTGACCACCGGGTCCGCCATCGTTACCGAGACCATGGTGAATGTGCTGAAGCGCGGTGGCAACGCGGCCGATGCCGGCATCGCCGGCTGCTTGGTGCAAGCCGCGGTCGAGCCGTACATGACGAATCATGCGGGCCTGGTGACATTTCTCTACTACGAAGCCAAGTCCGGCATGATTCATCA
This sequence comes from Steroidobacter flavus, assembly GCF_042651805.1. NCBI lineage: Bacteria > Pseudomonadati > Pseudomonadota > Gammaproteobacteria > Steroidobacterales > Steroidobacteraceae > Steroidobacter > Steroidobacter flavus. The sequence continues at coordinate 29,942 of NZ_JBHSDU010000014.1, read as the reverse complement.
GCTGGACAGCCTCGGCGCTTTCCCCTCTGGTTTGCCGCCGTTCAGACCGGTGCCGCCAGGCATGGGACCGTATGCTGCGCTTCCACCGTCGGCGATCATTCCTGGGTTCATGCCTGGGCTCAAGGCCATTCACGAGCGTTTTGGTTCGCGCCCGTGGGGCGAGTTGTGCCTGGATGCCGTGACCTGGGCGGAGCAGGGGCATCCAGTGTCCACATTCGAATTCGGCGTCAACATCTTCGGTGAGAAGTTCATCTGTTATTTCCCGGAAGGCCGCGACTTCTATCAACCCAAAGGCTACTTCCCCAATGTGGGGGATGTTTTCGTCCCGCCGGGTCTGGCAACGACGCTCAAGGGCGTAGCGGAGCACGGGCCGGATTACATGATCACCGGCCCTTGGGCGCAGAAGTTCGTCGAGAAGGCGAACCAGATGGGTTGGCGGATCACGCCGGAGCATATGACGGAGACACCGCCACGCTGGGTGCAGCCACTGCGGTTCGCTCATCACGAGTACGAGATCGTGAGTCTCGGGCCGCCTCAGGCGCAGGGGGTCTACATCGCCATTGCGCTCGGCGTGTTGAAGCACCTCGGTATCCGTCAGATGAAGCCGGGATCCGCCGACCATTTCTGGGCCATGGGTCATGCGCTTCGTCAGGCATCGCGGCATTGGGAATATGTGCAGGACGATCGGATCTATGGCGTGCCGCGAGATGAATTACTCGACGATGGCTATCACGCACACCTCGCGAAAATGATTGCAACGGCGCGTCCGAAGATCGATCTCAGCGAGCATATCCGCCTGAGCGGCGACGGACCTGGGGGAGGCGCAGACCTGTTGTCGCTGTTCGCGGGCTCCGCGGGTCGGCCGAGGCTGAGTGGCTCCGAGAACGCGCAGCCTTCCGGCTCTTGCGAGCTCGCGGTGGTCGATGCCGAGGGCAACTGGGTACAGATGATGAACACGCTGCAGGGTTCCGGTATCCCGGGTATGGTCGTCGGTGGCGTGCCGATGGTTGGCAGCCACGCAACGTTCGGTGCTCTCGCCAGTCCCATGGATGCGACGCTGGTCAAGGGAGCGAAGGCCCGCTGCGTCATCGGTAACACACTCGTGCTCAAGAACGGTCGTCCGGTGCTCTCTGCGGGATCACCGGGCAATGTCCACTGCACGATGCCCCAGGTGCTCACTTACGCGCTCGATTTCGGGCTCGATCCTTATGCGAGCATCGACGCACCTCGCATGTTGCCCATGACCGAAGCGCGTGGCGTGGTGATCGAAGATCGATTGGGGCAGGGCGTCGTAGAGGGCCTGCACCAATTGGGCGTTCGAGTGGGTGTGGTGCCGAGCTACGACTATCACATGGGATCGTTCTCCGTGATTGCTCGTGACGAGGAAACGGGGAAATACACGGCAGTGGCGGATCCGCGTCGCTGCGCAGTCGCCGATGGTCTTAGAGACTGATGGATCTGGCAATCAGCTCCATCGGGCCAAGTGCTCCACAACCCAGGATGATATAAACGTGAGCATAGTTTTCCATGGCGACGGTGTTACTCGCCGCTGACTGGTTGGAGACGCTCTGCGCCGTGAGGCGCGCGATCTGGCCGGCGATGAAACTCTTGTCACCGGGCTCGGTGAGGTCGATGCCTGCGCTGAGCGTGAGAAAGGCAAGTCCGACCAGGGCGATGGCGAACGAGAATTTCATGGCCGCTGACGGGTCTCGATGGCGGCGCGCGAGATACATCCAAAGGCTGCTGAACAGCGTCGCGCCGAGAATGACGAAAATCGATGGCAGCCCTTGCAACATGGCGGCGGGAATTTCGTGGCCGAACACGCGCCGATCCACCAGGCGATCGGCGAAAACATTGAGCGAACTGCCTAATTGCTCATAGAGAGCCCAGAATGCGACCCGCATCGCGCCGCGAGTCATCGGGTGCGTACATCGCGCCTACCAGCGTGGAGGCATTCGGCTTGAGCAGGCCCACGCCGACGATGATGAGCGCCAGGCTGAGATAGAAGATCTGCACCGAGGCTTCGAAAGAGATGCCGAAATGGCCGATGACCAGCAGCACGGCTCCGAGCGTCACGGCTTTACGTGCGCCAAGGTACCGGTCAGCGATCAGGCCTCCCAGGATCGACGTCACGTAGACCATCGCGGTGTAGGTGCCGTAGATCAGAAAGCTGTCTGCCTCGGAGAACCCGAAGTGCTGCATCAGGTAGAAAATGAGCAGAGCACGCATGCCGTAATAGCTGAAGCGTTCCCACACCTCCGTGGCGAAACAGATGAACAGGCCGCGAGGGTGCTGCGAGAACATGCCCGGTGACTGCGCCAAATGTCGGACCTCGGCTGGAAAGAACTGAGACGCGGGCGCCGACTGTTGCCACACCGGCCCCCGGCAACGACGGGCGGGTGGGATGGCGTTGTGGGAGGAGGCGCTGCCTGCGTCTGATGAACGGGTGAATTTCGGGGAGACTGGCAGTGACGAGGGTGCGAACGTTCATGATCGGCTGCGCCGTGTTGTTGGCGACGCTCGGGGCGGGGGGATGTCAGAAGCCAGAGTCAAGTGCTGTCGCTGCACCCCCCGCAGTCGCTTCGAGCGATGCTTCGAAGCAAGTGACGATGCTGGCGGACGAGTTGCTCGCTTACTTCGAACGCAGTTCCGCCATGGTGAAACTGCTGCGAGGAAAGCAGGTCGATGCTTTCGACTCGATCACTTTCGAGGCTGCGCTGGATGGCGCGAAGTACGGCCGGGTCGGCCTGCAGCGGCTCGACGCCATCGCGCTCGAGAGCTTGCCGGAAGAGCAATGGCTGCTTGCGAGTTTGTTACGACACACATTTACGACGCTTGCCAACGGTGAACACAGCTACTGGTTCGAGTCTGCGGTGACGCCCTACGCCGGCGGGTGGCACATGGCGGCTCACCAGATACTCGCCGGGCACGGATTCGAGACGGCGAGCGATGTCGAGCATTACCAGCAATTGCTCGATTCCTATGGCACCGTGCTCGACCAGGTCGCCGCCAAGACGCGCGCCCAGAGCGAGCGCGGCATTCGAGTCGCCCAACCTGCGATCCCGGGCGTAGTTGCAATGTTTCACGGGTTGCGGGCTGCCGCGCCCGGAAACCTGATACCTGCATCTTCCCGGCTCGAGAAGCTCAGGCCCGAGCAGCGCGAGGCATTCACGGTTGCGATCAAACGCAAGCTTCAGGAGCGCATCCTCCCCGGCTATGACGCCGTTATCGCGATCTTTGGTGAAGACTATGTGCGCAGCGCGCCTGCGCAGGTCGGGATCGGCAATCTTCCCGGCGGCAGGGATGAGTATCTGCGGAGGATCGTGGATCAGACCGGGCTCACGCTGACGCCTCAACAAATTTACGATCTCGGGCAGAAGCGGGTCGCCGAAATCGATGAGCGCATGCGTAGCGTGCGCGAGCAGCTCGGGTTCAAGGGCAGTCGCGAGGAGTTCTATGCGAGTCTGCGCAAAGACTCGCGCTTCATCGCCAAGTCACCGCAGGATATGGAGCAGCGCTACCTTGCTTACGCCAGGCGCATGGACCCGCACCTGGCGCGCTATTTCTCACGACTGCCCAAGGCGCCGTACGGAGTCGCGCGCCTGGCGCCAGCGGCGGAAGCCGCAGTGACCTACGGCTACTATCAGCCACCGACGCCTGCCAACACGATGGGCATCTACAACTACAACGCTTCTCAACTCGAGGAGCGCTCGCTGCTCTCGGCGGCACACCTGATGTATCACGAGCTCGTGCCAGGACACCATCTGCACTTGGCCTTGCAGCAGGAGAACTCGAATGCGCACCCGCTCCGCGCATTTCTGCTGTACGGCGCGTTCAATGAAGGCTGGGCCGAGTACGCAGCGAGCCTTGGTGAAGAGCTAGGTTTGTATCAGGATCCGTACGACCTCTACGGGCACCTCACGATGCAGGCGTTCCTCGCATCGCGCCTGGTCGTGGACACGGGTATGAACTATCTCGGCATGTCGCTGCAGGAGGCCCGCGATTTCATGAAGGCACACACATTCGAATCGGATGTGCAAATCGACTCGGAGACACTGCGCTATTCGACCGACATCCCGGCGCAGGCGATCGGCTACTGGTTGGGGTATGAGAAGTTCTGGGAACTGCGGCGCCGGGCCGAGCAGAAGCTGGGATCGAGTTTCGACATTCGAGCGTTCCACGCAGCGGCGATCGGCGAGGGCGCGATGCCGCTCAACGTCTTGGAGCAACATCTCGATCGTTTCATCTCGCACGCTGCTCCGAAGGCACTTACAGCACGTATCTCGCCGGTGCCAGCACCGACGGTTACGCTCGTCTACCGGCGAGCATCAATGGCCGATGGCCAACAGCAAACATCCGGCCCATGCCGCCATGATCCCCTACACGATCGAGCCCAACAAGATCGATCTGACCAACCCCAAGAACAGATCGGATGAGTTGTTCATGGCGCATCTCTCGCACATCGTGCTTCCCATCCTTGTCGACGCATCACAGGAGGTGGGCCGATGAGATTGCCAACGCATTACGCTGCGCTGGGTCTGATGACGTTGGGGTTGCTGCTGGACCGGGATGCTGTCGCAAGCGCCCCGCTGCGATCCGTGACCGTCACACTCAGTGGTACGGTCGCGACCAACCCCGAAACGGGCAGGCTCTTCGTGATGGTGAGCGATCGAACGGACAAGGAGCCGCGCTCGGTCACTCCCATCACGGCGGCCTATTATTTCAACGACGCTTCGATGGAGTATGCCCCGTTCTTCGGACAGAACGTCGCGACGCTGCGGCCCGGAGCAAGTGCCACGATGTCGGGTGAGGAGGCCGGCTATCCGTTCAGCCATCTCTCCGATCTGCCGCCGGGCGAGTATTCGATACAGGCGGTGCTGCATCGCTACGAACAAGTGACACCCGCGCATGGCAAGACCATTTGGCTGCCGATGGACGATTGGGAGGGTACTCAGTTTCATCTGTCGCCGGGCAATCTATATAGCGACGTTCAGCGGATCAAAGTCGTGGCGGGCGAAGGTTTCAAGGTGTCACTGACGCTGCATGCTCGAATTCCTCCCATCGAACAGCCGGCCGACACGAAGTATCTGCAGTTCCGAAAGTTTCGCAGCGAGCTGGCGTCTCGGTTCTGGGGACGTGACACGCCGGTCGGCGTAAATGTGTTGCTGCCCGAGGGCTACGCCGAGCATCCCGACGCGCGTTATCCAGTCGTATTCCACATGGGGCACTTCCAGGAACATACGCCTCTGCGTTTCCCGACCCGCGAGCCGGAGGTAACCAAAGGTCCCGCTGCCACAGGCTCACCGCGATGGATCTGGGAGAACTGGTTGGCCGCGGACACGCCGCGTGTCATTGTGGTGACACTGATGCATCCGACGCCGTTCTACGACGACTCATATTTCGTGAACTCGCCGAATACCGGGCCCTGGCAGGACGTGCTCATGCAGGAGTTGCTTCCTTATATCAATCGCGAGTTTCGCACGATCGATGCTCCGTGGGCGCGTGTGATGTTTGGCGGCTCGACCGGGGGCTGGATTTCGCTATATACACAGGTGACGAAACCCGAATCGTTCGGTGGCGCCTGGATCTATTGCCCCGACATGGTCGACTATCGGGCGCTGGCCCACACGGACATCTACAAGGAAAAGAACTACTACACGCCGGAGAGCTACAAGTGGTTGCAGCCCGAGCGTCCCTACGCCCGCACGGTGACCGGTGGCTGGTCCGTATCGGCGCGACAGTTTGGCCAGCTATCCCGGGCGCTCGGCGATAAATCGCGCGGCGGCGAGTGGATCGATGCGTACGCGGCCATGTTCGGCCCAGTCGGGCCCGATGGTTACCCGGTGCCCTTGATCGATTGGCAGACCGGCGCGATCGACCGTCGTGTGGCGGAGCTCTGGCGTGAGAACGGCTTCGACATCCGCTACTACTTGGAAGAGAACTGGGGGATTGTAGGGCCGAAGGTCCGCGGTAAACTGTTCTTCCTGTGCGGCGACATGGATCAGTTCTACTGCAATAACGCCATGTATCTGCTCGAGGACTTCTTGAAGACCACGCGGGACCCGCCGTACGAGGGGTCGTTCCGCTACGGCCGACCCAAGATCGGGCACACGTTTCACGGACTCGGGCTGGATCCATGGCCTTTCGCGATGTTGCACGAAATGGCAGCGCATATGCGCAAACAGCAGCCGGCTGGCTTCGACAGCCGTCAATGGAACTATCCGTAGAGGCCGCCCCGTGAGCCGCCGAGGCGAGCGACAACATGGCTGATTTTTTTCCGCGCAACCCGGGTCCGTGGTCAGGCTCGGCTGATCGTGAGACTGCGACGGTCCAGAGCGTTGGCATCGAGAGCTATCGCCCGGCACTCCTTGCATACTTCGGCCGTCGGGTTCGCAGCGCCGCTGAAGCCGAGGATTTGACCCAAGACGTATTCGAGCGCATGTTGCGCAGTCTCGAGCAGGGGCCGATTCGCAACGCCGAGGCCTTGCTATTCCATATCGCCGTCAATCTGTTACGCGACCGCGCTCGCAAGATCCACACCCGCGGCGTCGAAGAGCCGCTACCATCGGAACCCGTGGCCGCTGTCGCCGATGCCCTCACTGAGGGTTTGTCCCCCGAGCGCGTCGTAATAGGTCAAAGGACACTGCAGGAAGCACTCTTGGCCCTCGACGAGCTGAGCGAACGAACGCGCGCCATGTTCTATTTGTATCGCTTCGAGAACCTGAAAGTTCGTGAAATTGCCGAGCTGTATGGCATCTCGGTGAGCGGCGTCGAGAAGCAGATCAGTCGGGCGCTGTTGCACCTGACGCGTCGGATGCATCCCCAATGAGCATGTTCAAGCATTCGGCAGCTGCGGATTCGAATTCGGACGATCGCTTGGAGCAAGCGACGCACTGGTTCTTGCGGGTCGGTTCGGAGTCGGCGGGCGTCGAAGATCTCTCGGAGTTCAAGCGCTGGATCGAGAGCGATCCGAAGAACGAGCTGGCTTACAAGCAAGTCTCGGCCGCGTGGGCTGGCATCGGCGCACATGCTGCTGCACCCGAGATCATCGTCGCTCGTCGCAATGCCCTCGATGACGCCCGCCGCGCGGCTAACCGAAGGTGGTCCATTCGTGCATGGCGCGTCCGGTCCCTGGCACTGGCCGCGTCGATCTGCGTCGCGCTCATCGGCACCGCGCTCTATTTCTATCTCCAGCAAGGCGTCTACTCGACCGGGCTCGGAGAACAGCGCGCCCTGCGACTCGACGACGGCTCGCTGATCACGCTGGACGCAAAATCCACGGTTCGCGTGGCCTACTCGGATGATGTGCGCCTGCTGGTGCTCGAGCGGGGAAGGGCTCGATTCGACGTTGCACGCGATCCGGCGCGGCCGTTTCGCGTTCAGGCGGGCAATCAGACCGTGGTTGCGCACGGTACCCAGTTCAATGTCGAGCGAGTCGCGAATACCGTGTTGGTAACCTTGATGGAAGGTCGTGTGTCCGTGACCGGAATCACGCCGCAGACGGATACGCCAGCCGTGCCTGCGCCGGGAAAGAAACTTTCGATTCCTGTCGTTGAACTCAGCTCGGGCCAGGGAATACAGGTTCGAGCGAACGGTAGTGCCACAGTGGTCCGGAAGATCGACGTGCAACAGGCCACGGCCTGGCAGAGCGGGCGACTGTTCTTCAACAACGAATCGTTGGCAAGCGCCGCGGAGCGCGTCAATCGCTATTCGAAGTTGCAGGTTGAAGTCGACCCGTCGGTGGCAGATGTCGGCGTGAGCGGCACGTTCACAGCGGGCGATGCCAGTGCCTTCGTCGAGGCAATCTCGACGTATTTTCCGGTGCGGGCTGAGCACGTCAGCGCATCCGTCATCTATCTCACCGCTCAGGATTGATTCGCGTCCTGCGTCGATGAGAGCGTCACGCGGACCGCACGCCACCTGCAGGCGGGATCGACCGCATCTGCCTCACAACTGCGTCGTAGTAAAACTGCAAAAAACTCGTCAACCGTGAGTGTGGGTTTGCCGGCATGGCTCGTCGGAATGAACGTCGGGTTGATTTTCTCTTCAAAAATATCGCCGCACGACACTGGCGTCCGACGGCGTCGAATCTGGCCAATTAACGACAGCAAGGGTGACGACCGATGGCTAAGACCCCGAGTGCTCGCCGAAGCATCAGGCTGCTTTGCAGAGGATCGCTTTCGGTGGCTGCCTCCGCGACCGCATGCTCCGCGTTTATTCTTGCGGGTGCGAGCGCGCTTGCCGCGCAATCTGCATCAGCCCGCGCGATTACCCACTCCCTGTCCATTCCAACACAACCACTTTCGGAAGCTCTCAAAGCTCTCTCCGCCGCAGCCAACGAGCAATTGCTGTTCTCGCAGGACCTCGTGGCGGGTCGGCAGAGCATGCCGATCTCCGGCGCATACACCACGGACGAGGCTCTGGATCTACTGCTCGCGGGCTCGGGCCTCAAAGCCGACAGGACGCCGTCAGGGGTCTTGATGATCCGCGACCCTGCGAAGATCGGCAAACCCGACAAGCGGCCGGCAAAACCGCTGAGAGTGTCGTCGCTCGATTCGAGCGACGAACAGAGCGTGCCCGATGCTTCCGAGCGCCTACGCTCGAGGGCGGCAGGCGAGGCTGAGAGTCAACTGGCGCTTGAAGAAATCATGGTCACCGCTACCAAGCGAGCGGAGCGCATTCTCGACGTGCCACAGTCGATCACTGCCTTCACCAATGACAGGATGCGCGAGCAAGGCGCGGTGCAACTCGCCGATTTTCTACAGGCAGCGCCCGGCGTCAGCGTCGTCGATACGCAGGCAGGGACACAGAGCATTCAGATCCGCGGCATCAACTCGACGTTCGGTGACGCGCCGATCGGTTATTACCTCGATGAGTTGCCCTTCAGCTTCATCTCGCAACCTGTGGTGCCGGATGTACGCACCTTCGATCTGGAGCGCGTGGAGGTGCTGCGAGGCCCGCAGGGCACGCTGTACGGCGATGGTTCACTTGGCGGCACGATCCGTGTGTTGACAGCCGAGCCCAATCTGACCGACCTGCAGGGCGATGTCGATCTCACGGCAACGTCGACCGAGGGCGGCGATGACAGCTGGGCCGCCAAGGGCATGCTCAATCTGCCGATGGTGGAGGGTAAGGTGGCGCTGCGCCTGGTCGCCTCGCAGGAGGATTTCGGCGGCTGGACCGACAACACGTCGACTGGTGTGAAGGATGAGAACGAGCGTGACATCGACACGTACCGCGGCAAGTTGCGGTTGGCGCCGAATGACAAGCTGGATGTCGTCCTTTCTTTCTGGCGCACCGACTCGGCGGCAGGCGGTTCCAATGGAACCTACGAAGATCAGACGACGGATCTCACGCCGGTCAGCACCGATATGGAATACGACCTGTACAGCCTGACAGTGCGCTATGACTTGGGATTTGCCGATCTGGTGAGTGCCACCTCGTATATGGACTTCCATCTGTTCAATGCAGGCACGTTATTGGGCTTGCCGGTACTCTCCGACCAGACTCAAGACGTGCGTTCGGAGGAACTGCGACTCACTTCATCCAACGAGGAGGGGTTCCGCTGGACCGGCGGACTGTTCTACCGAAAGATCGAACGCCCGGTCGAGGCTCAGGTTCTCGGCCTGAGCTTCGGGGAGTTTGCCGAGAGCGAGTCATACGCGATCTTCGGCGAAGGCACCTGGCCGCTCATCGAGCGCAAGCTGGACCTCACGCTGGGATTGCGCTATTTCAAGGACGATCGTCTGCGCGCCGACCCGATCGACGCCGCGACCCTGGCGCTCGTTCAAATGATGGATCCGAGTTTCACCGGACGCGTCGAGAGCTCCATCGATACCGTCAACCCGCGACTGAACCTGGCGTGGCACGTCAGCGACGATTGGATGTTGTACACGAACGTGGCGAAGGGCTTTCGCGCGGGTCAAGTCCAGCCAACGGTGTCGCTCATCACCGCCGCGCTGAGCGGCATAGACGTTCCGGTAGGTATCGAAGAGGAGATCGTGTGGAGCTACGAGCTCGGCGCGAAAGGGACGTTCGCCAACGGTCGCGCCGCGCTCGAGGCGGCGGTCTATTACAACGACTGGCAGAACCTCATGGTCAACGTCATCGTCGAACCGGTGACGCAGTTGAGCGCATTACAGAATGGCGCGGAGGCTCGGACCATCGGCGCGGAACTCAGTCTGTCGGTGCAGCCGATCGAAGGAATGAATCTGCAACTGTCGGCCAGTCATGTGGATGCGGAATACACCGAGGCCGATGCGGGAGTGAACATTCGAAAGGGCGACCGTGTTACGCGAGTTCCCGAGAACACGCTATCCGCGTCGGCAACGTACCGCTGGCCGTTGACTGCCACGCTCGATGCCTTCGCATTCGGTCAGGCGCAGTACACCTCCGACCAGGTCGATATGATCAACAATCTCGAGCCGTCGGATGAAGTCACGTTGCTTGGCGCGCGACTCGGCCTGGAAGGGAAATCTTGGGGACTCTACTTGTTCGGAGACAATCTCAGCGACGAGAACGCTGCCATCTCGGTCGCCGGCGTATCCAATGGCATGGTTCTACCGACTGCGAGGCCGCGCCCGCGCACGGTCGGTTTGAACATGAGCTATCGCTTCCGCTGACTGCAGTGAGTGATGTCTCGACGCCAGCGGCGCACATGACCTCGAAGTCGGCAACAGTGAATTGCCGGCTTCGAGGCGCGCTTGCGGCCGGTCAATTCGGGAAGGATGAAGATGAGAATCTCGAAGGCGTTGTTTGTCGGCGGATTGCTGTTGGCATGCATGGGATCGAACGTGGCGATCTCGGCGGAGGAGCTGTCTGCGCGCGACGCCGCGGCCGAGATCGGGCGCATCAATGCTTGGTTCGACGCCAAATACGAGGAACAGCTCGCGCTGAGTCCGATCGCCCGGACTTACGCCGGTGACAAGAAAGACTACGACAAGATCGACGACATGTCCGAGGCGGCGGCGGATCGCGCGCTTGAATGGCAGCGCAAATCGGTCGAGGAACTGAAAGCCAGTTTCGATCGGACGAAGCTGCCGCCGGAGGCACGGCTCTCCTATGATTTGTGGATCTATCAGTACGAGGATGCGGCGTCGCTCGCCAGGTTCAGGCGTAACGCCTATATCTTTCACCAGCTGTCAGGGCCGCACACTTGGATCCCGCAGTTCCTGATGCTGGTCCACCGCGTGGACGATCCGGCGGACATGGAGGCTTATATCGCGCGTATCGGCGGCGTCGCACGCGCGCAGCTGCAACTTCTCGATATCGCGAAACAGAACGCGGCGGCTGGTTCGCGCGTGCCGCGCTTCTCCTATGAAGCGATGATTTCGCAGGCGCGCTCGATGATCACAGGTGCGCCGTTCGACGGGCAGGGCGACAGCGCGATATGGGCCGACGTTCAGGCCGAGGTCGAGGGATTGGTGAAGGCGGGCAAGATCGATTCCGCCAAGGCGCGCGTCTACGAGACGGCGGCGCGCAAGGCACTGCTCGAGCAGTGGCGGCCGGCCTACGATCGACTGATCGCCTGGTTCGAGTCCGAAGTGCCAAAGGCCGACAAGATCGCCACCGGCGTTGGCAAGAACCCGAATGGCAATGCCTATTACGAGGCCATGCTCGCCAACTCGACGACGACCAGATTGACGGCGCAGCAGATCCACCAGCTCGGCCTCGATGAGATCGCGCGCATCAAGGGCGAGATGGAACGAATCAAGCAGCAGGTCGGCTTCAAGGGCACGCTGCAGGAGTTCTTCAAGTTCGTGCGAGACGACGACCGCTTCTACTATCCGAATACGGACGCGGGGCGGCAGGCGTATATCGATGCGGCCACGAATCACATCGCTGCCATGAAACAGCTGTTGCCAAAATACTTTGGCATCTTGCCGAAGGCCGACGTGATCGTGAAGCGCGTCGAGCCCTATCGAGAGATCGCGGGTGCGCCTCAGCAATATTTCGGGTCTTCGCCGGACGGGTCGCGGCCGGGCGTGTTCTACGTGCATCTGTCGGACATGCGGGCCATGCCGATTCCGCAGCTGGAGGTAATTGCCTATCACGAAGCGTTGCCTGGCCATCACATGAACTTTGCGATTGCTCTCGAGCTGACCGACATCCCGAAATTCCGCAGATTTCTTTCCATCAACGCCTATCAGGAAGGCTGGGGCCTCTACACCGAGAAGCTCGCGAAAGAAATGGGTGCGTATCAGGATCCATACTCCGATCTCGGTCGTCTCACTACCGAAATCTGGCGCGCGATCCGCCTGGTCGTCGACACCGGACTGCATTCGAAGGGCTGGACCGAAGATCAGTCGATCAAATATTTCAGCGAGAATTCGCCGGCCAGTGAGGGCCAGATCCGTGCCGAAGTGCAGCGTTACATCGTCATGCCGGGACAGGCGACCGGCTACAAGATCGGCATGATCAAGATCCAGGAATTGCGCCAGCGTGCGCAGACGCAGCTGGGCGGCAAGTTTGACATCCGCGGCTTTCATGACGCCATCCTGGGCAGCGCGCAGATGCCGCTCGATCTGCTCGATCAGCGCATCGACGATTGGATCGCGGAACAACAGACGCGTTGATTCACGATTGTGGGTGCGCGTGTGCGGTGTCGCCAGCGTGAATGAAAGTTCCGGGCAAACATCGGTTATTCGCTACTCGAGGCAGTGTTGTCTCGCGAAAGTTACGGTGGGGGTGTGGAATGTTTGGACGACGAATGTTTCTGATGTCGGGCATTGGGCTGTCGACTGCTTTGACGGCATCGCGCCTCACCGGAGGATTTGCGCACGCCGAGGCACTGCCACGATCCCCACTCGTGCGGCCCAACGCCGAGCAATGGGATATGACCTCCAAGATCACCGGTCGGACCTACCGCATCTATGTCGCCAAGCCAGTGGCGGCGCAGGAAGCCCCGCCCAGCGAAGGCTATCCGGTCATCTATCTCACCGACGGGGACTTTAACTTCAATACCGCCGCCGACGCGGTGATGATGCAAAGTATCGGCCGGGAAGCGAAGCCGGCGTATGTCGTCGGCATCGGTTACGGCAAGGATTGGCAAACGGCTTCGCGCACGCGGTGTGCGGACCTGACTCCATTCCCGCCCGATGCCGCGACTCTTGCTTCGCTGGAGGCTTCGCCTCTGACCAAGGGCGCGAGTTATGGCGAGGCTGCGGGTTTCCATCGCTTTCTGACCGAAGAGCTGCGGCCGCAGATCGATGCTACCTACTCCACCAACCGTCGCGACAACGTCCTGTGGGGCCACTCCTTCGGCGGCCTGTTTGCGCTATACGTCCTGTTCAATCATCCAGATGCCTATCAGACCTATCTGATCAACAGCCCGTCGATCAACTGGGGCAACGGTGCGATCCTGAAGCAGGAGGCCAAACTCAAAGATGCTCTGGCGGCCGGAAAGGCCGCACCTCGCGTGCTGCTCATTGCGGGAGAATATGAGGAGAAGCTGGCCGATCATGTAAAGCTGTACCCGGGTGTCACGCGGGAGCAGATGCAAGCGATGCTGACGTCCTTTGGAATGGTCACCAATGCGCTGGCCTTGGCTGACCGCCTGAAGGCGATGAAAGCTCCCGCCGGTTTTCAGGTCGAGGCCGTCATCTTCCCGTCCGAGACTCATTTGAGCGTCGTTCCAACGGCAATCAGTCGCGGCCTGCGCTTCGCTCTGCCGCTGGAGTAACTCGATCATGATTACGGTGCTGCAGAATGCGCGCGTGTTCGACGGCGTCTCGGAGGCCTATCACGAGGGTGCCAGCGTCGTGATCGAAGGCGAGCGCATCCGCGAAGTGTCCGATCGCCCCGCCAAGTTCTCCGATGCGCGCGTCATCGATTGCGGCGGGCGCGTGCTGATGCCGGGCATGATCGATGCGCACTTTCACGCATACACGCCCACCTTCGATATCCTCGACACGGACCGGATGCCGCAGGCGTTCCTGGTGTGTCACGCCGCCAAGATTCTCGAAGGTTCGCTTCGCCGCGGATTCACTACAGTGCGAGATGCCGGCGGCGGCAATGTAGGGCTGCGAATGGCCATCGATGCCGGATTGATCAAGGGGCCGCGCTTTTTCTTTTCCGGAAAAGCGATCTCGCAAACGGGCGGCCATGGTGACATGCGCCCTGGCACGGAGGTCGAGCCGTGCTCTTGTGGCAGGTACACCGGCTCGCTCTCGCAGGTCGCGGACGGACCCGATGAAGTACGCAAGGCCGTGCGCGAAGAGCTGCGGATGGGGGCGACCCAGGTGAAGCTGTTTGTTTCGGGCGGCGTAGTCTCGCCGACGGACCCGATCTGGATGCCGCAATTCACCGACGAGGAAATTCGCACGGCCGTGTACGAAGCCTCGACCCGCCGCACTTACGTCATGGCTCACTGTCACACCGACGAGGGTGCCAGACGTTGCGTTGAGAACGGGATTCGTTCGATCGAGCACGGCACGCACATCACCGATGCAACGGCAAAGTTGATTGCGAGCAAAGGCGCGTTCGTGGTGCCAACGCTTTCGGTGGTGGATGTCCTGCGCAAGCACGCTCCCGAATTGGGCGTGCCGCCGATGTCGATGAGTAAGATCAAAGGGCTTTATGAGCAGATGCTGGCCTCGATCGAGGCTTGCACGCGCGCGGGCGTTCAAGTCGGCCTCGGCGCGGATCTTTTGGATCACGTCTTTCATACCCTGCAGGGCGGCGAGCTTGCGTTGCGCGCGGAAGTGAATCGTCCGATCGATGTGCTCCGCTCAGCCACTTCAGTCAATGCCGCACTGTTGCAGTCGAGCGACGATCTCGGATGCATCAAGCCGGGGGCATATGCGGACATCCTGGTCTTGAATGGGGATCCGCTGCGTGATCTTGGGCTGTTCCGCAATGAGGCCGCGAATCTTCCTTTGATCATGAAGGGCGGCGCGCTGGTATGTAACTCACTTTAGCCCATCGATTGGGGCTCGGCTGCGAGGCGTCAGCGCTAACGATCGCGGGTCAGTGCGTTGAGCTGCGTGGCCACGAATTGCATGTGGCCGCTCGCGAGGACTCGTGCGTTGTCGACGTCGCGAGCCAGAATGGCGGCGGCCAATGCGCGGTGTTGATTGCGCAACTGCTGCGCCGTCGGGGATTCCGGCTCGAGTCCGGCCAGGCTGAGTTGCACGTGTTCATGCAGCAGCTTCAGCAGTGACGACATCAAATAAGAGAACAGCGGATTATGAGTGGCGTCGGCGATGGCGCGATGAAACTCCACATCGCTGCGAATCTGTTCTTCCCGTTGATTCCCCGAGTAGGCCGCGTCGACCGCGGCGAGGGCATCGGTGAGACGCCTGCGATCCTGCTGATCGTAACGTTTGGCCGCAAGCTCCGCGGCGCGGCTCTCCACCATCGAGCGGAACTCGACCAGGTCGGCCTGCAGCCCTGGATGCTGCTGTGACATGTCGACCCAGATCTGCGCCATGCGATGTTCGGACCGATCCACCGCATACGTGCCGTCGCCTTGCCGGCGCGTCAACATGCCGCGAGAGATCAGGATCGCGATGGCCTCGCGAACGGTCGAGCGGGACACGCCCAGCTCGAGCGCCAGGGTTCGCTCCGACGGGATGCGCTGAGCGGGCGTGAAGGTGCCGCCGAGGACGGCGCGCTCCAGATGGCGAATGACTTGTTGAACCTGGGTTTTCATGACGTTACGGCTGGGCGCGTGACTGGTCGGACCAATGTGCCCGGGGCACGCCCGGGCCTCAGAATGCGTCCGCCCCAAGCCACCCACTGCTCTATGAGTCCGTCCATTAAAGCCGCGCCGGCGTCTCGCCCACAAGTCTATTTCTTCGCGACGTGCGTGATCGACCTGTTCTATCCCGACGCGGGCATGGATGCCATCGCGGTGCTGGAGCACGCCGGCTTCGAGGTCCTGTTCCCCGAAAGCCAGACGTGTTGCGGCCAGCCGGCCTACACCAGCGGCTTCCCGGAAGAGGCACGCGAAGTGATGAGAGCGCAGCTGACGTTGTTTCCAGCGCCGCTACCCATCGTCGTGCCGTCCGGCTCCTGCATGGGCATGATGCGGCATCATTGGCCGCATCTGTGTGGCGAGGACGCCGCCTTGCGCAGCCGGGTGTCCGACATCTCCGCGCGCGTCGTCGAGTTCACCGACTTCATCGCGGACCGGATCGATCTCAGCAAGCTCAAGAGGAAATCGCAGCAAGTTTGTCTGCATACGTCCTGCAGCGCGCGTCGAGAGACTGGCGCGCTGTCGAGCGGCCGCAAGGTGCTCGCGGGCTTGCCGGGCGTGACTTTGCTTATCCAGGATCACGAGTCCGAGTGTTGCGGCTTCGGTGGCACATTCTCCGTGAAGCATCCGGAAATCTCCGCGGCGATGGCGAACGACAAAGTCGCCGCGCTCACCGCGAGCGGCTGTGATTCCTTCGTCAGCGCCGATTGCGGCTGCTTGCTCAATCTCAACACCACGCTGGAAAAACGCGGCATGCCGCTCCGAGGTCGGCATGTGGCGAGCTTGTTGCGCGACAGGCTCCCCGACGACGGAGTCATCCTGTGAAAGATGCATCCATCGATACCGCGCGTCGCGCAATCTTTTCCCGGCTGCGTTCGGCCATGCCTGCCGAGCAGGTTGGGCCACCGAACCTCGATGGCTACTACGCCCAGTCATTCACTGCGTCGACGGCGGATCGGGTCGCGCAATTTGTGGAGCGGGCGCGTGGGTGGCAGGCAGAAGTGATCGAAACGACGCTCGCAGACTGGCCGGTCGCGCTGTTATCGGTGCTGGAGGTCAAGGGCGTGAAACGGTTGCTGGCGGGACGGGATACCGAGCTGAGCACCTCGTTGGCCTCGACCGTCGGTGCCGAATGTTTATGCTGGTACGACGAATCGCTCGACCGCTTCAAAGCGACGCTGTTCGCTGAGATGGACGCGGGCATCACGACCACGCGAGGCGGCATCGTCGAAACCGGCAGCCTGATCCTCTGGCCGAACGGCAATGAGCCGCGAACGCTGTCGCTGGTTCCGCCATTGCATATCGCGGTCGTGCATGTCGATCAGCTGCACGACACGCTGTACTCCGCCATACTCGCTCAGCGCTGGTCCGAGGGCCTGCCGACGAATGCGCTGCTGGTCACGGGTCCCTCGAAGACCGCGGATATTCAGCGCCTGCTGGTGTATGGCGCGCACGGGCCGAAGCAACTGACGATTCTGTTGATCCGGAGCGAGGAGCAGGCATGAGTCATCCTCATCCGGTCGCCGATCCGCTGGCGTTCAAAGCCAACGCGAAACAAACATTGGCCGACGCCGCCCTGCGCCAGAGTTTTCGGGGCGCGATGGATTATCTGACCGACAAGCGCGCGGCGCAGTTTCCGGATCGGCCGGCGTTCGAGCGGCTGCGGGCCTTGGGTGAGAACATTCGCAAGCACGCGCTGGCGCGCTTGCCAGAGCTCTTGGAACAGTTGGAGACACGGCTCGCCGCGAACGGCGTGATCGTGCATTGGGCGGAAGATCCCGCGCAGGCCAACCAGATCTTTCTGCACATCGCCCGTCGCCACGACGCGCGGCGCATGGTCAAAGGCAAGTCGATGGTCAGCGAGGAGATCGAGCTGAACCATCGCATGGCCGAGCACGACATCGCCTGTGTCGAGACCGACATGGGCGAATACATCCTGCAGCTCGACGGCGACCGGCCCAGTCACATCATCATGCCGGCCATTCACAAGACCAAGGCGGATGTCTCGCGAATTTTCGCCGAGCATTTGCCACACGAGCCGTACACGGAAGACGTGTCCGAGCTGATCGCGATCGGACGCCGCGCGCTGCGCGACGAATTCCGGAATGCGAAGATCGGCGTCTCCGGTGTCAACTTTCTGGTGGCGCAGACCGGCTCGCTGGTGCTGGTCGAAAATGAAGGCAACGGCCGGCTCGCCACCAGCGTGCCCGACGTCCACATCGCGATCACGGGCATCGAGAAAGTGATCGAGCGTCTCGAGCACGTGGCGCCGTTGTTCACGTTGTTGACGCGTTCCGCGACCGGGCAGGCGGTCACGACCTATCTCAATATCATCAGCGGACCGCGACGTCCCGGAGAGAAGGACGGGCCGAAGGAAGTGCATCTCATCCTGCTCGATAACGGCCGCGCGCAAGCTTATCGGGAGGCGAACTTCCGGGCGACGCTCCAGTGCATCCGCTGTGGAGCGTGCATGAATCATTGCCCGGTCTATGCCCGTGTCGGAGGCTTGTCGTACGGCACGACCTATCCCGGTCCCATCGGCTCCATCATCTCGCCGCATCTCATGAATCTCGCGACCACGCGAGATCTGCCCACCGCCTCGAGCCTGTGCGGAGCGTGCGGAGAGGTCTGTCCCGTTGGGATTCCGATCCCGAATCTGCTGATGCGACTTCGCGAGGCTGGCCGGCATGCCGAGCCGCCGGCCGGTCAACAACAGCGACTGAAGGGGCAGGGCACGGCGCGCAGCGGGCCCGAAGTGCTTGCTTGGAAGGCGTGGCGTGTTCTGTATTCGCACGCGGTCTTGTATCGCGCTTTTGCCTGGATGGCGTCGCGCCTGAGAGCGTTCACGCCGCGCCGACAAGCCGGTTGGACCCACTCTCGCAGTCCACTGCGCCCGGCACGACGCTCGTTGCGGGAACAATGGTCGAAACGAGCCGCGGTCCGGCGCTAAGATGTCCGGAGGCCGGCGTCATTCGATCGGCCAGGCCGGGCGCGAAAGGGGGGAAGATGACGACTGTTCAGCACCATGTCGATAGAATCCTGCGAGTGGTCCATGCGCACGAGCCGCTCGCCACGCTCGACGCCAATACCAGCCTGATCCATCGCTCCTGGCGCCGTTGCGCAACCGAGCACGCGCTCGATCCCGGCCTGCGCCCCGATGTGCGCATCGAGACATCGAGCCGACTGCGCGAATGCCTCCAACAGAACGAAGAGCATCTGCACGTGGCTCGCGCGGGTATGGAGCAGTTGTACAAGCACGTCTCGGCGCTGGGTTATGTGTTGTTATTGACCGACGCTGACGGCGTCACCATCGACTACATCGGCAACGACACCTGGGATCAGTCGCTGAAGCGCGCCGGCCTCGCGCTCGGTGCGAACTGGAACGAGATCCATGCCGGCACGAACGGCATCGGCACCTGCATCGCGGAGCAAGCGACGCTGACCTGTCATCGCGAGGACCACTACTATGTCGGCCACGTCGGGCTGAGCTGCACCAGCACGCCGCTGTTCGACCCGCTCGGTGGCTTCATGGGCGCGCTGGACGTATCGGTGCTGTCGTCGCCGGATGTCCGTGAGAGCCAGCATCTGATCAGGCATTTGACGCGGCTGTACGGGCGCATGATCGAAGACGCCAACTTCATGCACCAGTTCCGCGAGCACTGGATCCTGCGACTGGGCACCGCCGGCCCGCTGGTGGATGTGTGCGGCGAGCTCATGCTGGCGTTGGATCGCGACGGCAAGATCGTCGGCGCCAATGCCGACGCGCGGCGCAATCTGCGCTTGCTCGAGACGACGCACATTCCCTCGGAGATGCGAGGCAACCTGGTCGGACATCACCTGAGCGGCGTGTTCGGCTCCCGCATCGACGACATCTGGCGGCTGACCAAGGGCACGGCCAGCGATGAGCGAATCATCGTGACCACCTGGGAAGGGCAGGGCTATCACGCGGCGATGATCGCGCCGAAGGCCGCCCCGTCGCGCTATCGGACGGTCGAGAGCGGTGCGCAGCCGAATCCACGTCGCGAGCAGATTCTGCAGCGGCTCGCCGGCGAAGATCATCGCATGCAACAGCTGTTGGACCGTGCCGCGCGGCTGGTGGACAAGCCGGTCAACATTCTGATTCAGGGCGAGACCGGCACCGGCAAGGAAGTGCTGGCGCGGGCGCTTCACGATTCCAGTCGTCGTGCCGATCAGCCGTTCATCGCCGTCAACTGTGCGGCCATTCCCGAGTCGCTCATCGAAAGCGAGCTGTTCGGCTACATGCCCGGCACGTTCACTGGGGCGCGTAGCAAGGGGATGAAGGGCCTGATCCAGCGCGCCGACGGCGGAACGTTGTTCCTCGATGAGATTGGCGACATGCCATTGCAACTGCAGACGCGCCTGCTGCGCACGCTGTCGGAGCGGGAGATCCTGCCGCTGGGTGCGGACCGGCCAGTACATGTGAATTTGCATGTCATCGCCGCGTCTCACCGCGATCTGCGGCGGCAGATCGGCGCGGGTACGTTTCGAGAGGATCTGTATTACCGCCTGTGCGGAGCGACGCTGGCGCTGCCGGCGCTACGCGAGCGCACCGACAAGGAATTTCTGATCACGCGCATCCTGCGCGCCGAAGCCAGCACCATGCAGACCGAAGCGTCGATCAGCGATGCGGCGTTGGCCTTGCTGTTGCGACATGAATGGCCTGGCAATGTGCGCGAGATGCGCAATGTGCTGTGTTTTGCGCTGTCGCTCGCGGAGGGCGAGCCGATCGAGATCCGGCATCTGCCGCAGGAGATCGTGGATCTCGCGTCTTCGGGGTCGGAGCCTGCTGCCGCTCTGGCATTGCCGGCGCCAGTGCGGGCGGCGTCGTTGGAATCAGCGGCGGCTGATTCGGCGAATGAATTGCTCGAAGCGCTGCGTCGTCATCACTGGAACATCACCGAGACCGCCAAGGAGCTCGGGCTGTGCCGCGCCACCATCTATCGCCGCATGAAGCGGCACGACATCGTTCCTCCCACGCAGTTCAGCTGATCCTCGGCGCCGAGGTGCGACAAGTGTCGCACCTCAACTGCGACACTTGTTTATTTCGCGTGTTTCATTGCTTCATCCCGCCGCGACGGGCGCGGCGGCCAGGATTTTCCTGAAACACGGAATGTTTCCTAACGATCAAGCACATAGCTGAGCTCTCAGCGCTGCCCGACGAGCCTGGCACGGCTCTTGCGATTCCCCTCGCGACTGATGGGAAAACGCGGTCTTCAGATCCGCGGTCCCGCCGGCAAACAAACATCCGAATCAGGGGGAGCTCATGACTCATCGTTACTCCGCGCTGTTGCGCCTGTCGTTCGTGTCGCTGCTGGGAGTGGGGGCGCACGCGCAAGCGCAGACCACGTTCGATGTGATCGGTCCGCGCGAGTACGAGCTTCCGGTCGATTTCGAGCCGTTCAACGTCTTCGTGCAGTACGCGACGGTTCAAGACAACGCCCGCGCCTACAACGACGACGGCGATCGCGTGGCTGGCTCCGGCAGCAAGGCAACCACCGGCATGTCGAAATACGTGCGCTTCTGGTCGCCGGAGTCGAATCGAAACATCGGCGTGGCTTGGGAAGTGATCGTGCCCACCGTGGCCATTCGCGATCGCTCGGCGCCCGAGGGCGATCGTCACATCAGCGGCATCGGCGATACGCTCACCGGCTTCGCGATCTGGTATCGGCCGCGCTCGCACATCACGCTGGGCTTCCAGTCGTTCCTGCAGATTCCGATCGGCACCGAGCGCGTCAGCGACACCAACTGGAAGAACCTGTCCAGCCTGTTCTGGGACTGGCGTCTCGGCGACAAATTCGGCTGGACCGGCGATGCCGGCTTCGTCTGGCAGGGCGAGCGCACCAGCGGCGTGCAACCCGGCCTGACCTGGCACAGCAATCATCGCTTCGCGTATCGCGCGACCAAGCGTCTCGAACCGTTCATCGCGCTGGACAACGAGCACACCCGCGCCAACGACGGTTTGCCCGAGGCCTGGGCGCTCGACGGTGGCGTCGGCCTGATGATCCACACCTTCGACAACCAATCCATCTCGTTGCGCTATTCGACCTCGCTCGACGGTCGCAATCACAGCGTCAACGACAGCTTCAATCTCAAGTACGCCTACGTCTGGTAAGCAACGAGGAGTTTCCATGACCCAGCTCTACAAGAACTTCATCGACGGCGCGTTCGCGGCCGATGCGACGGGGCTCGTAGATGTTTTCAATCCGGCCACCGGCGCCTTGCTGGCGCAGGTGCCCGACAGCGACGAGTCGATCGTCGCCCGAGCCGTCGAAGCGGCGCGCCGAGCGCAGCCGTCGTGGGGCAGGCTCGCTCCGATCGAGCGCGCCGGCTACCTCCGCAAGATCTCCGCGAAGGTGCGTGAGCGTCGCACTGAGTTGGCGAAGATCATCGTCGCCGAGCAGGGCAAGACGCAGCAGCTCGCGCAAGTCGAAGTCGACTTCACCGCCGACTACATCGATTACATGGCCGAATGGGCGCGGCGCCTGGAAGGCGAGGTGCTGACCAGCGACCGGAGCAATGAAAACATCTTCCTGTTCCGCAAGCCGATCGGCGTCGTCGCCGGCATCCTGCCGTGGAATTTTCCGTTCTTCCTGATCGCTCGCAAGCTGGCGCCGGCGCTGATCACCGGCAACACCATCGTGATCAAGCCGAGCGAGGAGACGCCGATCAACGCGTTCGAGTTCGCGAAGCTGGTCGCGGGCACCGATCTGCCGAAGGGCGTGTTCAACCTGGTCGGCGGCCGCGGCCGGTCGACGGGCGAAGCTCTGTGCGCGAATCCCAATGTCGATCTCATCACTTTCACCGGCAGCGTCGCGACCGGCAGCCGGATCATGCAGACGGCGGGCCGCAATCTCACGCGCGTCAACCTCGAGCTCGGCGGCAAGGCGCCGGCCATCGTGCTCGCCGACGCGGATCTGGATCTCGCGGCGAAGGCCATCTACGACTCGCGCGTGATCAATACGGGACAAGTCTGTAATTGCGCAGAGCGTGTCTACGTCGAGCGTGGTGCGCACGAAGCGTTGGTCGATCGTCTCGCGCAACACTTCAAGGCCACGCGCTACGGCGATCCGTCGGTGCGCGACGATCTGCACATGGGCCCGCTGGTCAATCAGATCGGACTCGACAAAGTGTCCGCGCTGGTCGAGCAGGCCAAGCGCGATGGCGCGACCATCATCACTGGCGGCAAGCGCGCCGACCTCGAAGGCTTTCACTACGAGCCGACGCTGATCGTCGATGCGCGTGCCGACATGGACATCATGCGCAAGGAAATCTTCGGCCCGGTGCTGCCCATCCAGGTGGTCGAGGATCTCGATGAAGCCATCGCGTTGTCGAACGACTCTGAGTACGGGCTCACGTCGTCCATCTTCACCAGCAACATCAACTCGGCGATTCACGCAGCTCGCGAGCTGAACTTCGGCGAGACCTACATCAATCGCGAACATTTCGAGGCCATGCAGGGCTTCCATGCCGGCCGCCGCAAGTCGGGGATCGGCGGCGCCGACGGCAAGCATGGGCTGTACGAGTTCACCGAGACGCACGTCGTCTACCTGCAAACGCCGTGAGCACGGTAAGGGGGATTAATGGATCAACGCAGTCATAGTTGTCAGTGCAAGTGCTGCGGCGAGCAGCCTGATTCGGGCCGACGCTCGATGCTCACCGGTGCGTTGGCGCTGGCCATCGCCTCGAGTATGCCCAGTGGTCCGGCACGAGCCGAGCGCAGCCCGAAGCCGGAGCCGGGCGATCGGCTCGCGTTCATGCTGGGCGAACGCGCGCAACAAGAGATCAAGCCGGCAGACATCGAGATCGGCAAGGAGCCGACGCTCGCTTATCCGTTGGATGTCGCGAGCGGCAAGGCGCTGATCTCGCGAGTGAGTCTGCTCGTCGTCACTCGGCTCAAGCCCGAGGACTTGCTGCCGTCGAGCAAGCCGAATGCCGCCGACGGCATCGTCGCCTTTTCGGCGATCTGCACTCACTACGGTTGTCCCGTGACCACGTTGCATCCGAGCCAGAGCCAGCTCGTCTGCAACTGTCACGGATCGGTGTTCAACGCGGCGGACAGGGGCGCCGTTACCGCGGGGCCGGCCACGCGCCGGTTGTCGATGCTGCCGCTCGTCATCAGGGACGGCGTGCTGGAGGTGGCAGGCAGGCTCGATGGCCCGATCGGCCCGCCGACGTGACTCAACGCCGGCGCTCACGAAGTAGAAAACATCAACGATCGATCAGGAGACTCGCATGAAGAAATATTTGCAGCTGGCCGGGCTTGCGGCGGCCGTCGCCGCTGGCGTGTGTTCGGCCGCCGACTACAAACCGGTCACCGATGCGCGGCTCGCCAACCCGGAGCCCGAGAACTGGTTGCTGACCAAGGGTAACTACGCCGGCTGGAGCTACACGCCGCTGGAACAAATCACCCCGCAGAACGTGAGCAAGCTGCGCCCGGTGTGGTCGGCGGCGACCAATGTCGGTTCCGGTCACGAAGCGCCAGCCATCGTCAACGGCGACTACATGTTCGTCTCGACGCCACGCAATCAGGTGCTCGCTTTCGATTCCAAGACCGGCCGTGTGCTGTGGCGTTATCAACGCGAGATGCCGGAGGGCTTCGGCGCGCTGCATATGACGAACCGCGGCGTGGCGTTGTGGGGCGACAAGGTCTACATCGCCAGCATCGATTGCATGATCAGCGCGCTCGACGCCAAGACCGGCAAGCTGGTGTGGGAAGCCGAAGTCTGCAACTGGCAGACCGACAGTGCCTACATCACCTCCGCGCCGTTGGTCGTGAAGGGCAAAGTGATCGTCGGTCCGTCCGGCGGCGAGTTCGGCGTGCGCGGTTTCTTGAAGGCCTTCGATGCCCAGACCGGCAAGCTCGCGTGGACGCGCTATAGCGTGCCGGCGCCGGGCGAGCCGGGCTCGGAAACCTGGCCGCAGCAAGGACAGTGGAAGGATTCGTGGAAGAACGGCGGCGGCACCATGTGGATGCCGGGCAACTACGATGCGAAGAACGACGTGATCTATTGGGGCGTCGGCAACGGAGCGCCCTGGCTCGGCGATCAACGGCCCGGCGATAACTTGTTTCTCACCTCGGTGCTGTCCTTGAATCCGGACAACGGCAACATCATCAGTCATTTCCAGTACCACTGGAACGACTCGTGGGACTGGGCCGGCATGAACGCGCCGACCCTGGTCGAGTTCGATCGCAACGGTAAGAAAGTGCCGGGCCTGATCAGCGCGCAACGTAACGGCAACTTGTATTGGCTGGACCGCGACGCCAAGGGCAAGATCACGTATCAGAAGTCCACGCCGTATGTGAAGAACACGGTGTTCACGAGCATCGATCCCAAAACCGGTCGGCCGACGTACGACGAAGCGGCGAAGCCTGCCACCAATAAGACCGCGACTTACTGTCCGAGTCTATGGGGCGGCAAGGACTGGCCCTACGAAGCGTACAACCCCAAGACCGGCCTGCTGTACATCCCGTTCAACGACAATCATTGCATGACGTTGACGGGCATGATCCAGCCGCGCATTCCGGGTCAGTGGTCCGCGGGCGTGGACATCAACAAGCTCGATCTGAAAGTCGCCGACAACTTCCCCTTCATCGGCGGCATCCAGGCCTGGAGCGTCGATGGCGGCAAGGAAGTCTGGCGCCAGACTTATAAACATTCGTGGAACTGGGGCTCCATCCTCACGACCGCGAGCGGCGTGCTGTTCGCCGGCGGCACTAACGATCGCAAGTTCCGCGCCTACGATGCGAAGAGCGGCAAGCTGTTGTGGGAGTTCCCGACGCCGTCGGGAATCATCTCGCCGCCGAGCAGCTTCTCGATCGACGGCAAGCAGTACATCGCCGTGGTGTCCGGCTGGGGCGTCGACGCGCAATGGATCCAGGGCAAAATGCACGACCAGGCCGGCTGGGAGAAGGCCGTGCCCGAGGGCGGCTCGGTGTGGGTGTTCGCACTGGGTGACTGAGTCGACTACTGACGACCCTTCGGAGCCCGCGGCGACGTCGCCGCGGGCTCCTTTTTTCCTCAAGCGAGATCATAGGCCGGGAAGCCGTCGTGATAGCCTTCACCCAATCGGAATATAGAAGGCGGAGCTATTCGATCCACAGGAGATAGTGAGCCCGTTCGCAGCCGCGCTCGATTTTCTCGCGTGTGACCTCCCCACCGGAGGCGGCAAGGTCACACTCAATTCGACCAGCGGCCGCGTGCGAGACCTCGAGGCCGCCACGAGAACAAACAAAGGCACCCGGAGAGACTTGCGGCCAGGTTTTTGAGCGTTTCATTGCACATTGCGCGATGTACTCCCGATTGGCCGCGATTGCTGCCGCTCATACCAAAAGGATGAAAACCTATAACAACGTGGTGAGCGCCTGACGATGTGCTTTCGATTTTGCGTATAAGGATCACCCGGAGAAGCACAACCCAGCCTCGGGCTTGACGACGTTTCGGATCCAGAAGAAAGATCGTCCGCCCATCGATCCGTTTACGATCCAGGAAGGAGAAATCATCATCGCGGCCTCGCATGAGGAATTTGGCCTGGCCCATGGCAACTACGAGGAATTTCGTTTCTTCACAGGGTTACGACAGTCCGAGCAGATCGCTTTGACCGCGCTTTAGATCTGTTGATGCGTCAGCTCAAGCTGCGAGAGGCGTTATTCGAAGCAGGGAAGATCAGCCACGATCTCGTGTTCTTCGATGAGGCCAGCGCACCGATCATCAACCTGTCCTATCCATACCGGCGCTGGGGATACGTGCTGGAGTCGCGGAAGGTGCGCTACCGGGAGCCGTATAACGCTCGCCACTCATGCATCAGCTGGCGCCTTCCCGGGGCGCCCCTCGGTTCGGCGGATTCGAGGGGATTTGTCCCCTCAATCCCGGGAATTTGCCACCAAACTGAAGGTGGCGAAAACAAAAGAAAAATTGGTGGAGGCGGCGACCCTCCAAAATGCGCAAATCGCGCGAGATTTGCGCGGAATCAGAGCTAGAGCCTGATCTAAGTTCCCCCCCGGAAATACCCCCGCTTTTGACTGCCTGCTGCCGTGAGCGGCCGCCGCCGGTGCGTCAACACCGGCGACGGCCTGACCACAACCGCACAACCGAGGTGCAGTCATGGCTACGGGTGATTCTATCCGGTCGCCGCTGGTTGCCTATGCGCCGCCCATTGTGGGGCGGCGGGGCGGGCCGGCATGAGCGACCAAGAGGATTCGGTAAGAGAGCGTCTCAACGGTCAGGTTCGGCGTCTGCAGAAGGCTGCCGCCGTCCTGGCGTGTATCCAATACGTCGCAGAGTACGAGGAGGAATTCAAATTTAGCTTGGCCGACGCGGTCAGCGTCGTGGTGGAGATGATCGACGACGTGACGGATGCGGTGAGCTTCATCGCGTCTGAGGCCGCAGACATAGAGGTGCGGCCATGATCAAGCAAGAAAGCCGCGCCTACTTCAAAGCGCTCGGTGCTCGGGTCACGGCGATGCGAAAGGCGCGCGGCATGACGCAAGCTGAGTTGGCGAGAGCTATAGGCGTCTCTCAGCAGGCCGTGTTTGCATACGAAGTCGGTGAACGACGGATATCCGTGCTCGTGCTTTCCAAGCTGGCGAAGATATTCGCGGTCTCGGTCGAGGAAATGGTCGGCCTGTCCAAGCCGGTACGTCTTCCCAAGGGGCGACTGTCTCCGCGTTGTGTACGGCACGCGGGGCGGTTGCAGGCGCTGACGAAGACGCAACAGCGCTTTGTCATTCGGATAATCGACGTACTCGAAGACAGCAACAGCCGTCGCTCAGGGGGTGCCAGATGAGCGGCGGCGCGAATAGGCCCATCACTGATGAGCTGGTCTGCCTGAAGCAAGCAGTTGATCTGCTCAAGGTCGCGGAAGACTTGGTGCAACCGGAGAACATCGAGCGATTTCCGGGCGCCATCGCTTCCGTCATCAGATCGGCTCGAACACTCGTCGAAGCGGTTCTGGAAGCGCTTACCGCGTACTTCGCCGCGCAAGGCGGTGCTGAATGATGACCGCGGCAATCGTGAGGCGCATTGAAATGGGGGAGGGGTAAGGGGCCGCATCGAAGCCGGTCAACAACCGGGCGGCCTCAGATGCACGTCTGAGGCCGTTCCTGCTGCCCCAGAAAAGGGAAAGGGGCCAACCCGAAGGTTTAGCCCCTTTTTCCGCCGTCCGCAGCCCGGCGGGGAGATGCGGCGATTATAAGGGCCAACCTCCAAATTACTATCCATCGGCAAGCAAACATCCATCATGAAGATGCACAACCCGCCCCATCCCGGAAGCGTCCTGCGGGACACCGTGCTCCGAGAAATGACCGTGACCGAATTCGCCAAGCGGCTCAGCGTGTCTCGCGTCGCGCTTTCTCGCGTGGGAAACGGCCGCGCGGCTGTGAGCGCGGAACTGGCGATCCGACTTGCCGCAGCGCTGGGCGGCTCTGCGGAGACGTGGATGCATATGCAGGTGGCCTACGATCTCTGGCATGCGCAGAAGAGGAAGCGTCCGAAGATCCGGCCTATCGAGTTGGGGCAAGTCGCATAGGGAGGGCGGCAGCCTGGATCGCGACCTTGCGCCGATCTACGGCGTGAAGACCCCGCGACGACGCCGAACGTTCAAGATCGCAAATTGCGATCTTAAAGATTGGTGGGGGCTACAACGTGAAGCATCTGCCGTATGCCTTCACAGAACACGGAGCCATTCAGGCCGCCAATGTTCTCAACTCACAGCGCGCGGTAGGGCCTTGCCGCAGCCGGACCAGGAGGTTTTCCAGGGGAGAGAGTCGGTGGTCCACGGGCGCGGGCAGCGTTCGAGCGCCGCACCTGCGCAAAGGTTAGCGACCGGAATCGTCAATCGCTGCCGCGCGGCCTTCGGCGGAACTCAGCAGGCACAAAGCGCGCGGACTCACGATGAAAGTTTGCAGATCGCTAGCCGCTGGCGCATTCTCGACCTCGACGATTATTCCCTGACGACGAGGGCATCGTCGTAACCCCGCCTGCGTTTGCAGGCAACCCCAAAGCAGCTTTAGACCAGGCAGAGCTGCGCAGCCGATAAAGTTGTGGTCATGACTCATCACTCAGGCGCTGACGCCTTCCTTCTCCAATCCGCTGTCCAGCGGTCGTCTCCTGCGGCAACTATTCTTATAACAACGTAACTACACAAAGCTGCGCCAACAGCAGCATTCCTCCAGGCGTGCGTCACTGTCTTCGGCGACGCCGAGAAAGTGACGCACACGGCTCACTGCCGCAACCTACTGTCACCGCAACGCATTTTCGCCGATGCGAGAAAGTGGCACCGCGTCTGCAACGGACGCAATCAACCATAGCTTCGCAATGAAGCTCCTTTCGTCGATGTCAGCTACCGCGAGCGGCCCGCCAAGGGCAGCCTCGATCTCACGCTCATGCGTGAGCAGCAGCACATGCCACCGGCACGTGCTGCTGTGAGGCCACGAAACTCACCAGACCGGACTAGCACATCCGGCTGCTCGCGATGGATCAAGGCAGGAAATGTTTCCTGCCGGG
Source organism: Steroidobacter flavus (assembly GCF_042651805.1). NCBI lineage: Bacteria > Pseudomonadati > Pseudomonadota > Gammaproteobacteria > Steroidobacterales > Steroidobacteraceae > Steroidobacter > Steroidobacter flavus. The sequence goes on along the minus strand of NZ_JBHSDU010000014.1, from coordinate 722 downwards.
ATTGCCCGGATGTGCAGATCGTAGTGACGAGGTAGGAGAGTGATGAGTAAGAAAACTGAGTTGCAGGCGGATCTTCAGAGGATCAACTATCTATTGGGTCGCTCGCATAAGACGCAGGAGTCGCGAAGCGGAACATTCCGAACGTTCGCCAGGGTCATGCGGGAAACGAACTTCGGGATTCACTGCGCGGCGCAGATTGGCGGCAAGCATTTACAGGCGTTCGTGGAACGTCGGCTCGCGAGCGGCATTGCAAGCCGAACGATCGACAAAGAGATGGGCCATCTGCGTGCAGTACTGAGGCACATCGGTAAGCAAGGACTGGCGGACAATCCCGCTTATAGCAATCGAGCGCTCGGGATTGCCCAGGGAAGCCGCAAAGGCACCAAAGAGCCTTTGTCGGACGCCGAGATTCGGGCGTTTCAGGAGCGCGCGGAGCGATTGGGCAGGCCGGACATGGGCGCAATTCTGGAGATGCAAAGAGCACTCGGGCTTCGCGAACTCGAAGCCATCCGTGCCGGCCGGAGCGATACGCTTCTCCGCTTGCACCGCGAGCTTACCGAGCGAGGCTGTGCGAGCGTGATGGAGGGCACCAAAGGCGGACGCATGCGCCAAGTACATCCTGCTGTTGATGGCTGTTAAAAACCGCCTGTTTCTGGCGATAGCGCGCACTTCTCTGCGCTGATCGTTCCCACCTGATCTCAACGAAGCGGAAGAAGCACGGC
>NZ_JBHSDU010000013.1:0-1381 GCF_042651805.1 Steroidobacter flavus | reverse complement strand
TCGGAGTGCTCGGGACGTTGAAAGCAGGCGGGGCCTATGTGCCGCTCGATCCGAACTATCCAGCCGAACGCCTGCGGTACATGATCGAGGACGCCGCGCCCCAAGTATTGCTGATTCAGGCGCAAGTCAGAGAACGCTTGCCTGCGACATCGATCGAGACGGTGGCGCTGGACGACGACTGGATTGAGATCGCGCATGAAGCGTCGAGCGATCTGTCACGCACCGAGCAGCGTGCCAATCAACTGGCGTATGTGATCTACACCTCGGGGTCCACCGGCCAACCCAAAGGCGTGATGATCGAGCACCGACAGGTGCTGAACCTGTGGCAAGGACTAGAGCAGCTCTACGCGCAGGTGGGCGGTTGTCAGCGCGTGGCACTGAACGCCTCTTTCAACTTCGATGCATCGGTGCAGCAGTTCGTGCAGCTGCTGTCGGGCCGCACGTTGCTGTTGGTTCCACAGGAGCATCGTCGGGATGCCTCGGCGCTGCTCGAGTTTGTGGCGGACCATCAGGTCGATGCGATCGACTGTACGCCTTCGCAATTGAGGTCATGGATCTACGCGGACCTGCTTGAGAAACGCCGGACGCTGCGCATGGTGCTGGTGGGCGGCGAAGCCATCGATGCACCGCTTTGGAGTCAACTCTCGCAATGCTCGAGCATCGATTTCTTCAACGTGTACGGCCCGACGGAGTGCACGGTGGATGCGACCGTGGCGCATTTGAACGGCGACAACACATTCCCTCACATCGGCCGACCCATGCCGAACCGACGGGTCTATATCCTGGATCGCCAGAATCAACCGATGCCGATCGGCGTGACGGGCGAGATCTACATCGGCGGTGCCGGTGTGGCGCGCGGATATTTGAATCGTGAAGCGTTGACAGCAGAACGATTCGTTCGCGATCCCTTCAGCGCCGATGCGCAGGCGCGGATGTATAAGACCGGCGATCTGGGTCGGTGGCGCTCGGATGGCACGATCGAGTACCTGGGGCGCAACGACGATCAAGTGAAAATCCGCGGCTACCGCATCGAGTTGGGCGAGATCGAAGCGCAGTTGCTCGAGCAGCCGCACGTCAAAGAAGCGGCGGTGATCGCGCGCGAGGATACGCCCGGCGAGAAGCGACTGGTTGCGTACTACACGGTGGATGAGGCGGTGGATCTCGAGACGCTGCGCACTCATCTCAAAGGCTCCTTGCCCGAATACATGGTGCCGAGCGCATTTGTGGCACTGGAGCGATGGCCGCTGACCCCGAACGGCAAGCTGGATCGTCGCGCCTTGCCAGCACCGGACGTGGGCGCCTACACCACTCGGCAGTACGAAGCGCCGCAAGGGGAGGTGGAGGAGATCCTCGTCGGCATCTGGCAATCGTTGCTGCAGGT
>NZ_JBHSDU010000012.1:1347-3769 GCF_042651805.1 Steroidobacter flavus | reverse complement strand
ACGTGCGGCCCGACAGCAGCTGCACGAACTGCTGCACCGATGCATCGAAGTTGAAAGAGGCGTTCAGTGCCACGCGCTGACAACCGCCCACCTGCGCGTATCGCTGCTCCAGTCCTTGCCACAGGTTCAGCACCTGTCGGTGCTCGATCATCACGCCTTTGGGTTGGCCGGTGGACCCCGAGGTGTAGATCACATACGCCAGTTGATTGGCACGCTGCTCGGTGCGTGACAGATCGCTCGACGCTTCATGCGCGATCTCAATCCAGTCGTCGTCCAGCGCCACCGTCTCGATCGATGTCGCAGGCAAGCGTTCTCTGACTTGCGCCTGAATCAGCAACACTTGGGGTGCGGCGTCCTCGATCATGTACCGCAGGCGTTCGGCTGGATAGTTCGGATCGAGCGGCACATAGGCCCCGCCTGCTTTCAACGTCCCGAGCACCCCGATCACCATCTCGAGACTGCGCTCGATACAAATACCGACCCGTCGGTCCGGGCCGACGCCCCGCGCACGCAGATACCGGGCAAGCTGATTGGCTCGCCCGTTCAGCTGTTCATACGTCAGCGATTGTGTCTCGTACATCACCGCGAGGGCGGTTGGCGTTCGTGACACCTGCGCTTCGAATAACTCGTGAATCAACTGCGTTTGTGGATACGGCAGCTGTGTCGCGTTGAACTCCTCCAATAGTTGCCGACGCTCATCTCCGCTCGTGAACGGCAGCCTGCTGACTCTGAGCTGCGGTTCACGAACCATGCCTCTCAGCACCGATTTGAAACATCCCGCCCATCGCTCGATGGTTTCGGCGTCGAATAGATCGCTTGCATAGTTGAGGCTGCCGACGATGCCGCCCGGCGTTTCCAGTAAGGCCAACGTGAGATCGAACTGTGCCGTGCTTCGCTTCAGCGGCTGCTCCATCAGGGTGAGCCCTGGCAAACGCAACTCTCCGCCAGGCGCGTTCTGTAAGGCGAAGGTCACCTGAAAGATGGGGCTGTGACGCAGACTGCGCGTCGGCTGCAATGCTTTCACCACCTCCTCGAACGGAACCGCCTGATGCGCGTATGCGGCCAGCATCAGACTTTTCACCCGCCGCAGCAGCTCGCCGGCGTTCGGGTCATCGGTCAACTGCACGCGTACCGGCAGCATGTTGACGAACAGGCCGAGCACTCCCTCGAGCTCGGCACGCTCTCGATTCGCAACCGGCATTCCGATAACGAGGTCGTCCTGTCCACTGAGCCTCGCGAGCACGATGGCCCAGGCCGTGTACAACGTCATCGCCAGCGTCACGTCGAGCTGGCGGCAGAATCCTTTGAGCTCCCGGCTTAGATCCAACTCCAGCGCCACCGAAACATTGCCGCCGCGATAGCTTTGAACGGCCGGCCTGGGCCGGTCGCCGGGCAGTTCCAATAACTCGGGGCTGCCCTGCAAGTGTTGGCGCCAATAGCCCAACTGTTGCTGCAATTCAGGGCCGGCCAGCCACTGACGCTGCCATTGCGCGTAGTCGGCATATTGAACGACGAGCGGTGGCAACGAGGCCGGCTCGCCGCTCAGATGCGTTTCATACAACTTGCCCAGCTCGCGGATGAGCACGCCGATCGACCAGCCGTCGGCAATGAGGTGATGCAACGTGAGCAGCAGAACATGCTCGTCCTGTTCCAATCGAAGCAGCCTGCCGCGGATCATGGGTCCGATCGCCAGGTCGAAGGGCGTCGCCAGTTCTTCCTGACCGTGCCTGAGCAATTCCGCCTCGCCCGCCGCACCGGCGGGCAGCTCGATTTGTCTCAGCTGGAAAGCGATATGCGACCGGATCTCCTGCACCGGCTCGCCCTCGACCTCCGGAAACACAGTTCTTAGCGCTTCATGTCTGGCGATCAAAGCGCGCAGCGCTGCATCCAAAGCAGCGCGATTCAGGTCGCCGCGCAGGCGGGCAGCAAAGCCAATGTGATATGCCGGGCTGCCGCCCTCGAGCTGGTGTATGAACCACAACCGGTGTTGTGCACCGGAAGTTGGCAGCCGTGGGGGCGTGTTGCCGTCGCCGCGTGAACATGGCTTGATCCTTTGCGCGTCGCGCGCCTTCCTTTCGAGCAGCAGCTCGAGCAGCTTCGCTTTGGAGGTCGACAGAGCGTCGGGCGCTGGCCTGACTGAGGCGGAATTTGCCGTCATGGCGCGCTCTCCATGCCGAGCTCGCTCAACAGCTCCTGAACCTTCCCCTCCGAGAGTGAAGCCACCGTCGCCATCAGTTCCTCCATTTCCGCGTCGCCGTCCTGATGCAATTGCAAAGCGAGCTCCTGCAGAACCGGGAACTCGAACACCGTTTTGATGGGCACTCGTCGGGATAGGCAAGCTTGCAGACGCGCGGCCACTTGCATCGCCAGGATGGAATGCCCACCGAGCTCGAAGAAGTTGTCCTGTCGTCCGACTCGCTCC
>NZ_JBHSDU010000012.1:641-1337 GCF_042651805.1 Steroidobacter flavus | reverse complement strand
AGCCGCTCGCGCGAGGCCACCGACAGCACCGTCGGCACGACATACGGATCGCCGCCCTCCTCGTTCATCAGGTGATGAAACAGGATGCCTTCCTGCAGCGAGGCCAGCGGATAAATATCCGCCACATTGGCCGCCCCACCCGGAACCTGTTGCACGATCCGCTCGAGGTGCTCGGCCTGCAACTCGATCAGCGGCAACATCTGCGGCGTGATCTGCTCGCATCCCCGCGCGATCAGGTTCGGGGGCACGACCGTGCGTTCGTGCTCGCTGCGTGTCAGCAGACTCGCGAGCTCGGCCAATGTCGGACTCTCGAACACACTGCGCACCTCGGCAAACAATCCCACTCGGCGGAGTCGCTCCATCATCTGCATGATCAGCAGCGAGTGACCACCGAGCTCGAAGAAGTTGTCTTGTCGTCCGACCCGCTCTACCTGCAGCAACGATTGCCAGATGCCGACGAGGATCTCCTCCACCTCCCCTTGCGGCGCTTCGTACTGCCGAGTGGTGTAGGCGCCCACGTCCGGTGCTGGCAAGGCGCGACGATCCAGCTTGCCGTTCGGGGTCAGCGGCCATCGCTCCAGTGCCACAAATGCGCTCGGCACCATGTACTCGGGCAAGGAGCTTTTGAGATGAGTGCGCAGCGTCTCGAGATCCACCGCCTCATCCACCGTGTAGTACGCAACCAGTCGCTTCTCA
>NZ_JBHSDU010000012.1:0-631 GCF_042651805.1 Steroidobacter flavus | reverse complement strand
TGCCATCCGAGCGCCACCGACCCAGATCGCCGGTCTTATACATCCGCGCCTGCGCATCGGCGCTGAAGGGATCGCGAACGAATCGTTCTGCTGTCAACGCCTCACGATTCAAATATCCGCGCGCCACACCGGCACCGCCGATGTAGATCTCGCCCGTCACGCCGATCGGCATCGGTTGATTCTGGCGATCCAGGATATAGACCCGTCGGTTCGGCATGGGTCGGCCGATGTGAGGGAATGTGTTGTCGCCGTTCAAATGCGCCACGGTCGCATCCACCGTGCACTCCGTCGGGCCGTACACGTTGAAGAAATCGATGCTCGAGCATTGCGAGAGTTGACTCCAAAGCGGTGCATCGATGGCTTCGCCGCCCACCAGCACCATGCGCAGCGTCCGGCGTTTCTCAAGCAAGTCCGCGTAGATCCATGACCTCAATTGCGAAGGCGTACAGTCGATCGCATCGACCTGATGGTCCGCCACAAACTCGAGCAGCGCCGAGGCATCCCGACGATGCTCCTGTGGAACCAACAGCAACGTGCGGCCCGACAGCAGCTGCACGAACTGCTGCACCGATGCATCGAAGTTGAAAGAGGCGTTCAGTGCCACGCGCTGACAACCGCCCACCTGCGCGTA
>NZ_JBHSDU010000011.1:0-3523 GCF_042651805.1 Steroidobacter flavus | reverse complement strand
TGTTAGCGGCGGCGTAAAACCGCGCGATTCTGGCGGCGAGAGGCGCTTTTTTGGCAATGGCCGATTGCCTTGATGTTCGAGGACTGACTGCGTCGCTTTGGCAAGCGGGCGTGATGATCAGAATGGTGGATTGGCGTCGGAGGGATCCGCCGAGGTGGGCGCGGGTGCGGTCGGCGCTTGTTGATGGTCGCGTCGCAGGAGTTGTCCCGCGTAGTGACGTTCGAGTGCGTCGATGAGTTCGTGCAAGAACTCAATGAGCGATGCGACCGATTCATCGCTCAAGTTGAGGGGCAAGCACACGATCGGCAGATCATTGGGCTCCATCGTGGTGAGCTCCCTGCTGGGTTACCGCGCTTTCTTGCTGGCGGTTCGTTTGGATGAGCGCTGCGCGGCCCGCTCCTGAGCTTCCTTGAGTCGATAGCTGTCTCCGGCGACCGCGAGGATCTCGGAGCGATGCACGAGCCGATCGACGAGCGTGACGACGCAGGCGGCGTTGGGGAAGACCTCATTCCATTCGCCGAAGGGCTTGTTCGTCGTGAGAACCGTGGCTCGTTGCTGGTAGCGACGCGTAATGACCTCGAAGAGCAGATCGGCGTAACGTGCGTCGTAAGACAAGTAGCCGACCTCATCGATGCAAAGTAACGTCGGCGTGGTGTACCGGCGCAGCCGGCGCGATAGCGCGGTGGAGCTGTCCTGTGCGGCCAGGTCGTGCAGCATGTCGGAGGCGAGCGTGAAACGCGCGGTGTAGCCGCGTAATACCGCCTGGTGCAGCAGGTTCTTCGCGATCATCGTCTTGCCCAGCCCATTGGGTCCGACGATGACGACGTTGGCGGCCTGCTCGAGGAAGGTGAAAGTGAATAGCTCCTCCAACAGCGCGCGATCGAGCTCCTTTGGCCAAGCGTAATCGAAGTCGGCGAGCAGCTTGAAGCTGCCGAGGCGTGCGTTGTCCGTGCGCCGCTTGAGACTGCGGCGCTGGCGCTCGCAGTCCTCGACTTCCAGCACGCGAGCGAGCCAGGCCTCTTCGATGATCTCCTCGGCGTGAGTCGCCAGTCCATACAGGTTGAGTCGGCGCAGTCGTTGGCGCAGCGACTCAACGCTCAGGCTTGTCGTTGTCGTGATCGGCGGTATCGCTGTCGCCGGGTTCCGCGGGGCGCTCATCTGTAGGCTCATGGATGTTCTCTTGTAGAAGTTGTTGGTAGTCGCAGAGCGAATGCGGACGCACGATGAGCGAGCGCACTCGTGGATCGTTCGGCAACGTGATGGCAATGGGCGGGGACTGACCGCGCCGAGCGCGTTGCTGATCGATGAAGTGGCGCACGGCGCCTAAGTGAGCGGCTTGTTCGCGTAACGCCGCGGCGATGGCAGTCTCGAGCGCAGTGGCGCCATGACTATCGAGCAGATCGACCAGCCCGCGAGTGAGCGCGCCCAGGTGCGCGCCGCGCTCGGCGGCGAGCTTGAAGAGCGCGCTGGCACTGGCGGCGGCATGATGCAATCGATCCATGGCGCGATGAGCGCGTCCGGCGCGCTTCTGCGCGACCAGCGCCTCGAGATGGCTCGGGTCTTCGATCTGTTGATCACGATCGAAGCTGCGCACATGAGTGGCGATGACATCGTTACCATCGAGCACGCGCACGCGCTCCTGCGTAGCCACGACCTGCAGCGTGCGGCGGACGTGGGTATGAGGAATGGAGTAATCGTTCAGATCGAAGCGCACGTAGGGGCTCTTGTGCGAGGGGACGTCCACGCGCTCCTGACACGGAAAGGGCTCGGCGGGCAACGCGAGCAGTCGCGGCTGCTCTTCCAGGAAACATGCGCGCACACTGCGAGCCCGATCCTCCGGACACGGCCGCTCGGCGGCCTCGCCCGCACACCAGGCGAGTGCCTGCGCGTTCAGATCGGCCAGATCAGCGAAGCGCCGAGCGGCGAAGAAACGTTCGCGCGCAAAGCGAATCGCCCGCTCGACGCGGCCCTTCTCGTTGCCGCGGGCGATCGCCACCGGGCGAGGCTGGAAGCGATACCACGCGGCCAACTCGAGCAGCGTGGGATGGAAGCGGATGGCATCGCCGATGCGCTCGAGCACGGCGCTCTTGAGGTTGTCATAAAGACATTGACGAGATACGCCTTGAAAGAAGTTGAATGCCTGGACATGACCATCCAGGAAACAACTCATCGACGCGCCGAGATAGAAGCGCAGAAACAACTGGCGCGAGTAGCTCAGCACCATGACGAACGCCATCAGCGGGCGCAGCGCGCGACCGACGGCTAGACGACCGAAGTGCGCCCAGTCGACCTGGCTCTGTTCCCCGGCGAGCGTGCGTAGTCGCAGATAGGCCTCGGCGCTCGGTCGCGGCCGGTACAGCGCCACTTGATGACGGAAGTGATCTGGCCTTCCGGCATAGCCACGCTCGCGCGCCATCTGATACAAGCGGCTCGCGCGTAGCGTTGGGTAACGCGCGAGCGTGTCCTGAATGAAAGGAACATACGCATCGATCATCGAAGGTCGCGGTCGCTCTCGCACGATCACAAGGCCCGCTTGGGTCAGCACGCGACGCACCGTGTTGTGATGTACGCGAAGCTGGCGCGCTAGTGTGCCGATGGGCCAGCGCTCGGCGTGATGGAGCCGTAGGATCTCCGCCTCGAGCTCGCGCGAGATCATCACCGCCACGATCCGGGACGACGCCGACGACTATCCGCTCCACTGCCACAAGCGTAGTCGTGCCCACGAGGGCAGCACCTCTCGACAGAACGCGCATCGAGCCAGCGCCGCGCCGGGCAGATCGCCCGCGGCGGTGTCTGCGACGTTGGAAACTGCGTGGCTTGCATGGCTCGACTTGCCGCTTGTGACTGTCGGAAGCGCTACCTTGCGCGCCATCACGTGGGGAGGACATCCCTGATGAGTCACTGCGTGCGGCTTGCGCGTGCGCCACCGATGTTGGCGAGCCGCGTGACAATGCGCTCCGCGACGTGTGCGTTGATAACGCGCTGCGGCGCGACGCTGCGACTCGCGTCGACGAATCTGCGCGCAGCCGCCGGCGCAGTAGATGTTGCCGTGATCACAGTGACGGCAGATCCGTACCTGCACGCCACAGCGGCGGCAGTTGTAAAGCCGATAGGTCGCAGGCTGAGCGGCGCCAGACACCCGTGCCTCCCCGAAGCACTGGACAGCGCACGGGTGGCAGGCGCATAAAAGCCTCGCGAAAACGCCTGCCAAGGCGCTGCGCACCGAAGGCCCGGGGGTCGACGCCAATCAACGACCCGGGCCTTCGGTTCTTCATCCTCCTGCGCCGCGCAGGATACCGAAACAACACGCGCACTCGCGCCCTCGCAAAGATGCTGACTGGCCCTCGCCACATCAGGCGCCAGAGAACGTCTGCGAGCTACGAATCTGAAGTCAACTCGGGATGACGAAGATCGGGAAGGCGCTGCCGTGCTTCTTCCGCTTCGTTGAGATCAGGTGGGAACGATCAGCGCAGAGAAGTGCGCGCTATCGCCAGAAACAGGCGGTTTTTAACAGCCATCAACA
>NZ_JBHSDU010000010.1:0-335000 GCF_042651805.1 Steroidobacter flavus | reverse complement strand
GGCGCGGCGTCCTCGATCATGTACCGCAGGCGTTCGGCTGGATAGTTCGGATCGAGCGGCACATAGGCCCCGCCTGCTTTCAACGTCCCGAGCACTCCGATCACCATCTCGAGACTGCGCTCGATACAAATGCCGACCCGTCGGTCCGGGCCGACGCCCCGCGCACGCAGATACCGGGCAAGCTGATTGGCTCGCCCGTTCAGCTGTTCATACGTCAGCGACTGTGTCTCGTACATCACCGCGAGGGCGGTTGGCGTTCGTGACACCTGCGCTTCGAATAACTCGTGAATCAACTGCGCTTGCGGATACGGCAGCGCAGTCGCGTTGAACTCCTCCAGCAACTGGCGGCGTTCGATGGTCGGCAGCATCGGCAAGGTGAGCGCCAGCGTCTGCGGTGACCTCTCCAGCGCCTCCACCAACGACTGCAGGGCGGTGTGCAGGTAATCGGTCAATCGCTGCGGATCGATGCGTCGATCGGTCTGCGCCGTGAGTCGGAAGCCCTCGATGCCCAGATCGTCCACCGACAGCGTGATCGGATAGTTCGTGCCGGTGCGCCCCGCCAACACCTCGATCCCTTCGGCACTCGACCAGCCGCCTCGTGCTCGCTGCAGCCCGTGACGGAAGTTCAACAATGCACTGAACAGCGGTGTCGACCCCGACACGGCGCTCGCACGCTTGGCCACGGTGAGCGAGGCCTGTTCGTGGCCCAGCAGTCCCACCAGCTCCCGCTGCGTGCGTTCCACCAGTTCCTTCGCGCTGACTTGATCCAGCTGCAACCGCAGCGGCAGTGTGTTGATGAACAATCCCAGGATCTGCTCAGCCCCGGCACTGCCCTGCAGTCGACCGAGCAGCACCGTGCCGAACACCACATCATCGCGGCCACTGGTATGCGCAACCACCAACCCCCACGCGGCATGAAACAACGTCGCCGCACTCACGCCCAATCGACGCGCCTGATCCCGGGCACGCGCTGCCAAGGTCCGCTCCAGCACTTGCTGTGCTTGCCGGATCTGCGTGCCATCGCCATACACATCCAGCAGGCCGAACGGCGCCGTCGGCTCCTCCACCGTCGATAACTTCTCCCGGAAGAAGGCATCGGCATCGTGACGACGCGCATACGCCAAGGTCTGCGCCACATGATTGCGATATGGCACCGAGGGCGGCAGCAGCTGCGCCCGACCCTCCAGATGGGCGATGATCTCCGAGATCACGATCCCTTGAGAGGTGTTGTCGCTGATGATGTGATGCAGCTGCAGTAGCGCAAACCACCGCTCGCTGCGTGGATCGCGTGCCACTTGCAGCCGTAACAACGGCGCCTGGCGCAGATCCATCCGTTGCCGTTCCGGCTGCAGCCACTCCCGAAGCTGTTCGTCCAGCGCCCGTATCGGATCGAGCACCATCTCATCCACCGGCAGCTGAGCGTGTCGATAGACGACCTGCACCGGTCGGGGCAGCCGCTCCCACAGCACCGCCGTGCGCAGGATGTCGTGACGATCGATCACTCCCTGCAGCGCTTCGATCAATGCATCCAGCCGCTCGCGCGAGGCCACCGACAGCACCGTCGGCACGACATACGGATCGCCGCCCTCCTCGTTCATCAGGTGATGAAACAGGATGCCTTCCTGCAGCGGACCGAGCGGATAGATGTCCTTGATGTTTGCTGAGCCGCCGCCGACCGATTGGCCGATTCGATCGAGATGCTCAACTGACAACGCCACGAGCGGCAGCATTGCTGGCGTGATCGCGACACAATCGTGCGGTATGCCGTTCGCGGGTACGATCCACTCTTCCTCCGCACCGGCACGAATGGCACCGCCGAGATCCGATATGACCGGCGTCTCAAAGACCTGGCGAACGTTGGTCGACAGGCCGACGCGACGCAGCCGCTCCATCATCTGCATGATCAGCAGCGAATGACCACCGAGCTCGAAGAAGTTGTCTTGTCGTCCGACCCGCTCTACTTGCAGCAACGATTGCCAGATGCCGACGAGGATCTCCTCCACCTCCCCTTGCGGCGCTTCGTACTGCCGAGTGGTGTAGGCACCCACGTCCGGCGCTGGCAAGGCGCGACGATCCAGCTTGCCGTTCGGGGTCAGCGGCCATCGCTCGAGTGCCACAAAGGCGCTCGGCACCATGTATTCGGGCAAGGAGCCTTTGAGATGAGTGCGCAGCGTCTCGAGATCCACCGCCTCATCCACCGTGTAGTACGCAACCAGTCGCTTCTCGCCGGGCGTATCCTCGCGCGCAATCACCGCCGCTTCTTTGACGTGCGGCTGCTCGAGCAACTGCGCTTCGATCTCGCCCAACTCGATGCGGTAGCCGCGGATTTTCACTTGATCGTCGTTGCGCCCCAGGTACTCGATCGTGCCATCCGAGCGCCACCGACCCAGATCGCCGGTCTTATACATCCGCGCCTGCGCATCGGCGCTGAAGGGATCGCGAACGAATCGTTCTGCTGTCAACGCTTCACGATTCAAATATCCGCGCGCCACACCGGCACCGCCGATGTAGATCTCGCCCGTCACGCCGATCGGCATCGGTTGCTTCTGGCGGTCCAGAATGTAGATCCGGCTCTCCGGCATCGCCCTGCCGATGTTCGGAGTCTCAGCAGCGATGCGCCCGATGGTCGCATCGACGGTGCACTCCGTCGGACCGTACATATTAAAGAAGGACACATCGCTAGCTGCCGCCAGCTCTCGCCAGGCCGCAACGTCGATCGGCTCTCCGCCGATCAACAGCTTCCGTAGCGAAGACGCGCGCCCTTGCATGAAGCCGCCTTCTCGAAGCATGCGCAGATGCGATGGTGTGCATTCCATTGCCTCGATCCGATGTTCCTCGATATATGCCAGCAACTGCTCCCCGTTGAAGCGTGTTGCCTCGGACAACAAGTACACCGAACGGCCTTGGGTGAGTTGGCCCCACGCCTTGACCGCCATATCGAACCCGACCGACGAGTTCCACGCGATGCGTCGGCAATCGGGAGCGATCCCGTGGATACACTCTTCCATGCCGCGCAGGAAGTAGAGCACGTTGCCGTGCTCCACCATGACGCCCTTGGGCTGACCGGTGGATCCCGAGGTATAGATGACATACGCCAGATGAGACGGAGTCAGCCCCACTGTGCGACTGTCAGGATTCTCCGAGGACGCGCCGACGGCCGTCGCCATCTGCTCGTAGGAAACATCGTTCATCACTACGGCCAGACAGGCCCCGGGCACCTCGAACCGATCGCGTAAATGAGTTTGTGTCAGGATCGCCACGGCCTCGCTGTCCCGAAGCATGTGAGACAGTCGATCGCGCGGGTGTACGGGGTCGAGGGGCACGTAGGCGCCACCGGCTTTGAGAATACCCAGTAAGGCCACGACCAGGTCCAAGCTGCGATCCAAACAGAATGCAACACACCGATCCGGTCCAACGCCGTTCGCACGCAGGAGATGGGCGAGCCGATTGGCGGCGGCGTTGAGTTGCGAATAGGTCAGCGACTTTCCTTCGTAAACGATCGCCGTCGCGCCGGGTGTGCGTGCGACCTGCTTTTCGAACAGCTCGTGAACCAGCTCGTTCCTTGCAACTCTTCGCTCAGATGCGTTGAACGACGCGATCACTTGCTCACGTTCGGCAGCGGGCAGGACCTCCAGCTCGAGTGCCGGCGTATGGGGGGCGGATTCCAGTGCCTGCACCAGCGACTCCAGCGCCGCGCGCATGTGTCCGAGCGCACGCGTCGGATCGATACTTGATGCGGATTTGAGTTCCAGGAAGAACGCATCACCCTGGTCTTCCACCGTAAGCGCCAGCGGATAGTTCGTTCCGCCCTCCGTACCGAGCAGACTCACGCCGGTATCGATGAGCTCCGAGCGCACATCCACCGCGCTGTGCACGTAGTTCATCAGGCTGCTGAACAGCGGCGCCGAACTGTCGATCCCGCTGCATCGCTGAGCCACCGCCAACGGTGCCTGCTCATGATCTAACAGCCCGATCAGCTCCTGCTGCGTCAGATCGACCAGTGCCGCTGCCGTGACAGCCGTCAGACGCAAGCGCAGCGGCAGCGTGTTGATGAACATTCCCAGAGTTCGCTGTGCGCCCGCGGTTCCTTGCAGCCGTCCGAGCAGCACGGTTCCGAACACCACATCGTCCCGGCCGCTCGTGCGCGACACGACCACACCCCAGGCCGCATGAAACAGCGTCGCCGCGCTGACGTTCAATCGTCGCCCCTGCAAGCGAATGCGACTTGCCAGCTTCGGCTCGAGCCGTTGCCGCACGTTGCTCAGCTGACCGCTCTCACGCACCTCCAGGACGCCGAACGGCGCGGTGGGCTCTTCGACATCCGCGAGCTTTTGGCGAAAGAATGCTTCTGCATCGTTGGTTTGCGCACGTGCCAATGCCTGCGCCACGTGGTTCCGATACGGCACCGGCTCACCGAGCCCGTCGGCGGCACCGCGCAGGCAGGCTGCCACCTCCGCAAACATGGCGCCCAAGGACTGGTTATCACAAGTGATATGATGAGACTGCAGGATCGCATAGCAGACATTAGCCGGCTCGGGCTGTGCCACATACAAACGCATCAACGGCGCGGTACGTAGATCGAGCTTCAGGCCTGCCGGCGTCATCATCTCTTGCAGCTGTTCTATGGGATCGCGATTGGCATCCAGCACCAGCGATTCAACCGGCAGCCTCACCTTTCGCTGGACGACCTGCACTGCCCTGGGCAGCTGCTCCCAAAGAATCGCGGTTCGCAGAATGTCGTGCCGGTCGATGACTCGCTGCAAGGCCTCGATGAACTGCTGCAGCTTTTCCGGTGAGGCAAACGACCATAACGTGGGACGAAGATAGATATCTCCGCCCTGCGCGCTCAGCAAATGATGAAACAGAATGCCTTCCTGCAGCGGCGCGAGCGGATAGATATCCTGGAGATTCGCGAATCCGCCGGGCAGCGCTCGAGCGATCCGCACGATGTCGTCGCGCGACAGCTCCACCAACGGCAACATCTCGGGCGTGATATCGACGCAGCCCTCCGGTATCGCATTTGGGGGAATCGCGAGCTCCTCGCGAGCCTCCGTGCGAACGACGCGCGCGAGATCCGTCAGTGCCGGGCTGTCGAACACCCGGCGAACGTCGGTCGCAAGACCGACGCGACGCAGGCGTTCCATCATCTGCACGATCAGCAGGGAATGACCACCCAACTCGAAGAAGTTGTCCTGCCGCCCGACGCGCTCGACGCGCAGCAGTTCCTGCCAGATACCCGCCAGTGCCGTCTCCACCGGACCTTGCGGAGCTTCATACTGGCGCTTGGTGTATGCCGTGAGCTCAGGTGCAGGCAACGCCCGCCGATCCAGCTTGCCGCTCGAGGTGAGTGGCAGCCGTTCCAGAACGACGAACGCGCTAGGCACCATGTACTCCGGCAGCATCTCTCGCAGGTGCGTGCGCAACTGCTCCGGCGAAGGGGCGATAGCGCCCTCCTCGGTGCTCGGCACGATATAAGCGACGAGCCGCTTTTCCCCCGGGACATCCTCTCGCGCCAGCACGATCGCATCTTTTACCTGCGTATGTCGGGCCAGCTGCGCCTCGATCTCTCCAAGCTCGATGCGAAACCCTCGGATCTTCACCTGATGGTCGTTGCGCCCCAGGTATTCGATCGATCCGTCCGGCCGCCATCGGCCGAGATCGCCGGATTTATACAAACGCTCCGTGAACTCGACAGCGAGGCGCTCGCCCCGGAAAGGATCGAGGATGAATCGCTCCGCCGTGAGCTCGGCTCGATTCAGATAGCCGCGTGCAACGCCGGCGCCGCCCACATACATCTCGCCGGCGACTCCGATCGGTACCGGCTGCCGATCCGGGTCCAGGATATAGACACGCAGGTCGGGAATGGGCTGACCAATCGCATTGTCACGCGCGGAGAAAATCTGCTCGATGGTGAGCGGATCCCGATAGGTCACGTGCACGGTCGTCTCGGTGATGCCATACATGTTGACCAGATGCGGCCGCTCCGCTCCGTTGCGCTCTATCCAGGGTCGCAGCGATCTCAGTTCCAGCGCTTCACCGCCGAAGATCACGACACGCAACGAGTGCTTCAACTGCGCGTTGCGAGCCTGCGCGTCAATCAGCTGCACGAACGCGCTGGGCGTCTGGTTCAACACAGTCACCCCTTCCTCGCAGAGCAGTCGATAGAAATCGTCCGCCGATCGCGCGGTCAGATACGGCACGATCGCCAGCCGTCCACCGTAGAACAGCGCCCCCCACAGCTCCCACACCGAGAAATCGAAAGCGAACGAGTGGAACAGCGTCCATACATCCCGCTCGCCGAACTGGAACCAATGCTCGGTGGCGGTAAACAGCCGGGTCACGTTCCGGTGTTCGACCATGACGCCCTTCGGCTTGCCCGTGGAGCCCGACGTATAGATGACATAGGCCAGGTGATGCGGCTGCAGCCCGGTCGTCTGCCGATCCGGATCGGTCGCCGGGTACGAAGAAACATCGCTCCAGTCGTCGTCCAAGGCGATGATAGTTGCCGGATGCCCCTGAAAGATGTCGCGATGCTTCGCCTGGGTGAGCACGACTCGCGGCGCGGCGTCCTCCAGGATGTGCTGAAGCCGCTCTCGAGGATATGTCGGGTCCATGGGAACATACGCCGCCCCGGACTTGAGAATCCCGAGCAGCCCGACCACCATCTCCACGCTTCGGTCCACGCAAATGGCCACGAGCTGATCTGGCCCCACGCGATGCGCGCACAGGTAATGAGCGAGTCGGTTCGCTCGCCCGTTCAAATCCGCGTACGTGAGAGCGTGCGCGTTGTACGTGACGGCTGTGGCATGCGGCGCGCGGCGTACTTGCGCCTCGAATAGCTCATTGATCAGCTGGTCGCTCGAAAAGCTTCGATGCGGGTTGAATAACTCCATCACTTGGCGACGCTCTTCATCTGGGAGGATGGACAGCTGCGCTGTCGGCGTCTGCGGAGCTTGCTCCAAGGCCGTCACCAGAGATCGAACCGCGGTTTGCAGGTAGCTCAACACGCGCCGCGGGTTGACGCGCCGATGTGTTTGCGCCGTTAGCGCAAACTCTTCGCCGAGATCGTCGACCGATACCGTGACCGGATAGTTGGTTCGATCCTGGACCGCCAGCGCGCGAATGCCGGTGGCGTTCGACCACGCTGCCTCGCGATCCGGCACGCTATGACGATAGTTAAACAGCGCGGTAAAGAGCGGTGCCGAGCCCACGATGCCACTTTGACGTTGAGCGACTGCGAGCGATGCCTGCTCGTGAGCCAGCAGCTCGATCAACTCTCGCTGCGTTTGTTCAACCAGGCTTCTAGCCGTCGTTCCATGCAGCTGCAATCGCAAAGGAAGTGTGTTGATGAACATGCCAAGCATCCGCTGCGTGCTGGCATGGCTTTGCATTCGACCGAGCAGCACGCTGCCGAACACAACCTCATCGCGTCCGGCGGTGCGGGCAACGACCAGCCCCCAACCGGCGTGAAACAATGTCGCCGCGCTCACACTGAGGCGTCGCGCCTGCGCTCGCACACGTCTTGCCAGCTCGGGCTCGAATTCCTGGCGCGCCTCGTCGATCTCACTGCCGTCGCCTCGAACATCCAGCAGGTCGAAAGGCGCGGTGGCTTCAGTGATGTGTCCCAGCTTTTCACTGAAAAACCGTTCGGCTTCTCGCGTCCGGGCATATGCCAATGCCTGCGCGACATGATTTCGATAGGGCACGGCAGGCAGCGGCTGCTCGGTGACCTTCTCGAGCCGCGCGACGATCTCAGCCGTCAGCGCTTCAAGCGTGACGTGATCTATCGTCATGTGATGAAGCTGCAGAAGCGCGAACAAGCTGCCGCTTGGATGGCTGGCGATCCGCAGACGCAGCAGCGGCGCTTGCCGTAGATCGAGCTTCTGTCGATCCGGCGCGATCCATTCCTCAACTTGCGCCAACGCCTCGCGCTCTGGATCCAGGTCGATCTCCTCGACCGGCAGGATCGCCGTGCGATAGATGACCTGCACCGGCTGAGGCACACCATCCCATATCACTGCCGTGCGCAATACGTCGTGACGATCGATGGTCGCCTGCAGGACAGCGATCAATTCCGCCAGACGTTCCCGGGATGAGATCGAAAGCAGCGTC
Source organism: Steroidobacter flavus (assembly GCF_042651805.1). Taxonomy (NCBI): domain Bacteria; kingdom Pseudomonadati; phylum Pseudomonadota; class Gammaproteobacteria; order Steroidobacterales; family Steroidobacteraceae; genus Steroidobacter; species Steroidobacter flavus. The sequence continues at coordinate 326,888 of NZ_JBHSDU010000010.1, read as the reverse complement.
GGCAACACATACGTGTCTGCGCCCTGCGCACTCAAAAGATGGTGAAACAGGATCCCTTCCTGCAACGGGGCCAACGGATAGATGTCCTGGACGTTCGCTGCGCCACCCGGAACGCCATTGACGATTCGTTCGATGTGCTGCGTGGTGAGCTCCACCAAAGGCAACATTTCCGGAACGATGGTCTCGCACTCCTCAGGGATCAGGTTTGCCGGCACCTCGAACTGAACAACGGCGTCGGTTCGAAGCACTTTGGCAAGATCGGCAAGACTCGCACTGTCGAAGACTCGACGCAGCTCGGCTGACAAGCCCACTCTGCGCAGGCGCTCGATCATCTGTACGATGAGCAGGGAATGCCCGCCAAGCTCGAAAAAGTTATCGCGTCGTCCGACCCGATCGACGTGCAGTAGCGACTGCCAGATGCCGGCCAGGACCTCCTCGACCTCGCCTTGTGGAGCTTGGTATTCGCGGCTGGAATACGCCCGCAGATCGGGCGCCGGCAATGCGCGACGCTCCAGCTTTCCGTTCGGTGAAAGAGGGAACTGCGCAAGCAGCACGAACGCACTCGGCACCATGTACTCCGGCAGCGCCGTTTTCAAATGCGTGCGAAGTGCATCGACGCTCGGACTGCAGCCATCGCGGCCCGTGACATACGCAACCAATCGCTTGTCGCCGGGGACATCCTCTCGCGCCAGCACCACCGCTTCTCTCACGTGCTCGTGCTGAAGCAGCTGCCCTTCGATCTCGCCCAGCTCGATCCTGAAACCGCGGATCTTCACCTGATGATCGTTGCGTCCCAGATACTCGATCGCGCCATCGGCACGCCAGCGCCCCACGTCGCCCGTCTTGTACAAGCGCGCTGTGGGATCGGTGCTGTACGGATCGGCGACGAACCGCTGCGCCGTCAGCTCAGCACGATTCAGATAACCTCGCCCGACCCCGACGCCCCCGATATATATTTCGCCATTCACCCCGACCGGCACGGGCTGCAGATGACGATCCAGCACATACATCTGAATGTTTCCAATGGGCCGGCCGATCGGCACGCGTGTCCCCACCGCGTCAGGCGAGCATTCCCATGCGGTGACGTCGACAGCCGCTTCCGTGGGGCCATAGAGATTGGATAGCTGCACCTCGGGCAGACACTCGTGCACCTTCTTCTGCAAGCTGGCGGGCAGTTCCTCGCCGCTGCACACTATGTGTCGCAGACTCGGGCAATCGCCGAGCCGATACTGATCCAGAAAAATCTGCAGCATCGATGGCACGAAATGCACCGTCGTCACCCCGGACTGCTGAATCAGTCGACGCAGATACTCCGGATCTTGATGTCCCTGCGGACGTGCCACGACCAGATGTGCCCCACTCATCAACGTCCAGAAAAACTCCCAGACCGAGACGTCGAAGCTGAAGGGCGTCTTCTGCAAGACTGCGTCGGAGGGGCCCAGGCGGTACGCGCTCTGCATCCACTGCACACGATTGATTACCGCGCGGTGCTCGTTCATCGCGCCCTTGGGTCGGCCGGTCGAACCCGATGTATAGATGACATACGCGAGGCGACGGGGCGCCGACTCCCGGTTCATGACCGGAATGTTCTCTACCGGCTGGGTGTCGATCTGTGCCCAGTCCGCATCGAGCCGGAGTGTCGGCACATCCACAACCGGCAGCTGCTGCAGTCTCTCCTGCGTGAGCAATAGTCCGGGAGCGGCATCCTGCAACATGTACTCGAGCCGTTCCGCTGGATAGGCGGGATCGAGCGGAACGTAGGCGCCCCCCGCCTTCAGAATACCCAGCAGCCCCACCACCATCTCCAAACTGCGCTCGACACAGATGCCCACCAGGCGATCCGGTCCGATGCCGCGAGCCCTCAAGTAATGAGCCAGCTGATTCGCCTTCGCATTGAGCTGCCGATAGCTCAGAGATCGTTCTTCGAAGACGACGGCCACAGCATCCGGCGTGCGATGTACTTGGTCCTCGAACAGCTCATGAACGAGCGACGCTTTCGGATAGTCCGCCTGTGTCGCGTTGAACTGACGCAGTACCTGGTGGCGCTCGTTCTCGCCCATTAACGGCAACCGGCTGATCGGCAGTTCCGGCAGGCGAGTCATGCTCTCGAGCACTGACTTGAAATACCCGACCCAGCGGCGGATGGTCGACTCATCGAACAGATCGGTTGCGTAGTTCAGCGTTCCCTTGATGCCTTCCGGCCCATCCTGCAACGACAGCAACAGATCGAACTGGGCGGTATGCAGCGGCACCTCCTGCTCGACCATCGTCAGGCCGGGCAGCTCCATGACGCTGCGAGCCGCACTCTGCAATACAAACATTGCCTGGAAGATCGGACTGTGGCTCAACCTGCGCGAGGGCTGTAACGCTTCGACAACGCGCTCGAAGGGAACGTCCTGGTGAGCGTAGGCTCCTAGCATCGTCTCTTTCACTCGGTGCAAGAGAGCGCTGACCGTAGGGTCGTCCGGCAGTGACACTCGCACTGCCAGCGTATTGACGAAAAAGCCGATCAGCCCTTCGACTTCGACTCGACCGCGGTTCGCCACGGGCAAGCCGACCACGACGTCTTCCTGTCCACTGAGTCGGGCCAACACGACGGTCCACGCCGTGTAGAGGGTCATCGCCAAAGTCAGGTTGTACTGGCGTGACAGTGCCTTCACTCGCGCGGTGAGCTCTTCTCCCAATTGGACCTTCGCTGTCGCTCCCCGATAACTCTGCGTCGCCGGGCGGGGCCGGTCCGTTGGCAGCTCCAGCATTTCCGGCGCCCCACGCAGATGCTCACGCCAGTATTCGAGCTGCTCGGGGGGCAGCGTGGCGATCGATTGCCGTTGCCACAGTGCGTAGTCGCCATACTGAATCGGCAAGTCTGGCAATGAATGGGCGACGCCCCGGCGGCTCGCCGCATAGAGGGCAGCCAACTCCCGAAGCAGCACCTCAACGGACCAACCGTCGGAAATAATGTGATGCATCGTGATCAGCAGCACGTGCTCATCGCGGGCCAACTGAAGCAGGCGTCCTCGGATGAGCGGCCCCGAGCTCAAGTCGAATAGCTGAAGCAACTCCTCGCGAGAGTGTTGCAGAACGAGACCTTCCCTCTCCTGCTCGCTGTCTGCGGAAAGCACCGTGATGTCGAGGATGCAGCTCGACTCGCGAGCAATCCTCTGGACCGGTTCACCTTCCAGCTCGATGAAGGTCGTCCGCAGCGCTTCGTGCCGGGCGATCACTGCATTCAATGCGACTTGCAGCGCCGCGCAATCGAGGTCGCCGCGCAATCTGACAGCGACAGGCACGTGGTACGCCGCACTCCCGGCTTCCAGCCGATCGATGAACCAAAGCCGTTGCTGGGCCCCGCAGGTTGGCATCACCTCGGCATTCAAGCCGTCACGACGGCGGTACACGGGGATCGACTCAGCGGCGGCTCGATTGCTACGGAGCCCGTCGATCTGCTCGCAAAGGTCTTTCAAGACAGGACACTTGAACAGCAGTCGGATCGGCGGCTCGACTGCCATCGTTTGTCGCAGTCGTGAGCTGACTTGCATGGCAAGAAGCGAATGTCCGCCGAGCTCAAAGAAATCGTCGTCGCGGCCCACCTGCGCAACCTGCAACAGCTCCTGCCAGAGCCGCGCAACCGTTCGTTCCGTTTCGCTCCGCGGCGCTTCATATTCGCGACTGGCATACGCGCCCGCATCCGGCGCCGGCAGCGCCCGCCGATCGATCTTTCCATTCGATGTGAGCGGGAATGTTTTCAGTATCATGAATGCACTGGGCACCATGTACTCCGGCAGCAGCGTCTTCAGATGAAGACGCAAAGCCTCTGCTGTGAGGCCCGCTTCGGCAGCCTCGGGCTCACGTGGCACCACGTATGCGATCAGCCGCTTGTTGCCGGGCCGATCCTCCCGCGCGATCACCACGACGTCTTTGACCTGCTCGTGCCGGGCGAGCTGGGTCTCGATCTCTTCCAGCTCGATACGAAATCCGCGGATCTTCACCTGGTGATCGTCGCGGCCCAGATACTCGATACATCCGTCCTCGCGCCAACGACCAAGATCGCCGCTCTTATAGAGGTGCGCGCTTGGATCCGCACTGAAGGGATCTCTCACGAATCGTTCGGCAGTGAGGTCGTCGCGGTTCAGGTAGCCCAATGCCACGCCATCGCCGCCGATGTAGATTTCCCCGATAGCGCCGATCGGCACCGGTTCGCGATGACGATCGAGAATGTATATCTGCGCGTTCGAGATCGGCCGACCGATGGGAATGCTCGTGGCGCCCTCATCGACACTCTCGACGAGGTGAGCCGTTGAGAAGGTGGTGCACTCGGTCGGGCCATAGACATTGAGAAAACGCGTCGGCGCCGCGGCCTTCAACACGCGTCGAACGGTCCTTGGATCCAATGCATCGCCGCCCACCATGAGATAGCGCAATCGGGCGAAAACGTCGGTCAAAGCATCCGCGTATTGGTTGAACAAGCCGACGGACATGTACAGTTGCGTGACCCGCTGTCGCTCGAGCAGCTCGGCAAACTGATCTGCTTCCAACACCACCGAGTGCGGCACCACCGCCACTCTGGCGCCGTTCAGCAGGGCGCACCAGACTTCGAAGGTCGACGCATCGAACGAGGGATTGCTGTAGTGAGCGATGCAGTCGTCGGCATCGATGCGCGCATACCCGTTGTTGATCGCCAGCCGGTTCACCGCATGATGTGGAACGATGACACCCTTGGGCGCGCCGGTGGACCCTGAGGTGTACATCACGTAAGCGGCAGCAACGCTGCCAGTTTCAGTCTCCACATTCTCGGCAGATTCATCTTGAAGCGGCAATGACGAGCAATCGATCCAGTGCATGGGCTGGCCGGAGAGCGCAGCTGAATTGGCAGCATCGGTAAGCACCACACGAGCGCCACAATCGCGGATCATGAATGCTCGTCGCTCGGCGGGCTGCTCAGGATCTATCGGTACATAGACGCCGCCACACTTGAGCACTGCAAGCTGCGCGACGATCAGCTGCGGCGATCGCCCCATTACCAGCGGCACATAGTCGGCCGCCTCCACGTTGTGCCGGCGCAGGTAGTTCGCCAGGCGATTGGCCTGTCGATTGAGCTCACGATAGGTGAGCGAAGCCTGCTCGTACACGAGCGCAACGGCCTCAGGCGTACGCCGCACCTGATCTTCGAACAGCTGATGGACCCGCTTGTTTCTCGGATAGATCGCTCGCGTCGCATTGAAAGCGCGGAGCGTCCGGTCTCGCTCGAGATCCGTCAGAATCGACAGAGACGACGCTTGCGTTTCTGGAGCATGCTCCAGAGCATCGACCAGCGAGCCTAGGGCAATTTGCAGCATGCCCATGATCCGGTCCGGTCCGATCCGCCTGTCGACCTGTGCGGTGAGCGTGAAACCATCGCCGAGATCGTCGATCGTCATCGCGATCGGATAGTTGGTCCACGCTTCGCCTCGTGCGAGCACGCGGATACCCGCCGTCTCGCTGGGCGGCGCGTCGGCATCTCGCGCCGTGTGCCTGAAGTTCAAGATGCACGTGAACAGAGGTGCCGTGCCACCGATCTCGCTGCACCGCTGAGCGAGCGGCAAAGGGGCTCGGCGATGATTCAGCAGCTCTCCGAGCTCATCAGCCATCGTCCGCACCAACTGCTGTGCAGTCATCCCCTGCAGCTGCAGTCGCAACGGCAGCGTGTTGACAAACATACCGAGCACGCGCTCATCCGCGGACTGCCGCCTTAGCGACGACAGCACCGTGCCAAACACGATGTCATCGCGGCCGCTCGTTCGAGCGACCACGAGACTCCACGCGGCATGGAAGAACCTGCCAACGGTAACGCCGGCGCGGCGAGCCTGCTCACGAATGCGTCGGTCAAGTTCAACGTCGAGCGTCGCGCTCGCCTCATCGATTCCGCTGCCATCGCCGTGAATATCGATGAGCCCGAAGGGCGCCGTGGACTCATCGACTCCGGCCAGCTTCTTCCGGAAGAATTCCTCGGCAGCCGCCTCGTCGGTGCCGGCTTCCGCAAACAACTGCCGATACGTCATCGCCGGCGGCAGCTGCCATGAGCGTCCGCTTGCGGTCATCATCGCTTCATCGACCAGCATTCTGAGCGACTGGTGATCGCAGATGAGGTGATGCACCTGAAGCAGCGCGAAGCCTCGAGTGGCGTCCGAAGGCTGCACCAGCAGCAGTCGAACCAGCGGTGCAGCGCCGAGCTCGAAAGCTGGCCGGCCCGGCCGCATCAGCTCGTTCAGCTGTTCCCTCGAGTCGAATCCGCCCTTCAGCGTCAGTTCTTCTATGGGCAAACGCGCGCGTTTACATACAACTTGCACCGGTCGCGGCAAGTCTTTCCATAGCACCGCGCTGCGCAAGCTTTCGTGTCGATCGATCGCACTCTGCAATGCCTCGGCGAGCAGCTCCGCGTCGGCACGACTGCGCACCTCGAACAAAGTCGAGAGCACGTAAGTGTCGCAGGCCTCGTTGAGCAGCCGATGGAAGAGGATTCCCTCCTGCAACGGCGAGAGTGGGTAGATGTCCTGGATATTGTCCGGGCCGTCAGACACGACGCGTGCGATCGCTCCCCACTGCTCCCGACTGAGCTCTTGGATGCTGAGGAGTCCAGTCGACTCGGACGGCAGGCTCGCTTCGCTGTGGGGTCCATCAATCGCATCGGAATGATCGAGCGCATGATCGTTCATCGGTTCTCTGCCCTGAGATAGTTCACGAAGTATCCGCCTGCACCAGGCACACCCAGCCATGGGTAAACGACGCCGCCGAGCCGGTGAGCGACGCTGAGTACCAAGAAACTTCCTTCAGGAGCAATCGCAGATGTGAACTGGCGAGCTGTGAAGGCGGCATCTGACGCCGCCTGCGTTGCCCTATCGAATATCAGGGATCGGGGTAATGTGACAGGAACAGTGCCGATTCAGTGCCCTGCGGACACGCGCGTGCCGTACCGCACTAGATGCAGCAGTCGCTCAAACGGGTACGCGGTCCGCTGCGATGGGTATGTGACAGGGTTTGATTGTTGGCCAATTCCGTCGCGCTTCATTTTCCGCATGCGGGCGCCCGATGGGATTCTTGTCGGTGAATACCGACCGGAGCGAACAACATACGAACGCATGCATCCGCGGCGATATCGTCTCCGCGAACCATTTAGGAATGTTCGCGCACCTATACCTGGCGTCTGGCAAACCGAATCGGTGCAACTTCCGGGTCCAGGGCGAAGGACAGACTGCCAATTGCACCCCTGGCATCGACGTGAAACTGAACCAAGCTCGCACCGTCGAATGGATGCACCTGGTGCACCGACCAGACATCGCTGCTCTCCGGAACCCAGGCATCGTAGTGCCAATGCTTCAAGTCCAGCTTCAAGCTTTCGCGTATCAGGATCAGCTTGCGGCCGCGCTGACGAATCTCGATCGCTCCATATCCCGCGTGCTCATATGTGCCAACGTATGCGCCGGATGCGTGCGTGGGCCTCGTGCCGGCGGTACGTGGCACGGCGGCGGTGCGCTGACGGATTTTTTCGAGTCTCGTTCGATATTGAGCAAGCCGTTCTACAATGACTTGCTCGCAAGGCACATCCATCAGCGTATCGAAAGCGCACTGATTGACGACTTCCGCCGAGATGGAGCCGCCCTTGTTGAGGAACGACACCAGGCCGACACCGAGCTCGGGATAAAATACCGTCGAGGAATCGACATCATGCAGATATCCCGTGTGCCCGAAACGTTTGTGGCCACGGTAGTAATCCACGACCCAACCCAGCGCATAGGTCGCATCCGGCGACAGCGAGGCCAGTGCCCGCTTTCCCACGATGACCTGGGGCGAATGAAGCTCACGCAACGTCTCGGCTTTGAGCAGTCCTCGATGTTTCTTGTCACTCCCTGCTGCCAGATGGAAAAGCAACCAAGATGCCATGTCTGTCACGGTGGAGTGAACGGCACCTCCGGAAGGCGCAGTGGCCTGCGAGCCGTAGCGCCAGGCGCTGACTAGCTTACGACGCGCGTTCTCATGATATGAGGCGGTGACCTTGCCACGGACCGGACGATGGCAGGTCGTCTCGTGCATTCCCAAGGGAGCAAGGATCCGCTGCTGGATGAGCTCCTCCCAACGCTTGCCCGTCACGATCTCCGCGATGTGCCCCGCCGCGGTTACGCTGAGGTTGCTGTATTGGAACCGTTCTCTGAAGTCGGCCGAGAGCTCCAGATGTGCCAGACGTTTCACCAGCTCCGCGCGACTGAGTCCGCTGTCGACCCACGCCCAATCGTGGCGGGGCAATCCGGTTCTCATCGTCACCAGATCGCGAAGCGTGGCCCGACTGCTCGCGATCGGGTCGTGCAGCCGAAAGCCAGGGAAGTAATTTTGCACCGGAGTATCCCAGGCAAGCTTGCCCTCATCGACCAGCATGCCTAGCAGCATCGCATTCATCGGTTTCGTGGTGGACGCGATGGGGTATACCGTGTCCGCAGTCATGGGCTGCTTCGGGCGCAGGCTGCGGAAGCCATAGCCCCTGGCGAACGCGGTCCGACCCTCCGCCACGATGGCGATCGCGGCACCCGGCACTTGTGCGGACTTCAGAATGCCGGCGATGAGACCGTCCAGCCGATCGACGTGTTGAACACGCATTTCCATGGCCGCGCCCTACCAATCGCTCAAATCGATGAGCTCACTGTCTCGCCGGGGATTCGTCGTGGCGCATTCGAGGAGGCCTCCACCTGTGCGCTGTCGCTGCTTGTCATCTCCCTCTCGTACGTGACTTCCATATCGCGCACCACCGTCGTGCTGGCCCGCCATAGATGCCAGGCGCCCCACAGATAGCCGGGCGAGAGCACCAAGAGCACGTAACGCAGCGATTCCGTTCCTGCCCACGGAGCGATCGCATCGCTCAGCATACCCACGCCCAGCGGTCCCAGCCCCAGCCCGACCAGATTCGCGAACAGGTACAACAGCGCAATCGACATGGCGCGCATACGGGGCGGCACTAGTGTTTGAATGGTCGCAAACACCGGCCCGGCCACACTGTTGCCGCCGATGGTGGCAATTGCCATCAGCGCGAACGCGACATATACGTTCGACACCAGATACATCGCCGTCGAGACGACCGCGAAGGCAGCGTATGTGAGCGCCATCATCTTGAGCTGCAGGCGTTCGTTCCTCGCCGCGAACCGCGATGCCAGCGCGCCGCCCAGATAAATGCCGAGCAGCCCACCCACGCCGTAGATCAACGTGAACCAAGCGCCCAGCTCCCCCGTTTCCATGCCGAAGCTGCGGATGAAGAACGCGGGTTTCCATTTACCGATGCCGTAGCTGAAGAAAGATACAGCCGCGAACGAAAACATCAGATGGCGGAAGGTGGGGATGGTCCACAAGGTGACGAAGACTTCACGCAAGCTCGGCGATGACTCCTGCGCATCCGGCCATTCCTTCGATGCTTGCTCGCGTGCGTTCAGCATTCCCTGCCGACGCGGCTCTCTCAGGGTAAACCACGCCACGATGGCCAGGAGCAATCCCGGGATGCCCACGATCAAAAACGTCAAACGCCAGCCGTAGAGCTCATTGAGCCAGCCGGCCAACAGATAACCGAAAACGGCACTCAGCGGGCCGCCCAACATATACCTCGATAGCGCTCGCGGTCGCTCGGTACGCGAGAAGTGATCCGCGATGAGCGAGTGCGCCGGCGGAATACAACCGGCCTCGCCGACCGCAACACCCACTCGGATCAATAACAGCTGCACGAAATTGCCAGCCAGCGCGCACAAGCCCACCGCAACGCTCCAAAGCGCCGTGGTTACAGTGATGATGGTCACGCGGTTGCCCTTATCGGCCCAGCGTGCGATCGGAATGCCCATCAGCGAATAGAAGATCGCGAACGCGATCCCGCTCATCAAGCCGAGCTGTGTATCGCTCAAAGCCAGATCGACTTTGATCTCCTGCAGAAGCAACGACAACGCGAGCCGATCGACGCCATTGGAGGCGAGGATCACCGCAAGCAGCGTCAGCATGTAGGGCCGGTATGCGGCCTCCTTCAGTGGCATCGTGTGTCTTCTCAGCTTCGCCAGACCGCCCGCGCGATGCGCAGGACGTTTTCACCCAGAATCATCCTGATGGCGTCTTGCGCATAGCCAAGACGCAACAGGGCCTCAACGATCTCCGGCAATTGTTCCGGCCGCACGAATTTGATTCCCGAGCCGTACAGATGCGGCGGGTACATTTCCGGAGCGCTCGCGACGAGCTCATCGACCTCCCGTAGGTCGAAAACATAGTCCAGTCCGAGCCCGACGTGTTCGGGGCCGACCAGCTGCGCGACATGGTCGATGTGCCTGACGAAGTTACTGGCGCTGACATCGTTGTTGCCGAGGAAAGTGCCAACGCCGCTGATGCCGATCAAGCCGCCGCGGCCGGCACACGCTTTGATGACGTCGTCATCGAGGTTACGCGGATGATTGAACACGGCGTTAGCATTCGCGTGAGAGAAGATCACGGGATGCGCAGACAGATCGATCGCTTGGAGCGCGGTGCGCTTACCAGTGTGAGCACAGCAGAGCATCATACCTACGCGCGCCATCTCCGCGATGACCTCGCGCCCGTAAGCCGTCAACCCGCTATCGACATCCTGGCATCCTCCGCCGACTCGGTTGTTTCGGTTGTAAGCGATCAGCATCCATCGCACGCCAAGCTCGTAATAGAGAGCGATGAGCGACGGCTGATCGCCGATGGCATTCATACCCTCGATGTCGAATGCCACAGTCAGCTTGCCCGCTGCGGCTGCCTCCTCCAGAGCGACCACGTCACTGACCATTGCGTAGCGGTCGGCATGTTGTGTCAGCCAGCCGCGCAGATGCGCAATCATGCGCATGTGGTCTTCGATGGAAGTACGATCCCAACCGACATTCAGGGACACGAACTTCACGCCGGCCGTGCGATAGCGCTCCAACTGCGGCAGGAAGCTGTCGTCGCCCGGTCGTAGCGGCATGCAGCCATGCAGATCGCAGCACACCGCCTGTTGCAGTATCCGAGCGCCTCTTCCCTGTGGTGTATTGCTGGCGGGCGTGTAGCTGGCCACTCTTTATCGCCTCAGTAGTCGCTGCCGCGCATCCCTCGAGCGTCGATCCGTCACGGCGGGCGGGACGAGTGCGAGCTTCCGCTGCTTCAAGTGGGTTTCGAAGTGCCCCACGAGCTTGCGCACGAAGTAGGCGTCATCGGCATTCTCGAAGCGATGCCCGGCATCGGGCAACACCACGAGCTCGTGATCGATGCGCGCTCGGATCAGGTGCTGAGACATTTGCAACGTGTTGGAGCACACCATGGGATCGGCCGTTCCACACACGAGCATCAACTTGCCCACGATACCGGCGGCCGACGAGTACAAGCTTGCATACTCGTAAGCCGCCTCCGCGCGTGCCGGCAGGTCGAGATACGGCTCGAATAGAAACGCATCGTACGGGTCCACTGCCGGCGCTGTGGCGACCCCGACGTGAAACACATCCGGCGCTTGAGCCATGGCACGGATCGCAAAGTAACCGCCCCAGGAGTGGCCCCATATTCCCACCCGATCCAGGTCGATGAAACTGTGGCGCTGGGCGAGTTCCCGCAGTGTCGCGACGTGATCGGGAATCTCTTCACGCCCCCAGTTGCGATAGACAACATCGTGAAACGCCTTCGAACGGCCCGGTGTGCCCCGGCTATCGACCGATAGCACGACATAGCCGAGTTCGGTCAACGCGTGATCGAGCCGAGAATGCGAACAGTCGCCGAGCCCGAAGCCGTGAGCGACGATGCTGGTGGACGGCGCTGCATAGATGCGCACGATGACCGGATATTTTTTCCTCGCATCCAAGTCCCGGGGCTTGTGCATCACCCCCCACAGCGCGGTCTTGCCGTCCGCCGCAGTGACTTTGAATTCCTCCGAGCCGCCGGGATTCATGGCTTCCAGAGCAGCGACATTCGCGCGTTCGACAGTGGTCAGGTGCCTGCCGTCGGCAGCATGGAAATCCGTACGAAATGGCCGGTCCGGACGCGAATTGATGGCGATGAATGTTTTCCTGGCCGGGGAAACGTAAACGACGTTCTCCCCATCGAGCGGCGTCAGCCGCTCGAGCGTTCCGCCGCTCAGGCCGACCCGGCAAAGGTGTGTGTCATACGGCCGCTCCTGATCGTGATGGGCGGTGACGTAAATCCAGCCGCCCCACAGATCCACCGCCACCACATCGATCGCGGGGAACTCACCGGCAGTCAACGCACGTACCTGCTTGCCGTCGAGGGAATAGAGATAAAAGTGATTCCAACCGGTGCTCGCGGATCGCCAGATCAATCCTGAGCCATCCTCGAGGAGCGTCGCGTGGTTGTTGGCGCCGTAGAGCACCTCGTGCTGAATAGCGATGAACGTCGCAGCGGACTCACGCAGCACCGTTCGAATAGCGCCGCTCTTCGGGTTGGCCGCGAGCACCTCCACCGACTTGAAGTCCCGCGAATGACGGGTGAACAGTACCTCCGAGCCGTCCGGCAGCCAGCCGATCAGGGTAAAGAACCGGTCCTCGCAAGTGCCGACATCGAGAGCGCGAACCTGCCGGGCCGACACATCGATCACATAGGGCTGAACGATATCCAGCGGCCCGCCGGCGCGCTGAATCTTCATCGTCGTCGTTTCCTGCCGATGCCGATATCGGACATACGGCAGGTCCGGGACGGCGCGACGATCGACTTTGGTTGCAAACAACCAGCGCCCCTCCGGCGACCACGGAGTCTGCGCCCGCCCTGGCAAAGTCATCGTCGCCGGCTGAAACGCCGCAGTCTCGATATCCCACTCGAAATCGCGGGCACCGTCTGTAGTCAGCGCAATCAGCTCATCGGAACCCGGCTTGCGCAACATCACGTTGCCCTGGGCGATCGAGGCGAACCAGCGCTTATCGGGCGCGGGCACCTCCGGCACCCGAATCGGCTTTGTGAGCCACCTGGGGCGCTCATACATTCGCGGCGTGCCTGCCAGCGACGGCATGACCTCTGGAGTAATGGAATAGTCGCGGGTCGATAGAACGTAGTCGGCGCCGTCGAAGGAGAATCGATATCTGTCTTCGCCAAGGTCCGCAACCGTCTCGAAAGGCAGACCTCGATTCGGCAGGTCACGTCGTAACAATGCACCCAAGGCTTGCCGGGTTCGATGCACATCGAACAACGGCGCGACGTGGCCCGTCGCGCCGTCTACACGGAGAATCACCGTGTCGCTCGGCCCACCCTGTGCGTACCAGAAGCTGGCACCATCGCTGAGCCAGTTCGGCACAACCCTGCCACCGACAACCAGCCCCACCGGGTCCATGAATCGGTCGAAACGCTGCAGCGACTCCTCATCATGGACCGACCTCATCAGAACGCCTTGCTCACATTGATTCCCAGCGTGCGCGGCTGAATGTAAGTCACGACATACTGAAAGGAAAACGTCGCGTCGCGCCCGCTTCTCAGCACGCCGCGCTCGTCACCCACATTGTTGACGTAGGCGTTGACGATCCAGGTGTCGAACGTGGCGCCAGCCCGCAGGTCAAGTTGGGTGTACGACGGGAATGTTCCCTGCGGGAAGCCGCGGAAGAAGCGCCCCTTGCGATCGCCGGTATAGCCGAAGGTGGTTCCAACAAACCCGGTCGCATCCGAGAAGAGCGCAAACTCCTGGTCCACCGAGATACTGCCCGACCACTCCGGGCTGTACGGCAGTCGATCGCCGACGCGCGCGGTCAAGTCGCTGGTGGTCGGCACTTCGGTGAGCTCGGCGTTGTTATAAACGCCCCACGCGGAAACGGTGAGTCCCTCCAGCGGCCTCACGTCCACCGACAGCTCCACGCCCTGGCTCTTGGCTTTGCCGGCGTTCAATGTGTACGTCGAAAAGGTGGCCGGGTCGCGGAGCTGCAACTGCACGTCCTTCCAATCGATGTAGTAGACCGAGGCGTCGAAGGACAGCAAGTCATCGAAGACACTGCCCTTCATGCCGATCTCATAGTTCTCGGTCGAGTCCGGTCCGAAATCGCGCGGCAGTCCGGCTGCCAACGCCGTGGGATTGGTGTTCGGGCCGCCCGGACGGAAACCTGAAGCGAAGCGCGCATACATCATCAGGTCATCCGAGAATCGATAGCGCGGCGTCAACAGATAGGTGAACGCATCGTCCTTCGCCTTGTACTCCGGCGTCGTCGCCGTGGCGGATGGACCGAATAGCTGGTTGAAGGGCCCCGTGCTGGTCGACGAGCCCGTCTCATATTCATAGTGGCTGCTGCGGCCACCGACTTGAATGTCGAAGCGTTCGGTCAGTCGGAAGGTCAGATCGGTGAAGGCCGCGTATTCATCGTAGGCGCCATCCAGATCCGTTACGAGCCACGTGCCAGCCACTGCGCCGTTAGTCGTGTCGATGGCCAGAATCTGCTGTTGCGATGGATAGCGTTCGCGCGTGTAGAACGCACCGAACAACCAGTCGATGGTGTCGGTCAGCGGCATCGCAAGGCGCATCTCCTGAGAGAACTTCGTCGTTTCTCCGCCGCCGTGAGTCACTATGCCGTCGACGCCAAAGCGCGCTCGCGAAGCCGCGGCGAGCGAGGGACTGAGATCGACCGCCGTCATCAAATCGCTGGTGCTGTAGCCGGTCAGCGAGGTCAATTCCGCGTTGCCGAGCTTGGCCGTGACAATCGCGCTGTAAGCCTGGAACTCCTGCTCGTAGCCGCCGCTGTCGATCAGGGCGCTTTGCTCCAGATCCTTTAATCCTGCGACCCGGCCGATCGGCGGGGGCAGATGCGTATCCGAGGATCCCTCTCGTTCCGAGTTCTGATACAAAGCGCTCAGCTTGACCGAAAAGTTCTCCGCGGGCCGCCACAACGCTGAGATTCTGCCGCCGTACGAATCGGTGCGATTGACGTCGTTCTGACCCGTCTGAATGTTATCGATGTAGCCGGCATCGCGACGCGTGTTACCGCTGGCGCGAATCGCAAACGTATCGCTCAAAGGAATATTGATCGAGCCGCGCGCCACATAACCCATCTCGCCGTTGTGAACGCTGCTAGTGCCGAGCTGCACATTGCCACCGACCCGCTCGGTGGAAGGATCGGCGGTGACGTACTTCAGCAGGCCGCCCATGCTGCTTGCCCCATACAACGTTCCCTGCGGGCCACGCAGTACCTCCACTCTGGACAGCTCGCTCGGATCGATGTCGGAAGAGATCAGACCGTTGTTGCCATTGCCGGCCGCCGTGGATGCCCCGAAAGGAATATCGTCGACCACCACACCCACGGTGGGATTGACGAAGCCGCCCGTGGTCACACCGCGGATTGCAATCGAGGGACTGCTTACATCTCCCACCAGCGTCAGATTGAGGCCGGGAATCTTGTTGTAATAGTCTTGCAAGCGCAGCTGACCGCGCTCGGAGAGCATGTCCGTGCTGATCGACGTCACCGGTACCGGCACATCCTGCAGTCGTTCCGCCCGCTTCTGAGCTGTGACCAGCACCTCTTCCATGATCTTGCCACCGCTCGTCCGGCGACCTTCCTCCGCTGATGAGGCTACAAGCGGCTGAGCCGCAGTACCACTCGTCGGCGCGGCGGCATTCATGAACTGCGTGTCGGCCAGCTGATGCAACTTTGCCTTCGCTTCGGCGCTCGTTTCGACGCCCCCCCCGCCATGATTGTTACGCGCAGTCACCACCACCATGCTGGCGTTCACTCGCGTGAAAGTGAGCTCGCTGTTCACCAGCAACTGACTGAGCGCCGCATCCACGGTGTAACGGCCCTTCAACGGGCCGACCAACACATTGCGATGATCGACGTCATCGGCCATGAGCGCGACACTGATGCCGGTTTGCACCGACAGTTCCTGAAGCATCGCCGCCACGGGCTTGGGTGGGATGTCCAGCGAATACTCGCGGGCCATTGTGTCGGCGGCGCCGATCGCGGCATAGCCCGTCGCGGCACACAGGACCACGCTCCCCAACATTGTTTTTTTCATCATCGGCCCCTTCAGGTTTGATTCAGCGAAAAACACCTTGAAAACATCGACAAAGTGCCTCTCATATGAAGCATGACCGGGCTACGTCCGGCGGTTTACCCTTTGCTACAAAGATAAAATCGGTGAAGCCCGACGGCGGATTCGAGCGCTCGTCCGGCGGGCAGCTTATGGAAAGGACTCAGCTCAGACCGTCTTCACAAAACGCGGTCAGGATGTCGACGCAGTTGGCGATCGCACCCAGATGAGCAATCTCGTAGCCATGAGTGTTCTGCGTAGGAAATCCGAGACAGGCCGCACGCGGCACGTTGCCTGCCTTCATGGCGATGGAACCGTCGCTGCCGAAACCGCTGATCACAGCGTGTTGGAGCGGAATATCGCGCCGCTCGGCCGCGCGCCGAATCGCGTTGTTCAACGAACAGTCGTATAAACCATAACTATCTTCGGCCAGCAACACCGGTGCGACGCCATCGGCAATGGCGTATTCCGGAGCGAGCGGGCATATCTCCAAAGCGATGAGCGCATCCAGCTCCTGACGCTGCGTGAAGTAGAGCGCGCCGATGGCACCGACCTCTTCCTTGGCCGAAGCGATCAGGTACACGTCGGGACGCGGCGTCCGGACCCGCGCCGCCACTTCGAGCAGAATGGCGAGTGAGGCTTTGTTATCTAGTGTGTAGCTCGCGATATGATTCTTCAGCCTGAAGGGTCGCTTGCGATGCTTGCCGATCACCATGCGCGTGCCCGGCCCGATCCCTGCTTGCTTCAGCTCCGCGAGCGTGAGCTTGGTCTCGACCCAGGCATCGCTCCATCGTAGCGGCGTGCTTTCCTTATGAACGAACTGCGGTGAGGCATGCGAGACGTGCCGCGAGCCGAAGCTGAGCACACCGCTCACGCAGGCATGTTCGCCAAGCAGATCGACCACCCCTTCTCCGTACACCCAGGGGAAAGAGCCGCCGAGCTTTCGGACCTTGACCCGGCCATCCTCGCTCAGCTCGGTGACGATGGTGCCGATCTCATCTTTATGAGCCGTGATGCCCAGGCTGCCACCGCCGCTGCCGGGAATCTTGGCGATCAGATTGCCGCTGGCGTCGCTATTCACCCGCACACCCATCGACTCGAAGCGCGCCGTCAGTAGTTCATCAACCTCGCGCTCGACGCCGCTGGGGGAGTGGCGCATGACCAGGTCACCGATCGATTCGAACAGAGCATCCAGCGTATCCACTGCCATTGATTGTCTATCCGTACCGTCAACGAGCTACTAGGCAATATGACCGTGCCAAACGTGCGAGTCATCCCTGCGAGCGATGCGAGTAGCGAGAAGTCTCTGTCTCGGACGGGGCTGGGCGAAGCTGAAGCGTGATAGAAAAGTACCAGATGCTCGCGCGAGCCCGCGCGGAAATCCGCATACTCTCATACGCTTACGCGCGACCTTCGGCGCGTACAGCGAATCAGAAGCCACTGATCGAGACCGCAGAGGTCAGCGGTAGAAACTGACTGATCGCTACCGGATCGTGTTCCGCTGCTAAGATGGCGCGAACAAGACAAACGCACGCGAACTGCTGCTCGAACCCATGCACTTGAAACGACTGTTACCGATCCTGGTTCTCGGGAGCGCCGGCTGCGCTACGAACTATCTTCCGCCGCAAGCCCCGCCTCCGCCGCTGTGGGACGGTGAATCCGGGTTTCGGGTCGATGCTCATTCCCTGCGCGTGAACGAGGGCGTGAAGCGGCCTGGCGATGTGATCGTGGAACACGATGCCCAGCTCAAGCGCACCGGGCTCGTCCTGGAAACCGTTCGCCTGCGCAACCCCTATGGCGTCGAGATGATCATTCCCGAAGGCGCGAAAGCGTTCGCCACGAATTTCACATTGACCACCGGCCCGCGACGCGTCGCTCAAGAAATCAATCCCATCGAGTGGTGCGCGTTCCTGCCTCGAGGCATCAACGACAAGAAGCCCGGCCCGCAGAGCGTGTGCATCTTCTGGGAGAACGAACAGCGCGCCCGTTACACCGAATCCGAAGTCGGCGAGTTTGCGTTCCAGCCAGGCCTGCCGCCGACGGGCATGCCTGGCCCGGTGCCCAAAATCGAAGAAGCCCCGGTGGATTTCGACCTCGACTTCACGCGCCGCCTTCGCATCGGCGCCATCGGCGCTGACACCGTCACCCTGGAGTTGACGGTGACCGATGGCACGGCCTCCAGCTATCCCAGTCGGGAGACTTACAACTGGAAGCCCGATGGCACCTTCATCTATTTGCTCGGCGACGACGCCATCGTGCTCACGCGCTCCGCCGATCGTCAGACGGTCGACGTGCGTCTACGCGATCCCGAACCGGTCGCGATCAGTCCCAACGTCACCGAATATACGGTGGTGCTCGAGCTCCTGGTCGGCACTCACGGCCTCGTCAAGGAAGCGCGCGTGCTCCAATCAAGCGGCCTTGCCCACGTCGATGCCCTCGCAGTCAATCGAGCGGAGAACGATCTCAAACTCGAACCCTTCATGGAAAACGGCCGCCGCGTCGAGAAACGCGGCCGCTTTCCGGTGAAGGTCAGAGTGGAGAAATAACGTGCCCGCGAGATCACGACTCAGTCTCGCGGCCGCGGACCATCTCAAACTCGTCCTCCAATAGCCAATAGCGGACGGTGTCATAGTCCTGCGCAGTGAATACCTTCCTGCGGCTCTCCTGCGGGTCAAAGACATTGATGTCCCGTCCGTCACTGTGCACTATCAACACGTACGGTGGCGTGTGACCAGTATCGGCCCAAACTTCAAACCAGGCAGTCATGGCGGTACGGTTCCCTGTAACGACCTGAAACGATTCATGTGCACGCCGGCAGAATAGCTAGATGGCCAAGGAGCGGATGGTATTTTGCTTCCGGAAATTTACTGGATTAGCGATGTCACACAGGGACGCCTCGGGATCATGGCCCGGCCGCGCGCGGGTGACTGGCTGCAGGATGAGATTCTAGGCTGGCGCTCCGCTGGGGTCGATGCAGTTGTGTGCTTGTTGGAAGCATCGGAGATCCATGAGCTTGGTCTTGTAGATGAACACCAGCTGTGCACGGCTAACGCGATTCAGTTCTCTTCGCTACCGACTCCCGATCGGGGCGTGCCGGCCTCGATGGCCCCGGCCATGCAACTCGTCGACCATATCGTTGGTTTGCTGCGGTCGGGCTCGAGTGTGGCGATTCATTGTCGTGCGGGAATCGGTCGATCTTCTCTCATCGCAGCCTGCGCCATGCTTCGACTTGGATTCGATGCAGATAGCATCTTCCCTTCGATCGGCCGCTGCCGGGGCGTTTCAGTCCCGGACACACCGGCTCAGGTCGAATGGTTGGAAACCTTCGCTGAGACAACGCATGGGACTTGATATCGTCGAACTGGTCATGGCCATTGAGGAAGAGTTTGGAATAGAGATTCCGAATCCCGATGCGGCGAAGCTCGATACGGTGGGGAAGATCAGTGCGTATGTCCAATCGCGGCTGGAGCTCAATCGAGGACGACCGTTCGACGAGATCGAGGAGGCCGTGCACTGGGAGCGAATCAAAAGGATCGTCGTCGAGCAACTGGGCATTGACCCCAAGCAAGTCACCAGAGAGGCGCATCTGGTACTCGATCTCGGCGCGGACTAGTAGCGATCGGCGTCAATCGGGAGCCCGCCATGGCCAAGATCGAGGAATCCAGCCTTCATAAGCTCCACCCGACGCAACTGACTGTCGGCATGATCGTCGTGAAGGACAAAAGCGCGCGTCTCAAAGCGCTATCCCCGAAAGATCAAAGCGAGTTCATGCGGGAGCACGCGATGCCCGCGGTCATAGGGCCAGGCGGTCGGCTGTATGTGACAGATCATCACCACCTCGGCCGGGCGGCCCTCGAAGCCGGCCTCGCCACCGCCTTCTTCGAAATCGACGGCGACCTTTCCGATCGCAACTCAGGCGACTTCTGGAAACAAATGGAGAAGAACCACTGGGTGCATCCGCTCGATGAGAACGGCGTGCGGCACTACTGCACCCGCATTCCCGATCAGCTCAACGGCCTGGTCGATGATATGTATCGATCCCTTGCCGGCTACGTGCGCGACGCGGGCGGCTACGAGAAGGTGCCTGAAGCATTCGCCGAGTTCGTGTGGGCCGACTTCTTCCGCCGCGCCATTCCCATCGAGCTCGTTCGGGAGAATTTCAAGGAGGCGGTCGCGCAAGCCCTGCCGCTTGCGAAGAGTCACTACGCTAGAAATATTCCGGGGTTCACAGGAAAGTGACAATCGGCCACTAGCGTACAGATCGGGCGTGTCGCTCGGCCATATAACGTCCCGGCGAAACACCGAGCGCCTTACGGAACATCGTGACGAAACTCGCGGTGCTCTCGTAACCCAAGTTCGCGGCGACCTGCTGAATGGACAGGCCCTTGGCCATCCCCTGAAGGGCCAACATGATACTCAGCTGCTGTCGCCAGCGACCGAAGCTCATGCCCGTTTGCTGAGCCAACAAGCGCGACAGCGTCCGTTCGCTCAAGCCGGCGCGTTTGGCCCAGGTTTCGATCGTGCCACGATCCGCAGGGTTCGCCATCATCCCGTCGACGATCTTGCGCAGGCGCTTGTCGGTGGGCATCGGCAGGTGCAGATTTCCAACCGGTGCAGCCGCGATTTCGCCGAGCAGCAGTGCCACCAGATGCGATTCGAGACCACCCTCCGGGTAAAGCTCCGGCAAGCTGGCCGAACGAATCAAGAGTTCACGAAGTAAGGGCGTCGCAGAGAGCGTGCAGCAGGTCGAGGGAAGATGGGCTGTAACGGCCGGATCGATGAAGGCGACGTAGCCTTCGAGAACTCCCGCGACCTTGATCGCATGCAGCGTCTCCCCCGGGATCCACAGCGCACTGTGGGGCGGCACGATCCAGAAGCCATCGTCGATCTCGCACGTGAGCACCCCGCGCAAGAAAAGCAACAGCTGCGCCTTTCGATGCCGGTGAAAATCCAGCTCAAAGCGGCCCGGGGTGTCCATCTCTCCGCCGACAGTGAAGACCGTGCCCGGCATGGCATCGGGATCCATCCATTGTCCCGGCCCGGTTTTATCGGGACGGGGTGGCTCACTCAGAATGGGCATGACTCGAATCGTCCTGACGCTGCACGCCGGGTTGGCAAGATTGCAAAACATTTTGACCGGGTTTGCGACTGACGCCAATCACCCGCCTGCCTATGCTGGCCGTGAGCAATGACCACTGACGGACAGGATGAGCATGAATTCGCTGAGCACGGGGCGCGTTGCCGAAACATTACGACGACTTTTCCAAGAGGCCGAGGCCGCCGACCGACCGCTCATGGAATCGTTCATGAGCGATCCCGATCGTGAGCGCCTGCTCGGCGAGCTCATCGAGGCGGAACACAAAGATCTGCGCGGCCAGTACCATGCCTATGCCAACAATTTCCTGAACGTGACGCCCGAGTTCGGCCACTTCCTGTATCAGTGCGCCCGTGCACGCAAGGCGACACTGATCGTCGAGTTCGGCACCTCGATGGGAATCTCGACGATCCACCTCGCCGCGGCGTTAAGAGACATGGGCGGAGGACGTTTGATCGGCACGGAGCTGGAACCCAGCAAGGTCGCGCGAGCCCGTGCGAATCTCGAAGCGGCTGGGCTCGCGGATCTGGTTGAGCTGCGCGAAGGCGATGCGCGGCAGACGCTCCAGGATGTCGATGGCGATATCGACCTGCTGCTGCTCGACGGCGCCTTCACGCTGTACTTGCCGGTGTTGAAGCAGCTCGAACCCCGACTGAAAACGGGCGCGATCATCCTTGCGGAAAACGCCTTCGAGCAGGCCGGCGGCTACCTGCCCTACGTGCGCGACCCTGCGAATGGCTACCTCTCGTTAACGCTGCCGATTAACGAAGGTCGCGGCAACGAGTTCACGGTCGTGACCCGATGAGCAGCACTCTACAAACATCCGGCGCTTCGCTCTCCGCCCGACTGAGCAAAGCACTGCGGCTCATGGTCATGAAATCGGCGCGCGTCACGGAAGTTGCGGCCGTGGCCGAGCGGTTCCGACTCGTCACGCTTGAAAATCCGGCGTTCAAGGAGCTCACCTGGGTTCCCGGCCAGAAATTGCAGGTGGCCATGGGGTCGGCGTTCATGGCTCGCACGTTCACACCGATGGAATGGGATCCGGCCAAGGGTTGTACCCGCATCCTCGGTTATGCACACGGTAACGGGCCGGGAAGCGACTGGATCCGGCGTGTGAGCGTTGGCGATGAATGCGATGTCTTCGGGCCGCGATCGTCCCTGAAGCTCACAGAGAGCGCGCCGTCGCTGGCTGTACTTGGAGATGAGACTTCGATCGGGCTCGCGTACTCGTTGCTGCACGAGTCCCCCGCTCGGATGGTTCGATGTTTGCTCGAGGTCAGCGACGTCCAGAGCGTGCGGCAGGTCACGACACCTCTAGGACTGGGCGATGCCACACTGGTGCGCAGGAGAGACGACGACTCTCATGTCCAGGAAATAGCAGCGAGTCTGCGGCCGCTAGCCACAGCGGGCACCGCCTTCGTGCTGACAGGACGGGCGCATTTCATTCAAGGACTGCGACGGGCGTTGAAAGACGTTGGAGTGTCGTCGTCGCATCTGATGACAAAGCCCCATTGGGCACCGGGAAGGACGGGACTGGATTAGGGGGCGGCATCCCGCAGGATGCAACGAAAGCCGATGTGACTCGTCGAGGTATCGATCGGATGTGCGTAGCGCGCCGCAGGCCGATACCGTTGGCAGTAATTGGGTGCGCACAAATGCGAGCCGCCCTTCAATACCTTCTGGTCGATGCGCGGGGGATCGCCGCTGTGTTGCCCACAGCAACTGCCCGAATGTTTCTTTTCCTCGGTCGGTAGCGCACACCCATCGCACGTCCATTCCCAGACGTTGCCAATCATGTCGTACAGCCCGAACGCGTTCGCGGGGAACGCACGCACGGGCGAGGTTCGCTCCCAACCATCCAGCATTCGGTTCTCGTGCGGGAACTCACCCTGCCAGTAGTTCGCGAGCATACGTCCCTCAGGTGCCAGCTCCTCGCCCCACGCAAATTCCGTATCGAGTCCGCCGCGCGCCGCATATTCCCACTCGGCTTCGGTCGGCAGCGACTTACCAGCCCAGGCCGCATAGGCCTCAGCATCCGCGTAGGCAATATGCACGACCGGGTGATCGTCCAGCCCGACAATGGAGCTGCCCTCCCCCAACGGTTGCTGCCAATTCGCGCCGAATTGAAAGTGCCACCATTGCGAGAAATCGTTGAGATCCACCGGCCCTTGCGGCCGCAGAAACACGAGCGAGCCGGCCGGCGGCATACCTGGATAGAGAGCGGGATCGGGTGGTATCTCTGCGAAGGTTCGATAGCCCGTCGCGGCCACGAAGGCCGCGAACTCGCGATTGGTCACCGGCGTTTCATCGATCCAGAACCCCTCGACACGCACGCATCGACGCGGACGCTCCTCGGGATAGAACCGCTCCGAGCCCATGACGAAGTCAGCGCCCGGCAGCCGGCGCATGCCAGAACGGCGTGCGCTCGTGCTCATCACGTGGATTCCCGCTCCATGAGCTGGAAGTCGATGACCTCATCGCCGCTGAAAGACTGCGCCTGCGGTACCTTGCGCGCGTTCGCGATCAACAAAGCCGCGCAGCGCTCGGCCATCTTCGCGATGGGCTGACGAATCGTCGTCAACGCCGGCCAGATCTTGACGGCGATCGGCGTGTCGTCGAAGCCGGCGACCGCGAGATCGCTCGGGATATGCAAGCCCTGACGCGAAGCGCACGAAATCACAGCGGCCGCCATGTCATCGTTGCTGGCGAAAATCGCGGTGGGCCGATCCTTCAGTTTGAGCAATTGACTGGCGGCGGCGAGACCGGACTCGAAACTGAAATCGCCCGGCACGATCAGCTCCGGACTGCGCTTGATCCCGTGCGCCAGCAACGCTGCTTCATAACCGATCCGCCGCGGCGCGCTCGAGGAGTGGCTGGCGGGCCCGCTGATGAAGCCGATGCGGCGATGTCCTTTACGAAGCAGCAACTCGGTCATCGCCGTCGCCGCCGCTCGATCGTCGATGCGAACGGTCTTCATGTCCGGCAACGGCCGGCCCGTTGACAACGCGGCCGCGGGCACGGCCAATTCATCGAGCAGGCTGGTGCCGCCGATCATCTCGCAAAACGGTGGCGCGATCAGCAGCGCATTCGCTCCGCTTCTCACGAGAGAGCGGAGCGCGTCAGTGGCGGCATCGAACGTCTTCTCAGCGCAAACGCGCACGGTCACCTGAGCGCCACCGCTGGCCGCTGCTTCGAGCGCGCCCACCAACATCGCACTCAAGAACGCACTCTGCGTATCGAGATAGATGATTCCGATCTTGGTCGCACCGGCGCTCGCCAACGCTCGCGCGGCGGCATTCGGTGTGTAGCCGAGCTCCGCGATGGCGGCCTGCACGGCCTGTCGGGTCTCCGCCGACATCTTGCCCGTGTCGTTGATGACGTTAGATACCGTCATGGCCGACACGCCGGCGCGCTGCGCGACCGCTTCGATCGTCACCCCATGGCTTTTTCGTCTGGCTGAGCGTGCCATCCGTCACTCCGGCTGCAGTTCTACATGGTCGAGACCTGGGCTGAGTTTAGCGATAAACTGCGGCCTTCGGCACTCTTCGTTTCAGGCCTCGATTATGCACGTATCGCAACAGACGCTGAAAATGGCCATGGTCGGTGGCGGCACCGGCTCGTTCATTGGCCCGGTCCATCAGCTCGGCGCCCAACTGAGCGGACGGATCGAGCTGGTCGCCGGTGTCTTCAGCAGCGATCCGAACCGCTCGCTGGCCGCGGCCGCCCAGTACGGCGTCGCGCCCGAGCGCTGCTATCGCAGTCACGAGGAAATGTTCGCCGTCGAAGCCAGGCGCGATGACGGGATCGATCTGGTCGCGATCGCCACGCCCAACCATCTGCATCTTCCCATTGCGCTCGCCGCGATCGAGCATGGCGTGCACATCATTTCGGACAAGCCGGCGACCGCAACGCTCGCTGAAGCCGTGCAACTGCGCGACGCCCTGCGGGCCAGCGACCGCGCCTATGCATTGACCTTCAGCTACACGGCCTACCCGATGGTTCGCGAGGCTCGCGCTCGCGTTGCGAACGGCGACATCGGCCGCGTGCGCAAAGTAATCGTCACTTACTCGCAAGGTTGGATGGCGTCGGCGCTCGAGCGCAATGGCCATCCTCGCGCGGCGTGGCGCACCGATCCGAGCCGTTCGGGTGTCGGTGGCTGCAGCGCCGATCTCGGCGTGCATGCGTTCAATCTCGCCGAGTATCTGACGCACGATGTCGTGACGGAAATGCTCTGCGACGTAAATCCTCTCGTGCCGGACCGCGCGCTCGACGATGACTGCAACGTGCTGTTGCATTTTGCCAAGGGCGGCGTCGGCGTGTTGATGGCATCTCAAGTCGCCTTCGGCGAACGCAATGGACTGTCATTGCAAATCTATGGCGACGCGGGCGCGCTCCATTGGTCGTACGATCAACCGGACGCCTTGCATCTGGTCAAAGGCGGCTCACGCGAAGTGCTTGGTCCGTTATCCGCGAATCTGCGGGTGCGCGTGCCGCTCGCGCCAGGGATCGGCAATGGCCTCATCGCCCCCTTCAGCGTGCTGTATCGAGACTTTGCATCGGCCATTGCCGGCAACCGCGCGCTGCTCGATGGCGATCTGCCCGGCATCGAAGCCGGCGTGCGTAGCATGAGATTCGTTGAGACAGCGGTGGCCGCGAGCGCGGCACGCGCCGGGTGGACCGCGCTCTGACCATCTCGGGGAGGAGCCCGAAGACTCCTCCCCGTCTCGATCAAAACCGATAGCTCGCGGTCACGCCGAAGTAACGATTCGCGTCCTTGTTGATGTTGGCCCACAAATCGTACGGGCTCGCGGTGGTCGCCAGAATGGTGCCGTGGTTGAGCTGCGAGTAGTAGTTCTCGTCGAACAGGTTGCGCACGAACAGCGTCACCTTGTAGCGCTCGTTGAGATCGGAGAAACCGACGCTCGCATCTACCAGCGCGTAGCTCTTCTGCACGCGCAGCGGGTCCTGCTCCAGCGCGAACTGATAGTCGTCCTGCCAATTCACATTGAGCTGCACGAAGCCCATCAGGCCCAGGCCGCCCAGCTCGTGCTCGTAACGCGGCGACAACGTGACGCGATACTCCGGCGCCACCGGCAACGCACCGTCCTTCACGTCGACGATGGGGCTCGACGTCTGCGTCACGCCGTTCACCACCTGCTGACGGCGATAACAAGTGTTGACCGGGAAGTTGTCGGTCAGGATCGGCGCGTTCGCCTGATACTGCAGCGGGCAGGTCTGACCGTCGACGCTGATGATCGCATCGAGATAAGTGACGCTCGCGGTCAGCGAGAACGAATCGGTCGGACGCAGCGTGGCTTCGACCTCCACACCCTGCGTGCGTGAGCTGCCGGCGTTCATGGTGCGGGACTGGAATACACCGGTGGTCGGATCCTGCTGAATCGACTGCACCTGCAAGTCGGTGTAGTTGGAGCGGAACACCGAGGTGTCGATGGCCAGCCAGCCGCCCGGTGCACGCCACTTGAAGCCGACTTCATAGGCGTCGACGTGCTCGGGATCCAGGCCCGTCTGAGTGGCGAAATCGGTCGACGCGTCGAGGTCGAGCGCGAACGACTTGTAGCCGCGCGTGTAGGTCGCATAGACCTGAGCGTTGCGGTCGAACTCGTAACGCAGGCCGGCCTTACCGGTCACGGCGGAGTCGTTTCGCTCGCGCGTGCCCGAGTTGGGCGTGATGCCAGGGAACAGCGCATCGCCCGCGGTGATCGGCGCATACACGGTGCCTGTGACTTTCTGTTCTTCGTACTGCGTACGCAGACCGCCCAACAGATGCAGGCCGCCGACGAGGCGATAGTCGACCTGGCCGAAGGCCGCGATGTTGTCGCTCTTGAAGTTGCCGTTGAATCCCGACGAGTCGTACGTCAGCGCCACCGTGCAAGGCTGCCCGAGCGTGCCCGAGCCGCAGCGTGCGCGACGACGATCGCCGAAGCGATCCATGTCGAGATTGGCGTAGAACAGCCCGGCCACCCAGGTCAGGTCGCCCGAGCCATTGGAGGACAGGCGCAGCTCCTGCGACAGCTGCGAATATTCGATGCCGAAGGCGTTGAAGTTCCATTGCGAGTAGGCCGAGGGGCCCACGTAGAGAACCGGATCGGAGGCGATCTGATCGGGCTCGAACTGATCGTCCTGCTGATAATGCTGATAAGCGCTGATGGACGTCAGCGTGACCGGACCGAGGTCCCAATCGGCTTGCAACGACAGCGTGCTGGTATCGCTTCTGGAATAGCTCAAGCCATCGTTGGACACCGAGCGATTGTCGGGCGATGCCACGACCGGCGAGATCAGCGTAGCCAGCGCCGGCGTGGTGATGGAAACAGGCACGCGCGAACAGCAGTCCGCGTCGGTCTTGCGATATTCCGCCGTGAGCAACAGGCTCAGGGTATCGGTCGGATCCCACAGCAACTTGCCGCGACCGCCCCAGCTTTCAAAACCATTTGTATCATCGCCCGTCGCGACATTGTCGATATGGCCGCCGACGTCGTTGTAGTAACCGCTGAAGCGAGCGCTGACGGTGTCACTGAGCGCGCCGGTCACGGTGCCCTTGATGCGATATTCGTTATCTTCCGCGCCAGTGACCTCGATGTTGCCGCCGAACTCGCTCTCGGGCCGGGCGGTGACGATGTTCACCACGCCCGCGGTGGCGTTCTTACCGAACAACGTTCCTTGCGGGCCACGCAGCACTTCGACTCGCTCGACATCGAGCAAGTCGGCGAAGCCTTGCGACGCGCGAGCCGCGACGACACCGTCGACCACCACGGACACCGCAGGCTCCACACCCTGACCGAACAAGGAAGTGCCGATACCGCGAATACGGAAGCTGCTGTTGTTCGGACCGTTACCCTGCTGATAGCTCAATGACGGAATCGCCCGCACCAGGCTCGCGCTGTCGTTGATTTGCTGGCTGGCCAGTGTTTCCGCGCTGACCGCCGTCACGGACAACGGCACATCGACCAGTCGTTCTTCGCGCTTCTGCGCGGTCACGACGATTTCCTCAAGTCCGCCGGACGCGACCTGATCGGTTGCCTGCGGCGCGGCGTCCTGGGCGAGCGCCGACGTGGAGCCCAGCAACACAGCGATTGCGCTGGAAACAGCAAACGCACGAGAGGCGTTGCCACGAATCGAAACGTGAGACTGTGACATGAATCCCCCAATACCCCTGATGCAGAGCGCCCGTTAGGTTTAGCGCTAATCCTCAATGACGGCTTTGTCCCATACACGGCGCTGGACTGTCAAGCGACGCGTATCTCGCATCGCAACCGTGAAGTCACATTCCGTGGATCAAGGCGTAAACCAGATCGGTGATGACCAGGCGCGCTCTTGAATGATCGCGGGCACATCCTTCGATAGCGGCAGCTGGTTCTTGACGGCGAGCAACGTGCTCCAGCGCGGCGTTGGGATCTCGAGGACGCGTGCGTAGTAAACAACGGGCTGCTTCGGATCGAAGGTTGGATCTTCCCAAACCGTCTCCAGCACCGCGGCACCGATACTGTTCCGATACTCACCGGTGCTCAAGTCCACGGTCGATGTAAGCGGCGTCGTACGCTGCTCGGCGTCGATCTTGCGGCCATCGGACACAGCGACGTCGAAAATCCGTTCCTTATAACTCCCGCCTTCGAGCCACACCTTGATCACTTGAATCCGATCGAGGTTCGCACCCTCGGGATCTTTGGTTGCTTGCACGAGCAGCTTCGGTGCGCGCTCACCGGCGGGCTTCGCGGGCATATCCGCGCCCATGGGAACGCCGTGGGCATACGCTTGCGCGACCCAGTCTTTGCGTTTCATCAGTTCGCGCTCGAAGTCCCAACCTCCGAACATGCGCACGCGGACGCGCGTGCCGGACGTAGCAAACGTTTCTTTCCGCTTGAGCGCGGCGAAGATCGACTCACGCGTGTTCTCGTTCGCCCACACGCCCGCCAGCCCCGCCGAGCTGCGCTCGACGTTCGACAGGCGTTGGGCCTCCTCCGCCCGCTTCGGGTCGGCGGCCACCTCGGGCAATGCCAGCGCCGATGCCGACAGCTTTTGCGGCGTCGTCGGCTGGCCGAGCGCCTTCTTCGCAAACTCGCCTCGCGGCAGCATCGTCTGCGGATCGATACCGAATTGTCCGCCGGCCGACGCCGCTTCATCGCTCGCGCTGAGTGCGTTGTGGATGTCGGACGAGCCGATGACACCATACTTGAACGGATTGGCGCCGACGCCGGATTGAATGACCAGGCCGCGTCCGAAAGCATCGCGAATGTAGCTGCCGGGCGGTGCGCTCTTCACGCCGGCGGGTCCCAGCAATCGATCCAGAACCTCGAAGTTCGCGAACTCGTCGTTCGGCGAGAGCATGGGCACTGTCTCCGATTGCCCTTTGATCTGCGCGATTTCGGTGAGCGGTTCGATACTGGCGCGGCGCATTGCGTACGCTTGATCGATGGGCCGGCCGTCGCTCATGTTCCAGTCGAACATGAGGCCGCCCGAGGCGTTGCCGTTGTGAGGAATGGCGATCACGTCCATGCCTCGTGCACGCACGCTCTCGATGTAGGTCCAGAGATCTTCGGGACGCTGCGACTGGGTGGCATCGAACGGCAGCGGCGCGCTGGTCGAGTTGAAGATCACGTTCCGATGCAGATTCTTGCCGTCCGGCAGGGCCGACCATTCATAGCCGATGAAGGTCGTGAATTTGCCCGGCGCATAGAAATCGTTCGCGGCACGCACGGTTCGCTCCCACGCATCGCGGATGCGAGCGGGATCTTTCATCTGCGGAGGGACTTCGCCGCGCCCACGTCGTGCAACGATGTACATGCGTTGCGCCAAGGGCGGGTCGGCGAGGATGCGCTTGCCTGCCTCGCTGTTTGCAAAGTCGCTCTTGGGATCGTCGAGCGCGAGCATCGTGCCAACCAGCTCGGAGTGATCGGTCACCGCCATGAAGTCCAGCGGCCACGCGCGTTTCGCCGCCACTTCTTTCTTGCCGTCAGCCCCCTGCTCTCTCGCGACCTGCGTGGCCGGAACCATCACGGTGTCGCCGCGACCGAACCTGTAAGCATCCTCGGGCAGAAGTTTCGTGCCGTAGGTCCAGGCATCGAGCGATAGCGCCGTATGCAAATGCAGCTCGCCAAAGAATGCCCGGCGCTCCGCCGGCGCAGGCTCACGAGCCGGCTCCGCTGCTGTCGCGACTCCAGCTACAGACGCAGCGACACCCGCCATCGCTGTCGTGACAAACAATATCCTTGCACTCATCTACGCCACTCCCAACAACGCCGCGCTCGTCGCAAACGTCCAATACGCTCCCGCAATGCCGACCACGTATGCGGCAAATCGCATCGTGGCGGCACGACGACCCAGATCCTGTCGCGACAGCAACGCGTTGCCGACGAGCAGTACGGTCGCAATGAAACCCAGCTGGCCGATTTCTACGCCGACATTGAACAAGGCCAGCTTGGCAACGAGGTCGCGCCCGGCGAAGCCGAGATCCGCTAGCCCGCCGGCGAATCCCATGCCGTGAAACAGACCGAAGACAAACGCGACCGCCCAGGGATAACGGCTGGTGAGGCCCGCATGCCCGCGCTGCGAACGAACGATCTCGACGCCCAGCGTGAGAATGGACAGCGCGATCAATGCCTCCACCAGCGGTCCCGGCAACGTGACCTTCGCCAGCATCGCCAACGCCAGAGTGATGCTGTGAGCCACCGTGAATGCGCTGACCGCCTTCAACAACATCCAGCGATTGCGCACGATGAGAATCAACCCGAGGACGAACAGCAGATGATCGACGCCCGCCAGGATGTGACGAATGCCCTGGTTGAGAAACACCGGCATCGTGACCTCGCGTCCTGCGGAGGACTCGATCGCAAGCTGCGGCTCTTCAGCACGCAACAGCGTCTGAGCCTTGCGACCGTCCAACCACTCGACCTGAACGAGCACATCGGTGATCGTGTATTCCAGCCCCTCGATGCTGAGTGTCGTTCCTGCCAGCGAGTCGCTGCTGCCGATGTTCCAGGTACGAACCAGAAAGCCCGCCGCGGCATATTGGTCCTCGGGCAGGCGCTCGAGCCAGCCGTTCGAGAGATGCGGGATCAAACGGACCGCCACCTCGCCCATCGTCGGCTGCTTCCATACGATGCGGTAGCGTTGGGCTTCCACCTGCTTGATCTCGAGGAACGCTGGACGAACCTCGTGCGCCTGCGCGTTCGAGAACATGCCGGTCAGCAGCAACGCACAAAGCGCGAGGAAACGCGTCATAGCTTGGTGCGAACGACCTGATATTCGCTCGCCAGCGCACTGAGCGCGGCTTGGTTGGTGCGTGCCTGGGCATCCAGAAGGAAATCCGTGCGCACTCGATCGCGCACCTCGGCCAACGTCGGCCGCGCCGCGTCTTGTCTTGCGTCCACCTTGAGCAGATGCCAGCCGTAACTCGAACGATAAGGTCCGACCCAACGCGTCGACGGCGCCGAAAACACCGCCGATGCAAATTCGCTGTTACCGAACAGACGTCGCACCTGCTCGCTCTCGTAGGTCGCGAAGTGATACAGATCGGGAAACGGATCGCCCACCTGCATCGGATCGACGCCATGCTCGAGACGAGTCAGCGCAGCCTGCGCCCGCGATCGCGCCTTCGTCTCTCCTTGCTGGAGAGAGAAATACACGTGGGTGAAGCTGGCGCGGGCCGGCGTCGTGTATCGCTCAGCATGTTTGTCGAAAAACGCGTTGAGCTCCGTCTCGCTGGGTTCCGCCGGCGCGGACAGATCCTCCAACAGGAATTGCATCTTCTGAACGATGCGACGACGCACGATCTCATCGTCGCGATCCAGCCCGAGCTCGATGCCCCGTCGAAACAGGATTTCCTCCTGGATCTCATCGTCGACCAGCTGCGCCATTTTCGTCGCATCCGGCGGTGCGCCGAACTGCATCGCATAGCGCGTTGCCAGCCTCGCCTCGCGCTCGGGCGTCACCACGATCCGCGCGTCATCCTGGCCCGCCGTGCCTCGCAATTCACTCGCGACGAACAGGACGAAACCCGCGACGACGAAATGCAAGAGCGGCTCTCGCAACCAGTGGCGTATTGCGTTCATGGTGTCAGAACGAAATACCGAAAGTGGCGCCGAAATAACGATTGGCATCCTTCGGAATGTTGCCGGTGAGCTGATTCGGCGTGAGCGTTGCCGTCGACAGCGTCGATGAGCGCGCCATGAGGGTCAGGTAGTGCTGATCGAACAGGTTCTTCACGAAGAACGTCAGCCGATACCGGTTGCTTTGATCGCGCAGTCCGATGCTCGCGTCGACGGTGGTGTAGCCGTCCTGTTCCGTGAGCGGATCCTGCTCGATCACGAAGTTCATGCGGGTCTGCGAGGTGCCGGTCAGCTGGATGAAACTATCGAGGCTCGTGCCGGGGAGTCCGAACTCATAGCGCGCCGTCAGGCTGCCGCGCCACTCCGGCGCATTCGGCAGATCGCCGCCACGCACGTTCTGCACTGGGCTCGCACCTGCGACCGATCGATAACACAAGTTGATCGGTGTCGAGCCCGTGATCACAGGCGCCGCGGCCTGATCGGAGAGCGGACAATTCAAGCCATCGATATCGACGCTCGTCGTCATGTAGGTGACGCCGCCGGTGAGCGTGAAGCCCGTGAATGGTTGCCCGGTGAACTCCAGCTCCACGCCTTCCGTGGTCGAGCTGCCCGCGTTCGTGGTGATGAAGCGCACGATGCCGAGCTCGGGGTTGCCGCGATTGGCCTGGACCTGCAGGTCCTCGTACTCGGCATGGAACAAAGCTGTATTCACCGACAGCGCGCCATCGAACAGCTGCGCCTTGAATCCCAACTCCCAGGCTTCCGCGGTCTCAGGTTCCACCGGCACCTGATCCACGAAGTCTGCCGTGAATTCTACTTCGTAGCCCGCGCCCTTGTAGCCCGTCGACCACGTCAAATAAGTCTGCGCCTGGTCGCTGAATTCATATTGCAAGCCGGCCTTGCCGGTCACGACGCTGTCATCGCTCTTGCCGCTGCCCGCCGAGGGCGTGATGCCAGGCAATGGCAGGTCTCCCGCCACCAGGCGCGTGTCGGTGCGCACGCCGTCATACGTGATCTCTTCATATTGCGCCCGTGCGCCGACCAGGCCGGACAGCTTGCCGACGATGTCGAAATCAGCCTGGCCGAACAACGCAATGTTTCTATTGCCAGTATTCGCGTGGAAGCCTGCCTGTGATCGATACAACGGTACGACGCAGGGCTGCCCGAACGCCGCGGGATTGCCGCCGGGCGCACAGCCACCGGTGCGGCGCTGGAAGCCTCGATCCAGCTCCATATCGAGGAAGTACAGTCCCGCGACATAGTTGAATGCCTGGTTGCCAGGCGAGGTCACGCGGAACTCCTGGCTGAATTGTTTGATATCGACGGTGCCGCCGTTGATGTCGAAGTAACCATTGGTCGCCGGGAAATACAGCGGCGTCGGCGTGTTCAGGCGGTCGATGGGCTGGTTGTTCTCGAGCGCGAAATCCTGGTACGCGGTCAGCGAGGTCAGCGTCACCGGCTCGAGCTCCAGATTGGCTTCCACCGACAGCGTCGCCTGTTCGGTATTGAAGTACGTAATCTCGTTCTCGGTCTCCTGGCGATTGTTGAAGCTCGCCACGACCGGTAGCAACGCCTGCTGCAACACCGGGTTCTCCACCAGAATGTATTGGCTCGAGCAGCACTTCGTATCCGCTTCGCGATAGTCAGCGGTGAATAACAGATTCAGGCGGTCCGTCGGGTCCCATTCGAACTTGCCTCGTACCCCCAGGGCCTCGGTACCATTCACGTCCTCGTTCAACGTGACATTGCGAATGTGTCCGCCGACATCGTTGTAATAGCCGGTCAGGCGCGCCCCCATCGTATCGTTCAAGGGCCCCGATACCGAGCCGCGCACCCGGTACTCCTCCTGTTCCGCGACGGTAACGTCGACATCTGCCTCGAAGTGATCGGAGGGGCGCTTGGTCACGACGTTGATCAGTCCACCGACCGAGTTCTTGCCGAACAGCGTGCCTTGCGGTCCGCGCAGGACCTCGACACGCTCGATGTCCGCGAGATCGGCGAATCCTTGCGACGAGCGCGCCAGCACGACGCCATCGACGACGACGGAAACCGACGGCTCCAAACCTTGACCGAACACGGCAGTGCCGATGCCGCGAATACGAAAGTTGGTGTTGGAAGGCTGCGCGCCTTGCGTGAAAGTCAGCGACGGCGTCACGCCAGCAAGTCCGGCGGTGTCGTTCACGTTTGCGTTGGAGAGCGTTTCCCCGGACAGCGCGGTCACGGCCAGCGGCACATCCTGCAAACGCTCGACGCGTTTTTGTGCCGTCACCACGACTTCTTCGAGTCCGCCGCCAGCAGCGGTGTCCTGCGCCAAGGCCGACGCAGACCCAAGAAACACAACTACGGCGCTGGACCAGCCACCCGTGCGCACCACGTAGTCACGAATCGAGCAATGAGACTTCGACATGACTTCCCCCTTCATAACGAACCCGCTCGACTATGTTGTCCGCTGGGTTTAGCGCTAATCTTTCGGGGCGATTTTTCCCACGGGACGCCCCTGGCTGTCAAGCGAGCATCAGAGTCCTTGGAGTTTCGCGGCCTTGTATCCGCGGATACCGATGAGCAAAGCCACCACCGAAAGCGGCGAAGCTACTGCGCAGACCAGCGCGATAGCCTCGTGCAAGCGACGCGGATCGCCGAACCAATAGTCGGTGCACAGCGCGATGATGGTCGGGCCCAGTGCCGCGCCGATGAGATTGATCGTCAGCATGTAGCCGGCGGACACCAGCGCACGCATCCGATTCGGCGTCAGCTCCTGTAATGCGGCGAGACCGCCGCCGAAGTTGAATCCGGCAAAGAAATTCATCATGCCGATGAGCACCAGGGCCGCGTGCGCCGTGGCCATCAATGGATAGGCGATGGTGATGGGAATGAGCAGGACGAAACCCAGCAACGGCGCGTAAAGATTGGCGAGCTCGACGCCGCGCTTACGCAACGTGGCAGCAAACAGGCCACCGGCCAACGTGCCACTGGTGCCGCAGAAAAATACGATCAGGCCGTACACCGCGCCGATCTGCGCGGTGGTCCAACCATACTTGCGCTCGAGAAATGCCGGAATCCACGCGGCCGAGCCGTTGCCGACCAGAATCATCAACGCGAAGCCGAGCCCGATACCGAAATAAGCCATCTTGCGTGAATTCACATGCGCAAAGAACTGCGGCAGCGGCACTTTGGCTTCCGATCCCTTGTGTTCCATGCGTCGCGGCTCACGCACCGTAAGTAACAACAGCGCGAGCAACACGCCGGGCACACCGAGCGCGAGGAACACCAGATGCCAGCCTTTCATCGTTCCCAGCAGCGGTAACGTGATCGATTCGCCCGGCGGGATCACGGTCGATAACGCGCCGCCAAGTAGCAGCGCGGCGGCACCGCCCATATAGACACCGACTTGATACACACCCATCGCGGCCGGCAGGCGTTGCGGCGGAAAGTAGTCGGCGAGCATGGAATACGCCGCGGGGCCGAGGCCGCCCTCGCCTGCGCCAACCCCGACGCGCGCAACGAACAACTGGGTGAAGTTCTTGGCGACACCGCACAGCGCGGTAGCCAGGCTCCACACAAAGACCGAGGCCGCGATGATGTTGCGGCGACTGGAACGGTCGGCGAGGCGCGCCACCGGAATACCGACGATCACATAAAACAACGTAAAACTCAGGCCATACAGCACGCTGATCGCGGTATCGGAAATCTGCAGGTCCATCTTGATCGGCTGCACCAGCAACGCGAACACCTGCCGATCGACGAACGACAGCGTGTTCGCCAGCATCAGCATGATGGCGACATACCAGGCGGTGCGCGACGGCGGCCACTGTTTTTCCGCATCCATAGCCATCGTCGGCACGCTCTCCGCAGCCGGAATCACGCGCCGGGCCAAGTTGTCAGCCATTTTGTTACATCCCCCACAGACATTCGTTCGCAAAGCACCGCCGTATCCGGCCTCGCGAGTCCTGGATGTTGGCGCACGACTTGTGCTGCTACCCCAAGACGTGCCTATGATATAGCGCTAAACCTATCCGGACGCCAGCATTGTTTTCGCGGGACACCGGACCCGGCGACAGCTTGGCGTCCAAGCACTGGAAGAGGCATCAGGGGTGAACGATACCTTTCGCATCGGCTTCATCGGGGCAGGCCCGGTCACGCAAGCCATTCATCTGCCGGCGCTGAGCACGCTCGGCGAGCGCTGGCAAATCGCCAAAGTCATGGACGTCGATGCCGATGTGGCCACGAAGGTCGCCAGCCGTTGCGCAGCGATCGCCACGACGCATGCCGCCAGCATCATCGCCGATGACGACATCGATGTGGTCGCGATCTGCAGTCCGAATGCATTTCATGCCGAACAGACGATCGCCTGCTGCAAAGCCGGCAAACGTGCGGTCCTGTGTGAAAAGCCGCTGGCAATCACGCGCGAAGAAGCGGCTGCGGTTGCTGAGGCCGCCGCCGAATCGGGAACTCGAGTCATGGTCGGCACCATGCATGCGTACGATCCGGGCTTTCGCGCCGGGCTCGCTGAGTGGACCCAGCAACGTCAGCGCGTCACGCACGTGAAGTCATCGATTTTTCTGCCGCCCAATGCCGCATTCGTCGGCCTCGCGACTGAATCGCTGACGCCCGGCGGGCCGCCGCCCGTGGCGCCCGGTCAGCCTTCGCCCGAACAACAGCGAGCCGCGTTGAAACAAACCATCCTCGGCTTGGCCATCCATCACATCCCGCTGGTGAGAACGTTCTTTCCTCAGTGCGGCAAGGTGCTCAGTGCGCGACGGCTGCCGCCGCTCGGCTATTCGTTGCTGATGCACGATGGCGAGCGCTCCGCCGAGTTGCTTGGCTTCATGCCCGGCCAGTGGCCCACTTCGTGGACCTTCGAGGTGTCCGGAGCCGGGGGCGAGCTTGCTATCGAGTTTCCGCCTTCGTATGTGCTCGCAGGATCGGGACGCGCGACTGTTCGCAACCCTGACTCGAGCCGCACCTTCGAATTCGAAATCAATGGCTATCAGGCGCAGTGGCTGCAACTTCACGAAGCGCTCTGCGCTCGCAAGCCGCTTTCGATCCCTTTGAGCAGCGCGATCGATGATTTGCTGTTCGCACTGGAGCTTGCGGATCGGGCAGCTGCGGTCATGGAGATCGAGCAATGACCCCACAACGCTCCGTGATGATGATCGGCGATGGCCCCGATGTGGCAGCTCAACGCAGTGTGCTTGCCACCCTGCCCTTGCGCTTCCGTCTCGTCAGCTCGGTCGACGTCGCCGAGGCCCTGCTCGTTTCCGGCAGCGACGCCGCGGCCGCGCAAGCACTCGAAGCACTGAACCGCAGAAGTCGTGCGCTCTTCATCGCCTCCGCCGCGCAACTCTCGCCAGCGAGAATCGATGAGCTCTGCCAGGCGGCCGGGGATCGACCGGTGATGTTTGGTATCGCATCGGCTGCGTCGCTCAGCGAAGCCGCATTGCAAATACTCGACTGCAATCAGTCCACATCGCCGTTCATCGTCGACTCGACGGGCGACGTCGGCTCCGAGAGCTTGCTTCGAACCAGCCTGCTCGAACAGTTGACCCTGCTGGAAACACTCGGAGGTCGCGTCACCGGGCTCGACCCGCTGGTCGTGCATTCCACTCACGTGATCGCGGCGGCAACCCTCGAGGGCGCCTGGCGCGGTGTGCGTTTGACAGCACGCATCGGCACGCGTGACGGCATCTCGCTTCGAACTGTCTCCCGCGCTTTCCGTCGCGAGATCCGAATCGTTCCGGCCGCTACGGCCAAGCCGGCCGACGTCGCTGTGTTCGACGCAGTCGGCCGTCGCGAGCCGCAGCCTCTGTATCAAAGCGGCTATCGCCAGTGCTGGATCGATCTGCATGGCGCTCTGGAAGGCCAGTCGATCGACGAGCGTACCGGCACTGCACGTCGCCATCTTCTGCTGCTCGATCGGTTGTTTCAGCGGAGGAGCGCCTGATGTCACTGACTCGACGTGAAGCCATCGGTGCCGCGGCCGCTGTACTCGCCAGCCTGACCGCGAGTGCGGGCACTGATGCCCCCAATCGCAAGCGACCGAATATCCTTTGGCTGGTCAGCGAAGATAACAATCCATTGCTGGGTGCCTACGGCGATAAGTTGGCACACACACCCAACATCGATGCACTCGCGCGCGACGGTGTGGTGTTTCTAAATGCGTTCTCGACCGCACCTGTTTGCGCCCCCTCGCGATTCGCGATCCTGACCGGGTGCTACGCCGAGAGCCTGGCGCCGGCCAACCACATGCGAGCCGACGCGCACCTGCCGCCGGAGTTGCGCACCTATCCGGAATATCTGCGCGCCGCCGGGTATTACTGCACCAACAATCCCAAGACCGATTACAACTGCGACGTCGATCCCGCGCACATTTGGAATGAATCGAGCGCCAAGGCGCATTGGCGCAACCGCCCGCAAGGGGCGCCGTTCATGGCCGTGTTCAATACGATGACGACCCATGAAGGCAAGCTGTTCCAGCCGACCGCGGGCCGGGTCACACCGGAGCAGGTGCGCATTCCCGCCTATCTCCCCGACACGCCCGAGGTTCGACGCGACTTCGCCAGCTATTACAACCTCATGGAAAAGATGGACGGCGAGATCGGCGCACGCCAGAAGGAGTTGGCCGATGCCGGGCTCACCGACGACACCATCGTCTTCTACTACTCCGACAACGGCGGCGCATTACCGCGTACCAAACACTACGCGTACGACCAGGGGTTTCGTTGCAGCCTGATCATCAAGGCGCCGCCGCGATGGCGACACTTGCTGCCGGCGTCGGCAGGCGGTGAAGTCAAAGAACCTGTGAGCTTCATTGACCTGGCGCCCACCGTGCTGGCGCTTGCCGATGTGCGTAAGCCTGCGCAGATGCAAGGCTCGACGCTGCTCGGTAACGACACCTTGCGCGGCCGGCGCTGGGTGTTCGGCATGCGCGATCGCATGGACGAGCGCTACGACATGATCCGCACTGTGGCGGACGGTCGCTATCGATACATTCGTAACTACATGCCGCACCGGCCGTGGGGCGTGAATCTCGGCTACTGCTGGATGATGGCATCGTTCCAAAGTTGGGAACGTGAGTTTCGCGCCGGGCGGCTCAACGCCGCGCAAGCGCGCTTCTTTCAAGAGAAAACCTTCGAGGAGTTCTACGATCTGCAAAGCGATCCCGATCAGGTCGTGAATCTGATCGAAGATCCTCAGCACCGCGCTCGCATCGGGCAGTTCCGCCAGGCGCTGGATCGCCACATGGTGACGATCAATGACAACGGGTTCATCCCCGAGGGCGGTGCAGCCGAAGGTTACGAGCGCAGCCGCGATCGCAACCTGTATCCCTTGAAGAAAGCGATGAGCCTTGCTTCGGCCGCCGCCAGGCGCGATCCACGCAAGCTGCAGCTGTTTCGTGCGCGGCTCTCCGACAGCAACGAAGTCATTCGCTACTGGGCCGCTCAGGGGCTGCTCATGCTCGGCCCGGCCGCGGCTGCCGCAAGAACTGAGTTGGAAACGACACTGCGCGCCGATCCCTCCACCGCCGTGCAAATCGTCGCGGCCGAGGCCGTCGTGAAACTCGGCAATCCCGCGCCGGCTGTGCAACGCCTCGCGGACATTCTGGGAAGCAAGCTGCCGCTGACGGCCCGATTGCAGGCAATCAACGCCTTGACCTTCATCGGTGAAGCCGCGCGCGGCGCGCTACCGCAAATCCGTGCCGCCGCTGAGGAAGACGAAATTTATATGCGCACCACCGGCCGTTATCTCGCCGCGGTGCTCGACGGTACCTACGAGCCCGGCTATCCGAGCTTCGATTACTCCTGGTTTCAACGCAAGATGGGTTTGACGAAATGAGTGCTGAGCTGACTTTTCCCACCGCTTCGACGCCGAACCCGCTGTCGATCTCGGCCGAAGCTCAAGCGTGGGTGAACCGCACTCGCGACAATCTCAGCGTCGAGCAACAGATTGCACAGCTGTTCGTGCTCTCCAGCCGTGAGGACACGGACGCGGAGATCGACGAGCTGTGCGGCGTCCAACCGGGCGGCATCCATCGCTTTCCGACCGAGAGCCTGGATCGCGCCTGGTACGCCACGCGCGAAGTGATGGCCCGCAGCGAAGTGCCGATGCTCCTGAGCGGCGATATCGAAGGGGGCACGATCAGTTATCCCTTTTGCACCCAGATTCCCAATCAGATGGGGATCGCAGCCTGCGACGACCTGGCCCTCACCGAAGCGCTGGCACGAGTCCTCGCTGTCGAGAGTCGAGCGCTCGGTTACAACTGGTCGCTGACCCCTGTCGTGGACATCAACCGCGCATTTCGTAGCGCTCTGATCGGAACCCGCTCTTACGGCTCGAACGTCGACAAGATCATCGAGCACGGCTGCACGCATGTCCGCACGTTGCAGGCACACGGCCTCGCGGCCACCGCGAAACACTGGCCCGGCGATGGGCTGGACGATCGCGATCAGCACGTCGCGACCACGGTGAACTCTCAGACGCTCGATGAATGGATGCAAACCTTCGGACGAATCTTCCGTGCGCTGATCGACCAAGGCGTCGCCAGCGTGATGTCGGCGCACATCGCGTTTCCGGCGTTCATCCGTTCCATGCTGCCGAATGCGGGACGCAGCGCCTTCGAGCCCGCTTCCGTTTCGAAGCTGCTCAACGAAGAGTTGTTACGCAATCGCCTGGGCTTCCGCGGGCTGATCGTTTCCGATTCCACCGCGATGGGCGGGCTCACGAGTTGGATGGATCGCGCCACGGCCGTACCCGCGGTCATCGAAAATGGTTGCGACGTGTTCCTGTTCAGCCGGAACGCGGCCGGCGACATGAAGCATATGCTCGACGGGTTGCGCGCTGGCCGACTCTCGGAGCGTCGCCTCAACGAAGCAGTGACGCGCGTGCTTACATTCAAGGCATCGCTCGGGCTGCACACGGCCAGCCTGGAGTCGAGACTGGCGCCGCTCGAACAGGTCCGAGCACAGTTGCAAACCGTCAGTCATCGCGCCGTGGCGCGTGAGGCGGCCGGGCGCAGCCTGACGCTCGTGAAGGACACGCAACAGCTCCTGCCCCTGGATCCGACCCGTCATCGTCGCGTCGTGATCATCAGCGATGCCGGTAGCAACTTTTTCGCCGGCGCGCCCGCGCGCAGTTTCGCCCCACTGTGCGATGAGCTGACCCGCCGGGGCTTCGAGGTTCGTGCCTTCGATCCACATGCTGTTCCGACGCGCGAGAATGCGGACCTGGTGCTGTATGTGCTCGGCCAGGAAGCCACCCCGACCGCAAGTCACATCTATATCGACTTCGCCAAGCTGCATGCCGGCGGCCGCAACGCCATGCGTCAGTTCAATCGCGAGCTGCCGACGATGCTGATCTCCTTCGGCCAGCCCTACTTTCTGTACGACGCGCCGAACTTCCAGACTTACGTGAACGGCTATTGTTCGCTCGCCGATCAGCAGATCGAGCTGGCGCGACGCCTGGTCGGCGAAGCCAGTTTCAGCGGCGTGAGTCCCGTCGATGCTTTTTGCGGACTGGAGCAATTGCGATGGTGATCCGGCTACTCGCCGTTGTCGCCATGGCGCTCTGCTCGTCAGTAGCGCTGGCCGCCAAGCCGAACATGATCTTCGT
The DNA here is from genome assembly GCF_042651805.1 of Steroidobacter flavus. NCBI lineage: Bacteria > Pseudomonadati > Pseudomonadota > Gammaproteobacteria > Steroidobacterales > Steroidobacteraceae > Steroidobacter > Steroidobacter flavus. The sequence continues at coordinate 285,140 of NZ_JBHSDU010000010.1, read as the reverse complement.
GCTGGTCGATGATCTGCGCTACGACGCCATGGGCTTCGTGACGCCAGGGTTGCAGACGCCAAACATCGATGCACTGGCCAAAAACGGCGTCTACTTTCCGAATGCAGTCGTCACCTCCTCGCTGTGCTCGCCGAGCCGGGCCACGATTCTCACCGGCATGTCGGCGCGCAATCACGGCGTGATCGATAACAACAACTCTTCAGAAGACGGGCTGGTGTTCTTTCCGAGCTATTTGCAGCGTGCAGGCTATCAAACTGCGCTCATCGGCAAGTGGCACATGGGTTTCGATACCGATGCGCCCCGCCCCGGTTTCGATAAGTGGGTGAGCTTCAAGGGCCAAGGGACTTACTTCCCCACCGAGCGCCTGAGCCCGCAGCAACTCGCCGCCGGCGAACGACAGATGCTCAACGTCGACGGCAAGCCAGTGAAACGCACCGGCTACATCACGGACGAACTGACCGACTACGCGCTTGACTGGCTGCAGAACGGCCGCGATCCCACCAAGCCGTTCTTTCTGTACCTGAGTCACAAGGCGGTGCACTCAGACGCCAAGCCGGCGGAACGGCATGCCAATCAATATGCCGACCTGCAGATCAAGCTGCCGGCGAGCATGGCGAACACGCCGGAAAACAATCTTGGCAAACCCTTGTGGGTACGCAACCAGCGTAACAGCTGGCACGGCGCCGATTTCCCCTACCACACCGATCAGTCCATCACGGAGATGGTGCGCGAGATCTACCGCGCGCTCAGTTCCGTCGATGACAGCTTGGGTCGCATTCTCACGTACCTGCGCAAGAACCGGTTAGATAAGAACACGGTCGTGGTGTTCTACAGCGACAACGGCTTCTTGATCGGCGACCACGGCCTGATCGATAAGCGCAACGCGTACGAAGGCTCGATCCGCGTGCCGATGATCGTGTCCGCGCCGGGCCTGCTGCCCAAGGGCGTGACCAATCCCGCCGTCGTTCGCAATCTCGATCTGGCGCCGATGTTTCTCGATTTCGCCGGCGTGGAGATTCCCTCGCAGATGGAAGGCAAGAGTCTGGTGCCACTGGCGCAAGGCAAGGTGGCGTCCGCCGATTGGGACGCCGGCGATTTCATTTATGAGTACTACTGGGAGTGGACGCTGCCGCAGACACCCACCACGTTCGCCATCGAGCGCAATCGGATGAAGTACATCCAGTATCACGGCGTCTGGGACACCGAGGAGCTGTACGACCTCAACCGCGATCCCGACGAGATGCACAATCTCATCGAAGAGCCGGCTCTGCTCAACACCAAGATCGAGCTGCGCAATCGCCTCTACGAGCAGCTTCCGAATCGCCAGGGCGCGCACGTCGTTCCCTACACACGCAAGACTAGCAGCGGTCTCGTCGACCGCGATCGCAACGGACCGCGCGCCGCGGACTACCCGCCCGAGTGGTACGTGACGCCGAACTTGCCGAGCAAAATGAACAATATGTTTCCTGACTCACCCGCCAAGGCCAAAGCGACCGCCGAAGGCAAAGCCTACTTCCCGCCACCGAACGCCGGACATTGACATGGAAACAGCCACCCGACTCGATCCCGCCTCGGCCGCGCGCAACCAACAGCTCAAACGGCTGTATGTGGAGATGGCGCGCGATCATCTCACTCCGCTCTGGGAGAGCCTGCATTCGCTCGTGCCGCCCGAGCCCGCCTCGCCCGCTAGGACTCATCTGTGGTCCTACGGCGCCATTCGCGACTCGTTGATGCGAGCGGGCTCCCTCATCAGTGCGGCGGAAGCCGAGCGACGCGTGCTGATCCTGGAGAATCCCGGCATTCCCGGCCAATCGGCAATCACGCCCAGTTTATATGCCGGGCTGCAGTTGATTCTTCCCGGCGAAGTCGCGCGTTGCCATCGTCATAGTCAGTGCGCATTACGTTTCGTGATGGAAGGCAGCGGCGCATTCACCGCGCTCGATGGCGAGAAAGCCATCATGCAGCCGTTCGACCTGGTGCTCACTCCAGGCGGGCAATGGCACGATCACGGCAATCCCACCGATCAGCCGATGATCTGGCTCGACGGACTCGATATTCCTATCGTGCGTCTGTTCGATGCGGGCTTCGCCGAACGCCTCGAGGAAGACGCGCATCCGGAAACGGCGCCCCCTGGCAACACCCTCGCCCGCTACGGGAACAACCTGCGTCCCCTGTCGGGCTCGACTGCCGACACGCGGCCGCGCAACTCGGCTTTGTTTCATTATCCATACTCACAATGGCGTGCATCGCTGGATTCGCTCGCGGCGAACGCGGCTATCGACCCGCACCTCGGCCACGCGCTGGAGTTCGTCAATCCGGCCGATGGCGGACCGATCATGCAAACGATCTCGGCGCATGTGCGACTGCTGCCGGCCGGCTTTGAAACAAAGCCGCGCCGTTCCACCGACGGCACCGTGTTCGTCGTCGTCGAGGGCTCGGGCGAAGCGCGCGTCGGCGATCGCACGCTGAGCCTGCAACCTCGCGACCTGTTCGTCGTGCCTTCGTGGCAGAGCTTGTCGTTACGCGCCAACCGCACTCTGGTGGTGTTCGGTTATTCCGACGCCGCCGCTCAACAGAAACTCAACCTTTATCGAGAGAGCAGATCGTGACCCTGGTGTTTCAACCGCAACCTCCGATCCTGGCCAAGACCACTCGTGGCGAGGACTTTCCCGTGCGTCGGATCTTTTGCGTGGGCCGCAACTACGCCGCGCATGCTCGCGAGATGGGCCGCGATCCGGATCGCGAGCCGCCGTTCTTCTTTACCAAGTGGGCGGAGACGGTGGTCCCCTCGGGCACGACGATCGCGTATCCCAGCGAAACCGCCGACTTTCAATACGAGGCGGAGCTGGTGGTGGCCATCGGCACCGGCGGACGATTCATCTCACGGGACAATGCGCTCGCGCATGTGTTCGGTTATGCGACCGGTCTCGACATGACTCGCCGCGACCTGCAAATGCGGGCACGAGAACAAGGCCGGCCTTGGGATACGGGAAAGAACTTCGAACAAGCCTCCCCGCTCGGGCTGATTCATCCCGTTGCCGAGGTCGGCCACATCGCCGACGGCGCGATTCAGCTGAAGGTGAACGGCCAGGTCAAACAGAGTGCCGACGTGCGCGAGCTCATCTGGCCGGTCGAGGACGTGATCGCCTACGCATCGAAACTATATCGGCTCGAGCCCGGCGATCTGATCTATACCGGCACGCCGGCCGGCGTCGGCCCGGTGGTCGAAGGTGATGAAATCGTAGTGTCGGTGGCGAAGCTCAGCGATACGGTCGTTCGCGTCGGCGCCAGGATCGCTCCCTGATCGAAGAAGCCAGCGCTCAGGCGAGCGCTGGCTCCTGGGTCCCTTCCGTCAGAACGACACACCGAAGGTCGCGCCGAAGTAGCGGTTCGCTTCCTTGGGAACCGTCGCCTGCAAATTGTTCGGCGTGACCAGCGCCGTGGTGAGCGTGGCCGTGCGCCCCATCGACGTCACGTAGTGCTCGTCGAACAGATTCTTGACGAAGAACGTCACGCGATAGCGCTCGCTCGGATCGCGCACACCGATGCTCGCATCGACGATGGTGTAGCTGTCGTGCACCGTGAGCGGATCCTGCTCGATGACGAAGTTCATCTTCGACTGCGCATTGCCCGCCAGCTGCACGAAGCTGGTCCAGCCGGTGCCCGGCACATCGAAGTCATAACGCGCCGTGAGATTGCCACGCCATTCCGGTGAGCTGGGCAGATCGCCACCGCGGACGTTTTGAATCGGACTCGCACCCGTCGCCGGGCGATAGCAGAGATTGATCGGGTGCGCGCCAGTGAGCACCGGTGCCGCCGCCTGTGCGGACAGCGGGCAGTTCAGTCCGTCGATATCGACGCTGCTATCGAGATAGGTCACGCCGCCGCTCAGAGACAAACCGCCGAGCGGACGAAACGCAAACTCGACTTCAACACCCTGTGTGGTGGAGCTACCGGCATTGGTGGTCGCAAATCTCACGATGCCGAGGTCCGGGTTGCCGCGATTGGCCTGCACCTGCAGGTCTTCATACTCCGCATGGAACAGCGCGGTGTTGAGCGACAACAGCCCATCGAACAGCTGCGACTTGAAGCCCAGCTCCCAAGACGTGGCCTCTTCCGGCTTGATCGGCTGCTGGTTCTCGAAAATGGTCGCGAATTCGACTTCGTAGCCGGCGCCCTTATAGCCGGTGGACCAGGTCAGATAGGTCTGCGCGGCGTCGCTGAACTCATATTTCAAGCCGAGCTTGCCGGTAATCGCCGTGTCGTCGGACTTGCCAGTGCCCGCCGAGGGCGCGAATCCCGGCAGCGCCAGATCACCCGCGACGACGCGCGCGTCGGTACGGCGACCGTCATAAGTGATCTCTTCGTACTGGACTCGTGCGCCCGCGAGCGCGGACAAATTGCCCACGATGTTGAAATCCGCCTGACCGAACAGCGCGACGTTGCGAGTCGTCGTGTTCGCGAGGAAGCCCGCCTGCGAGCGATACAGAGGCACATTGCACGGCAGGCCATACGACGCCGGCTCGCCACCTGGCGCGCAATTGCCGACGCGGCGCTCGAACCGGCGATCCAGGTCCAGGTCCAGGAAATACAAGCCCGCCACGTAGTTGAAACGTTCGTGGCCGGGCGATGTGAGCCGGAATTCCTGCGTGAATTGTTGAATGTCGATGCTACCGTCGTTGATGTCGAACCAGCCGTTGGTCGCGGGCAGATACAGCGGCACCGGTGTATTGAGTCGGTCCACCGGCTGATCGTTCTCCACGAAGAAATCCTGATAGGCGCTCAACGAAGTCAGTGTGACCGCATCGAACTCATAGTTCGCCTCGAGCGACAGCGTGGTCTGGTCGGTGCTGGAAGTCGCGATACGGTTGTCGGTTTCGAGCCGGTTATTGAAGCTCGCGACCACCGGCAACATCAACTGCGCGAGCAGCGGATTCTCCACCGCGATGATCTGGCTGGAGCAGCAGGTGGTTTCGTTCTCGCGATAGTCCGCCATGAACAACAGATTGAGCCGGTCGGTCGGGTCCCATTCCAGCTTGCCGCGGAAGCCCAGGTCCTCGTGACCGTTCACGTCGCGACCCACGGTGATATTGCGAATGTGTCCGCCGACATCGTTGTAATAACCGGTGAGCCGCGCGCCGACCGTGTCGCTCAACGGCCCCGACACGGACCCTCGCACGCGATACTCGTCATCTTCGGCTACGGTCACGTCCATGTTGGCTTCGAACGTGTTGGACGGCCGCTTGGTAACGACGTTGACGACACCGCCAATCGAGTTCTTGCCGAACAGCGTGCCCTGCGGGCCACGCAGCACTTCGACGCGCTCGATATCGGCAAGATCGGAAAAGCCCTGCGCGGCACGGGCGAGCACGATGCCATCGACAACGACCGAGACCGAAGGCTCCAGCCCCTGGCCGAACACAGCGGTGCCGATGCCGCGGATACGGAAATTCTTGTTGGCCGGATGCGCACCTTCGGTGAAGGTCAGCGACGGCGTCATGTTGGTCAGACTCGCGGTGTCGTTGACGCCTGCGCTCGCCAGTTGATCGCCGGACAACGCGGTGACCGCCACCGGCACGTCCTGGAGACGTTCCTCGCGCTTCTGAGCCGTGACCACGACCTCTTCCAGCGCCGGCTTGTCTTGCGCCGCCGCCGTCATCGCCGCCGCGGACATGAGTGCGCTGGAAAGCGTGCTCATGCGCCGTAACTTGCGACCGTTCCCCGCCAGGTACACGCTCGAATGCTGTTTCATTTCTGTCTCCGGATTGGGTTGCGCTCCCGAGCACAGCGGCGAGCTCCGCAGACAGATCTCGATGGTGTTGGCACTGATCTGGCGGAACGTGAGCTGCGAATCGATGAGCATTTGCTCGAGCGCTGCCGCGATCGTGAACCGCCCGACCAGAGGCGATGCCTCGCGGCCGTCGGCGACATCCGAAAAGAAAATGATCTGGATACCGGATTGTTTGGCGAATGCCTGCAGCGCTCGCGCCAGCGGCTGGCGCTCGATCTGCAGGTCGTGCTCGCGACTGGTGGCATCGTTCGCCGCGGCTGTCGCCACGGGCTGCAGCCAGGCAGCCATGCAAGCCACCGCACCGACCGTGAAACGGGTCTGTCGCGGCATATCCCCTACCGTCTGTTATCGATCATTCTTCGTCGTCGCCTGTCGTGTTCGGTGAACCCGACTCATTGCGCTCTCCAACCCGTAGAGCGCTACCGTAAAACTTTGGGCCCCTCCCCCGCATCCATGAGCGACACCACATGATGTCCCTCCGCGTTGGTCGTCACCCGCACCCCCGGAATGTTAGCAATGAATACCAGAAACGAGGCCGAGTCGTTGGCTTGAAACACTCCGGTGACCGACTCGGCGCGCAGTCGCGGCGACTCGATCAGGATGTGCTGGCGATTGTAACGATTGAACTCCTCGGCCACTTCGCCCAGGCTGCGATTCTCGAACACCAGTTGGCGCTGGGTCCACGCAGTCACCGGCGCGATGTCCGCGATGCGCTCGGGTTCGCTCATGCCCGCCTCCGTCACCACCAGCCGCTGTGCTTCGACCAGGACTTCCATCGGCTGCGTCTCGGGCACGGCGGAGTCATGGCGTGGCACTCGAGAGCTCGTGTTCGGTTGCTCGCTCATCACCTGCACCTTGCCTTGCACGACCGACACCGTCGTGCGATCGGCGCGCCGATCGATGTTGAATCGTGTGCCGACCGCACGCACGACCGCTTTGCCCGTGTCGACATCGAAGGGGCGCTGCGGATCGTGCGCCACCTCGAACAATGCCTCACCACGCACCAGACGAATGAAGCGGCGCCCCTCGGTATATTTCACTTCGATCTCCGACGCCGTATTCAGCGTGATCAGCGAGCCATCGCCTAAGAGCACCGAGCGCTGCTCGCCGATGTCCGTCTGGTAACGTTCCGGTAACCACAGAAACCAGGCCACGACCAGAACACAGCAGATTGCCGCCACGCTGGCGAACGTGAACATGCGTGTACCCGCAAAGGCAGACGGTCGAGGCGCGAGAGCCGCCGGCTGGGAGCGCGCCAACGGAATGATCTCCGCCGAAGAAGCCCGCGCCCTGCGGATCAGCTCTTCAGCCGGTATGTCCGACCACGCACGCTGCTTCGATTGCAGCGTCCCCATCGACATGTTCAGGCGCAGGTAAGCTTCGACGCGCTCCGGCGAGCGTCGCACCCAGGCAGCGAAGGCTTCGCGATCCTCTCTCGTGCACGTGTCTTCATGGAGCACGACCCACCAGTGCGCCGCCTGCTCGGGCACCGTCGCCGATTCGATCGCTTCCGCTGAGTTGAGGCGCTTCATGATGGCGACACTTCCTGTAGCGCACGCCGAAGGATCTCGTAACCGTGGGCCAGCTGCCGCTTCACCTGACGCTCGCTGAGGCCAAGGTCCCGGGCGATATCTTTACAGCTGCGATCGTCGCGAAGTCGCAGTAACAGTACCGCGTGCATCATGGGCGAAACGCCGGCGAGCGCCTCGTCGATCCGACGTTGCGACGTGCGTGCGTCCGCTTCCGCTTCCAGGTCGATTCGCTCGGCAGCCAGGCTGGTCTCGTCGAAGCTCGCGCTGTCGAAGGGCTGCTGGCGCTGCTTCCATTCCGAAATCACATGACTCGCGACGCTGATCAGGTAGGCCTCGGGATTGTGGACGTCATCCAAGTCTCGGGCCCGCAACAGCCGCAGGTAGGTTTCCTGCGCCAGGTCTTCGATGTCCTGTTTACGGGCGCGGCTGCCCAGGAACCGCAACAAGTTGCGATTCCAACGCGTCCGCCAGGTCATTAATAAGTTGCCATTGCCCATGAGGTCCCGCCCTTGCCTACTGTAGAGCGGGAATCGCGAACTTTGGGCCCCGGGTGCGATTTTCAGCGTTTTGCTGGGCGTTCCACCGCGTTCGTGCCCCGCCCCACGACCGGCAGCGGCATGAAGGGCTTGCCTTGGTCATGCGCCGACTGCTTGGCACGGCTATCGGGCAGGACATCATCGAGCCGATCGAGTCGATTGGGCTCGACCTGCCACGACTCCGGATACGGCGCGGCGCCGGTGCCTTCGCGGTTGCGACGGACACTGCCGATCGACAGACGTTGAGTGTAGGGAATCGCGTGACGGCCGTTGCGATCGGCCAGTTGCTCGTACAGCGCCTTGCGCAGCTCGATCTTGGCGTCCAGGTGCGCAGGATCGTTGATCAGGTTGCGCATCTCGTCCGGGTCCTTCGCGACATCGTACAGCTCATCGGTATCGTAGATGCCGTAGTACTGGATGTACTTCAGGTCGCCGCGCTGGATCGCGAACGTGCCGGGCGTCATCGGGAACGTCCACTCCCAATAGTATTCGTACACGAAATCCTGCGGCCGCCATTGGGCTGAGGCCACGCTGCCGTTGATCAACGGCCAGGCGCTGCGCCCTTCGAACTGCGGTGGGCTCGCGACACCGGCGATGTCGAGGAACGTCGGTGCGAAATCGAGATTGCGAATGCGCCCTTCGTTGGTCACGCCGGCGGGCACCGTGCCCGGCCGATACATGACCATCGGCACGCGCACCGATGGCTGATAGGCATTGCGCTTGTCGATGAGGCCATGCTCGCCGATCAAAAAGCCGTTGTCGGCAGTGAACACGACCAACGTGTCCTTCTCCAGTCGCTGTTTCTTCAGCCACGCGAGCAGCCGCCCGACGCTGTCGTCGACTGCCGAGAGCGTCGAATAGTAATAGCGCAGGTACTCCGTCATCTTCATGTCGGAGTTGTAGAAGAAGTCGATGCCGTGCCAGGTGTTGCGCTGGTTGAAGACCCACATGGGCTTGCCGGCGTAGTTCTCCGGCGTGTTGGCGGCGCTGGCCGGGATCTTGAAGTCGAAGTCATCGTACTGATGCGCATGGCGTGTCGCCGGCAGCGGATCGGAATGCACCGCCTTGTGACTCAGATACAGGAAAAACGGCTTGCTCCGGTCGCGTTCCTTATCCAGCCATTGCAGCGCGTAGTCGGTCAGCTCGTCGGTGATATAGCCCTTCTGCGGCACCTCACGACCGTCGACATTGAGCATGTGAGTGCGCCCGGCTTTCACCGCGTCGGGCGACAGGCCTGTGGTCGGGTAGTACGAGCCCTGGCCCTTGAAGCTGATCCATTTGTCGAACCCCGGACGCGGCGCATCCGAGCTCTGCCCCATGTGCCATTTGCCCATGAAGGCGGTTTGATAACCCGCCTTCTGCAAATAGCTCGGGAAGAAAATCAGCCCGTCTTCTGAGGCGTCGTTGTTGTCCACGATCGTGTGATTGCGCGCGGTCTGGCCGGTGAGGATGGTGGCGCGACTCGGCGAGCACAGTGCGGACGTGACGACGGTGTTCGGGAAGTAACTGCCACCGCGCGCCAGTTGGTCGATGTTCGGCGTCTTCAGGCCCGGCTGCAGAAAGCCCATGCCGTCGTAGCGCAAGTCATCCACCAAGATGAAAATGACATTGGCCTGGGACTTGGGCTGCTCGGCATGCGCACTGAAACTCAGCGTGGCGGCGACGCCGAGCAGCGCGCCAAGCAAGGTAGTCTTCATCGAACTCTTCATCGCGGAAATCCTCAAGCGCGGCTCGAGCCACGTAATAGCCGCTCCAGATCGAAGATCGGCCGGTGCGGGTCGTAACTGCCGTCGAGCGTCTGAATCAGATACGTCGCGGCATTGTTGAGATATTCATTTCTGTCCTCGCCCTCGGTCATCTTGCGCAGGCCGGGCAAGGCGGCGCGCGAGGCAGGACCGATTCGCGTCAGTGCATTGACCGCCTGCAGTCGCACCGGAATGCTCTCGGTCGGCTCCAGTAACGAGGCTAGCATTGCGACACTCTCCTCCTTGTCACCGAGTATGGCGATCGCTTCCGCCGCGACGATACGCACTTGCTTGAATGGATCGGAACGCATCGCCGCTTCGAGTGCGCTAGTCGCGGGCGCGGCTTGCATTCCCAGCATCAACAGTCCCAGGGCAGCCCAGTAACGAACGACGTCGTCCCGATCGGCCAGCGCCTTGCGCAAGGTCGCAAGCTTGCGAGGATCGCGACGCGCCGCCGCCTGCGCCACACGCATCACGCGCCTAAGCGGATACGCGCCTTTGACGCGACTCGCCTCGTAACCTTCGAGCGTCGAGCCTTCGGGAATGAAGCCGTTATCGTTGATCTGGATCATGTGCGCATCCAACGCATCGCGCATTGCCCTGATGTGGCCCGCCAATGCAACATCGCCGATACGATTGTCGATCTCATCGGGGTCCGCGCTCAGATCGTAGAACTCTTCGTACGGACGCGGCTCGAACGCTCGGCGCTGAACCGGCGTCAGCTTGCCCGCACGTTCCAGCTCATCCCAATCCTGATAACCGCGCGCCAGCCACGCGAACGCCTGATTCTGCACGGTCGGCAGAAAGGGCATGTAGTTGCGGATGTAGCGATAGCGGCCGTCCGTCACGGTGCGCACAAAGTCATAACGCTCGTCCATGCGATTGCGCATGCCGAACGCATACTGCTGAGGCTGGGCTGCCGCCGGCCCGAGAAACGCCCTGCCTTGCATGGTGGGCGGAATGGCCAGCCCGGCCAGTGAGAGTAACGTCGGCGCGAGATCGACAAATGTCACCGGCGTATCCAGCGCAACTCCTGGCGCCACGGGTGCGAGATGCGCCCACTTGGCTGGAATATGCACGACCAGCGCACAACGCAGCCCCTCGTCGTAACAATAGCGCTTGGACCTCGGCAGTACGCCGCCGTTATCGGAGTAATAGAAAACAATGGTGTCCTCGGCAAGCCCGGCCGCCGCGAGCTCGGCGAGCTTTTCGCCGATCTGCGCATCCATCTTCTCCATGAGGTTGTAGTAGCTCGCGTAGTTCTCGCGCATGCCCGGCGTGTCCGGCAGGTAAGCGGGAATGCGCACATCCTCCGGCTTGATCCGACCTGCCGTCGGTTTGAACACCTGCGATTCGTGCGTGGTCTCGAAATTGAACACCGCCATGAACGGCCGCCCCTCGGGCCGGTGTTTCCAATGCGCCTCGCGACTGCTCGCGTCCCAGAGCTTGCCGGGATCGGCATCGCAGTTGTAGTCGGTCTTGGCGTTGTTGGTGCAGTAATACCCGGCCGCCCGTAACAACTCCGGATAGGTCCGAAGCACCGCTGGCAACTTCGCAACAGCCCGCATGTGATTGGCGGGCGCGCAGGTCTGCGAATACATGCCCGTGAGAATGGTGAAGCGCGACGGCGCACACACGGGGGCATTCGAATACACGTTCCGATACAACAATCCCCGGCTCGCCAACGCATCGATGTTCGGCGTGCGGGCCAGCCGGTCACCGTACGCGTGAATGAAGGGGTTGTTGTCTTCGCTCACCAGCCACAAGAAATTTGGCTGCGCGTCTTCCTGAGCACGAGCGAGAGAAACATTCGAGGCCAGCGCGGCCGCGGTCAGCGCTCCTCGCTTCAGGAAGTCTCGGCGCGAGGCTGGCATCAATTCGATTCCTTCGTGGCCGTCGGCTCGGGCGGCGGCACGAGATGCGGCGGCATCGGCGCACGATCGGCACTGTCATCGAAACGTTCGCGCACTCGAAACCGCTCCGGCGCTTCAGCCAGCGGCGGCGTGCTGTACTTGCGCGCCTCGCTCCACCACAGCGCTTTCAACTCCTCCAACTTCTTCGGATAGCGATCGGCAAGATCGGTGGTCTCCGAGAAATCGTTCTCGGTGTCGTACAGCTCCCAGCGGTCGGTCGCAAAATCTGCGAGCTGCTTGTGAACGGCCAACGCACGCCACTTCCCCGAGGTGATCGCGCGATTGCCGCGCAGCTCGAAGAACTGCACGGTGCGTGCGCTCGGCGCATTGGCCGATCTGAAGCTGGCGTCAATCGACTTACCGGCTACCGGAATCTCGGCGCGACCGTCGAGGGATGTGGGGAAACTCGTGTCCGCCGCCGCAGCGAGCGTCGGCGCGATGTCGACAACATCGACATACTGCTTACGAATCGCGCCGCCGTCATGAATAACCTTCGGCCACGACACGATCAACGGCGTGCGCACACCGCCGAGATGCGGCCAGAGCTTGTAGCGCCGGAATGGCGTGACACCCGCCATCGCCCAGGGCCGCTGATACTCCGACTGCGTCTTGACCGTGCCCAACTCATCGAGCCGCGCCAGCATCTGCTCCGGCGTCAGCGTGTTGGGCCGATACAGCTGTTCGAAAGAACCTTTCTGGCCTGCTTCGGACGCGGCGCCATTGTCCGAGAAGAACACGATGAGCGTGTTGTCGTATTGACCGGTCTGTTTCAAGTGCGCGACCAGCCGACCGATCTGCTCGTCGGTGTGCGTGATGAATCCCGCATAGACCGCCATGAAGCGGGCGAAGACTTTTTTCTCCGCGTCGGTGAGATCGCTCCAGGCGCGATCGCCCGGATTGCGCGGCGGCAGCACGGTATTCGCCGGCACGATGCCCATCTGTTTCATACGCGCAAGCCGCTCCTCGCGCAACGCATCCCAACCCTTTTCGTAGACGCCTGCATACGCATCGGCATATTGCCGGGGCGCCTGGATGGGCGCGTGACCGGCGCCATACGCGAGATAAACAAACATCGGCTGCCGCGGCTGGTCCGGCTTGGGCGTCAACGCCGCAATCGCATGATCGGTGATATCGGTCGAGAAGTGATAACCCGCGGTGTCCGGCGCGGGAATGCGCCGATTGCCTTCGATGAGATTGGGACGATATTGATCGGTCCAGCCCAGAAAGAAGCCATAGAACTGATCGAAGCCGCGTTGCATAGGCCACGAGGCGTTGTTGCCTGCGGATCCGTCCTCGCTTTCGGGCGCGAGATGCCACTTGCCGTAGCCATGCGTCGCGTAGCCCGCACGCTGTAATACTTGCGCGATGGTTTGCGCGTTCTGCGGCAACTCGCCTCGATCGCGCGTGAAATCGCTCGTATCGAGTTTGGTCGCAGGCAGGTCGGCCATCCGCACCGTTTGCGGATTGCGACCGGTCATCAATGCAGCGCGCGTCGGTGAGCACACTGCCTTGGTATCGAAGCGGTTGTAGCGCAGTCCGCCGGCGGCGATGGCATCGATCGCGGGCGTGCGGATTTCTGAGCCGAATGAGCCGATGTCCGAATAGCCGACGTCATCGAGCAGGATGACCACGATGTTCGGCCGTCGATCCTCGGCAGCCGGCTTGGCCGCCAGACACGGCTGGGCAAGGAACAGCAAGGCCAGCGATACCATGGCATGACGCATCGATCCCCCGAGCAAACATTCTTTCGTCGGCGCAAATTCGTTCGCGCGGCGCTGGAAGTCAAGCCGGGGGCCCAAAGTTGTCACGCCGACACTCTTCCCCGGTTGGCCCTGCTGTTTGCGCAGGCACGAACAAATATTCGCTGATCCATTTCACATCAGCTCAGGGGCAGATGCACATGCAATTCAAGGCGTTTCCGGTGCTGATCGCCGCACTCGGCCTGTCGACCGCGACCTCGACACACGCCGACGGCACCTCGACCGAAGCACGCTGGGCGGATGCCGAACGACGTGCCACCGCCACGGTCAAGAAAATGACCGCCGCAGAGAAGACCATCCTCACTCACGGCATCATGCCGTTGCCGGTCGGTCCCAATCCGCCGCCGATTCCTGCGGATGCCATCCCCGGCGCCGGCTATGTGCCAGGCATCGACCGGCTCGGCATCCCGTCGCTCAAGGAATCGGATGCGAGCCTCGGCGTTTCCTATGTGTTCGGGCTACGCAAGGACGGCGCGACCGCCCTGCCTTCGGGCCTCGCGATGGCGTCGACGTGGAATCCGGAACTGCTGCGCGAAGGCGGTCGCATGATCGGCTCGGAGGCACGAGCCAAGGGTTTCAACGTGCTGCTCGCCGGCGGCGTCAATCTGATGCGCGATCCGCGCAATGGTCGCAACTTCGAGTACTTCGGCGAAGACCCGTGGCTTGCAGGCACGTTGGCGGGCGCGTCGATCGCGGGCATCCAGTCGAACAACATCATCTCCACGATCAAACATTTCGCCCTCAATGGCCAGGAGACCGGCCGCAAGTTCGTGGACGTGAAGATCGACGAAGGCGCCGCGCGCGAGAGCGACCTGCTCGCCTTTCAGATCGCCATCGAGATCGGCCAGCCTGGCTCGGTCATGTGCGCCTACAACCGCGTGCTCGGACAGCAGGCTTGCGGCAGCCCCTGGCTGCTCAACAAGGTCCTGAAGCAGGACTGGGGCTATCGGGGCTTCGTGATGTCCGATTGGGGCGCGGTCGACAACATGCAGGCCGCGCTGTACGGCCTCGATCAACAGTCGGGCGCGCAGCTCGATCCGCAAGTGTTCTTCGCTGACTCGCTCGCCGCAATCATGGAGAACGATCCCCTGTATGCCGCGCGCGTCGACGATATGAACAAGCGCGTGCTCACCGCAATCTACGCCAACGGATTGGATTCCAATCCCGCCACTCGAGGCGGCGCCATCGATGTGCAGGCCAACGCAGCGGTCGCCGAAAACGTGGCGAAACAAGGCATCGTGCTACTTCGCAATGAGCGCAAGGTGCTGCCACTTCGTCGCTCCGCTCAACGTATCGCTGTGATCGGCGGCTACGCCGACACCGGCGTGATGTCGGGTGCGGGCTCGAGCCAAGTGCAGGGCGAAGGTGGACCGGCGGTCTCGATCCCGCTCGGCGGCAGCGGCCCCTTTGCGGCCTTCCTCGCTCAGTCATACCACCGCTCGGTGCCGCTGGATGCCATCAAAGCGGCCACGAAACAATCCGACGTGCGTTTCCGCGATGGGCGCTATGTTTCCGAAGCCGTCGCGCAGGCGAAGCAGGCCGACGTTGCAATCGTGTTCGCGACACAGTGGTCTGCCGAAGGCTTCGATCAACCGGACCTGACGTTGCCTCATGGACAGGATGCGTTGATCAGCGCCGTCGCCGAAGCGAACCCGAACACTATCGTCGTGCTGGAAACCGGCGGTCCCATTCTGATGCCCTGGCTCGCACGGACCGCGGCCGTCGTGCAGGCTTGGTATCCCGGCGCGCGTGGCGGTGAAGCGATTGCCGCGGTGTTGTTTGGCGACGCGAATCCGTCGGGCCGATTGCCCATCACGTTCCCGGCGAGCGAACAAGATCTGCCGCGGCCGAAGCTGGATGGCTTCGACACGTTCGAACCGAACTTCCTGGGCACCCCTCCTACTCCGGAGGCGCGCCTCACCGTCGACTATGACATCGAGGGCTCGGACCTCGGTTATCGCTGGAATGCGCGTAAGAACCACACCGCGCTATTCCCGTTTGGATACGGCCTGTCGTACACGAGCTTTGTGACCTCGGGCTTGAAGACCAACGGCGCGACCGCCAGCTTCGACGTGAAAAACACCGGAGAGCGTGCCGGCGCGACCGTGGCGCAGCTGTATCTGGTTTCGCGCGGCGGCGAAGCCAAGCAACGCTTGGTCGGCTTCCAGCGCGTCGAGCTGGCGCCCGGCCAGTCTCGTAAAGTCACGCTCACCATCGATCGTCGGCTGCTCGCCGATTGGCGCGAGGGTTCGTGGCAGATCCCGGCGGGCGACTATCAATTCGCGCTCGGTGACCATGCCGAGGCTCTGGGCACGCGCGTGACCGCTAAGATGAAGTCGTCCCGCTGGCAAGATTGATCGCACCTCTTCCTGATCTGCATCAAGGACATCGAGCGGCAGGTGACTATCCTGCCTCTCGACATTCCGTCTGTAGGTCGATGAGGTGAACCAATGCTGATCCGATTTCTGGCGCCCGCCCTGTGTGCGCTGGCTGTGACTGCTTGCAGTAAAGAGCACGCGCCGGCCGCGCCCACGCCAGCCAGAGCGCCACCCGTAGCGGAAGCGGCTGCGAGTACACCCGCTGCGAATGATGCGGGTGCCAGCGTTTACAACAAAACGTGTTTTGTTTGTCACGGCTCGGGCGCCGGTGGCGCGCCGACGCTCGGTGCTCGGGAGGATTGGGCGCCGCGCGTTGCGCAGGGCAAGGACACGCTCCACAAGCATGCAATCGAGGGATTCAACGGCGAGAAGGGCGTCATGCCCGCCAAGGGTGGCAATCTTTCGTTGTCAGAGGATGACGTGAAGGCGGCGGTCGACTACATCATCTCCAAATCTCAATAACCACACTCGAGGAGGAGATCGACCGCTCTCCTCCTCTTCACATGGCGCGATCCTTGAGCACGCCGCCATCGAGAGTGACCCGATCGGGCGTCACCTGATCGAACGCGAGCACTTCCCCGCCTTCCTTAGATGCAAACGCCGCGGCGTCCGCCTGCTGCGAGAAGGATGCGAGCGTCGGGCCCATCGAGCCACGTCGCTTGGATCCTGCGACATAGAATGCCGTGCGAGCATCGATCCACTGGCCGTCTGGATGATCCCAATCGTTATGGGCCATGTCATTCACGTAGACGGCTACGATGGACTTCTGCTGGACGGTCTGCAGGTAGGTCGAGAACATTTCCACGGTGTCGCAGAACAGCTCCGGCTCGCCCTGCGCGTAGTGAATTTGTGCCTTCGGACCGGGATAGTCGGCGAGCGACATGCCATCGAGACTGCAATAGGAATCGCTGGTGGTCATGAGCGGACCGGTGCTCGTGCGGGCGGTATCGCTGCATGCGGCGAGTACGTTGGCGCAGACGAGGACGAGCGCCAGGCGACGAGCGAAATGCCGAATCATTTTCTGAATCTCCAGGAAGCGAGCGCAAGCGGCGCGACGATCCACCCGAGCATGACGGTTGATAGCAGCGCTGGGCTCGCGAGGCGGTCCGGAAAGATGCTGGTGAGGCCATACAACGTGCGCACGTCATCCATGCCGAAGATGTTGAGGATGCGAAACACGTCGGCCGGATTGAGCAACAGCAGATAAGGCAGCGCATCGCCGCCCACCGCGCCGCCCGTGACGACCAGCCCGCCGAGCAGCAACAAATCGTAGACCAGCACGAAAAAGAACCAGACCGCGATGGCCGCGCCGCTCGCGTGCCCTCGGTCCGTGGCGAACACCGACACCATGACGGACAAGCTCAGGAACGCCATGCCCAGCAGCACCGAGCTGATCATGAAGCCCAGATAGTGATAGAACGCGCCGGCCGGCCCGGAGAGCACCAGCACGACGCCCGCCACGCCAAAACCGATCAGCGTCGAGCACGCGAGCGCCGCCGACAGCCCGAGGAATTTCCCCAGCAGCAGCTCCACTCGCGTCAGTGGCATGGATAACAACAGATCGAGCGAGCCCCGCTCGCGCTCGCCGACGACCGTGTCGAAACCGAGAATCAGCGCGATCAGCGGCACGAGATAGATGACCAGACTGACCAGGCTGGCGATGGTGGCCTCGATGCCGCGAAAGCCGACTGCGCCCTGCTGAGCGGCGCCGAAATAAGCAATCACGAGCGCAAAGGCCGCGAAGATCACCGTGACCGCGAGCACCCAGCGATTACGGATGCAATCGCGAAGCTCTTTGCCGGCCAGCACGGCGATCGGTTTGAACTGGAGACCGGTCATGATACTTCTCGCAGCTCGCAATAGCCGTGGAAGACATCTTCGAGCGAGGGCTCGCGGATGCCCAACTCCGTCACCCGGTCCCCTAGCGCGGACAATGCCGTCAGCACGGTCATCCTGGCGTCGCGGTCACATCGCACCGTCGCGCGCTCATCGATGAACTCGATCTCGACCCCTGCGATGCTCGCCAACGCCAATCGCAACGCCTCGTGCGATTCGGGCGCGACACGTAGCTCGAACCACAGTGGCAGATGCATCGACTCGCGCAGCGATGACACGGTCCCGAGCGCCTGAAGCTTGCCGTTCTTCATGATGGCGAGGCGATCGACGCGCTGCTGAATCTCGGCCAGGATGTGCGACGTGAGAACGATAGTGGCACCGCGGTCTCGCTGTTCGCGCACGATGCGATAGAACTCGCGAATGCCTTCGGGGTCGAGGCCATTGGTGGGCTCGTCCAGAAAGAGCAGGATCGGATTGCCGAGCAGCGCCTGCGCGAACCCGAGTCGCTGCCGCATTCCTTTCGAATATGTTTTCACGCGGCGGTCGCCCGCGTGCGAGAGGCCGACGCGTTCGAGCATCGCGCCACACTCCTCACCTGGCACGCCCTTCAACGATGCGATGAATCGCAGCGTCTCGAGCCCGCTCAGGTTGTCATAGAGCACGACGTTCTCCGGCAGATAGCCGAGGTGACGTCGCACTTCACGGAACATCGGGCCGCGCACCGGGCAACCATTGATGTGTATTTCTCCGGCCGTGGCGGGAATCAGACCCAGCATCATCTTGAACAGCGTGCTCTTGCCCGCCCCGTTGTGACCGATCAGTCCAAAGATCTCACCGGCCTCGATGGTCAGGTCGACGCCGCTGGCGGCATCGACGGCGCCGAAGCGTTTGACCGCGCCATGCACTTCAATGACGGGCTGAGTCATTCCATTCGCTCCAATTGGGATGGCGCGGCTGCATTCGCGGCTGCGGATCGACGATGCTCGGGGCTCGCAGCAACGGAAACTGCTGCGCGA
Source organism: Steroidobacter flavus (assembly GCF_042651805.1). Classification (NCBI taxonomy): domain Bacteria; kingdom Pseudomonadati; phylum Pseudomonadota; class Gammaproteobacteria; order Steroidobacterales; family Steroidobacteraceae; genus Steroidobacter; species Steroidobacter flavus. The sequence continues at coordinate 266,633 of NZ_JBHSDU010000010.1, read as the reverse complement.
TGAGCCGCAGGCTCTGCAGTGCCGGACTGTTCAACAACAATTTGACGGCCAGTATCTGCCACACGAGCCGATCCACGACATCGTTTGCTTCGTAACGCACGTCGCCGCGGCCGTCGCCATCGCGATCCCAGCCCACGTAGTTGCTCCAGTAGTTGCCCTGCTCCGCGCCCCACACTTCATCGCGAGTCGCGATGTAGCGGAGCTGCTGGCGGTTGTGGATGAAGTCGTTGCGCTCCACTTGGTTGTGGATCGATCCCGCCCACAGATGCGCACCTACGTCGTTGCCGACGATCAGGTTGTCGCGCAGAACGTTGTACTCGGCGTCGTAGATGAACAAGCCGCGCTGATTGCCGGCCACGACGTTGTTCTCGATGGTCGAATCCTGAATCGTCCTTAGCATGATGCCGTGATCGCTGTTGTTCCAGGCGCGGTTGTTACGCACGATCTGATTGCGCGTCTCCATCAACGCCAGCCCGCCGCGATTGCGATACACGTCATTGTCTTCCCAGACGTTGTAATAGGAATTCATGTAGTGCGTGCCGTAGCGCGTGTCATGAATCCTATTGCCCCGGAAGATCGCGTGATGCGATACGTCCACGTAGATGCCGTCGCGGACAAAGCTGATGCGATTGCCGACGATGTGCGCGCCGGTGGTATTGAAGAGCTGAATGCCGTTGCCTCGTTGCGCCGAGGCGTAGTCACGCTTGCCCGTGATCAGGTTGTCGACGATGCGCGCGTCCTTCACGCCTTCGACCCACAGCCCAAACAGGCTGTAGGCAATGTCACACCGTTGTACCGTCGGGCGGTCGGCGCCGGGTTGAATGTAGATGCCAGCGTTTTGTGCCGTGAGATCGCCGCCGCTGTCGGTGACGATGAAGTTCTCTATCGTCACATCGGCGGATGTGACTCGAATGGTGTCTCCCCGCAGCCCGCCGCTCAGCGTCGGCCGTTCCACTCCCCTGAGCGTGAGCGGTTTGTCGATCAACAGATTCTCTTCGTAACGACCGCGCGCTACGAGAACGACGTCGCCGGGGGCAGCTCGTGAGATCGCGGCGGCGATCGATTGGCCGGGTCGCACCTGTAGTTCCGCGCCTGCCGCTGTACCTGCGACCAGCAGCACTGACATGAATGCAGCGGCGCTTGGACGCGTTAGTAGAGCCATTGCAACTCCGGCAACTCCTGCAGGAAGTCGAGCACGCCCGTGCCTCGCATCAGCAGGAACAAGGCCGCGCCGATGAGCAGGTTCTTCATCGAGACATACGCCGCCATATCGGCCCAGCCCGCCGGCCGCAGCGTGTGTCCCCACCAAGGACCTTCCTTGACCCAGGGCTTGCAGCGCATCCGAACGATCAGTTCATACACGCTCCACGCGAGCCACCAACCCAGCACGATGCCCGGCCCCAGCCGGCCCGTGGCACCAAGCAACCACACCCAGGTCACGAGCACGGCGAGCGCAATGCCGGCTGCGCGCAAGGCAAACGGATAGGTCAGAAACTCGCGATTCCAAGGGAACAGATGGTCGACGAGCTCGCGGCGCAGCCAGGCCCCCGGGCCGAGCCTGGATATCACTCCTTGCGTCGCGGGTGCCCCTGCCCCTTGCTTCGATGTGACCGCCTGCGTTGCGAGTGCCATTGTCCCTTGCTTCGATGTGACCGCCTGCGTTGCGAGTGCCATTGTCCCTTGCTTCGATGTGACCGCCTGCGTCGCGAGTGCCATTGTCCCTTGCTTCGATGTGGCCGCCTGCGTTGCGGGCGCCATTGCCCCTTGCTCCGATGTGAGCGATGGTTTCGCGGCCGCCGACGGGGCGGACTTCGTGGCAATCGCCTGTTTCGTGGGGACGGCCGGAATTGCCTTGATAGGAATGTAATAACCATTCGCCCCAATCGGCGTCAGCGCCAGACCAGCCTTCGTGCGCTGCTTGCGCTCCTTCACCAGCGGCGGGCACGCATGGTCGTCGTAGTACAGCACCATGCAGTCCAGGCACAGCAAACATTCTCGCTGATCGATCCGCCCGCGCGCATCGATGGCCTGGGCGTCACAACCCACGGCGCAGGCATGACAGGTGGTGCACTCTTGTTTGCGCTTCAGCCCCCACCATCGAAACGTCGATGGAATCGCGAGGCCCGCGCCAAGCGGACAAAGATATTTGCAGAATGGCCGCTCAATGAACAACGCAATCGCGAACAGCGCCGACCAGAAGACGACAAACGGCCAGGACCGATTCCACACGCCGACCAGGAAGGTGGTCTTGAACGGCTCGACCTCGGCCAGCTTCTCAGCCATGCCCATCGAGTAGAACGACACCGCCACGAGACCTGCAAACACCAGGTACTTCGTCCACTTCAGCTTGTCATGCAGCTTCTGCGGCAGCTTGCGCTGGAACCGTTTCAGGCCGAGCGCGCCGGCGAGGCGAAATGCAATCTCGCTCAACGCGCCATACGGGCACAGCCACCCGCAGAACATGCCGCGTCCCCAGAAGAACACGGTGACGATGATGAAACACCAGAACAGGAAGATGAACGGATCGCTCAGGAACAGGCTCCACTCCCATTGGAACAGAATGGCGTGAAACCACGTCAGCACCTGCGTGATCGAGGGCTGCGCCATCAGATGGAAACCGATGAAGCCGATGCTCACCGCCCACAGCGCGTATTTCGGCCACGAGACCCAACGTTTGTCCTTGCGGTTCGAGCGTCGCACGAGACCATCGCGCGAGGCGTAGAGCACACCGGCCACGGCAAGCACCAACACAAACAAGCCGATCTCCAGCGCACGATCGCGCCAGATCTTCCGCCACATCGGCTCGGGCGGCTCGTAAGCCGGTCGCCCGCCGACGATGTACTCACCCGGCAGCCAGTACTCTTGTTCGAAACTGACGAAGGCACGCACGCCCGTGCTCGTGTCGATCTTGTTCGCGAGGAACACCAGGCTCCACGGAAACGCCGGTGAAAAGGCGGCACTTCGAATGATGAAGATGCCCGACTCATGGAAGGCAGGCGCCCGCGCTGCGCGCACGTCATAGAGATTGAGATAATCCTGATCGCGAAACGTGAAGCTGTCCGTCCCCTGCATGACCTGAAGTCGATCGAAGATCCCGCCGCGCACGAAGCCCGATCCTTTGAACGACTCCATGCCGTTGGCGACGATGAAGATGGCGTGCTCATCCGGTTTCAGATCCGCCATGAGGCGCCGATAGTTGCCCTCGCCGAGGATGGCCTTACCGATCGGCTCCGCATTGAGGTAGCCGAAATACATATCGATGTAACGCTCTTGCGAGGGCGGCTTGCCGATCTCCTGCGGACGCACCGTCAAGCGCCGGATGGCGCCCTGCTTCACCAAACTTTCCCAGTCGGCGAGCTCACCCGCGGGTGTGAATTTGACCTGCGGTCGCACGGTCGGCGCGATGATGCCGACTTGGGTCGCAATCGCTCGCGCCGATCGGAGAATGACTTGGTTCTCGGCGATCACAGTCACGGTCGCGCCGGTGATCGCATCCACGCCCAACGCATCGGCTCGGCTGCGTCCGACTTCGATCTTGCGGCCGACGAATTTGCCGACGTACTGATCGATGAAAGTATCGAGGTCGGATTCCGGAATGCCCAACAACAGGATCGGCTCCGAATGGCGCAGCACTTTTACGCCACGGAGGACGCCGGCGGTGTCCATCCCGATCAAGGTGACGATGGGCTTGCCGGAGTAACCGGGAATGTCGATCACATCAGTCGACAGGAACACGTAACCGATGAGCGCCTCGTCGCGGTACGCCTCGACGTAAGCCGGACGTCCCTTACGCACCGAGAATCGCTGCGCCGTCGGCATCACGTCCTGACAAGGCGCATAGGCGCACAAGTCAGGATCGTTGACGAGCTGCGGCGGCAGCGGCGCCTCGTATACTTGATTCGCGACAGTACTGCCGGCGCAAGCAATCAGGATCAGGAACGCGACGAGCGCGCTCCAACGACGGATGAGCAGATGCATGTTCGACACCGGGAAGCCGCCTTGCGGCGACTCCCCTCGTCCAGCTTCGTCGACGCTCAGGCTTCAACGAGCATGCGCGAGCGCATCTCGAGGTGCAGCGCGTGGCAGAAGTGCGTGCAATAACACCAGTACACGCCCGGCTTGTCGACCTTGAACGTCACCGACTTGGTCTCCTGCGGATTGACGATGAAATTGATGTTGTGCTTCGGGATCGCGAAGCCGTGGGTCAGGTCCTCCACCTTGTCATGATTGGTGAGAATGAGCGTGACCTCATCGCCGCGCTTCACCTTGAACTCCGTCATGCCGAACGCGGGCGCCTGCGAAGTGAGGTACACGGTAACCTTCTTGCCGTTGCGCTCGACCCGACAATCCTTGGGCGATTTCACCGCGTTGGGGAAGTCGTCCATCGAGTAGATCTGCCTGGTCTTGATGATGTCGCGTCGAACGACGATGGAGTCGTGCGGCTCGGACCAGACCGACGTATCGTGGATCAGCTTCATCTTCTCGCCGCTGATGTCGATCAGCTGCGAGTTCTCCGGATGCAGCGGGCCCACGGGAAGGAAGCGGTCCTTGGAGAACTTGTTATCGGAGATGAAGAACTTGCCGTCCGCCTCCTTGGTCTCGCCCATCGAGGTGAAGCCATGGCCGGGCTGATAGTGCACATCGATACGATCGACCACGACCTGCGCAGCCTTGTCGCCCTGGAAGGCCTTGATGGCCGCCTCGATGTTCCATTTGACGATCTGGCTGTCCAGGAACAGCGTCGTGTAGCAATAGCCCCGGTTGTCGAACGCACTGTGCAGTGGACCGAGGCCGATCTCAGGCTCGGCGACCACGGCATCGCGTGGATCTTTGATGTGACCTTCGAACCAATGCAGCACCTTCTCGTGGGCGATCAGCGTCGCGGTCGGCGACAGCTTGCCCGAACACGCGTAGTACTTGCCGTCCGGGCTGATGTTCACACCGTGCGGGTTCTTTGGCACGGGGACGTAGCACGTGAGCGCAGTCGTCGCATCGGTGTTCGCAGCCCGCGTGCCATCGACCACCGGCACTTTCGAATCGCCGATCGTGAACGACTTGCCGGCCGCGATGGCCGCTTCGATGCGAGCGACATTCAGGAACACGCACGCATCGCGCTCCACCGACATCATCTCCGCGAAGATCGCGCCGCCTTCTGAGTTGTACTGATTCGAGCAGACCAGCTTGCCGTCGTACGAGGTCGCGATCAGATCCATGTTGCCGTCGACCTTGCATTGCCAGCGCGGCTCCATGGTCTTCACATCGACGCAGGTGAGCAGACAGAAGTACCGCTTTGGATCGTCCAGATCGCGCCCGTCGTTCGGTTGCGGAATGTGGAACTCGCTGCCACAGAACACGCGTGTACTGGAATTGATGCTGGCATCCACCGGATCGCGCTTGTCGGGGAAGATGCCGTGAAAGCCCTGGACGTTCGGCAGCTCGGTGATCTGGTCGCACTCCATCGTGTCGAGTCGCACGCGCGCGATGCGACCGTGGATCTTGTCGTTCACGAACAGATAGCGGCCGTCATACGTGCCGTCGGTGTACGAGGGATGGACGTGATGCGTGTCGCCGGTCCAGTACTTCAACGTGCCGTCCGGGTTGGTGCCCATGATCTGCTTCGACTCGTTGGTGATGCCCCAACCGGTCAGACAGTCGATATTGAAAACTGGAATGCGCTTGAGCAATCGGCCCGAGGGCAGCACATAGACGCGCACTTCGCCCGAGTGGCCGCCGCTCGAGAAGGCGTAGTACTCATCGAGTTGGCCGGGGTGAACCTCGTATTTGCTGTAATCGGGCGCGGCGTCCGCGCCGGCGGCGGGCTTGGCTGCGCCGCTTTGGCTTTCGGATTTGCAGGCGGTCACACCTAACGACATGCCAGCACCTGCGAGGCCCGCAAGCGCGGCGGTGTTCAGGAATTTCCTGCGCCCAGGAACGGTTACAACTTCGGTTTCGCTCGGCTCGTTGACTTTGGTCACGTTTGTTTTCCAGTGGAGGACACCTGTCCCGGACTGGCGCATGGTAGGAGTGCCGCACCCCGAGGCACCTGATCTAGATCAGTTACAGACCGCCTGTTGTCACGGACCGCTCGCGAGTTCTACGGGGCGCGTCGGGGTTGTTGCTTAGACGCGGCTGTTCGACACCGACTTCGGTCTACTTGCTCGCGACCGATTTGCGGGTATCGTTCGTGCGCATTCCTTCGAGGACACCGCGCATGAGCTTCAAGACTTTACTCACCTGCTTCATCGCCCTCTTCGCCTTCGCCGGTCTGGCCGCCGCTGATCAGGCAACACTCGCCAAAGAGGTGCGCGCGGCCGAGCAAGCCTTTGCGGCCAGCATGGCGGCTCGCGACCACGCCGCCTTCACGCGACATCTTGCAGAGGACGCCGTGTTCTTCGACGGTGAGAAAGCGATGCGGGGCAAAGCGGCGATCGCAGCCGCGTGGAAGGCGTACTACGAGGGTCCGAATCCCCCGTTCTCCTGGGCACCCGAGAACATCGAAGTGCTCGACTCCGGCGCCCTCGCCTACAGCAGTGGCCCCGTGCTCGATCCCAAAGGCAAGCGAGTCGGAACGTTCAATTCAGTCTGGCGTCGCGAAGCGGATGGCACCTGGCGTGTCGTGTTCGACAAGGGATGCAGTGCTTGTGACTGCAAGAAGGCGCAGGGCGACTAGCTCTTCTCGATGAGCGTCAGCACTTCGTCGATGAGATGCTTCATCGCTCGACTCGCGCCGTCCGCGTCGTGCCTCGCGATGGCCTTATACACTGCCGCGTGATCGGCAACGGAGGCCGTTCGGCCGGCGATCCGGTTGGTAAAGCGAATCGAAGTTCGCAACGCTGTGGTCACGACGTCCTTGAACTGAGCCAGGAACGGGTTGCCCGAGGCGCGCAGGACTGCCACGTGGAAGGCGATATCGGCTTCGAGCGTATCGCCGAGCCCCTTTTCGGCGGTCCGCATGCGGGCAAGTCCCTCCGCTATAGCGGACACCTGGGCAGCTGTGCCGCGAATCGCAGCGAGCGCGGCGGCTTGAGGCTCCACGGCGCGTCGCAATTCGTTGAAGTGCCGCAGCGTACTGATCGAGAACTTTCGATCCAGCAACCAGCGCAGCACATCCTGATCGAACAAATTCCAATTCTCATCCGGCTGCAGGAACGTACCGTGCTTCGGTCGGGCGCTCAGCATCCCTTTGGCCGCCAGCATCTTTACCGCTTCCCGCGTCACTTGCCGGCTCACGCCGTGCTGTTCGGCGAGCTCACCTTCGGTGGGAAAATCGTGGGATTTGTAATCGCCCACCACGATCGCACGCCCGATCGCGTCGAGTAATCCGTAGGTGAGATTGCGCCCGAGACGCAGCGCCGGCGCCGTCTCGAGCGGTGTTTTGGGTTTCTTCATGGCCATCCTAGGATCCTGGCGACCGCTAATTGGCCTGACCAATCCAGTAAAACCTGCCAAGCCAAAAATATGATAAATAGGATTGACTTGTCAGGCCAGTTAAATATGATAAATATGGTTGATAACAAACAGGCGTGCGAACGCCGGCAATCACCGGGGGATGAACATTGTGATCTCGAAGTCCTATTGGCTCATTGGCGCTTCGGAACTGGCGCTGCTGGTCGCACCGCTCGCGACTTTTGCACAGACCGTGCCGCCTGCGTCGACCGATCAGGCCACTCCACAGCTCGAAGAAATCGTGGTTCAGGGCTACCGCAAGAGTCTCGAGACGGCGGCCGCGATCAAGGAGAACGCCGATCAGATCGTCGATGCGATCGTCGCCGAGGACATCGGCAAGCTGCCTGACTCAACCGGCGCAGAATCCCTGGCACGCGTACCGGGCGTGTCTGTCGAGCGCTTGAACGGTGAGGCGGCCAATATCCGCGTGCGTGGCCTGCCCGACCTGACGACTACTTACAACGGCCGCGAAATCTTCACGGCGGAGGGTCGCTCGGTCGCACTTCAAGACTTCCCCTCCGGCACTATCTCGCGATTCGACGTCTACAAAACGGGTTCGGCCAATCTCATCGAAGGCGGCATCGCCGGTGCCATCGACGTGCGTTCGCGCAAGCCTTTCGATTTCAAGGGCGCCCGCGCTGCTGGCGGCGTCACTGGCCTTGGCTGGCGGCAATCTGACAAGCTCGGCCTCGACGCCAATATGCTGCTCAGTAATCGCTGGAACACCGGGATCGGTGAAATTGGCGTGCTGCTCGAGGGCTCCTACACCGACAACAACTTCGTCGACTCCTACCGCACCAACAACCCGACCATCCAGCTGCGGCCCGCGAGCTCGACCTATCCGGGCGGCCGCTACCCCGCCGTCGTCACCTTCGAATATCCGACCTCGATGCGGCAGCGACCGTCGGCCTCCACTGCCATCCAATGGCGCCCCACCGAGACTCTGGAGGTCTATGCCGATTTCCTGTTTCAGGGCTTCCGAGGCCGCGGCGAGTCCCGCGCGTTGCAGGTCCAGGCCGGCACAGCGGCGACCATCTCCGATGTGACCTATTGCGACGGCAGCACCACGCTCATCTGTCAGATGACGGCCACCGGCGGCAATCCGGTGAGCGCCTATCAAGTCGGCCAATGGTCGGGCACCGATACCTATCAGAGCGGCATCGGCTTCAAATGGAATGTCGGCGAGGCGAAAGTGACTGGCGATGTCGCCTGGACCGACTCGACGTTCACGTCGACCAATTTTCAGATGAATACCCAGACCAACGTCATTCCGACCCGCATCTTCAACTTCGACGATTCCTCGGGCGGCGGTGGCGGCAATGCCCAGGTGTTGGGCGTCGATTTGATGGATCCCGCATCCTGGCGCATGACGGGCTACACGGAGAACGGCTCGCAGGCGCACGGCGAAAGCTATCAGGGGCGCCTCGATGCAGATATTCCGATCGCGCTGTCGATCTTCGACTCGCTCCAGGCCGGCATCCGTTACAGCGATCGCGACTCGGAGACCGAAAGTTATCCTGCGACGAATTACGTCGCGCCCGCGACGACGGCGGCTCAGCGGGACGCGCTGCAGTTCACTGCACTTCCGCTGGACTACGCATACGTGCACTCTGCGTTTGCCGGAGACTCCTCGAATCATCCCACCACCTGGGTTTCGCCGACCCGCCGAAGCGTGATCGAGAATGAAGATCTCATTCGTGCGCTGACGGGCCGACCCACGGGTTTTCCAACGCGCGTTCCACAGTACAGTGCGAATGAAAAATCCGAAGCGGCCTATCTGCAGGTCCACTATGAGCTGGACGCAGGCTCGCTGCCGTTGGACGGACAGATCGGCGTTCGCGTCGTGCGCACGAGCGACGAGGTCGACGGAGTTCTCACCGTAGGCACGACCACGCCCACGCCCTACTCGCGCGACAATGAATATACCGATGTGCTCCCTAACTTCAGTGTGCGCGCTCGCATTACACCGGAGTTGCAGGCGCGCCTCGCCTTCACCAAGACACGCACGCGACCAAGCTTCGGCCAGCTCAATCCGACACTGACGGTCAATGGCACCGCGACCTGCAGCAACCCTGCGGATACCACGACCTGCTATCGCACGGCGAACGGCGGCAATCCGGAGCTCGAGCCGATCGAGTCGACCAACTACGACGCGTCGCTGGAATATTATTTCTCGCGCTCAGGCTCGGCCACGATCCAGCTGTTCCGTCGCGACGTGGACGGGTTCATCAATAACACGACCCGATTCATCGATGACCCGCAACTCGGACGGCTGAACATCAACAGCCCCGAGAATGGCCAGAGCGGCCGGATCGACGGCGTCGAGGTGGGCTACCGCACCTTCCTGGAGATTCAGTCTCTGCCGGCATGGACGAGGAACTTAGGCGTACTCGCGAACTACACCTACCTCGACCATGGCTCTGAGCTCTCGCCTGCGGCCGCCGCGACCCTGCCAGGCAGGCAGCCGATTACCAATACATCCACGCACCTTGCGAACGCGTCCGTGTTCTACGAGAACCAGACTTTCTCACTGCGTGCTTCATACAATTATCGTTCTCACTACTTGACCTATAGCGCAGTCACCGATCCGGCGGTGACTGGCACTCAACCGACCCTGCCGACCAAGGAAGAAGGCCGCGGCACGCTGGATATTTCGGGAGGCTACAACCTCACCGAACAACTCAGCGTGAACTTCAATGTCGCGAACCTGCTGGGCAACCCGGCGCGCAATTCGCGGATCTTCAACACGCAGGGCGACAGCTACCCGTGGCAGGTGCGCTATCTCGAGACGGTGTATCGCCTCGGCATCCGCTTCCGCTACTGATCCGGCCTTGGCACCTCCAGCCCCCTGGCAGGTGTCCATCGAGCCGTCGCGTCCAGGAAGGACGCGACGGCTGCCTTTGAAGCAAGGTGGCAACGATGCTCATCCCTTCGATTTTGAAACGGACCTTATGTGTGCTGACCATGACAGCACTCATCGGCGCGACGCCATCATTCGCTGCCGGTGCACCGAACGTTCTTCTCATCATGGTCGACGATCTGAAGCCGACGCTCGGCGCGTTCGGCGACCGCACGGCGATCAGTCCAAACATCGATGAGCTTGCAGCGCGTGGCAGCCGCTTCGAGCGCGCCTACGCCAATCAAGCAGTGTGCGCGCCAAGCCGGATCAATTTGATGACCAGCCGGCGCTCGACCTCAACCGGCATCTATGAGTTCGGGATGGATCTGCGCGACTACATACCGAATGCCGTCACTCTGCCCGAACTGTTCAAGCGTCACGGCTACATCGCCGAGAGCTACGGCAAGGTTTATCACGTCGGCCATAACACGCATGACGACCTGGCCAGTTGGTCCGCGCCGCCGGTCAAAGATCACGTCATCGAATATCTCGACCCTGACAGCACGGGAGGCAAGCCCACGCGCGAAGAAGCGCTATTCAACGAGGTTCCTGTCGAAGGCGACGTTTGGATCTATGCCAAGACGTTGGGACGGGGCGCGGCCTGGGAAAGCCCCGACGTGCCCGACGACGCCTACGCAGATGGCCGCACCGCCGCCCGCGCCAGCAACCGTCTCGCTGAACTCAAAACGCTCGGCAAACCCTTCTTTCTGGCCGTTGGCTTCGCGCGGCCACACCTGCCCTTCTCGGTGCCCAAGCGTTACTGGGATCGATACGATCCAGCCAAACTGCCGATGCCCACCTTCGAACGCCTTCCCGAAGGCGCACCTGACTTCGCGGGCAAGGTCGGTGGCGAAATCACCGCATACAAACCGGTGCCCGAGAATGCCGCTGGGGCGGACTATCCCGACGAGCTGAAACGCAAGCTCATTCACGGCTATTACGCCGGTGTGAGTTATGTCGATGCGCAGATCGGCAAAGTGCTCCAGGCACTGAAACGAAGTGGACTCGAGGAAAACACGATCGTCGTGTTGTGGGGCGATCACGGCTGGCACCTGGGCGATCACGGGCTGTGGACCAAGCACACCAATTTCGAGCAGGCGGTCCGGCAGCCGCTGATCATCGCGGGACCCGGGACGGGGCGGCCGGGACAGGCACCCGCGCAGATCGCAGAGACGGTTGATGTTTATCCAACGCTAGTGAAGCTCGCGGGCTTGACGCTGCCCTCGAACATGCAGCCGATCGATGGCATCGATCTGACACCCACGCTGCTCGATCCTACTCGCGTGCTACGGCCCTATGCCTATCACGCCTACAACCGCCCTGGTCGAGTGGGACAGGCAATTCGCACCGCGCGGTATCGACTGGTGCGCTGGGTGTCGAACACCGGCGGTGACTCTGTTTACGAACTTTACGATCTCGAAGCCGACCCCGGTGAGACCCGCAACGTGGTCGCGGCGCTGCCGAAGGTGCGCGTCGAGTTGGAGCGGTATCTGGACGCCCAGCTCAAACCGCGACCGCCGGCTCCCAAGAAACATCGACCTCAATGACTGCTCGTGTCCGTTGCTCCGGCAACGAGACACCGCTGCGTGGAGATGGAGAGGATTTCATATCAAAGGAGAACGTTATGATCGGTCGATCCAAGATTCGGCATATCCGCAAACGTACGTTCAGCAGTGCCGTCCTTCTGGCAGCGCTGGGCGCTGTCGCCGCGACTAGTCTGCCGGCAAAGACGGAGGCGGAGACGCTACTTCAAACCAATGCGCGCTATCCCCGCGTGCGCATGCTTCAGAGCGGTGAGCTCATCGCAACCGTCCTGCTCTTCCCGAACGACTATCGCGTGAAGGTGTTTTCCAGCCTCGACAACGGCGCGACGTGGACCGCGGTCGGCATGGTCAGCGAGCCGGACTTTCCGACGTTGCGAACCAGCAGCCCCGACTTCATCGTGCTTCCCAACGGCGATCTGCTGCTCGGGATCAATGTCGATACGTCGAAATGCGCGACTTGTCGTAGCCACATCCGGATTTACCGGAGTACTGACAACGGTCGCGCTTGGAGCTATGTGACGACGCCGGTGACCGCCTCGAACAGCAAGGGCTTTTGGGAGCCGAATTTCTCGATCGCGACCGATGGCGGGCTGGTGCTGACGTATGCGGATGAAACCAGCGGCTGCTGCAGCCAGAAGCTGATGAAGATCCGCAGCTACGACCTGGGCACCACCTGGGTCGATCGCACCAATCTGGTGGCCCTCGGCGCCAGCGACAATACCGATCCAAATTATCCCTTGCGTCCCGGCATGCCGGTGGTGACCAAGCTGACCGACGGCTCCGGACGGTATCTGATGACTTATGAAGTTTGCGGGGTGGCCGGCGCAAACAACTGCCGCAGCCATTACAAGACCTCGACCGACGGCTGGAACTATGGCGCCGCCAACACCATCGGTACACAAATGACTGGCCATGCCGGGCGCTATTTCAACGCCACTCCGGTGAACAAGACGGTGCCCAATGGCACGCTGCTATGGATCGGACAGTTTCTGCGCCTGGCCGACGGCACGTTCTCGCAGGCGAATGGGCAGATTCTGTTCAAGAGCCCGAGCGGCAATCCCGACGGCCCCTGGGAGCCGTTGAATGCACCCGTCACCTTGCCCAATCCGCAAACGACCGGCTGCGTGGGCTTCTCGCCAGCGTTGCAATGGGTCAACACCGGATCGGGCTATAACCTGGTCCAGATCACGTCGCGCTTGAATAGCGCCACCAATGCGTGCGACATGTATTACGGGTCGGGGCCGATCAACTGAAATGTTTGTATGACTCCTTGGCGGCACCGCCTGCGCAGTGCCGCCAAGCGAGCTACATTCCATGGTTGCGAGCGAAGCGCTCGAACAGGCTCGGCCAAGGGTGATCCTTACCCGCTTCTTTCAACGGCAAGCTGTGCGCCCCCTTCTCGAAGATGTGCAGCTCGGAGGGAATCTTTGCAGCCTGGAGCGCCGCGAACATCAACAGGCTGTTAGCGGGATTGACGACTGGATCATCCGCGGCGTGCGCGACAAACGTCGGCGGCATGTCGGCGGGCAGCTCGTTCTCGGCGGAATAGCGAACGACTAACTCCGATGTCACATCCGCCCCCAACAGCTCCCGTTTCGAAGGCGCGTGGGCGGAAGGTTCCGTCATCGTAATCACGGGGAAGAACAGTCCGGCGACGGTCGGACGCGCTGGCTGCTCATCGGCGGCATCGACGGGCTCGTATGTTTTCAGACCCGAGCGGCTCGCGAGTCGCGCCGTAAGATGGCCTCCAGCAGAGAAACCGATCGCCGCGAGCTTGGCCGGGTCGATCTTCCATTTCGCAGCGCCTGCACGGATGAGCCGCATCGCTCGCTGCGCATCTTGAAGTGGCACGTCGGGGCCGGCAGCCCAGCCGTCGTGCGGCAGGCGGTAAAGCAGTTCGAACACAGTAAAGCCGCGCGCCGCGAACGCCCATGCGATCTTCGATCCTTCGCGTCCGACACCCACGCGAGCATAGCCGCCGCCTGGAATCAGCAGGATCGCGCCTCCGTTGGGCCGCTCCGCCGGCACAGCGGTGAGCATCGGTGTCGCGATATGAGGCCAAGCGATGTCGTCGGCAGCGCTGTCGGGCCTGCGCTTGACCCATTCGTCGCGTACATTGATCCCCTCACCGCCCGGCGGCGATTTCGGCCAGATCGGAAATCGTTCTAACGAGGCAGCGAGAGTGGGCACCGGCAGCGCCGCGGCTGCGGCCATGCCGATCAGCAATGATCTGCGGATGACGTCCATAGTTGTGTCCTTGTTGTTAGTTCTTGTTACTTGGCGATGGTTTCCGGCGGCGCCAGATACGCTTTCGCCAGGCCGCCGAAATCGACCACGAAGGAGTCGACGACCACGCCCGGATCCATCGCATAGACTTTGAGCCGCTGTTCGCCACTCTTCGCGATCGGCCATTCAGTGATCGTCGTCATTGCATTTCGCTGGACGCCGTCGCTCCAGTCGCGCTTGGCCTCGGCGTCCACGACTTGAACCGGGCCGTCGTTGATCGACACTGCGTAGCGCAGCTTGTGCTCGCGATTCAGCGCGAAGCTGGGCAGTAGCGTGACGTGCAAGCTCGCCTCGCCGGTGCTCGTGGTGCGAAAGCGATATTCGGCATAGGGCGCCTTGGCGGCATCGGTCACACTGGAGAGTCCGACGCTGCTCATCAGCGAATTACCCGATCGCCCGAGCTCCGGTGCACGCTGCCATCCGCTGCCATTCACCGCACGAAGCGTGGTGTAGCGGCCGGCGCTGAACGCGACGATGCCGTTGTCTTCCACCAGCGCGCCCGCAGGGGCGCTGACATTGCGCGCCTCGACTTTGACTGCGCGGCTCTCGCCGGCAGCAGAGACAGTGACCGTGCCGCTTGCGGTCTGATTTGATTTCAACTTGCTCCAGTCGATCGACACCCACAACCGTTGATCGTCGCCTGCTTGTAGCTCGCGCTCGATCCGAATCCAGGGCGCCGATACCTTCGCATCGATGTCCAACGTTCCGGCGCCGGTGTTGAACGCATCGATGTAGTGACGAACGTCGGTCGCGCGCTCGAACGTTGGCAGCTGGTCTGGTGCGCGGTTGTTTTGCCAGCGCTTGGCTCGAAGCGCGTAGTCGATGGGCTGATCTGCCTTGGCCGGACGCACGACCAAGGAATCAACGGAGCCCTCCACCGCTACGCCGAGCGAGGGCGTCGCAGACGGCGTCACGCGGCCGACCGGCGGCATGTAGAAGACGGACTGGTTGCGAGGCGCATCATCCATGAACCGTGCCCATTTGCCGTCACCGATGGCGTTGTAAGCTTCGGTTGCCTGTTTGATCCGCTGGAACGCCTCGAGGGCAACCTGCGCATGCGCGTTCGCGCTGGCGCGGCCCTGATGCGCGTAAAGGAAGCTGCGATCGGCACTCAGGATCTTGATGTTCGTCAGCGCGGTCCCGCGTACTGGATACTGCACCAAGTGATAGAAACCATCGCGTTTGTCCGCTGGCAGCGCCGCCGCGATCTTCTCCGCTCGCGTATCGAGCGCGCGGAACTCAGCGATGCGACGGCCTGCTTCGTCGCCGTATGCGACGGGAGAGAACGGCGTGGTGCGCGGTGTCGTCTCGCCATCGTTGAAGCCCATGTGTTCGGGCTTGCGCGCGAAGTTGAGGCGGTAATAGTCATCGAGCAGCGCCGCGATCGCATCGGCCTGCTCGGGCGCAAATGTTTCGGCGGCCCAGTGTTTCAGCCAGCCTCGCTGTCCGAGCTTCGCGGTGCCCTCATAGTCGTAGGCGAGGTCCAGGAAATAATTCATGCCCCGCTCGCCTGGCTTGATGTCGCCGACGTTGAGTACCCACAGCCGCCGCGCATGGGTGGCCCAGGCCTTGCCCATTTCTTCGGCGATCAGCGCGGGCGGCGTGGTATCGAGCCACAGATAGTCGTTAGGCACGCCCCAATAGGAGATGTGGTAGTAAACGCCGGCACCGCCGGAACGTTTTTGCTCTGCCGTCGTAGAAAGCTGGCGAATGTAGCCGTAGTTGTCGTCAACCCAGCCGAGCGTTACATCCTCCGGCACTTTCATGCCCTTGCGATAAACATCCAGCACTTCTTTGTAGGGAACGAACACCTGCGGGACGCTCGCCGGATCTTGACCCACCTCACGAAACAACCCGCGCTGGTCGGCGACCACCTGCTCGAGCAACTTGACGCCGTCCACGCCCCGCCCTGCCTCGACCGCGCTGTCGTGAATACCACGCATGCCGACCGTATAGACGTTCTCGTACTGATGATTGAGCTTCACTCGCTCGCGCCAGTAGTCGAGCACCTGCGGGCCGTTCTGGTGATAGTTGTATTCGCCACGCGCGTCGAAATTCCACTCGGCGACGTTGTCACGAAGCATGGGCTCCGCGTGGCTTGCGCCCATGACGATCGCATAACGATCCGCCATTTCGGCGTTGCCCGGCACTTGGTTGAACGCTGCCGTGACTTTATGCATCGCCGGCCACAGAAAGTTGGCACGTAACCGCAGCAGCAGTTCAAAGACCTTTGCATAGGTCTGCGGTCCGATATCGCCGCTCGGATCGTTCTTCGCCGCCCAGGGGCGCAGCGACCAGTCCTCATCGTTGATGAAGATGCCGCGATAGCGCACCGACGGCGAGCCCTGCACGATGGTCTCCGTGCCTAGATTCAAGCGAGAGCGGCGCGTGGGCGCGGCATCGGCCCACCACACCCAGGGCGACACGCCGATTTGTTCCGAGAGCCGAAAGATTCCATACGCCGTGCCGCGACGATCCGCGCCGGCCACCACGAGCGCACGAGCGACGCCCGCCGCAGGATTCTCGACCCATGCAATCGTATAGGCCTCGGTCTGACCGATGACCTTGTCGACAGCGATGCGTTTGTTCGCGATCAACTGATCGATCAATGTCGAGCCGCCGATGGTGCCTGCAAGGATCGCGAGCTTTCCTTCCGGTGTTCCCTGCGAAACCTTGGGACGGATGCCCGAGACGCGCTCAACGTCGCCTGCGAAAGCCTGCGCGGCGATCGCGACGACCGGTGCGTCGTTCGGACTCGTGAAGATCGTCGGCGCGACGCCGTCCGCGACCAGATCGAATGTTTTAGCAGGTGTGGACGCCTGCTGCGCCACCGCCTGCTCGGGCGTCACGGTGAGAACGAGCGTTGCAAAGCTCAACGCAGCCAGAATGCGGACGAATGCCATCCTGCTCTTTCCTCTCTCAACTAGTTTTTTGGGGCGCGGGCGGCGCTATTTCAGGTACGGGCCGCTCTCGTTCCAACCGATTTCGGTGGCGGCGAGCGTCCAGGTTTTGCCCCGGTCCGGATTGCCCTGGAAGAACAGCAAGGTGCGGCCGTCATTCTCGAAGATCGCCGGGTGCCCGGACTCCGAATCGTTCCAGCTGCCGGGCGGTCCATCGGTGAGCAGCGGCTGCTCGGACAGGCGCTTCCAGCTCACGCCGTCGGTGCTGATCGCGACGCCGACCTGCTGGGGCTCGTTGTTATAGCCGCCGGCATAAAACATATAGAGCTTGTCGCCGCGCCGAATGATGCTGGGCGCTTCGATACATTTGCGCTCCCAGTCCAGCGTCGGCTGCAACGCCGGGCCGTCTTTGCTGAGATTGGTGAAGTCACCCGCGCCGAAGTTGGAACTGAGGGGCGCCGAGGCGACGCCGATCATTTGGATCTTCATGTCCGGATCACGCGTGGCGTAATAGAGCAGCAGCTTGTCGCCGTGAACGAAGGGCTCGGCGTCGATCGCCCGGCCGGCGCTCCAGGGCGCTTCGGTGGGCCGGAACACCGGATTGCCCGGATCACGCTCGAACTTGAGCCCGTCGCTCGAGACGGCGTGATTGATCGCGTCACGCCGGCCGTTGCCATAGGTCTGATAGAACAAGTGCACCTTGCCGCGGATCACGATGGCGCCGGGCGCGGCGATACCGTTGCGCTCGACTTCCTGCACGGGCAACACTTCGCCCACCTTGGTCCATTTACGCAGATCGCGGCTCTCGGCGATGCCGAGCGCCCAACCGGTCGGAAACCCGTCCGCGCCCTGCTTGTTGTCGCGCGCCGGCGGGATCGAGTAGTACATCAAGAAACGTTCGCCGAAACGGACGACCGACGGGTCCTTCGCATAGGGCTGCCCAATGCGGCTCGTGTCCGAGTACTGCGTGAAAAGCTTGGCCTGCTTCGGCGCCTCTTCTGCCAGGGACGCTGGCGCGAGGGCGAGCAAGCCCATGGCGAGCGCCCCGCTCGTCAACCCGATCATCACTTTCATCATTTGCTTTCTCACGGGGATTGTTTCGTCGGCGGATCGACCCCGAAGCGTTGCACGAGCCCGTCGTATTGCTTGCGGGAGATCGTCATCATCATGCCGTGGCGGACTTTCGGCGGCAGGCTGTACTTGTCCCATTTCCGATGGAACGTGTAGCCGGAGAGCTGATACCAGGGGCCGGAGAGTTTGTCCGCGACCGACACGCCATACGACAGGCCGGGATATTGCTCGTAGTACAGGTACCAGATCTCGCCATTCGGCGAGGGAATCAGCGTCGGCGCTTCGCGAAAGTTCGGACTGATCGGCGCGCTCAACTCTTTATACGGGCCGAGCAACGAGTCGGCGCTGGCAATGCGAACGGTCTTGCCGGTCACCCAGTCGAGCGTCGGGTACCTTTCGTCCTTGAGGATGGCCCAATATTTACCTTCGGCCTGGCGCAAAAAGACGTCGATGGTGCCCATCTCCCAGTCGAACAGACGCTTGGGCGGCGCCGAGAATTCCTTCAAATCCTTGGATGTCACATACAGCGTGCGCTGACTGGTCCAATAGCGCTCGGCATCTTCCTTGGTGCCTTTGACGTGCGGCGTGTGCCACGTGATCACGAACTGCTTCGAGGGCTCATCGAAGTAGATCTTCGGTGCGCCGACGCTCGGCATCGCCTGTGAATAGCCGGGCGTCGACTTCAGGTCCGGCGTGAAGTTGCTGTAGCGTTGCCACTCGATCAAGTCGCGAGACGAATAGATCTCGATGACCACGCCTCGGTTGCCGACCAAGTAATACGTGCCATCGGGGGCCCGAGCGATATCCGGATGACCCCGGTAATCATCGGTGATGCGCTTGCCCTCGTTGAGCCGATCCCAGTGCAGACCGTCGAGGCTCACGCTGTAGTAAAGCCGACCATAGTCGGCGTGGGTCATGTGCGCGAACAGATAGGCCTCATTTACAGGCTTCTGCCCCTCATGCACCTGACCTGGCGGGTCGGGTTGCTGCGCGCAGACGCTCGCAGCCGCAAGGATGCCGGCGGCAAGGAGCAGACGGCACAAGATCTTCTTCAAAGAGCCCCCCATCGACCATCGTGCGATTTATAGGATAAATCATCCTACCTTGATTGGTCAGGCCAATAAAGCCCTTTGACTCATTTATCGTGGCTTTGTGGTCAGGCCAATTTCGAGTAACGACAGCTCAATAGGTCGGCACGGTCGAGTCTGCTGCGATCGCTCATCGATCGGGCATCGACGGTGCGGTTGCCGATTCAGTTTGTACCGGCACTGCTACGGGTGCTGGGACGGGCCCGACACTCACCGAGCCAAACAACTCATCGATCAGCGGCCGAATCTTGTCCGCGGTGTGGCCATACTTATCCAACCGTGAGCCGCCGCGGCGGGCGTCATAGAAGGCAGAGCCAGCGAGGCCTCGGTCGTCGTAGACGAGAAACGCGGCGTACTTCAGATAAATTCCCATGTCCCACTGCCAGTTCGCTTTGTATTCGAGGTAGTGAGAGCACTCCTGTGGTCTCGTACCGGTGTAGACCTTGGTGGGAATTTGTTTCGCTTCGATCTGCCGCTGGATTTCAGGCTGGAACTCATCCATGAGAATGTCCCGGTTTTCCAGGACGCAGACCTGGCTGACTTGCGCAGACTCGATCGGGATGACGGTTCGGGTGATGGAGCATCCGGTCAGTCCTGCACATATCGCCAGCCCAGTGGCCATTCGAATCCAAACCATTTGCGACTCCTTTGTGAGCGTTCCTGATCACCCGTGCGGCTCTGCATTGGCCGCGTCCTCCAGCAGTGCCGCAGCGTCATCCAGGCCCCGACGCCGCGCAGCCTCGGCGGGCGTTTGCCCGAGCGGATTGCGGAAGGTCGGATCGGCACCGAATGACAGCAGCAATTCCGCAATCTCGACCGCCTCGTCGTCCTCGGCCGGCAAGCAGAACAACGCCGGCTCGCCAGGGCGATCTTCGCGATTGGCACGGTCCGGCGCTTCGGCAAGTAACTCTCTCAGCCTGTCGACCGCACCGGCAAAACAGAGTCCGCGGAAATTGCGGCTGTGAGCTGCGAGGAACTTCACCATATCTAACTGCTGATGATAGACCGCATGGGTGAGCGGCGCCCCGCCATAGCGCAGCTCGAATGGGTCGACCTTCGCGCCGCGCGCGATGAGCAATCATGCGATCTCCGCCGCTCCGCAGTGAGTCGTGTAGTGCAGGGCCCGGAAATTCTTGTCATCGCCCACGTCGATTGACATGCCGAGATCGAGCAGCGCTTCGGCGATGTCGGTGCGTTTCAAACGGATGACTGCAAACATCGGTTCGTGGCTCTGAAGAAACTCCGGATGTTTCAGGGCGAGCTCACGCATTCTTTCGACGTTGCCCGCGGCTGTCGCGGCTAGGAACGCTTCCTTCTCGGTGAGTTGCGGCCGCTCTGCGCCATGACGGACCAGCAATTCCGCCACGTCCTCGCGCCCTGCCAGCACAGCGTGCTTTATTAGAGATTGGCGCGAATAGAAATTGGTCCCGCGCGCATCCGCGCCGTGCTCCAGCAACCAGCGGGTTCGCTGAATGTGATCCGGCACGGCATTGCCGAGAAGATAGGCCAGCGCACTCGGCACCTTCTCGCCGCCCAATTCATTCGGCGCCGGCCCCGTCCATTTGTGAGTTTCACCGCGCTTCTCGGATTCCGTCCAGAGCAGATCGAGCCAGAACGTGGAGTCCGGTCCGAGCGATGTGTTGTAAAGCGCCTGTGGCGCAAACGGATCGGCACCGCGGGCGATCAGCAAGCGCGCGAAGTCTTCCGCCAATGGATGCGCGACCTGCCCGCCCTCGCCTCCACCAATGATGCCGACCAGCACGTTGAAATCATTCGCGCCATCGGACCAGCCGGCGTTCGGATCGGCGCCAGCCTCCAACAGAACATTCGCGATCTCGAGTGCGTTGCTGGACACCGCCTTAATCGGCAGGCGCGCGTAGGCCAGCCGCACGAGCGGCGTCCATCCATCGAACCCACTGCGATCATGAACCGCGCGCGGATTCTTGCGCAGGAACGTGTGCACGGCCTCGAGGTCGTGAGCCGCCACAGCTGTGTGAATGCTGGCGCGGGCAATCTCGGGATGGCGCTCCAGGAGACGAGCGGCAACGGCGCCGCGTGCAGCCCCATCGCGCTCGTAGTCGCCCCATTTCTGGGTCGCAGGGTCCGTGCCGTACCGATTGACCGACTTCTCGAGAAACAAACGGACACGGTCCGCGAAGCTGCGCGCCCGATCTTCGATCTCCTGCTTCAGGGCTGCCCAGGATGAAAGGCCATACTCGCGAGCCAGCGCCTGTTGGACCTCCCGAAGTTTCGGGACGCCGCTGTGTTCAGGAAAGACCCGACGAAAGCGAGCAAGGGATGCGTCGTCCCCAGCAGCGATTGCTTTGAGCCAGCGCTTGGCCTCGCCGCGCAGGGCGTCCAGATTGGACAAGGCAGAAAGAGACCGGGGCATACAACCTTCCTTCCGAAAAACGCCTGATGTCCGCTTCCCAGGCCGGAAGAAAGTTTCTATCGACGACGGTCGAACCGAATGGGTGGGAGCTAGCTCCCTTGCCGCGGACAGGTGGCGCCCCAAGCGCACTGCGCTATCCCACAGCAAAGCAGGGTCCCCTGTCAATATCAGCGAGTGCCACGGCCCGGCCATCCTAGGAGTTCTTTGCCTAGCAGAAAGATCGCCCGTTGATCTTGATCTGGATCAACGCACGCCCCACCTCCAGGCTCTATCCTTCAACCCTCTGCGGTGACCCCCGAGACGGATGTCCGACCCTACCTTGACTGACGAAGCACGGCGCGCGGCGATAGTTCAGCAGATGCGCGAGCAAACCGGCATCGACGAAAGCATGATCGAGCAGCTCGTTCACGGCTTCTACGCGCGCATCCGCGCCGATGATCTGCTGGGGCCCATCTTCAACTCGCGTATTCAAGATTGGGATCCGCACCTGAAACGCATGTGCGCGTTCTGGTCTTCCGTGGTGCTATCGAGCGGTGTCTATCACGGTCAACCGATGCGCATGCATCTGCCGCTGCCCGTAGACGCCCGACACTTCGATCACTGGCTCGGTCTCTTCGAACAGACTGCACGCGAGCTGTTCAGTGACAAGATCGCGGAGTACTTCCTAGACCGCGCGCGTCGTATCGCCATGAGCCTGGA
The DNA here is from genome assembly GCF_042651805.1 of Steroidobacter flavus. Classification (NCBI taxonomy): domain Bacteria; kingdom Pseudomonadati; phylum Pseudomonadota; class Gammaproteobacteria; order Steroidobacterales; family Steroidobacteraceae; genus Steroidobacter; species Steroidobacter flavus. Next base: position 244,308 of record NZ_JBHSDU010000010.1, on the reverse strand, counting down.
GCTCGGCATTGCCAGCAGCCACGGCGTGCTACTTGGCAGCGGCGAAAGATTCCACCGCTGCTAGATCAGTCCTGCAAAGAGCTCCGGTTTCATCGCAATGACCAACGCGATCATGCCGCCGATGGCTAAACCCACCATCGTGCCAGCAGCGACTCCGCGCCAAAGCACCTTTTCTTCGCCGGTTGTCATCTGACACCTCCTGAAGACTACGCCGACCCTATCACAGCCCGGCCCGGTCTGCAGCCGGAGACCTGCGCAACGTTACGGCCCTTTGGCGCGAGCCAGGACGCGCAATGCCTCCACCGCGGACTTCTCCAATGCCGGATTGTATTGTTTTGAGCCCGAGCAATACTCGACGAGGCCATCGTCGTTGACCAGCAGTATGTAGTGCTCTCCAACTGAGAAGACCACTGCGCATGAGCTCGAGCCTGCTCCGAAAGGAATGTGCGACCAAAGTTGCTTGAGCGTTTTTGGCTGACCTTTGATGACCTCGGTGACAGAGAACGTCGCTGCAATATGCCCACCTTGTCGACCTCTCACTTCCCTTGCGCCGGTGATGCGGGCGGTGAAAACGTGAGTGGCCTCCTCGAACCGACTCTTGTCGGTGTCAGTGCGGAAACATGAGCAGGCTACCGCTGTAGGGCTGGCCATGACCGACAACAAGATGAGTGCCGTAGATAGGATTCTCATGGCCGATAGATCTGCGCGACCCCGCCCCGCGGGAACGTCGTGGAACTCACAAGCTTGAGGATTTGTGGCGCGGGCAGATCGGCGAACAGCGGCAGGCCTTTGCCAATGACCACGGGATGCACCATCAGGACATATTGATCGACCAGGCCCGAGGCAACGAGACTGCGTGCGAAGCTGGCGCCGCCGGTGGCGATGATGGGCTTGCCATCCTGGGCTTTGAACTTCGTGATTTCTTCCTTCAAGTCTCCTGTCGCGACGTACGCTTGCCCCCAGCTGTCGTTGGTCTTCGGCAGAATCGACGTGCCTTGTTTTGAGAAGACCGCTTTGGAGATCTGATTCATTGGCGCCGCGTATGCATCCGTCGACGTCGGCCAGTAGGCCGCCATGACTTTGAAACTGCGGCTGCCCATGATGAGCAAGCCCGCATCCCAGGCATGCTTGACGCCCCACGCCACCGCCTTCTCGTCGCGAGTGTCGAACACCCATTGGGCGCCACCGTCCGCGCTGGCCACGAAGCCATCGACCGTGATCGACATCTTCAGAATCAACTCTCTCATCGTTGTCACTCGAACAGACTGACGATGCTCTGGTACTTTTCGATATACCAGCGGTTCTCGTTGTTGTATCTCGGGATCGCCACCGGCCGAACATTCGTGCCGTCCAGTTTCCAGACACAGGGACACGTCACGGATGTTTCCATGAGGTGCAGCGCCGGACGGCTCAGCTCGTCGAGCTTGACCTTCATTCGCGTCAGGGAACGGTAGAGCTTCGTGACATTACGGGGGCCGCCGTTGTACGCGGCGACCGGGAAGATGCCGAGCACGGCCGGATTGGATCGATAGGCAAGGCGAATGTCCGAGCGCATTCCCGCCAGTTCCAGATCCAGCAGGCACACGGCCGCTTTCATCGCATTCAGCAGATTCGTGGCGCCTCGTTCGAAGACCGGATCGAGCTTGGCGCGAGGGCAGCGCCTGACCACGAGCGAATAGGTTCCGTTGCCCCGGCGGTTGGTGAATTGCATCGGCCCGAGTGCATTGGCGCTCGACACGCTGTATCGATACGCCTCCTCCTGCTTCAGTCCGTACTGGCTCAACACCTCGTGGAAAGCCCCCTTCTCCTTTTCCATGTAGTCGGCGTCATCGGTCTGTTCGATGACCGCAAGCGTCATGATGACCGACAGAGGAATGGAATCGGCGAGCAGCTGTCCAGGAAAGGCCGCGCTTGGCACGCGCGCGAGACGCAGCTCCTCCATCGCCTGACGCGCGGTGGCGGCGAGAAACTCTTTGCCGCTGTCGACGAACGCCGGGTCGAACGTGTCTTCGGTGAACGGCAGATAGACGATCGGCTTCGCGGTCTGGGCGACGGCGCGCCACTGCCGGCGCTTGATCAGGTTGTTATCGAACACAGGGAACTTGCGTCCGTACACCTTCAACGGATTGCCGTCCTGGGAGAAGGAGAACATCAGCCGCTCGGCACCGGTGCCCTTCACGTGCTTGGCCTGGATGCCGGGCGTGAGCGATCGAAAGGGCAAGGGCCTGCGACCGGGGGTCCACTTGATCGGTGGTCGCGGCAGCTCGATTTGGGCGACCGACCACTCCTGCTTCGCATCGTTCCACAGCGCAAAGGCCACGGGGCGGCCACGCAGCACCTCTTTCCTTCCCTTGCCGGTGAAGACGTATTGAAGCTCGACGTCACGAAGCACGGTCTGCGCTTCGGCCACCAGATCGTGGATCACCTGGTGACGGTTCAGGTTGCGGCCCTGGACGATGACCTCTTCGGGTTTCTCGGCGGGCTTTTCGGCAGGCGGCTCCGTCTCGGCAACGGCGATGGGAACCTCGCCCTCTTCTTGCTTCGAACCTTTGTCCCCGCTGGGAGCCGCTTCTTCGATGGCCGCCGCCACTTCGGCCGGAGCCTCGCCTCCCGCGTCGATCAGCGTCGGCTCCTCTTCACCCCCGCTACCGTTCATCGCGCATCCAGAACAGATCAGGGACACCAGCAACAGGCTCAGCGCCCCCGTTTTCCTCATGCTCATCGTCTGGCTTCTCGACTCTCGGCAGTTACGTTCCCCCGATAGTGAATTGCCCGGTACTCGAGCGCAATTGGCACTCAGCCTTAACGCAACGGCAGCGGCGCCATCTTCGCGGTCGGTAGTGCCACGCCCAGCTCCTCCGCCAGCGTCGGGGCGATCTGGCGGATGTCGATCTTGCCCAGGTTCTTGCCGGCCTTGATACCCGGCCCACCAGGAACGACGCCTGAGGCAAGGCACGTTCCGCGACGGCCTCGGCCCCTCGCAACATAGCGGCAATGCCGGTCTTCGCATCGGCCGCCAGGCCCGTGAGGATTTTGTCCACCGCCGCGAGCGTGGCCTGGTCATTGGGGTCTTTCAGCACTCAATGCCGAGCGCATAACCCACCGCGCCTGCGGGCAACTGGAACGCATCGGTCTGAAACGCCGGTGAGTAAAGCGATTCGGAGTTCAAGACGAACCGCTGCGGCGGATCCTTCCGTTGTCACGAAAGGTTCATACCGCCCCTCATCAAGCGTATCTCAACGCGATATCTATCAGCAGGAGCACGCCCACCGCCCCACCAAAGATCAGGCTGCCGGCCCGGTACCATTTCCCGAGTTGCCGCTCACGAGGCGTCCGCTGCACTTCGAAGTGCGGCCGCGTGGGCACGCCGCCCTCGCGCCGGTATATCTCGAAAGCGACGCTGAGGATGAGGAATCCAATCCCAGCGATGACGAACAGTCCGATCTGGACGACGCGTAGCATTCTATTGCCCATCCGTGAGGATCGGCGACGCGTTCAATGCGTGCGCGTCACCCGGATCATTCGCGACGCGCCTTCGACGTACATTCGGTAGCCGCCCATTTTTCCGCGCGCGATGCGGGCGCTGTAGGTTCTGCCCGATTCGAGGCGCTGCTCGCGGGGCGTGCTCTCCGTCGCCTTCCAGACCTGACCGTCCGACATGCGAAACAGTCCCATCCCATCGTATCCGTAAGTCACATTCGCAATTTCGACGGTGGCCTCATCGACAGTCTCCTGCGGGCGCTTTGACTTGAGTTGTTCGTCCCCGATACTGGGAGGCGCAGTTTCCTCCCGTGTGCCGCCCGAAGCATTCAATGCCCGTTCCAGGCAGGCGATATGCTCCGGTGGGTGATCGGCAAATTTGGCGCGACAATCAGCAATGGCCGCGCCGGGATCGGCCGCGGCGTGCGCAAGAGCGGCAGACAGCAACAGGCATTGAGCAAGGACGTAGCGAGTCAGAGTATTCATTTGCATCGATTGGGCCACAGGTTCTCCCAAGAACCCCAAGGCTACCATGCCGCGCCTCAGCGCTCGAAGGCCCGCTGCTACAACGACAACGCAGGATTACCTTCCAGCACGCGCTGCTCCAGCCGAGGCGTCTCGCCTGGCTTCCATAGCGGCGCGCGATGCACGACTCGATAGAGCAACGGTCCGCCGTCCACTGCCGACATGCGCTCGATGGGCCGTGGAATGCAGACGAATTCGCACTCGAGCACATCGCTCGAGACGCGCACCGTCGCATAGCCGTGGCCACCGAGATCGACGAATGACAAGTGCTCCATCATCTCAAAGGCCCCGGGCGTGGACAGCGACCCGGTCACCAACGCAACTCCCACCGGCGTGAAGGAACGAGGCTGCAAGGACGGTGCCGCAAGTCCGGCCCAGAAGCTGTGGCGATCTCCACAGACGGCGGCGAAGACTGTGATGCTCTCCTTCCGAACCATGGAATAAATTTCAGCGCGCTCGTGATAGGCCGTGCAGTAGTCCGAGTTGCTAAAGGTGGCGTACCCCTCGCCCGCCCACGCGCGAGTCAATGCTGCCGGCAGATGTTGCGGATCGACGCGATAGTCGAGCGTCCAATGTCTATGCGCGAGAGACAGGTGATACCCGTGTGTCAGTCCTCGAAGGCCGGGTGCTGCTCACCTCCGTTCAAGCCGCGAAGGGCTCGGATCTGATCGTCGAGCAGCGCGAGGGTGAAATATTGATCCGTCCGCGCTGATGCAACCGCTTCGTCCCGCCTTATCTGAATGGCGAGTTACGATTTCTTAAGGTGCCCAGCGGCAAGCGGGCTTTATAAGATTCCTCGGTCCTTGTCACAGCGGGGTCATCGACCGCTGGCATTCTGTCTAATGTTTATGAGGGCCAGGGGCGCGATCTTTGGATATATCGCGCGGAACATCTCATCAACCCACGCCACCGTGATCAAGCGCATCGCTCGACAACTGGTGAGTCCATCGCAGTGGTCTTGGCTGAGCTGGTATCGCGGGCGATTCGGAATATTGCGCGCACTCACCGGCTACTGCGCCCTGCTGTTGCACCCGGACATTTGCTTCATCTCAGCGGCCGCCGCCGAAACGCGCCATGCCCTCGCCATCCGTCCGGGCACGGCCGACCAGAGCGTGTTCGATGAAGTGTTCGTGCGGCGCGAGTACGACATCGATGTGCCCACGGCGACCGTCATCCTCGATGCGGGTGCTCACATCGGCCTGGCCACGGTGTTCTTTGCCGAGCGATTTCGCGGCGCGACGGTGATCTCCATCGAGCCGGAAGCAACCAACTTCGACGTCTTGTGCAAGAACGTCAGCGCTTATCCCCGAGTCCGGCCGATGCGTGCGGGGCTCTGGAGCCGCAGCACCTGGTTACGAATCGAAAATCCCGACGCGGCGACCTGGAGTTTTCGCGTGCTCGAGTCCGACCAGCCAACGGACATTCGGGCGGTGTCGATCCCCGATGTGATGCAACTGCATGGCCTCGATCACATCGACATTCTCAAGATGGACATCGAAGGCGCGGAGCTGGAAGTGCTGACTCACAACGCCGACTGGTTGAGCAAGGTCGGCAATCTGATGATCGAGCTGCACGATCGCTATCGTCCGGGGTGCACAGCGGCGCTCGAAGCGGCGATGAGCGACTACGATTACCAACGCACCGCCCAGGGCAATACCGTCATTCTGCGTAACATTCGCCGCCGGCACGCTTGAGTCAGCCGGCCCACGCCATCCAGACGCCTGCAACGATACAGACGGCGCCGACGATGCGAGCAACCCACCGTCCCCACGGCACAACCTTCTCCAGCAGCACCAGTACCGCGAGAAGCGCGATCCAAAGCACGTTCATGACGCCGCCCACGAACAAGAGCGCCATCAGAACCCAGCAGCAGCCGACACAATAGATTCCGTGCAGAAAGCCGAGGTGTAAACATCCGAGAACGTCGCGGCGAAATCCGCCGTGACTCATCAGAAACCGAAACGGCGTCTGGCACTGAACGAGACAAGCGTTCTTGATCGGCGTCCACTGATAGATGCCCGCCGCGATCAGCACAGTCGCGCCGAGCAGGATGTTTGCACTGGCCATGCGGGCATCTAACAAAGCGCCCCGCTCCAACATCCATTGAACAACCGTTGCCGCGAGCGAAAAGCCAACCCAGGCCAGCAAGTAACCGGCAGCGAACCAACCGGTCGCGGCAAACGGCTGGCCTGCGATTCCTTCCTGTGCCACGCGCGACTGCCGAGCAACACGGGCATACATGAGGATCATCGGCGCCGCCGAGGCCGCCATCATGCCAACCATCATCACGGCCCACATCACGAACACGAAGACGAACTCGACAACGCTCCAGGGCGCGGCGGCCGGCGTCATCATCCCGAGCCCCGCAGGAACCATGCGGAACCCGCTCATGTCCATGCCCTGCATGTCCGCGGCGAGCCAGAGCACATAGGCCCACGCCAACGCAGCGATCACGCCGAGCGCGCTTGCAACGATGAGGCGATCTCGCCGCAGCACGGATTCCAGGGTGTCGCTGGAGCGCTGCGCGATGACCATTACGAAGAGTTTGACCAGCGGATCGACGCGTAGAGACCGTTCTTGCCGGAATTATCCCAACGCATGCCGCGATCGCTGAAGGTATTGCCCGACGCCCCGACCGCCAACGCCATTCTGTCGGCGTTCACCGGATGGCCGATGTTTACCCACATCTCTCCGCTCGGATGCATGGTGGGCAACGGATCGACGGACATGTGCAGAATATTCGGAATTTCCGCCGACCGAGTCTTGCCGTTGATTTGGAAAGCGATGGGGACCTTGCTCACCCCGAGGTCCTTGCTGATCAGCGGGATGAACGCCGCCATGGGACCGCCGGCAGCGCCGCTGAAAATCGCGGACAGTGCCTCGGCCTGCGCCTCGTCGGCACGTTCATCGATATAAGTGGCCCGCGACCAATTTCCCTCTGCCATGACGCCCGGCGCATGCAGAATCACGAAGACATTGAGCCCATCGAGCACCACGTCGCCGTAGCGGCCACTGTCGATATGAAAGACCAGCGGCACGTTGCAAAAGCCTTCGGTGGGTTGCGCAGTCAGAGGCGCGGCCGTGGACATGAGGCACGGACACAGCACGCTGCAACTGCAATTCTCGAAATAGTCACCGGAAAGTTGCCATGCGATCGGGTCGGTCATCGCACTCTCCCGCTGTTGGGCTGGTTGCCCGGCCCTACGATACGCCGACTGCAGCGGATCGGAAGCGGGTTTTCGATCTCTCAGGGCACGAGGGCAAGCTCATTGCCCCCATCCGCGAACACCTCGCCGCCTTTCATGATGTTTAACGCGTAGCGCGCCTTACGTGACTTCATTAATGGCAAGAGCGCGGGCATCCGCTCGATGAGCTCGTACTTGGCGGGCAGGTCGCGCCATTTGCCGTAGTCCAGATACGTCGCCCGCCAGCTTTCGCCCTGCTTTTCCAGCACCAGATCCATCTTCCAATACACACTGCGCGGCGTGTAGACCTTGCTGAGTCCATCGGCCACCATGCGCTCCGCCATCGCCACCAGCGTCTTGCGCAGCTCCTCGCCCTCGGCCGATTTCAGAATCGGCGCGCTGAGCGAGTGCGACTCGATCCAGGCCTTGAGCTTGTCATTGAGCGCTTCAGGCACCGGCTTGGGCGTCGTCGCCGGGATGAGCTCACTCGTGTCGAGGTCCACATCGAGCTCGATGAGCTCGCGGAACTCCTCGGTGGGAGTGCCGAGGCGCGCGAGGAAATCACGGAAATCGACCGCGACAATCTCATACCCACCTTCGCTGTCGTAGACAGCAATGTGCTGATTGCCGCCGTCCATCCAGAAGGCAACGCCGCCGCCATCGGCACGCTTCAGAAATGGCAAGAACTCCGCTACGGCAGCCTTATCGACATTGAGCAGTTCGGTGAAATCGGACCAGGCCACGCGGAGCGCGTCTTGACGCGCATTCGTAGCATGGGTGACGAGGGAAACGAATGCTGGAAACTCGGCCGGTAGTTCCGCGCCTTTCGGCAGGCGCTTGGCAATCGCGGCGAGCTTGGTGTTTGCTCTGGACATGGTGAACGAAATGTACCACAGCAAACATCGGCGTCCGCTCAACAACCTCGCGCCATTACGACCGTGAATCCGAACGATGCTGGCATTCGAACAGAGCCTGCTCCTCGCCACGATGAAAGATCATGGCGCTGATCATGGCCGAGATCCACACGCCCACTGCGCCATACATCATCACCGAACTGAATCCGCTGACCAGCGCCGAGTGAGCGATGCTATCCCCCAGCGACACCGCAGCGAGCGAGTTACCCGCGGCGATCTTCTCTGCCAGTAACTGCAGTGACCTTGTCATAACGGACTCATCCAGAAGCTTACGCAACGCATTCTCGATGCCAGCGGTCAGGATCAACCCCATCACAGCAATGTTGATCGCAAGCGTGATGAATCGGGCACTCATATCGATGCCCGATGCCATGCCCGCACGCGCCGTCGGCACCGCGCCGGTGGTCGTGTTGGTGACAGGCGTATTCGTGATGCCGAGCCCGATGCCCGCCAGCAAACATCCCGGCAGCATCGTGCGCCAGCTCGCGTGCTCGACCAGGCTGCCGTATCTCATGAGCATGAAGCCGAAGCCGATCGTGAACAGTCCGATGGGAATCACACGAGCTGGCGTATAACGCAGGGCGAGCCGCTCGCCGAGCGGCGGCAACAACAAGGTCGGCAGTGTATAGGCGAGTAGCGCAAGGCCGGTCGTCGTGCTGTCGTAGCCGAGCCCGCTTTGAAAATACAGCGGCAGATAAATCACGAACGGCCAGAAACTGAGATTCATACCGACGGAGCCGACCAAAGCCCCGGAAAAGGCTCGAATGCGGAATACCGCGAAATCGAACATCGGTTGGCGACTCCAACGTTCTATGAGCAGGAACGCGATCAGGCTTGCCATCGTCACAGCGAGGATTGCGATCGAGGCGGGACTGGCAAATCCCAGTTCGGCGCCTTGCGTGATGAAGTAGGTCAACCCGAACACCGCAAGCGACAACGTGACGATGCCGCCGATGTCGACCCTTCCTGCGGCTGGATCCCGGGACTCAACCGCGAAGGCGAGCACCAGCACCGTCGTGATCGCGGCGATCGGCACGTGCACGAGGAACACCCAAGGCCATCCCAGCACCGCAGCGATCGCACCGCCGATGGTCGGACCGAAACCGAGACCGAGCCCGAACACGATTCCCCAGGCACCAAACGCCCTGCCCCGCGCCTGCGCGCCCTGGAACTGCGATGAAAGGACGGCGATCTGTGAGATCAGCATCGCGCCTCCGGCCGCGCCCTGCAGGAAGCGGCTCGCAATCAGTACCGGCGTGCTCTGCGCCAGACCGCAGGCCAACGATGCCAGCCCGAACGCGATGACACTGAGCGCGAGCATGCGCTTTCTGCCAAACCGATCGGCCAGCGAGCCAACGGCCATCAGCACCGCCGTGCAGGCGATGGTGTACGCATTCATGATCCACTGCAGATCCTTGAAATCCCCCTTCAGCACGCCTTCGAGCGTCGGCAGAATCACCGGCACACTCGATATCTCCAGCCCGAACATCAGCGAGGCCAGACACACGGCCGTGAGAGCGAGCCGGTCTGCAACAGTCATCATCCTGGCCTCACGAGGCAACAACGGAGCCCGAATTTTGGGCACGCGAGCCTCGTGACGGAAGTGAATTCATTTCCTATGATTCAGTGTCATCCTTCATGAATCGATGCTCATGGACTTCGACCCCACCCTGTTGCGCGCCTTCGTCGCCGTCCACGACGCCGGCGGCTTCACTCGTGCAGCTCAGCGCCTGCATCTGACCCAGTCGGCGGTCAGCCATCAGATTCGCCGACTGGAGGAACAGATCGGGCGGCCGCTGTTTTATCGAACCACTCGCAAGCTCACCTTGACCGAGGACGGCAGTGAATTCTTGCGTCACGCCCAGCAGATCCTCACGTCTCTCGATGCGTTGACTCGCCGCTTCCAGTCGTCCATGACAGCAGGCGTGGTTCGTTTCGGAACGCCAGAGACTTTCATGGGCGAGCGGCTTGCGCCGCTCCTGGCCCGGTTCAGTCACGCTTTTCCCTCGGTGCGACTTGACGTGAACGTCGGGACCTATTTCGATCTGCGCTCGATGATCGATGCGGGCGAGCTCGATCTCGCCGTGGCGCTGTCGTTACCCCATGAAGAGCATCGCAACACCGTGCTGCGCAAGTCACAATTCGTGTGGGTCGGCTCGGAAACATTCGCGTCGCGGGGTGCGGCCTCCCTGCCCCTGGCCTTCGCGCCCGCGCCCTGCGTTCATCGACAGATCGGCATCGCCGCACTGGCCGACACGCCGGTCGATTGGCACGTCGCCTTCACATCGCCGAGCAATGAAGGCATCTCCGCCGCGGTCCTCGCCGGTCTCGCCATCACCGTGCAGACCCGGTGCAGCCTGAAACCTGGAATGAAGATCGTCGATGGGCAGTTTGGTTTGCCAGCGCTACCGCAAGCGGAGTTCACTTTGATATGGCGCGCAGGTGAGATCGCACCGGCCGCCAAAGAATTCGGACGACTGCTGCTTCCGTGACGTTACGGATGACTTGTTGCTGTCCAGTGACAGCGCGACTCCATCGGCGCGCGGTAAGATCATTCCATCGAAGTCACGATTGGCTCTATGTCGATGATCGACGCGATCGCACTGACCGTTCACGCCGTCTTGGCCAGCGTGGCCCTGGTGCAACTTGTCGCATTGTTGTTATCGGGTAGAGCCGAAGGAATCATCGCGGGGGTTTTGTTTGCGGTTTTTATCCTGCCGCTGGTCCCCGCGATTCGCCGCGCCCTGATCGCTCGGAATATTACCGCCTCACTTCAACCCAGAACGGGCACCCAAGCATTCCTCGCCACCGTTGCCGGTGGCTCCGCCCTCGTGCTGCTTGCCCTGGCCTGTGTCGGCGTGCCGGGTTACGACCCAACACTCGCCGGTGAAAATCGCCTCGGCCACTTGCTCTTCGCCTGCGTCCTGTTGTGGATCGCAGGCGTGTTGAGGGAATGGCGCGCTCGCGGGTCATCACCTCGGGATGGGTATGATCCACACTGAATTGCCGACGGTCGACGCCAGCACGAAGTTGCCGTCGCCGCTGAACGATCTGTCGAAGTCCAACTCTGGGAAGTTGACGCCGCTGAGCGCCAGGGAATTGTCCGGGTTGTAGACCCTCACGTCGTCCATCCCCGAGCCGAACATGACCATCTGATCGCGACTCGTGAACTTCGGATCCGGGAGAAACTGTGTCATACGCATCAGCTCGACGATGGACCCCAGGGTCTGGCCGTTGAACATGATGAAGCGCCGCTCGGCATTGAGCGGGGATCGGGTCATGTAGACCCGCGACCCGTCGAAGTTGGCGGCGCGTATCGCAGGAACCAGTTATCGCCGGCGTTGAGGATGCCAGTCTGCGTCCTGACGAATCGTTTGCGCGCTTGGTTGAAATCCAAGGAGTAGCGCACGTCGCCCTCGAACATCAGGCGATCGTCGCCGGACACAGCGAAGGGCCCGACCGGCCCGGAACCCACGGACTCACCCGTTGCCGCCAGATGCACTGTGCCAGCCTCGTCCAGCAGCACTCCTACGCCATTCGGTAGCGGTGACCGACGCGATGGGCAACGTTCCATTGGCCCCGAGCTGCAGCGTCACTTGTTGAGACAGGGAAAGCGGAGCTCCTGCGACGCCGCTGACTGACACATACGCGGGTGAGGACTCAACCGCCGGCCTGCTCATCAGCACGGCAATGTTGTACGTCTGTGCGCCCTGCGTGCCGGTCGAAACAGTGACAGAACCCTCCAATCGCTGGGTGATCGACAGCAGCTCGGGCCTCAGGGTTACAACCAAAGCTGCCCCACCGGTGCCGCTGGTTCGCGACAGCGCGATCCAAGGCTGGGTGGCGGTCGCTGTCCACGCACCGGAGTTGGCCGCGATATTGAGCGTTCGCGTCGGGGCGGGTTGTCCCAGCACATGATCGATATATGCGGTTCCGCCGCTCGAGTTGTCGCCGCCTTCCACTGAGAACAACGGGGGCGTCACTCGCACTGTGTACGGCAGGTTGATCGGGGTGCCGCCGACCGTCGAACTGCAGGCTGGATCCGGGCAGGCGCGAATCACGATGCGACCGCTGTAATCGCCTGCAGCCATGCGTAAGGCGGTGATCGTCGCGCGTGCGTCCGCTTGATTGACCGTGATGCTTGGCGCGGCGATGCCAGGACCTTCTACGGCCGCGACAATGTACAACGGATTGGGTGGCGTGCCTCGCCAGGTGGCGGTGACGGATGTTGAAGCTACCGTCGGCGCTCCCTCGCGATATTCGAGCAGGACGCTGCTTTGTTGGAGCTGGATGGTGAAACCGCCCGAGCTAGCTACGCCTCCCACTCAACATCCGTTTGGACTGCAACCCAAGACTTTACTTATTCATCGCCCACAAGCCGCTACTTGTCGGCGGCCGGAGTCTGGCAGACGTGACAGTTCAACGTCGAGCGTGTGAAGGCTTTTTCAGCCGCCCATCGAATGCTTTCCTTCTAACAAGTTAGACTGGAGCGAAAGACTCATCCTTTGGCCCGACTCTCCTTCCATGACCCTTGCCCGCGATACCCACCGAATTGACTCCGAGCGACTTATCTTCCGAAGAATTGAGCCCGATGATCTTGAGTTCTTCACCCAGGTCCATGCCGATCCGGAAGTCGCACGATATCTCTCGCACGGAAGGCCTCGCGCTCCTCAAGAGTCGGTCGCGTGGCTTCAGTCCGTTCTCCGAACTTACGAGGATTTCGAACTGGGGCAGCTGGCAGTGCTACGCAAGTCCGACAGCATGCTGATCGGTCGCTGCGGATTGAGTGACTTGGCGGTGGAAGCCCGAGCCCGCGCAGCCGCCGTGCCACGAGGGTGGTATCAGCGCGATGACGCGCCGGCCGATGCGCAGATCGTATTTGAGCGGGAGCTTGGGTATACCTTCCACCGGAATAGCTGGGGACAGGGCTACGCGAGCGAGGCCGCTCGCTGCGTTTTCGAGTATGCACGCGATGTATTGAAGGCCCCGCGCGTGATCTCGCTCATTCATCCGGAGAACAACCGTTCCTTGCGGGTCGCCCAACGATTTGGGGTACAACGCGAGGACGTCGTCGAAGTACTGTCACGCCCGTTTGATCGGTTTGCCTGGCCGATCCCTTGAAATAGTCTGCTCAGGCCCTCGATCCTTTCATCCTGGTCCAGTCACGTCTCAAGCAGACCTAACTCCGCGACAGCGCGGATAAGAGCTGCAGCCCCAGAACGTTTGACCAGCATGCGGCCCGCGGGTCGCCTTCCGCCGCATCATAGCGCCGCCGCACGCAGGACATGTCGGATCGACAGTGGCAGCCCGAGTGGCAGGGTTGGTGTGCTTGCCGATGGTAGGATCCATGTAGGGCTCGGGCTCGCGGGCCTGCGCGATCATTTCGGCGAGTGCCGGGCCGTCGATCAGTTCAATCTCGCACTTGTGCGCAAAATCACGCGCTTCATTCGTGTACTCACCCGAGGCCACGAAGAAGCCACCGGAGGCATCGCCAGCCGCGATCACACCGTTGAGCTCGCGGATTGGCTTCACGCCAACCTTTGTTAGTTTCCACTGCTTGCACTGGACGTAGAACTTCGCACCGTTCTTCTGAAGCACCAGATCGACACCGCCATCCGCCCCGTCCACTGCATTCTCCATGACCGCATATCCGCGGCGGCGGAACGCCTCGCCAACGATCGATTCGAACTGTCGCCACGCGAGCTGTCGCACCTGCTCGATGCTTGTAAGCTCGTTGAATCTTCGCTTGATGAGAAAAGCTCGAGCGAAGCTCAATACACCGATGAAAAGAAACAGCCCTGCCAGAAAGGCGGCACTGTTCTTGGCCACAACGGCAATTCCAGCTGAGAACGGGTTACCCGCCAGATAGAGAGGTGCGACAAACGCAAACAAGGCATATGCGACTGCAGCGACGACAACGCTCACCCACCACGGAAGCACCAAAAGCACGTCAGCCAGTGATTCACGTCGCTTCGCCATGTGCGGCTCCGTTTGTGACATGGACGAGTTTAGTGAGCCTCCGGGTGGTTAACCGTGACATGGGTCGCCTTACGATGGCGCGAGGCCGAGAGGCAACTAAAGTATTGCAGCTATAAAGCGCGAACCGCCGACGTACAACGACTCGCGCTCACGACTCAGACCTTCTTCTTCAGTGCCGCAGCAAGCTCCTTCGCCAACGGTCCGGCCGACGCGGGATTCTGACCGGTGATGAGTCGCCCATCGACAATCACGCGCGGTTGCCAGTTGGTCGTCGAGGAATATTCGGCGCCCTGTGCCCGCAACGCGTCCTCGATCTCCTCGAGGTCAGAACACACCCGGCGCCGGAAAATGGAAGCAGGCACGATCATCGGGTACGCTCACGTCATGCAACCGCTTCGCTATGCCATCAACGTCACGTTGGACGGGTGCTGCGATCACAATGCAGGCATCGCCGACGAAGAATTGCATCGTTACTGGGCCGAGCAGCTGGCGCGGGCCGATGCCCTCCTCTTTGGTCGGGTAACTTACGAAATGATGGAGGCAGCGTGGCGGCTGCGGGCGGGCGTGAGGCCCGATTGGATGGCCGATTGGATGGAACCGTTCGCCCGCACAATCGACGCGGCGAAGAAATACGTCGTGTCGAGCACCCTGGACCGCGTCGACTGGAACTCAGAGCTCGTGCGCGGGGATCTGAGGGAAGCTGTTCAGCAACTCAAGCAGCAGCCGGGTAAAGGACTGTTCGTGGGCGGCGTGAAGCTGCCGCTGGCATTGGCGCAGATGGGATTGATCGATGAGTATGAATTCGTCGTGCTGCCCAGGCTGGCGGGCCATGGGCCGACGTTGTTCTCGGGGCTATCGAAGTATATCGACTTGAAGCTCGTGAGCCGGCAGGAGTTCGGTTCGGGCGCGGTGGCGCTGCGCTATCAGCCGAGAACATAGCTCTCTGGCCTCAGGCCGTATCGGCATTGACTTGCGCGCCGAGAGCAACGCATTCATCGCAGATGAAAACGCACCGTGATGCCCCCCGGCTGCCGCACCCTCCTTCAATGAGGCTTCGTACTTCGTGCTGCGACTTGCCGCAGAACGAACAAGATAGCTGCTCCGGGGAGTGACCCGAGCCCACGTTCAATCTTGCCGAGAGCGTGTTCCAGTCAGCGAAGCCAAACTGCTTCGCCACGATCTCGAGACATTCGCTATGGGATAGGAAAACGCGGCGGGCAGCCAGAGCGCTGCGAAGGGACTTCGCCATCGCCTTGGGATCGTTGTAGGTGGGCATCACTGATCCTCCGTTCATGGCGAACATGATCGATCAGCGCTTGCATTGCTGATCTATTCGCCATTCGGTTAGAGATCAGATCCTCTGAGATGAGTGCATTCACCGTTCCTCCCGGGGGGAGGCGCAAGCGGCGGGCTGCACCGAGCCTGGCGACAACGTACTGCTATCGGATCAACGGTGTCAACTGGACGGGCTCAATGCAGCCTTTCGAGAATTCATGCGCTGTTCGCAGCCTTGTAACCTCGATACTCCTTTCCCCACGCCCACCGCGGCTCGTCTCGTTCATCTGTGGCGCAGAGGTGGACCTCATTCCACCGTTTTGATTTCGACAAGCCGAGCCACCGCTCATCCTGAATGCCCACCCGTGCCGACCAGGCGAGTCCACTCTCGTCCGCTGTGACGCTCACAGTTATTGGAACGGAGCCGTCGGGCAAGAGCGTCATCAACCCGAGCGCTTCCAATGAGCTCTCTGATTCGCGAACCACTCGAAACAGCGCCCAGCCATCGACGACGATGTCTTCCATTCCCCAAAGCATCGCGTATAGGGAAACGGCTACATCACCGTCCGGCTCATCGACATCAACCTTGATTGAGAACAGCCGAAGTAGCTGTTGGCGAGCGGACTCCATCCTGGCGGCACCTCGACTAGCTCATCCGTAGCGGTTGTAAAACAATTTGGAACACCAAGCTGTCGACATCGGGCGACACCGGTCTCATTCGATCATCGCGGGATTCTTCATGATGAGCGCGATGGCCATTACACGCGCCAGATAGTCAGCATCATTCTCGAAGCCCTGTTCGATTGCTTGCCACGGATCGCGTGAGCCTGTCGCACGCATCGCCTCGTCTACCATGCGCTCACCAGCGTTGTAGGCGAGCAAGGCCAGCCCCCAATCATCGAAGCGCTCGTGGAGGCCGCCAAGCATGCGCATGGCGGCGTCGGTCTCCAACGTGACGTCGAGGCGCTCATCGATATCGCCATTGATCGCGAGTCCGAACCGCCGGGCCGTCGGCTCGATGAACATCCACAGCCCGGCCCCCTGTCGCAAATTATCGCTGGGCGGCAGATTGCGATATCCCGATTCGACCAACGGCACCGCCATCAGCTCCAACGGCAGTCCGTAATGCGCGATCGCTGCCGTAATCAGCGCTTGGTGTTCTTGCATGCGCCGCAGGCTCGCGCGCACGAAGGCTCTGCCGTCGGGCGTGCCGAGCAAACGATTGAGCTGCTCCACGACCCGCTCGTTCGCGACGAACGGAAAGTCACTGCCGCGCCGAGCGACTGCCAACATGCGCTGTGCCTCCTCGGGCGAGATCCTCCGATCCTGAATCGTCGAGGAAAATGCCATGGCGGTACCAGCCATGGTTACCAGCACTACACCGCCGAGCATCGCCGCCGGCCAGCGTCGACTACTTGCCACTCGTCCCGTCAGAAGTGCCTCGACCCTGCGCCTCAAAATGCCGCCCGCCCCTGAACCCAGCATGCTCACGCAGATCGACGTAACGCGCGGGTCCACCGCCGACTCGGCGACTCGCAGCAGGCAGCGACAATATTCCTGGGGCGAGAGCTTCCGAGATCCGATCAGCGCCTCGTCGCACGAAAACTCCTGAAGCTCCGCAATGCTCTTGTGCAGCCAATGCATGGCCGGATTCCAGAAAAACAGCAGGCGCAGCAGCTGGTAAGCGTATGTCACTCGCGTATCGAGCTGTCGATGATGCTGAGCTTCGTGCCGAATCGCCATGCGAACATCGACGGGCGACACGATCAAGTCTGCGGGCAGCACGATGAAGTGCACTCCAGGTATCCACAGCGAGAACGGCACGCGCACTGTCTGAGAGGACAGCACCCGCACGCGCCGGCGCGTCGCGATTGTCTGCGCATCGATGATGATGCGACGAATTCGCGTCGCTTCCGCGAAAAGCCCTGTGAGAAAGGCAGCTGCGCCTGCTACGAACAAGCTCAGCGTGACCGCGCGAACTGCGTACAGAGGCGCTGAGACTTCCGACGACGCGACGGAAATACCAATTCGATGCGTATTTCCGGAGCTGTGAGTGAGATCACGCATCGATGCGCCGGACCAGATCTGCGCGTTTCTAGGAAGCCATTCCTCGCTCTGCGATAGCAGCGATACGCTCGGCAGCGTCACCGCCGCAATCGTCAGCACGTATGCAATTTGCAGCTGGCGTCGATACGCGATTGCGGCGATCGAGCGATCGCCAACGCCACGCAGACAGGCCACTCCAATCGCTGCAAGCAGCAACAGAAGGTTCGCAACCAAATACATGTTCACCGCGTGCACGGTCATGGTCACTTTCCTTTCTTCCCCAACAGCGCGCGGATCTCAGCAAGGTCGTCAGAGCTGAGCGACTCAGTATCGAGCAGGCGGCGCACGAGGAGCGCCGGGGTGTTGTCGAACACGCTCGTCACCATCCGCTGCACGGTGCTGCGCTGATAGTCCTCCTTGGAAACAGCAGCTTCATACACGTGCCCGCGGCCCTCCTTCGAGCTGAAGACGTAGCCCTTCTGCTCCAGAATGCGCACGATCGTCGAAACGCTCGTGTAAGCCAGCTCGCGCTCGGGCCGCAGCTGTTCGACGACTTGCAGCACCGAGCAAGGACCGATGCGCCAGATGACATTCATCATCTCCAGCTCGGTCGCCGTCAGCGGCTTCTCGCTGGGCTGTGAGATACGCGAGACCCGGGATTTTCTGACCATGAGCTTCGGTTGCGACGTGATGCCGGCATCGTAACTAAAGAATTAGTTGCTAGCAACTAAGAGTTTAGTCATGATCCGCCCGCGCCGGCTCTGGCGCACTCCACGGATCAGATGAGGCGAACACATGGATGCACCCTACCGCGGCATCAGCCGACGCACCTGCATGGGCATGATGATGAGCGCGCTGCTGGGCTGTCGCGGCTCGGCTGCCTTAGCGGCCTCTCCGCCGCAGATCGCAATCACCATCGACGATTTCGACCTCAATGCGTCGACGCCGCTACTCGATCCCGAAGAGAGAAATTCGCTGATACTCGACACCTTGCGGGCAATGCGCGTGCAGGCAGCCGCGTTCGTCTGCGGCAAGCGGGTCGACAATCCCGACGGCAGGCGGCGCCTGGCGCTGTGGAGCGATGCCGGTCACATGCTCGCCAATCACACGTACTCGCACTGGCACTATCCCGAAACCGACTTCGATCGTTTTGCCGCCGACGTGCTGCGAGCCGAAGCAGTGATCGCGTCGTATCCAACGTTCCGCAAGTGGTTCAGATTCCCGTATCTGAAGGAAGGCGCCACTGCCGAGCAACGCGACCGAATGCGAGCGTTCCTCAAAGCCAATGGCTATCGCATGGGCTACGTGACCGTCGATGCCTCGGACTGGGCAATCGATGCGCGGCTGCGTAAGCGCCTGGCTGAGGACCCGCATGCGGCATTGGACGTCTATCGCGCGTTCTATCTCGAGCACCTGTGGGATCGCACGCAGTTCTACGACCGCCTCGCCCGGCAAGTGCTGCAGCGACCGGTGAAGCACACGCTTCTGATTCATCACAACCTGGCTGCGGCATTGTTTCTGCCAGATCTACTGCAAATGTACGTGCAGCGTGGCTGGCGCATCATCGATGCCGAAACGGCGTTTCAGGACCCGCTGTTCGCCGCCGAGCCGCACATCTTGCCGGCCGGCGAAAGCATTCTTTGGGCGCTGGCCAAGCAGTCAGGCCGGTTCGCCGAAGTGCTGCGCTATCCGGGAGAAGACGAAGTCTACGAACGCCGCCGGATGGACGAGCTGAGACTGTGAGAACCATGCGTCGCGCACGGTGCACTGAGTTCCTGCACCCGTGCTCTCAGACGAATGCCTGCCCGACTATTTCTTCGCGAGCCTGTTCGCGCTCATCTGGTCACGCAATGCCGCGTTTTCCGACTCCAGTTGGGCAAGGCGCTCATGCAGCGGATGCACCGCTTCGGCGACCTGCTGTTCGGAGAAGCGCGGAGTGATGTGCTGCGAGCAGTTCCAGTCGAAGGTTTCGAGCCGCACCCGCAGGATCCGCTCGAGCTTCGCTCCATAGGCGACGTCCGTGACCAGCTCAGTCAGCGCCGGGTCCGCGTCGAGCGCCAATTTCTCTACGTGCGCGTAGATCTTGAGCCTCGCGCGCTCGGGATAGTCCATCAGAAAGAGGCAAGCCCGGTCGTTCGCCGCGAGATTTCCAATGGTGATGAATTGACGGTTGCCTCGATAGTCGGCGAACGCCAGGGTCTTGTCGTCGACCACCTTGAGGAAGCCAGGCGGTCCACCGCGGTGCTGGACATACGGCCAGCCCGTCTCGGACACCGATGCCACGTAGAAGCTGTCTCGCTCCGCAATGAATGCGATCTCGTTCTCGGTGAAGCGATCGAACTCCCGATGACCCTTGAAGTTCCGCCAGATGCGATCAGCTCCAAGCTCGACCTGTGCGGCACGGACGCTTGGCGTGATGGCGACATCTAAAAATCCGTACGACATGATCATCTATCCGATGTGAGATTCGGACCGATGATGCAGCTCCCTGCGATCCAAAACAAGACGGCCGACGGTGACGTTCATTCTTCTCTCCCGTCCAAACGGCCTCAGAATCGGAAGCGCGCGGTCAGCTCGATGAAGTCAATCGCGGCGGCCGGGCCTGTATGCTTCAGAAAGTCCCGAGGCGAGAAGTGTGTATAAATCGACGATCTGCAGCGAGTCGCGCACGCCAGTGACCACCACTTCCTCAAGCTCACCCGCGCTCTGATTCTGAGCCAGCCCGGTATTGGCGAACAGCGCCACGCTCGCAACCGCCATCCACGCTCGCACACTCCGTGTACGCATCTCTCATCCTCCTGTTTGGCCCGGTCCTCAGTCGAGAACGAGGTCGATCACCGTGGCAGAGTATGGTGCCGGCGAATAACGCAACGTCGAGCCTGAGATCACCAGATTGGACTGCTGCACATCGGCTGACCCCTCGCCGGTACGCGCGGCCTCGTCCTGTGGAATCCCATAGCTGTACACGCGGGCCTTGCTTCCCCTCTTCATCCCCGGGATCTTGATGGCGGTCTCGAGGCTGGCGCTCGGATGTTTGTTGATCAACAACAGCCGTAACGACTTACCGCCCTCGCGGACGGCATAGACACCCAAACTGGTGTAATCGCTCTGGGCTGGCACGACCCACTCTCCGCCGCGCGCGAAGTGTTGGAGTAACTTGTAAACGTAGAAAGTCGGATAGCGATCGGCGGGGCCGGCCGGATCCGCCTCGTTGACGATGCCGTAGTCGCCATACCGGCGCCAGCCATACAGCGACGAGCCATTGTTGTTGCCGGCTTCGCGGCCATTGCGCAAATCCCACCAGACCATCGCCTTGAACTCGGTCTGCAGAATGTTGCCGATGCTGTCGGCGAGGAACAGGCCATTGACCAGACTGGTCGTCTGCTTGCCAGGATTGCTGTAAACCGAATTGTTCTCGGTGCAAATCAACTCGACGCGACGGCCGCTGGCGCCCAGGTAGTCGTCGACCATCTGCCGGAGGTTGGTCGCATCGCTGGACCAGCTCGCCGCGGAGTTCAACAGAAACAAATCGCTCTCGCCGCCCGGTCCCTGCTCATAGCGATGATAGATGACGAAATCCGGCGTGATGCCGAGGTTGCGCAGCGTCGTCAGCATGACCGGCGTCCAACCGTGATGGACCGCCCCCGTGCGAGGATTCGTGACGGGATGGTCGGTATAGATGACCTCCGAGTCTTCGCCTCGCTGAACCACGGCCCCGATTCTGATACTCGGGTCGATGGCCTTCATCCTTTGGTAATACTCACGGAACCGATTCGCGTAGGTGACCGGATCGTGCGGCCGATCGTTGTTATCGGCCTCCCAGGTACCGTAATTCTCATTGCCGACTTCCCAATACTTGAACGCGTACTTCTTGAACTTGTTCGAATATCGGACCCACTCGGCCGCTTCCTCAGGTGTGCCCGTACCGTAGTTCACCGTGATGAAGACAGAGGCCTGCGTTGCGACCGCCACTTCTGCGAACTCATCGAAGCTCGTCGCCCACTCGAAGGTCTCACCGTCACTGGTGTTCGTGCTCCAGTGATACACGTCGGACAACGATCCGCCCGGGAAGCGCAGAACTTTGTTGTTGAGCTCCTTGAGCAGCGCAGTGGTGTTCGGCGAGTAGAAAGCGGCATCCCATACTGCGGCGTTCACACCGAACAAGCGATGATCCACGAGACGGACCGGTCGCTTCGGATCCACGCGAACGTTGACGACGCTCGGCGGCGGCGCGAACTGCAGTCCCACATCGTCGACATAGAAGGTCGGCTGGTTGATGCCCGCATTCTCCTGCAACCAGATGCCCGTGAGTGCCGCGACATTCGCCACGCCGAGATCCGCAAGGGGAATCGTGACCTCCTGCCACGAATTCGGCGCAAGCGGTCCGAGGGTCACGGCGGGTTGGGCAACGTCGCTCAACAGCGCGATGACATTGAGTGTCTGCCCGCCTTGCGGTCCGCCGTTGATCCAGAACTTCAGCGATGCGTACGGCAGCGTTGGAAATGCGTTGTGCTGTAGATAAAGCGCCGCGAACGCCCCCGCCGTCACGGCGATGGAAGTCGATCCCGTATGGACGCTGGCGGTGCTCGCGGGATTGACCGATGCCCAACTCCAGTTTTGCCAGCCGTTGATCAAAGCATCGTCATAGATCCCCATGCCGTCGATGCGCAGCGGCGGCGTCGGCGGCGTGCCCGATTCCAGCACGATATCGTCCACATAAAACGTCGCTGAGTCCTGGCCGGCCCCTTCCTGAATCCAGAATCCATTGACGTCGTTGCGACTGTCCGCGCCGAGCGCGCTCAACGGCACGGAGACTCGCTGCCAGACATTCGCTGTCAGCACTTCGATCGGAATGCCAGGTTGCGCCACGTCGTTCACCACTGCGACGACCTGCAAGCGCTGCCCACCCGTGGCGCCGCCATTCACCCAGAAAGTCAGGTTGAGCAGTCCTCGAGTATCGACCGGCGCGGCGGCGGATCGAAGGTACGCAGCCGACCACGCTGTTGGTGTCACTGCCAGTGAAGCAGCCCCTGTATGCACAGCGGCCGCGGAAGCCGTGTCGGTGACGGCCCAACTCCAATTCTGCCAACCCGGCGCAATGGCATCGTCGTAGATGACGATATCTGCACGCGCAGTGCTGATGAAGAAGGCAGCGATAGCCGCCAGTGTGGCGATGAGGCTCGGAATATATCGAGCACGTGCACGCCCGCTAAAAGCTTCCATACTTTCCCCCGGCGGCGTTTGTGAAATCCGTTTTACGGACTAGATAACACAGACATGGGATGCATCCAATATGGAGGTCGCCGTGGGCGTGCATTCAGAAATTCGGCATTGACAGCGATGTCTTTTTGAGTATGGTGGCATCCACGTCCACTAACCCGTGGAACGTCGACACATGGATGTGACACATGATCCATCGCGCACTGCTGCGCGCTGCGAGCTTTATCGTCGCGTGCCTGGTCCTTTTCTCGCCGCCGCTGCTGGCGCAAACATTCAATTACGCGGAGGCTTTGCAAAAGTCTCTGTTCTTCTATGAAGCACAGCGCTCTGGCGACTTGCCCGCGTCCAACCGGGTGAATTGGCGCGGCGATTCGGGAATGCAGGACGGCGCCGACGTCGGACGCGATCTCACCGGTGGCTGGTACGACGCAGGCGATCACGTGAAGTTCGGCCTGCCCATGGCGGCAAGCGCCACGATGCTCGCTTGGGGAATCGTCGAGTACCGCGCCAACTACGTGCAGGTCGGTCAACTCGATGAGGCGCTCAATCAACTGCGATGGGCAACGGATTATTTCATCAAAGCGCATCCCTCGCCGAACGAGCTCTATGGCCAGATTGGCGCGGGTAATGCTGATCACGCGTGGTGGGGGCCGGCAGAAGTCATGCAGATGGCGCGGCCCTCCTTCCGCATCACAACCGCCTGCCCGGGCTCGGATCTGGCGGGTGAGACCGCCGCGGCGCTCGCCGCAGCCTCCATCGCTTTTCGACCCAGCGATCCCACGTACGCAAACACGCTGCTCACACACGCGCGGCAGCTCTATTCCTTCGCGGACACTTACCGAGGCAAGTATTCCGATTGCATCACCGATGCCGCGTCGTTCTACAACTCCTGGAGCGGCTTCAACGATGAGCTCGTGTGGGGCGCCATCTGGCTCTACCGGGCCACCAACGAGGCCGCGTTCC
Source organism: Steroidobacter flavus (assembly GCF_042651805.1). NCBI lineage: Bacteria > Pseudomonadati > Pseudomonadota > Gammaproteobacteria > Steroidobacterales > Steroidobacteraceae > Steroidobacter > Steroidobacter flavus. The sequence continues at coordinate 220,721 of NZ_JBHSDU010000010.1, read as the reverse complement.
TCACCAAAGCGGAGAGCTATTACGCAAATCTTTCCAACCAGCAGCAAACGAGCGTCAAGTCATACAAGTGGACCCACGCGTGGGACGACAAATCCTACGGCAGCTATGTGCTACTCGCGAAGCTCACAGGCGCCACGCGCTACCACGAGGACTCACAGCGCTGGCTCAACTGGTGGACCGTGGGCGGCACTGCCTTTGGCGCCGATGGCACGCGCGTGAACTACAGCCCGGGCGGGCAAGCCGTGCTCGATCGTTGGGGATCGCTGCGCTATGCGGCGAATACCGCGTTCGCAGCCCTCGTTTATTCCGACGCCATCGCCGATGCAACGCTGAAAGCCCGTTATCACGATTTTGCCGTGCGCCAGATCAACTACGCGCTCGGCCAGAATCCGTTGAACCGTAGCTTCGTCGTGGGCTTCGGGACGAATCCACCTCGGAATCCCCACCATCGAACCGCGCACGGCTCCTGGACGGATCAAATCACCAATCCGACGATCAGCCGCCACATTCTCTACGGCGCGCTGGTCGGTGGCCCAACCTCGCCGAATGATCAGTACACCGACGATCGCTCCGACTACACCATGAACGAGGTCGCCACCGACTACAACGCCGGTTTCACCAGTGCGCTGGCGCGCCTCGTCGGTGAATTCGGTGGCACGCCATTGGCGAGCTTCCCGACGCCGGAGCCGGTCGTCGGCAATGAAATCTTCCCCGAGGCGTCCATCAACGCGTCGGGTTCCAACTTCACCGAGATCAAGCTGCTCCTCAACAATCAATCCGGCTGGCCGGCTCGTGTCACGGACAAGCTTTCATTCCGCTACTACTTCACGCTCGAACCTGGCGTGAGCCCGAGCCAGATCGCGCTGACTGCAAATTACAACCAATGCCCGCCGCCGACCGGCCCCACGCAACACTCAGGCAACATCTATTACGTCACGGTGAGCTGCAACGGCACCAAGATCTATCCGGGCGGACAGCAGCACTATCGCAAAGAAGTGCAGTTCCGGATTGCGAGCTCCGGTGCGTGGGATGCAAGTAACGACTGGTCGTTCACGGGCGTATCGACGACGCCGGGCTCGACGCCCGTGCTCGTACAGCGCATTCCGGTCTATGACAATGGCGTGCGCGTCTTTGGAAGCGAACCGGGCGGCGGGGTCGTAGATACTCAGCCACCGACAACGCCAACGAATCTGCGCGTGACCGGGACGACGAGCTCAACTGCTTCTCTCGCGTGGGATGCATCGAGCGACGATGTGGGCGTCACGGGCTATCAAGTCTTCCGCGGCACCACTCTGGCGGGGAGTGCGACATCGACCACGTTCACGGACACCGGACTCACCGCCAACACGACGTACTCCTACACGATCGTTGCTCAAGACGCGTCGGGTAAACAGTCCGCTGCAAGCGCATCGGTCAGCGCAACCACTACTGCTGTAACCCAGGACTTCGCCATCGCTGCGTCTCCTGGCACGCTTTCCGTTGCTCGTGGCTCGAGTGGCACCGTATCTATTGCGATTACACGTACCGGTGGCTTCACTGGTGCGGTCGCCTTGAGCGCCAGTGGTTTACCGAGCGGCGTCACCGCCAGCTTCAACCCAGCGTCGGCAACAGGCGCCAGCTCGACACTCACACTCACCGCTGCGAGCAGCGCGACCGCAGGCGCAGCTACAGTCACTGTGACAGGCACGTCGGGCTCAACGACACGAACCGCCACCATGACGCTCACAGTGACCGCACCCGGCGGCGATGGCACCGTCACCGTGACACCGGCCGTCACGAGCAGCGGCGGATACTTTGTCGAGGAGCAACTGCGGATCGCGAACACAGGAACGTTAACCGCGCTCTCGGTCACCATCACCGTTCAGCGCACTACCGGCATCGCGTACTCTGGCCAGTACAATTCCGTCGGCTCGAGTATTAGCCAGAGCAGCAATAGCACGGCTGGCACCATCACGTATCAATACACGTTGTCCGCCGGGCAAACGTTGGGGCCGGGGACGAATCGTACCTTTGCTGCCCAAATGAGCGGCACGGGCACGGTGCATCCAACCAGCGGAGACACCTATACAGTGACGTACACGAGCGGAGGCCAGAGTTTCACTGCGTCTGGTACGTTCTGATGGAGATTTCTGTCATAGAATCGAGCATCGCGCCGCTTGAACGGTCCTATGAAACATTCCATCAAGGCACTTGCTCTGCTCGCCGCGCTTGCATCGGTCTCTGGCACGGTCGATGCGGAAGTCCCTGCCTGGGCCTATGCTTTGAATCCCCCCGCTGCGCAGCCGGCCATCGATGACGAGAAGCCGCAACGAGTTCCTGACAGTACCGCGAGCTTCACTCGCCGCGAGATCGCGGCGATTACCGCTCAGCCGCCCGATTGGCACCCGGAGGAACATCCAGCGATGCCCGGCATCGTAGGGCGCAGCCGTGAACCTCGGGTCTATGCCTGCGCCTTTTGCCATCTACCCAATGGCGCAGGACGCCCTGAAAACACCAACCTCGCCGGATTGAGCGCCAACTATATCAAGGCCCAGATCACGGCCTTCCGCGAGGACAAGCGGTTGGGCTCAGAGCCAAGACGCGCACCTCAGACTAATATGATCGCGCTTGCCAAGGAGCTGACGGATCTCGAAATCGAAGAATCCGCAACGTACTTTGCCTCGTTGACTCCGGTGTCCTTCATCAAGGTCGTAGAGTCTCCAACCGCCCCGCGCACGATAGTCGCCGGTTGGATGCTCAACAAGGCGCCCGGCTCGAACACCGAACCGATCGGTGATCGGATTGTCGAGTTGGCCGAGGACGTTGATCGCTTCGAGAACCGCGATTCGCGCACGCCATACATTGCATATGTACCGACAGGAAGCCTCGCGCGCGGCGCCGATCTAGTCGCCACAGGTAGTTCAGGACGCACCCTGCCCTGCGCGGCCTGCCACGGCGCAGATCTGAAGGGGGTGGCTGATGTACCGCGAATTGTCGGCCGCTCTCCGAGTTATCTCTTTCGACAGCTGTACGACATGCGCGGTGCTACACGCACGGGAGCGGCTTCAGAGCTGATGAAACCCGTCGTCGTGCACCTGACGGATGCGGATATGGTGGCGATAGCGGCTTACTTGGCGAGTCGAACGGATTGATCTATTGAGCTGCTACAGAATTCCTACAGACAAGTACCCTGGTGCGTAGAGCCTTGATGGACCATTTCACTTGCGCGGAGCGCGAGCGCTGTTACCTTCGTTGATCAGTCACTTTGTTCTTCAGCTTGTGCTCGCGGGCGCGGAATTCCGCTAGCGACGGTCGCACGCGGTTCCATTCCGTCTGCCTTCGCTGGCCTGTCATCGTTTCATCAGTTTGTTCTGCTCGGCGCAGTAATCCGCCATCGCCGGCCGGACCAGACCTGCCCTCTCCAAGCCTGCGTTGGAGATGGCAACATCCTCTGCGCTCAAATGCGGATCCCGTCCGAGCTCCGCTTTGGGCGTCCCCACGAGCAAATTCGCGCGCCTATTCAGCATCGACTCCGGCATGCCGACATAGGCCCACTCCGTACCCTTTAATTCGAAGGTGGGATACGTGACGTACGGTTCGCCAAAGCGACGGGCATAGTCACAGTAGTCCACCGCGCTCGCGAGCAACCGCCAGCGCCCCGTAGCCGGATCTCTATCGAGCACCAAGGGCTCCATCGCGTGCGACCACGTCGGCAACTTGCGTCCTTCCTCGACGATGGTGACCGTAGCCTCGGACACCCACCTCGAGGTCGGTCCGCCCATTTCAGTCAACACTCTGCCGTAGCGGGTGCTGCGCTCGACCTGCACGCTCGAGCCGTCGGCAAGCCTCACCTCTTCGGTCCACTCGAAATGTTTCTTCTGGCAGCCGGCGAGCATGAGCATCGTGATACCTATGGCGAGTTGCGCAATCTGCCAGCCCGGCGGGATACCGACCCGGTTGACCTCGTTGCGGTTGTAGGCAGGGGTGGATACGTGGGCGAGTTCGGTTATTCGATCCATGCGCGCGGTTCCCTTCGTCGATTTGTCACTTCTTCCACAGCTTGAGTTGGACGGCGCAGTAATCCGCCATCTCTGGCCGGACCCAGCTCGCTTCCCCCACCCGTCTGTTGGAAATGGCGATATCCTCTGCGCTCAGATGCGGTTCCCGCCCAAGTTCGGCCTTGGGAGCACCCACAAGCAAGTTCGCCCTACGCTTCAGCATCGACTCCGGCATGCCGATATAGACCCACTGCGTGCCCTTCAACTCGAACGTGGGGAACGTGACATACGGTGGGCCAAAGCGACTGGCATACTCACAGTAGTCCACCGCGCTCGCCAGCAATCGCCAGTGACCTGTCGCCGGATCCTTGTCAAGCAACATGGGTTCCATTGCATGCGACCACGTCGGCAACTTCTGTGCTTGCTCAATGATGGTGATCGTGGCCTCGGACACCCACCTTGAGGTGGGGCCGCCCATTTCGGTCAACACTTTGCCGTAGCGGGTGCTGCGCTCGATCTGCACACTCGAGCCGTCGGCAAGCCGCACCTCTTCGGTCCACTCGAAATGTTTCTTCTGGCAGCCGGCGAGTACGAGCATCGCCAGACAGATCCCAATGGCTCTCACGCTTCGCTCCAACTCAAGAAAATTTAAGGCGTTGTGCACACACATCTAGCATTCATCGTTCTCTCGCTACCTCATCCGTGACCTTCCTCACGGGCGACAGCACATACTCCAGCACGCTGCGCCGACCTTCTATGATTTCCGCATTCGACGAGAATATCCCGCACGATGCCGGCCTCCTCGGGCTGCGCGATCTTCACGTAAAAATCGTTCGAGTGCATGACGGTCCGGGCACCCACCAGCAGCACCCGCGAGCATCTTCAGCTGCTCGGCCACGCACTCCGTGATGAACGCCTGATTGCCGGTGAAAACCAGGAACAGGAACATCGCGATGCCGAGCGCGATCAACGTGGTCTGGGGGTAATGGATGCGTAAACAGCGGCAGCACGGTGCGAGACCGGGGCGGTTGTGGAAACCGGCGAGTTGAGCTGCCGAATCTTGACAGCTAGCGGAAGACGCCACGCGAGAACGGCGGCGAGCGAGCCGCGCCGTTGCTCGATCCTCAGGCCAAGCTCGTCGGCGGCGGCCCCAAGCGCATCGGGCCCTAGCGGCGGCGGGAACCGCTGCGCGAACAATCGGGCATCGAACGCCGATTGATTCAACGTACAGGCCGTGGAAAGCAGCCAGACTGCGTCTTCGAACCCTGGCGTATCGTCCGCACGCGGGCGCACCGGCCCGTTCTGATCCTCAAGCTCCATCTTCGACGCCGCTGCCGTCCCTGTTGTTCTGATTGTTGAATGCTGAACGTTATGTTCAGCATGGCAGCCGATTGTTTCATCTTTGCTACAGCCACAGCGGAGCAGCTCGGGCTCCTCCAGCTACCGCCACCGCACCGACATGATCAGGAAGTAGTCGCAAGCGTCCCGCTGCGCCGGACCCGCGCATCGTTCTCCAACAAGCGAGACCATGTACGTAACTGGAGCTAGTGGCCCCGGTCCTTCCGAGCCATATCGTTCCCGCCGGAACTTTATTAGCGCCCGAGCATTCATTCGAGTTAAGGGTACCGGATTCCTAGCGAGATGACACGAAAGCGCGGCGGTCCCGCCGGCGGCGGGCCTGAAAGCTCAACTCCCATGATCGCCAGCCTCGACAGCAGCGGCCAACACGTTGCGCGCTTGATCGAGGGCATTCGAGATTGCGCGATCTATATGCTGGATCCGGCCGGCATGGTGGTCTCCTGGAATCCGGGCGCGGAACGGATCAAGGGATATGTGGCCGAGGAGATCGTCGGGCGCAGTTTTTCCGAGTTCTATACCCCGGAAGACCGCGCTAATGGTTTGCCCGCGCGAGCATTGGCCACCGCAGCGGCGACGGGCAAATTCGAGGGCGAAGGTTGGCGCGTCCGAAAGGACGGCACCAAGTTTTGGGCGATCGTGCTAATCGACGCACTACGCGGGCCGAGCGGCGAACTGCTCGGATTCGCGAAAGTGACGCGAGACATGACCGAGCGACGCCTCATGCAGGAACAGTTGCATCAATCGCAAAAGATGGAGGCGATCGGTCAACTCACAGGCGGAGTCGCTCACGACTTCAACAACCTGCTGACTGTGATGCTGGGCAATCTCGACACCCTTTCTCAGATCCTTCCCGCCGACCAACCTCGCTGGCAACGCTGCGTCGACCAGGCCTTGCGAGCGGGCGAACGAGCGGCCAGCCTCACGCAACAACTATTGGCATTCGCACGTCGCCAGCCGCTCAAGCCCAAACCGGTGGACATCAACAGATCGCTTCAGGCGTGGACGGAAATGGTCCGTCGCACACTGCCGGAAAGCATCAACGTCCGCCGAATCGAAGACACTACGGTGGGAATGGCGGAGGTCGATCCCAACCAACTCGAAAGCGCACTGCTCAATCTCGCTGTGAATGCCCGAGACGCGATGGCGGGAGCCGGCACGCTCACGATCGAAACCGCGACCGCGCATATCAGTGACAATGAGGTACGGCTATTGCCTGATCTCAAGCCGGGGACCTATGTCCTGATTTGCATAACGGACACTGGCAGCGGAATGACGCAGGAAGTGATGGACCGCGCCTTCGATCCCTTCTTCACCACAAAGCCCATGGGCCAGGGCACTGGCCTCGGATTGAGCCAGGTATTTGGGTTCGTGAAGCAATCGGGCGGGCACATCAAACTTTATAGCCGTCCGGGACACGGCACGACCGTGAAGATCTACCTGCCCCAATTGCAGGATGCCGAGGTCTCGCCAGCTGCGAGGCGCCAACCGAGTCCAGGCAGTCGAACTCGCGAGGAAACCATCCTCGTGGTCGAGGACAACGATGCAGTGAGGAGCTTTACGACGGACACGCTGCGCGACTTTGGCTTCAGCGTCATTGAAGCAGTCGATGCCTCGGAAGCGCTGAAGATCCTGGATCGCGATAGAAGCGTCGACCTCTTGTTCACGGATATCGGGCTGCCGGGGTTGAACGGACGCGAGTTGGCCGCGACGGTACAGCGCAGATACCCGAGGGTCCGTTTGTTATTTACCAGCGGCTATGCGCAGATGCCCTCACCTACGATGACCAGTGCCGTGATGGAGATCCCCTTGTTATCGAAGCCCTTTACGCGGGCGCAGTTGTACGAACGGATCTGCCAATCGCTCGACAGCTAGGCCGCGACGAATATTCAGGGCAAAGTGTAAGTGAGCTTGTCGAGCAGCACGTAGCCGCCGAGGCCCGCGAATACGACGCGGCTGATCTGCCCCGTCACCGCCGTGACGGTCAACGTTTGATGGCAATACCCGGGGGGCGAAGTCGGCGTGCACTGCCGATGCCACGTGATGTCGCGATTGATTTGCAACTGATTGACGGCGGCATCGAAGGCCCAAGCCGTTGGCCAGTCCGACAGATGCGTGGCATCGATCGTCACCGCCTCGACAACGAAATCGAAGCTAGCGTCCAGGAACTCATGGTTCTCCCACTTGCAGGGGCCCGGATTGGCTGTGGTGATGCAGCTGATACTGTAGATGCTCTGCGCAATGAAGCTACTCGCGATGGCGCCTGTCGGATGTTGATACCCAAAGTGACCGGTGCCGAGCTGTCCGCACTTCGTACTGGGATCCCAGGGGCTCAGGCACTCCTTCACATACACATTGTCCACCACCACCCTGGCGCCGTCCGGGGCGCTCACATCCCTGATGACAGAGTAGTGGCGGAGTGTGACACCCGAAAATGCATTGCTGATGTCGGTGCCTTCAGCGAGCCCATCCGGGTCGATGATCACCGGGTCGGCGCTTGCGAACGAGGCCAGGAGGAATGAGGCCAGAGCCAAGCATGCATTCTTCACGTGACGTTCCTTGTCAGATGAGGGTGCGCCGAGTCTATGGTGACTTCGATGGAAACGTCAATCTTGTGTATTTCTATGCAACTTCACTGAGATCCTGGCGCACCGTCGATGTTGATCTCGATCATCTCATCCTGCGGTGTACGTCGCTCAGGAACATTAAAAATCCCTTCGGCAGATTTAAACCTGCTACTACTCCTGATGTCGGCCCCATCCTTGCGGACCCGCTGTCACCGCTGCGTCAACCCTCTCAAAACTTGCGGTTACTGTCCGTTTTGCACGCCTCAGTTGTCGTGCTGTATGAAGCGAGTGTGTCAGTAAGATTCGCGAACGGTAAGGAATCAACGTTCGTCGCGTGTCGGCCGGATAAGGGCGATAGCTCATCGTGATGAGACGGAGCTGCAATAGCCGAGGCTAGCCCCCGGGGCTATGGGCGCGACACACTGGCCGTGCCCGGGTCTCGTTGGCGGGCCCGGGGCAGAAAACCGCCGCGGCGACGTGCATCCCCTTGGAGACGTGACGAATGAACAATGAACGGACATTGACCGAGGCCAGCATTTCGGCCAACTCCAAGCCGAAACGGACTCTCGGGCTCGCCGTAGCCCAACTGGGGCCAGTTCAACTCAACGATACGCGCGAATCTGTCGTCGCTCGACTTGTGGCAATGATGAGAGAGGCCAAGTCGCGGGGCGCTGAGTTTCTCGTATTTCCAGAACTCGCTCTCACGACATTCTTCCCGCGTTATTGGATGGCAGAAGATGAAGCTCGTCGCCGATTCTTCGAGCTTTCGATGCCCAGTCCTGTAACCGAGCCTATCTTCCGAGCCTCACTTGAGCTGCACCTCGGCTTCTATCTCGGCTATGCTGAGCTGACTTCCGACGGTCGCCCCTTCAACACTTCGATCATCGTCAATCGGAATGCAGAGATCGTTGGGAAGTATCGTAAGATCCATCTGCCCGGTCATTCGGATCACATGCCGGCGGCGCCGTTTCAACACCTCGAAAAGAAGTACTTTTCCGTCGGCGACCTTGGATTCCGCGTATTCGACACGGACGGTGTGCGCATGGGAATGTGCATTTGCAATGATCGAAGGTGGCCGGAAACCTATCGGGTCATGGCGCTACAGAGCGCCGAAATCGTGGTCCTCGGCTACAACACCCCGTCGGTGAATATCCATTGGAACGAGCCGACGCACCTACGGACCACGACTCACTTGATCTCGCTGCAGGCAAACGCTTATCAGAACGGGATTTGGGTCGCGGCAGCGGCGAAATGTGGCAGCGAAGATGGTCACCACATGATCGGCAGTTCCGCTATCGTAGCGCCCACGGGAGAGATCGTCGCCCGTAGCTTATCCGAGGAAGATGAAGTCATCTCAGTGAAGGCAGATCTCTCGATAGGTGAATATTTCCGAGAGCATGTCTTTAACTTCGCAAAGCACCGCAGACCCGAGCACTACCGGCTGATAACGGAAAGAACTGGCGCGGGTGAGCCGATCGCGTAAGGCGCAGCGTGGACGCCCCGCCATCTTCTTCGTGCTCGGTCAACTACGTTGGAAATGGAATCAGGGTTACCGACCGAGACCTCAGTTCCAATTGTGGAATCTTTGAGGTGATTTTCGCGAAGCAGGATGCCGCCCCATATGGCCGCAATCACCGGGATCCGAGGGCGTTCCTCAGATGGCTGCGAGGGGGCGCTCAATCAGCGGATAAACACTCTTTGATTCATTCGCCATTGTATCCCGCAGGAGGGCGGCATGTGCTCAGCTGCCCGGTGATCGTCTCACGCGTTCGTATTAGCGCTTGGCCGCTCCGCTCTATTGATCGGACAGCGCCTTGATGAGGGGATGAACCTCGTCCGTGTACGGGTTGACGACCGTGACACCACGCCAAGTGAACCCATGCTGGAAATCTTCCGACAGCAGAAGTCGGCAACGCGCCTCGGCAGCCACGGATAGGATCAATCCATCCCAGATCTGCATCGACATTTCGGCCGCCAGGTCGAAAGCCGATAGGAATGCTGTATGCGTCGAATCGTGAACACCGAAGGCGTCCGACCAGCTCAGAACGATGCTGCGAGCTTTGGCTCGGGCGATGCCGCTTTTGCCAGTCAGAACTCGGAACAGCTCGCCGAGCGTCTGAGCAGGCAAAACGACGTTGTCTGCAGGCAAGGCACTCAGCAAGTCATGGGTCTTCCGACGCTTCGCCTCCTCTCCAACGCCCTCAGCGTACGCGAGGACGTTCGTGTCCAACGCGATTTTCATTGCTCGTCGCCGTACAGGTCTGCACGCGTCCAGTTGCGCGCACCGCTGACCTTCCGTTTGCCGAGACGTGCGAGCAATGCCGCCTTGGCCGCCGCACGGATCTGGGGCCTTTCCGAAGCAGGCCCCAACGTCGCTACAGGCCTGCCTCGCGAGGTAATCAGAATGGTTTGCCCACGCGTCGCCTCGCGCAGCACTTCGGAAAAATGTCGATTTGCCTCCGCGGCCGAGATGGTCTTCATGATCGCCTCCGATGTAGTGCTCAACACTACATCAGGTGCCCAGTCGGTGCAACCGGCAACGGCGGAGTGCAATGCATGCTCCATTGGAGTGTGACGCAAGCAAGCGCACTCACTCTTCTTTCGAACCCGCCGTCACCGCAAGCGCAACGCCTCAATCGCATTCTCCTTCAAGATCAGCGGTCGCACCTCCGGCTTGAAGGCGGCTTCCGCGAAATCCTTCATCCAGCGATCCGGCGTGATCAGCGGGAAGTCCGAGCCGAACAGCATCTTGTGCTTGAGCTGACTGTTGGCGTACTGAATCAACTGCGGCGGAAAGTATTTGGGCGACCAGCCCGACAGATCGATATAGACGTTCGGCTTGTGCAGGCACACCGATAGCGCCTCGTCCTGCCACGGCCAGGACGGGTGCGCGATGATGACATTCATCTCAGGAAAATCCGCGGCGACATCATCGAGGTAGATCGGGTTGGAATATTTCAGCCGCAGTCCGCCACCGCCCGGCATGCCGGTGCCGATGCCCGAGTGGCCGCTGTGAAAGATCGCCGGTAGTCGGTGCTCTGCGATCACTTCATACAACGGATAGGCCATGCGATCGTTCGGAAAAAATCCCTGCGCGGTCGGATGAAACTTGAAGCCGCGGATGACGCCGTCCCTCAACAGCGCCTTGGCCTCGCGCACGCCCATCTTGCCCTTGTGGGGATCGATGCTGGCGAACGCGATCATCATGTCGGCGTTCTCGCGTGCCGCATCCGCCACTTCTTCGTTGGGAATGCGACGCGCGCCGATCTGATGCTCGGAGTCGACCGTGAACATGACGAGCCCGATCTTCCGCTCGCGATAGTAAGCCACCGTCTCGGCGATGGTCGGCCGGCGGCTGCCGGCTTTGAAGTACACGTTCGCCGCCTTCTCATATTCCTGCCATACCTCGTCGATGGGGCAGCGGCAGGACACCTCGGCGTGCGTATGTACGTCGATCGCAATTAGCTCATCGAGCTTGAAGGACGTCATGGGCCGCTCATCCCTGCTTGCTACGCCAGCCCTGGTGATAACCCTCGCGAGCATCGCGAGCGTACGGCACCGGCGCAACTTTCACGCGCACTTCGAGCTGAGTGTGGCGTTCGACGGTGGCTTTATTCGTGCCGCCGTTCTCCTCGCCCCACAACAGCGTGAGCTCGTCGCCGACATTGATGTCCGCATCGACCACGCCCAGCGACAGCGCCCGGCGTTCGTTGAAGCTCGTGCCACCGAACATCGAGAAGCCCACCACTTTGCCGCCCTTGAGCACCGCGTCGTAGGACGAGGAGCCGTAGTTGAAGTTCGGAATGTCCATGTACTTGTAGCTCGGCATCGAGGGATCGAACATGGAACGATAGATCTTCGCCAGATCCTCCGGATTCCATTCGAACGTGACTTTCTTCCGCTGCGGCTGGTGCTGCAATTTCTCCAGCGCCTCGCGGCCGACGAATTCGTGATCGAACTTCACGAACGGTCCGTAACCCAACGCATACGGCGTCAGATAGTAGTCCTCGATATTTGAGGACACGAAGCTGCCGGCGATGGAGCCCGTGGCTTCGTACCCGTTGGCGGGCAGCCACTCACGATACGCCTTCATCTTCTCGCCGGTATAAACAGCGGGCAGCGGCGACGGAATCCAGCCGGATTCCAGCGTGTTTGTTGAATAGGCACGAGCGCCCACCTGCACGAGACCGAATTCCTCACCCGCCGCAAGGATGACTTCGCGAATCTCATCGTACTGCTCGTACGGTCCCCAGAGCTCCAGCCCCGGCTCGCCCGCCATCCCGTGTCGCAGGCAACGCACCGGCTGGCCCTTGATCTTGATGGTGTCCATCGAAAAGAACTTCACGTCGGGCAGCGGTCCGCCATTCAACTTGGTGAGAATCTGCGACGCCTTCGGCCCCTGGATCTGGTACCGATAGTGTCGCCGCGTCACTGCCTTGCCGCGCGGATACGACGGAGATCGATCGTCACGGATCGTCGTGACATTGAAGCCGCCCGTCTCGGCGTGAAATTGCATCCAGTTCACCGTCGGCGCGCGTCCGACGAACAGCAGCTCATCCTTGTCGAGATAGAACAAAATGCCATCGCCGATGACGTAACCGTCGTGGCTGCACGGAACCATTTGCTTGGCGCGGTTCGGCTGGAAATTGTTGAAGCTGTTGATGGTGAGATACGAGCACAGTTTGAGCGCATCGGGCCCCTTCACGGTGAACTCGGCCATGTGGTGCGTCTGATCGAACAGCACCGCGGTTTCACGCCAGCCCCGCTGCTCATCGCGCCAGTTGGTGAACTCGTAGGGTACGACCGGATAGACGTACGCCCCGATCTTCGAGTTCCGCAGCAGCTCCACCGCGTTGCCCGCTTGTTTCAAGACCCCGTCCAGATTTGTCGGCTTCATCGTCTCGTCTCCACAGTGTGGCCGTCTTTCATTTCATCGCCCACGGCGCGCAGGTGGCGCAGTAGCGCCTGTAAACCCACCGAGCGCTTGGCGTCGGCGCGGGTCGTGATTCCGATCGGGCGTTCGCTGCCACGCATGTCGATGGGTAACACCGACAACATGCCGTGCAGTTCCTCGTAATGAATCTGGTTGCGCGAGAGGATCGAGAGTCGGTCGCTCTCGATCAGCAAGGCGCGCAGCGCGACCAGGGCATTGGACTCGATGGCATTCTTGGGTAGCGGCAACCCAGCCGCGAGCATGACCTGCTCGAACGCTTTGCGCGAAGGCGCGGCCTTGTACGGCAATATCCACTCGCAATCGATCACATCGGCGAGCTTCAGCGACTGGGCCTGCGCGAACGGATGCCCTTTCCGACCGACCACCGAGAGCAGGTCCTCGAATAGCTTCTCCTGCACAATGTCGCTGCAAGGAATCGGATAGCGCAGCACGCCGACCAGGAGATCCACGTCACCACAACGCAGACTCTCGAGCATCGACTCGTACGCGCCTTCCAGGAGCGTGATCTGCAGGTCGGGATATTCCTGCTTCAACCGCGTCACCGCGCGTGGCACGAGCAGCGTGCTCGCCAGCGCCAACGCGCCGACGACGATGCGACCGCTGATGTTGCCGAACTGGGCCGCGATGTCGTCACGCGCGAGCTGCAGCTCATGAAACATCAGCTTCGTTCGCCTGAGCATGATCTCGCCCGCGCGCGTCACTAGCATGCCCCGCGCCGTTCTAATAAACAGGTTGGTCTCGACGATGCGCTCCAGCTGACGCAGCGTCTGGGTCACCGACGGCTGCGAGACATCGAGCTCCTGCGCCGCTGCGGTCTCCGTGCCATGCCGATCGATCGCCACCAACGTTCGCAAGTGCCGATTGGTGACCTTCGCCCCGATGCTCGCGGTCGAACGGCGGGACACACCCAGGTCGGTCAACTCCTGCTCAACCTGAGTCAGCTGCGCAAAGGCACGCTGGGTGCGTTCGACGAGAATGGCACCGACGGTGGTCGGGACCATTCCCTTGGGCGTACGCGCGAACATTTCGAGGCCGAGCGCCTGCTCCAATTCATGGATCGCACGCGTGACGGCGGGCTGTGTCACGTGCATCAGCGAGGCGGCTTTGTGCACGGAGCCGCCCTGCGCGACGGCGACCAGCGCACGCAGCTGTCGCATGTTCGGATCGATACGAGCGGGCAATGGCCGCGATTGCTCGCGCACGGCATTCGGATGCAACAGGATGGATGCGGCTTGTTTGCTCATGGCCCCCCACTCTCCGACGCGTTCTCGAGGATCAGATGCCCGACTGCGGTGTTGGACGCGGGCACATGATAAAAACGTCTCACGGTGCGGACCTTCTCGGTGAGCGCCCCGCGAGCGATCAGCCACATCACGAGCTCGATGCCTTCCGAACCGCTCTCCCGCAGATAATCGACATGCCGGATCGCGGCGGCCTGCTCGGGTGCCTCGATGAGCAGGTCCATGAAGCGAGCGTCGAACTCGGAATTGATGAGCCCCGCGCGTGGCCCTTGCAGCTGATGTGACATGCCTCCGGTTCCCCACACCATCACTCGCAGATCGCGATCGTGGCTCGCCACCGCCTTGCGCAGCGCCTGACCCAGATGCAGACACCGATTGCCTGTAGGCGGTGGGTACTGCACGACATTCACGGCCAGCGGAATGACTTTGCAGGGCCAGACGTCGGGCTGACCGAACACCATCGACAGCGGCACCGTCAGGCCGTGATCCACATCCATGCGATTGATCAGCGTCAGATCGAACTCATCGAGGATGAGCGACTGTGCGAGATGGGCTGCGAACTGCGGGTCGCCCTTCACAATCGGCACCGGTCGGCGGCCCCAGCCCTCATCGGCCGGCTCAAACTCAGCGCCACAACCGAGCGCGAAGGTGGGAATGACATCGAGACCGAGCGCGGTCGCGTGATCGTTGTAAACGAGGATGACAACATCGGGCCGAGCCTGCTCGATCCAGCGCCGGGCGAACTCGTAGCCCTCGAACACCGGCCGCCAGTACTCATCTCGAGTCCTGCCCTGGTCGACGGCCGCGCCCATCGCCGGCACGTGCGAGGTGGTCAATGCGGCGAATACCTCAGCCATCGTTGCGCTCGCACTTGTAGCGGTTTCCGTCCGGCGAGCGGCCGCCGCTCAACATCATCTTCGCGTACGCCTCCTGCGTCATGCCCGCCATCTGCGCGCACGCGAACTGCACCGAGCGGCCATCGGTGAAGAACAGCTTGGCCATGAAATAAACATTGCCGCCGAGCGCCAGCATGCGATTCCAGGAACGGCTCAGCACCGCATCGATCTGCGCTTCGCTCATGCCGAACGTGCGCACGTAGGCCGCCTCGTCGGCCTTGAACCGCTTGCGATTCTCCTCGCGCATGAGTGACATGCAAAAGCGATTCAAGGGATAGCCCTGACGGGCCCGCTCGGCATCGAACACAAAGGTTCCGGGGATGTCGTCGTACTCATTCATGAGGCGCTACGCTCGCGGTCCCAATCTGCAAACGAGCGGCCTTGTCGCGCGAGTGTTTCGAGCAGCGCCGCGGGCCGCCAGTAATCGTTTCGATTCTTCATGCGTGCGCCGTAGTGCTCGAAGCGCTCGAGGACATGCTTCAGTCCCAGGCTATCGGCATGAAACATCGGGCCCCCGAGGTGCTTTGGAAACCCATAGCCATGCACCCATACGACATCGATATCGGCTGCACGCATCGCGACCCCGCTGTCGAGCACCTGCGCACCGACATTGATGAGTTGTAGCAAGCATCGTTCGACGCTTTCGGAGGAGTCGATTGACCGCCGGGCGATGCCGCGCTCGGCGGCAAGGGTCTCGATGAGCGTTGCCACCGTCTCATCCGGCAGCGCCTGTCGCTCACCCGGCCGATACCGATAGAAGCCCGCGAGCGTCTTCTGCCCGAGGCGGTTCATCGCCGTCAGCGCATCGGCGATGACAAAGTAAGGATCGGCTCGGGTCTCGCGTTTGAACAACTCGATACGCGTCTTGGTGCCGACATCGGTCCCACCCAGATCGCTGACGCGCGCTGGGCCCATGGCGAAACCGAACGATTCCATGGCACTGTCGACCTGTTCGGGTGTTGCGCCTTCCAGCATCAACAGCTCCGCTTCGCGCCAGTAGCCATCCAGCATCATCTTGTTGCCGATGAAGCCGAAGGCGTCGCCGGCCACGACGCCGATCTTCTTCAACTGCTTCGCCAGCGTGAGCGCACGGCCGACCGCCGCCGGATCGGTCGTCGGCGCACGCACGATCTCGAGGAGTTTCATCACATGCGCTGGACTGAAGAAATGCAGACCGACCACACGTTGCGGATCGCGGCAGGGTCGTGCGAGTTCGGCGATGGACAAGGTCGACGTATTCGATGCCAACAAGGTCGACGCGGGCGTGAGCGATGCGACCGTCGACAACAGACGTTGCTTGAGCGCGAGGTCTTCGAACACCGCCTCGATCACGACATCGGCCTCGGCCGCGGCACCCAGGTCGAGCGAATCCACGATGCGCTCGCGCCGACGCGCGGCTTCTTCATGCGTCAATCGTCCGCGCGCCACGCTCGACTCATAGTTCGATGCGATCAACGACAGCCCGCGTTCAAGGCCCTCGGCGTGCGAATCGATCAACGTGACGGCGATGCCCGCATCAGCGCACGCCGTGGCAATGCCGCTGCCCATCGTCCCCGCGCCAATGACCGCGACCCGGGCGATCGGCGCTTTGTTGGCCCACCCTGCCCCGTCGCGTTCGACCGTCGATTGGCGACCGATCGCTTTCGAGAGCTCCGGGATGACCCCGGGCACCTTCGATACCTGTCGCTCGGCGAAGAACAAGTGGCGCAGCGCCTGGCTTTCCAACGTCGCGATCGAGCGGTCAGCGATGCGACGTTCGGCGGCGAGCCCGGTCTCGAAATTCGACTGCGTGGCTACAGTGAGCGCTTCGATGACGAGTTGCTGAGTCGTTCGTCCTTTCAGGGCCCGCGAATGTTTGCTCAAGAGCGCGGCGATCCCCGCCTCATCGAAGCCTGTGGCATCGACCGCTCGAGCGCCCGTCGGACGCGGCTGTCCGCCCTGCCCGATCAATTGCTCACAAAAGCGCTGCGCTCCCTGCATCAGATCCGCCTCGACGATCGCATCGATCAGCCCGAGTTTTGATGCCGCCGCTGCATCGACCGGGGCACCCGAAACAATCATGTCGAGTGCCGCCGTCGCACCGATGACTCGCGGCAAACGCTGCGTGCCGCCGGCCCCTGGAATCAATCCCAGGGTGATTTCCGGCAAGCCGAGTTTCGCATCCGCCGTCGCCACTCGATAGTGACACGCGAGCGCAAGCTCCACGCCACCGCCGAGCGCCAGGCCATGCACCGCTGCGACGATGGGCTTGGTCGATGCTTCGAGCGACGCGAACACCGCTTGCAGGGTCGGCTCGGCCACCGGCCCGTCGAACTCGCCAATGTCGGCGCCGGCCGAAAACGTCTTGCCGACACAGCCAATCACGATTGCCCGCACCGACGCGTCAGCAAGCGCGGTCTCGAGCGCCCGAGCAAGGCCGACGCGAACCGGTGCCGCCAGCACGTTCACCGGCGGATAGTCGATCAGCAGGAACGCGACCTGATTCCTGCATTGATACTGAACGGCCTCGGGCGGCATCGATCCTTCGCTCCCTTAGAATTTATAACCAGCGGTCACGCCATACGTCCGCGGCGGTAGATAGGTGCCGGTGATCGTGCGCGCCGTGGAAGTCACATAGATGCCGGACACGATCATCTCATCGGAGAGGTTCTTGCCCCAGAAGTTGAGCGTGAACTTGCCGCCGGCACCGGTGTACAACAGGTTCGCGTCATACAGCGTGAAGCCATCCTGACCGGTCACCTCGTCATTGAACTCGGTGTAGTACTGTTTGTCCCGGCTCGACACCGCACCCGTCAACGCAAGCGACGCGCCACTCGTGAGCGGCCACTCGTACGTCGCCGAGAGCTCCGCGGTCCAGTCCGGCGTGTTACGAGGACGATTGCCCGTCAGATCCTCCGGCGGCAAGCTCGAACCGCCCGGCCCGAACAACGCCGGGTTGATCGGGTTCTGCGACAGGAACTTGTCGAAGCGAATGTGATAATAGGTACCGGCGAACGACATCTTGAAATGGTCGGTCGCGATCCAGCTGGTCTCGAGCTCGACGCCCTTGCCATCGGTGGTCGCCGCGTTCTCGAGCCGCGCCGCATAGAACGGCGGCGCCGTGATGGCATACGTACGATCGTACTGCGCATCCTCGACCTTGTATTTGAAGGCGGCGATGTTGAGCATCAGCGAGTCCTTCAACAGCCAGCTCTTCAGGCCCGCTTCGATGTTCTCGATGGTCTCGGGGTTCACCAGATTGGGGACGCGCTCGCCCAGGTTCGCCGTGCCGCTCTTGAAGCCTTCGGAGTACGTCGCGTACAGCATGACTCCATCGGCGGGACGCAATTCGACACCGAGTTCCGGTGAGAAATTGGAATAGTCGCGCGATGCACGACGCTCGGGATCGTAGACGGCAGCCGGATCCACCGGGCTCGCCACCGCGAAATGATTTTCCATCGTGCGTTTCTCGGCGCTGTAGCGAGCGCCCGCTTTGATAGAAAAAAGCTTGGTCAGGTCGTACGTGAAGTTGGTGAACAACGCCCACGCATCCACATCGAGCGTGGCCGGCACAATCACGCGAGAGCGAGCAGGCTGTCCCACCGGGTCACGACCCAGCAGCACCAGGCTGTCGATGGACTCGGTCAGATAATAGGCAGCGGCGATGCCGTGCAGCCGGTCGCCTTCGTAAATGAACTGCAGTTCCTGAGAGAACTGATCATCGCCGATGGCCTGCAGCTGCGTCGTCGACGTGGGTGCTGGCGGGAAGTTGCCGTTGACCGTGTCCGACACATCGAAGTCCTGGGTCAACTGATCGTCGAACTCGCGATAGTTGGTCAGCGACTTGAACGAGGTCGCATCGCTCATACGGACAGTCAATGTCGCCGTGGCCGCCCAGGTTTCGCTTTCGAAGGTCGGACGGAAGTCGCCGCCGGCGTTACGCGAGTTCGGCGACACGTTCGGCAGGCCCGTCGCGCGCAGGCTCGGCAGCGGCGGATCGGGAAACATCGGGCCGATAAAGTGCACCGACTTGGTGTGATCGTCTTCCTTGGCGTACTCGCCACTCAACAACAGATCCACGCCATCGCCGAACTTGAACTGCAGATGGCCACGCGTGCCGATCACGTTGAGATCGTCGATGTCCTTGCCACTGCCAGTGTGCTTGCCGTAGCCGTCGTGATGTTGATAGTGGACGGCGACGCGGCCGAGCACGCTGTCGGTGAGCGGCCCGCTCAACGCGGAATCCAGGCCGTAGCTCAGATCGCTGCCGCCGATCGACACATTCGTATAGCCGCCGAAGGTCTGCGTGGGCTTCGCGGTCACGAGGTTGATCGAACCGCCAGTGGCATTCCGCCCATATAGCGTGCCCTGAGGACCGCGCAGCGCTTCGACCCGCTCGAGATCGAACAACGAGGCGAATTGCGCGGCTGCTTGCGCGACCACCGCGCCATCGACGTGGAGTGCGACCGACGGATCGATACCGGCGAACGAACTGTTCAGGCCGACACCGCGGATGAACAGCTTCGCGAACGCGAAGTCGTTGCCGAAGGTCACGCCCGGCACGCGGTGCTGCAGGTTCTCGAGGCTCGAGATGTTGCTGCGAAGAAGATCTTCCGCCGACACCGCCGTGACCGCCAGACTCACGTCCTGCAGCGATTGTTCGCGCTTTTGCGCCGTCACGATTATTTCTTCAAGCTCGGCGGCATGCGCTGTCAACGGCAGCGTCAACGTCAATGCCACAGCCATCATCGGAACTCGTCTTGATGAATACACGGCAGCCCCCTGTCGTATCGACCCTGTTTATTCGACCTCTCTAGCGACTCAGCGCCAGCCGCGTCGGGGCGGCCAGCATCGATCCTCGTAACAACCAAATGGATATCGCGGACAGCGCCGCACCCAGCGCCATGATCGCGGCGACACTTGGGCGGCTCGTTCCCGCCGCCATCAGCCAGCCCCCGAGCACTGGCCCCAACATGCCGCCGAAGCGGCCCAGGCCAATGGCGAGCCCCGTGCCGGTGGCGCGCAGGTGCGTCGGGAACACACGAACGAAGGTCGCGTAGAACCCAACTGCCGAGGAATACAGAAACGCGCCCAGAACGAACGCGACAGCTTTCAACGCAAACAAATCGGGTTGGGTGCGGCCGAAGACGGCGAGCGACAGCGCGGTGAAGAGCATCGCGCCGCTCGCAAGCGGCTTCAGATGAATGTGCCGGGCGAGATACCCGAGGAGCGCGCCGCCGATGATTCCGCCCAAATTGGTCCACACCGACACCTCGGCACCGACGCTCGCAGTGAAGCCCAGTGCCGTGACGATGGAAGGAATCCAGCCGAGCACGTAGTAGCACGTCATCATGTAGAGGAAATAGGCCGCGCAGATCAGCGCCGTCTGCGAGATGAGCTCCTTGTCGAACGCGGCCCAAACATTCATGCGCGGCTGTCGCGTTCGAGAGGGCATGTCCGAAATGTTTGCTCGGCCCATCCGACGAAGGATCGTATTCACGCGGGTCAATGCCTGCGCAGAACGTTGGAACACCAGGAACTCGATGGACTCTGGCAGGCGCCACCACACGAGGATGAGAACCAACGTCGACACCCCACCGCCAAAGACGAAAACCGAGCGCCAGTCGTATGCGCTCAGCAGCCAGGCCGAGGCCATGCCGCCCAGCATGCCGCCCAACGGATAGCCGATGGTCATGAGGCTCACGCAGAAGTCCCGGCGAGCGTCATTCGAATATTCGGCGACCATCGCGTTGATGGACGCGAGCATGCCGCCGATGCCGAGCCCCGTGACCACACGCCACAGCGACAGCGCGATGACATCGTCTGCCGTCGCGGACAGCAACATGCCCACCGTCATGAGCGCCAGACACACCAGGATGATGGGACGGCGGCCCAGCGAGTCCGCCAGCGGCGCAAGCAACAGCGATCCCACCGACATGCCGACGAGGCCCGTGGAGATGACGATGCCGAGTCCACCCGGCCCCAAGCCCCACTCGCGCGCGATGCCCGGTCCAGCGAACGTGATCGCAAGAATGTCGAAGCCATCGAGCGCGTTGAGCGCGACACAGATCGCGACCGCGACGATCTGAAACGAGCTCATCGGCTCGCGACGCAGCTGTGCACTGGGATCGGCTTGCGTCATGGCCTCACCCACCGCTCTCAACGTGCAGGAGGAAACGCGCCAGACGATGCGCGATGCGCCAGCGTCCGTCGGCGCACAATCGCAAGGTATCTTCGAATTCGCCGACCACCTGCCGGGACTGCGCACGACGGCCGAAATCCCCGATCTCCTGATCGGTCGTGCCGGTCCACAACAACACGTTGCTGATCGCGTGCGCCTCATCGGGCGCACGCAGATTGACGACGCTGCCGGCTACCAGATGACGAGTGACATGGGACGCCGGTCGCGATCGATAGGACTCGAGCAATGCCTCGACGCCGCGCAACGGTTCCTTGCCCGGTCGCACGACGACCGCATCGCGCGTGAAGAACGCGCCGAAGCTATCGAGATCGTTGGCGTCGAGGCTGAGCGCGGCCCGACGGACCACGTCGCGACACGCGGACTCGGCGAGCTCACGTTCCAACAACGCGATGGGTCGCTGCCCCACCGGAATATCGCCCGGCCCGCTCAGCCATTCCGCCAACGCGGCCGTCACGGCCCCCGGTTGTTCCAGCGTACTCATGTGACCGCTTTCCTCGATGATGCGCAGACGCGCGCCGCGCACGATCACGGCCATCTGCAAGTGTTGCGACAAAGGACTCCAGCTGTCTTGCCGCCCGCAGGCGACGAGCGTCGGACAATCGATCGCGAGCAGCTGCTCCATCGCGTTCGGCCTTGCGAGCAGCGCTCGAATCTGCGCGGCGAAAATCTCCGGCGTCTTGCGCTCGACCATGTCGACGACGGAGTCAAACAGCGGTGAGTCGACGCGCTTCGGATGCACCATGCCCACCGCCCATCGTCGCCCCATGGCACGCATGCCGTTGCGACGCGCATCTTCGAGGAGCGCGAGGCGCGATGTTTGTTCTTGTTCGCCTCGGGCGCCGGGCTGGCGCGGCTGCCAGCCGGAATCGAGCAGCGCGAGGCGTTCGATGCGGTGAGGCGCAAGTCGCATCACTTCGAGGGCGACCCGGCCGCCCATCGAATGTCCCGCCAGTGCGAATGTTTCAGCCGGCGCATCGCGCAGGATGACCCGAGCCATGTCGGTCAGTGAATCGAGCGAGCCATGATCAGCCACCCAGATGCGTGCGTGGCTCGCAAGCGCCCGCCTCTGTTCCGACCATACGAACTCATCGCACAGTAAGCCCGGGATCAGCACGAGCGTGGTCATGACAGCACCACCACGTCGGGCTCGCGATGAGCGGAATACAGCCGCTCGATCAACGCTTGACGTGCCAGGATCACGGCGCGCTGATTGATCGTGCCTTTATCGGTGATTTCACCGGCGGCGATCGAGGGCGGCTGGTCGAGAATCAGCGCACGCGTCACGCGCTGTGAGCCGCCGCCGGCCCGATGCGACAGTGCCTCGAGCAGATCGGCAAGCCACGTCTTCACATCGGACAGTCGTGTGGCGACGGCGGTGAGAAACACGAGCATGCCCAGCTCATCGCGATCCTGGCCGACGAACACGACGTCGTGGATATACGGCGAGCCTGCGGCCAGCACCGCCGCACGCATCGCGCCGACGTTGACCCAGGTGCCACTCGAGAGTTTGAAATCCTCGGCGATGCGGCCATCGAAACGCAGCCCGAGACTCGGCTGCGCCGGATCGATGAAGACCGCGGCATCGCCGCTGCAAAAGAAACCTTCATCATCGAAGGCCTCTCGGCTGAGCTCGGGCTGACGCCAATAGCCTGGCGTGATGCTCGGCCCGCGATAGCGAACTTCGAGTTTGTCGGCGACAGGCGCAAGTTTGACCTCGACACCTGGCGCCGGAAGTCCAATCACGCCCGGCTGCCACGTCGGCAGATGCGCCGAGATCGCAAACGGCGCCGTCTCCGTCATGCCCAGTCCCATCGTCATCGGCGTCTTGCGACCGCGCACCTGGATCGACATCTCATCGATCGCATCCTGCACCGGCTTCGGCAGACCGGCACCGGCAGGAAAGATCAATTTCATGCGGCTGAAGAACCGGGTGCGCAGAGCCTCGTCACGGCGCATGGCCTCAACCAGCATTTCCAAGCCTTTCGGCACGGTGTAGTAAACGCTCGACGCGACCTCGCGCAGATTCGCGACCGTTTGCGCCATCCCCGCTGGCGTTGGCTTGCCTGCGTCGATGTAGAGCGTGCCCCCATGCGCCAGCACCGTGCCCATATTGGCGTTGCCGCCGGCGGTGTGATGCCAGGGCAGCCAGTCCACCAACACCGGTGGTTCCTCTTCGAGAAACGGATAGCACTGCGCATACATCTGTTGATTGCACGAGAGCATGCGATGCGTGTTGATCACCGCCTTCGGCATCCGTGTGGAGCCGGAGGTGAACATGAACTTCGCAATCGTGTGGCCGGTCACCGCTTCGTGGGCGCGTTCGACGTCGACGCTCGCCTCGCCCGTCAGCGTTTCGAACGGCGTGTGAGTTCGGGAAGTAAAGTCGCCGTGGAGCGCAACCACTTCCGTCTGCGCCGGGACCGCCAGAGACACCGGCCGGTCGAACGCTTGAGCGTCCTCGGCATATACCAGTCCCGGCGTGAGCAACGAGATCGCATGCTCGACGCGTCGGGCTTCGGGATCGATGAGCGAATATGCCGGCGATAGCGGCGCGACCGGCACGCCGATATGCATGGCGGCGAATGTGAGCAGCGCATGCTCGATGCTGTTGCCGGAGAGGATCGCGAGCGGTCGCTCGGCACTCAGGCCCCGTTGCAGCAGGCCCGCGGCGATTCGCTGGATCTGGTGGAAGGCGGCCGCATAACTGAGCTTGCGCCATTCACCCTGCGCATCGCGCTGAGCCAGCCAGATGGCTTCGGGACGTTCTTTCGCCCAGCGCGCGAGGTATTCAGTGAAGCGCCGAGGATAGGGACGCAGCGGATCGAGGGAACGCAGCGACCAGCATCCATCGATGCGTCGCTCAGCCACTCCTGCGTAGGGACCCAGCCTTGTGTCCACTCCATCCCCGCAAACTTTGATTCGTTGTAGTCGATCTCGTCGCTCGAATAGTGAGAGTCCACGGCGCCTCGCGCCAATACCGAACCGCGGCTAAGCGATAAACTTTGCTGATAGAGCCCTAGCCGACACTGAAACTGCCGTGCTCATCGAGCGTGAACGCCCCTTGGTCTACGCGCTGCAGCCACTCGCAGGTGCGCAAGAATCCGCCGAACGTAAAGAAATGCAGTCCGTCGTACCGATCAGGTGACACGTCGGCCAGCGTTCGAACCAGCGCCTCCGGTCCGTGATCGCCGATCAGCTTCGTAAGCGATGTGGGCCTCGCCCCTAGCGCACGAATCGAGGGACCGACGCCACAACGCACGGCATAGCGAAGCAGCGTCGCGATACTGGCCGGGCCGGACAAGCCAGCGACGAGTCTCGCAGAGACCCCATCGGCGCGTAGCTCATCAGCCCACTTGAGAAACGGCGGCGCTTCGAAAAAGAACTGCGTGAGTAGCGTCGTTTGCAGTCCCGCCGCTTGCGCAAGCGTCACCTTCTCACGCTCAGCGCGACGAATCTCGGCGAGCGGCACTTTCGGATGGCCTTCGGGATGACCTGCCATCGACACCCCGCGCAATCCATGTTCGTGGAGCCGACCGGCGCGCAACACATCGGCGACGCTCGAGTACGGTCCCACCGCCTGCGGATAGTCGCCAGAGATCAGCAGGATCTCCGCCACCTGCGCTTCGCTTACAGCTTGGCGCAGAAACGCATCGAGCGTGTGCTCGCTGTCCAGCAGCCGCACCGGCACGTGGGGAATCGGATCGAAGCCAACTTCTCTCACCTCGCGACAGGCATCGAGTGTCTGCTGCCACGTTTGTTTCGGCAGATGACTCACATAGACCTTTTTCCCCGAGGGCAACAGGCCGCGCGCCCGGCGCAGATCGCGCGCATCCTGGACGTTCATCTCGATGGAACATTCTCGCGCCAGCCGGGCGATGGCGGTCTGCTCGACGATGGAGGGCACTCGGGCCTCGATCTTGGGTTGGGTCATGGGAGGCTTGTGCTCTAACGAAAGACGACGGTGCGATGGCCGTTCAACAAGATGCGGTGTTCGACGTGCCATTTCACGGCACGCGCCAGTACCGCACACTCCACGTCGCGTCCGACGGCGGCGCAATCCTCCACGCTCATGGCGTGATCGACGCGAGCCACGTCCTGCTCGATGATCGGCCCCTCATCGAGATCTTGGGTGACATAGTGGGCCGTGGCGCCGATCAGCTTGACGCCTCGATCGTAGGCCTGCTGATGCGGCCTCGCCCCTTGAAAGCTCGGCAGGAACGAATGATGAATATTGATGGCGCGGCCCTCGAGCGCCTGGCACAGGGCCGGCGAGAGAATCTGCATGTACCGGGCCAGCACCACCAGATCCGCCCGCGCCTCACCCACGATCTCCAGCAGCTGTTGTTCCTGGCGCTGTTTGTTCTCCGGGCTCACCGGCAGGTAATGAAACGGAATGTCGTGGGCGGCGGCGAGCCGGTAGAAGTCGCGATGATTCGAGACGATCGCCGGAATCTCGATGGGAAGGGCGCCGATCCGATAGCGATACAGCAAGTCATTCAAGCAGTGGCCGAAGCGGGAGACCATCAGCACGACCCGCTGCTTGCTCGCAAGGTCGTAGCAGTTCCACTGCATGGAAAACTTCTCGCCGATGGGCGTGAAGGCTGCTTGCAGGGCCTCGGCCTGGTGGGCCTGCTCGCTATCGAAGCACACCCGCATGAAGAACCGCTGGGACTGATCGCCGAACTGCGCGCTCTCCACGATGTTGCAATGATGGTCGAGCAGAAAGCTCCCAACGGCCGCGACGATGCCTCTGCGGTCCGGACAGGAAAGCCTGAGGATGTAACGGGGCATGCAGTGAGTCTTTTCTCGAGGTATCCCCCAACCCGAGCTATGCTCCCGCCCGGCCCCTCATCCGGCAACACGATTTGGAGTATTGTCTCTATCCATGAAACAAATAGAGCCGTCCCCATGAGCGAGCTGGATCTGAACCTGCTTTACGTCCTGGTGGCCCTGGATGACTGCCGCAGCGTCAGCGACACGGCGATCAAACTGCATCGAAGCCAGCCCGCCGTGAGCGCCGCGCTCGGCAAGCTGCGCGGGTTCTTTGACGATCCTCTGTTCGTGCGCATCGGCAACACCATGCAGCCCACCCCTCGCGGCCGGGGCATCGTCGAGTCGGCGCGCGGCATTTTGAGAAGCGTCGGCACCGACATCATCGCCGCCCCTGTCTTCGATCCGGCGACCCTGACCGGGCCGATCTCCCTCGCCATGTCCGATGTGGGCGAGATCGTGTTTCTGCCGAAGCTGCTAAAGGATCTGCGTCGACTCGCGCCGCAGGCGAGCATCAACGCGGTCAGCCTGCCGGCGGCCCAAATCGCCGAAGGGCTCGAAGCCGGCACCGTCGATCTCGCGATGGGCTATTTCCCCGATCTCAAGAAGAACAATTTCTTTCAGCAGGTGCTGTTCACGGATGGCTTCGTCGGTCTGATCCGCGCCGACCATCCGATGGCGGCGAAGAAACTCAGCCTGAAGCAGTTCCTGCAACTGGAGCATGCGGTCGTTCGCGCCGAGAGCCGCAGCGAAGAGGTCATCGAAGGCTACTTGAAGCGCAAGCGCATCCAGCGCCGTGTCGTACTCACAACGCCCCACTTCGGCAGCGCTCCGGTGCTGGTCGCGCAATCCGATCTCATGGTCACCGTGCCTGAGCCGCTAGCTTATTATTTTTCGGCCGCCTCGCCCCAGGTTCGCGTGGTCGGCCTGCCCTTCCCCTCGCCGCGCATTCCGCTGCGACAATTCTGGCATCGTAAGTTTCATCACGATCCCCGCAGCCGGTGGCTGCGAATGGTGACGGCCGAGTTGTTTCAGACGCGGAGCTGAATGTACCGGCGGAGCCCTGCTCGACGCCGAAATGGGCACATCAGATCCGCGGCACGAGCCCGAGTCGAATAGCCGCCCGTAGCAGCTGTGTTCCGGTTTCCGCACCGAGCTTCTGTCTGATCGAAGACTGATGATTGGCCACCGTCTTCGGATTCAAGCCCAGCTGTTGCGCGATCTCATTTGGAGCACAACCGTCCGCCAGAAGCTTCAAAACCTCGAACTCCCGCGCCGAAAGAAGGTCGTGCGTGCCTTGCTGCGAACTCAGCGGCTGCAGCGCCAGTGTCTGTGCCACGTCGGGGCTGAGAAATCGGCGGCCGCATGCGACGCTGGCCACCGCCTCCACCAGCACGCGTGGCGCAGCCGCCTTCGTCAGATAGCCAGCGGCGCCAGCTTCGAGCGCACGCCGCGCAAAGATAGCGTCCTCATACATGCTGAACATCAGCACGCGTGCCTTGGGCTCATGCGTAAGAATCCGGCGTAGCGCTTCGATGCCGCTCACCCCGGGCAAGGCAATGTCCATGACCGCGACATCCGGCATCAAACTGCAGAACATGTGATAAGCCTCCGTAGCGCAGGCCGCCTCGCCGACAACCGTGATGCCTCCGCTGACTTCCAACAGTCGTCGGTATCCTTCACGCACGACGGAGTGATCATCCACCAGTAATACTGTTGTTCGCGCACTCATGGCATCGCACCTTGAATACTGACGGGAATACGCGCGAAGAGGCTGAAGCCCTGCCCGGGACCCGTCGTAACTCGCCACAGCCCTCCGAGCATTTCGACGCGCTCACGCATGCCGATCAAGCCGAGCCCGGCATGGGTCTGGATCAGGTCGGCACCGCGACCGTCGTCGCTGATATTGAATGTCACCGCATCGGCCGCCTCTACCGGAGGGCCGCTGCGCGACACGCGAACTGCGACGTGTCCAGCCTGTGCATGCCGGGACACGTTCGTCAGTGCTTCCTGCGTCAGACGGTATATTGCAAGATTGAGCAATTCACCGAGCGAATCCAGATCGCCGTTCAGCGTGACACTCATTCGCGTCCGCGGCATGCGCCGTTGGCAATGATCCAAATAGTGTTCGAGGGCTGCCTGTAGACCGAGCTCGTCGAGTGCGACCGGTCGCAGCTCTCGGATCAAATCACGCACGACCGCATGCAAATGATCCGTGTGCCGGATGATGGCTGATACTGCCTGCGATTGGGCTGCGTCCAGCCGATCCTGGATCGAGACCGCGTCGGTCTTGATTGCGTTCAAGTACTGGCCGAGCTCATCGTGCAGCTCGCGAGCGAGCGACTTCCGCTCGGCTTCCTGTGCTCGTAGATACTGTTGGGCGAGACGGCGGTTCTCGAGCAACAGTGCTTCGAGCCGGGCTTCGGCGACTTGCCGCTTGCGGACTTCGGCACGCGCGTCGCGGTATCTTCGCCACGCAAACCAGCCCAGGCCGGTGGCGAGGACCACCAGGACCGCCGGCAACTCATCGACCTGCAACGCCTCCCATCTTCGCGTGCTCGCGAACAGCCACTCATTCAATTCGATCTGGCTGAACAACCCAGCCGCGGCCAGCACCACGAGCGCAACGATCAACAGATCTCCCCAGAGCGAACCTCGGTCCAGGTCGGACTCCACTGCCGTATCCCCCGTCAGAGTAGGTGGTTGCGTACGCGCGATCGGGAAGAATTCCCTGTTCTTTCTTTGTCCCGATGTGAAATTCTACGGCAGACGGTGTCAGCCTTTCGAATGTATATATCCGGCAATATGTAGATCTCGCCATGATCGAAACCCAACAAAAAACCAAACGTCTGCTAGTCACCATTGCCCTGGTGGCCCTGCTGCCAATGACCACCCCGGCGCGGGCGGCGGAGAGCTATCAAATCTTCGTCAGCAACGAACGCTCTGGCGATGTTACGGTCATCGACGGAGCCAGTCTCGAGGCGGTCGCGACATTTCCCGTCGGCAAACGCCCGCGTGGCATCCATGCAAGCCCGGACGGCAAGACGGTGTACGTCGCGCTCAGCGGTACGCCCATCGAAGGACCGCCAGAGCTGGATGCCCAGGGCAATCCTGTGTTCAAGCGAGATCAGGACGAGGACGAGGACGATGACGTTGACGCCGATAAAACGGCCGACGGCGTTGGCGTGGTGGACGTGGCGACACGGCAGCTGCGCAAAAAGATCTCCGTCGGCTCGGATCCTGAAGAGTTCGACATCAGCCAGGACGGTCGACGCCTGTATGTTTCGAACGAGGACGTGAAGACCGCCAGCGCCGTCGACATCGCGAACGGGAAAGTCCAGAGCATCGTCCCGCTGACTCAGGAACCCGAGGGCGTGGCCGTCTCTCCCGATGGCAAGACCCTGATCGTCACCTGCGAGACCGGTGGCGACGTGTTCTTTATCGACGTCGCCACGTTCAAGGTGAAGGGTCACGTCAAGGTCGGCCCCCGCCCGCGTTCGGTCGCGTTTCTGGAGGGAGGCAAGCTCGCCGTCGTCCCCTCCGAATCGGCGGGTAATCTCTATGTCATCGATACGTCTCAGATCGAGGTCGTCAAAACGGTCGCTCTGCCCAAAGGCTCGCGCCCGATGCGCCTGCGTGCGTCTGCCGATGGCAGCAAGCTCTACGCGAGTACAGGTCGCGGCGGCACGGTCGCAGTGATAGATGCCAGGAGTTTTGCCGTGCTCGACAACATCACCGTGGGCAAACGGCCGTGGGGCATCGTGCTTTCACCGGACGGCAAATATTTATTCTCCGCCAATGGCCCTTCCAACGACGTGTCGGTCGTGGACCTCGCAGCCCGCCGGGAAATTGCCAAGGTGAAGGCAGGCGACAGTCCCTGGGGTCTCGCGGTCGTCAAGACCGCCAGGTGACTAGGGACGGATTAGATAGACCTGCTGCGCAATGATGCTGCGTGTGAATCCTTCCTTGTATGCTCGCGCACGCACTACCGCCGGACCGTCAATGCGAATCGGACCGTCATAGCGAGCATCCTTCGGGCCCGGCACGCTGCCATCCAGCGTATAGCGAATCTCGGCACCCGGTTCGTCGCTCGCAAGCGTCACGCTTACGGGATGTTCGAAAGTGCCCCCGCTGGGTGAAATCGACGGCGGGGACAGCACGTCACGGCCCGGCAGGCTCTCGATCCACTGGCGCATCAGGTTCACGCCTCGGGTATCGATGATATTGCGCGCTAGGGGCGGCATCCGAATCTCGTCGTTGGTATCGATGCGCATCAGGGCGACCGAGCGCCATGGATCGTGTGGCGAAATCACACGCGCGCGGTCGACGTTCTGGTCGATCAACACGGGACCGTCGATGAGCTGTTGCTCCGACAGCGGTGTTTCGTAGCGCGCATCGAAGTTCGCCACCGTTGCGCCGGGGCGGTGGCAATTCGCGCAGTTGGCATCGAGCCAGGAGCGCGCCCGGTCTTCCAGACTGCGGGTCGTGTCGTCCGAGCGCGCCAGCGTCGGAAACGATGCGATGTCAGGTTCGTTCAACGAGGCCTCGAACAGACCGAGTCGATTCCAGCGACGCAGCTGGTTTTCGCTCGCCCCATCCGGATACCTCACGTCGCGATTCATCTGACGCGTCTTGGGTCCAAGTGCGCCCGAGGTGTGGCTGTTGTGACACTCGAGGCAATCCTTGCGGCTGGGGTAGTACCAGGATTGGACATGGGTTCCGGTAGCGTCGCGGATCGTGATGTCCTCGTGCAAACCTTCGGCTGGCACCAGATCGGCATCGCTCAGATCTGAGCGCCACTTGTAAGTGACGCCGTAGACACCGCCTGCACGATCAAACACGAGTAGCCGCGTCTCCAGCCGTCGCCTGAGGCGTGGCTGGGCTGCGTCGGTCGGCAACTCGAAGGTCTTGACGAAGACCGTGCCGGGCGGAAAGGTCCAATCGCCACTCGATGAGAAGCCGACCTTGCCCTCGGGAAGGGCGACGAAACGAGTCTTCAGCGCGCCATCGGACCAGAACGCAACCACGAGATCATAAGGAAGCAACGT
Source organism: Steroidobacter flavus (assembly GCF_042651805.1). Lineage (NCBI taxonomy): Bacteria > Pseudomonadati > Pseudomonadota > Gammaproteobacteria > Steroidobacterales > Steroidobacteraceae > Steroidobacter > Steroidobacter flavus. The sequence goes on along the minus strand of NZ_JBHSDU010000010.1, from coordinate 189,731 downwards.
CTTGGCGGGCTCGAGTTGCCCCAGCTCGGCAAAGACTCCGGTCCGCGACAACACCGGCGGGATGTTGCCGCTGGCCCTATCCGGCATGTCGAGCCAGGGCTTCGAGGGAAGACGTGAGGACGCAGGGGGCAATCCATGCGTGCAACCCGCGACCAAAACCGCTAGTAGATAGGCAACAACTCGATGAGGCATTGCTTGGAACCACGCAGCCATCGGAAGCCGGCACGAATCGGTATATTCAGGATAGAACAGTACACGGTCCTCACGGGGTCACTGGCGTGAAACACGATGGGACCGGCGTTGAGTGTGGCCGTTCTCGTGCCGGGCAGCGGGAAGGACTGGACCTCGTGCAACACGGTGCCTGCGAACGTCACCGTGCGGCGGCCAAGATTATCCGGGAGCGAAACCGACACTCCCTGGCACTCGGCGTCACAACGAAAAGTCTGACTGACCGGAGTGTTGTAAGTCACGCTCACCACCGACCCGGCGCGCAGGACGACTTCGATCGGCGCGAAACTCTGATCATCCAGCATCTCGAGCTTCAGATCTGCGTCGGTCGGCACCGACGTCTCCCGATTCGCTTCCGCCGAACAAAAGTTGAAAGGCCCTGACAGCACATCGAGCGCGACGGTGTCGGACGCTGGATCGCAGTCCGCGAGCGATGGAAATAGCAGCGGCGTGTTGGGATCGACGAAGTACACGGTCGTGAAAGATGCCTTGAGCGTCGCAGTCGTGCCGGTCGGCGCGCCCGTGTCAGTCATTCCCGAAAGAATCGTGTTCGCGAAGCTCACGTTGCGAACGAGCACGGGCAGATCCGGACCCAGATCTGTGTTGACACTCACGGGGCCGAGCGTGATTCCATTGCACGCCTCCGCCTCGCACGCGAAACGAAGGGCCGGAATGAGCGTCGCCGGGTCGTACTGAAAGAAATAGACGCTCACGACCGCATCGTTGCCATCCATCACCAGCTCGACTTGCGGATAGGCTGGGTCCGCTCCGCTCGTGTCGGCGAACACATAGACGGCGCGTGAAGGCGTCGCGCCGCGCGATGTGTTCAGCGTGCCGCCGACGTTCAAGGGATCGAAGGCATCGACGCATTGGGCGATGACCGTATTGTCCTCCAGGATCGCGAAGAACTTGTTGGTAGTGCACGGGAGCACCGGCAGCTCAACGCCGGGAATGGCCCCGGTAAGGACGCCATCCAGCACGGCGCTACCGGTGGCGCTCGTCAGGGCGGCAGTCGTGAAATTGAAAGAGCGCGTTTGATCGCTGGCGGGGACGCCCAGCACGATTCCTCCGCAGGCACTGCCGCTACAGAAATAGCTGAGGCCGGCGTTCACGTATTCTCCACTCAGAATGTCGTCGCCCCGTACCTTGACGGTGAGCGTGTCATTGGTGGGCGCCGAAAAGACGTAGTCGATGATGCTGTTGTCGTCCTCTTCGCGATTCGCAGTTTTGATCGCCGGGCAGAACTCTCGCTGCACTCCTGCGACGTCGATTAAAACTCGCTCCTCGATACACAGGCGGGCCAGCGAGGCGACCTGTTGAGTGAGCGTCGCGAACGTGCTGCTGTGGGCGGCTAACGCCGCATCGATCGCTTGAATGGTATCGAACATCGGATCGCCAGGGATTGCATCGAAGCGTGAGGTGATGAAGCTTGCGTCGCCCGAGCGGACCGTCACGCCCAGCACATCCCGCAGATAGGCCGTGACCTTGGCCTGCGCGGCCCGGATCTTTTCATCGGTCACCATCTCGCTGCCATTGGTGCCGAAGGCCGCGTACGCCGCCGTCGGGTCCTGCCCCATGAGTTGTGCGAACAGAAGTGTCGTGAGCGGTGTGACGTTCGCCGTCCCCGCTTGTGTGGCGACCGAATACAGGAAGACCTGCTGGTCGCTTTTGTCCGGACCGATCCAGCGCAACGCGTAGGGCCCGGCGAGCTGCGACAGGTCCACGCTGTAGCGATTGGTCCCGCTGGAATTGCTGGCGGTTCGGGGCAGGCCGGCGGTCCCTTTTGCCGTGACCGGGCCCGCCGTGACTCTGTCATCGTACGCAGCCGTCCCGGTGAGTGTCGGAGTGGCGACGGTGGTCTGCTTCGGTGGCGCGTCTTCGCCGCACCCGACGAGTAACATCGCCAACACCATGACAATCGATCCAAAGCGCCGGGCGTGCTTTGTGTCCAGCATGTGATTCATTTCCGGGAGACTGACGCCTACATCGGCGGCAGGATGAGCGACCCGTTCAGCACGGCATTGCTCTGGCCGCTCTCCGTGTCGATCAATGTGGTACCGGAAAAAGTGAAGCGGCGTGCGCCTTCGGCGTCTGCGACAGACATTCGCACGCTGCCGCATTCGCCGGTCCGGCATGCCAGCGAAACCTCGCCTTCGAACTGGACCCGCCTGATCTGCTGATTCTGATCGGTCGCGACCAGGATCGATTCGCCATCGAGGTTGCTGAAGCGATAGCGCTTGCTGCCGTCATCGGCGACCTCGAACCCCGCGCCTCCCTGCGGACAGAAGGTCTGCGAGGAACTGTCGCTGGTGACGATGCTGACGCCCTGGTCAGGACACGCAAGTTCCGACAGTTCCTCCGCAGGGATCTCGATCCGTCCGCTCAAGCGCAGAGACTCTCGCGTTGAGGGCGTTGCGTTCGAGCTCGTTGGCATCAAAGCAGTATGCTCAAAGGTCATCATGCGAACTCCTCGAGCATCGCGCCTGCTGATCGTGATGCCTTTGCACCCTCCGGCCTGGCAGTGGAACTCCGGCCGCACGTGACTGCCCCAAGCAGTTGAAAGGATGGTGCCGCCGGCGACTTCGACACGCAGCCAGCGCTGTGGCACGGTGAGCGTGGAGATTTGATGGGCGCGTACACTGCCGTTGTGTTTTGTGACGAACGTGCCCATGCACACGGGCTCGATGGTCTCGTTCATCGCGATTTCGAGTTGCTGGCCGGCGCAAGAACGCGCCGACTTCGATGTCTCGACGATCGCGGGGGCCGACTCGATCCGTTCGGTGCGCGCCGTGATGGCGGACTGGTTGATCGGATGCTGTTCAACGTCCTCGCCCTGCTTCGTAACAGCAAGCGCGACGATCGCTACAGTCCCCACCAGCAACGGCACGATCCATGTTCGCATTGACCTCTGCACAGCCATGATCTCCTCGAGGCAAAGTCCGGTCCGAAGTCGGCGGGCGTCGTTCGGCGACGGCGCCCGCCCGCTTCAACCGATCAGGACGTCTTGCACGCGTACGCTTGCGCCTGGATGTTGGTTGGAATCTGCGTCTCCTCGCCGCCCTGCCAGTACTTGATGGCGAAGTTCGTCAGTACGTAGTGGTCGGTGGCGCCGCCGAAGGGGCAGTTCTGACTCACGAACAGCCATGGCGACCAAACGCTGTTCACACCATCTGGATCGAAGATGTTGGTGTCCGCCCAGTACATCACTCTGCCGTTGTCCCGATCGGCCGCGGCTCCCGGCGGCACGACCTGGTTCAGGCCCTTGTAGGTCTTGCCGGTGTACTCGAGATATTTCACGGCCAGCGAGTTGTCGGGATCGGTCCCCGTGGTGCTGCCGCTCCCCATCCAATAGCTGACCGAAGCTGTCAGCGATACGCCGGTACCGCGGATGTTGCGGAAGAGATTGTTGATCTCGAAACAATCGTTGCTGGTCCCGCTCCATAGCGGGCAATTGGGATTGCGCGCCGGAAAGTTCACCGGCGTCGCGGCCATACGAACCCGCGTGGCGAGGATGAACGTATTGGTCGCATCACACGTGGACGCAGTGCCGAGACAATAAACACGGTCGTATAGAGTGCCGACGTTGACTCCGCTCACGGTGATGTTGGCCGTACGGGTGGCTTTCAGAATATAGCCCGCCAGGCCCCCGGTCCCGCCGGGCAGGCCACCCACGAGACACGTCGACGGCGGTGGAACGGTGAAGGGTTTGGGATTGACGGTGACGATCGGCTCGCCCGTATCGGGCAGCACGCACTCGGCCGCTCGCGCCGGCGCCTGATGAAACAAAGCCGCGCTCGCGCCGAGGACCAGCGCATATGACAAAGCATCTGATGTGTTCACGGTACGTCTCCTTCCTGTAGAGAATTCTTGCGTCGTTGCACGCCGAAGGGCGTTAGTCGTCGCCCTCCTCTTCGTCGTCATCCTCTGGGGGCGGCACGCCGTTCGGCTGATAGCTGGTCGTGTAGAAATCGACCGCATCGAAGGGATCGTCGACATCGGAGTTCAACACCCTGAGACCCAGCGCGTTGAGCGAGAACCCGGTAGGCGCACGCGTCTTGGTCAACAACCAGGGCGAGCGTGCGCTGCTCGTGCCGTCCGGATCGGCGGCGTTGGCGTCGATGCGGAAATCGACCCACGTGTTGTCGCGTTCCGGCTCATCGCCTTCGAACTCGTTCAGGCCCTGTACGGTACGTCCCGCCTCGTGCAATGCCTCGGTCGCGCCGTCCAGAAAGTAGGCCACCGACACGGCCTTTCCAGGCCGCGTCTGGCGGAACAGATCGTTTACATTGAATGCGGTGCCGCTCGAGTCCCACTGATTCGCATTCATGATCGCGCGCACGCCGAAGATGTAGAGCTTCGGCTTCGCGACGTTGCGCCAGACCCGCTCGTTCACTGTACCGATTTCGATATCGTTGTAGATCAGCGGTGCCGAACGCGATGCGACCAGCGTATAGCCCGGCTCGCCGGGCAGGCTCGTCACCTTGCAGTGCTGGTTCGAGCTCGAGCTCGTGGGGTTGCATTGGGTGAGGACCGAATCGCCCACCTTCGACAGCGGCTCGAAGCCCGCAGCTAACGTCGCCTGGCCTGTCGCGAGCCACAGCCCCGCGCTCGATGCGATCATTCCGTAAAGAATCTTCCGTTTCATCTGTTCGCTCCTTTTCTTGTGATTGCTAGTGCAACGTCCTCATCTCGATTCATACGTGAAGCCGAACCAGATCCCGCGCGGCGCTCCGGGCCCGACATAGGTCGAGTTCTGCCATTCGCTCGAGTTGTAGTTCCAGCCGCTCGGACCGATCGCGCCGTTGACCGCGGGCGAGAATGGATTCACGCCCAGGCGGCCGGCACTGAAATAATCCTCGTCGAAGAGATTGCTGATCCGCGCGAACAGCACCAGGCGCTCGCCGATCCGGTAGCTCGTATCGAGATCGAAGACGATGAAGCCTTCGGTCCGTCCCTCGTTGGTGAACGGCCGGCCACGACGCACGAAAGTCTGCTCGAGACCGGTCGTCGCGCAGCCGCCGCCCAGAGAACAGAAGTAGAGCCCGGTCTCCTGATCCGTGCCGCCGGGCTCATGCAAGTTATTCTCGTTGCCTCGCACGTAGGAGGAGGAATGCGCGGTGGCCTCGAGGCCGATCTTCCACGCTGGCGTGAGATTCAGTGTCAATGTGCCGTTGTAGTTGTGCTCGGGAATACCTGGCAGGCGTGCGCCGGGATCGATGCGGATCATGCGATAGGTGCCGCGCCCACCGTTGGCGCTCGCTGTCGGCGAGGGCAGCGAATTGAACGCCCCCAGCTCCGGAAGATTGGTCGACGCCTGCGAGTTCTGATTGAAGTCCGCGCTGCTGTTGTGGGGACTCACCGTGTAGAACGTCGATTGGAACGTCGCCTGCGTATAGGAGTACGCGAGTCTCAGTTCGAGCATTCCCACCTCGCCCGCCACGCCCACTTCGAAGCCCTGACGCCGCGTCTTGCCGACCGTGTCGAAGTAACTCTTGCCATCGCCGACGCCGACGAAATAAATATCGTCTTGGAGATCGGTGCGAAACACGCTCGCATTCCACTGAAACCGGCGTCCCAGCGTGCCGCGCGCACCGGCCTCCGCCGAGTCGGAACGGATTTGCGGCAGATGGGGATCGCCGGAGAGCGTGGTCGGCAGACTGCACCCCGGGGAGACCAGGCTCCGCGGTGCTCGCGAAGTGAGATTTCCGAACGGGATGTCGACCAGCGTGTCGTCGAACGCACATCCCAATTCGACCACCGAAGGCACGCGAGCGCCGCGACTGACATTCCCGTAAAGATTGATCGAGGGAACCGGCAGCCAATTGATGCCCACCTGCGGATTGAACGAGCTGTAGTCGAACGATTCCTTGGTGCGCGTCTGGTCGTTGACGAGTTGGTCGATGATGGCGCTGCCGGTGCGCAGCTCGTGCAAGTCATCCAGCGCTGCACGCACGAGCAGATCGCTATCGACGCCCGTCCTGTTGTACCGGCCCGCAAGCGTCAGATGCAGGCTCGGCAGCATCGACCACGTTTCGCTGAAATAGGCGCTGCGGGTCGTCCCGGTGCCTCGAAAATCATTGCCAGGCACATCGTTCGCGGCAGCGTAGTACTGAGGAGCGACGTTGGATGGATCGAGGTACACCCGGTGCGAGGCGTCGATGAGTGCCAGACGCTGAACCATGCGATAGGCCGCTCGATTGCGGTCTATCGACACACCGACCATGAATTTGTGACTCGGCAGATTCCAGTTCGCCTGCACGGCGCCGCCATAGGTCGTCTGGCTCAGCGTAGTCGGCGTCATGAGCCCGATCGGTGTTCCATCGACCACGCCCGAACCCGAGGTGATACCGCCCACCAGACGTGTCTGCACCGCGCCGTTGCGCGCGAGAAACCGTCCGGGTTGCGTCAGGTCCGCGACCGCATCGTGGTCGAAACTGAAATCATCGAAGCCTTCATAGGCATCGCCGTGCAACGCATCCCGATCGCTGCTGCGGCGGTAGACCTGCGCGGTGATGTTGAGAGCTTCAGAGACATCGTACGCCCCGCTCAGCGCAAACTGCCTGAGTCTGTTTTGAGTCTCATCGGGTGAGGTGAACACCGATTCCCGGCGCTCGTCATAGAGCTCGCTTGGAATCAAGCCGTTGCCGATGAGATCGTTGTCGGCGAGCAGCGCCGAGGCGGTGATCACGCCCAGCCGACCTCGCCAATCCGCTCGGCCAAAGAATTGCCGGACCTGCGAGGGTGAATGGTCACGCCAGCCGTCCTCCTCGAAAAAGTTCAGAGCAGCGAAACCACCGAGGACACCGTTGTTCGCGCCCACCGTCAGTTGTCCCTGCTGACGGGAAAAAGATCCCGTCAGACCGCTCGCTTCGATTCCGTGCGATGAGAACCCGCTACGCGTACGCACGGAGAGCGCGCCACCGAGCGTGTTGAGTCCGAAGAGCGGGTTGGAGCCGGGAAACACATCGAGCCGCTCGATCGCATTCATCGGAATCAGATCCCAGTTCACGACATCGCCGAACGGCTCATTGACGCGAATGCCATCGAAAAATACCGAAAGGCCCTGGGGCGTGCCCGTCTGCGGACTGGCCGTGAAGCCTCGGTAGTTCACATCCATCTGAAAGGGATTGCCCGAGTAGTCGTTGATGCTGACCCCTTGCATCTTCTCGTTCATGAGCTCACCGACACTGAGCGCCCTCGACTCGGCAATCTCTCGCTTGCCCAAGCTCTGAACGTTGCCAGGGATCTGGTCTTGGTTCAGCAGCAAGCCTGGCATGGGCCCGGCATCGGTCGGGCGCACGCCCTCCACGATGACATCGGGTTTGACCTCGCTCGAGACATCGTCGGATGGTTGAGCCGCCGCGATCTCCGAAAGCACGACGCCGTAGCACACGAACGCAATTGCAATCGGAGAAGGAAGCGAGCCAACCGCGATCGGCCCTCCCCGGCATTGTTCCGACATCGTGCATTCCTTGTGCAGCGGTCGACCCAGGTCTTGTGGCAGGCAGTCTAAGCATCCCGCACCTGGACAAGCCACGGAGAAATTCCCGAAGAAGATGGGAAACTTTCCTTGACCGTCACGACACAGGGGCAACACCGGCAGTCATGCCGCCGCATTGCCGATGCCCGCCCCCGGAGCAGGTTCGTCTCATGCCACCTACTTCTCCCGCCTGAATATCATTCCACCGTGGTGCAGCTCGTCCTCGCTGACGAACGTGCCGTCCGCTGTGAAGCCCGTGTCGTCCCAGTAGTCGATGTGGCTTCCTTTGACTTCGTATCGTCCCTGGTAGGCACTCTCACGAGACCCACGCGCTTCGTCATAGCGTCCATTCGGTAGAAGCTGCTGACGAATGTGGCCGTCCGTGGTGACCCACATGCCGACATAAGGGTGTTGTTGTGACATTGATCTCTCTCTCTCATTGCTGTGAGGTACTGCATTCGGAAGATCCACACATAGCGGCTCCGATAAGGACGGCCGTCGCGGGCGACGCCTTCGCCGATCGAATGGATGATGACGTCATCACCATCGGCCCACGCGTTATCTCCGACCTTCGATCGTCGTTCCGCCGAAGATGAGCTGTTGAGCCATCGGTCGACCGATGAACCGCTCCGGAAAGATGGGCGGCAGCGCGCTGGCATGGTTCAACCGGTCGCGCTGGTCGGCGCTGAACGAGATCTCCAGTGCGCCCAAGTTGTCCTTCGCCTGCTCGAGCGTGCGGGCGCCCATGATCGGCGACACAACCGCGGGATTGAGCAGCGTCCACGCGAGCGCGACCTGAGAGCGCGATGCGTTCAGTTCCGTCGCTACCGTGCCAACCACCTCCGCAATACCTAGCGAACGCTCATTGAGGTGGCCGGTCGAAGCGATCACGCCCTTCCGGGTCTGAGAAACATTGGCTTCATTCTCATTAGAAAGATCGGCGCGACCGTACTTGCCGGTGAGAATGCCGCCGCCCAGCGGCGACCAGGGCAGGACCCCCAGACCCAACGCCTGCGCCATGGGCAGAAGTTCGTACTCAACGGTCCGTTCGACCAGGCTGTACTCGATTTGGAGCGCGATGAAAGCCGACCAACCCCGCAAGTCGGCGAGCGTTTGGAGCTGCGCGACGCGCCAGGCGGGCGTATTGCAAATCCCGGCATAGACGATCTTGCCCGCTCGCACGAGATCATCGAGGGCTCGCATCACTTCTTCAGGCTGGGTAGTGAAGTCCCAGGCATGCAGATATAAGAGATCGATCCGGTCGGTGCCGAGTTGGCGCAGGCTCTGTTCCACCGAGCGCAGCAGATTCAGGCGGTGATTGCCGCCGGCGTTGGGATTGCCAGGCTCACGTGCCATCGTGAACTTCGTGGCGAGCACCACGCGCTCACGCTTGTCTTTCAGGAATTCGCCGAGCAAGCGCTCGGAGGCGCCATCGGTGTAGTTCACCGCCGTGTCGAGGAAGTTGCCACCGCGGTCGAGGTAGAGGTCGAAGATGCGGCGCGCCTCCGCCGCATCGGCGCCCCACCCCCAGTCCTTACCGAAGGTCATGGTTCCTAGCGCGAGCGGTGCGACGCGCAGTCCGGAACGGCCCAGCAAACGATAGTGATCGAGTGAAGTCATCTGCAGTTCTCCAATAGCAGCCGGACATCAAGTCCTGTGCGGATAAGTTAGAGCGCACGGGCGGGAAAGAGAACTTGCCGCGTGCTGGACGCTCCGGTAAGTTTCGCTAACCAATGTCAGTCGATCTGAATCGAGTTGCAGTATTCCTGGCGGTGGCTGAAGCAAAGAGCTTCACCACCGCGGCCAGGCGCCTTGGCGTGACCCGCTCCGCGGTCAGTCAGACGATTCGTCGGATGGAAGATCGACTGGGGATTGCCTTGGTCCAGCGCACGAGTCGCAGCGTGAGCCTGACGGAAGCGGGCGAAGCGCTTTATCGGCGCGTCGCGCCGGCAGTCAGTGAAGTCAGCGTTGCGCTCGAAGCGACACGGGACCGCGACGCTGCGCCTTCGGGCCTGCTACGGCTTGCGGTGTCCTCGATCGCGGAGCGATTCATCTCAGGCTCGTTATTCGCGAGCTTCGTCGAGCGCCATCCCGGCATCCAGCTCGACATCACCATCACCGATGAGGAGTTCGATATCGTCGCGGAGGGCTATGACGCGGGCGTTCGGCTCGGAGAAGTCATCGAGCAGGACATGGTCGCCGTGCCGGTCTCATCGAAACAACGCCAGCTGGTCGTGGGCGCACCGTCCTATCTCGCGCGCCGGCGTGCGCCGAAACATCCGAGCGAACTGACGCAGCACTGTTGCATCGGCTGGCGCCCTGCCCCGCGTGCCGAGCCTTATCGTTGGGAATTCGAGGACAACGGACGAGCGTTCGATGTGGCGGTGAACCCGCAAATCACGACGAATGACATGTGGGTCATGATACGCACGGCAGTCGCCGGCGGCGGTCTCACCTTCGGGATGGAAGAAACATTTCGACCCTATCTGCAACGCGGTGAGCTGGTACCGCTATTGCAACGCTTCTGCCCGTCTTTCGCCGGCTTCTACCTGTATTTTCCGGATCGCAGAAATCTAGCGCCCAAGCTACGCACGCTGGTGAATCACGTTCGTTACTCGAGCGCGTCGGCTCAGAAAAAGAAGTAACGAAGTTTCGTTCAACCGAGCCCGGCCAGGTCACGAGCGAACTTATCCTCGAGGCACCACTTGCGGCTTTGCCACCCCCACGCGCAGCAACTCCATTGTCTTGCCAGTGAGCCTGACGCGCAGGCCATCCACTCTTTCAACTGCAAACAAGCCATCGACGCTCATTGACAACAAGCGGGCCGGTTCGCGATCCGGTCGGGTCAGCCATAGCGTGCCGTCCCGGTACTCGACACGCATCGTCCCATAGCGCGCCGCCAGCCTTTGCAAATGAGCTGGCGGGATCGTCACAGGATTCAGCTTCGCATCGGCCGCGACCTTGGCCCACGCGTACTCGGCGCGATTCTCTGCGCTGACATCGTCCTTCTCGATGAGCCGCTCGAGCGCCACGGAGTGCGCGACTTCCAGCGCCTGCGTTGAACTGGCCTGGATGCTCGGAGTGACCCCCACTCCTTCCCAGTTGGTCTTGCTGATGGGATGAACCGGTCGGCCATACGAGATACTGAGAATAAAATTTGGCGCGATCGGCAGCAGCGTATTGTTGTTGGCGGCACCGACAGTCTTCGTCCCCACCAACTCGCCGAGTTTGAACTGTTGCACGTCATAGGCGAAGGCTTCTGCCGCCGAGGCCGCGCTGAGATCGATCAATACATACAGAGGCTTGCCTTTCATTCGGCCGGCCGGCAGGTGTTCCAGCGTTCGCGATTGCGCCGGCGTTTCCGACCCTTCCAAGAAGGTCATCTCCAATACGTCGGGATCCATGAAATGGCTCACGAGATAGCGAACCGCGGCGTGGGCGCCGCCGCCGTTACCTCTGATATCTATGATCACCGCGTCCCCGTCCCGCAGGAACCGCATCGCCTCGTCGTACGCGGCACCGGTCTGATCAGTGAGCCAATCGAATCGGCTGATTCTCAGATACCGGACATTGCCGCCAAGGACTTTCATTTCTGTCAGCCCGTGATGCTCGCGCAACGCGAGCCGCTGCCACAGCGCCTCCTCGCCGCCATCCTCCGCCTCACTGCTGCTCGCGATGGCATATCCGGCGGGATCGAAGCTCAGCGACAGATGTTTGTCCCGGCTCACCTCCTTCAAATCCTCGGTCACTCGTTCTGCCAGAACTAAAGGATCATCCGTCTTGTAGCGACCGCTGCGTTCCGCTGCCTGCAGCCGTTCGACGATGCGAGGGCGCATCTCTGGAAATACATACTTTTCCTCGAACGCCCTGACGATGCCTTTTAGTGCCGCCTCTCGCTCGGCAGCCGATAGCTGCGGTTGAGCGGGCTGAGGCTCTGCCAGCGTCGCGGCGCAAATGAGACAGCATATGGCCAACACCGCGCTGAAACGATTCAACGGAACAGTCGACATCAGGCTTTCTTCCTGCTTTTGGAACGCTTGTGTTTCAGCGACGCCGCATCGATACGCTGCGTGAACGATGCACGATCGAGCGCGGCGATGGCCTCCCGCAACAGATCGGACAGCGGTGTCGAGAGTTCCGAGTCGAGCATCCGGGCGGCGTCGTTGGTGGCGCGCCAATGTTGCTCGAGTTTGGGAATCATCGCCTTCGCGACCGGTGTGAGCGCGACGATACGCTCACGGGCGTCGCTACCCGGCTCCAATTGCACCAGCCCCTTCTCGACCATCTGCGCGACAGTCTGGCTAGCGGCGGAATGTGTGATTCCGGCGCTGCGCGAGATGCTTCGGATCGAGGTCGGCCCAGACTCCATCAAGGCGCGCATGACAGGTGTGTAGCGAGGGCGATACGCCAATCCCGATTCGACATAGCTCTGCTCGACCGCTCCGTCGAGCTTCTCGATCAGATGTCTCAGCAACGTACCCAGCGTGGGGGTGGGGCGAGCGGGCATGCTGGAAATGTACAAGCACTGTTACATCTTCGCAAGAGTAAGGAGCCAAGCGCGCCATACTCAGATGCATACCGGGCGTGGAGCGACTATGGGCGTTTAGCTCGATCGGCCGTGGGAGCGAATACGGCCGCGAGTTCGTCGCCCTCGTACCACCGAGGTCGATGCGGCCTGTTCGCCGCGCCGGCAACGACGGCGTAGATGTATTCACCCGATCGCTGAGCCACGTCCCAGCGCAAAGGCAGCTTCATGTCGTCGGAAGGCTGGTGGTAGTGACGAGACTCATAATCATCCCACGTTGCTACATCTTCACTGCCGTTCCGGCTGTTGCCACGCGCCGGATTGGGGAACAACACGGGAATGCCGACGCGTAAGAAAGGATATTGATCGCTTAGGGCCAGATTGCCGCGACCGGGAATCGGGTCGGGCATGTGGATCGCATCGACAGATCGGGCGGCCGCAAGAGATATCTCTTCCAACGTGGAATGTTCGGCGCCCAGCGCGACGATGCCCGCGAAGTCATGGAATGCCATGAGGCCATCCACGCTGATGACCGCAACGATATCGTCCAGCGGAACCAGAGGATGTGCCACGAAATATTCCGAGCCGAACAGCCCCTTCTCCTCGGCCGCGGTGGCGAAGAACAGTACTGAGCGCTTTGCGCCGTCGCCGGTGCTCAACACTCGCGCCACTTCCAACATCGCAGCAATGCCCCCCGCGTTATCCACTGCGCCGTTGTAAATGGTGTCCGCCCCCCCTTTAGGCCCTACCCAGGCATCCAGGTGCGAAGCGACGACTATATATTCGTCTTTGAACCTGGCATCCGTACCGGGCAGCACGCCGATCACGTTCGCAGTCGATGAGTCTTCGTGAACGGATCGTCGAGACAGCCGCATCGACGCCGGCAGATTGAAGCCGCGCGGCGGCGAGGAAGTCGATTGCTGATAAATCTCATCGATATCGTGGCCAGCTCGAGCAAACAACGATCGCGCCACCTCTGGCCCCAGAGTGATGGTCGCCTTGATCGCCGGTCCGTTCACGCTCGGCGCTCGATCGGTCCATCCGAGCGCCGGCAAAGGCCGAGCCTGACGTGCCCGCTCCCAAGGCGAGAACTGTTCACGTTCCGGTGATTTGAGCGTCAGTAGAGCGACTGCGCCGGCCGCCGCGGCCATACGTTCCTTTTGCTGAATCCAACTGTAGTGCGCACGTAGCGCACCAGGAAAGCTGGCTGGCGCTCCTTCCAGAATCACGACGGCTTTGCCTTTGACGTTCAGCCCGGCATAGTCGTCGTGCCGCAGACCGGGAGCTCGGATGCCCCATCCGACAAAAACCATCTCCGCATCGATAACCTCCTCGAGCGTACTAGGACTGGCATCCACCGCGATGTCCCGGCCATTCTGATACAGCTGTGTGCCACTCTTCGTTCGTAACTCGAAGCGCACGCCATCAGGCTGCAGCGATCGTCGACGCAATGGCACCTTCTGATAAAAGTCCGAGCTCGCACGCGCAGGCTTCAGGCCGTATAACGCAAACTGAGTGGCAACATACGCCGCCGCGATGTCGTAGCCTTTCGTGCCTGCTTCTCTGCCTTCCAGCAGATCGTCGGAAAGAAAGGCAGTGTGCGCTTTGATCGCCGCGCCCGAGACCGTCGCGGCTTCGGCCATTACCGCCTGGGCGATCAACACGAATGCTATTGCGAGAATTGCATGAAGTCCGGGGTTGTCGACCACGTCGTCGTTCCTTCTCGTATGAGCAGTGCCTAGTTTTGCATACGCGCGCGACGCGCTCGCGCAGTAACGGCCGACTCCCTGCAACTACGCAATCGGCGCGAACTGGGTCAACCTGCGGCTCGCTGCTGCGTTACACGTTACTGCGACTACGCAGGCCGCTTCGTTGCCGGTTGCGGCGGCGATGACGATGTGCCGTCCGAGCCCATCATTCCCAGCGCATTCACTGACGTGGACAGCGCCGCTCGCGAGACATATAACGAGCATCGCGTACCCATGGGCGTCGCTGTCTACGACGGGCAAGGCACGAAAGTCTTCGAGCAAATGTATGGCGATTTCTCACCCGAATCGACGCGTGGCGATCGCTTCCGCTTCCAAGCTGCAAAGTGGCCGCCGCCTGAGTAGCCGAACAGCGCAAACTTGCCGAAGTCGTGGCCAAGCGCCGCCGACACTCCATATCGTAGAAATCGATGAGAGATGCCCTTCTCCTGCAAGGCCTCGCCTGAAAACGCAGTCAGCGTCACTGGCGTGCTCTGAACGTCCTCCTCACGGCGACGCGCCGTGACCACAATCACCTCCAGTCCGCCATGATCCCTCGCGGCGGCCGGCGCATCGCAGGGCGTTGCCGCCGACGATTGTGCGAAGGCTGAGGGCGCCATGAAAAGCGCCAGCGTTGATGTCGCGCAAAGCGCACGCTTTGGGTTGCACATTGATCATTCCCCCTTTCGGCCGCTCTCGCAGCTTGCCCGCGGGCGCGCCCCAACGCCTGCAACCAAGGTTGCATTCCCCGAGAAAATGACTTTTGATCGTACCGCGCCCCGCGCAAGACCCTGATGAGGGAGCGATGACCGGATTTCTCAGCCCTGAAAATTGGATCGGCGAGTTGCCCGCTCGAGTACGCACGGTGGACGTGCCAGCGGGAATGACCTTCAAGAGAATGGGTGAGCCGCCCGATGGTTTGTTCCGGGTGCCCATCAGCCATACAGACATCGCGGAGCATCTGGAGGTGACGCGGCAGGCCCTGCAACGTGAGATGAGCGCAATGAGCGATGCTGGCATCCTGCAAAAGCGCGCAGGACGCTGGTGTCTCAAAGCCCCTGACTCGATGAGACCGGATAGGACCGTTCGTTCTGCCGTTGCGCGCCCGTGACGCTAGCGTTGTCGAACACACGCTCGGCGAGCACGACAGGAGGACCCGTCGGTCTGATCTACAAGGAGAGCTGGATCGATGAAGTTCCCGATGCCGTTCAGCAGGCAATACTCGCGCGCATGGAGACGATCCCGCTCGAGAAGCAACAGACCCTCAAGGAGGCGGGTGAGGCTCCCGCCGCAATCTTTCAGGTCCAGCATGGCCATCTGAAGCTGATGCGACATCTCCCGGACGGCAGGTCGCGGTTCATCGTGCTGTACAGTGCGGGCAGCACTTTCGGTGAAACAGCGGTCATCACCAAACGCCCTATTTACGACCATACGACGATCGCGCTCGTACCGAGTCGCGTGCGGCGTCTGGCGGTCACCGACTTTTGGGAACTGTATGCGCGTCATCGCGAGATCTCGGATGCGCTTTGTCGAAAGTTCGCGCGTCTCGTCAGGCTGCAGTTCGATCGACAAGATCTCAAGGGGACGTTGCGGCTACGCAGCCGGATCGCGACCATGCTCGCGACGCTTGCCGAGCAATTAGGGTCGACCGACGAGCATGGCGACGTAACATTCACCCTGCCGATCTCCCATACCGATATCGCCGATCACGTGGAGGCGACACGACAGGCGGTGCAAAGAGAGATCTCCGCGCTGAGCGCAGCGGGACTGATCCGCAGAAAGGGCGATCGGTGGTCCGTACCGGATCTTCGTTTGCTCAGAGCCGCGGCCCAATGATGCCAGAGGATCTAGTGCGCCGGCATCGCACCTCGAGTTCCACGCAAGCTGCAACGGCGGTTGCACGTCGATCCCTCTGAACTCCGTTAGCATCGGTCGGGCCGATCCTGAGCTCGCCCCGCTATCTTGGAGATCTCCCTTGCTGCTTGCCGAACGTCTCGCCGACTACACAGTGTCACTCAGCTACCACGATCTTCCGGAGGGCGTGATCCATGCCACGCGTCAGCGCCTCGTGGACACCATTGGTTGCGCTCTGGGAGCAATGGATAGCGAGCCGGTCCGCAGCATCCGTTCCTACCTTGCCACCTTGCCCGCGGGCCCATCCACCCTCTTTTTCGATCGAATGAAATCAACCCCGGAGGCAGCTGCATTTCTAAATGCGACGATGGTGCGGTTCCTCGACTATAACGACGGCTACTTCAGTCTCGAGCCAGGGCACTCGAGCGACAACATTCCCGCCTGTCTGGCCGTGGCGCAGGCTGAAGGCCTGACTGCCAAACACCTGATCCTCGCCATCGTCATCGCCTACGAGATTCAGATGCGCCTGCAAGATGTCGCCTCGCTGTTTCGTCGCGGGTGGGACCATGTGAATTTTGTCACCGTGTCCGCGACGTTGGCCGTTGGCAAGCTGCTCGGTCTGTCGAAGACGCAACTCGTGCACGCGCTCGGCATGGCGCTCAACGGACACATAGCGCTGCGACAGGTGCGCTCAGGCGAGCTCTCGGGATGGAAGGGAGCCTCGGCGGCGAACGCGTCGCGCAACGCAGTGTTCTGCGCTTATCTCGCAAAGCATGGGATGACGGGTCCGAGCAGCATCTTCGAAGGCGAGATGGGCTTCTTCAATCAGGTCAGTGGCCCGTTCGAGCTCGACGTGCGCGCCTTCGGCAATCGCGAGAACGGCGACTTTCACATCCTGCGTGCGCGCACCAAGCTGTATCCGACCAACGGTGAAATGCAGACCGCAGTGATGGCGGCGATCGATTTGCGTGAGCAACTGTCGGGCCTCGATGATATCGCCACGATCCAGATCGACACGACCGACGTAGGCTTCAAGTTTCTCGCAAAGGACCCGGCGAAGTGGCGCCCCACGACGCGCGAAACAGCCGATCACAGCCTGCCCTACACCGTGGCGAGAGCGCTGATCGACGGCACGATCACGCGCGCCACTTATGACGAGGCTGATCTTGCGGATCCGCGCGTCATCGAGGTCATCGACAAGATCAGTGTGCGTGAGGACCCTGTGCTGGCCGCACAGATGCCCTCGCTCGCCAATCGAGTAACGATCCAGACTCACAGCGGTAAGATCCTCTCCAAGGAGCTCGGCACCCAGGGCAATGCGGGGATGGGCATTGCCGATGCGCAGATCGAACGAAAGTTTCGAGACTTCGCCAGGACGCGACTTCCGGAGCAACAGATACGTAACATCCTCGAGATTTGCTGGACGCTCGAGCGCCAGGAATCGCTCGAGCCGTTCTTCGCCGCGATCGCTCTGCCCTCTGACTGAGCGACCGCACCCATTCGGGCTCATGGCGCCATTCAGAATGCTCGCAACACTCCGATGAACAATCGAATCGACTGCCCGGAGTCCAGCAAAGGACTCTCCTCGACCTTGCCCGGAAGCGCGCGGTACTTGAGATTCCCCAGCAGTGCCCACCGATCGGCGAAGCTGTATTGCAGATCGAGCCCGACCTCCGGAATGACAACGGACCCCGGGCGATAGCGCGGCACGGCTCGCGCAATCTCTTCATCGAGGATGCCGTAGTAATAATCCGCCCGGTCGGCGGACAACCATTTCGCACCGACGCTCGGCGTCAGAACCAAGCGTTCACTCAGCCGGAACGGATAGCCGTAGCTCGCGCTCAGCTCATAGCCGCCGCTGGCATCGAGCACGTCGGCGAGCGCCTGAAACTTCAGCTCGCCATAGCCGCTCGCGAAGCTCACGTCGAAGCCAACGTCGGCGCTGTCCTTGCGATCCGACAGCAGTGCGCGATCGATGCCATTTTCAGCTAACTCTCGAGCGCCGAAGTCCTCGGCATCGATACCGTCGAAGTTGGCCTCGGCAATGAGATCGATCTCGAGCGCGCTCGTATCGAGCAGGTGCACGCCGGCCGTGATGCCCTTGAAGAACAGGCGCTCGCTATCGTAAGTAATCAAGGGAACTGGCGAGTAACGCACGCCTCGTCCGACGTAGGGATTGTCGCTGGCGATCGCGCCCAGCCCTAAACCCCATCGGGCAGAGCTTTCATCGGCGGAGGCGTTACACGCGGCCAGGACAGCAAGCACCGCGACATGATACGGCGTGAAATGTTTCAAGCAGAGAACCTCGGATTGGAGAATGAACAGACCGCGGAAGCGGCCGTGGGTTAGACGCAGACGCCGAATATTTCAATCGCGCTCTTCGTAACTAACGCACGCGTGCGCGGACGACCGCCGCGACGGATTGCAACCAAGGTTCTCGTTCCCAATGTTTACGTTCGAATTCCGCAATCGCCGCGACACGCGCGAGTGACGCACCGATGAGATCGAGCCCGTCCATGAACATCTGGCGATGGCGCGCAGACATGCTGAACTGCGCGGTGTGTGTCGCGCTACGCGCTTGCAAACGCTCGAGGTCGATCGACATTCTGTTCGTTGCCGGCGCCTGAACATCGTGCATGAAACGATCGACATCCGCCTGGCTGACGCCGATCAGCAACAACCCATTGTTCATGGCATTGGAATAAAAGATTTCGCCGAAGCTCGGCGCGATCACGGCGCGGATACCGAACTGCAGCAGCCCCCACACGGCATGCTCGCGACTCGAGCCGCAACCGAAATTCTCCGCACCGACCAGGATCCGACATGCGTCATACCCGGCACGATTGAGGACGAAATCGCCGCGCGGCGTGCCAGCGGCGTCAAACCGTAAATCGTAGAAGACGCCGCGATCGAGTCCCGACTTGTCGATGCCGCGCAGGAACTGCTTCGGCATGATCTGATCCGTATCGAGGTTGGGAATGGGCAATGCTGCCGCCACACCGGCAATCGTTCTGTCACTGGACACGTGTTTGCTCCAACCGACGGACGTCCGTGATGCAGCCGTGAATCGCAGCGGCAGCTGCCATGGCTGGGCTCATGAGATGAGTGCGCCCCGCGCGTCCCTGGCGCCCTTCGAAGTTACGATTGGTCGTCGAAGCGCATCGCTCACCGGGTCGCAGCACATCGTCATTCATCGCAAGACACATGGAACATCCTGGCTGACGCCATTCGAAGCCTGCGGCGATCAACTGAGCGGCAATGCCTTCCACCTCCGCCTGATCGCGCACCGCCCCTGAGCCTGGCACGACCATGGCTCGAACGCGCGGATCGACCTTGCGCCCGCGAACGACCTTGGCGACCTCTCGCAAGTCTTCGATGCGCGCATTGGTGCAGGAGCCGATGAATACGCGATCGATCGTCAAGCCTTGCAGCGAGGCGCCCGGCTCGAGCCCGATGTACTGAAGCGCCCTTCTCGCTGCGTCCCTCTGCTGAGGCGTCATCGCCGCGGCCGGATCGGGGACGCGCTGGTCGATCGGAATCGACTGATCGGGGCTGGTCCCCCAAGTCACGCGAGGGCTGACCTCGCTGGCATCGAAGTGGAATTGCGCATGGAAACGGGCGTCACGATCGGAGCGCAGCTGCCGCCATTGCTCCATCGCCCGTGGCAGATGCCATTTCATATCGATGGCCCGAACCGCAACATACTCGATGGTGACCTCATCGGGCTCGATCAGCGCGCTCCGCGCGCCTGCTTCGACAGCCATGTTACAAATCGTCATGCGCGCTTCGGCGGACAAGGCTGCGATGCCCTCACCTGTGAATTCCACCACGTAGCCTCGCGCACCCTGAGCACCGATGCTCGCGATGATATGAAGCACCAGATCCTTGGCCGTGCACCCAAGGCCCAACTGACCGTCCACTCGAATGCGCATGTTCTTCGCCACTCGATGAACCAGCGTTTGCGTCGCCAGCACATGCTCCACTTCTGAGGTTCCGATACCAAAGCCAAGCGCGCCGAACGCCCCATAGGTGGTCGTGTGACTGTCACCGCACAACACCACCATGCCGGGACGAATCATTCCCAATTCGGGCGCCACGACGTGTTCGATACCTTGCAACGGATCGTTGGTGTCGAAGAGCGCAATACCGTGCAGCTCGCAGTTGCGCGCGAGATTGCTCGCTTGCAGCGCCGATGCTTCATCCAGGATCACGCGATGCTTGAGCGGATGGGTTGGAATGATGTGATCGACCACCGCAACGTTCTGCCACGGCCTGCGCACTGGCAGTCCGCGCTGGCGTAGTCCGGCGAAAGCTTGGGGACTGGTGTACTCATTCATGATGTGCAAGTCCGCATAGAGCAGGACATGCTCATCATCGAGGCGCTGCACGGTATGGCTGTCGACCAGCTTGTCGTAGAGAGTTCGCGGCATGGTGATCGATGAGTCAGGTCGCGTACGAGAAATCCGCGCGGTCGAGCATGCGTAGCAGTCCCGGCCAGACCAGCTTGCCGCCCAGCGAACGCGTCACCGCCGCGGCTTGTGCCTGCGCGCCCGCGATCATCGCCGCCGGGATTGGCGTCAGATCTCGGCCTCCCGATTGAGCACGAATCTGAATGTTGCAAGCGGCTTCGAATATATACATCGCGAGAAACGCATCCGCGATGCTCGGGCCCACTGTCAGCAGCCCATGATTGCGCAGCATGAAGAAGGTCTTGTTGCCGAGGTCGGCAACCAGCCGTGGCTTCTCTTCGTCGTTGAGCGCGACACCCTCATAGTCGTGATACGCCAAGCTCGCCAGAACGAACATCGCCTGCTGCGAAATCGGCAGCACCCCCTCGCGCTGGGCGGAGACGGCCACGCCGTTCAGACTGTGGACGTGCAACACACATTGCGCATCGTGACGAGCCGAATGCACGGCGGAGTGAATGACGAAGCCCGCGGGGTTCACTGGAAAGGGCGAATCGTCGAGCTTCTCACCAGCCATACCGACTTTGACCAGCGAGGACGCCGTCACCTCCTCGAACATCATGCCGTAGGGATTGATCAGGAACTGGTCCTTCACGCCAGGCACACGAGCGCTGATGTGCGTGAACACCAGATCGCTCCACCCGAAGCGCGCGACGAGACGATAGCAGGCGGCGAGATCGACGCGAGTCTGCCATTCCTCCGCGGACACGCGATCCTGAACGCTGGGAATCGAGAGTTTATTGGCGGTACTCATGGCTGACTCACGCAGTACGGACGGCCCGGCCGTCCGCGACGATGCATTCACGAGGTGGGTCCACTCCGTGCAGAACGTCGACGACGCAGCGCGCGGCGATCATGTTCGTGCGATCGAGTCCTTCGCGGGTGGACGCACCGGAGTGAGGCTGAGCAATCACATTGGGCAGGGAGGCCAGCGCCTGGGTCACGGATTGATAGCTGGGATCGGATTCGCTCATGAACACATCGAGGCCGGCCCCGGCCAGGCGCTGATTCTCGAGCGCCTGCAACAGGTCCCGATCTTCGACGAGGCCGCCGCGTGCCGTGTTGATGATGAACGCGGTCGGTTTCATCGAGCGAATCGTTTCTTCCCGGATCAGAAAGCGTGTCTGCGGCGTCAGCGGTGCATGCAACGTGAGATAGTCACTTTGCGACAACACCGTCTGCAGATCGGCATACTCGAATCCCAGCTGGACCGCGAGATCTGCATCCTGCCTGGGGGCATTGACCAGCACCTTGCAATCGAACGCCGACAAGCGCTTGACCACGCTGCGCCCGATTCGACCGAGCCCGATGACACCTACCGTTTTCCGATAGAGATCCGTGCCCAGCGGAATGGCCCACGAGCCCCGAGCGACTGCCGCCTGGCCCTCGCGGAAGCGGCGACCGAGTGCCAGCATCATGCCGATGGTCTGGTCGGCGACCGTCGCATCGTTTCCACCGGCTGCAATGGTTGCAACCCGCCCGAGTTCGCGAATCGCAGCGACATCCACTCGCTCGTAACCGACGCCCCTGCGCGAGACGATCTTCAGCTGCGGGAGGGCCGTCAGCAGATCGCGCGTCACGCGCGCATGCCCGACAATCCAACCCGCTGCGCCTTGCAACCATTCTCGAAGCATTGCCTCGGGTAGATCACCGTCTGCTTTGCCTGGCGGCAACTCCGCGATCGTCACATTGCAGTTGTGATCGCGCAGATAAGCCATGGCCGCTTCGTCGAAGAAGCGCTGAGTGACGACAACCTCATGCCTCCGCGTGAGATCGCCCATGCCTAGACGTCCAGCTCGATGTCCAACAAGCGCACGAACTGCTGTCCGCAGTGCATGTCGCGCTCGACCTCGCCACCTTGCACGTTGGTTCGTGCATAGGAGATCTTCACCATGTTCAGCTTCGGCACCGGATACTTTTTGACCAGACGCGGATCGGCCCCATACAGCCGCTCGATCAGCTCGGGCCCGAGCACCGGGGAATCGGCATAACGCCGGTAATTGTCCGGTCCGTCGAAGAACAGGTCGAGGGTCACCCAGAACGGGCCGGCGTTCTTGGAACGAATGTGATGGCAAACCTGCTTGACCGTGGGCATTACTTGCGCTCCTGCCGAAGATCCACCCACTGCGTCCGCACCAGTTTCATTGGATCGTCGACCTCCACCACGTGATTCAACTTGAACTCGTACACCGGCCCACGTTCGATGTCCGCTGGCGAGAACGCGAATCCGTGGCTCGGCAGTTCCTTCGCGAGGTCGATGGGAAAGTGAAAGAAATAGGGATTGCATGCCTTCGCGATCTGCGTCGCCATCTCCTGCGTATCGGCGGTCGCCACGAACAGCACACCGATCTCACGCGGGGCCGCTGTGCCCCGCGGCGGCTTGTCGCCCGACACCGCATTCCAACCGTACATGCGCAGCGAGATATGGAAGTCGCCCGCCGCCGGACCGATGGTCTTGTGGGTGCGCTCGTACAACGCCGCCAGCATCTTGTCGTGAAACTCATCGACCCGCGCCAGAATATTGGGATCCTGGATGCCGATCAGCATCAATGTTTGATACCGTCCGCGCCCCGCCCCTTCGAGCTTCAGCGTGTAGGGCTGCGGCCGCCACACTGAGCCGGTGACTCGCACGCGTCGCTCGTCGATGGACTCGTAGTCGGCGTCCGTCACATCGAGCACACCGCCGGGTTCGGTGAGCAGGAACGGATTGCTGTTCTCGTACAGCATGTGTGCCGAGACGCTGTGCGGGTCGCAGTGATTCGCCGGCACCAGCGTCTGCACCTCGAAACCCTCTTTATCGATACAGATGAGTACGCCGGCGGCCGCGGTCGGATTCACCGTGCATTGAGCGCCGCACTCTGCAACTTTGGCGGCGTGCCACGACGCACCGGCCGGCGCTCCTTTCATCAAAGCATAGGACGCGAGAACGGCTGTATCCGTGGTGCGCCCGCCGAGGATGATGTCCGCGCCGGCCTTCAGCGCCTCGATATAAGGCTCCGCTCCCATCACCGCCACGATGTGATCGCATGCGTCGATGGTGGCATCATCCAAGTCCCCGAGTGGCGGCAACGCACGAATCTTCCCTGCCGCGTTCTGCGTCTTGAGCGACGCCTTGTCCTGCTCGCAATAGAGCACGGCGATACGCGGCGTTAGATTCAGCTCCGCGGCAACCTCGATCGCGATCTCCTTCGTCCAATCGACGTTGGCATCGCCGCCCGCCTGACCGGAGCTGCCAACGATCAGCGGAATTCGCGCCTCGGCCGCTGCTTTCATGAGCAAGCTCAGATCGCGCTTGACCGACCCTCTATTGTTCTTCGAGATGCCCAGTGCCAGGTACGCAGCACCGCTGTCCGTGGAACCGGCGTCCGTGGCAATCGCGTGCGCGCCTCGGGCGATGGCCTCTCGAATCTCCTCCTCACGCGCGCCCGCGCCCAAGGATCCCGTGGGCACGAATATCCGGACCGGTCCATCGAACGTTGTCGTATCGGTTCGCATCAATAATTCCAGTAAAAGGTTGCGCCGTAGGTTCGCGGCGGGTTGTAGGCGCCAAAATTCGCCCCCAGGAAGGTCGCCTGGAAGCTGCGCGTGAGCTCATCGGTGAGATTCTTGCCCCACAACGACACCGCCCATTTTTCGCCCGCGCTGGTGTAGATGACGCGGGCGTCGACGAAGTGCGTGGGCTCGCGCACCTCCGGCCCCACGTTGGAGTTGTCATCGAAGATCTTGCTTTCGTAGCTGTAGTCGGCCGCGAAACTCAGCGATGCGCCTTGCGACAGCACCCATTCGTACGACGGCGACACCACCACCTTGTGCTCCGGCGTGCGCGACACGCGATTGCCCGCATAGTTCACGCCGGGCTCGGGCGAGAACACATCGAAGGTCGCGTCGGTGTACGCATAGCTCAACGTCAGGCGCGCACCGGCGAATGCTCGCCAGCTCAGATAGGTTTCATAACCCTGGATGGTCGCCTCGCCGGCGTTGTCGGTGACGATGGCGAGATTGTCGAGCACACGGCGCGTTTGCAGGTCCGTGTAGTCCAGCAGGAACAGTGTGTTGTTCCAGATGAGCGCGCCGTCCGCGAACGTGCTCTTCTGCCCGAGCTCGTACTGTGTCGCGTACTCCGGCTCGAAGTCATCGGCCGCATCCGCCGCCGACGACGGCGTGTCCTGGAACCCGCCGCTCTTGAAGCCGCGAGAGACCATCACGTACAGCAGATGATCTTCCGCCAGATTGAACGCGCCGCCGATACGATAGGTCGCAGCGTCGTAGTTCTTGGCCACGCTCACGTCGAACTGTTCTTGCGCGCGAACGACACCGGTGCCAGCCGTGTTCGAGACGCGGTATTCCTTTTCATCGCGAGAGTAGCGCACGCCAGCGGTGAGAGAGAATCTGTCCGTCAGCGGCCAGCTCACGTCGCCGAACACGGCGTAGCTGTCCAGGAGCGCTCGCTGCGTGTAGATGTCAGTGAGGCCATCGCCTGCGATATCCAACGCCAGCGTATCCAGCCGATCGGTCTCGCTGCCGAAGTTATAGAGCCCGGCGACCCACGACACGCGAGCACCGGGCAGCGAGCTGATTCGAAGCTCGTTACTGTAAAAATCGCTTTGCTCGGTGTTGCCGCCACCGATATCGATCAGGTTCGTGCTCGAGTTGCCGCCGTCGAAATCGTAGGAAGTTTCGTAGTCGAGATCGCGATAGGAGCCCAGATAGGTCAACGTCGCGAACGAAACATCCCAGTCCACTTGCACGCGCGCACCCCAGGTGTCCCGATTCTGATAACCGTCGGTGGAACCCGCGGTGTGCTCTCGGTCGCGATCCACCGTCCAGAACACTGCCTCGTCAGCGCCTTCATCGAGGTCGAGCGTATGTTGCGCGGGACCCGCAGCTCGATCCCGAGTGCCATCGAGGGTGAGTGACAAGCGCAGGGTGTCGCTGGGTCGGCCGAGGAATTGCAGACGCGCGCTCGAGGTGTCCTGATCCTCGACGCGATTGCCAGTGAAGGTATTGCGAACGTAGCCGTCGTGAGTTCGCCAGCTGCCGCTGGCGCGAACCGCTGCCTTGCCGTCGGCGAGCGGCGCGTTCACGAACGCCGCACCGTCGGCTCTTTGATAATTTCCAACCGTCACTTCGGCGCCGGCATCGAAGGCCGACGGATCCGGTGGGCGACTCAGCACGTTGATCGCGCCGCCGACCACGTTGCGGCCATACAGCGTTCCTTGCGGCCCTTTCAAGACTTCGATGCGCTCCACGTCGAAGGCGTCGAAAGCCACCGCCGCCGGTCGGCCCAGATAGATTTCATCGAGGAACACGGCAGAGCTCGGGTCACCGGCAGCGCCACGGTCCGACGAACCGATAGCGCGAATCACGATGCGTGGCTGTGAAGCTGGAAACCCGTCGAATCCCAACCCCGGCGTGCGGGTTGCGACGTCGCCGATCTGTTGCACGCGAGCCTGTTGGACCTGGTTCGCATCCAATACCGTCACGGTGATCGGGACGTCCTGCAGGCGCTCGCCACGCCGTTGCGCGGTGACCAGCACCTCCTCCAGCTCCGACGTTGCCGTCGACTGCGCGCCACTCGGACTCGCCGCGGACATCAATGCTCCCGCCACGCAGACCAACAACTGTCGGCTGCTCGCACTCATGGTTGCCCCCTGAAGTCGTTGTTATGCCCTGCCGGATTGGCAGGTCAGGCAAACGATAGGGCGACGGGATTCAATCTGTCAACGGATTGGATGCAAAATTATCTGCCTTTGGATTTTATCCTTGACAGCTTTGAATTCAGGCCAGAGCATAGTCAGCGCAATGTGGCGACCGAGTGCAGGCGCGTCTTGGTGGCCAGAACGTGCGCGGCCATGAGCCGGCCCGCCTCGTTGCCATCTTCTGCCTGGATCGCCTGCACCACGTTCTCGTGATCGAGTTGTGACTCGCGAATGTGCTCGGGGACCGACGTGGGCAACTGTCGAAAGCGCTGGGGGACGTGGCCAGCGACACTGGGACAGATGCGTGCCACGTCGCCCAGCACTGGATAGATCAGAGTCATGCGCATGGCGTTTCTGAGCACGGCATTCTGCGCGGCGCGATGAATCGAGCGATGAAACAATCGATTGACCTCATACCACTCACGCTCGATGACCTCGGACCACTCGCCCTTGTCGACGATGACTCGCGACTGCCGCGCCAGGCCAGCAAGTTTGTCCAGGTCCTGCTCGCTCCAGCCGCGATCCACCGACTGCTGACATGCCAGCGACTCGAGCGTCGCCCGCACGTCGATGGAATCGAACACATCGCGAATGGTGACCGGCCGCACGGTGTAGCCGCGATTCACGCTGTAGTTCACCAACCCCTCGGCGGACAGCAACGCGAGGGCGCTGCGCACCGGAGTTCGCGACACTTCGAGTTGCTCCGCAAGCGCCTCGGCGCGCAAACGCGCGTCCGGCGCGATCTTTCCGGTCACGATCAACTCGCGCAGCTTGGACAGCACCGTATGCGTCGTGGTCTCGGCGTGCTGCGGATCGGCCCACACCTCCGCGCCTTCATTCGTTTCCTCCGCCATCGTGGTCGCATCCTCCAGGAAAATTAGCCATTGAACGCCGACACCCTTCTGAACCCGGCCGTGCTCGGCACGGCGATGGTCGTCACATTCATGACGCTCATCATGACCAAGCGGATGTCCGCCATCGCGGCCCTCATCGCTGTGCCCATCGTGTTCGGGCTCATCGCCGGTGTCGGGCCCGGCCTCGGCGACATGATGTTGGAAGGAGTACTGCAGGTCACGCCCACCGCGCTGATGCTGTGCTTCGCCGTTCTGTACTTTGCCATTGTAATGGATGCCGGACTGTTTGATCCGCTGGTGCGAAGAGTCCTGGCGGCGGTCGGCGAAGATCCCGTGCGAATCAGTATCGGCACCGCGGTGCTGGCCATGGTGGTCTCGCTCGATGGCGACGGCACGACCACCGCGCTGATCGTGATCACGGCGTTCCTGCCGGTGTATCGCAGGGTCGGCATGAATCCGCTGATTCTCGCCACGCTGCTGGGATTGAGCAACTCGGTGATGAATTTCGTGCCCTGGGGCGGCCCGTCGGCCCGCGCCGCGACCGCCGTGCAAGCCGATCTCAACCAGGTGTTTCTGCCGCTGCTGCCAGCCATGGCAGTCTCCTTATCGGCAGTGCTCGTCATGGCCTGGCGTTTCGGTCTGTCGGAAAAGCGGCGGCTCGCGGCCGGTGCACCGCTCGTTGCCGACACAACAGCGGGTGCTCAGGCTGCCTCCCTTACGGAGTTGCAGCAGGACACGAGCGCACGCCGGCCTCATCTGTTCTGGTTGAATCTGATTCTCACGCTCGCGCTGGTGCTCGGAATGCTCCTCAGCCTGGCACCGCTGCCCGTGCTGATGATGGGGTGCTTCGCCATCGCACTCACGTTGAACTATCCCCGTCTGAAGGAACAGAAGGAACGGCTCGCGTGTCACGCGGAGAATGTCGTCAACATCGTAGTGCTGATCTTCGCAGCCGGCGCCTTCACCGGCATCTTGAACGGCACCGGGATGACGGATGCGATGGCCAAGGCCGCGCTGTCCATCGTCCCGCCCAGCATCGGTCCGCTGCTTGCGCCGATCGCCGCCATCGTCAGCATGCCGCTGACCTTTGTGATGTCCAACGACGCGTACTACTTCGGCGTCGTACCGATCATCGCGCAAACCGCCGCGAGCTACGGCATCACGGCCGAAGAGATCGCGCGAGCGTCGTTAATGGGCCAGCCGGTGCATACCCTGAGCCCGTTGCTGGCACCGATTTATCTAGTCTGCGGACTGCTTCGGGTCGATGTGGCCGACGCCCAACGGTTCTCATTGAAGTGGGCGGTACTCACCAGTCTGATCGTGACCGCAGCTGCGCTGCTGACCGGTGCGATTCCGCTGGCGGGCGATGGCTTCGCGCTGCCGACAAAGTGACCTCTGAATGAGAGGTCATCTACGTTCGGCAACCCAATGGCTGTCGCTGCTCCTAATGGCTACGGCGCTCGTGATTGGGCTGCGTGCGGCTCGTGTTCCGGCGGCGCTTTTGCTCGGACCGATGCTTGCCGCCATCATCTTCGCGGTGAGCGGATCGAGCATCCGTCTGCCGCGGGGTTTAACGATCGGTGCGCAGGCCATTCTGGGTTGTCTCATCGCGCAGGCCATCGACGCCGAGCTCATCGCGATGATTGGCACCCACTGGGGATTGTTCCTGGCATTTAGCCTCGCAAGCATGCTCATCACCGCGGGCTTGGGCTGGTCGATCGCTCGCGCCGGCTGGCTGCCGGGAACCGCGGCGATCTGGGGCCTGTCTCCCGGTGCAGCTTCGGCGATGGTGCTCCTGGCCGATGATTTTGGCGCGGATCGACGCCTCGTCGCATTGATGCAATATTCCCGCATCGCCCTGGTCGCCCTCGCCGCCATCCTCGTGGCAGCGTTTATCGGGGATGCCAGTCCGCATCCGGTGCACGATGCATCGGGCAGCATGGCCTCAGAGTGGCTGACGCTTCCTCCCACGCTGTCGCTGATCGAGACGCTTGCATTGGCCGCAGCAGCGGTGGCGATCTCACTGTATTTTCGCAAAGCCGCCCTGGCGCTGTTCATTCCCGCCTTCGCTGGCGCCGCCCTGCAGGCGGCTGGGATCGTTAGTATCAGCGCCCCACCCTGGCTTGCGGCATTGGCATTCGGCACCGTGGGCCTCTACGTCGGATTGAGCTTTGATCGCGCGACGCTGATTCACTCGTTATCGGCGCTACCGAAAATGTTGCTGGCCGTCGTCGCGATGATCCTGGTGTGCGCACTGCTGTCGGTCGCGTTCTGCAAACTGTTGCCAGGAACGGATCCGTTGACTGCCTATCTTGCCTTGAGCCCCGGCGGCATCGACGCCGCAGTGATCATCGCGGCCCACGCAAATGTATCGCTACCTGTGATCCTGGCATCACAATTCGTCCGCCTGCTGATCGTCATCGGGGGCGCACCCGCGCTGGCAAAGTGGCTGGCACAGCGGCATCGATAGCAGCGGCCGACTTCGCGATCCCCTGCTCGTTTGCTCTTGATCAGAAGCGCCGCCAAAACGGGTGGCGACGGCGATCGCGATATTCAGCATGGGCTGCAAGATCGGTGCGGCCGCCGCGCTAGGCGTCGACGGCTTGGTATTAGCAAGGCGCCCCGCCATGATCGCGCGCGGCGATGGACATGGGCTATGCACCGGTGCGGTAAGCGAACGGCGCGCGAACTCATCCTATGGTAATGGCATGGACGCCCACGCTCGGTCACGGCACCAGATGTGCCTCTAAAACTCGATCACCCGCGCCGCTTCCGGTCGCGGGAACGTGTGCGTGTGGCGCTCACGCTACTCTCAAGGCTCTGACCACTGCTTTAGGCTCGCGCTCGATGATTTTGAGGAGCGTTTTCGCCGCGCCGGTTGGGACACGCTGCCCTTGCTCCCACTTGCGCAGCGTCGAGGCGCTAACGCCGAAGGCATCCGCAAACTGATCTTGCGAAAGCCCCAGCACCTTGCGAGCGTTCTGAATCTCGTCGGGGCGAATCTCGACCTTACGCACTCGGCTACGAGTGCGCTTGCCCTGAGCATGTGCCAGCGCCTGCGCCATGGACTGAACCAATTCATCACCTAGCTTGCTCATTTACGCTTCCTCGTACTCTTGATGGCAGCGGCGAATGACGCCACCGACTTTCGCTGATCAGGCGTCAGATCAGCGCGCTCATTCTTTCCATAAATCAGCAACGCATAGATCGGTATCTCCCGATCATAGAAATAGTAAATCACGCGAACACCGCCGGATTTACCTTTCCCCTTTGCTGCGAATCTGATTTTCCGGACGCCTCCGGTACCCACAATTTCATCACCGGCCAATGGATGCGTGGCCAAATAAGTGATTAACTCGTCGTGCTCCTGCTGACCCAGCAGCTTCGCGGCGTGACGCAGGAACACCGGTGTTTCAACGACCGTTTGCACCATCATACTATAACCCATTGGGTTACATCGGTCAAACCGACTGACAGTACTTCCAATTGAGCAGAATCTGGGCTCCTCGCTTCTGCTCGGACCTGCATCGCGAAACCCTCGACATCCATCTTTCGCCGCTTTTGCGGCGTTACTCAAGGTAAGCTCGGCGGTCCTGATATCGCCGATAAATCGGCGATGGCGCTTCGTTCGATATAAACTCCGCGCCATTGCACGCCGCCTGGGAGGTGTTGCAACACTTCACATAACTAATACGCACGGACGTTTACATGATCGTGAGAAGCTGGGCCACCGCAATCCTGTTGTTCCTCGCCTCCACCGCTTTCGCCGCCAAAGAAACCGACCCCGCCAAGCTCGCCCAGACGCACGGGTATGTGCGGGTGAGCCTGCCGCAGTTGCAGTCGCCCGCGACGTTCAAGCTGCACAACCTGAAAACGAACAAAAACACCGGCTTCAAACACCAGCCGGAGGACGGCCCCTATTCCTTTGGCGCCTGGGTGCCGGAGGGCGACTACGAGATTGCAGACACGCCCGGGCAGTTCGTCGTGAAAAAAGGCGAGATGACGGAGCTTGGCGCCGTGCTGAAGATCCAGCTGGGCGGCTATGAATATGTATGGCTTCCCCTGCAACACAAGGAAGCGGCCGCGGAGGCTGAGGCTGCGAAGACCCGCTTGGGCGCCCTCATCGGCAATGTCACCGCTTGGCAGGCGCCGGCACCCTCGATGCCCATCAAGTCGCCCGTCCCCGCTTCAAACCAGGGCCTGGTCATCGAGCTGCTCGAGTCCTACGGGCGCAAAGTGAACAAGCCGCCGATGGCAAAGCAACTGCGCGAAGCGCGAACGTTCGAGACGCTCATCCCACTTGCGAGACAAGCGGTGGCACCGATGGTTGAAGAACCGGGCGTCGATGGCCAATCCAATCTCTACTATGGCGCGGACTTCGGACAGATCCGCGTGCGCCATGCCGATGGCACGTGGGGCGTCGTCGACTCGGGCACGCTCGATGAAATTGCGTCGGTGGAAGGCAGCGACTCTCGCTTGGTTGCGGGCACGAGGCGCGGTCAGATTCTGACGAGCCCCGATCTCGGCGCGACTTGGACGCTGGTGAAGCACCTGGATCGCGATGAAATCGTCGCCGACATCGATCGCGTCGGCCCGCGCTGGTTCGTGATTGCGCCCCAATCCGCCGGGCTCGCCGATCCCTGGACGCTCGCGGGCCGGGTGCGGGTGTACAGCGGCGTCGCGGACGATCTGTCGGATCTTGCGCTGTTGAAAGAGCTGTCCATTCCGAAGAACACCTTCGGGCGCCTGGTCGGCGTCGCGCAGCCCATCGTCGGGCAGGCCCAGGGCACCACGTATCTCATCAACACGATGAAAGAGCTGCAGGCCCTCGACACGACCTCCATGACCTGGCGCACGCTGAGCGCCCCGCATACGATCAACTCGTTCCAGATCTCTCGCGACGGCACGCTCCTCACCATCAACAAGATCCAGGGCGCGTTCTCGAAAATGAGCTTATCGAGCGATGGCGGTGCGACGTGGAAACAGACCTCCCGTCCGCCCTACGTCATCTCCGATGCGGTGTTCGAAACGCCCGAGAGCGGCGAAGCCATGCGAATCAACCTGGGCGCCTTCGCCAACGCGCTCGAAATCTACGCTTACGATCCAAAGATCGGCGACTGGCGCAAGACGGGCGAAACCCCGGCCGGCTGTCACGTCATGCTCCGCGATGCGAGTTACCGCCAGCGGTTTTGTCTCACCACCGGCGGCACCATCCTGGATCAGAAGGAAGGCGGCTGGGCGGTCGAGTTCGCGAATGAGTGAGGCAGCTCATCACGCCGTGAAGCGCCGATAGCTGCGTCGAGCGAGTTGATATAAAGCAGGCGCTGCCGACTGGAACGTCGCGATCATTCTTCGGCGCAACTTGCGCGAGGAGTTCACGCGAACCTGGTCGAGCCATCCGTGAAAGCCCGTGTCTTCGCGGTACGCGCGAAAATAGTCCTGCAGCTCGCTGGTGCTGAAAGCGCGGCCGTTGTCGCCGTATTTCGCCACGTACGGCGTGAAGTCCGGATAGAGCGATTTCACGCCCCCATGCAGCACCGTCTTGGTGAAGTTTGCGATCAGCAAGTCGTCGAAGATCTCGTAATTGATCGCCGTCATCAGCGAGTGGCGTGGCGCCTCGAAGGTGATACCGCGGCCCTTAGGACCACCGAGGTCCACCACATGCTCCTTGCCGCCGACCCGCAAGGCGATGAATTGGAAGTGCTGGCGCAGGTGATCGAACTTTTCAAAGTACGCCCGCGCTGTTTGTATCTCCTCACTCTCGAGCGGCTGCGACCAGTCATCGCCGAACTCGTGCGGTTCGCGGAACTCTCGGGGCACAGGCTCCATCGCCGTCTCGGTGATGCGATCCCCCGTCACGTCGTATGAGAAGTAACCCGGAATGAACTCCCCCCGCTCGTGATTGAAGCCCACCTGGTGAGCCTCGACGGGGAGTTCGTAGGCGGCGGCCCAACGCGAATCGGTCCTCGCAAACACGTGATGACAGGAAAACGGGGCGGTGTGCGTGCCCTCCCATTTCTTGAGCAATGCGCTGTAGTAATAGCCCAGTCGCTTCGAGTCGGCCGGCATCGGCTCGATCCGCCTGCCGTCCTCGGTAAAGAAATTCATCATATCGGCCGTGCCATTGCTGAAGAGCCGGAGCACGAACCGACGTTTGAAGGGTTTGAGCCGGGCTTCGAGCGTTGCTCGAGTCCCCAGCGCCGAACCGTCGTTGAGATTCAGGACCGCGCACTCCTCTCCCAAGGCAATGAGTAACGCCGCATCCTGATTCCAATCCGCACAGCACAGCACTCTGACGTTCGGTGAGAGTTGCACCCAGTCATCGTCTGCGATCTCGTGCACGTGATAGTCCGCCGCCTTCAGATCGCGAAGGATGCGCCCGCCGTGGTGATGGGGCACGAGCAGCGTCTTATCGCGAAAGAGCGCAAGCGAGTCGAGATTCAAATGATCGGGATGGCCGTGGGACAGCCAGACATGTCGAGCTGCCGCGAAGGCTTCTGACTGCTGCGCGGTAAAACGATACGGCAGAATCCAGGATCCAAAGTATTGCGCCCCCTGAATCCAAGGGTCGGTGACGAGCACGGGAACGCCGCCGTCATAGACGATCAGCGTTGCGTTGCCGCAGGTCTCGAATCCGAGGTTCATGGGAATCCCTCTAGTGTGGATCAGAGACTTTCTACGGGCCGCGAGGAAACAGCTATACGCGCATGGTGATCAGTGTTGTGCAGCTTGGATGACAGCGGCGTTCCCTACCCGTCCCGTCAGCTCTGTCGAGTCCGCCAGCCGCTGTGATAGGTCTCGCGGGCATCGCGCGAGTATGGGACTGCGGCCACTTTGACGCGGACCTCGCATTGACGATGTCGCTCGACGGTGGGCTTGGCGGTACCGCCATTCTCCTCGCCCCAAATCAGCGTCAACACGTCGCCGACATTGATGTGCTCATCGACCACGCCCAAGGACAGGCCACAGCGCTCGTTGTGACTGTAGCCGGTAAACATGGAGAGCCCCACGAGCTTGTCGCCCATCATCACCGCGTCATAGGACGAGGAGGCATAGTTCGCGATCGGTAGATCGAAAAACTTATAAGGTTTCTGCTCCGGCTGCGCGAGCGAGCCGAGCACCTGTGCGAGATCCGCGCCGTTCCATTCGAACGTCACTTTCTTGCGCCGGGGCCCGTTCTCCTGGGCTCGACGCTCGAGCGCCTCGCGTCCCACGAAGTCGTGATCGAATTTCACAAAAGGGCCATAGCCCAGCTCATGGGGCGTGAGGTAATAGTCCTCGATGCGATTCGAGACGAAGCTACCGCCGATCGAGCCGGTGCCTTCGTAGCCGTTGGCCGGCAGCCACTCACGATATTTCTTCATCTGCTCGCCCGTATAAACCGCGGGCAGTGGCGAGGGAATCCAGCCGGACTCGAGGGTGTTGCTCGCGTAGGTTCGCGAGCCGACCGCGACGATGCCCACTTCCTTGCCCGCCTCGAGAATCGCGGCACGAATCTCATCGCGCTGCTCGTAGGGGCCCCACAACTCCAGGCCGGGCTCACCCGCCATTCCGTGGCGTAGAGCGCGCACCTTGCGGCCCTTGATCGTGATCTCATCGAAGTTGAAGAATTTGATCTCCGGCAACGGGCCGCCATTCAAACGTTCGAGCACCTGCGCCGCTTTGGGACCTTGGACTTGATAGCGGTAGTGGCGTCGGGTGACCGCATTGCCATTGGGATGCGACGGCGAGCGGTCGTCCCGGATCACTGAGACGTCGAATCCGCCCGTCTGCGCATGAAATTGCAGCCAGTTCACCGTGGGCGCGCGGCCCACGAACAGCAACTCCTGCTCATCGACGTAGAACAGGATGCCATCGCCGATCACATAGCCGTCGTAGCTGAGCGGCACCATCTGTTTGGCTTTGCCCGGCGTGAAATTCTTGAAACTGTTGATCGTGGTGTACGAGCAGAGCTTCAAGGCGTCGGGCCCCTTCAAGGTGATCTCGGCCATGTGATGGGACTGATCGAACAGCACCGCTGTCTCACGCCAGGCGCGCTGCTCGGTCCGCCAGTTGCTGAACTCTGTCGGCACGACCGGATACACATAGGCGCCGATCTGTGAGTTACGAAGCAGTGTCACCGGATTGCCGGTGCGCGCGAGAAGACTCTCCAAGGATTCTTGTGCCATGTTTCAGTGACCCGTCGATGTATGGAACCGCGTTTCAGCGCAATACAATGGTGCCGTTGTCGGTGAGCCGGCAACACGACTATCCTGATTGTCTCTATTCGTTTCTCTGATACAGCTTCAAGTACAATGCGCGAATGAACACCCGCGCAGAGAAGATCGCCATCGTCACCGGGGCCAGCAGTGGCATCGGCAAGGCCACCGCGGTGGCGCTGTTCGCAAACGGTTGGCACGTCGTGTTCGCCGGGCGACGATTGGAGCGGCTGGAACAGGCGATCGTTGCCGCGACCGAGGCACATCTCGACCAGGCGGGTGAAACCGCGCCCCTGCCCCGAGCCCTTGCCGTGCAGACGGACGTCACCTCCGAAGAGTCCGTTCGCAACCTGTTTGCGCGCACGCACTCGAGCTTCGGACGGCTGGACCTGCTATTCAACAATGCGGGCATCAGTGGCCAGGAGGTGCCCGTCGAAGACTTATCGATCGAGGTGTGGCGATCGGTCATCGACACCAATCTCACGGGCATGTTTCTTTGTATTCAGGAAGCGGTGCGCCTCATGAAGCATCAGACGCCCCGCGGCGGCCGGATCATCAACAACGGCTCGATCTCCGCGCAGGTGCCCCGTCGCAACTCGATCGCCTACACGGCGACCAAACATGCGGTGACCGGGCTGACGAAATCCATTGCGCTCGACTGTCGGGACTTCGACATCGCCTGCGGCCAGATCGACGTCGGCAGAATCGATAGCGAAATCGGCGCCGGCGCCTCGAGCGCAACGGCCAACCCGAGCTCGATCCCCAAGCTCGACACACAGCTCGCGGCGCAGGCCGTCCTGCAAATGGCGAACCTGCCGATCGAAGCGAACATGCTGTTCACGACGCTATTGCCGACGAAGATGCCGTTCGTCGGGCGCGGCTAAGGCATCGGGTATTCGTCGGCGTTTTTCACCCAGCCTTCCTGCAGTGAGAAATCCAGCCGCGGTGGCGCGAAGATATCGGCCATGCGATTGCCTTCCGGCCCCGGCGCCTGGGCTTCCGAGGTATGGATGACCCGAGCCGGGATCATGGTTGCCGAGGGCGCTCCCACCTGAGCATGCTCATCCTCGCGCCAGTCGCTCTTGTTGGGACCCCACGGCCAGCGCAGGTGATGCAAGTAATTGCCCGCGAACACCAGCGAACATTGGTCGAAGTCGTAATGGCTGTGCGGTGACATCTTGCTCGCGTCGCGCGCACGGCGGCTGGTCGGAGGAAAGCTCACCATGATCGTAGTACAGCGCCACATCGGGCCCATTTGTCCCGGCGTTCTCTCCCCTCGTGCCAACTCATATTGGCGCAGCTTGTAACCCGCGGGCGGCGCCGGCCAGGGTTGGAAGGGAGGATGCGATGGATCGGGCTGCGCGTAGGTCGCGGCATTCGCGCATTTGGCACTCAAATCGGCGGACTGCGTCGAGAACAGCCGAACGATGCGCCCGCCTTTGGGCAAGCTGATCCAGCTATCTCCGGGCGGCAGGATGAGCAACTGGTGACCGTCACCGCGCACTGACTCACCGCCCGCGCTCGCCTCATAAGGCGTGTCATCGTCAGGCACGACGATCATGTACTCATCCACCTGTGCGGAGCGCGAGAAGGTCGCGCCCGGATTGGCTTCGATCCAGTGAACGATCAAGTTCTGGCTGCGGGTATACCAACCCCGGCCATTGGCATCGTTATCGATTGCGCTGTCGAGATAATAGCGACCGTAGGACGCGGGCATCGTCGTCGTGCCGGCGGGCGTATTACCTTTCGGCGCCGTTAGCGCCGGGCGCGGATCTGACTTTTCGTACATACGGTCACCGGGAAGCGGCTTCTGCCTCGAGCGTCGATTTCAGATAGTTTGCCAGGCCCCCGAGCTGCAGAATCTTCGCCACCGACGCCGGGATTCGGGGAAACTCATAATCGCGACCTGAGTGTGAAATCAGGCCTGCGGCGAGGTCGATGGATAGCTCATCGCCCTCCGCGACCGCATCGTACACCGCCGGGCATTCGAAGATCGGCAATCCGTCGTTGATGGCATTGCGATAGAACGTGCGAGCGAACGAAGCCGCTACGACTGCTTTGATGCCGAGCCCCTGGATGGCGGTCGAGGCCTGCTCGCGAGCGCTGCCACAGCCAAAGTTGCGACCCGCCACCAGAATGTCGAAGCTGCGCAGTTTCGCCGGGAAGCCCTCGCCGAGCATTTCGAAGGCATGCTCCGCGAGCTTCACCGGATCGATGTAAATCAAATAGCGGCCGGCGATGATGATGTCCGAGTTGACGTTGTCGCCAAATTTATAAATGCGGCCGGTAATCTTGTCTTGCATCTCGCCCTCGCTCCGAAAAGACTTATCGGTAGAACTCGCGCGGATCGGCGATCGCACCCTTGAGCGCCGAGGCCGCAAGCGTCGCCGGGCTCGACAGATAGATGCTGCTCTTGTTGCTTCCCATGCGACCGACGAAATTCCGGTTCGCGGTGGAAAGCGAGACTTCGCCGTCGGCCATGGTGCCACCATCGCCCGCACAGGCCCCGCACCCCGGATTCGTGACCAGGGCGCCACTCTCAATCAGCGTGGCAAGGACGCCGGTGCGCATCGCTTGCAGCATGATCTCCTTCGATCCGGGCGTGACGATCAATCGCACGCGCGGATCGATCTTGCGTCCCGCCAGAATGTCGGCCGCGACCACCAGGTCCTCGTACTTCCCATTGGCGCAGGACCCGAGAAACGCCTGATCGATGCGCGTGCCCATCACCTCATCCACCGGCTTCGTGT
Source organism: Steroidobacter flavus (assembly GCF_042651805.1). NCBI lineage: Bacteria > Pseudomonadati > Pseudomonadota > Gammaproteobacteria > Steroidobacterales > Steroidobacteraceae > Steroidobacter > Steroidobacter flavus. Next base: position 151,932 of record NZ_JBHSDU010000010.1, on the reverse strand, counting down.
TCTCCACCTGATGGGGACAGGCGATCATGGGCGTGAGCTTCGTAAGGTCGATGTCGATGCTCTGCTCATAAACGGCGTCTGGATCGGCAAGCACCGGCTTGTAGCTCGATGAGTCCTTCAGACGCGGCAACACCCATTCGCGGGTTTTCTCATCGGGGGGAATGAACACGCACTTCGAGCCCATCTCCATCGCGAGATTCGCCATCGTCATCCGCTCGGAGATGCTCATCTGGGGCAAGGCGCTGCCATAAAACTCCACCGACTTATATCCACACCCATCCGCGCCGAGGGTGCCGATGAGATACAACATCAGATCTTTCGCGCTGACGCCGCCGGCGAAACGGCCACTCAGCGTCAGCTTGATCGTGGTCGGCACCTTCATCCACAATTTGCCGGTCACCCACACGGACGCCACTTCCGTGTAGCCGATCCCCGATCCCAGCGCGCCCAACGCCCCGTAGATCGTGCAGTGAGAGTCGGTGCCGACGATCAGATCGCCAGGCTTGACGTGTCCGTGCTCCATCAGCACCAGGTGCGCGATCCCGGCATCGACGTCGTAGAACTTCTCGATGCCGTACTCGCGCGCGAAGTTGCGCGAGGTCTGCTGGTCGGCGGCGTACTTCTCGGTTTTTGCCGGCGAGATGTGGTCGAGCACGATCGCGAGCCGGTTGGGATCATACAGTCGCTTCGCGCCGATCTTCTTCATGACACTGACGGAGCGCCACGTTGCCGTGTGGCTCATCACGAGGTCTGGATAGGCATCGACGATTTGCCCGGGCGTGACGCGGTCAACGCCGGCCTTCGCCGCCAGAATCTTTTCCGCGATTGTTTGACTCATCGTTCCTCCAGGGTCCGCGGGTCGGTGATCTTGCCGGTGAGCGCCGAGGCCGCCACGGTGAGCGCGGAAGCCAGGAAGTGACGGGCCTTGGGGTGGCCGTTACGGCCGGGAAAGTTACGGGCCTGGGTCGAGATCATCACCTCATCTTCCGCCAGCGCGCCCATGTTGAATGCCTGGTTCGAGCCCGCGCTCGGCGGGAAGATATTCGCGCCCGCGACATGCAGCGTTTCGAACAACCCTTCCTTGAGCGCGGCGAGATAGATGTCGCGCGAGGCCGGCACGACCTGCAGGCGCACCCCCGGATGAACACGCCGATGGGCGAAGCAACGCGCGAGCGTGCGGATGTCGCTCAACCTTCCTCCCGTGCTACCCCCCGCCTCCGCGACGTTGATCGGTGTTCCCACGGCGACATCGATGGGATGCACATTGCCGACCGTCGGCGGACACGCCACCTGGGGTTCGATCCGGCTGACATCGATGTCGATGATATCGGCGTAACGACCATCGGCATCGTTCTGAAAGAGCTCAAACTGCGGAACGCCGGGCTTGTTTGCAAACAACTCACGCACGTAACGCAACGTCTTCTCATCCGGGTTGACGAAGCCACACTTGCCGCCCACGTCGATCGCCTGCAAGGGGAACAGCGCCCGATCGTTCACGTCGAGCGATTCGATGTAAGGACCTGCGTATTCCAACGCCTTGTAGATGGCGCCGTCCTCACCGAGCTTGCCGACCAGGAACTGCGAGATGTCCCGCGGCTGAACCGCCTTCATCGGTGTGCCGTGGAAATGAATCTTGACGGTCTCGGGAACCTTGAACCATCCCTTGTTTTGCGTGAAGCCGAGCGCGGCCATCGAGTTGTTGCCGACCCCGGTGCCGAAGGCGCCGAGCGCCCCGTAAATGGGCGAGTGCGAATCGCAGCCGATGACGATCATGCCGGGCGTGACCAACCCCGCCTCCATGACGACGTGATGGATGCTGCCGCAACCGCTATCGAAGAGATTCTTCACGTTGTGTTTTGCCGCGAACCTACGCACGGCCGCGAGCGCTTCGGCGGCCTCGCGCGTCGCCGGCGCGAAGTTGTGGTCGAAGGCGAAGACGAGCTTCGAGGCGTCGGCGATGCTCGCGCCTTCCATCTCGTTCTCGAACACCTTCATGACGAAGTTGGCGCTGAGATCGTGCATCAACATCAGGTCGATGTCGGTGAGCACGACATCGCCGGGCGCGACGCTCTTCTGGCCGCTCTTGCGGGCCAGGATTTTCTCCACCATGTTCATAGTACGCGCAGTCCTTCCTGACTCTGCAGACAGGTGTCTCCGTAGTAGAGCTGTCGATCGGCCGCGAGGATCTGCAGTTGCAAAGAAACGATGGCGGTCGCAGCCGTGTCCTCGACGTTCTCCCATGAGTAAGGCCCGGACAGAATCTCGCGCAGCTGTGTCTCGCTCTCGGGCGAGGTGAGATTCGCGGTCCGGCCTGCAACGTTGCGCGTCACCTTCGCCCAGTGCCCGTTGTATTCGATCGCGACCACCACGGAAGTGTGCGGACCGACCGGGCGTCCTTCCGCCGGTATCGGCGGCCCCTGGCCATCGGACACCAGAATGACGACGTCCTCCGCGCCGGCACGACGTAACACGCGCTCGAGCCGCCCCGTCAGCTCGTGATCGTTCTGTTCTTTGAGCGTCGCAAGCTCCTGCTCGAGCACTTCGCGCGCCATCGAGGCCGCGCGCCCATGCATCCGCACCTCGACATCGGTGGGCGCGGGGTGGATGTCACTGCGAGGCAAATCGAGCAGATCGACGCTGCCGGCAGTCATCTCGGCATGCAGATCGGTGGGCAAGCCTTCGAGATCGCACACGCCCACCCGCTTCCAGCCGCGCTCTTCGCACAGCTTGAACAATGCAGCCGGCGGGCTCGGGCTTGCGATGATGGTCTCGTGCACGGTCACCGTCTTGATCCACGGATAGACCCGAGGCGACAACGCGCACAACAAGATGGGCGGCTCCTCGAGGGGCACGACCACGAAGGCTCGATTCCAATACGGCATGTAGTTCGACACGTAGCGCGCGTCGTTCGAGCGCCAGACGTCCGAGTACACCACCACAGCATCGACGCGTTTCTTGCGCGCGATCGCACGAATGGAGGCCAGCCGAGTCGCGAGTTCTTCGGGGGGCAGCTCGTTCTTTTCCCAACTGACGAGTCCTCGTTTCATGCCTGGAACAGCCTCTTTTCGGTCTGACTGAGCGACACGCACCCCGTCTCGGTCACCAGCAACGTGTCGCCGAACACCATGTAGCCCGACAGCGGCAGATAGGTATTGGGGTGACAGATGATGACCATGTCCTTCTTGCAGGTGTAGTGCGTGCTCTCTAGCACGTGCGGCAACTCATCGGGATACAGCCCCAGGTTGTGGCCACGCACGCGCGTGTACTTCGAACCGGTATACTCACCGTAACCATGTTTTCGGAAGACATCGTTCTGCACGCGGGCGACATCGGAGATATCCACTCCGGGACGCAGCAGGTCCTGCGCGGCTTGCTGTGCCTCGGCGAAAATGGCGTAAGACTCCAATTGTTTCGCTGAGGGCGGACCGATGATGAGCGTGCGACAGATCTGCGCGTAATAGCCGTTGATCTGCGGTGTGAGCTCGGTGATCACCGAATCGCCGGTGCGCAGCGTGCGGGCGGTGGGCGGTTTCATCGCCGTCACTTCCGTGCCGCCTGAGGCCACCAGCATGAAGTTGTCCTCGGCGCCGTGGGCCTTGACGTAGCCCTCCACTTCCGCGACCAGCTCATATTCCGTCATGCCGGCGCGGGCCACACTCACGAAATGTTCGTAACCGCGATCGGCGAGCAGCGCGGCCTTGCGAATCCACTCGATCTCTTCCTGAGTTTTGACCCGGCGGATCTCCTCGACCGCCGCGGTCGCCGATATCGGCGCCGCGCTCGAGCTTTCTTTCACGGCACGCGCGAAACGCGCTTCCATTTGTTCGAGGCCATTGATGGCGACGACCGCCGTGCCGGCATCGTGCAACAGGTGCTTCAGCCCCTCGACGAGTCGAGGGGCATAGGTCACCGAGCCCCCTGTGCCCGCCCTCACCGGCTCTACGTCCCAGGGATGCGTCACGACAGCGCGCACCTCACCCTCTTTGGTCAGCAAGGCGACCGCTTGCGGGCCGGAGAAACATACGCTGACGAGACAGCGGAAATGGTCCTTGCGCCACGTATCGCCGTAGAACAGCAGCATGTCCCAGCCACGCTGCGCCATCAGTTCTAGAAACTCTTGCTTGCGCGTCGGATTCAACTTCAACATGGGCCGTTCACCGTGTCGCCGAGCCGGGAAAACGTCCGGACTTCAACAGCGGAATGAGTCCGCCCGCTTGCAGCATCCCCAGCAGAAACTGCGACGGTGGCGCGCCCTGCAGGCGCTTGCCGGTGGTAAGGTTTTCGAGCGTCGCGGTCTTGATGTCGACGCGTACTTCATCGCCGTCGTTGACCAGCGCGTGCACACCCGTTGCTTCGAGCAGCGGCAGGCCGATCTCCAGACAATTGCGATAGAACGTGCGGGAGAATTGCTCTGCCACGACGGCGCCGATGCCGGTCGCTTGGAGCGCCTTGGTAGCGAGGGCTCGACCTGAGGAGCAGCCGAAGTTACGACCCGCCACCAGGATGTCGCCCGGCCGAACCTGTTTTGGAAAGTCCGGATTCAAGGTCTCGAGCACGAAGGCCGCCATCTCTTTCGGCGACTTGAACATGACGGCCGTCGGCGTCAGGGCATCGGTAGGAATGTTGTCGCCAAACTTCCAGCACCGCCCTTGAAAGATCCAGTTCGTTGCCAAGCGCCTTCTTCCTGTCCACGTACGTGGTTGCCTTTGACAACAAACATTCTCAAGGGCCCTCGCCCATGCCGTCCATTAGCCCTTGCTCAAGGAGTCATAGCGGGTCGTTATGACTTTGAGCGGCCCGTTTGCGTTGCTCTTGCGAGTTAGCCGTTTGCGTTGTCCCTTGCGCTATCACTCGGCCGATTTGTTGACTGCACTCCTTCCGAGCCGTACGGCGATTGAGGGCCTCCGTTACTCCGTTTGAACGAGATAAGAAGCCCTCAATCGCCGTACGGCTCGGAGCAACTGTGGCTTGGAGCGCGTGCGGCTCGGAACCCGTGTGCCTTGAATCGATTGTGGCTCAAAGGGACTGCGGCTCAGAACAACCATAGCTCGCGGCGACTACAGCTCAGGGTCTCGCTCGCCGAGAGGCTTTGCGCCTCGGCAGCAGCGGATACCCAAGCGTCGGACACAGTGCGTAAATCTCCTTCTGCAACACGCGTGCGAGCTCCGACAGCTGCGCGTCAGCGCGCATCAAAAACCCCATGGGCCGCTCGACGGCCGCCGTGGCCACCTGCTCGCGCTGGGACGGCTTCAACACCACTTCCAGCAGCTTTCCGGCAATCACCTGATCCTCCACCGAGTCCATCGACAGAATGCCAATGAATTCGCTGCCGATGGTGGCGGCGTTTAGATAGATCACCGAATTACTGGTGATGGTCGTCGCGCGCGGCTCCACGCCGCGACGGTGCGCGAGCGCGCACAGCGCGTCATAGTAAGAAAGAACATCCGCGGAATAGAGCCAACAATACTTCGTAAGCTGCTCGATACTCACCGCGCCAACGCTTGCGAGTGGATGGTTGGCATCGACAAACAGCCCGCAACGATCGTGAAACAACGTTTCGCCCACGAGATCCGGCTTACCCACGATGGCATCGAGCGGCGCGATCGCGAAATCCAGCTCGCCCAGTTGTAGCGCGGGCACCAGTTCCTCAGCGACGCCGCTCACCACGCTGAGCCGCACCGAATAGCGGCTTTGTGACAACTTTGCGTTGGCCGCCGGAATCACCCGGCCTAGAAATCCTGTGCCACGAGCGACACCTACCGTGACATGACCGGTGAAGCCGCCAGAGATGGCAGCACGCTCATTGTCGAGCTGCCGCCATTCGGCGAGTACACGTTTGCCGCGACGATAGACGGCCTTGCCAAGCTCCGTCGTCGTCACGCCCTTGGTACCGCGATAGAGCAGTGGCTCGCCGAAATACGCCTCGAGCTGATGGATGCTCTTGCTCAAGCCAGGCTGTGACAGGCTAAGACTCTCCGCCGCCTTGCCAAAGCTGCCCCCCTCGACCACGGCGATAAAACGTTTGAGCTGTGCGAAATCCATGAAGTCACATCCTTTGGCTATGACCTGTATCGGGCCGGCTATTGGACAGTGAGGAGCGAGTCGACCAGAATCGACCGGCAGCAGCATGCGAGGGGGAACAATGGCCGCGAACCTCAAATCCGACAGCACCGATGACGCGCTCGAAGAGCGCATCTCGCGCCTGCTGGTGGGCGCCGTAGACATGCATTGTCATTCCGGCCCGTCCGTCATGGCCCGTGACATCAATCACATCGAGGCCATGCAGGAAGCGGCCGCCGCAGGCTTTCGCGCCATGCTGATCAAGGATCACTACTACTCGGCGACGCCCGTCACCGAGATGCTCAACCAGACGTACGGACATCTGAAGGTCACGATGTTCTCCGGCGTCCCGCTCAACAATGCGCTCGGCGGCTTCAACAAGCACGCCGTCGATCATGGCATCGCACTGGGTGCCAAGCTCGTCTGGCTGCCGACCTTCTCCTCGAAGAACCATTGCGAGTCCCGCTATGGCATCAAGGCCGGGTTCCCGCACACCAAAAAGAAACTGCTGCCGATCGATCAGCTCACGCCGCTCGACGCCAATGGCAACGTCAAGGACGAGGTCAAGGAGATTCTGGATCTGATTGCGCAAAACGACGTCATCCTGGCCGGCGGTCACTGTCATGTCTCGGAGATCTTCCCGGTGTTCGAGGAGGCGAAGCAGCGCGGCGTCAAGCGGCTGCTGGTCAACCACCCGAGCTTCATCGTCGATGCCACGCTCGAGGATGTCCGGCAGTTTGTCGCGATGGGCGCCTATATCGAGCACTCGCTATGCATGTTCATCCCGGTCGCAAGAAGAAAAAGAGATCCGTTTCCGCCCGAGGATCTGGATCAGTTGATCAAGGCGGGCACGGTCGATCGAACCATCCTCGCCTCGGACCTCGGTCAGCAAGGCGCCGATCATCCGGTCGTCGGGTTTCGGAACGTGATCAAGATTTGTATGGGGTTGGGGTATTCGGATGAGGACATTCATAAGATGGTGTCGCGGAATCCGGTTGAGTTGTTGGGGATATGAGAGAGTCGGAGATCCGGAAGCCCTCAATCGCCGTACGGCTCGGAACCGCGTGGGGCTCGGAATCGCGTTGATCATTGCCGGGTCATTGGAAACAAGGTCCTTCCGAGCCCACGGCTCGGAATCGCGTGTGAAACAGCGGGATCGTTGAAAGCAAGGTCCCTCGGAGCCGTACGGCGATTGAGGGCCTCTTGATCATGTCCCCGCTTTGCTCAACTTCCTGAAATGCTCCAACTGCGTGAGCGCCCCCGAGCGCAGCAACCCTTGATCGCTCGCCACCATCAGCGCCGTAACGCCGAGGTCGAGCATCCGTTTTGCATCCTCCGAGGCCATGTTCTGCGTGACGGCGCACAGGGCCTTGCCGCTCTTCAGCACCGCCTTCGCAACGATCTCCACTGCTTCCTCCACCGTCGGCACAGATCCGGTCGCGTTACTCAACGACAGGCCAAGATCGCCGCGTCCTAGAAAGAAACCGTCGATACCTTCGACGGCGACGATCTCATCGATATGCTCGAGCGCCTCGCGGTCCTCGATCATCGCAATCACTGTTGTGGTCGCATCGGAGGCTGCGTAGTGAGTCTCGAACGGCCGGCCGCCATAGTCGCCGCCGCGACCGACACCCGAACCTCGCGTACCGCCCTTGTAACGGGCCCATGAGGCGATGTTTCTCGCCTTCTCCGCCGAGGCGACATGAGGGACCATGACACCGATGGCTCCATCATCCAGCGCGGAGAGAATGCTGTTCGCATCCGGCCGCGCAACCCGCACGAGCCCCGCGATGTTGAACGCTCGGGCCCCGAGGAAGCCGACCTCGAGTGTTTGGCGCGTCCACGGCGCGTGCTCCTCGTCCAGCATGACGAAGTCATAACCCAGCGAGCCCAGGATCTCGGTCGAATGCGAGGTCGGCGTTTTGCAGAACGTGCCGATCAGCAGCTCGCGAGCGAGCAAGCGCTTGCGGAAGTCGCGTGGCGCGGGACGTTGCTGTGTGGATGTCATAACGAGCGATGCCTCGATTCAATCGAAAGAAAACTGGCGATGCGCTCGCCCCCTGCCAATCCCTTGCACGAATATTTTTCTCGATCCGGTTCAATCGACCGATCTAATCAGCTAGGCTTATCTAAATTAGACCGATCGTTCTTGCCTGTCAAAGGAGTCGTTGCATGAGCCGGAAAGTGGTCCTCACCTGTGCCGTCACCGGCGGCGGACGGCCGCATCCCCGTCATCCCGCGATCCCGATCACCCCGGCCCAGATCGCGGACAGTTGTCTCGAAGCCGCGAAAGAAGGCGCGTCCGTCGTTCACATCCACGTGCGCAACCCCGAGACCGGGATGAGCTCCGATGACCCGCGGCTGTTCGACGAGGTGGTCGATCGCGTGCGCTCGAGCGGCGTCGATGTCGTCATCAACCTGACGTGCGGCATGGGTGCGCTGTTCGTGCCCGATCCCGAGGACGAGTCCCGCCCCGGGCCGTACTCCAAAATCTACCCCGTTCCCAAGCGGATGCGCCACATCGAGCGCAATCTGCCGGAGCTTGCGTCGTTCGATATCACCGCCGGCAACCGTCACTACGGACGGTTCGAAGCCATTTACATGAACACGCCACACTCCATGCGCCTGATGGCCAAGCGCTTCAAAGAGCTCGGCGTGAAGCCCGAGCTGGAGGTGTTCGACGCTGGCAACATCGTGCTCGCGAAGGAGCTGATCGCCGAAGGACTGATCGAGGGCCCGCCGTTGTTCCAGATGGTGTTCGGCGTCAAATGGACCGCGCCGAGCGGCATCGAGCCGCTGCTCTATCAGCGCAACCTGTTGCCATCCGACGCCGTGTGGCAAGCCTTCGGTATCGGCACGGAACAAATGCCGATGCTGGCGCACACCGCACTGCTGGGCGGACACGTCCGCGTGGGCCTGGAAGACAACTTGTATCTTTCGCGCGGCGTCTTTGCCACCAACGGTCAGCTGGTCGAACGCGCCCGTAAACTGCTCGAATGTCTCGATCTCAGCGTCGCGACGCCCGAGGAAGCGCGCGAGATCTTTCACTTGAAGAAGCAGGCGGCGCTTACAGAGCCAAGCCTGCCACGCTAGCGTCGCGATAAGCGGCCTGTGCCTCGGCGGTCAACGGGATGGACCGCCGGGCATCCAGATCCAGCGCGATCCCCACCGTCCTGACGGCGGCCCACGGCGCCCCGGTCTCCGGATCGAGCAGCCAGTGCGACGCATGCGTGACTCGGTCCGTGCAGCCCGCGAGCGCCGAGCGCACTTCACAACCATCGCCGGCCTTGGGCCATCGTACGTGTACCGTCTGAAACTCGATGAGCGCCGAGCCGACCCGCGACGTTCCGCCCGGCATGGTACGCGCGAGCACGTCGCGCCATTCGCCATTTCTCAAGTGAGGAATGCTATCGGCAACCCGCCCCATGAATGACGACAGCCGCCAGTGACCGTGAACATCGCAGGCCTCCGGCATGATCGTGCCGACACCCGTCGTGCGCATTCCCAACTGCCGGGCGCGCTCCAAGGAGGCGGTGACCTCGACGTGATCGAGAGCCAGACTGCGTGGCTTTGCTTCGCTGGGCGCTTCACAGAGCAGCGCGCTGGCGGCACGCGTCGCAGGTGCGGGCCAGGCTTCAGGCCGGCGGCTGCCGCGCTCGAGGTAAGCGATCGACAGTCGGAAGGTCGCGGCCAGCTTCCCGGAATTCGAGTGATGTAACAAAAACAAAACCACCGCCTCGTCGCGGCCCCAGCTGAGCACTTGCGCCGTCGCATGCAAGGCTGCGCCGGCCCGCGCCTCGTGCAAAAAACGCATGTGTTGGGCTTTGACGAAGAGATGGTGGGCTCCTGAGCCGTCATTGACGTCCGTGAGCCCGAGCCATCGCGCAAGCCCTGCGAGTGCTTGCTCGACGCGCGCCACGTAGTAGCGCGTGTTGAGATGACCGACGTGGTCGCATTCCCACGCATTGGCGCATCCCCGCCAGACCTCGATGGGCGCGCCACTCATGAGTTCCCCACGACGAAGAGTGCATCCAGCACGGTCGCTCCCTGCCCGCGCGCATGAATCCGAACCGGGTTCAGATCGGCTTCGACGATCTCCGGATGCTCGAGCAGCAACGCGCTCAGGATTTCAACCACGGTGATGGCCGCATCGAGATCCGCGGGAGGCGCGCCTCGATAGCCATCGAACAACTTAGCGCCCTTCAAAGAACGCAGTGCCTGCTCGATCTGCGTACGCCCGACGCCCGCCGGAATGAACACCACATCCTGTAACAACTCCGTCAGGATGCCGCCGAGCCCGACCATGATGACGGGCCCCCAACCCGCCTCGTTGCGCGCACCGATGATGATCTCGATGCCCGCCTCGCTCATTCGTTCCAACAGCATGCCATCGATCGACACGCCGGGCCGTTCGAGCGACAACCGTTGTGTCATCGTGGTCCATGCCGAACGCAACGAGGCGTCATCGCGAATATCGAGCGCCACGGCGCCGGCTTCGGACTTGTGCGGCAGAAGGCTCGACTGTGCCTTCAAAGCAAGCGGAAACCCAAGCTCTGCCGCGGCCTTCGACGCCTCTTCCAATGACACGACAAAGCGACTCGCGGGCATCTTCAAGCCCCGTCGCGCGAGCAACTGTTTCGCGCGGTATTCCGGAATCATCCCCGCATCGAGCGGCACTTCGAACGCTCGGGCAACGGATGGGGTGACGTCAATCGAAGCTGCCAGCCGCTTCACGGCCGCGAGCGCCCTGAAGGCTCGCTCGGGCGATCGAAAGAACGGGGTGCCCGCGTCCCTGATCTGTTCCACATACGTTTGCGGGATCGGACAGTCCTCGCCCAACATGGCAAAGACCACGTCCGGTTTGCCATCGAGCGAACGCAGCGCCTCGATGATCAGCGGTAACTTGCGATTGGCCGACTCCGCGCTCGGCAACGAAATGGTGATGACGACGCTGCCGAAGGCTGAATCAACCGCGATCAACTCCAGCACTCTGCGGTACAGGCCGGTGTCGCTCATGGCTTGCGCCGTCAGATCGAGCGGATTGCTGGGCGGAGAAAACACCGGCAGCTGACTCACCAGCGCGGCGTATGTCGAGGCGGACAACGGTGGCAACCGCAGCCCGACCGTCTCGCAGAAATCGAGCGCGAGACCCTTGAAGGCCCCCGATTCGCCGACGATCGCAGTCCCTCCCGAAGAGCGGGGGGTCCGCAAACGGATCAAGAGCTCCGGAACATCGATCAACAATTCCAGACTATCGACGAGACAAACACCTCGCGCCGTGACCTGCGCCGCCATGACGGAATAGTCGCCGGACAATGCGCCGGTGTGAGTCTTGGCCGCATCCCGTCCGGCAGCGCTGCGCCCGAGGTGATGCAAGACGATGTACTTACCGGCCTCGCGTGCACGGATGGCTAGATCCAGGAACCTCGCCGGCCGGCGGATCTGCTCCATCAACATGGCGATGACTCGCGTATGCGGATCGCCGATGAACTCTTCCAGGAAATCCTCGGCGCCGAGCGACGCTTCATTGCCGGTCGAGACCGAATACGACACACCGACGCCGCGCGCCTGCAGAGCCACTCTCACGGCCGAGGCCATCGCGCCACTTTGTGAAACGACTGCAACGCCCGCTCGATCGCCGAGCGACTCGAAGGGCGCCACGCCGAACATCAACGGCACGCTGTCGACATAGTTGATCGTGCCCAAGCAGTTCGGCCCCTGTAGCGCGATGCCCGCACTCTGCGCGATGGCCGCGATCTCCTCCTGCGCACGCTTGCCCTCTTCGCCCGCCTCAGCAAAGCCGCCGGCGAGGACGATCACTCCGCCAATGTTTTTTTCGGCGCACGCACGTACCGCATCCGCCACGTGTGCTTGTGGAATCGCCAGCACCGCGCAGTCGATGCCATCGGGCAGCTCGGCGATGGAACGCACGCAAGGACGGTCCCCGATACGATCGTAGCGGGGATTCACCAGGTGCAGGGGTTTAGCGAAGCTGAATCGATCGAGGTTCGCCAGTACGCCCGCGCCGAGCGAACCCCGAGTGGCAGAGGCGCCAACGATCGCCACACTGCGGGGACGCAGAAGCCGACTGATCGACACGAGTTACTCCGGCCGCTTGTAACCCGACAGGCCCGGACGATAGCTCTTCTCGTCGAGGAACTGAGTCAGCCCCTGGCTGCGACCGCGCTCGGGATCGTGGAACTGCGATTCGGCACTCTTTGCAAACAAATAATCGTTCGATACTTCCCACGGCATCTCTTGCACCATGCGAACAGCCATCTTCGTGCCACGCATGACGGTCGGGTTCTTACTGCGCAGAAGCGTCGCGAGCTCACGGGTTCGTTTCTTGAGCTCGCTGAGCGGCACAGCCTCGTTGACCAGGCGCATTTCCGCCGCCTTGCGACCATCGAACGTCTTGCCGGTCAAGGCGTAGTACATGGCATCCCGGTGCGACATGACGGCGGTGATCGCCTTCGTCACCTGGCCACCGGGCAGGATGCCCCAGTTGATTTCCGAAAGCCCGAACTGCGCCTCTTCGGCTGCGATCGCAAGATCGCAGGCGACGAGCGGCGTGAACGCGCCGCCAAAGCACCAACCGTTGACCATGGCGATCGTGGGCTTCGGATAGGTCAAGAGCATCTTCCATTGCCACTGCCACGCGGAGCGCTTGATGCGCATTTTCCGGGAATACGGCAGCGGATCGAGATCGCGGAAGAACTCCTTCAGATCCATGCCCGCGGAGAACGCATCGCCGGCACCAGTCAGCACCACCACCGAGACTCGATCGTCGATCTCGAGGGCATCGAGCACTCTCACCATCTCATCGTTCAGCGCCGGGCTCATGGCGTTGCGCTTGCTGGGCCGGTTGAGCGTGACCCAGGCGATGCCTTCGTCGATTTCCACCAGCACATTGGCGAGCGGCGGCTGAAAGGCGAGTTGCTCAGAGGTAGTCAACTTATATCCCTCCCAAAGGGAAATGCGAACCCATGAGCGCCACCATAATTCAATCAGCCTGGCTGATCAAATAAAATCAGCCAAGCTGATAACTCATTCCTCTTCTTCCTCGTCATCGGGAATGTCGTGCAGGCCGGCGAGCACCTTCTCCATGAGCGCGCGATAGGTCTCGAGCTCGCCGGGCCCGAAGCTTGCGAAAATGCTCGCCTCGACCGCCGTGGCCGCCTTGTCGCAGGCTCGCAGGGCGCCGCGGCCCGCCTCGGTCATCGACACCTCGAGGACGCGCTTGCTGCCCTTGGCGAGATTGCGCTCGATCAAGCCATTGCTTTCCAGGTTGACGATCTGCTTGATCATCGTCTGGGGCTTGACGCCGAACAGGCGCGACAACTCGGCCGAGGAGCGCTTGTTATCGCCGCGCGAGAGCGCCGTCAGGATGCGGAACTGGGTCGTGGTGACGCCCAGCGGCTGCAGCGCCGCCTCCAGGCGCAGGAACGTCTTGTACTGAACCTGCTTGACCAGGTAGAGGGTGCGGAACGGGCCACGGGTGGCGCCGCTTCGCGTGTTTTTCGAAGGTGGCTGTTTTTTCGCCATGCCGGCTATCGTGCTCCAATCATGTCAATTAGGAGCAGTATATAACTCTGGCGCACGTGCCAACTCACGGGAGATACGACACACGCGGTTCTACGTACGACTTCAGCCCCATCAACCCCATGCCACGGCCGATCCCGGATTCCTTGCAGCCGCCGAAAGGAATTTCCGGCAAGGAACCGCCGTGAGAATTGATCCAGACCGTGCCGGCCTCGAGCCGATGCGCGATGTCCGCGGCACGTTCCGGATCTCCGCTCCAGACCGAGGCGCCCAGGCCGAAGCGAGTCGCGTTGGCGCGGGCCACCGCTTCATCGACGTGAGTGAATGTCAGCAGTGGCAAGACCGGGCCGAACTGTTCCTCATCCACCAGGGGCGTGCCTTCGGCCACGCCGGTGACGATCGTGGGCGCGATGAAGTAGCCGGCTCTGTTCAGCGCCGCGCCACCCGCGAGCGCCCGCCCGCCCCGGCTCAGCGCATCGTCGATGAGGCCCAGGACGCGCTCGAACTGCGGGCGATTCTGAACCGGTCCCAACTCCACCCCCGGCTCGAAGCCATCGCCCACCTTCGCCTGTTTCGCAAGCTGCGCGAGCGCGGCGCCGAGCCGATCGATCAGCGACTCGTGAACCAGCACTCGCTTGATAGCCATGCAACGCTGGCCACTGTTGGCGAACGCGCCCGAGAAGAGTTTCGGCGCAATTGAATCGACGTCGGCGTCGGCCAGCACGATCGCGGCATCGTTGCCGCCGAGCTCGAGCGACACCCGCTTGAGATTGGACGCCGCGGCGCTGGCCAGCACGCGTTTACCCGTCGCGACCGAGCCCACGAAGCCGATCTTGTCGATGCCGGCGTGTTCCGTCATCCATCGGCCGAGCTCGTTGCCGCCTGAGAGCGTGTTGAAAAGGCCTGGCGGTAGAGTCCTTGCGGCAATCTCTCCGAGTCGCAACGTCGCAAGCGGCGTAAACGGCGAGGGTTTCACAACCACGCTGTTGCCGGTCACCAGGGCCTGCGCGGCAATCTGTGTCGCGAGCAACAGGGGCGAATTCCAGGGCGCGATCGCCCCCACCACTCCCATGGGCTGGTAATCGAGTACCACACGTCCGCGTTCATCGTCGCGCAATGTTTCGGGCGTCAACTCGAATGCGAGCAGTCCTTCGATTCGAGCCGCGGTCGATTCGATCTCACGAACCGCTGCCGCCAACGGTTTGCCCTGCTCCCGAGTCAACAAGGGTGCGAGGATCTGCGTCTCGGCGCGAATCGCCGCGGCGAATCCGGACAGAATCTTTCGCCGGCTCGCCGTTGGGACCGCCCGCCAGCGCTCGAACGCGCGTCGTGCCACCTCCACCGCGAGATCGAGCTGCGCACGGCTGGCCTCGGGCGCCTGCGCAAAGACACTCGCGGTTGCCGGGTTGATGACATCGAAGAACTCGACGGCCTCGACCGGGCGGCCATCGATGGTGTGTGTGAGGCTCGCTTGCATGGAGCAACTGTATCTATATCAGCCAGGCTGATCAATGCGCGTTGACAAGCCGCGCGCTATAGATCATCTTAGCTGATATCAGCTCGGCTTACATAAGATCGAAATAGATCACCTGCGCCAGGCCACAAACGGCTTCACACGGCGAGATCAGCTCTGCAAGTGCAGATAAGGGGGAAAGATGCTGAAGAAGAGGAACATTCCCACGCGGGTTTCGTGCAAGGGAATGCCATTGCGCGAGACGCTGCTCGCGGCGACCGCGCTGAGTGCGATGCCCGCCTTCGCGCAGGACGCACCGCCTGCGGAAACGACGGAGCTCGTGGAAATCGTCGTGACTGGCACCCGCGCGGCACGCGACGGCTATCAGGCACCGAGCCCCACCAACGTCATCAGCGCCGCGGTCATCGACACCCAGGCCGCGACCGGCTTGGGCGAAATTCTCGAACAGACCGGCATGGTCAAGGGCACGCGCAATCCGAATTCGAACGCGGTCAACACGGCGAGCCCCGGTCAATGGACCGCGGACCTGCGAGGCCTCGGCGGGCAGCGAACACTGGTGCTCGTCGATAGCTCCCGCATCGTGCCCTTCGCTCCGGCAAGCAACCTCTCCGTGCCGACCACGACGGATCTGAATCTGATCCCGACCTTGATGGTCGAACGGGTTGAGACCGTCACCGGCGGCGCCTCGGCTCAATACGGCTCCGACGCCGTGTCCGGTGTCGTGAACATCCTGTTGCGCCGTGAATTCGACGGTGTCCGCGTGCGTGCTCAGACCGGTATCTCTGAGGAAGGCGATGCGGAGGAACAGCGCGTCGGCGTGCTCGGCGGCTGGAACTCGGACAGCGGTCGCGCGCATGTCGTCTTCAGCGCCGACTGGGTCGACAGCGAAGGCATGGGCGATATCTACACCCGCGATTGGGGTCGTCGCGAAACCATGATCGTCTCGACGCCGGGCAACCCCTCGCTCACGTGGGGCGATAACGTTCATACCGCGCTCGGTGTCGGCGGCATCATTGGCCAGGGCCGCAACGCCGCCAATACGGCCAACGTGGGCTTTACGTTGACCGGCCAGACTTTCAATCCCGACGGCTCGATTCGTCCGTTCCAATACGGCTATCCGCTCGGCCCCGGCGCCACCTCCAGCACCATGATCGGTGGCGAAGGCGAGTCCATCACCAAAGGCGTGTCGCAAGTGCCAGGCGTCGAACGCGCCTCGACCTACGCACGCTTTGGCTTCGACTTCAGCGACCGTCTCTATGGCTATGCATCGCTCGGCTACTCGCAATCCAAAGGTTTGCTGACGGCGGCCCAGCCGCGCCTCACCTCCACCCAACTGTTCATTCGAGCGGACAACGCGTTCCTGCCCACTGTTGTCAGAGATGCCATGACCGCGCAAGGCGTCGGCGGCTTCCGAATGACGCGTCAGGGCAACGACCTTGGCAACAACTCCTATGAGATCGAGAACAAGTCGCCCCGCTTCACCGCGGGCCTCGAGGGTTCGTTCGCCAATGGCTGGGACTGGGATGCGCACGTTTCCTACGGACGCAACGACTACAACTACGATTCCGAAAACAATCCCATCACGGCCAATCTGGCCTTCGCAGTCGATGCGGTCCGAGACGGCAACGGCAATATCGTCTGCGCGGCGACCATTCCCGGTCACCCCCGCTTCAATGCCGACGCGGCCGGCTGCGTCCCGCTCAATCTCTTCGGCGAAGGCAACACGTCGGCCGAAGCGCGCGATTATTTCCAGGGCGATCCGCACGCGGAAGTGGTTTACAAACAAAAGACGTTCGGCGCCAATCTGAGCGGCAAGCTGTTCGCCACCTGGGCGGGCGAGATTGCGGTGGCTACCGGCGTCGAGTATCGCAAGGAAGAGGAAGAAGTCACCGCGGATCCGATCGCGACCGCCGGCGGTTTCTTCACCGGCAACAACTCGCCCTATTCGGGTGCCTTTGACGTGTCGGAAGGCTATGTCGAAGCGATCGTCCCTTTGGCTCGCGAGTCGAGTTTCGCCAAACTAATCGACCTCAACCTCGCCTACCGTTACGCCGACTACAGCACGGTCGGCGGAATGGAGGCCTGGAAAACGGGCCTCGTGTGGGAACCGTTCGATTTCCTGCGCTTGCGCGTGAGTCAGTCTCGCGACATCCGCGCGCCCGCCATCAATGAGCTGTACAGCCCGGGCGCCGCCGTGACCAACAACATCACGATGATCAATATCAACGATCTGGGCACCCCCAATCCCACCGTACGCAACTACGTGATCCCGCAACGAACCGCGGGCGGCGACGTGAACGTCCAGGCCGAAGAAGGCGACACGACGACCATCGGTTTCGTGTTCTCGCCCAGCTCCGGCGCACTCTCGGGCTTCAATTTCTCTGTCGATTACTACGACATCCAGCTCGACAAGGCGATCACCAATCTGAATGGCGCGAACATCGCGAATCTGTGCATCTCCGGCGTTCGTTCCTTCTGCAATCTATTCACGTTCAACGCCGCGGGCGATCCCACGGCGTTGAATGCCGGCTCAATCAACCTCGGCAGTTTCGAGCAGCGAGGCTACGACGTGCAGCTGGACTATTCGCACGAGCTCTTCAACGGCACGTGGACGATCGGCTATACAGGCACCTTCGTCGCCGACTCGATCGTCGACACCGGGCTGCCGGGTGCCGTTCCGGTGGACCGCGCCGGCGAGCACGGCGCCGCCAACTTCGCGGCCGTGCCGGACTTCCGCGGCAACCTGACAACCAGCTTTAAAACACACACCTGGTCGACCACGTTGCAAGCCGTCCACGTGAGCTCAGGCAAGCTCGACAACCTCTACAACACGCCGGGCAATCCGACGATCAGCAAGAACGATATTCCTTCGTACGTGCTGTTCAACGTCTACGGCTCCTACACGCTCAACGACCGGATCCGACTGTTCGGCTCGATTCGCAACGCGCTGAATCGCGATCCGGTGATGACGCCGTACACGGTGCTCAATACGCCGGTGTACGGCGCCTACTACGACAAAGTGGGACGCCAGTACTCTCTCGGCGTGGATGTGAGCTTCTAGCGCGATGGCCACCGTGAGCAGGCGCACGTTGATCGGGATGGGCGCCGGCCTGGCGTTGGTGACGAGCGCGGCATCGCATGCGCAGGGGGCGAGCGTCGCCGCTCGCGCCCTGCTACGCGATGCCATTGACGTTCACACTCACCTCGATCCCGACAGTTTCGGGCCGCACAGCAATCAAGCGGCCCGTTCTCTCGATGTCGTCGACATGGCACGTCGGGCGCAGCGCGCGGGCATGCGCGGCTTTGTGATCAAACAGCATTACGATCAAACCGCGCACCTCGCCTATCTCGCACGCAAGGCCGTTCCTGAGGTCGAAGTGTTCGGCATGCTCTGTAGCAACCGTACTGTCGGTGGCCTGAATCCCGAGACGGTACACCACTTCGCCGAAGTGCTCGGCGGGCATGCGCGAATCGTCAGCATGCCGACCTGGGATGCTGAGAATTACGTGCGCCAGTCGAAGAACCCGACTCGCCCGGCGGTCCCCATCGCGCGTGAGGGGGTGCTCCTGCCTGAAACCCTCGCGCTGATAGAAACGATTGCGCACGCGCAGATTCGTGACAGCAACGTCAAGCTCGCGCTGGCAACCGGCCATGTGTCCGCCGACGAGGCACTACTCGTCATTCGCGAGGCCCGGCGTCGAGGCATCGATCGGATCATCGCAACCCACGCGATGGGCCATCCGATCAACATGACTCTCGCGCAGATGAAAGAAGCCGCCGGGCTCGGCGCATTCATCGAATTCGTCGCCAACTTCCTGAGTGGCACGCGCGCGAGCTTCACTGTCCAGCAATACCATGACGCCATCCGCGAGATTGGACCGGCGCGGGTGATTTTGAGCAGCGATGGTGGCCAGGCCAATCGACCCTTCCCCGACGATCTGATCGCCGAGGCCGCGCAGCAGTTGCACGAGCTGGGTCTGAGTCACGGCGAGCTGCGCACGATGCTGGTCGACAATCCGGCGAGGTTGCTGGGTCTGCCGCAGCGGCCCAGCTGATGCGCATCAACCGACGCTTCGACTTTGCATAGATAATATCAGACGGGCTGATACCATCGGCCCCATCGTTTGAGAGGAGAGCATCGTATGGCGGCACCCTCCACTGCCGGAGTCAAATCCATTGGCCAGGATGGGCCCCTGACGTTCTGGCAGATCGCCGTCGTCGCTCTGTGCATCCTCGCGAACATCTGCGACGGACTCGATACCACGTCGATCGCATACGCCGCGCCGACGCTGCTGCGTGAATGGAACATCTCACCTCAGGCCTTCGGCATCGTATTGAGCGCGGGCGCGCTGGGCATGCTGGTCGGCGCCATTCTGGTTGCGCCCCAAGCCGACAAGGTGGGCCGCCGCGCCATCATTCTCGCCGCGACCACCACCTCCTCGATCTGTATGTTCGGCCTGGCCGCGAGCCAGAACCTGACCCAGCTCATGATCTTCCGCTTCATGGTCGGTACCTGCGTCGGTGCCCTGCTGCCCTCGCTCAGCATCATGGTGGTCGAGTTCTCCAACGAAAAACGAGGCAATCTGTTTCTGGCCCTCGTGCACATCGGCTTTGCCATCGGCGCGATCCTCGGAGCCGCCATCGGCGCGAGCCTGGTCGAGACCTATGGTTGGCGCGCCATCTTCCTCACGGGGGCGATCGTCACCAGCATCACGACGCTGGCCTGTTATGCCGCCTTGCCCGAGTCGGTGAACTTTCTGCTCGCGCGGCAGCCCCCGAATGCGTTGGCGCGCATCAACAAGATTCGCGAGCGCTTCGGCCAATCCCTGTTGACCGAGCTGCCGCCCAGGCCGCAAACAAAGGTGCGAACGTTCGATGGCATCGCTGCGATTCTTTCGCCGCAACTGATCCGCGCGACGCTGCTGTTGTGGCTGGCATCGTTCACCCGCTTCTTCATCAGCTATTTTCTCACCGGCTGGAAGCCGCAAGTGCTGGTCATGGCGGGCTTCACCGACAAGGCGGCCATCGCCGTCGGTATGGCGACCAGCTCGGCGGCGTCGGTGGGCGTGCTGTGCATGGGCTTGTTTGCAGCGAAGATCGGCGCCGCACGCGCCACGGCAATCATGCTTGCGGGCTGCGCCGCTGCGCTCATGGGCTTCGGCTTCACTCACTCCCCGTTGCCGCTCGTGCTGCTGGCGGTGGCCTGCATGTTCACGATCGAAGCCGCATTCACCGGCATCCTCATCACCAGCACCCGGTTCTATTCGGTCGAAAACCGCAGCACCGGCGTCGGCTTCACGGTCGGCATCGGCCGCCTCGGCGCGATCGTCGGGCCCTACGTCGGCGGCGCGCTCATCGGCATGGGCTTCGATCGCTCGGTGTACTTCCCGGTCTATGCCTCCGCCGCCGTCATCGGCGCCATCGCCATCGTGGCCGCCATGTCCCGCCGGCCGCCGGATGTTCGTGAAGGCCAGCCCGTGAGCGCGAATTAACAAAGCTCATGCAGCTGATCGCACGAACCTTCGTCATCGCCGCGGCGGCGCTCATCACCGGTTGCGCGTTCACCGCGGCGTCACGAGAACCACTGCTCATCGCATCTCAAGGAAGCTTTGCTGTCGGCGGCAAGATGCTCGGCGATCCGGCAACGGCCTCGCTCCACTGCGATCACGGGGTCGTCGAATATCAGATTCCCCCTCGAGCCCGCGCGGTGAATCTGCTGATGTGGCACAGCGCGAGCGCCGTGGCCTGGCAACGACGCTGGGATGGCGGCGAAGGTTTTCAAAGTATTTTCGTGAGGCGCGGCTACCCCGTCTATCTGTGGGACGGGCCACGCGTCGGTCGCGCCAACTGGGGCTGCGCCGACACCACGTACACCCCGCGCGCCCGGGCCGACCAGCAGAACTTCGTCGCGTGGCGCTTCGGCCTCACCTATCCGAACTGGTTCGACAATGTGCAGTTCCCGAAAAACGATTCCGAAGCCTGGAATCAGGCCATGCGCGCCCGCTACGATGAATTCGACACCGTCGCGAACGCGCAGCTCGAAAGCGACGCCGCGGCGGTATTAGCGGACCGCATCGGGCCGACAGTGGCACTCACGAATTCGGCCGGCGGCTTGCGTGCCCTGCTCACGGCACTCAAAAGTGACAACGTCAAAGGCATCGTGGCGTACGAGAACGTGGGCTGGGTCTACCCGCAGGGCGAAGGGCCCGACGTGCCGGAAGGACCGTTTGGTCCCATCGAGGTGCCGCTCGAAACATTCCGCAAGCTCACGCGCTTTCCAATACAAGTAGTGTGGGGCGACAACATCGAGCCATCCGCCACGTACCGGGCGCGTCTGGCGGAATCCCGCCGCTTCGTCGAGATCGTCAACAAGTACGGCGGCCAGGCCGAGGTCCTCGTGTTGCCCGAGGCCGGATTGAAGGGCAACACCCATCTGCCGTTCGCTGATCTCAACAACGTCGCGGTCGCAGATTTGCTCTCGACGTTTCTCGCCGCTCACGGTCTCGATCGGCGGTGAGCTCTCACACCCTCTACGTCGACGGCCTGCCCTCGCCCCGCCGTTACTGGTCCATGGCGACCACCATGATGGTGATCGCGATTTGTGTCCTGGACAGCACCATCGTCAGTGTGGCGCTGCCGTCGATCGCGCGACACTTCGAGGCGAGTGCCGCAAGCGCCATCTGGATCGTCAACAGCTATCAAATCGCGATTCTCATCGCGATTCTGCCGCTCGCCTCGCTCGCGGAGATCGTGGGTTATCGACGCGTCTCCCAGGCCGGCCTCATCCTCTTCACCATCGCATCGCTCGCATGCACGTTTGCTCACTCACTGCTCGAACTCACGATGGCTCGCGCTCTGCAGGGCCTCGGCGCCGCCGGCATCATGAGTGTGAATGCCGCGCTGGTTCGGCTCACCTATCCCGCGAATATGCTGGGGCGTGCGACCGGCATCAACGCCATGGTCGCCGCCGTGGCTGCGACCGCTGGCCCCAGTGCGGGCGCGGCGGTGCTCGCGATTGCAGATTGGCGATGGTTGTTCGCCATCAACGTCCCGATCGGCATCCTCGCGGCGGTAATCGCACAGTTCTCGTTGCCCTACACCGAACGCGCGCAACGTTCACTCGACTACCTGAGCGTGACACTGCACATCGTCACGTTCGGCTTGCTCATCGTCGGGCTGCAGTCGCTTGCGCATGAGGACGCGCGACTCGGCGCCGCCCTTCAGATCGCCGCCGCATGCGCGTTTGGCCTGCTGCTCATCCGCCGTGAGATCGACCGGCCCGCCCCGCTCGTGCCTTTTGACTTGATGCACCTGCCGATCTTCTCTTTATCGCTCGCCATCAGCCTCTGCTCGTTCTTCGCGCAGATGGCCGCCTTCGTCGCGCTTCCCTTTGAGATACAGCGACTGGGCCGCAGCGTCGTCGCGACGGGTTTGCTCATGACGGCGTGGCCCATCGCCGTCGCGTTCGCGGCGCCGATTGCCGGGCGGCTTGCGGATCGATATTCCGCGGCGATTCTGAGTGGCGTCGGACTCGTCGCGCTCTCGGCGGGACTCGCGTTACTCGCGCACTTGCCCGAGCACGGCACCGCTTGGGATCTCATCTGGCGGATGGCGCTGTGCGGAGTGGGTTTCGGTTTCTTTCAGGCGCCGAACAACCGCACGCTCCTGTCATCGGCGCCGCGTGCCCGAAGCGGTGCCGCGGCCGGCATGCTGAGCACCGTGCGATCGCTCGGGCACGCCAGTGGCGCAGCCATCGTCGCCTTGCTCTTCAGCGCCCACCCGGCAGCAGGGACCAAGATCGCGCTGACGATCGCCGCGGCGATGACATTACTCGCCGCGTTGCTTAGCCTGTTGAGATTGCGGACCCCGCCCTCTCACTCGCGCAGCCCGTGCGCCTTCAGCTCCCGCGTCGAGAGCTGACGCTTGCTCACCGCATACAAATCGCGAGCCCCATAGAGACGCTTCCGTTCGTCCCAATCGGTGTGAGCCCGCGATGTCTCACGACGAAACACAGCATCGTACCGACGCTCCACGATGACCTTGATCCGTCGACGACCCTTGACGAGGGTGAGCACCTCCTGGGACGCCGGCAACTCGGCCAACTTCACTTCAAACCACAGCTCCTCCAGTCGCAGCAGCAACGTACGCTCATCCAGCACGCGTCGACACGCAGCCATCTCCGCCTGTTCCTGCGCTTTGCGTTCGGCGTAGTAACCACGATAGCCCCGCCGATATTTCTTGTTGATGCGGATCAGCCCGGTGCGCGGATCGACATACAACGGTTGACTGATTTCCGCGGCATGCCGGAACGGGCTGCTCAGATCGATCAGTTCCTCATCGCGAATTGCGACACGCGTCGCGATGAAGTCCTCGATGTGCTGATGGATGTGCTGTTGCACGGTGTTGCGGCGATCGATGCCGGCGCAAATCTCGCTGAATACCTTGTCCCAGGGGCGTCCGACCTGCGCCAGCAGATAGCGACGCAGCGGCGCCAGATTCTCATTGAGCGAGCGGTAGCCATAGCCCACACGCATGCCCAAGTGAGTGGGACCGTCGTGATCGTCACGTCGCCGAGCCGCCCGCGAATCCCCGCCTTTCCAGTGGCGGGGGCGCTCCACGATCACCTTGTACATATCCTTACGCATTGCGAACTCCAAAAAAGCAAAAAGCTCCCGGTCATCTGTTACCGAGAGCTTTTCGAGTCCGCAAACAACGGAGCCCGCTCCACTCGGCTTCAGGGGTGTGCCCCCTCGAAGCCCATGGCTGCGAGCAGGCACTTATGAAATGTTTAGTGTTTCCGTTGGTGTGTTCATGATCGGGACGGTTCTCCGTGCAAGGCGCGCAGAATATCTCCTAAATCGTGCTTGTCAAGGCCAATGTAACAATCGGTCTCACGCCTCTGGAAGATCGTTCAGAAGGTGACCTCGATCGAAACGCGTTACCTCGTCAGCCCTGCTCCGCGCCTAGCGGCAGCGACAGAATCCACAGGCCGACGATAGTGTACGCCACCATCAAGACCAGGGTCGGCAGCTGGCTGAGCACGGGCCGCCGGTTCGCGAAGGTTCGCATCGCGATAACATGCGCGAGATAGATGCTCGCGACGTGACCGCCCAGCAATACTGCCACCTGCGTATGCCATACGACGCCCATCTCCAGGGTCGAGGGTTCCGCCGGGACCCCGCCCTGCAGCGGCAACAGATGCCAGCCCAACCCCAGCGGATCCGAGAACAACAGTGGCAATGCCTTCACCTGCATCCACAGGAAGGTGAAGTAGTGCGAGAAGTGATAGGCGATCGCGATCGGCAGCAGCGAATAGCAGAACTTCAACACCAGCGTGTTGAGAGGAATCACGCTTCGGGTTACGAGCTTCGCGAGATACAGCACCAGCAGATAAAGCCCGAGATAAAGAAACGGAAAGATCAGCAGGCCCGCTTGTCGGTACAGCAGGTACCAATCCATCAGCACGGTCTGTGCCTTGCCCAGATCCTCTCCCCACAGCGGCTCGAAGAGCCACAGTGCGTTCTTCCAGAACAGTCCGACCCACAGCACGGTGTCGAGAATCGCATCGTAGGTGGTCGAGGACAGCATGAAAAGCACGAACAGCACGAGCGCGATATGCGATGGTGCTTGTCTCAGCACACTTGCAAACGGCGAGCGCAGACGTACCCGCCAGCGAACCGGTGCACCGCGCAATCGCCGGTATTCGACCGGCGCGAGCGTGCCGATTAAACGAAAATACACGCTGAAGAAATCGGCCCTGCGAAACCACTTCGTCGCGCCGAACGCGAAACATCCCAGCAGCGTGATCGCGCTGTAGATCAACAACAGGATCGCCGTTGCACGCGGCGTAGGCTTCACGAACAACTCGATCGCGACCAGCGCGACATAGCCCACCACCGCCGGCCAGTATCCCAGGCGGCGGGGCCACCTCAGCCGGCGTCGGGCGAGATCGCAGCCCAGGCGCTCCAACCCGTCGATCGCCGTTCGCCAGGGATTGATCAGCGCGTAGAGATCGCCGGCCACCAGGGTGATGTAGGCGAAGCCCAATAGGAACATCACCCAGAAGAGTGTCATCGCAATGTTACGGCCGGCATCGTCGCTGTCGAACCATCCCGCGACGAGAGTGAGCAACAGACATCCCATCGCCACCGCCCGCATCAGACTCAGCATCAGCGGACTCAAGACAACTTCACGTCGACTCTGTTTTAGATGCTGGTGAGCAACCTGCACCCGCACTGGGGGCGCCGTGACCAGAAAGCCCAGCAGCGAAAAAGTGATTAAGAGGGTCGCGACACACGAGTACACGTACATCCAGAACGGCACCGGCAGCACATACACCGCGCCGAACGAATGCGCGCTCGCAAGTGTCGGAACGAGGCACGCAAGAACGATCCAGTGTCGAAGCCGTCTTGGCGTCATTGCGCCTTCACCTCGAGCACGGCCAACTGACGATGGACTATCGGACTCTCGGGATCGGCGGGATTCGCTCGCTCGTGCAGATGGATGGGATAGATACCCGAGTCTTTTGCGACGAAGGTGAGCACGACCTCGGAGCCCGCGGCGACGACCACGTTCTGATCGTAACCATGCACATGGACTTCCCCGGCCCGGTCGGAGCGAATTCGCAGTGTCACGGTCTCGTTCTGCTTAGCCGGGAGAACAGTCATCGCCTCGTCCGGCCGCGGGGCCGCGATGATGAGATTGAAGGTCGGATTGGGCGCGACGCTGGCATCTCGCTCACCGATCAAGGTACGCGAGCCAAAATACAGAGCGACCAATGCGACGAGGGTCGCCGCGGCCCATAACATGCGACTGCTGCCTGGTCGCCCTCTTCGAGACTCTGTCGTAACCATCCAGTAAGACCCTCCGCTCCATGACGATCGTCCCGGAAGCTGTCTGCCTTATCCTGGATTGAACCCCTCAGCAAGCGTCGACGGCCCCTACCCGCTTTTTCCGGACTTGGGACAGCGCTGAATATTGGATCAGATACGCCCTCATGTCGGGCAAGATGCCGAGGCTGGGACGCTCACTCGCAATCGCGGACAGGTGGGCGCATCATCGATCTACGCCACGCCTTCTCTGTGGAGCCGCCATGCCATCTACCCGTCGCGTCCCAGCGAAGAGCGTCACGCGCATCAACATCCGTCGGGATCTGGCTGGAGGCGACCCGGGCCGCGAAGATCAATCTATCCGCCACACTCGAGCAAGCCTTAGTCAAGAAGCTGAGTTCAGTACCGCAGCTGCAATGGCGGCAGGAGAACCGTGACTCCATTGAAGCTTACAACCAGCATGTGGAGAAGCACGGCGGGTTCTACGATAAGAGCCAGAGCTTTTGATGGCGCAGTTCACATGTACAAGCGATCAACACTGCCGATCCACGAGCACCGATACCGATGGGCAACTCTCGTTCTTGGAACCTCAGAGGAGTCTAACTTGAGCAGCATTCTCCGGGTACAACTGACCGATGCGCTACGCAGGTACATTGACGAGCGCGCCAGCGAGAAAGATGCATATGCCACGCCGAGCGAATACGTTTGCGACCTGATCCGCCAAGACATGCGGAATCGAGCCGTAGCCGTCAACATAGTTGATGGATTAAACGATCTGCGGCACGGCAAGTTTTCCGACGAGTCGATTCTCGACTTCAGGAATCAGAATTGAGAATGTGTGCGCGGGAATTCTTGCGTCAGGAATATCCCGAGCGGCAACAAACCGACAGCCACACTATCTAATAGCGATTGGCAGCTCTCGTTCTTCGGACCTCCACGCCGCATAGGCAAGAGCCGCGCGAAGGTCGGCACGTTCAAGATGCGGATAGGCTCGCAGGATCTCCTCTTCCGATTGCCCATCAGCCATCAGCCCCACGATCGTTCCGACGGTCACACGCATTCCCCGAATGCAGGGCTTGCCACCCATCACATCAGGGTTGAAAGTTATACGATCGGAGCACGACATCGGCATCTCTCGATATCTTCAGAGCCGCCGCCACGTGCGGAAACTGGGGTCATGACGCGTTCGCTTCGCTTTCGACCAGCTTGACTAGGCGATGCGCCTTGTTCGGATCCTCAAGGATCATCCGCAGAAACACTCGGACCACAAAATCCGGTTCGGAACGCGCCTGCTCAAAATCACGCAAACGGGCGAGACCAATGTGATAACGGGCAGCAAACTGCGGTTGACTCAGGCCGGTCTTCTCCCGAACCAGCCTCACCTCGCGAGCCAGAGCCATTCGGCTGAGCTGCCCCTCTGTGAGCGGAGGATTATCAGGATCGGCTAATGCCTGAGCTTCGGCTTTCTCATCGCTAATGCCATTGAGTCGCTCACGATCCTTGTCGGAAAATCGGAGGGCCGAGCCGCGCTTACGACTGAAGGAGGTTTTGCTCATAGATTCTCCGCTCCTGCGCAGTTGATCGCCGGGCAGAGATGATCCGGTAGATATCTGCCTCCGGGCAGGAATAGACGACCGTCAGAAGCACGCCATCCACTCGGCCGATGACAATATTGCGATATTCACCTCGCGCGAATACATCCTCGTGCTCAAGTCGCAGCGGTTCGATGCGGCTTTAGCATCATCCCAGCAGAAGTGTAGATCATCGTCGCCGGCGCTCACCCTCTCTTCCATACGGAAATTCCGTACTCCTGTCAATCGCCCCACGTGGTGCCGGGATCCGGCTAGCCGCCGATGCGGGATCTAACAGTCGCAGCGGCACTTCGAACGCCGAATGGGATCGTCCACGATCGACGATTGCGCAAAGTGGTGCCCGCATCTCATGCCAATCGGAGAAAGAGCATGAGAGTCCAATCCGTCAGCGAGAGAGCTCGTCAATCGGTAATGCCTTCTGCCCCTTTTTGTGGAAGCGCCCCGCGACATCCATTGCGCTCTTATTCTTGACACGCATCAATGCGGTCCCGTCCGAGAGCAACGTGAACGTCATCCGGTCGCCTGCCTTCATTCGGAGGCCTTCTCGAATTTCCTTCGGAATGGTGGCCTGGCCTTTGCTCGTCAGGATCGCGTCTGCAGTCATGGCAACAGCCTCCCTCTTTCATCGCCTACCATAGTAAGGAAGCGGTGCATGTGCAATTGCAGTCCGACTCACAGCTGATCATGCACCTGATAAGCCACCCAATCGAACACCCTGCTGTACCACGCCCTCCGCCGCCACGCCTCCAGCGTCAGTTCCTTACTCCGCTTCAAATCACTCTCGAATGCCGCCTTCAGCTCTCTTGCGATCCGAACGTCGCGGATGCCGATGCCGACTTCCTCGTTCAGGGACAATGAGCGGGAGTCGAAGTTGGTGGAGCCGATGTGGGCCCAGATCTCATCGACGATCACGATCTTCTGATGAATCAAGGTCGGCATGAATTCATACAAGCGTACGCCGCCCTCAAGTAGCTGCTCATACAAACGGCAGCCCGCCCGCCGAACGAAGGGGCTGTCGGTGTGTGCGCCGGGAAGCATGAGGTGAACGGCGACGCCGCGCTTCACCATCATGGCCAACAGTTCGCACACGCCATCGTCAGGGGCGAAGTACGGATTCTGGATGATCACCTCGCGTTTGGCGCAGGCGATCGCGACGGTGTAGAGCAGCGCCACCGAGGACACCGCATCGCCCGAGGCGCTGCTTACGACATGCGCATCAATGTCGCCTTTCGGCTCAAGCGCTGGGAAACAGCCCTCGCCGGCGGGCACGCAGTGGCTCTCTTCGATCCAGTTCTCCATGAACACGGACTGCAGTGCCTGCACCGCGGGGCCTTCGACGCGAACTGCGGTGTCACGCCAATGTTTCTCATCCTCGCCGTGCCCGAGCCATTGATCGGCGATGCCGTGACCGAAGGTGTAGCCCACCACGCCATCGATGATCAGCAGCTTGCGATGCGTGCGATGGTTGAAGCGACGCAGGTTCCACCAGCGTGGCTTGCAGTAGCTGGACAACTGCACGCCCGACTCCACCAGGCGTTTCAAATTCTCCTCATCGCCGCCGGAGCTGCCGAGCGCATCGATCAGCACCCGAACCTTGACACCTTCGCGCGCTTTGCGGCTCAGCAGTTCAACGAAGCGGCGCTCGACCTCTCCCGCCGTCCACACGAATGTTTCTAAGTGAACGGCACATCGGGCGGCCGCGATGTCGGCTTCCATCGCAGGAAACAAGGCACCGTCCTGCAGGATCTGACAGGCGTTCCCGCTCGTGACCGCGCCATCGGTCAAGCCTGCGAGCGTCCGCAGATCCTCCCCGAGGGCCGGCAAGGCATCGAGGTCGAGTTGGAGATAGGGTGTGTTACGACGATTCTTGAGCAGGAAGTAGGCACTGGCGAGCAGCGCGCCGGCCAGAAACGTCAGCGCGCCCGCTAACACGACCCACTACTCCGCGACCTTCGCCCCATCCACGCGGAAGCGAAGATACGGCAGCTGCTCCTGCGCGATGCTATTGATGCCGGTCTGGGCGGCCGCTTGCTGTCCAGGCTGCACTGCCGAGCGAAATACCACAGGCTGGCCTTGTTGAACGATGCGACCGCTTGCATCGACGAGCACGGGCGTGACTTGAATACCAACCAGCGGCGCCGGTGCCCGATTCTGGACGACGACCACGACGCGGCCTTGCGGATCGATCTGGCCTTGGGTCGCGACGTAGTTGCCGGGGTTCTGCGGCAGATCCATGCGCACGAACTCCGCCGCCGCGCGCTGACCGATCTGACTTTGAGAACCGGCCGCGGCCCGGAAATACTCCATCGCCTTGGTGCGATCGCCGCGATCGCGAGAGATCGTGCCCAAGTAATAAGCGGCCGGCGCCGTGGGCAAGAGCTCGACACTCTTCGTGAGCCATTCCTCCGCGCGTGCCTTATTGCCCGCCTGGTACTGCGCGACGCCCGCGCCCAGATACGAGCCGAAATAATCCGAGTTCAGATCGATGGCTTTTTGATAGTAAGGCAGCGCCTCCTCCGGCTTCTTCTGAGCGAGCTTCATCTCACCCAAAAACTCATGGAAGCGTCCTTCGCGCGGCTCGATCTTGATCGCTTCCTGAACCAGCGACTCAGCCTTCGTATATTCCTTCTTGCGCGCGGCCGTCATCGCCTCATCGAACTTCTTATACGCGGGCTCGATCTTGCGGAACGGTTGCAAGCGCGCCTGATATCGATCCTTACCGAGATCGCCGCCGAGGCCGAGTCGCTGCGCCGTCGCTTTGTTCTTCGCGACGCGCTCTTCCGACGGTGGATGCGATGCGAACAGGCCTTCGATGAAGCTCTGGCTCTTGGCACCGCCCTGTTGTGACAGACGCACGAATGTTTCCTGCAAGGTGATGGCGCCTTGCGGATCGTAGCCGGCGAGCTTCATGTACTTCATGCCGTACTCATCGCTCTCCAGTTCCTGGTCGCGACCGTACTTCTGCTGAATCATCTGGGCACCGACGCCCGCGCCCTGAACGGCGAGATTCGCGACGGTCGAATCGACATCGCTGATCGCAGCCCCGATCTGTGCCGCGGCGAGACCGACCTGCATGATCGTGCCGCGTTCCTGCGCCTTGGCACCGTGCCGTGCGGCAGCGTGAACGATCTCGTGGCCAAGCACGGCGGCGAGCTCCGCCTCGTTCTGCAGCTCCGACAACAGGCCCACGTTGACCGCGATCTTGCCGCCGGGCAGCGCCCAGGCGTTGGGCACCGGGTTGTTCAACACTACGAACTCGTACGGCAGCTGGCGGTCCGAGACGGCCGCCAGCTTCTTGCCCACTTCGTTGATGTAGACGGTGAGATCGGGCAACACGTCGAAGTCGCCGCCCTCGCTCTGCTTCGTCGGCGCGTAATTCTGCTCGCCGATCTTGATCTCCTGGGCCTCGGAGACGAACTGAATCTCCTTCTTGCCGGTGACCGGGTTGACGCCGCACGCGCTCAGCAGCAGTGCCAATAGGGTCAAGCACAGAAGCTTTGCGTTGCGCATCGATGGGTCCGCCGTCAGTGAGGATGGAAGATTCTACGGCCCTCCTCGTTCAAGAGCGATCAATGACGGCGATTTGTTCCCCCGGGTTGTCGAGTCGGGGGCGCCTCAACCGGCGCCCTCGGCATACAACTGGCTCACGACCTCGGCGTTCACGGCCTCATCGTAGATCTGCAGCTGGTCGACCAGCCCCGCGTACGGCGTATCCCAGAAGTTCACGCCCAGGGCGAACTGCCGCTGCGCCGCCGGTGTGAACACATCCGGGAAGCCCGTCATCGTGTTGACCAGGGCGCCGTTCAGATACAGCCGCAAGGTGCCATGATCGACCGCCATCACGAGGTGCGACCAGGCGCCCACCGGGATGGACGAATTGAACGTGCCATCGAACCACGCCGTGCCCGACCACACCATCGTCGGCTGGGTCGAGCCCGGGCCGCGCGGCACGAGGCTGATCCAGCTCGAAGGCGTCGCCCAGCCGAAGAATGCGGTCGTAAACTGCGAGACCGCAGTCGGCCGCAGCCACATCGCAATCGAGTAGCTGTGGTCGCGGACCAGGCCGTCCGGCAACCGCACGCCCGAAGCACCGTCCAGCACCAGGGCACTACCGGCCGCACCGGGCGCGAACGACACCGCACCGCCCGGCTGATCGACCCGCGGCCCCACCACAACACCCGGACCGAACACACCGCGTGAGGCGTTCAGATCGTTCTCGAAATCGTAAGCCGCAATCGGCGACGGCGGCGCAAGCGAGCGGACCGTCACCTCGAACGTCTTCGTCGTCTGCATGCCATTCAACGTGATCGTCGCCGTCAACGTCACATTCACATCGGGCGAATCGCGACCTGGACGCGTCACCCGGCCTGTCGGGCTCAGCACCTCCGGACGCGAGGACTCCCACGTGATGACCGACGCGTACGGCCCCGTGCGTCGCAGATCGAGATCCGACTGCACGGCACTCACGTCGCCTAGGTCCAGAATCTGAGCGGCCGATTGCAACAGCTGCGGGCCGGACAGATGATCGATGTCGAGCCCTTTGATCTCAGCGGCGGACAGGCTCGCCTCGTAGATCTTCAGCTCATCGATCAATCCATTGAACGGCAGATCCCAATAGTTCACACCGAGCGCGAACTTGCCTCGACGCGCGCTGAAAAAGTCGGTGAGCGTTCCCGTGCCGAACTTGCGCACGCCGTTCAAGTACACCGACACGACCCCGCGATTCACCGAGAACGCGACATGCGTCCAGGCATTCGCAGGAATGCGTTCGCCGGCGCTGCCATCGAACCACGCCTCACTGCCGCTCCAGAGCATCGTGTTGCCATCCCAGCTGTGCGGCACGAGACTGATCCAGCGATTCGAGAACGGCACACCGGCCGCATCGGTCTGCTCATCCACCGCGCCGAAGAACGCTGGCGTGAACTGCGAGAGCACGCGTGGATTCGCCCAGAAGGACACGGTGTACTCGTAGTTGTCGATCACGCCTTCGGGCAACAACACGCCGGAGGCGCCCTCGAGACTCACCGCCTGGCCTTGCTCACCCGGCGCAAACGACACCGCGCCCAGATTCCAGACGCGATTGCCCGTCGCGGTGGCGGCGGTGAATCGACCGAGCTGCTCGTTCAACGAGTTCTCGAAGCTGAACTGCGCGACACGGTTGAACGGCAAGCGCGCAGGCACCGTCACCTGGAACTGGCGCGTCGTGGTGACGCCATTCAGCGTCATCGTCGCGGTGAGCGTGACAGTACGATCACCCTCGCCCACGTTCGGCCGGAGGACGGTGCCATCGGCTTGAATGACGGACGGATCGCTCGAGGACCAAACGATCGTCGTGGCTCGCGTGCCGCGGGTGGGCAAGTCCAACGTGCCGGCCTTGATGGTATCGGGCAGAGAGAGCGCGTCCGCGACATCCTTCAACGCCTGACGCGTCGTTCGCTTCTCGAGCTTCGTGCCCCAGATCGACACACCCTTGCTCGACAACGCCGTGAACACCGGCACGAGCTTGCTCGCGGCCTCATTCCACTGCCACGCGAGCCGGCCCTCGTAGAGATCGTCGCTGCCGGTCAGCTGGATACTGATGCGATTGGGATCGGTGAAGTAGCAGCGATACTGACCCGTCACTTCGCCGGTGATGCTGTAGTCCGCGTTTAGCGAGATGTAGACAGACTGCTTCGCCTGCCGATTGATGTCCTTGCCGAGGTTGATGAACTTGTAATCGCCGAGCGCATCGTTCGCGTCGACGATATTCTGACCTTTGATCGGCACGTAACGCTGCGGCGAGGCCACGAGCCAGCCGTCCGCGTTGACGAACATTTCGTGCACGCGAATCGAATGTCCTTCGCCGCGATTCGGAAAGCGCGTGTGCGTGATCAGGAAATGTTTCTTGGTCGCCGCATCGTAGTACGCCGAGTTGTGGCCCGGCGAGAGATAACCGCGCGCCACCTCACGATCGCCCGGTGCCGCCGCGAAGTTGAAGCCACCCATGAGCTTCACCCCATAGGGCGCGATGCTGTCCCAGTTGCCACGCGCGCCGACCATGTCGCGACCTTCGGCATCGAGATACGGGCCATCAGGCGTGCGCGATCGTGAGATGCGAATGTTGTAACCGTCGGTGGACACGAAGCCGCCGAACGAGGTGAACATGTAGTAGTAGCCGCTCTCGGGGCTATACAGGATGTAGCTGCCTTCGATGGCGCTGTGATCGCCGCCGGCGAGATGTTTGCCGTAGCCTTGGCCGGGCAGCGGCTTACCGGTCGTTTCATCCATTTTCAAGATGAAGATGCCGCCGGAATACGACCCGTACGTCATCCACAACTTGCCCTGCTTGTCGTAGAACACGTCCGGATCGATGGTGTTCGGATGAATCGTCGCGTCGTAGCTCGTGATGCCTTCCGGTCCATAGCCCGCCGCGATCTCCGCAGCCGACATCCCCGAGCGCAGGAAGATGCCTTGATTCACGTAGGGACCGTCGATGCGATCGGAGGTGGCGACCCCAAGATACGAGCGCGGCCCCGTGCACTCGCCGTTTGGCGGAATGCCACAGAAGCTGTAATAGAAATTGTATTTACCGTTCTTGAGCTTGATCACGTCCGCGGCCCAGGATCCCGGCGCGCCGGTCCACTGCGTGCCTTCAGCGGGAATCGTGCTCCACAACGGGTTCGCGGCATCGACGCCGTTCGCGACGAACTGCCAATTCATCAAGTCAGTGCTGCGCGCAGCTGCGAGGTGCGAACCGAATACATAGAAACTACCGTCGTCGGCACGGATCACGGAAGGATCGTGCACCGGCAGATCGTTATGGGTAATGGAAGTCACATCGACCGTTGGATCGGGTGCATCTAACAGGCAGCCGCCCACGATCAGCAGCACGCCCGCGGCGAGCGCCGTTCTTATCGATTTCATTGTTTGATCCCCCGTCTGGTGCCGACTTTATAACTCAGACAAATAATGACTGGCAACAGCTATCGCATCAGGGCCGTCCTGCCCGGGCGGAACGATTCGCAACGGCTCGCGTTTCAGGGGTTTGAAGGGGGAAGCGCGTATGACACCTGCGATTCGCCATGCAGCGATGGTGACGGCCCTGTTCAAGGAGGCGAGCGGTGTCGAGCGCGCCTATCACGCCGCGCTCGCACGAGGGTACACTCAAGATGACATCAACCTCGTGCTGTCGGAGGACACCCGCCGGCGATATTTCAATGTCGATCAGGTGGAAACGGAGCTTGCTGACAAAGCCGCGCACAGCACGGAAAAGAAACAACCGGCGGCCGCGAAACTCGGCGGGCCTGCAGGTGGAACGGCGGCGACCATTGCCCCTGCCCTCGCCGCCATCGGATCAGCGGCGTTGCTTCCGGGTTTGGTGCTCGCAGGTCCCATCGCTGTGGCATTGGCCGCCGGTGGCGCCGTGGCAATCGCCGGTGGCTTGATCACCACGCTCACGAACTGGGGCATTCCCAAAGGTCGGGTCGAAGCATACGAATCGCAGATTCGTCAGGGCGGTGTATTGATCGGCGTGAAAGCCCGCAACGATGCCGACACGGCTTATCTGCAACACGAGTGGCAAGCCGCGGGCGGTGAATTGATTCGAGCGTAGCGGCGGTCATCGTCGGTTGTTCCCAAATCATTCCATCGCCCTTCTACCAGCAGGCCAGCCTCGTCGTCTAGAACTGCGCGTTTACACGCACACCCCAGTAGCGCGGATCGCCGTAGACGGACCCGGCGGCAGGACCGCCGAACTGCGCCAGTGCCGACTGGGCCAGATAATCCGACACATAGGTGGTGTTGAATAGATTGCGAGCGAATAGAGACACTCGATAACGCGACCAGACCAATGTGCTGCTGGCGTCGACGAGGTAGTAAGTATCTCGGACCGGGCACGGCCCGAATACCGCCGCCTCGCCGCAGAAGCGAGTGGGGCCAACCGCATTGAGCGCTCCATTGAACTCCAAGGAGAGAGTGTTTGACAGCGGCTGTGTGTAGGTCGCCGCTGCGCGGTAGCTCCATTCAGGAGCGCGCTGGAACTGCTCGCCAACGTTACCGATGCCGGGTGCAGTATTTGGCGACAGAACGGTCGGCTCGACCGGATTGTAGCCACCGCTCACCTCGAGCATCAGCTCCGGCGTTACGCGATACGAAGTGTCGACTTCCAAGCCATAGGATTCGACCTTGCCCACGTTGACAATCGCGACCCTGGGTCCGAGCGGGGTAGGAACCGTCGCTGCGGCGTTGAAGGACTCCGCATCGATATAGAACAGGGCGACAGAAACATTGCCGCGTCGATCGTCGAAGTTGGTCTTGAATCCCGTTTCGTACGACCACAGCTCCTGGTTCGGGAAGGTTGCGAGCGCACTGCCGGTCCCGACCAGCGGAGCATTGAAGCCTCCCTGGGTGAAGCCTTTGCTGATCGTGCCGTAGACTTGAGTGTCGGGATCGAATTGATAACGAGCCGTCAGCTTGGGCTGGAAGCCATGGAATGTCGCATCGGCCGATACGCCGCCGGCCGGTCGCAACTCCTGCTCGATTTCGTCATAGCGCGCCCCGCCGCCGATCACCACATGATCGGTCAGCCTGTATTCCAGATCGGTGAACGCTGCGTAGGCTTCATAATGAACGGAAGCCGCCTTTTGAAACAGCGAACCGCCGCCCACCACGGCACCGCCAAGCGTATTGCCGCACTCACCGCAATCGCCTACCTTGCCGCGATTGTAGTAGCCGCCGACCAGCCACTTGAAGGGCCCTTCACCGGCCGACAGCGCACGCACTTCCTGACTGAAGTCATGCAGAGCGCTGACTCCTCTGGCCGCAAAGAAATCGGACGGTATGGTGTCGATGTCAAACGTATCGCTGAACTGAATCTTGGTTAGTGCGGAGGTGCTCGTCAGTTCGAAAGCATCGGCCGCGTAGGTAAGCCGGCCCGAATAGGCGTCGCTGCGGACACGACTTTGCTGGCGGCTTCCAGCCAGCGCGCCCGTCGCGGCGCCGAAGCG
The DNA here is from genome assembly GCF_042651805.1 of Steroidobacter flavus. Lineage (NCBI taxonomy): Bacteria > Pseudomonadati > Pseudomonadota > Gammaproteobacteria > Steroidobacterales > Steroidobacteraceae > Steroidobacter > Steroidobacter flavus. The sequence goes on along the minus strand of NZ_JBHSDU010000010.1, from coordinate 115,451 downwards.
CGGAGTGACCCGCAGTTGGCCGTGCTTGTCATCGATGTCGGTCACTTGATGGTAGAGAAAGCTCGGTCCGAGCTTATCGACGTAGGTGTACTTCAAGTCGGCCGTCAGGCTGTTCGTCGGCGTGATCGTCACACGGCCGCTGAACGCGTCAAAATCGTCGCGATCGGCATCGCTCCCATCGGAAAAATTGCGGAAGCCCGAGCGTCGCTGCATCGAGCCCGAAACGCGCGCAGTGATCAGATCCTCGACGATCGGTCCCGCGACGGTCGCCGAACCGCGCTGCGTGTCGCCATTGCCGAGCTCCGCATTGACCTCGCCCTCGAAGACATTCGTAGGCGCACGCGTGACATAGCTGATGGCGCCCGAGTAAGCATTTCGACCGTAGAGCGTGCCTTGGGGTCCCTTGAGAACCTCCACACGTTCCACATCGAACAGCGGAATCGAAAACGCGACGTCGTTAGGCTGGTAGACGCCATCGATATACAGCCCGACTCCCGGCACGCCGAGGCCGCGCATCGTCACGGAGATACGCGTGGCACGCGGCGAGGCGATGAAGAAATTTGGAAGCTTGCTCGACAGATCGTTGAGCGTGAAATTTCCCACGGGCGCAAGATCGCTCGCAGAGAAGACATCGATCGTCGCCGGAATCTCGTTCAATCGTTCCGAGCGCTTTCTCGCGGTCACGACGACCTCGGTCAAGGTCCCACCGTCCTCTGTCACTGCCGAAGCGGGCGGCGATGTAACTCGCTCGTCCTGCTCCGCCGGCTCCACAGCTTGCGCGCTTGCCATCCCCGGTAGCGGCGCAATCGTTCCCATCAACAGTATCGTTTTAATGCAGGTCTTCATTTTGTTCCCCCCGTGCTCAGTGGATGAGACGGAATAATTGATTGCCACACGGTGCGCATGCATCAGCGCTCTGCATCCGCCTTCATCGTGCGACCGGCGAGTAGAAAGCAGACTCCACCGGGCAGCAGCGCTGTAAAAGAGATCAGCATCGCGATGCGCAGGCCCATCGCCGACCCTTCGTGCGCACCGAAAGTGTCGCTGAGCAAGCCAGTCAACGCCGGTCCGCCGCCCAGGCCGATCGAGTTCATCATGAAATACAGCAGCGCTATCGCCGTCGCGCGCCGTGGCGATCCGCAGACGATATGAATCCCCGCGAACAGCGATGGGCCCGCGCCGAACACCAGGCATCCGCCGATCAGCGCGCAGACGACGAAGAGGGTGAGATCATGGCTGAGCATCGCGATGAGAAAGAACGGCAGCGCCGCGATCATCAGCCATCCGGTCAGCGAGGGCACCGCCGCGGGGCTGCGGCGCCCCAGCCGATCGGTCAGATAACCGCCAGCGAGGGCGCCGACGATCGCAGTGACGGTTGAGATCGAGCCGTAAATCGTTCCTGCCTGAGCCAACGGCAACTGGAAACTGCGAACCAGATGAGACACGACGAAGATGAGCGCGCCGTAACTGACGATGCCGAAGAACACGCCACCCCAGATTTGCCACAGGAAGCTGGGCTTGCCGATGAGCGCAGCAATCGATGGACCGAGCCGTTCACCGGCAGCCGGATCTGCGCGCCGTGACAGCATGTGGCGGGGCTCGCGTAAACCCAGGCTGGCGACGACCGCGATCAGTAAGCTGGATAAGCCGAAGGTCACGAACATGACCCGCCAACCGAACCGGCTGGCGATCTGCGCCCCGCCGATCAACGCCGCCGCATAGCCGGCCACTCCCGCCATGGCGAAGATTCCGATCGCCCTGCCCCGCAGCTCCGGCGGAAAATAATCGGCGATCAAACTTTGCGAGGTCGGCAACGCGCCCGCTTCCCCGCCGCCGACCGCGAGGCGGGCAAAGAACATCTGCGCAAAATTCTGCACCGTCCCGCAGATCGCGGTCATGATGCTCCAGAAGGTGATCGAGATCGTAATGATCAGCTTGCGATTGCCGCGATCGGCCCAGCGGGCGATCGGCAGGCCGAGCGTTGCATAGAACAAAGCGAAAGCGATACCGGTCAGCAAGCCCATCTGAGTATCGGTGGCGTGAAACTCGGCTTTGATCGGCTCGATCGCGACGGTCATGATCTGGCGATCGACATTGCTGACCGTCGAGACCAGGAACAGCACGGCGAGCATCGTCCAGCGCTGCCGGGACGAGAACAGCTGCCAAGGATGTTCGGGTGTTCGGTCGGCCGCCTGCGCTGCGGCCGGCAAGCCCGGGCGTGATGAAATCTCTTCGACCGCACTCATCGTCGTCGCGTCTCAATTCAGTCTGTTCTTTACGATCTCGCCGGCGCGCATGATCAGATCGAGCTTGCGGCCATCGGCTGCGAGCAGCCCGATATCTTTCAACGGATCGCCATCGACGACGATCAGGTCGGCATGGGCTTCGGGCCTGACGCAGCCGAGCCTGCCTTCCTGCATCAGAATCTCTGCGCCCATCGACGTGGCCTGACGCAGCATCTCGAGCGGCGTGAAGACTTCCGACCGAAGCGTGAATTCGCGACATTGCTGATCGTAGGTCGAACCGAGCAGGTCGGTGCCGTAGCCCACCTTCACCCCGGCATCGCGCATATGCTGGAGACCTTCGATTGCCGAATCCGCGGCGATCTTGAGCTTGGCCATGCTCTCGGGTGCCATGCCGAGCTTCGCACCGACCTCCATGCTGACGAAGATGACGGACATCGTCGGCACGACGTAAGCGCCCCGCTCGGCAACGAACACAGCAGTCTCGGCATCGATCAGAGTCGCATGCTCGATGCAGCGGACGCCGAACTCGATCGAACGGCGGATGGCACTGATCGGATGGCAATGCGCCGATACATAGGTTCGGCGCTCGGCGCATTCGTTGACGATCGCGCGGATCTCATCCTCGCGAAACTGATTCATCCACATCGGGTCGCTCGGCGACATCACGCCGCCCGACGCGGTAATTTTGATGCAATGGGCTCCCCGCCGCAGCTCCTCGCGCGCCGCCTTGATGCACTCATCGACGCCATCGACCACGACGCCGCCCCAGTTCATCGAACCGCACGAACAATAGCCGTGCGTATGGTGCTGCTCATTGGGCGTCCGATAGTCGACGTGCCCGCCCGTCATCGACAGAACCTTGCCTGCGTAAAAAAAGCGAGGACCGCGGATCAGCCCGTCGGCAATTGCCGAGGCCAAAGAAAAATCGCCGCCGCCGATATCGCGCACCGTAGTGAAACCGCAATCCAGCGCATGGCCAAGCTTCTTGACCGCGTGCGCCGTCCGGTAAGGCGCATCACGGCTGTCGACGACCTTGGCGTTGAGATCCGAGAAATAGGAATGAATGTGCAGATCGATCAGGCCGGGCATCAGCGTCTTGCCGGCGACATCGATCCGGAGAGCGCCATCGGCTTTGATCGAGCGATCGGCAACCTCACGGATCGTGCCACCTTCGACCAGCACCGACATGCCCTCGGCGCAATCCGCCGACACGCCGTCGAATATCCGCGCGTTCTCCAAAATTATTTGTGCCATGGTTACCGTTGCGCCCTTGGCCAGCCTCTGCGATTCCAAGAAATGAGGCCAGCGTCCCCCAGACGCCTGCGATATTCCATGTCGAGGGTTGAGATGTCAACCCTCGGCGAGCGGTAGCCGTCGTCCGGAATCGTGAACGCGTCGGAGGGACATGCATTTCGCCCGTGATCCCGCAGGCCATCACAGGCGTAATCGAGACGAGATGCTGGAAGAAGAGCTGTGCCGGCTACCGGACGGGAGCGGTCACTACCGTGACCGCTTACATCACCTTCAAATAGGTGACGAGGCGTCGCTCGAGGGACGCCACCACGGAGGTTTCAGCGTGGCCGTCATAGTTTTTTGAAACGGAACGGCGCGATCTTGCTGTCGGCCGTTTGTCACTCGAAAGCTCGGCAGGGATTCAATCCCAGAAGTCGCCCGCCCGCGCCCGTTCGTTGGTCGGTTCGACGTTCTTCAGGACTTTACGCAGACTCTCGAGGAATTGCTTTTGCTCGCCGGCACTCAGCACGCTCAGAAGATACTCCTCGCGCGCGAAAGTAAAATTGGCGATCGCTTCGTAGCAGATGCGCCCCGACTTGGTGACTGAGAGTATGTTGCGCGCCGCATGCTGAGGGTCGGGCTCAGACTTGATCAGCCCCAGCTCGATGAGACGGGCCGTTCCGCGACTGATCGCTGCTTTATCGAGGCCCATGATACGGACCAGCTCGGCTGCAGTCACTGAATCGCTCGCGCCGACATGAAGGGCGATCCTGGCTTCGGTCACGCTCAACTTGAGCCGCTTGCGCAAGGCACCGGCGGCGCCCGCCACTACGCGGTTGTAAATGAAGCTCACCATCGCTAGCGCATGAGTGTCGAGCTTGTCGTCCAAGCTTTCCGATACTCTTTTGCCTGGCGAGTCCAAACCTTTGCTCGACATGGTGGCCGACGACCTGCCCCTTCGCGCCGGATGGCGAGCAAAAGTAACCTGTCCTCGACGGAGTTTATGGCCCATAAGCGCGACGTAAGTAGTGGATTCGGCTTGAAAGGAGCATGGCATTGTGGCAACAGCTGGCCCACCGCTTCCAATGATGGACCGATCCGGCATTCATTTCACAATTGCCGAGATGCCAAGACGCGCTCATAGCAGGTGAGGAAACCGTGCCGCCGCGGCGGACCAGCGGTAGAGCCTGATATTCATTGTTGCTCGAACTAAAGGCTATATAAGCAGCAGAGAAGCGTCAAGGCCATGGAAAACCTCTGATCCCCTCCGGACCCGGTCCGGCTTTGTATCGGTCGCATGATTTCCCAATTGAGACTGACCTACTACAGGTCGAACACTTTTCCTGGATTCAGAATTCCGTTCGGGTCCCACGCCTCTTTGACTCTGCGCATGAGATCGACCACGGACGAGCCGAACTCGGCAATCAACTTGTCGCGCTTTCCCATGCCGATGCCGTGCTCCCCTGTGCACGTGCCTCCGAGACGGTGCGCGGTTTCGATCATGGAGTCGTAAACACGATCCATGCGTGCTCGCTCGTCGTCACTGTTCGGATCGATTAGAAACAATACGTGAAAGTTGCCGTCGCCCACATGTCCCAGGATCGGTGCAACCAATCCTTCCGCATCGATCTGCGCACGCGCTTTCGCGACGCAGTCGGCCAGATGCGAGATCGGGACGCAAACATCGGCAACGATGCAATCTGCAGCCGGCCTCAATGCACGCGCCGCGAAATATGCCGCATGCCGGGCCTTCCATAACGCCGCGCGACGCTGCTCATCGAATGCCCACTCGAGGCCCGCGGCGCCGTGAGATTTGACGATATCGACCGCACGTTCGAACTGCTCGGTCACGGCCGCCTCAGTGCCCATGAACTCCATGAACAACGTCGGCTGCTCGGGGAGCGACAGCTTCGAGTACGCATTGCAGGCGCGCACCTGCAACTCATCGAGAAGTTCGAGGCGCGACACGGGGGCGCCGGTCTGGATCAGCTCCATGACCGTGTCGACGGCGCCGCGCAGATCCGGAAATGAACAAATGCTGCTACCGACCGCCTCAGGCCGACCGTGCAGACGCAAAGTCGCCTCAGTGACGATGCCGAGCGTGCCTTCCGATCCGGTAAACAACCGAACGAGGTCGTAACCCGCGGATGACTTACGCGCGCGATTGCCGCAACGAACGATCTCACCATTGGCCAGCACGACTTCGAGCGCCATCACGTTCTGCGCGATCGTTCCATATCGAATCGTGTTGGTACCCGAAGCGCGCGTGGCAATCATGCCGCCGATCGACGCGTTCGCGCCTGGATCGATGGGAAAATAAAATCCCGTATCGCGGAGCTGCGCATTGAGCTCTTCCCGTGTGATGCCGGGTTGCACGACGCAGTCACCGTCGTCGGCACGCACTTCCAACACTCGATTAATGCGAGCAAGGTCGAGACAAATGCCGCCATACGGCGCACTGACATGACCTTCAAGCGACGTCCCCGCGCCGAACGCAATCACCGGCACCCGCCACTCATTGCAGACTTTGACGACCTGACTGACTTCGGCCGTGCTCAGAGGCCAAATCACCGCGTCGGGCAAATAGCTCTGCGCGAACGCTTCGCCACGACCGTGCTGCTCGCGAACGGAGACTCCGACGCTCAGTCGCTCGGCGAACACGGGACGAAGTTGTTCGATTGCCTTCGCCACCCGCGCTTTCGCATCCGGCGTGTCGTACTTGCTCGATGATTGGGCTCGCTGTGACACGCTCATGGCCGCGCGCCCTCGGTAAGCTGCGAGGGCGCATCAGTCGCCTGCAACGCTTGTTCGATGCGCGATATAGAGGCGACCGATAGATCGAAGTGCATTGCCATCGCAGCCCCGGCGCCGACCGCATCGCCCGAACAGACGCGCTCGACGATGGCCTCATGCGCATCGACGATACGCATCAACTCGGATTCGCTGCGGCGACTGCCGAGATCTATATGCATCAGCTGCTCGAGCGGCGCTCGCAACGCGGTCAGCAACAATGAATTGAGTGGATTGAGACTAGCCTCGGCCAGTGTCGTGTGAATGGCCATGTCGGCTGCCATGCGGCGCGCATGATCACGATCGCTGAGCGCGGAGCGCATTTGCTGGACGAGTTCCTGCAACACGCGCTTCTGAGCCTCAGTGACATGGCGTGCGGCAAGCTGAGCGCCCTGCACTTCAATAGCACGGCGCGTTTCGATGACATGAGTGGCGTTGACCTGGGCCGTGTTGAGCGCATAACCAAACACTTGCGCGAGCACATGTGCACTCATCGGTTGCAGGCGCGGTCGGCGGCCGCTTTCGATTTCGAGGATGCCCAGTGCGGCCAACGTCCGGTAAGCCTCTCGCACGCTGCCGCGGCTCACGGACAACTGCTTGCAGATCTGCACTTCGCTGGGCACAGCATCGCCCGGCTTGAGACTCTCGCGGGAGATCAGATCCAACAGGTGCCGGGCCACTTGCGCGGACAATGTCGGTCGCTGCGACATCGGCACGGAATGAAGTATGCCCACAGATCCCCCCTCTGAAGTTAGGCGAATCTAGCAGCGGCGTCTCCGACCTGTCAAACAGGTTTGCCGCGGTTCTCGGGATTTCAGGGCCGTCACAGCAGAACTCGACCCCGACCTATCCAACAGGATAGAAAGTATCCGTCGATAGCCGGCAATGTCCGCACCATCACCAATCCGCTCGGATCCTAGAATCTGCGTACCGCTCGAATGCCCAGCCAGACCGCCGCTACCACCACCGGCGCCACAATGCCTAGCGCGAGATTTACATCCACCAGGATCACGTGCGCGAGTACCTTACCGACGACAGATCCTCCAGCCGCTGTTCGAACGACTCGCAGGTTCGAACCGCCGGCGTCAATCGAGGCTCGGTAAAGTCAGTGAGCGTTTGATACCCCGGCGCCCACCAATTGCGCATAGGCGCGCGTCGCCGTCATTCGATAGCGAGTATCCTCAATCAAGCGTGCGAGCTCAGCGGACAAGCGCGACAATTCATGGAACAACTGTTCATCATCGGCGGCGCCCCGCGCTATATCGCGAGTCAGAGAGGCAAGCGTCGTCTCCATTTTCGACGATGCAGGTGAAAGCGATTGCGCGACCGGCAGTGCCAGCAGCACCCTGTTTCGGTAGTTGCCGAGCTCCTGCAGCCGCTGGACCAGGCGCGCAGTGTCACCGGCACTGGCGCAGGCGCGATCGTGGATCAGCAACCGACCGAAGCCATCGGGATGGACGCGAAAGTTCGACCAGATTCGTGCCCGCCTACCGAGCACATCGCAACACACTGCCTCTTCCATGTTGAAGAACGTCTGCAGTTGCTGAGACGACAATCGCATCGAGCGGCCCCACAACGGCAACCCGCGTGGCCCGAATCGTCTGGCCGGGCAGCGACTCGATCCAGTCCTGCGGTAACTCATAGAAGACCGGCTGCTCGAACGGATGATCGAACTCTCAATGTCGATCAGGTGGAAAGCGAGCTGGCTGACAAAGCCGCGCACAGCACGGAAAAGAAACAACCGGCGGCGGCGAAACTCGGCGGGCCTGCGGGTGGAACGGCGGCAACCATTGCCCCTGCCCTCGCCGCCATCGGATCAGCGGCGTTGCTTCCGGGTTTGGTGCTCGCGGGCCCGATCGCTGTGGCGTTGGCCGCAGGTGGCGCGGTGACAATCGCCGGTGGCTTGATCACCACGCTCACGAACTGGGGCATTCCCAAAGGACGTGTCGAAGAATACGAATCGCAGATTCGTCAGGGCGGCGTGTTGATCGGCGTGCAAGCCCGCAACGATGCCGACACGGCTTACCTGCAACACGAGTGGCAAGCCGCGGGCGGCGAATTGATTCGAGCGTAGCGACGGTTCATGCGTGCGGTTAGTAACAAACTCGACGCGTGCGATTTACTCCTAATAGTGCGACCTCACGATTCATACCTTCTGGAACTTGCCTCACAACGCCGCCGTTCGTGGCTAGGCTGCGTAACGTTGTAGTTTGCTTCATGCGGCGGAAGTCGCACTCAGATACAAGAGCTTTCGAATGTTTTTAGCTCCCAAACCCCGAAGGCATCAGCCGGACGCCCCCCCCCCGTAGACAGGTCGTTTCGGATCATCTCACCCGAACACGCACGAATACTCAGGAACAGCGTGTAGAGGGTTCTCTGCCTTTGCCTGCCGATCATCGTGCTCGGCTGATGATCTATGTATTGACAACGTCATTACAGCGGATCAGCTTATCGATCGCTGCAATATCTGACGCCCGCCGTCGGAGGAATCATGAAGTCCAATAGTTCCGCCCCAGTCAAAAGAGACGATCTGATACAAATCAGAGCCTCTGCTGCGACCAAAGCCATGCTCAATCTCGCTGCCGCTCTTCGCGGCCAGAAGCTTTCCGAGTTCATGCTGGAGAGTGCCCGCACTCGCGCCGAAGAGACCATTTTGGATCAACGGCTGATTACCCTGGACGACGAAGCCTACAGCGCGTTTCTCGCGATGCTCGACGCGCCGGCCAAGCCGGATAAAGCTGTGCGAACACGCATGAGCCGTAAGCCGGCATGGGAACGCTGAGTGTCGGCAAAGCGCAGCGCCGTGCCGGCGCCTGAACGACCCACGCCGCAACACGATCTTTCCGAGTTCCGCAACGGCAAGCACGATTCGCTCGATGCATGGCTGCGCGAACGGGCACTTGCCAGCGAGGGCTTGTCCGCTCGCACATACGTCGTCTGCGCCAACGACGCACCAGGCCGAGTGATCGGTTATTACGCTAGTCCGACCGCGATGGCGCACCAATCAGGGTTGCCCAACGCCAAGTTGCGCCGGGGAATGCCGGATGAGGTGCCGCTGTTGCTCATCGGTCGCCTCGCCGTTGACGTGACCCATCAAAAGCGCGGATTGGGTACGGACCTGTTGATCGACGCATTACGTCGGTGTCTCAGTGCCGCCGATACGGCAGGAGCACGAGCAGTGATCACCCACGCCATTGATGACGACGCCGTGGCGTTCTACGAGCGGCACGGTTTCCTTCGCTGCCCGCTGGGCGAACGAACAATGCTGATGCCAATCGAAACCGCCCGCCTGCTTCTGCAATCTGGTTGACACGAATGGCCGCCGTCATAACTGCTCCTATTGCACATCACCATTGCTTTGCGCAGTAGTAACTTGTGCGCTATGACACTCCGAGGTTATCTACAGCAGCGATGTTAGTCGGTACACGCTTCAATTGGCGAAAACGAGTTAGGCACTGGAACTGTCATGAACCTGCATCCTGATTATCCGATCGTGACGGGCAGTTATCAGATGACTGACGAATGGACGGTCGTGCTGCCCGAGCACTTCAATCGGCGAATTGAGGATGGAAGCCTCGTGCTCTGGAAACCTGAGCTTACCTTCTGGATCGCAATCTGGGGGAATGACGGCGGTGAATCCACAGACGATCGCCTAACATCCATCCTCGAAACGGCGAGCGCTCTTCGGAGCGATCAACAGATTGAGCGTACTGCAGAGCTAGTCCGACTGACTTACGAGCTGCCGGAGGAAGACGCTTCGCGACCTAAAGCCGCTTACAGGTCGATTTCGGGGTATGTCATCTCTGCTGTAGGCCATGTTCAGATCTCAGCGTACTTCGACACGCCAAACGCTCGCACTCTCGGGTACAAAGTCATTCACTCGGTCCAGAATGCCTAGCACTGCCATCACACGCAGACCATCGAGTGTCCCCTCGAAGGCGGCCGTCAACCCCAGCATCAAGCGAGAATTCGAGCGGGAATCCTCACAGTGACGGATGTTCCCTTGCCGTGACAACGAGTCTCTGAATCTGCAGGAGTCAGAAGGTAGTCACTGTTGGGGGACCATCCAATGACCTTGATCGTCGCAACCTTGGGTGAAGGTCCATCGTGCATCCATGTAAAAGAGCCGACCAGCCAAATCTCAAGGTGATTTGATGCTCGGCTCGTCTCTATGTGCACTGGCACCGCTCCAGTCCCCGCCCACAGCGCACCGTGATCATCGAACGCCTGCATGAAGACCGCGGGTTCGCGCTCCCCACAGGCGGCCACGTCGACCATCGAGGGCGGCGGGAGACGTGCGGCATTCGGTTGGGGAACCATCTGTGATTGTATCAGTGCCACGGTTGCGAGCTGGCCAGCGTACGCCCCCGGACAAAAAGTTGCTAATCATGTATCAGATCGAGAGGCGCAGACCTCCCGCCGGTTGATATCACCTCACACGGACTCTCATCGGCACCCCAGGGACAGCGTCCTCGAAATTACCCGCATGACTTTCCGAGCCGCGCCGACGACCGGGAACTCCGATTCGTCTCGGCGTCAGCGGCCTGACTATTCCGGGACGATCCGTTTGATCTGGCTGAGGTTGATATAGATGGATTTGTCCTTTTGCACCAGCTTCAGCCATGAATCGTTGATCTCGACGATTTTTCCCTTGAGGCTATCGTTAAAGCGCGGGTCGATAACCGTAATTCCCATCACGATCCAGACTTCTTTACCCACCAATTCACTCAGCATTGCAGATTCCTCCTGTTCGAGATCACGGATATTCACGGCGAATGCCGACGCCAGCGCTTTCATCGATTGCAGCGAAGCGGTTGCCTCCTTCTCGATTCGCTGAATCGTTCTCAAGTTCAGGCCGGCTGCAATTGCCAGCTCCTCTTGAGACCACGCCTTGTCTTTCCTCATCCGCAGTATCAGCTCAGCATTCACTCTCATTGGATGGTCGTGCCTGTATTTGCGAAGACCTGAAAAGGATAGGTAGAGCGAACGGAATGACCGACGAACAACCGGCGGTGCCGGTACGCATGTCGTACGACAGTTCTACGACAGCTGCTGGAGAACTGCCAGGACCCAACGCCGGGATGCCGATAAGCATGCCGTCCCCGCCGGGAACTCGGGCCGTTCCCCGCCGGAGCAGCCCCTGCCGCCAGTTGACCCGGACTCGCAGGCGTTGTACGGCTGGAGAGCGCCATTCTTGAATGCGTCCCGCCGGTCTCCCCTCATTTTCAGGGACCGGAGATCCTCACCTCGGCGGCCCAACTTGATTGAAGCAAGCGTCACGCATAAAGGAGCCGTCGTCGTTCACTGTACGGAACGGCACGATCGAATCCCAGATTTTCATCGCACGCGAATCCGCACCGTCACCGCAGGAACAACGTGTATCGCTTCTCCGTCATTTGTTCTTTCGCCCGGACACCATTTTCGGCGATGATCACCTCCCAAGGCGGCAGAGCGCTGGAAGTTGTCCGCACGAGGGACCCATGGAGCTTCAATCAAACGTGTTCGACGTGTGGGTATTCCGACGAACCCCTTCCCGCAGCGTTGAATACCTGCTCCTTCACACGTCGCAGGAGAAAGCGGATCGTTGGTTCAACGGTGGACGTTTCTGGCAAGTGGCGAGTGATATCACCAAGCCATCGGAGCGGATCGTTCCGGCAATCGCGCGACGCTTGCGAGAGTTCGGTCTCGAGCCGAAGAGTGTCTGGGCGGCCGAGCATGTCTACACCATCTACAACCGCCGATTCGACTGCATTCAGATCATCGCCGTCTACGCAGCGGAAGTGAGTGCAGAAGGCGTTGAACTCAGCCCTGCGGAACATGCTGAGTATCGTTGGTGCACGTACGAGGAAGCCCACGACCTCGTCACGTACCGGGGCCTGAAGGACGGCCTTCGTTCAACAAAGGAGTATGTGACCGGCCCGGTCAGTCCGCCTCGGGAGCTTCAGTTGCTGTGAGGACCACGCCCCATGGGGGCGTGTCGTTCACGAGGATGAGCCTGCTTGAGTGAGCCAAGTACGTGAATGGGACAGCCGCTCGAAGGGCAATTCCAAAGGTTTGCCTTCTACTTCATGCGGCCCCTCGATATCGATCTGCGACATGCGCCTGCCTGATGTTTGAGACGAGGGCTAGCCGTGCAGCATCCAGGGCGTTCCAGCACGTGGCGTCGTGCAACGGCGGGATGGTCACGAGCTCGCGGCGGTCGAAACCAACCAGCGCTGCATCTACCAATTCGCCTACTTCCATCAAGTCGGGGAGCGCATTGACGTCTATGCCTGCACGCTCCCAGATCTCCGTGCGAGTACCCGCAGGGAGTACCGCCTGCACATAAACGCCCTTGGGCGAAAGCTCCAAGCTCAACCCCTGGGAGAGGAACAGTGCGAAGGCCTTCGTTGCACCGTAGACCGACATGCCGAATTCCGGCGCCAATCCAACCACTGAGCTGATATTGACGATTGCGCCTTCGCCGGCTTGCGCAAGCCGCGGAGCGATTGCATTGGCGAGTCGGACGAGCGCGGTTGTGTTGAGCGCGACGATTCGAGCGACATCGTCGGTCGCCTGCTCGATGAAGCTGCCGGAGTGGGCCGCCCCGGCATTGTTGATGAGAATCCCTATTCTGGAGTCATCGCGCAGGCGCATCTCAACGGCGGCCAAATCCTTGGGCTGAGTGAGATCGGCCTGGAGAATATCGATTGCGACCCTGTGCTCTTCGCGCAGTCGCGCCGCAAGCGTTTCCAGTCGTGCTTTGTCGCGGGCAACCAGCACCAGGTCGTGTCCGCGACGCGCGAAGCGCTCGGCGTAGGTGGCGCCAATACCAGAAGAAGCGCCAGTAATGAGGACTATGGAACGGGTGGTCATGTGTTAGCTCTCGTGATTGGGGGTCGGGAATCAGGTGAATTCATGCAGAGATGCGCAACGCAGCCGCGCCTGTGGACGTGGCCTCGGAGATGAGCAGGCCGGCCGCTGCCCGGCCACCACCCACGGTCAGGATGACGATCATCATCTAAGAGGTCAAGCACTTTGATGATGATCGACATCAATGTATATTGGCGACCTGGTTTTTGCGTTGAGAAAGAGGCATGTGGATATGAGAGTCACCAAAGCGCAGGCACAGGCGAATCGGGCACGCATTGTCGAGACGGCCTCTACCCTGTTTCGTGAGCGTGGCTACGACGGCGTGGGCGTGGCGGATCTGATGGCGGCCGCAGGCTTCACCCATGGCGGGTTCTACAGACACTTTCGCTCCAAGGCCGAATTGATGGCCGAAGCGGCAGCGAGCGGGCTCTCGCAGTCCCTGGCAAGTAGCGAGGGCTTGGAGGCCGCCGAGTTCTTCAAGCGCTATCTGTCCCGCAAGCATCGGGACGCCCGCAGCGCGGGCTGCACGATGGCGGCTCTCTGCGGGGACGCTACGCGTCAATCAGAGGAGGTCAAGGCGACCTTCGCGGCGGGGATCGAAAACATGCTGGCAACCCTTGGACGCGAAGGCGCCGCCACGCCGGGCCATGTGGATCAGCGCAGCGTGCGAGCAAAGATGATCGACATGCTTGCCCACGCGGTTGGCGCGGTGGTGTTGTCGCGCTCCTGTCCGGATGACTCCTCGCTGTCGGACGAGATTCTGAAGGTCTGCCGCAAACAAATCCTCGCGTCACTCTCAGCACAGCAACCAACTAACGTTCAGCCAAGGAGTCGCCGATGAATGTTCAGCAGGTCGTTACCCGTTGGGACGCGGAAGAAAGAGCAGTTCGCGCTCGTTTGAGAGATGCTGACGCCGCCCCGCAAGAACAGATCGCCGGTCGGACGGGCATGGAGATGTTCGAAGCGATTTTCGCCGGAGAGTTGCCGCCTGCTCCGATCGGCGACACGCTTGATTTTGTGCCGATTCACGTCGAGCCCGGTGCTGCGGTTTTCCAGGGCCGACCGCAGCGCAGGCATTACAACCCGCTGGGTACTGTACACGGCGGTTGGTTCGCCACGCTGCTCGACTCGGCGGTGGGATGTGCCGTGCATTCGACTTTGCCCGCGGGCAAAGCCTTCACGACGCTGGAGCTGAAAATCAACATGGTGCGCCCTTTGAACGACCGGGTGCCGCTGGTGCGCGCTGAGGGAAAGGTGATCCACGCGGGACGCCAGGTCGCCACGGCCGAGGGCCGGATCGTCGGCCCCGACGGCAAGCTCTACGCGCACGCCACTACGACGTGTCTCATTTTCGATCATCCTGCAACTGCTCGGGAGAGTTCTCATGGCCAAGCCTGAAGGCCAGTTCCTCGAGCGGACAACGGCACAGGTATGCCAATGCTGGGCCGATCACAAGCCTGGAAAAAGCCATGAAAGCATTTGTTCTGGAGCGCTATGAAAAAAAGCGCGCGTTACGGTCGGCAGACATGCCGACACCGCAGCTGCTTGATGACGAGGTCTTGGTGGAGGTCCACGCTGCGGGCGTGAATCTGCTGGACTCCAAGATCAGGGATGGAGAATTCAAGCTCATCCTGCCCTATCGCCTGCCCTGCGTCCTGGGTCACGATGTGGCCGGGGTGGTGGTCAAGGTCGGCCCGCTCGTGCGGCAGTTCACGCCGGGCGACGCCGTCTATGCGCGGCCTGATGATTTTCGGATCGGCACGTTCGCGGAGTTCGTCCCGGTCAAGGAGGCGTCACTTGCGCTCCAGCCCAAGGGCCTCTCGATGGAAGAAGCCGCGTCCATCCCGCTAGTGGGCTTGACGGCGTGGCAGGCACTGGTCGAGAAAGCCAAACTGAAGAAGGGGCAGAAAGTCTTCATTCAGGCAGGCTCCGGGGGCGTGGGTACCAGATCGCATCCGCCTACTCGAGTTCACGCTGCGCTCGTACGGCACCGTTCTCTAATCGAGCCGTCGACGTCATTGCTATGACAAGGCGGCAGGCGAGCTCATTCGACTGCCGTGAGTCGCGAGGCCCGACCGCACACAAACTACGCGTGTGCGCTCGAGCCCTCACCGCCGTGCCTCCGTTCTATTGCCAAGGATTTCCATCCGCACCACTTGCACGCCCCCATCGGCCAGTTCGGGCAACCTCGCGAACCAGGACTGCACATGAGGAGTCGCGTTGTGGGCTTCGAAATCGGCCTGGCTCAGGAAGATCTCGTAGAACACAAAATGTCCCGGCGTTTCGCGATCCTCGTGCAGGAAATAGACGAGGTTGTTCGGCTCGGCACGGACCTGAGTGACCAGCTTGAGTGTGATTTCTCGTAGCTCGCGTTCCTTGCCCGGCTTCGCACGCACTTGAGCCACGACCGCATAGGCACCGTCGGGGATTTCGCTATAGCGCATGGCACTTCCTCGCTGGTTGGTCGCAGGCTCACCGTTTGCGGCGGCGGCAATCAGCGTGAACAACAGAATAAAAATAGACAATGAGCGACGCATGACAGACCTCTCGAGCAACGTCACATTCGGAAGGCGGCTTGATTCTGCACCCAGTTGCCGTGGAATCCCGGCGGCACAATGTGCGGAATCCGGATGCTGGCCTGAGGCGCGGCGGTAAAGTTTCGCGCATCGAGGATGACGAGCTCAGTTGCATTCGCCATGGCATCGATGACGAAGCCGACGAGCCAGCCTTCGTCCTCGCCCGCCTTCGCATGCGCAGGCACGAACATGAACTCACAAGGATGGCGCTGCGGGCCGAAGTCATGAACCTGACGCGTGCCGGCGTTCAAGTCATGTTTGTAGAGCGCCGAGCCGAGAAACCATCCCGTCATCGCCATGGTGTAAGCATAGCGATAGGGCTGACCGAGGCGTCGCTCATCCGGCCGTGGAAACTCTTGCGGCGCTGGATCTAGAACGACACGCTCGACCCGCCGTGTCGTCGGGTCCAGGGTCCAGCGTTCCAGACCGCAGCGTTGCGAATCGGGTCCGGCTTTGATTCGAGAAAACATGCGGTCGTGGACGATCACATCCAGGATGACCTTGCCATCGCTCGCGTCGTAGCTGTTCACCGCATGGAAAATGTAGCAAGGATCGATCGGACACCAGAGGATGTCTTTCGCATCGCCCTCCCGCGGCAACAGCCCAATCCGTGCCGGATGTGACTGCCGCCAGCGATAGGGAAACGTCTGGCCCGTCATCCCTGCCCACAGTGAGAACGTGACCGGCAAATCCAGAATGATTGCGAAGCGCTGCGTGAACGCGGAATCGTGAATCATCGGACCGTGCTTGACCGGGATCGTCACCTCGCGCCGGACCTTGCCATCGGGCTTGACGACCACGTAGCGAATCGAGCGCCAGCGGGCCGCGTCGTAACAAATGCCGTGCATCTCACCGGTCAGCGGATCCACATGGGGATGGGCAGTGAAGCTGCCGTGGAGCGTGCCACCGAAATCGGTGTAACGCAGCGTCTCGAGCGTTTCGCCGATCTCGACGGGCGTGCTGCCGGCCTCGACCAGCCCGAGTGTCTTGCCGGCGAAGTGGACGACGTTGGTATTGACGGTGTCGAAGGTGTTACGCGGCCCTTCGACTCGTGGCTCGCCGAGCGCCTTGCTCACCGAGGTCGAGCGGATCCAGCGATTGCGATACCAACGCGCGCGACCGTTCTCGATCCGGATGCCATGGATCATGCCGTCGCCCGAGAACCAGTGATATTTGTCGGGCTTGGGCGCTCTGGGGTTCGGCCCCATTCGTAAGTAACGTCCGTCGAAGGCGGGCGGGATCGCGCCCGTGACCGGCAGATCCTCGAGCGTCAGCTCCTCCCGCATCGGCGTGTGAACGCCGGTGAGGTAAGGATTCGCGCCCATCACGGCGTTCACTGTGCCACCTTCCTTCGATGCGCCTGCAAGGCGCTGTCGAATGTTTGTTTCACCGGCCCAAGCGCCTGCACGAACTCCAGCTGTTCGCCTTCCGGGCCTTTGCAATAGATCAACCGCCAACCGTTCGACTTGCCTTCGGTGATGCCGTTGCTGTTGGCCTCTCTCGGCGCGGCCGCCCGCTCCTTTTCCGAGCGAACGGTGAGCACCCGATTCGCTCTGACCTGCGTCATGCCGCGCCGGCCCGACTCCGCCTCGAGATCGGCGATGAACTTGTTGAAATCGACATCGTCCCGAATGTGAAAGCAGATGTGCATCATCCGTGGGAACGCGGGACTCATGTGATCGAGAGGTTCGGCGAAGGCCGCGCCGCTGCCCGCGGGCTGCTCCGCGTCGCGGTATTGCAGGAGCTCGATCACGACGTTGTCGAATTGAATGAAGCGCACGTCCAGACGCTGCGCGCCGCTTCTCAAATCCGGAATGCCCATCGTGCGCGGATTAACCTTGCGCACGCGCGCCTCGATCTCCTGATCGGTCAGCAAGGTGTTGTGGATGCGCTCACCCTGGAAGTCGCCATCGCGCATCACCTCGGTTCCGCCGAGAACTTCGGTGTAGAACGTGAACGCTCGATCCATGTTCTGAACCGTGAGACCAAAGTGCTGCACGCCCTGCAATCTCGCGGCGAGCGGCCGATCGTTGCGCGGGACAGTGCTGGTTGGTCGATCGTCCGCCTCGGCATTTGTCGAGGTTACGGACGACGCCAGCAGTCCGCCCGCGATCGCTAATCCTGCGCCTTGCAGGATGCCTCGGCGCTGGATGTCTGTTTCATCGGAATGTTTGTGTTCGCTCATAAGGATCTCCTGGCGCCTTCTTTCCATAAACGGATCGTGGCAATCGAGGCTTGGGTGTAGCCGGGTGGCTCGGTCTCTCCGCCGAAGGGTGTGCCGCTCGTCATGGTGTTGGTCGTCAGCAGTCCGCCAACAAACGGCGCGGGCAAGTCGCTCAGAATGAGCTGACAGCGAACGGGGAACAGGCCGGTGGCGGGAAAGTCGACCATGAGCGCCAGACACTCACCCTTGCCACGAAAGGAGATCTCGCGCAGCTGAATCTCGGCGTAGAAGTTTTGCCGCGCGCGGTCTCGCGTCGGACCGAAGCAGCCGCGCAGTTCGGCGACGCGCTTGCTCCTCGCATCGATGATTCTTCCATCTTCCAGTCGCGTCTCGACGCTCCAGAAAGAAAACGAACGTTCGGCGTCGGCCGGAAAGGGATCGAAGCCCGTCTTCGATGAAGCGCATCCGTCGCTGACAGGCGCCTGCTGTTCGCGAATGCTACGCAGAACGTAGATGTCCTCGAGCGAAGCGTCAGATGTTGCGAGGCTCTTAGGCGGCGCATATGCAACCCACCCGAGGACAGGTGCGTGCAAACTGTGAATGTAGAGACGGTCGCCTACCTCCGTGGCACCCGTGGTTTCAGAATACGCACCGGTGGGATCCTGCAGGTCCTCGGTGACCTGACCGCTCTCATCAAAGGCAAAGACATGTGCATACGGTTTGCCGACCGGTAACCAAGCGCTCGGCAGCCGCAGCAGCACTTTTCGCATGAAAGGTTTTTGCGACAGACTGTCTGCCGCGGGATTGCGCGGTCTGAAGAGACCCGCCCAGATGCGACCATCGCGCCCTCGCATCAGATTGTCGGGGTAACCGGGCAGATTATCGAACAGCACCGTCGCCTGAGCGGGATCGCTTCGAATATCCAGATCTCGTGCGTCGCTCGGGATTTTCCAGATGCGATAGCGACCGGTTTCGGCGACGAACAAGCTTCGCCCATCGGACGATAGCGCGATGCCGTTCGCAAACGAGAACCCATGGGCCACAACTTGCGTGCTCGCGCTCGCAGGATCATACGCAAGCACCCGACCGGAGGCGGCCTGCTCCAGAATGTCGAGCACGCTCGCCTCCAGAGTGCCGCCCCACTTTGCTGGCGCAAAGCGCCCGGACGCATCGGTGAAAAAAACGGTTCCGTCGCGCGCCACGACGACGGAGTTGGCGTAACGCACGGGGTCATCCGAACTCACGTGATCGGTCAACACGCTCACGCGCCGATCGGCATCGATCATGAGCAGACCGCGCATCGCATCGGCGGCGACCATCCGCCCCTCATGGTCAAAGTCAAAGCCGAGGACGCGCCCCTGGGTGTTCGCAAAGATCTCTTGATGCGCGCCGTCCGGGTCCATTCGCATCAGATTGCCGCTGGTCATCGCCGCGTAGAGTTTGTCGTCGGGTCCGAGGACGATGTGCTCCGGACCGAATTCATTGCCGATGTCGATGGTGTGCAGACCCGACAGGCGCGTGTTCGACGCATGAACGCCGGTGTAACCGGGCGGGGTCGGTGCGAGCCATGCCACAGGCTCCGCAGGCACGGGCCAGAAGCATAGATAGGCTGCGACTGCCGCCAACAAGAGTCCCGCGGCGCCCGCGAGTCTTCGAACGGTCAAAGCGCTCACCTCGTCCCTCCCCCAGCACCGACGTGCGAGCGCTATGATCGATCAGCGGCAAAGGTCGTGCATCCCTACGAAGGAGCCATCGTCTGCTCCCCTTTCGGGTACAAGGGATTGCTTCGCGCTTCTCACAGGACTGGCGGCGTCGGTACTATCGCGTCCTCATGAGCCCGACGATTCATCAGTGGCTTCCACGTCGCCTGCGGCGGCTTGCGCTCACCGTCATGGCGCTCTGTGCGATCGTGACTACGACGTGCTACGCCGATCTCTCCTCCGGCCCTGCCGTGGCGCAGATCGATCCGCAGATTGTCCAACTCGGTGTGACCGAGGGAGATGACCTCCGCTTCGTGCGCTTGTCACGCGCCCAGGGACTCTCACAACAGCGCGTGACCCACATCGTTCAGGACGGTCGTGGCTTTCTCTGGTTCGGGACGCAGTACGGTCTCAATCGCTACGACGGCTATCAGTTCCGAGTGTTCAAAAACGATCCGGCCGATCCGGAGAGTCTGTGCGATGTCCACATCACAGCACTCTTCAAAGACCGCGCCGGACACCTGTGGGTCGGGTGTGCCTACTCGGTCGACCGCTACGATCCGGTGACTGAAACGTTCGTGCACTATCGACTCGAGCAGTCGGCAGCCGCACACACGAGCGGCGATGTACGTCACATTAGCGAGGACCGTGAAGGCCATCTATGGTTGTCCACGGGATACGGGCTGTACCGTCTCGATCCACAGAGCGGTCTCGTACGGCGCTTCGTGCACGAGGCCGCAAACGCCAACAGCCTGAGCAGCAGCGTGATCAAGTTCAGCGGCGAGGATCGAGCCGGTGCCTTCTGGGTGGCAACCGCAGCGGGACTCGATCGGTTCGATCCCCGCAGCGCGCGGGTCACGCTGCGCGTGCCGATCCCCGAAACCCGATCGCTGAAGTTTTATGAAGATCGGGCAGGAACGTTTTGGATCCTGGGCGAATCGGGCCCGGGACTTGCGATTCTGGATCGCCGCACACAGCGCCTCGTGCGCTACTCCTTCGCTGATAAGGAAGTCCCCGGGCTGCCATTAACCGGCGTCACGTCGATGCTCGAAGACCAGGAGGGAACGCTTTGGGTCGGAACGGTCGCCGATGGCCTGCTGAAGTTCGACCGGTCGCGGCAACGGCTCACGCGCTATCGCAACGATCCGACCAACATCGAAAGTCTCACCGAGAACCGCATCACGACGTTGCTCGAAGATCGCGAAGGTCACATCTGGACGGGCTTCGGCGCGACCGAACCCGGTTTCTTCACCCGCAGCCCGTCGCCCTTCACCAAGCTACCGACCGATGTTCGCAATCCAAACAATCTGGGCGAGACGCTGGTCAATGTCATCTATGAGGATCGTCACGGCATCCTGTGGATGGGCACGACCGGCGCGCTCAATCGACTGGACCGCAGCAGCGGCCAACTCACTCATTTCGACATCCCGGGCCAGGGGATTGCGGCCGATGTCCTGGCCATCATCGACGATCCCTCCTCCGACGCGCTGTGGGTCGGGACCGGCGGCCAGGGATTGTATCGACTCGATACGACCACCCATCGTCTGCAGGCCTTTCGTCACGACAGCAAAGATCCGACCAGCTTGAGCGACAACCGGGTCATTCGTCTGTTCACCGATTCCCGCAAGCAACTCTGGATCGGCACCTACGATGGCTTGAACCAGTTCGATCCCGCCACCCAGACCTTTGTCACCTATCGGCATGGCAAACCGGAGACACAACATGTCTATCGCTCGATCGTTGAGGACGCGCGCGGCATACTCTGGACGGATGCCGACGGCGACGGCGTACAGCAGTTCAATCCCGACACCGGCCACTTCACGCGGGTACAGCTGCAGCCCGCGAACGAAAGCCCGCTGCTCTACAAGCGCGTGCTGTCGCTGTACATCGATCGCGTTGGCGCGTTGTGGGCTGGAACTGGCAATGGACTGTTTCGCCATGACATCGAAACAGGTACGAGCCGGTATTACAGCGAACGCGACGGGCTGCCGAGCAACGCCGTCAGCTGCGCGTTCGAGGATGCCTCGGGACAACTCTGGCTCGGAACGAGTGCGGGCCTGTCGCGTCTAAACCGCGAGCGCCGAGTTTTCAAGAATTACTCACCCGCAGACGGACTGCCGGGGCTGGATTTCACGGGCTTCAGCGCGTGTTACCGGGGCGCCTCGGGAGACATGTTCTTCGGGGGCTTTGCCGGCGCAGTCGCATTCCGGCCGGAGAACCTGCGCGAAATCGACTCGCCGCTTCCGGTGGCGCTCACCGGTTTCCAGCTCGCCGATGTTTCTGTGACACCGGGCTCGAGCTCGCTGTTATCTCGTGCGATCGACTATACGAGCGCCATCACCTTGTCACACTCGCAATCGAGCTTCTCGATCGAGTTCGCCGCGCTCGGGTTTCGCAGCCCGTCGACGAACCGGTATCGTCATCGGCTCGCCGGACTGGAAAACAGCTGGCACGAAGTCGGCAGCGATCGACGGTTTGCCAGTTACACCCGGTTGCCGCCCGGCCAATACCGGTTTCAGGTACAAGCCGCGACCAGCCGTGGCTCGTGGGGCGAACCGGGTGCCGAGGTCGCCATCGAGATACGACCGCCGTGGTGGGGAACGTGGTGGTTCAGAGGCTTGCTGGTGCTCTTGGGGCTGGCAGTCATCCGCGCCCTTTATATTCTGCGCATTCGACAGATCGCACATGGCTTCGATATTCGGCTGGAAGAGCGCGTGAGCGAGCGAACGCGCATCGCACGCGAGCTGCACGATTCGTTGCTCCAAAGCTTTCAAGGCTTGATCTTTCGATTGCAGGCCGTGCATGCGTTGTTGCCGGATCGCACGCCCGAGGCGGCAGCGCTGCTCGAAAAATCTCTCGATCACGGCGATCGCGCCATCGCTGAGGCTCGCTCGGCCGTGCACGATCTGCGCTCCAACGCCCCGGTTGCAAGTGACCTATCCGATGCGCTAACGGCGCTGGGCCAGGAGCTCTGCGACGATGGGCTGGGATCGCACTCATTCCGGGTCGTAGTGGAAGGCGCGGCGCGGCCCATCGCGCCGCTCGTTCGAGACGAGGTCTACCGCATCGCTCGTGAAGCCCTGCGAAATGCCGCTCAGCATTCTCAGGCACGTCACATCGAGGCCGAGCTACACTACGGCGAGAACGCATTCGTCCTGCGACTCCGCGACGACGGCGTCGGCATCGATGCGAATGTGGTGCACGAAGCACAGCGTGCAGGTCATTGGGGACTGCAAGGGATGCGTGAGCGAGCAGAGGCGCTTGGTGCTCGACTGGATGTATGGAGCGAGCTCAACGCCGGCACCGAAATCGAGCTGTCGATTCCCGCACCGATCGCGTACCCACGTGCCGGGACGCATCGCTCGTGGTTCAGACTCAGCGCACTCTGGAAACGATCATGAGCACCGACGCCCCGATCCGGATTCTGGCCGCCGACGATCACCCGTTGCTGCGCGAGGGAATCGCTTCGTTGATCGGCACTCAACGCGACATGCAACTCGTGGCAGAGGCTGCGACCGGGCGCGAAACGATCGAGCAGTTTCGCGCCGTGCGTCCTGACGTGACGCTGCTCGACATCCAGATGCCGGAGACCAGCGGCATCGACGCGCTGATCGCCATCCGCAGCGAATTCCCCACCGCAAAGATCATCATGCTGACGACCTATGGCGGAGACGCGCTGGCTCAGCGCGCCCTCAAAGCGGGCGCGTACTCCTACGTCCTCAAGGGACTGGTCCGAAAAGAATTGATCGATACCATTCGCGCGGCCCACGCGGGCCAAAAGCGCATTCATCCCCAGGTGGCCTCCGAGCTTGCCGCTCATCTTGGCGAAGACACGCTCTCGGATCGCGAGATCGAAGTGTTGACCCTGGTCGCGGTCGGCAACTCCAACAAGGAAATCGGCGCCCGCCTGTTCATCACGGAAGAAACCGCCAAGGCGCACCTGAAGCGCATCATTGCGAAACTGGGCGCCAACGATCGCACGCATGCCGTGACCTTGGCGATGAGCCGGGGCATTCTCGCCAGTCCCTTTCCCTCGAAGGGATAATCGGACCACTCCCAGTTCGGGGATCTCACGCGACGGCGAAGACGAGTAATCTCGGCCGTGAGACACCGATGCAACGTTTATTTTCCACTTTTCCCAACGGCTGGCCAGGATGCGGACTGTTGCTGCTGCGATTGAGCTGTGGCACGCCACCGTTGCTCATCGGCGGCGCCAAATTATGGGGAGCGCAAGTCGATGCGGCTTTCGGGACCACGCTGCTCAGCTGTGCAACGGCGCTCTCCATACTCCTCGGATTCTGGACGCCGCTCGCCGCCTCGAGTCAGGCCGTTCTACAAGGCGTCCTTGCGTTCTCCGGCGAAACGTTCGAATGGACCCACCTGACGCTTGCGATCACCGATATCAGTCTGGTGATGCTCGGCCCGGGATCCTTGTCCCTGGACGCTCGTCGCTATGGGCGCAAGCGTATCGATCTCGGGCGTTCGCGTTGACCTCGATGTCACGGCGCGTTGGCGTCCGCTTTGGTCTCCACGACGCGTAACTCACCGTTGTATTCGTTGCGTGAGAACACGACATAGCCGACACCCGTGTAGGACCAGGACACGCGGCGGGTGTCGCTGCCAAAGTAGAACGGAATCCCCCTCTTCCCGGTCGATTCGGAAGACACATGATCCGGTGAGCCGATCGCGATGATGACCTCACTCTCGCGCATCTCCTGCCGGATGTTGGCCAGATCGATCGACCGTCGGGACGCAGGTGCTTGCGGTTGGGCGGTCGCGAGCGTCGCATCGGCTTTCATTTCCGTGATCAGTCGGCAACAGTCTTTCAACGTTGCCTGAGCCAGGCCTTTGGCGGTGGGTTCGAGGCTGGATTTGAAGTACCAGCCGTGACCGGACGTGCCGCGCAGTTGGTAGTAGTACGTCTGCCCCGCTTCCCATTCGGCATCCCCCTGCCACCCGGGCGTGCCGCTCGCCGCCGGCCAACGGATCGCGAGTTGATGTTTGCCGGGATCGACGAGTGCATGCGCAAACCCCTGCTGCGGGATTGCGAAGACTTGCGTGCCATCCACATCGATCTTCGCAGCCAGCTTGGTCGGCTCGGCGTACTCACGATAGACCACCATCACGGCTTTATCCTGCGGCGGCTGGGGCAGCACCATCTCCCCGAACTTCGGGCCGGTCGGCGCTGACGCGCAGCCTGCAAGAGCCAAGGTACCGATGATGCATAGGTGCCGAAGTCCGCCGATCTTCATGCTGATCTCCCCAATCCGTGCGTTTGAATTTGCGGGATCGGAGGTTGCCTCAGCAGCTCACAGTTCTCAAGCCGCAGAACTCGGCGAAATGAGCGAAATGGGGCGCAGTTCGCACCCCAATCCTCACTTCACTCGTTTCTAGTCACTTCCGCACGGGCAGTGGCACTTCTTCATGGGCCGGCGTGTAGATGCGGCCTTCCTGCAGCATCAGTCGGCCATTCACGAAGGCGGTGCGCACCTTGCGAAAGGCGTTGAAATCCTCATCGGGATTGCCGTCGACGACGATGATGTCGGCAAGCTTGCCCGTCTCGATCGTGCCGAGGCGATCACCCATGTGCAGAATCTCGGCGCTCGTCTTGGTCGCCGCGACCAGTGCCTCTGCCTTCGTGAAGCCAATCTGCGTGAAGGATTCGAGCTCGTCGATATAGGCGCCGGGCATGTACTCGGGCGAGCTGATGATGAGATCGAGGCCGATGCCCATCTTTACCTTCGCCTGGCGCATCTTCCTAGCCATCGCCACGATCGTATCTTCGTTGAGCTCGAACCTTCGCGAGGTGGAGCCGAAGTAGCCGCCGCTGTTCCGTTGAATGATGCGATAGGTGACGAGCGTCGGCACTGAAGCGACACCTCGCTTGGCCATGAGCGCGATAGCCTTGTCACTGCGTGGCAACGGATGCTCGATGGAGTCGACGCCCGCTTTGATCGCCATGTCGATGTATTGCGTCTCGGCATCGACGGTCACCGGCATACCCAACGAATGCGCCTCATCGACCGCAGCGGTGACCTCTTCCTGGGTGTATTCGCTTGCGAGCTTGATCAAGTCGGCGCCCTTCGCGAACTGAATCCGCACCGCCTCGCGCCACTGATCGGGACCGGTCGCGATACGAACCATGGAGTTGAGATTGCCGTTGGGCACTTCCGGATAGTTCGGGGTCATCGCGTGCAACGCGCCGTGCCCACCGATGCCCGTGATCAATTGGCCGGCGGTGAAGATGCGTGGACCCTGGATTTCACCCGAGGCCTGCAGGCGCTTCAACACGAACGGCGAGTCGCCATGAGAGGCTACGTCGCGCACGCTCGTGACACCGGCCTGCAAATGGATCGCCATCCGGCGCAATCCGCGCATCACGGATTCGGCGCCGCTGGTGTTTCCATTCGTGTAGAGGGTCAGGTCGCCGGTATCGACGAACGTGAGATGCGTGTGCAGATCGATGAGACCGGGCATCACGGTCTTCCCCGTCACGTCGTAAACCACCGCATCCGCGGGCCAGTTGCGTTCTCCCGGATTCAGGATCGCCGTGATCGATTTGCCCTGGACCACGATCGTCGCGGGTCTCGCTGGTGCCCCGGTGCCATCGAACAAACGGCCGCCGAGCAAGACGAACGAGCCTTTGGGTGCGTTGAAGTCGGCTGGCACGGGAATGCGCAGTCCGTCATCGGAAGTCGGCACCGAATGCGGTAGCCACTGATCGCGGTTGTAGATGGGCCGGGCCTCCGGCCCGCCGTCCTGTGCGACAACGGTCGTCGCGATCAGCGGCACCACACACATCAATCGACGCAACCAAGCGAGCATTCGTCTCTTCCTTATCTTGTCATCCCCTCGCTCGATTCTAGGGAGGACTCGCACGAGCGCCACTAATAACACTAATGTGCGTTATAAGAGTTGCTGAAGTGGCGACGTCAGCAGCGCCACAGACCAGATGATCCGTGGAACCGGATCAGCGAGATCGCAAACGACTGCACCCGTTGCCCAGTTTCGGTGGTTCCCTGCTCTGTGAGCCAATCGGCGAGTTTGCCAAACTTTGCCGAGGCGGCGATGATGGGCGTATGGCTACGATAAACATCTCCTTGCCAGATTCGCTCAAGGATTTCGTCGAGGAGCAGGTCAATCAACGTGGCTACGGCACGAGCAGCGAATACGTCCGCGAGCTGATATACAAGGAACAGGATCGCCTGCAGTTGCGCAATCTACTACTCGACGGTGCGTCGTCAGCGCTGACCAAGCGGGTCGATAGCGCCTATTTCGAGGGCCTGCGCAAGAAAGTCAGAGCAAGCAAACCCGGCGCTCGTCGGTAATGGCCAAAACCGTCGTCCCACGGGAACTGGCAATCAGGATCCGGACGAGGCGATCAATTAACACCTGAGCGAGAGCTCTGGACGCTGCGCTCGGTTTTATCGATGCGCTCGAGCGAGTATAGAGTTATATCGGCCGCCATCAGGACGCGGGCTCCTCGAGATATGCCCATGAACTGTTCCGTAACTCGAGTCGTTATCTCAGCTCGACCGTCTTCCCCGCGACCGAGATCCGCTCGGCGCGCAGTTCTTTCTCATCGGACTTGCTTCGATAGCCTTCGACCGTTGCGGTCGTCCCCACTTTGAGCATCGCTTCGGTGAGGCCGCGATTGGTCATTCGCGAGGGCGGCGCAAGGACCACTTCCCAGGTTTTGTCGGCGGTCTTCAGCTGAAGGGAGCCGTGCGGATTGGCGTAGCTCGATTGCTCGATCGTGCCCGAGAGTTTTTGCAGCTCCTCGGTGTAGCCCGTCCAACCATGATGAGCGAGCGCGGTGCCGGCGAATGCGACAGTGCACGCCGCGGCCCAGAACAATCCTCGTGTGCGATTCATGGGTCGTCCTCAGTGCGATGGATATGGGTCAGTGGCTACGATCATACTCATCCGCATCGTGGACGCCAGAAGCGCGGCGTGCCGGAGAAACCTGCACGCCGCGCAAAGTTACATCATCAGCCGATCGATTATTCCGTGGGCTCCTCGACCGGGCACGGCGGCGTGGCCGGACGCTTGAAGCTCACGACGTTGACGGTCGCGTAACCTTCGCCCGTGCCCGCGATCCAGAGGCGTTTGATATTGGCGGTCGAGGACGTCACGGTCATCGACTGATGGCCGTACTGGGTGCTGGCGGTATAGTTCTGGAGGTAGGTGATCGTCTTGGTGATGGTCACGATGTTGCCGGCGGCGTCGAACGCCAGGACGTTGGGCCGGTCGTTACCGTACGTGGAATCGAACTGGATGAAATCCGTCTCCGAATCGAAGCTCAGTTCCAGAATGTGTTGCGGAATACTCGAGCAGCGAGAAAAAGCGGGATTCGTCAGGCAAGTCTGGATGGTGGTATTGCTATCCGAGGTCCAGTTTCTGCTATAGCCCGTGGCGGTCGGCCAGGCGAATGCGGCCAGGCGGAGCCCGTCACAGAATGAGTTGGGCGCTGTCCCACAGCTCGAGGGGTAGACGGGCGTGGACACATAGCCCCCGTTGGCCCAGGTGATATGAGAGAGCGTGACGTGCTCGAAGACATTGCTGATATCGGTCCCCACTGAATAGAGATCCGCGTCGATGGTCGTGATATCGGCGTGTGCCGATGCAGTCGCCATGAGTCCGATCAGCGCACTCACAGCAACCCAAGATCCGTTGGTCATGGTTTCGTTCCTTTTAAAGCATCGTTAATCGATTGAGCAGACGTGGGCGGCGCCCACCCTCACTGCGAGGGTTCCTCGACCGGGCACGTCGTCGCGGGACGCTGGAAGTCGATGATGTTGACCAACGAGCTACGTCCGCTATCGCCCGCGATCCAGAGACGTTTGATATTGGCGCTCGCGGACGTGAGGGTCAGGAGCTGATGGCCGAACAGATTGCTCCCGGTGAAGGTCGACAGGTAGGTCACCTGCGTGGTCAATGTCACAACGTTGCCGGCGGCGTCGAAGGCGAGAAAGACGGGATTATTGTTTCGGTAGGTGGCGTCGAACTGGACGAAATCCGTCTCGGTATCGAAGGTCAGTTCCAGAATGTGCTGAGCCGGGCTCGCGCAGCCCGCGTAGGTGGGGTCTACGAGGCAAGTCTGGACCGTGGTCATGTTATCCACGGTATAGCTTCCGAAAGAGGCCACGCCGAGTGAGTTACAGAACGGGTTGACCCCCGTTCCACAGCTCGCGGAAGTGACAGGGGAAGACTGGTAGGCCCCATTGGCCCAGGTGAGGCGAGAGAGCGTGACGTGATCGGAGATATTGCTGACATCGGTGCCCGCCGCATAGGGATCCGCGTCAAGGGTTGTGAAATCGGCGTGCGCCGCTGCAGTCGCCATGAGTCCCAGCAAAGCACTCATTGCAACCCAAGATCCGTTGGTCATAGGTCCTTCCTTCTGTGTGATAGGCGGCGCTACTACAGCAACTTCGATGCCAGCCACAAAAACACTTGTCCGGACAAGCCTCTAGCTTGCCGGACAGCTGCATCACAGCGAGGTTATGTAAACGGCGGCGACTATTTGTGAGTGCGCCGGCGCAGGCGAGTGGTCACCGCTACACCGATGAGTCCGATCATCATCAGCGCCAGCGTCTCAGGCTCCGGCACGGTCGTCGTGGGCGCAGCGGTCGCGGCCGCGCCGTTGTAGCTGATGCGGTTGACGATCGAATAGCCGTCGTTGCCGGCGAGCAAGACCCGGCTGATGTTTCCCTCGTTCGAGGTCAGTCGCAGCGACTGATGACCGAGCAGCGAATCGATTGTAAGCGTAGGCGTCAGTGGCAAGAGATTCCCAGCTGCATCGAACGCCCAGGCCCACGGCGAGTCCGTCACCTGCGTGGCATCGAATTGAATGAAATCCGTGGCGCGATCGAATGTCACTTCCAACAGGTGCTGAGGCTGTGAATAACAATCGGCGTGATGCTGCTGCAGACAGTCGCTGATGAGCCCGGCGCTCGAGTTCCAGGACGTAAACGCTTTGCCATTGGCCTTCTGCCAACCGAACATCGCCGTCCCCTGCGCATCGCAGCCCCGCGTTTCCGGGGTGCAGCCCAGGGCATACACCGCACTCGTCTGCAGGCCAGTCTCGGTGAACGTCACGTGAGAAAGCGTGATGCCCTCGTACGCACCGCCGACGACGGCGCCCGGTGCATAGGAGCTCGCGTCGATAGTGATCGGATGAGGCTGCGCCGCTGACATCGCGAGCAGCAGGCAAAGCCCGGACATCGCAAGCCACGATTTGCTAGTCATTGTTCGATCCTTATGAGCGAATTTCCGTCGCACGGGGTGACTTCTATGTACTCCGCGGCACCGCGTGCCAGGGATCGTGGCGATGGGCAGTGGTGCCACCCCGGCACCGACACGGCCGGTTTAGTCAACTCCCGCGATGCCGCCGATCCGATACAACGTCACGTGACGCTTACGCACGGGGCTAATAAGAATGATCGAGCGACTCGGCATCGTCGTCCTGGCCATGGTGGCTCTCACCGGCGCGGCTCAACCGGAAGATGACTTCCGGCCGACGCCCGAGGAGCAGAAGCGCTTCGAGCTAATGTCTCGCCCGGAAAGCTGGTTCCTGCAATCGCTCGCGGGACCGCGAGAGGTGATCGACGGGCAACGGCTCGATCCCAAGCAGCAGTACTACTTCGAAGAGCGCCGCCGACGCACGCCCGAGCAGGTTAAACGCGGGCTTGCGACCTTCCTCGATCCGCAAGCGCGAATCGCAACCCGCGAACGACTCACGCGCGAATGGGCGCTGTTCACGAAGGTCACCGCGCCGATGCACACCGTGGAAGATCGCAAGATCGACGGCCGCGGCGGTTCGATCCCCGTTCGCATTTACACGCCGAAAACCGACACCGATGAGCCGCTGCCCCTCTTGGTGTATTTCCATGGCGGCGGCTGGCTCTACAGCGGCATCGAGGCGACCGATCGATTCGCCCGATTGGTCGCGAACGAAGCCCGCGCCATCGTCGTCTCGGTCGAGTATCGGTTGTCCCCGGAACATCTCTGGCCGGCCTCGAACGACGATGGCGAGGATGCCTTCCTCTGGGCACGGGCCCACGCGAAGAGCCTCGGCAGCGAACCAAACCTGGTTGCCGTCGGTGGCGACAGCGCCGGCGGGCACATCTCTCTCAATATCTCTTTGCGACAACTCGCGGCGAAGCGCCCGACGCCGGCCTATCAATTGCTCTACTACACCTCGAGCGACTTCTCGACGAGCGATGAGTCGTATCGACTGTTCGATCGAGGCTACGGCCTCGATGAAACGTTCCGCGACTTCATGATCGAGACGGTCTTTCCCGGCGATCTGTTGAAACGAGCCACGAAGGAACTGAACGGCGCAAGTTTCGTCGGCATGCCCGCGACCATCGCGGTCTCGGCGGGCTTCGACATGCTGCGTGATTCGTCGCGCCGCCTGACGCAGCGACTGACGAAAGCAGGCGTTCCCGCGATGTATCTAAACTATCCGACGCTCGCGCATGGCTTCCTGCAATGGTCGGCGGTCGTGCCCGACGCGGAACGTGCTTCCATCGACACCGCGCGACTCTTCGGCACGGCGATTCGCAGTCGTGCCGCCCTCCTTCGCCAAGCCGCAAGCGATCGGGAGTGATGCCCATGACAACAGCCATCGGCGCCGATCGGATCAACACGCTCGATGCCATCCGGGGCGTCGCGGTGCTCGGCATTCTGCTGATGAACATCGTCGATCTCGCGATGCCCGGTTGGGCCTACTACGACCCCTACTACTACGGCGGCTCCGAGGGCGTGAACTTCGCGACCTGGGCCATCAACTACGCGCTCTTCGACGGCAAGATGCGAGGCCTCTTCACGATGATGTTCGGCGCGAGCACCGTGCTCATTGCCGAGCGTGCGCTCAAATCCGGTGACAGCCCGGCGCGCATTCATTACGCGCGTATGTTCTGGTTGCTCGTGTTTGGGATGATCCACGTGTGGTTCATCTGGTACGGCGACATCCTGGTGCTCTATGCCGTCGCGGGCATGATCGCGTTCGTCGCCTGGCGCTGGTCGGTTCGCGCGTTGATCACGACCGGTATCCTATTGCTTGCGCTGAAG
Organism: Steroidobacter flavus; assembly: GCF_042651805.1. Classification (NCBI taxonomy): domain Bacteria; kingdom Pseudomonadati; phylum Pseudomonadota; class Gammaproteobacteria; order Steroidobacterales; family Steroidobacteraceae; genus Steroidobacter; species Steroidobacter flavus. Next base: position 83,815 of record NZ_JBHSDU010000010.1, on the reverse strand, counting down.
TTGGCGCTCGCCACGTGGACCTACACCGGCCTGCGACAGTTGGAAGCCGCCGCCAATGAGCCCAACGCACCGGCGAGCATCCAGCAAGAGTGGCAAACGGTGCAGGAAGAAATGACGTTCTTTCCGCCGCAGACTCAGCTCGACGGCTACCGCGGCAGTTATATCGACGCGTTCAAAACACGCGCACCCGTCACGATCTACATTCTCACCGAAGCCCATCCGCTTGCGATGACGGATACCCTGGCGCTCATTGCCTTTGGCATGGCGCTCTTCCGGCTGGGCTTCTTTTCGGGCGCCTGGTCGAGGCGAACCTACCAACGAATCGCGCTCTGGGGTTTTGTGATCTGCGTGCCGCTCCACATTCCCTTGATCCTGTGGAACGACGCGGATCGCTTCTCCCCCATCACGCTGCACATCACTGAAGCCTTGCACCTGTCGTTACTCCGACCGTGGCTCGTGCTCGCGCATGCCTCGCTCGTGGTGCTGTTCATGCAGTCGGGCGCGGCCCGATGGCTCGCCGATCGGTTAATCGCCGTGGGTCGCATGGCCTTCACCAACTACATCGCCATGAGCGTCATCTGCGTGCTGCTCTTCCATGGCTACGGATTGGGACTGTACGGTGAGCTGTCGCGCTGGCAGTGCTATCTCATCGTGCCGCTGATCTGGGCCGCGTTGTTGCTTTGGTCGAAGCCGTGGCTCGAGCATCACGCGTACGGGCCGCTCGAATGGCTGTGGCGAGCGCTCACCCGAGGGAAGCCTCCAGCGATGGCCAAGCCTGCGCTTGAGTCACGGACCTGATCAGATCGCGCTCTGTCGATCCAGGCGCCGTAGCACGTGCGGCGCCAGTTTCTCTTCGAGCACGCTGGTGCGAGCGGCGTCGCGCTTAGGGATGAAGACTGAAAGGCCAAAGCTCACATCGCCCTTACGAACCGCAAGGCCGTCGCCCCACCACAAGGCCTCGTCACCAAACTTGCGCGGCTGGGGCTGGTTCGCGATGACGCCTTTGTCTGCGGACTCGTGAAACGCCTGCAGAAACTTCTTCGCCATGTCGCGACCGGCGGGCCAGCGCTGCGCGTTCAAAATCACGAAGCGCCGTCCTCGGGCGGGCGCGTTTTGATCGGGCGCCTTGCCGGGCTCAATGGTCCAGAAACAGGTCGATGAGTATTGTCCGTCGCGCGACATGCCCTCGTCCTGGCGACGGCCGTGATCGACGGGCAAGCCGACGGCGGCGCTGATCTCGGCCGAGGTCAGCAGCTCGCACGCATTGATCTCGAGCGGCGGCGACTCCGCCGCTTGAGCCGCAGAGGCTATCGCCACCGAGATCCATACGGCGAGCGTGCGCTTCATCTATGCAACGTGCTCGTGCGTCGTAAGCGACGAGGACAGACTCTCCCCGCACCGCTTGAGCGAGATGCCATGCATCGTCGCCTTGTTTCTAATCGCTGAGCGCGTCCGGCGCAACGTGCCACAAATCGTGTCGAGCGACGCCCCGGCCACGGCCAGCTGTCGCAACTGACGAATTTCCTCGGTTGACCAGGTGTTGGTCGGAAACGATCTACGAAGGGTGGGATTGATCATGCCGCTCCTCGAGCCGGCGCCTCCGAGCTGGGCGGCACCGGCAAGCCTTGAACGACTCGCATGCACACGCGCGCGGTATCGGCGATCACGATCCAGAGAATCAGCGTCAGCACGATGGCCAGCACGGCATCGAGGCGTTGGTTGAAGATCAGCTGTGGCGCGACCGCGGCCTGTTCGGCGGTCAAGGTGCCAGCAGCCAGTTTCGATGCGATTTGATCGGCAGCGGCCAGGAAGCCAATTCTCACATCATCGGACACGACCTTTTGCCAGGTCGCCACGGTGGTGACGAGTGTCAGCCACGCCAATGGCACCCCCGTCACCCACGCGTATTTCAGTTTACCCTGCTTTACCAGGATGCCCGTGCAGATACACAGGGCGATGCCGGCGAGCAGCTGATTGGAAATACCGAACAACGGCCACAGAATGTTGATGCCGCCGTTCGGATCGATCACGCCGATATACAAGAAGTAACCCCAACCTGCCACGACCAGTGCGCTCGAGATCAGCACCGACGGATACCACGACGTTTGACCGAGCTTCGGCCAGAGGTGGCCCAGCGCATCCTGGAGCATGAAGCGGCCCACGCGCGTGCCGGCATCCAGCGTCGTGAGAATGAACACGGCCTCGAACATGATCGCGAAGTGGTACCACAGCGCCATCATGCTTTGGCCGAAGGTCGAGGAGAAAATACTCGCCATGCCGACCGCGAGCGACGGCGCGCCGCCGGTGCGAGCAAACAAGGTCGACTCGCCCATTTCTTTGGCAAGGAACGCCATCTGATCCACCGTCACTGGGAAGCCCCAGCTCGTGATGGTCGCGACCGCCGCCTCTGGGGTTGCCCCCACGGCGCCCGGGCCGCTGTTGATCGCGAAGAAAATACCCGGTTCGAGCAGCGTCGCCGCGATCATCGCCATGATGGCGACCGCGGACTCGAGCATCATGCTGCCGTAGCCGATCAGGCGCACATCGGCTTCATTGGTGATGAGCTTGGGCGTCGTGCCGCTCGAGACCAGCGCATGAAAGCCCGAGATGGCGCCGCACGCGATGGTGATGAACACGAACGGAAACAGCGCACCGCCAAAGATGGGACCCGAGCCGTCGATGAACTTCGTCAGCGCCGGCATGTGAATTTCCGGGCGCATCACGATCACCGAGATCGCAAGCAGCGTCACCGTGCCGAGCTTCAGAAACGTCGAGAGATAGTCACGCGGCGCGAGCAACAACCACACCGGCAACACCGCGGCGATGAAACCGTAGCCGATCACGAACCAAGCGAGCGTCAGCGCATCGAGATCGAAGAACTGACGAATCGTCGGATGACTGTCGACCCACCCGCCGCCGCCCACCGCGAGCAGCAACAGCGCGACACCGATGATCGAGGCCTCCAGCACGCGACCGGGACGGATGTCCTTCATGTAAATACCGACCAAGAGCGCAATCGGAATGGTCGCGAACACGGTCGAGGTGCCCCAGGGGCTGTGGCGCATGGCATTGACCACCACGAGGCCGAGCACGGCAATCAGGATCACCATGATGACGAGCGTGCCGATCATCGCGGCGAACCCGCCGACCGGGCCCATCTCATCTTTCGCCATCTGTCCGAGACTGCGACCGTTACGACGCGTCGATAAGAACAGCACGGTCATGTCCTGCACGCAGCCACCGAGCACCGCACCGACCAGAATCCAGATCGTGCCGGGCAGGTAGCCGAACTGCGCGGCGAGCGTCGGACCGATCAGGGGGCCCGGGCCTGCGATCGCGGCGAAGTGATGACCGAACACGATCCATTTGTTGGTCGGCACGTAGTCGCGGCCGTCATTGAGCCGTACCGCGGGTGTGACGCGAGAGGCATCGAGCACGAGCACCGAGGCCGCAACCCAGGCGCTGTAGAGACGATAGCCGATGGCGTAGACGCACGCGGCCGCGACGATGAGCCACATCGCGTTGATGGACTCGCCGCGATGAACCGCGAGGCCTCCGATGGCGAATGCGCCCACGACGGCGACCAGCAGCCAACCCAGTTTTTTCATTCAACCCCCGCCACCGAGTCGCGGGCGCTGCGCGCCGCGACTCGAGATTTCATCCGCATCTATTCCGATGTTTCTTAGGCTGCTGGACGCAAGTCCCTAGCGCTGCTTGGCCACTTGCGCTTCGGTCACTTCGCCACCGACATTGCCCCAGGCGTTGCGCATATAGCTTGCAATGTGCGCGACTTCTTCATCGGCGAGTTTCTCGCCGAAGTTACCCGGCATGTCCTTCCAGCGCTTGGGTTCCGGCAGCTTCGCAAGATGCGGCCCGTAGAGAATGACGTTGATGAGCGAGGCCGGATTGCTCGCCTGCACCATCGGATTGCCGACCAGTTTCGCGCCGGCATCCCCGCTCAACGCGCCGAGACCGGTGGGCTGATGGCAGGTGCCGCAGTGAAGGTTGTAGAGCGCTTGCCCTGACTTCATCACAGCTTCGCCGGCGGGCTTGCCGACGTTGCCTTCGTTCGCAGGCAGGCTCTTCAGATACGTGGCCATGGCCAGCGTGTCCGCCTCCGTCAGGTGACGCGTGCTGTTCATGATGACTTCGTTCATCGGTCCATGCGTTTCGCTGAACGAATTGCGGCCGGTCTTCAAATAGGCGGCGACCTCTTCGACCGGCCAGGGCGCAAGACCGTTCTTCGCATTGGTGAGATTCGGGGCCGACCACGGACGCACATCGCCCGTCATGACCTTGTCGGTGTATTCACCGCCGGTATACGCCATGCTGGTCTTCTCCGCGCCCATGAAATTACGGGGCGAGTGACAAGCCGAGCAGTGACCGAGACCTTCGACGAGATACGCGCCACGATTCCACTCAGGCGATTGCGCGGCGTTGGGCTGGAAGCGGCCTTCGTCGAAGAACATCGTCTTCCAGAGGCCGAGCGCCCAGCGCTGGTTGAACGGGAAGCCCATCTCGTTCTCCGGTGCCTTGTTGTTCACCGGCTTCACGATCTTCAGGTACGCATACAACGCTGCCACGTCCTCATCGGTGAGCTTCGTGTAAGCGGTATAGGGGAACGCGGGGTACAGATGCGCGCCGTCGGCCCGCACGCCTTCGCGCACGGCACGAGCGAACTGCGCTTCCGTCCATTTACCGATGCCGGTGTCCGGATCGGGCGTGATATTCGTTGAATAGAGCTTTCCAAACGGCGTCTCGAAGGCGAGGCCGCCGGCAAACGCCTTTCCGCCGGGCGCGGTGTGACAGCTCACGCAGTTGCCGGCGCGGGCGAGATAGCGACCGCGCTCGACGAGCGAGTTGCCTTGATCGCCCGGGCTTGCGGCGGTGCTGTCCGCCTTGGTGTCATCCGCAATCGAAAGAGCTGCAACGAAGCCCACACCGAATGTGAGACCGAGCGTTACCCAGGTGGCGGCGACGCGTGAGCGTCGGCCGCCTGCACAGTTCAATGTCGTCATTTGTTATTTAGGTCCGGCGCCTGGCGGTTACGGTTTCAACTGGGCCCGGATCTCACCGCCCTTGTGAGCGGCGCTATGGACGTTGACGTAAAGCTGGCCGGCCTTGAAGGCCTTGTATTGCTCTTCGGTGAGCTTCGCGCCTTCAGGCGTCGACCAGGCACCGTCGGCCCCCTTGGTGAGCGTGATCACGGGCGGTCCGTTCTTGCCGGCTTCTGCCAGATGGATGTGAGCGGCGACGCCTTCGATACCTGTGGTCTTCACGAGGCCGGTGACCGATCCGTCCTTGGCGATCGTGATCGTGCCCTCGCCCTTCGCTTGCGTCGTCACGGCAGGCACTTCTTCGGCGCCCGTGAGCGTGACTTTCACCTCTTCGCCGTGCGCCGTCAGGCTCACTGCAAGAATGCCCATCGCGAGCAATGAGCTACCGAAAATCTTCCCGGCTCGATTCTTACTCATAAATCCCCCTAAAGCATGTTGCTTTGTGCGCCTTGCAGGCTGCAGGCCCTTGCAGGCTGCAGGCCCTTGCAGGCTACTGCGACGGTACCGTCGAGCGGTACCGTTCATTACCGGGAAAAGCCTACTCCTGCGGCAGGACAGGAACTTCGCGGAAATGCGTCCCCAGCTCGCGCCTTGCGCATGATGTATGCGTGAGGCACGGAGCTGGCGGCGGCGCGCATGCGTCCTTTCAGATCTTCAGCGGCAGCGAGGTCGTCGACTTCACTTCCCAGGCAGCCACGAAAGAATTCACCTCGCGGATGTTGGGCACGGTGGAGAGCTTGCCGAAATAAAACTTCTCGTAAGCTTCCATGTCGCGCACGACCACGCGCAGCAGGAAATCATAGGCCCCGAGGATCACGTGACATTCGAGCACTTCGGGGAAGCTACGAATGTATTCGGTGAATTCCTGCAGGCTCTGCTGGTCGTTGCGGATGACCTTCACCTGCACGAACAGTTGCGTGAGCAGGTTCAGCTTGCGGCGATCGAGCATCGCCACGATTCTCGTGATGTAGCCTTCTTCCTTCAGGCGTTGGATGCGCCGGTAACACGGCGATTGTGACAGCCCGACCGAGTCTGCGATTTCGGCGGCTGAGTGCGAGGCGTCCTCCTGAAGCGCACGCAAGATTTTCAGATCGATCTTGTCCAGACCTTCCATCATTCCCCCTCTCAATACTCTCGGCGTGCCCGTATGTGCTGGTCGGGCGCTACCTTCCACAAGGCATGTCTTAGGACGATTTTCCGCGGTGGGCGTGTTCGTTGCGTTTACTTATCAACCTCGGCGACTTTGGTGGCGTAGTGATGCACGCAAACAGCGACAGTTGCAAGACGCTAACGACGTTCTAGGGAATTTATGAAGAAGGTTTCAGCAATTGGACGAACACGCCCGCCGCGCAAGGCGCGGCGGTGTTGCGGTTCAAGGAAAAGTTCGTTGCTAGATATGCAACGGCCAGGCAGTCGTGGTTTTTATTTCCGAGGCCGCGACATAGGAGGTGACCTCGAGAATGTGCGGCACGCGGGAGAGTTTTTCGAAGTAGAAGGTCTCGTAGGCGTCCATGTCTTTGGCCACCACGCGCAATAGGAAGTCGAAGACGCCGAGCACCACGTGGCACTCCATGACTTCCGGAAACGCACGGATCGCCTCGGAAAACTCAGCCAAACTCGCGCGGTCGTTCTTCATGACCTTGACCTGCACGAACAGCTGCGCCCGCAAGCCCAGTTTCTGTCGGTCGAGCAGCGCCACGATCTTGGTGATGTAGCCGTCGTCCTTGAGTCGCTGAATCCGCCGCCAGCACGGCGACTGCGACAGGCCGACCGCTTCGGCGACCTCCGCCGCCGAGAGCGATGCGTCCTGTTGCAGGACCGAGAGAATCTTGTAGTCGATTTTGTCCAGACCGCCGTTGCTCATGGCGCTACGTTCCTCAGCAGCCATTAAACATGCAGTGCGTGGCCGAGACCGGCCAGCGACGCCTCAAAAAATGCCTCGGACAAGGTCGGATGGGCATGGATCACTCCCGCCACATCCTCGAGCGTCGCGCCCATTTCGAGCGCGAGGGCAAACTCGCCGGACAGCTCGGAGACATGCGCGCCGACCGCTTGAATGCCCAGCAAGCGCCGATCGTGCTTGCGTGCCACGATGCGGACGAACCCGCCCGCCTCGCCCGCTTCCATCGACAACGCCCGGCCGTTGGCGGCGAACGGGAATTGCGAGGTGATCACCTCGATGTCACCCGCGCCGGCATCGCTCGGCGATAAGCCCACGCTGATGATTTCAGGCTCGGTGAAGCACACGGCCGGGATCGCAACCGGATCGAAGCGACGACGATGACCCGCGATGAGCTCGGCGACCATCTCGCCCTGGGCTGCCGCTTTGTGCTCGAGCATGGGCTCGCCAACCAAATCGCCGATGGCCCACACGTTGCGCATCGAGGTGCGGCACTGATCGTCAACGTGCACGAACCGCCCGCTCATATCGACACCCATATTTTCCAGGCCCCAGCCTTGCGTGCGCGGTCGGCGGCCGACGGTGACCAACACTTGCTCGGCCTTCAATGCCAGCGAGCGGCCATCCTGTGTCTTCGCGAACAACGAGCCGGCCTCGAAGCCGATGACGGTCGCGCCCAGATGCACCGGCACGCCATTCTTGTCGAGCCACCGCGCGACCGGTTTCACCAATGCGCTGTCATAGAGCGGCAGGATGCGATCCTGCGCTTCGACGATGGTGACCTCGACGCCCATCTTCCGGAATGCAGAACCGAGCTCGAGGCCGATGTAGCCCGCGCCAATGACAGCGAGGCTGCGAGGCAGCGTCTGCAAGGCCAGCGCTTCGGTCGAAGAAATGATCGGCCCACCGAACGGCAAGCCCGGCAATGCCACGGGCTCCGAGCCCGTCGCGAGCACGACATGTTCGGCCGTGATGCTGATCTGCCCGCCGGTCGTTTGCACGACACAGGACTTGGCGTCGACGAAGTTCGCCCAGCCGGAGATCACCTGCACCTTCGCGCGCTTGAGCAAGCCTGCGACGCCTTCGTTCAGACGATTGACGACGCCGTCTTTCCACTTGATGGTCTCGGCGAGATTCAAGGTCGGCGGGGAGCTCAAGGAAATGCCGAGCGTGCCGCCCTGCTTCGCGGCCTCCCGCACGGTCGTGAATTTCTCCGCCGCGTGGATCATCGCCTTCGAGGGTATGCAGCCGCGGATCAGGCACGTGCCGCCCAACCGATCTGCTTCCACGAGCGTAACCTGCACGCCCAACTGCGCGGCCCGAAGCGCGGTGACGTAGCCCCCGGGCCCGCCGCCTACGACCAACAACCGGGTCTTGATTGCTTCGCTCATGAGATCACCGGACGAAAATGGTGGCGGGCTGCTCGAGCACCGAGCGCAGCCGTTGAATGAACTCGGCGGCTTCGGCGCCGTCGATGACGCGATGGTCGAACGAGGACGACAGATTCATCATCTTGCGAATCACGATCTGACCGTCACGCACGACCGGGCGCTCGACGATCTTGTTCGGACCGATGATCGCAACCTCGGGACGATTGATGACCGGCGTCGCAGAGACGCCGCCCAAGGGACCCAGGCTCGTGATCGTGATCGTCGAGCCGGTGAGTTGTTCGCGGGAGGCTTTGCCGTCACGGGTGACGGTTGCGAGTTGGCCCACTTCGCTCGCGCAGTCCCAGAGGTCGCGGGATTCGGCGTGTTTGATGACCGCGACCAAGAGGCCACGCGCGGTTTGGACCGCCATGCCAATGTGCACCGGGGCGCTACGATGAATGACGCCGGCTTCGTCGTCGTACGTTGCATTCATTTGCGGGAACTCACGAAGCACTCGGACGAGTGCACGCATGAGGAAAGGAAGTAACGTGAGTTTCGGCTGATCCTTCGCTCTCGTGGCGTTCAAATGAGCGCGCAGTTCCTCGAGCTCGGTCACGTCGACTTCTTCCACATACGTGAAATGAGGAATGTGACGTTTCGCCGCCTGCATGCGCTCGGCGATCTGCCGGCGCAGGCCGATGACGGGGATGTCTTCGCCGCCCGAGAGTTTGCTGTAGAGATAGTGGTTGCCGCCCGGCGCGAGTTCGGCGTGGCCGATTCGAGAGGGGCCGTTCTCGCCGGATTCTTGGGCGAGATAGGTGTCGAGATCGGCGTGCAGAATGCGCCCCGTTGGGCCCGTGCCGCGCACGAACTGCAGCTTGATGCCGAGCTCTTCCGCTCGCCGCCGCACCGCCGGCGACGCCGCCGGCCGTTCACCACGACGCGGCTGAGTATCTAAGCCCTGCGTGCGGCTGAAGCCGGAGACGGCGTTCGCCGCTGAGTCGCCGCTACGGCTAGCGCCTGCGGCTGCACTCGATTTCGAGTCGGCGTTCCGACTCGTACTCGCGCCGGAATCGCTGTGACCGGTGCCATGAGCGCCGCCCGCTCCCGAATCCGCGCTGCGCGATAGCGCATGCGCGGCGCCGGAGGCGGCTTGGCCACTGATGTTTGGTTTACCAGAGGTGGTCGCCAGCGCGACCGGACCTGTGCCGGTGCGACGCTGCTCGGCGCTCGCTTGGGCCACAGTGGCGACGGCGGCGGCATGTTCGACGGGCTGCTGAGATGCTGCCGATTGTTTGTTTTGATCAGACGCCGCGCCGGCGGTCTCGAGCACGACGAGCACCGACCCCACCGCGGCCTTCTCGCCCGCCTTGCCCGCGATACTCTGCACGATGCCCGCGACCGGCGAGGTCAATTCAACCGTCGCCTTGTCCGTCATCATATCGACGAGCGGCTGATCCTCTTCGACCCGATCGCCGACTTTCACGCGCCACTCACCGATCTCCGCCTCAGCCGTGCCTTCGCCGACGTCGGGAAGTTTGAAGCTGTACTGTCCCATCGCCTTATGCCTCCATCGCCTGGCGCATGGCGGCTGCCACGCGCGCAGGGCCTGGGAAGTACTGCCACTCGAACGCGTGCGGATAAGGAATATCCCAACCCGTGACCCGTTCGACCGGTGACTCCAGCTGATAGAAACATTCGCGCTGAACGAGCGCCGCAAGCTCCGCGCCGAACCCGCTCGTCTTGGTCGCCTCGTGAACGACGATGCAGCGGCCCGTCTTATGGACCGAGCTCATGATCGTATCCACATCGAGCGGAATCAGACTGCGCAGATCGATGATCTCCGCATCGACCCCACTCTCAGCTGCCGCCGCGAGCGCGACGTGAACCATCGTGCCATACGCAAGGATGGTGACATCCTCACCTGGACGCACGATCGACGCCTTACCCAGAGGCACGCGGTAATAATCCTCCGGCACCTCAGCGGCCGGATGCGAACCCCAAGGCTTCACCGCGATATCGTGACGACCATCGAAAGGCCCGGTGTAAAGCCGTTTGGGCTCCATGAAAATCACCGGATCATCGTCCTCGATCGAACTGATCAGGAGGCCCTTCGCATCGTACGGCGTCGACGGAATCACGACCTTCAAGCCCACGACATGCGTGAACAGTCCTTCCGGACTCTGACTGTGCGTCTGCCCACCGAAGATGCCGCCGCCGTATGGCGTCCGCACGACCATGGGCACGCTGAAATCACCCGCGGAGCGATACCGAATGCGCGCCGCCTCGGAGGTCAGCTGATCGAATGCCGGGTAGATGTAATCCGCGAACTGGATCTCCACCACCGGGCGCATGCCGTAAGCCCCCATGCCGATGGCCGCACCGACGATGCCGCCCTCGGCGATCGGTGTATCGAAACAACGGTGCTTGCCAAATTTCTTTTGCAATCCATCGGTGGCGCGGAACACGCCGCCGAAGTAGCCCACGTCCTCGCCGAACACGACCACCTTGGGATCGCGGGTCATCATCGTGACCATGGCCGAGTTCAGGGCCTGAATCATGTTCATCGTCGCCATGATCTAAAATCCCGCCTCCTGGCGCTGCTTCAGCAGCCGCGGATCGGGCTCCTTGAACACGCCTTCGAACATCGTCTTGGGGCTGGGCGTTTGGTTGTTTCCATGCACGCCGCTCGCCTCCGCTTCCTTCTGAATGTTGCGCACTTCCTGCGTCACTTCCTCCTGAAGCGCCGCATGTTTCTCCTCGCTCCACTCGCCGCGCACGATCAGGTGCTGCTTCAATCTCGCGATGGGATCGCCGAGCGGCCACTTGGCGCCTTCATCCGCCGGGCGATACCGGCTCGGATCGTCGCTGGTCGAATGGGCTTCGGCGCGATAGGTGAACAGCTCGATCATCGTCGCGCCCTGATTGGCACGGGCGCGTTGAGCCGCCCACTTCGTCGCGGCATACACGGCGAGGAAATCGTTGCCATCGACACGCAGCGCTGGCAGCCCATAGCCCACGGCCCGGGCCGCGAACGGCGCTTCATCGCCGCCTGCGATGCCCTGGAACGAGGAGATCGCCCACTGGTTGTTGACGACATTGAGAATGACCGGCGCGCGGTAGACGGACGCAAACGTCAGCGCATAGTGGAAATCGCCTTCCGCCGTCGTGCCATCGCCGATCCAGCTCGCGGCGATCCGCGTATCGCCACTCAAGGCCGAGCCCATGGCCCAACCGACCGCTTGAATGAACTGCGTGCCTAGGTTGCCGGAGACCGTGAAGTAGTTGTGCTCGCGGCTCGAATACATCACCGGCATCTGCCGGCCGAGCAACGGATCGAGCACGTTGGAATACACCTGCCCCATCATCTTCAGGATCGGATAACCGCGCGCGATCAAGAGACCCTGCGAACGATAGCTGCCAAAGAGCATATCGGCGCTGTCCAGCGCCAAGGCCTGCGCCACCGCCACCGCTTCCTCGCCGGTGCTGCGAACGTAGAAGGAACATTTGCCCTGACGCTGCGCGCGATACATGCGCTCATCGAACACGCGAGTGAGCATCATCGTGCGAAGACCTGCGAGCAGCGTCGCGCTCGAGAGCTCCGGCACCCACGGGCCCACCGCGCGGCCTTCGTCATCGAGCACGCGAATCAGCTCATAGGCGAGATCGTGAATGGAACGAGGCTCGGCATCGAGCGACGGCCGGCGCACCGCGCCTGGCGCCGAGAGACGCAGTTTACTGAAGTTGACCGGCTCGCCAGGACGTGCGGCGGGCTCGGGAATTCTGAGCGTCAGTGGCGCGTTGCGCGCCGGTCTGAGCGCCACCGCCTGACGATCCAGGCGGGGTGAATGCAGCATGACGGCCCCCTAAACAACGTTTGTTGTCTACTTGTATTGGGGCAGTCTAGCGAGCGCATCGCGGTTATTTCTTCGCCAAATTCGCGCCTCGAACCCGCCTCTGCGCATGATCGTGGCAAGCATGGGTGCGCAGGTGTGAAAATTCCTGCGCACCCTCAATCTTACTGCTGCGACACCAGTTCCTTCTGTTCCGGCTGCTGCACATACACCTGCGTGAACTTCACTTTCACGGCCGAGGAAATCGCGGTGTTTTTGCCGGTTTTGGGATCGGGATAGCCATCGGCGAGACGGCTCATCGCCTTGAACTGCGAGGGCGAGGAGAGCTGACCGTAGCTGTGATGATGCGTCGACCAAGAAGTATTCAGGTGATGATTGAAGGCCTTCACATCGACGAAGCCGGCCATCAAGCCTTCGGCCGCTTCCGGATCGAGCTTCAGCTTCAATTCGAAGCCGCGGAACACGTGATAGCCGCTGGTGCCGAACGTCACGCCCCACGGCAACATCACGCGATCGGCAGGCTCGGTGATGAGCACGCCATCGACGATCTTGCCTTTCAACTTGCTCACATATTCCTTGCCCCAACGCAGATCGACGCGCTGCGTGCCGCCGGGAATGAAGCCTTCGCCGGTCGCATCCTGCAAGAGCCCATCGCTGCCACGATAGGTCGTGACCACGACGGAATCGTCATTCTTCAGATCGTCCACTTCGGTGAGCTCGATGACGATGCGGGCATCGTCGTAGCTGCGCATGAACAGATTTTCGAAGTGATTGATCGTGCCCATGGTGCGGTAGTGGCCGATGCAGCCGATCACGCGATACAGCTGATTATCGATGCCCTTCTCGCCCTCGGGGCTTACGAAGTCTTCGGGGCCGACCTTGCCATCGAGGTTCAGGCCATAAGAAACATTGCCCTGCGCCTCTTTGAAGACAAACGATTCCGGCGCCGTCGTCGGATGCCACTGCTCGCCTTCGCGCTTTAACTGCGCCTCGACGATGCTGCGTTTCTTGCCATCGTCGTAGAGCTTCTTGAACTGCTCGCGCGGCCCATCGTTGAAGCCTTGCGGGCATTCGGTCTTCGCGCCTTCAGTCTCGTACACGGCCCAATACTTGTGGGTCATCACGTAACCGATGCGGCGATCTTTCAACGCACCGCCGCCTTCCTGCAGCGGCGCGGGCTGCGCGCTCGCCGTGCCTAAGGCCACGGTGACCGAGGCGGCCAGCAGCGAGCCGGCGATGCTCATCATCCGAACAGCATTGCTCTTCATATCAGCTCCTAGTCTCGCCGAACCGATCAGCGATCGTTCGCCGTGCGGCCGAGGTTGTTGTTGCGATAGTCGTCTCGCACCCAGAACGCCCGGAAGCCATTGCGTTGACCGTTGAACTCGCCGTAGTTGTCGCCATTGGCATCACCGGCCTTCAGGTCCTCGCCATAGGTGTACACGGGGCGGCCACGATAGGCCCACACTTGCATGGCGCCGGCATCGCTTGGCTTTGCCCACTTGCCCGTCTTGGGATCGATCGTGACGACCGTCCACAGGCTGCTCTCGCTCTTCGCACCGGCCGAGGCCTTCACGTACGGGAAGGTCGCGTTACACACCGTCGCATCGAAGTTGCCGCAGATGGCCATGCGATACACCTGCGGGGAATCCGGGTGATCGCAGGTCTGCTGATCCATCGCATCGTCGTTGCACTGATACAGATAGATCGTCTTGCCCTCCTTATCCGCGAGCACCTGACCGATGCGCGAGTCCTGCACCGTGAACTCCGCCGGCGGGAGCAACGCACGCTGCGTATAGACGTTGTGCCAGCCCGGAATGTCGCTGCCCGTCACCGCACGCGCCTTCTTCTCGTGCACGTAGGTGTAGAGCGGCTGACCGCGATAGGCCCATTGTTTGATACCGGGCGAGCGCTCGACCACGCTCCAATCGCCCTTGGTCTTCGCAGTCTGCGGCGCCGTCACCGGATCCCAATCCGATAAGCACTTGCCCGTGCAGTTGGATTTGCCGGGCGCATCGGCGTCCGAGGCATACACCGAGAAGCCTTTGTAAGTCGTGATCATGTGACCGGTGCGAAACGGCACCACGTCGAGCTCGGGCGGCACATCGGGCGGCGGACCAATCGGCTGACGCACGATGCCCTGGGCACCGCCGTTCAACGCATTGGTGCCGCCGTACACATCGCCCGCTTTCTTATCGAGGCTCGAGGTGTACACCGGATAGCCATCGTACGCCCACTGGCTCTGACCGTTCTTGCGCTTGGCGATCGTCCATTTGCCGACGGGCTTCGCATCCGCCGGCGCAAGCACCGCAGGCCACAGCTGTTCGCAGCTCTTGCGCGTCTCAAGTTCGGGCAACAGGAAGCCCGGCGGATACGGGCTCATGTAGCCAGTCGTTTCTTTGTAGATCGTGTCATCGCAGGTCGCAACGCCGCTGTTGCGACGATCGCCCGCGTTGCCGTTACGAAGATTACCGAGCGGCCAGGTGTAGATCGTCTTGCCCTCGGCGGTTGCGAACACCGGGCCTTCGAGCTCGGTCTCGATCACCTGGATGCCCGGCGGCATCGGCACCTTCACATACGATTCCTGATCCTTCGAGTCTTTCGTCTGCCAGTACGGGCCGCTTGCGGCCTGCGTCGTCTGGCTCGCGCCGGCGGCGACCATGAGCGCCGCCGACAACAACCATCGAAGTCTATTCATCTCGTCTATCCCCCAAGCCTCGCGCGTTAGCTCATGCGAGATACGAGGATCTCGCCGACTTCCTGCGAAGTGTTGTTGCTGTTCACGCCCCACGACGGCTTGTCCACGCCCATGAGCTTCAGCGCCGTGTAGCCGACGCGACAGCCCGTGGTGCCCTTGCCATCGATGTGCAGACCGGTCCGTACAGCGCCGCCGCAGCGGCCGGCCGTGAAGATCGGAATGTGATCGAGGCTGTGCACACGGGCGTAACCGTGGTCGGTCGTCGCCATGATGAACACGTTATCGAGCAGCGTGCCGTTGCCCTCCTTCACCTTGGTGAAGGCATCGACGAAGTACGCCCACGACTCCATCGCACGACGCGTGAACCACGAGGCGGTCGGCTGATAGCCGACGTGCATGTCGACCGGCTCTTCGTGCGTCGTCGTGTGGTGCGGCTTCTCGTAGCCCGGCTTGATGGTCGAGGAGTTCGCGTTGGTGTAAGCCATGTTGAAGACGCGCGTCTGATCGCACGCAAGCGCCATCACCAAGAGCTCCGTCATCATCTTGTGACGAATCGCGATGGCCTCGGCTTCCTGACCCATGGCCGGATCGACCGTGATCTCACCCGGGCGCACGCACGCCTCGATCGGCTCGGGCTTCTCCAAACGCTGCTGGAACTGCTGCTCCAGATGACGCAGGCCCGTGAAGTACTGATCCAAGCGCGCCCGATCATCGGCCGGCACGGTCTGCATCAGGCTCTTGGTCTGATCCATCACGCCCGAGAGCACGCTCCGACGCACCATGATGCGCGGGTCGGGATTGAACGTCTTGGCATTCGGATCCGGGAAGTCGGGGCCGAACAGGCGGGTATAGAACTGCAACGGCGACCACTCGGGCGAGTTCGGCGTGTTGCTGTTCTCGTAGCTGTAGGTGTTACGCACGTCGCCGGTCGCGGTCGCGGTCAGCGACTTGAAGCGCGTGCCGCCACCGATCTGGTTCGCGATCGTGACATCGATGGTCTCACCCGGAATGTCCTTGGTGTCCTTCGGCGCTGAGCCCGTGCGGGCGATGACCCAACCGGTGTAATGACACAGGTTCTGATAGTTGTCGCGGAACGCTTGCGTGTTGGTGATCAAGTTGATGTGCTTCTTGATCGGCTCGAGCGCACTGATCTCTTCGGGCAGATCGAAATCGGCGCCGTACTTCTTCGGCACGAAGACGCTAGAGTTCATGCCCAGGCCCCACCCCCAGGTGCCGAAGCGCACCGGCATGGGCTTGCCATCGGCGAGCGCGGTGCCATTGGTGTTGAGCATGCAATTCAACAACGGGAGCGCGACGTTCACCGCGGCGCCACCGACCATACCGCGCAAAACTGTCCGTCTGGTCAACTTGCTCATGTGTGATCTCTCCGGAAGCCGCAATCAATGCTGGTCGTGGCCGGTCAGGGCCGCGGTCGTTTGTACTTGCGTCGCAGGCGTCGTGGCGTCGACCGTGGTCGTGGTCGCAGGCGGCACCATCGGCAACGTCTCTTCGATGACGATTTCCTCGGTCGGCGCGCGGCCTTCGCTCGTGTTCACCTTCTTCGCCTCCGTCACGTGCTGGAAGGCATCGGACATCACGATCGTGCGCAACACATCGGGGAGCTTGTAGCCGGCTTTCTGGAACTCGGCCGTGTAGTACTTGAGCAGCGGCCGGTCAGAGGGCTTGGCCGCGCCGCCCGAGCCGTAGCTGTAGAGACGATCGACGAGGCAGCTCGGCAGCGCCGGATTGTCATGCAGCGCTTTGCCTAAGCCCACGACATCGGTGAAGTGCACACCATCGAGCTCGCCGTTCGTGTCGATGGTCGCGCCGTTCTCCGCCGTACGGAAGCGGCCCGCGCCATCGAAGCTCTCGAGCGCGAGGCCCATCGGGTCGGTGATCTTGTGGCAGCCGGCGCACGCAGGATCTTCCAGGTGCACGGCGACGCGCTCACGCTGGGTCTTGTAGTGCGCGTCCGGGTTGTTCAACTTGCCGAAGTCCACGTTCGGCGGCGGCGGCGGCACGACCTGGCACAGGATGCGTTCGCGCAGCGCGCGTCCCCGCAGCGTCGGCGAGCTGCGGCCCGGGTGGGCACGAAGCGCGACGAAGCTCACCTGAGTCAAGAGCCCCTGACGCGGGCTGTCCTCGGGGAACGTATATTCCGTCCAGCCTCGCGAGGCCGGGATTTGATACAGCGGCGCGAGCGCCGGCGACATGAAGGTCTCGCGCGTCGTGTACAGCTCGCGATAGTCCTCCTGCTTGTGAATCAGGTGATCGACGATCGTGCGCATCGTCTGCTCGCGTGCATCGGCGGCCGTTGCTCCCGTGAAGAACGGATACACCGTCGGATCCTTCGAGAGCGCATCGAAGTCATCGAAGCCCAGCATGTCATCGAAGAACGCGCGCATGCCGTCCTCCAAGCGCGGGCTCTCGAGCATCGCGTCCACAACCTTCTGCATGCCCCGCTCGCTGTCGAGATCGCCCTTCTCGGCGGCGGTGAGCACCATGTCATCGGGACCGGCGTTCCACAGGAAGAAGGACAAGCGCGAGGCGAGCGAATACGCATCGAGCTTACGGGTGCCCTGCTTGTTCGGCTTCTCATCGCTCGACTCGACGATGAAGAGCACATCGGGGCTGATCAGCATCGATTCCAGCGTGAGCTCGACGCCGGCGTAGAAGTCTTTCAGCTGATCGGCCGCCTGATTGGCTTCCGTCACGTACTTGTTGAGCTGCTCATCGCTGAGCTTCTGACGATGCAGGAGACGGCCGGTCTGCGCGAAGAACTGTTTGGCGCACTCGGGATCGGATTTCTTCTCATCGGCGGGCGTGCACGGAATGAGGTAGTTACGACGCTCGGGCGCGACGACTTGGGCGGCGATGCTGCTCGCGGCACGCTGGAACGTTTCGATCTTGCCCGCGGTTACGCCGGCCAACGCGGCGCCGTTCGAGAGCAGACCATCCGTTCGACGCAGCGGCGGGAACTTCATGTCCATGCTCACGCTCGAGCCGAACACGTTCGCGACCGTATTCAAATACTGCTGGGTGGTGATGATACGCACGCGCGGCGGCGTGCCTGGATTCTCGGGCTCGTCCTTGCTCGCACAGCCGGCCAACAGCAGGCTGGTCAGGGCCACGGTGCCCATCGCACGGATACATGACTTCACTCAACGTCCCCCTCTCAATCATCAGCGATGGAACGGTATCCAGTTCAGTGCTCGAGCTAGACCTGTTCTATCTGCTAGTCAGAATGTACGCCTAAGGCGCTACATGAACTTTGTTTTTTTGACCGCGAATATGGAAATTTTCCGTCCGGTGTCAGGCGTTTACCCTGGATTTCGGAGGCACATTACGAGGCTGTCAGCTGGCGCGCGTTGGACCGCATTCCCGGGGCTGGAGTTCCACAGAGCGGTGCGCACCCCTTCAGGTCTCCGGCAGCTTGCCGTCGAGCTCGAGGTAGACCCGAGCGATGGCGAGCGGCGCCTGCGAACTGCGCAGAGCCCAGTCCTTATAAGGGCCCCAGTTCGCATGGTCCGCGGCCGGGCAGTTCGCGGCAGATTCGCAGGCGTAGCCCGCAGCACGCAAGCGTTTCGCCTCCTCGATGACATAAGCCAAGGCCTGCCTCGCCTCGTCCAACTCGCGCTTCATGATGGGCGCATCGTCGATGAATCCATGCCCCGGAATCACCCAGGTGGCATTCAAATACACCGACTTTCGGATCGTGGCCAGCCACTCGGTAGGATAGGCAGAGCGCATCGCCGGGAAGACATCTCTTAAATAGATTTCACCCAGGAACAGCACACCGACCTGGGGCAGCCAGGCGACCAGGTCGCCGCCGGTGTGGGCACGACCCAGATTCAGAATTTCGATTTGGGCGGCCCCGAGCCGCAGCGATCGCTGCTCGGAGACCAGCATCGTTGGCGGATTGGGATCTTTCGCCAGGTGCTGTTTCGAGGCTGGGGATGCGATGAAGACCACGTTGGGATAGGCCGCTTTGAAGGCGGCATTGCCGCCGACGTGGTCCGTGTGATCGGAGGCGATCACCACATATTTAATGGGCTCGGAGGTTAACTTCTTGATGTTCTCGATCATGAGCTGGGTTTGGGCCACATCGCCCTGCCCGTCCACGACCACGACGCCATCGCCCGTGACCACGATCAGGCTGACCGTGTTGACGATCGAGCCCTGCTTGTCCGGGGAATGCAGCCCTTCATAGGCATACACGTTGGCTTCGAGCTGTTGCCAGCGTGGGAAATCTTTGGGTGTGAGATTGCGTTTGGAAATATCCGCCGAATGCGGCGGCTCGACGGGCGCGTCGGCGCTGGCGATGGCAGACACGAGCGTCCCGGCCAATGCCAGCATGATGGGCGCGAGCACGGTCGCTACTCTCATCGTCATCCCCCAAGGGGGCGGGCCTGCGTTGGGCCCGCCCCGCTCGCGTTTCTTACTTGGTGTTTTTAGAACTTGAAGCGCACGCCGCCGTGGAACATGGTTCCGAAGCGATCGTACAGCGTCACGTTCGACTGACCCTGATAGAAGCCCGCGCCGCGGCCACCCGCAACCTTCGCCGGATCCTCATTGGTCAGGTTCTCAACCACGAAGTACACCTCACCCAGATCCTCGAGCTTGTAGTTCACGCCCAGGTCGAAGTAGTGAGCCGATGCGATGTGGTTATCGTTGATCGAGTTGGTGTAACCCATCGCCGTGAGCTCCGCCGAGGTCGGGCAGCTGCCGATCTGGCACTCATAGAAGGCGTTGTTGTACACACCCGAGCTGATCCCGCGCATCGTCAACGTCACGGACACCGGATTCCAGTCGTAACCTGCCGAGAGCAGGAAGCGATACTTCGGACCCGAGAGGTTGGCACCGAGGCCAATGCCCGCATCGTCCGAGTTCACGCCCTTGCCATCGATCTTGAGACCGGTCGCGGTGGTCGTCTCCAACTTATCGACGAACGTGCCCATCGCACGCAGCGTCAGGTCGCCAGGGCCGACCGGCAGACGGTACGTGGCATCCACGTCGATGCCGCTCGCCGTCTCACCCACGATGTTTTCGGGGTAGCTCGTGACCACATCGATGAAGCCCGCGTCATTGCGATGGATCTGCGAGCACAGCTGCGCATCGGCGTTGTTGTAGCAACCCTCGATGATTTCACGCGTGCTGCGCGCGTAGATCGTGCCGTCGACTTCGATCTTGTAGTAGTCCACAGACATGGTGAAGCCCGGCAGGAAGCGCGGCGTCAGCACCACGCCGATACCCGTCGTGTCGGCTTCTTCGGGCTTGAGATTCCGGTTGCCGATGGTCTGGCTCTGCATGAAATATTGCAGCTGCCGACCCTGTGCATCCACCATGCCCGGCGCGAGGTCCGTGTTGTTACCCGTGCCACCGGCGCCCTTGTTGAACAGCTCGCCCAAGCCCGGCGCGCGAATGTCACGCGACTTGGTGACGCGGAAGCGCATGTCCTCGAGCGGCGACCACACGAGGCCCGCCTTCCAGGTGGTCACGGCGCCAGACTCGCTGTAGTCCGTGTAACGAACGGCACCGTTGAAGTCGAGCACATCGGCGCCCGGCACGTCCTTCAACAAAGGCACGACGGTTTCGAAGAAACCTTCGTTCACGGTGTACTCACCCACCGTCGCCTTGTAGTTACCTGCGAAGAACGCGCTCGCCTGGTCCAGCGCGCTCACCGAGCCGTCCGCCGACTCCTTGCGATGCTCGACACCGAAGGCGGTCGAGACGGGGCCGGCCCAGTTCTCGAACGGCTCGCCGCTCATGCTGGCCGCGATGACCTGCTGCTTCAGCGTGATATCCGAGTGACCGGTTTCGGTGACGTAGTCGATGGCTTGCGGCGAGTTCACGCCCAGACCCATCGGGTTGTAGGCACGGCACGCCGGATCGACGACGATGTTCAGGAAGCGATCACGCGCGCCGCAAACGATGTTGCCGGTGGCCGTATCGACGCGGGAGTTGATCGCCGCGAGATAGCGCGAGTTGACGCGGTTGGTCGGCGTCCAGGAGACGATGTTCTGCTCGCCATGGACGTAGGACGCATCCCAGTTCCACTCTTTGCCGCCCAGATCGAAGTTGCCTTCGAAGCCGAGCACGCCGCGCTTCATCTCACGCTCGTTGATACCCTGCAGGTAGTGCATGTCGCCGTTGAACGTGCCGATTTCGATGGCGTCGATGTTGTTGGCTGCCATCACGTTCCGGATATCCTGCGAGAGGAACGCGTTGTCCTGATAGACGAACACGCTGCCGCCGTTGTTCAGGATCGGCACCACCTGCTCGTTGTGCGACCAGGTCTTGCCATACTGCAAGTCGACGAAGGCCGTGACGTTATCGGTCAAGTCGTAGCTTGCGCGGCCGAACAGCGTCTTACGCTCGAGCGGCAGAGCGATGGTCGTCGCGCGATCGACGCGCGAGGCTTCCCAATCGCCACCCGACATGGTCGGACCGTTCACGAGATTACCGAACTGGAACGGGATCGCCTCACCGCCGGTCACGAACTGCGTGCCACGCAGGCCGCACGCGCCGGGCATGGTTGCGAGCCGATTGCCCGGCTGGCCGGTCACGAGATCGACGTACGGGGTGATGCGCTGACAGCTCAACGTCAGACCGCCGTACGTGCCGTTCGCGACACCCGCGTTATGCACCGTGAGCAGCGAAGGCTGGCCCGCCTGCGAGGCGTTCGGGTTGGTCATCAACTGGAACGAATCATCCGCCCAGCTGCGATCGTTGCCGATGATGCCTTCGTCGTTGGCGTACTCGCCGCTGAACAACAGGTGCAGACGATCATCAGCAAGCTTCGTGCCTGCGGTGACGGTGAACTTGTAGTTCTCGCCATCGCCCGCCGAGGTCATGCCGTAATCGACGTTGGTCTTGACGCCGGTGAAGTCCTTATCCAGAACGAAGTTCACCACGCCCGCGAGCGCGTCCGAGCCATACACCGCCGAGGCGCCGCCCGTCACCACGTCCACTCGCTGCACGAGGCCGCTTGGGATCATGTTGACGTCCACCGCGCCCGACAGCGTGCCGGTGGCAATCGAGGAGCCGACCATGCGCTTGCCGTCCTGGAGCACCAGCGTGCGGTTGGCACCCAAGCCGCGCAGGTTCAAGAGGTTCGTGCCGGCGGTGCCGGAGCTGATGTTCGAGGAGCGATTACGCGGCGTCTGGCTGTTCGTGAACGCGGGCAAGCGGTTCACGGAGTCGGCGATCGTCGTCGTCGCCATCTTGTTCAAATCTTCCGCGCCCAGCACGGACACCGGCGTCGGTGCTTCATAACCGTCGGCACGCGCGATGCGCGAACCGGTCACGGTGATCGCTTCGAGCGTATCGCTACCCGCCGGTGCGGAGGTCGCGCCCGTATCGGTTTGAGGCGCAGGCGACGGACCGGCCTGAGCAACCTGCTCGGCGGTCTCCTGCGCCATTGCGTTGAATGCAACGAAACTGGTCAGCGCGAGCAACGCGCTCGCCGGTCCCAATGCCCGTCTCACGGCTGCCGACACCGGGCGCTCGCCCGAACGTGCTGCGCTTCGATCGTTCATCGTCATATTCCCCCTTTTAGGAAAATTATTCTCCTGCGTCGCTTGCATCGGAGAACTCCGGCGAGCTCGCAGCTGATGAGTCACGTAGATGAAGCAGCCGGCTTTGAGCTCGCCTGATGCCTCATTTCGCGGGACATCCTACGCGCGTCGGGTCGCAGGAATTTACTGATAATGTGTACCGGCACTCGGGGTCGCAGCATGAATCGAGCGCAAAGGCGCAAGTTGACGACATTAGTTTGCGCCCCTTTGCAGGGAGCACTCGCGCGCGGCGTTTTCGCCACAGGGAAGTCGTATTCAAAGCGGTTGAAGTCGAGCGCGACGACGCGCTACTTTGAAGACGAGCGCACACGAGTGGTGCGCTCATCGATAACCGACACCCATGTCATCACGAACGCGCGCGTTCGTTCGGGGGATTTTAAGATCATGCCTTCCACGTCGATGGCCCAAACGATTTCCAACTGCTTGCGAGCCGCATCCGTCGTCGGCCTCGCGCTCGTGGCGAGCTCGACGCTCGCCGATGCACCGACACAACGCTTGAATCCCGTGATCGGATTGATCGAGCAAGGCAAGCCTGTGATGGGGCTGTACGCGCCGAGCAATCGCAAGCCGCCGGGCGCCGCGGCCGATGCGCCCAGCCCAAAGAAATCACCGGCGGAGCTTGCGAAAGAAACCGTGAGCTACAAGCTCTCCGATTTCGTTTTCGATGGCAGCATGGAGTACAAATTCGATGAGACGCTGCCGGTCTTCACCGACTTCGCAAAGGCGCTCAACGCCGAACATCATCTCGACAAAAAGCCCTACCCCCACATCGCCTATCCGATGATCGTGAAGATCCACGAGATCGCACCCGATCCGGAGCTCGCCGCCAAGCACATCGGTCAGCAGTTGGATCTCGGCGTGAGCGGCATCATGTTCGTCGGGGTCGAGAGTCCCGAGGAAGTGAAGCGCGGGATCGCAGCGATGCGTTATCCGTCTCAGGGCGGCACGCGTGCGGACTCGGTGGGCTCGGCCCCGAAGTACTGGGGCTTGAACGAAAAGCAGTATCGCGCCAAGGCCGATCTGTGGCCGTTGAACCCGAACGGCGAATTGATCAACTGGGTCGTGGTCGAAAGCAAGGAAGGCTTGAAGCACGTCCGCGACATCGCCGCCGTCAAAGGCATCGGCGTGCTGTGGCCGGGCGCGGGCACGCTGCGTCAGGTGTTCTCCACCACCGGCGCCGATGGCAAGCGCGTGGTCGATGAACAGGCTTGGGAAGGAGCGATTCAATCGGTGCTGTCCGCCTGCAAGGAATTCAAGGTTCCCTGCGGCATTCCCACCACCCCGGATCAGATCGAAATGCGCATGCGCCAAGGCTTCAGCGTGTTCGTGATGAACTGGGGGGAGGCGGGCTTCAAGACCATCGAGGTCGGCCGCAAGGCGGCCGATCGCAGCTAACGCTTTATCGCTCGACAGGCTCCGGTGGTCGCATCCGGCCACCGGAGTATCGCCTATGCCCTTGCTGCCAAGGTTCAACGGCATGGAAGGGGGATAATCTCCGTCGCTCAGCCGAGATCAGGGCCGATACTCAGCATGAGCCACACCGACAATACCGACACTCAGCCAGTCACTCAGCTGTTAGTACAATGGCACCAGGGCGATGAGCATGCCTTGGCACGCTTGACCGCCCTGCTCTACGACGACCTTCGCCGACTCGCGCAAGGCTATCTACGGCGCGAACGGGCCGATCACACCATCCAGAAAACCGCGCTCGTACACGAGGCGTTCGCACGACTCGTCGATCAGCAGGCGGTCGATTGGCAGGGACGCTCACATTTCTTTGCCTTGGCCTCCCGGCTCATGCGCGGGATTCTGGTCGATCACGCTCGCGCTCGCTTGGCAGATAAACGCGGCGGTGGCGCGCGTCCGGTCAGCCTCGATCAGCTGGTGGCGGGATCGGCCGAGGAAGACGGGTTGCCGCTCGATCGCACGACGCCCACCGCGCTTCAACATCTGGATGGCCATACCCAGGAAGATGTCTCGGCGATCGATGAAGCGCTTCAACGCCTCGAGGAGATCGATCCGCGCCAGGCGCAGATCGTCGAGATGCGCTACTTCGGCGGCCTCACCATCGAACAAACCGCGGATGCCATGGGCATCTCGGACGCCACCGTCAAACGCGAGTGGATGCACGCCCGCGCCTGGTTGCGTTGTGAGCTGGGAAAGAATCATTGATGCGCTCCGAGCAATGGCGCCGAGCCAAAGATGTGTTTACTTCCGCGGTGGAACTGCCCGCGCGCGAGCGTGAGCTCTTCATCCGTCGGGCGTGCGAAGACGATGTCGCGCTTCGTCGCGATGTCGAAGCACTGCTGAAGGCGCACGAGAGTTCCGATAGCTTCATCGAACGCCCCGCCGCTCAGCGTGCGGGACTCGCCTCGGCCCCCATCGACTGGATCGGTCGTCGCTTCGGACCGTATCGGATCGTCGGCGAAGTCGAACGCGGTGGCATGAGCGAGGTGTATCGCGCGGTTCGCGACGATAATCAGTATCAGAAAGACGTCGCAATCAAGTTTTTACGGCACGGGTTTGATTCGGAATCGTTGTTGCGACGGTTCCGGGCCGAGCGACAAATCCTCGCGCAGCTGAATCATCCGCACATCGCGCACCTGGTCGATGGCGGCACGACCGAGAACGGCATGCCGTATCTGGTCATGGAGTACATCCAGGGACAGCCGATCGATGTGTACTGCGAGCAGCGCAAGCTCGGGATTCGCGAGCGGGTCGATCTCGTTCGCACGCTGTGCGGGGCTGTGCACTACGTGCATCAACACTTGATGGTGCATGGGGACTTAAAATGTAACAACGTGCTCGTGACCGAGCGCGGCGTGCTGAAGCTGCTCGACTTCGGGATCGCGAAGTTGCTGAATCCGCCGCCGGCGTTGGGGGGCGTCGGCGGGCTCGGCGGCGATCGCTTCACGAGCGGCTACATTGCGCTGACCCCGGACTATGCGAGTCCCGAGCAACTGCTCGGTGAGCCCATCACGACCGCAAGCGATGTGTACTCACTCGGCGTGTTGCTCTATCGCTTGCTCGCAGGACGTCTGCCCTTTCATATGCGCAGCGCGTTGATGCCGGAGGAGATCAAAGAGCTGTGCGAGGTTGTGCCGGAGCGGCCGAGTGTCACGGCGCGTCGCGCGGGTGAGAGCTACCGTCAGTTCGCGCGGCATCTCGAAGGTGATCTCGACAGCATCATCTTGAAGGCCATCGCGAAGTCGCCGGAGGATCGCTACGGGTCGGTCGAGCAGCTCTCGGAAGATTTGTTGAGTTATCTGCGGGGGTTTCCGGTTCGAGCGCACAGCGATGGCGCGGCGTATCGGGCCAAGAAGTTCGTGCTGCGCAATCGGCTCGCAACGGCGGCGATCGCGTTGTTTGTGCTTGCGATGACGGGCGGAATTGCAACCACGCTGTGGCTGGCGCATCTTGCCGACGTGGAACGCTGGCGTGCCGCGCGTCACTTCGAGATCGTTCGGAAGTTCGCGCATAGTTATATGACGGAGGTGCACGGCGCGATCGAGAATCTGCCGGGGTCGATTACGGCGCGGAAGCTATTGATCGATACGTCGCTGAAACATTTATCGGAGCTCGCCAAGGAAGAGACCAGCGATAACCCGATGGTCAGGCACGATCTTGCGAGTGCGTACGAGAAGATTGGTGACATCCAAGGCCGCTTGGGTGGCGCCAACATGGGCGATACCGATGGCGCCATCGCAAACTATCGGATTGCCATTCGGACGCGCGAGTCGTTGCTTGCGGCGGAAGGCAATAACGTTGAGTTGCAACGAGACTTGCTTCGCGCGCATGGGAAGCTTGCGGAACTGCTGATGGTCGGCAATGAGCCGGCGGCTGCGACCGAGCATTTTCGGGAGATCACTCAGATCGCCTCAACGCTCGCGAATGCGCCGGATGCGACCGTGGACGATCGTCGCGGGCTCGGTAACGCGTATCTCTCTTATGGCTGGCACTGCGTGTCGCTCGGCCATCTCGAAAACGGCCTCGAATTGATGCTCGAGGCCGCGGCACACTATCGCGCGCTGCTGGCCGCCGAGCCCAATGACATTCGGGCGCGGCGTAATCTGGCCTTGAGTCACCATCGCATGGGGTACACGCTCATCGAGCGTACCGAGCGCTACGAGGAAGGCGCGCGATATCTCACGGACGGGCTTGCGATGTGGCGTGAGATGTCCGATGCGGATCCAAACAACGGCGATCTGTCGCGGGCACAAGCGTACACGGCGATGGCGCTGGCCTCGGCGCGGCTGAAGTTAGATCAGCCCCGGGAAGCCCTGCCGTTGTTCGAGGAAGCGTATCGAAGGTTCGATGCGTTCCGTGCCGCGGATCCAGGCGATTTCGAGGCGCCGATCGCCGCGGCGCATGCGTTGGGACAGGTATCGGCCGCCCTGCTTGCAATCGATGAACCGCGGGAGGCGCTGTCGCGCCTTGCGGTCGCAGAAACATTACTTCGCAATCAGAACCCGAGTGCCGATCGCGAATTGCCGGAGACGCAGTACTACGAGGGGCTGGTGTATCTGCAGCTCGGGAAAACGCATTCGCGGCTGGCCACGGTGGGTGGGCCGTTACCGAAGGCAGAGCACCGCCGGTTGGCGCGGAGCTGGTTGGGGAAAACGATTGAATCGATGAAACGTGCGTCGGTGGATACGGCGCATGGCGGGCGCGCGAAGGAACGGTTGCGCGAAGCGGAACTGCAGCTCGAGGAATTGCGGAATCCGGCGGTGATCTGATTACGTGCCTGCCGAATCACACGATAGTGCGACGTGACGTTTCAGCCCGCTCCGAGTGGCTGTGGGGATTTCCTGATGGTGTTTCTCACTGAACAATAAGAGACTTCCGGTTCCTCATGCTGCGTCGCTAACTCCTCCATCATCCGTGACCAGGATCGTCTACCAGGATATCGATGAGTTCGCCGACGCGCTGCGAGGCACGATCGGTTGTTTCATCCGCACTGCGCCCTCCGCCGCCCACTGGTGGATCGATGGGCTCGAGCTCGCCACCGCCTCGATGCAGCACTTGCACACCGGCGGCCCGTTCACCTTCGCCGGCCGCGGCAAGCCCGGGACACTCACGTTTCATGTGCCGCTGACCAACATTGGCACGGTTCGGGTCAACGGGCAGATTTTGGACGCCGATTCGTTCGTGGTGCTGCGCGAGGATCGGCCGTTTCTTTGGTCGGTGAGCGATGCGAGTCACTGGGCCAGTGTGTCGGTTCCGTTGAATCACACCGTGGTAACGTCGGCGCTGGCCAGCGGCGCGCCGAACGGGACCGTGCGTCGCCGCACTTCCGCCGAGGTCTTGGATGGCGTGAAGCGGCTCATCGAGTCTGCGCGTGGGATGGATGTCGCCAGCGCAGATGGCGAGATCGCTTCGGCACTCATCCATGCGTTGAAGCAAAGCGTCCCCGCGGATCCCGGGCCGCGGATTGGGCGGCCCCAACTGTCGAGGTCCATTGTGATTTCGTCGGCATTGGCATTTATGAATGCCAATGAAGGACAGCCGGTATTCATCGATGACCTGTGTCGAGCGACTCATGTCAGCGAGCGGGCGCTTAGGAACATGTTTCATGAGTTCTTCGGCGTCGGGCCGATGCGGTTGTTGAAAGTTCGGCAGTTGCATGAGATTCGGGCGGCGTTGCTGAGAACGCAGCCGCGGTTGGATACAGTGACGCATATTGCGGCCAGGTTCGGGGTGTTTGATCCGAGTTTGCTGGCGAGGAACTATAAGACGTTGTTTGGGGAGTCGCCGTCGAAGACGTTGAGGAGAGCATCCACTGGCGAGTCGCAGGCGCGGATGCGCGTGGGCTGGTTGAAGCATGCGTCGCGAATATTTTTGGATGGCGATTCGGGGTCGATGTAGCCCGCAGTCGCCACAGGGCCGGTTCCGAGCCGGCGTTCCGCGGCACGCGTTCCCCGCGTGCAAGTGCGCACCCAATCGTTGAGCCCCGTCGAACTGCCCGTCCCAAGGAGCGCCTCCATCAGCGACCTTTGTCGGTCGCATGGGCGCCCTCCAACACATCGATGATCCGTAGAACAAAGCGCTGCGGTGTCTTCGGCAATGCCTGAAGACGCTCAGCATGCCACGCAGCGCGCGGCGATAGCCGCTGCGGTCGCAAGCGGACGGGTTTGGGCGAGCGCGTCAACTCTTCGAGTCCCACGCCGAGCGCTCTCGCGAGCTTCTCCAGCATCAGCACTGAGACGCGTCGCTCGCCGATTTCATACGCAAACAGCGCTTGCTGAGAAACACCGATCATTCGAGCGAGCTCTGCCTGTGTGTAACCTTTAGACTTTCGTACGAACGCGATGTGCCCGCCGAGCTTCTTGAAATAGTCCTTGGACTCTTCTCGTATCGTCGATGAGCGACCGCCCCGGTTCTGCGTTCGATTCATCACAGGTCCTCTTTGATGCATTGCTGGCGCAGTGAGCTGTACGCTCGCGTCAGATCACGCAAAACAGTCCGATAGGTCAGACCCTGACTCTGAGCAATTTGTTTATAAGTCATTTCCTCATCGACGTGCAGTAGCAGGATTTCACGCTGACGCCGGGGTAGTCGACCGATGACGGCGCGCAAATACTGATTCATCCGCGTCCGCGCGACCGCATTCTCTGGCTCCTCTGCATCCTCTATCTGCAGCTCCTCCAGCCAGGCCTCGTCATGGGATAAACGTACTCTGCACCCCTGCCGCCAATTATTGACGACATTGGTCGCCACCCGAAACAAATATCCCTGCGGATCCTCTACGAGGGCCTCATCGCAATACCGAAGCAGTCTCAGAAATACTTCCTGCGTCAAGTCATCGACTTCTCCGGAAGGAACACGTTGGTTTGTCCCGATCCAACTGCGAATCGGATGGCACCAATAGCGAAACCATTCGATGAGTCTCGCCCGATCTGGAGGATTCGGTGTCGGCGTCTCCGATTGGCGCCTCTCGAGCGAAGCCGCAAACGTCGCTTCCTGATTACACATCGTGTCGACCCTCACATCTGCAGAATCGATTCACCCTCGCGCGCAAACATCGCGAATCAGAGAGTTTGAATACCGACGACATCGCCATCAAAACATGTCGCGCGAGCACTCGAATTTCAATCAGAGCACGAAACATACCCGAGGCGAGTGCGCTTTCGCGCGTTGGACAGATAGTACTTGAGAACCGTGCGGCTTCAAGACACCGATCCAGTGATGTCATGAGATTGTCCACTTTAGTAGACAACGTCGGCGTCACGGGCCCATGCAGCGAACCGATGCGAGCGACTCCCATCGCAATCGAGATGGCACGATCGACATCGTTTTTCATCTTCACATCAGAATCGCGACATGCGGCGGCGGCAAGCGCATCCTCTCGAGGTCTACGCTCGCAAGCGGTCGTCACCGAAACACGTGCACCTGCCTGGGGTCGAATGAACTGGAGTCGAGCAAACAACCCGAGAGTACTCGTGACATGGACGATGCCGGGCCCATCTGCAGCCGTAACGCTGTGCGATCGTGACCTGCGCCGTCACCCTCGGCCTCGCACTCATCTCGAACGCTTCCACCCGTTCCAGGCCAGGCGACGCCGACAGTTCCTCAGAACTCGGTCACTCTGCGTTTGTCGCCAGAGGAGAATGAACGATACAGGTCAGCTCGGTCGTCTGTGAGTAGTCGACGACTTTCGTTGGCCGCTTTCCCCAGTCCCATGGCGCGGCGCGCCGCTCAGATTTCAACGCCCAGAGTTCCTCGCTTCGCTCGACGGGAAGCCGCCTCGAAAAATCGCCCTCATCCATCAATCCTCACTAGCATCTGGCACCTCAGCCATTGGCCCCGCTCGATCGATGAAGAGCGCGATGCAGCTACCACCATGTATCGAAAAAATTCGATTCGGACACCGCATGAGGGCCTTGGCACAATCGTTCCTGTCCCTTACTCATATGTACGGATCACCCGTCCTATCATTCGTGAGTACGCTGCCTCGGACGGAACCTGAAACCTCGCAGCATACAAGGAAGTCCCATGCTCATTCTGACAAGGCGTGTTGGAGAATCATTGGCGATCGGCGATCAAATCAGCTTCAGGGTGATGCGGATAAAGGGCGGCCGAGTCTGCATCGGCATCCACGCACCGAGTGCGCAGCCCGTCCATCGAAAGGAAGTTTGCGAGCCAGTAATGCGCAGCGTACGCGCCAATGGCTCCGCACCGAGCGCCGTTTCCGCGGACATTCGAACAGATTCGTTTCGTCGCTAATCGCCGCGCCGCCTCGGCCGCCGGCGTCGAACCTGGAGAATCCCTGAGCGTTCTCTACATCGCAGGTGCCCCTGCCCTTCAGCGACTGGGCGACTCGCGCTGAAGCCGCCTTGCCTGCACGCGACGACGCAGATCGTAGGCAAGACGCTCCTTATCCGTCCACGCCGGTGGCAACCCTCGAACGAACCGCTCGACCGCCTCGGCAAGCGCAGGCTGCCCCTCCACCGACAGCCTGCGACTCAACGCCGACCAACCAGCCTCGACTTTCGCCCGAGTGCTGAGTAGGCGAGACTTGCCTGACTCCACACGGATCGCTCCCTGTGACAGCTCACATAGCAACGCTCGTTCCTCACGATGTATTTGGGTGGACGCGCCGCGCCGTGCCGCTCTAAAAATGGCGTCGTGCTTCGACTTTCGACTCTCCCCTCGCACCGCACGCGGTGTCGCATTCGCCTCGATCCCCTCGGCGCGCAGGTGCTTTGCGAATTGCTCGCGCCATCGATGCAAGGTGCGCTTGTCGATGCGAAGCCGGTTCCCCTGCTCGCTGACCGATTTCACCACCGCATGCACGTGGGGATGCGGTTCGTTAGTGTGCATCGCGAACGCGTAACGATGCTTGCCCGCAAATTCGTCGTGGAGAAACTGTCTCGCCGCGCGCATCAGGCCCTCGCTTGCGGTACCTGCGGGCATCGAGAGCACCAGCTTGTGGATGAGCTTCACGGATTTGCGACCCATGCCGGCACTCAGCTGACGCTGACGCCGATAGTCCTCCAAGTCGAGATTCCAATGCTCAATCAATTCCTCAGCGAGTTTGGGGTGTCGTCGCTGCTCGCCCTCGTCCGTCTCTATCGCGAGCGTTCCGTTCCGTCCGATATATCCCACATGATTCGCGACAGCAGGGAGGTTGTTCGATCCCTTGGTGAGCACCTTCACCATGACTTCGGGTGCACGATGGACAGTGCGGGCGATGAGCGCGATCTCGGCGGGCGACAAGCGATCCCGGCGTGCCGGTCCGCCGCGGCCGTAGCTCGTGAGATCGAAGAGCGGCTCCCCGCCCGGAACCCTAACGTTGATCCTCGGCATGGCCCACGGCCCAGCTTCGCAAGTTCGCGTTGAGCAGATCCTTTACGTGTATTCTCAAAGCTTCGCAGACCCTCAGCAACGCTTCGAGGTCCGTGCGCTCGGGCATTGCAGGGTGGCGCCCCACGTTAGCCGCGTGTGCGATTTGATTGAGATTGCGCCCGATCGCCCCGAGCTCGACGACGGTGCCCTTGAGCGCTGCCAATTCTGCCTGTGGTAGCGGCGGCAGCTGACGAAGATGGGCACGAAGAAGCACGGACGCGTAGGTCGCAACCGGCATTCCGCGAGCGGCGGCGCGCTCGGCGAGGATCATCCGGTCATCGCCTCGCAAGCGGATATAGACCCGAGTGCTTTGCCGGCGCAGGCCGGATCTGCTTCGGCGATCCCTGAAGGCAGCCAAGCCTATCTCAGCATCGACCGCACCGCTTCCTCGTAGCGCTCGGTCGATGGTCCGTCTGAACCAGGCAGCCTCGGTGAGATAGGCTTGCGCAGCGACGGATTGAACGAGCGCCTTGGTTTCGGCGGATACCCGAGTCCTCAAATATCTCATCGTCGTCATGGCCACGTTGTCGCCCAGCGGCCGGCGCAGAACAAGGCTCAATTTCGAGGAAAAAACGGCGATTCTTCCCGATGCCTGCAAACCATTGATCTTTCGTAGCTCTGTTCGCCTCATCTAGCGGACGTCTCATGGGATGGTCTTGCGCGCAAGCCACATCCGCCGCTAGTGGAATTGCATAATCCGAGCGCCTCGACGGTAACAAGGGTCTGCTGATGACCCCGCACATCGATCATCTCTTTGATGGCAGCTAAATCAGCTTCGAATAGATGGAACGCTGCTCATTGCCAAGGCCTGCCCGGCCGAGCTTCTCACCGCGCTCGGCATTCAACCACGGCAGAAAGCGGGCGCATTTCCCACCGAACAACGGATTCATCTGCACAAACATCGACGTGAGGTGTTACGGGCCACCGACGCAACGGACGCTCCCCGGCTCCCGCGAACACGGCTCTCACAGGATCGCTAGTTGCCACCGTTTGCGAACCCCGGCACTTCAGGGGGTTGGAGGCGCTGCATGCCGATCGTTCGGTCTGGGTGCACTCACTCTGACACACATATATGTGTGCACCGCTGACCAACCGCCGGCCCGGGCCAGCCTCGCGCGAGCTTTCCAAAGCCTTCCCTTCCCATCTGACCTTGGTTCACTTCACTGTCGCCTCGCATCCCTTCGGGCTTCGGTAAGAAACATTTCGCCGTCGGACTTCGGCAGGCCAACTATGTCCGTATGGAGCTCAGCCCCACACAAATCTGCGCTGTCTTATTCCCGCTACGGCGAGCTTTAGCCAAAGAGCTGCTCGGTCTCGGTCTCGTCCCTCGGATCAATCACTTTCGCAACTGTCACACATCGCTCGAGCAATCCATGGCACCTCAAGTGACCTGCCTCGATTGAATCCAGGCCAATCACCATTACGCGCGGCCTGCCGTAGGTTGCGATCATGAATGATTGCCCTTGCGCCGCCTGCTCAACCAGCCGACACAAGTTCGCTTTCGCTTCGTGAATATCGATCGTCCGCATCTCGCCCCTGCCGATTATCCGTTCGATGAGTTTTACGCCTGCCGCGTCATGGATATCCACCCGATCACGGTCTTTGGCCAATAGTGACGCAATGGGGAGCATCACCTCAAGAGCTCGCCCGCACCTGCGGAAGAAGTTGTCTACTATAGTGATCGTGGTAGTTCTGTGACGGACCAACGTGCGCCTGCGCGCTCTCGCCAGTGGAGCACGACAGCTCATCGCCACCGCGAAGCTCCTCAACGATCCTACAGCGAAGTGAGCCTCATACCCACTTTACAGGATCAAACGTCGTTACCGGGGCGTTCGTTCAAACTCATCGCGCCGACGCGCATATTCGAGTACGCCGCAACTCGGTCCGAGTCATTTCACCTGGAGAAAAGCCGATCTCGCAGCACGATCAATCGCAAGCGACCACCCTCTGGCGTTGCTCACCGAGCCCCTCAACGCCCAAACGCATCTCGTCACCCACGTTGAGATATACAGGCGGCTTCTGCCCCAGCCCTACGCCCGGCGGCGTACCGGTCGTGACGATGTCGCCAGGTTACAAGCTCATGAACCGACTCAGATACGAAACCAGAAACGCCGGCTTGAAAATCATGGTGCGAATCGAACCGTCCTGATAACGGCGGCCGTTGACTTCCAGCCACATCGCGAGATTGTGGACGTCGTCTGCTTCATCGCTCGTCACCAGGTAGGGACCGATCGGACCGAAACTATCGCAACCCTTCCCCTTGTCCCACTGTCCGCCGCGCTCCAATTGAAACGCGCGCTCGGACACGTCATTGAAGATGAATTAGCCCGCGATCGCCGCCGCGCCCGCCGCCTCATTGACATAGCGACACTCGGTGCCGATCACGAACGCGAGCTCCACTTCCCGATCCAGCTTGCTGACTCCGCGCGGCATCATCACAGCGTCACTCGCTCCCGACAGCGCGCTGGTCGCCTTCATGAAGATGATGGGCTCATTGGCAATGGCGGCGCCCGTCTCGGCAGTGTGATCGGCGATTGAGGCCGATACAAAGGAACTTGCCTGACCTGGCAACACAAGAGCCCAATCGAACCGCACAGTCCACCCGAAGCAGTGCATCCACGTTCAACCGCCTCCGCTCGCGCCAGCGGTGCGGGCGCACGTGGTCCGTTGGCGGCCCGAAGGCTATCCTGCCTCATCTCTCCTCCTACCTCATCTCTCCTCCTGCCTCATCTCTCCTCCTGCGCTCACAACCTTGCTGTGACCCGTGTGACCTCTCGGCCCACCCGTTGGTCGAGTGTGGCCGATACGCAGACTGGCGTGTCACGCGTGGTGCCCCTGAATCGCAATCACGCTCTCGAGTTCTATCGGATTCCAATTAGATCTCAGGATGCATTCAGCAATGTTTCGTGACACAGATCGGATGGGACGACCGCCCTGCTCCCTGGTCGGCAGCGGCGACCTCGGCCGCCGCTGCTCGAAGAAGCACCGCGCCGCCGGTCCGAGACGTGCACTCGCCCGAGGCTTCCCATCAGGGCAATGGTGAGCGACACCCTCTCACCCACGCACGAGCGTCGACTCACTCGGCCCGTAGCTGCATGTTTTCCCTGCACGCCTGGTGAGTTCGCGCGCACGGTTGGAAGAGGACACGAGTGCCATGTCCTCTTCGTCCATCACACCGTCAGTTCAGCGCGGGTTGCAGAAGCGCCCGTAGCTGCTGCACCGTGCCCGCGGGCACGTAGGCGCACGGCAGCGTCGGTCGCGCTTGGGTGTTGAAGAGGCTCGTGAAGGTCTCTCGCGTGACGTGCATGAGGTTGCCCGTCCGCTTCACCGCGTGAGGCTGGATCACATCGCCCGCCTTCGCCGCCGTCATGTCGAGCTCGCACTCGACGATCGCGGCGAACCCGAACTTGTGCATCTGAGCATCGGAGGGGCACAGCTCCCAACCGAGGACACACCCCTCGGCCGGCACCTCACGTTCGATCATCAACGTGCCCGTTTCGAACTTGCAGCCACAGACCACACAATCGCCACGGTCGATGGATACATAGGATGCTTGGCTCATGACTCATCTCCGCATTTTCTCGAGGGCGGGATTGCCCGAGCGGCCCACCTCACGTCGGGCGCACGATCCAAGCCGCGGTGGTGGATCGTGGAATAAATGGAGGGGACCCGCCTCCTGCGGGGAGGCGCCGTTTATGCCGCGAAAGTCCGCCAGCGCGGCTTGGATCGTGTGACCGACGTGATAGGCTGTCGCGTGTTGCAAGCACGCCCGCCGATGCTCGGGCCGGAATATTTCGATGACGAGGACCTCGCCACCTGCAGAGGTCCCCATCACCGCCTCGCTCACCAGGCCATGAGCTCCTTCATCCGCCCATCGGCGTGATGTCTCACCACCCGATTGCCGCGGCCCGTCGCCCGATCGAACGCAAGTTCGGTCCATACCGATTCGGGCACGACGATGCGCTGTGACTCGAGGAACCCTCGGATCGTCCGCCAGTCGCTCGGGTCATACGCAAGCTTCAGATCGGCGGCGTAAGCGAACACCGATCCGGTTCGCGCGCTCACCCAGCCAATGTGCAGATAGAACGAGTTCGAAGGACGATCGAAACCAACCGTGACTCGGATCGGATGATCCTCGAACTTCGCATCGACGATGTGACGACTCATGACACGCTCCAGTGCTCACAGGCGACTTGCCTGCCAGAGCGCTCCCGCCGGAGCTCGCTCGTGAAGGTCCAGGCCGCTTCGCGCCCGGCGAGTCTGTCCAGACTCGGCCTGGAGCTTCACGAGCGAGCTCTGGCACGCTGAAGCGTTCAGGCAACCTTTCACCGCTCGCTTCTTCTTTCTGCTCGCACCTCGATTCGAAACAAAACGAGGAAGGGCCGCGAGCGCCCTTCCCCGCATCCATCAACGTTACGCCACGTCGAGCATCGCCCGATCCCACAGACCGACGTTCAAGCGCACGTCCTCCCGAACCGCGCGGATGCCTTTCGTCGTCACCCTGCGATTCGTCGGCGTACGGCGTGACACGCCACCGCGCAGCAGGTGTTCTTGCACCACGTTCAGGGTGCGCCACAGATCACACCCCTCATCCTCGCGACGCTTCGCCTTCAACAAGTCGGCGGGCGCGACCGCAACGCCCGCGACCTCCCCCGGATAGCGCAGCGACAACGCATCGGCGGCAAACGCGAGTCGCTGCGGCACACTCAGTAGCGTGCCTCGCATCGCCTCGATCGTCTGCCCGAGCTCCCCGAACCGCTCGCTCAGCCCGAGGGCCGCCTCCAGGATCTGCGCCGCCACGGTGCCGCGATGAGGCACCTTCCACACCGGAAACGCCCCATCGCCGACGATCAAACCGTTACCGCACAGAGCGCGATAGAGCGCGATCCGCACGTGATAGGAGGTCGAGCCATCGTGAGAGTTGAGTACCAGGATCTCCGGGATCACCTCGTTCACCAACACCTCGGTCCGACGCCGCCGAAAACGCAGCGCATGCGCCGCGGTCGCAGGCTCGCGCGTGCGCGCTTGCGACTGCCGCGCCTCGACGACGCAAAAGCCGGCTTGGTTCATGGTCTCGATCACCTGCGCCGTCGGCACGAACGCATAGCGTGCGCTCATCTTTGCGTGAGGCGCGCTCGCGTACACCGCCGGTGTCAGCGTGCGCAGCTGCTGCGGTGTCATCTCGGCCTCGAACGCATCGGCAAATTTTGCATGCTGTCCCATCAGCCCTTTCGACGTATCCATGATGCAGTCCTCGAGAGTTTTCTCTGGGCGGGATTGCCCGAAGGGCACTTCAATCGCGAGGGGACCGCCATCAAGGATCGTTAGACCGCCGTAGGCGGCGAGCGCGTCGGCGCGCTCGTCCTTGAGGGCGGGCACCTCGCGATTAGACTGGGACGTTCAGCAACCCGCCCTCTTTTGTCTCACTGCCTCTTCTGTTCTTTTCTCATTCGGCACGGCGCCGCTCGCGCCTCGGACGCGACTGCTGCGATCCCGAGCCGAGGTGACCATCGCCGATCGGACCGAACTCAAATTGAAGAGCGGAAGCGGAGTCGATCGACGTGTCAGGAACGGATCGAGGCGCGACACGCCGTGAGCGACGCGCCAAATGATTTGAGAGCATCCGTGCTGCACGGTGTCGCTCTCCCCTATCGTCATCCTCTAACGCACCGGATCATCCCGCTTGCGAGCGCGCGTCGAGGCAGCGTTCTGGGGCGCGCGCTCGCGCACGCGCGGCGCGCGGACCGGCTCGCCCGCGAGGCTCGATTCACGAATCGCCTCCTCCACGAGTTTCACGAACCGCTCCCGATCTGCCGCATCGGGCAGTCGTGCCTCCGCGAGCGCCTGCGCCGCGCGCAGGGTGAGAAATGTCGATTTCAACTCCGGATGCTCCGCGATGGCGCGGGCGCGCTCGCGCTGCGCATCGCGCGCCAAGCGCGCCGCCCGCGCACGGTAGGAGAAGTACTGCACCTTCTCGATCTTCCATTCGTTTCGGTGCGCCTCGCGGGTCGTTCGTGAGATCACCCGACCGTCCGCATCGCGCACCTGATCGGTGACGTTGAATTCGCGCCGCGACACCAATTGCACGCCCACCACGTCCCCGACGCTGGGTTTGGTTTGGGCCTGTTCGAGCGCGCGCTTCAGATCCTTTCCCCACAGACGCTTTTTTTGGCCCACGACGATGAGATCGACGTAGTAGGAGAGCTCCTGGTCGCGTCGAAACTGATACGGCGCGACCCCATGACGTTGCAGCCGCCCGACGATGAGCGCTTGATCGCCGACGAGGCGGCGCTGCGCGCGCGTCGGCAGCGCGCGGTCGCGATCGGCATCCTTGCGGCGATCTCGATCCACGGACCCCGCCCGATCATCCACGACCGCGACTGGCGTCGGGCGCCGATCGCGCCATACGCGGCTCGCGCACGGCCGCTCGCGTGCGCAGTCTCACGGAGCGCAGCGGCTCCCCGCGCTCGAGAGCCGCCGCGAGTCCGCGACGAACGAGCGCCTCGAAGCGCCGTTGGTTCTCGGCGTGTCGCAAGCGCCGGGCGAAGAGCTGCGCGGCGCGCAGCTTAAGATAGGTTCCCGCAAGCTCCGGATGTCGGCGACTTGCGGCCTGCGCCGACACCGACGGATCACGCACCAGGTGAGCCATCGCCTCGCGCGCGGCCCAGAACTCGCGCGTCTCGATCCCATAGCGATTGCGATGGACGAGCCGCGCCGCGTCTTCTGCGCGCTCACCGTTCGCCGCGCTCGGCGCATTCACTCTCACCGCCTCGCCTCCCACGCGACGAAGCACGACCTCCTCGCCCCGCGCGACCCGGCTCAGCGACGCCTGCAACGCGCGCTTCAAATCGACGCCCCAAACATCGACCTCACCGGCCGCGGTGTCGAGCTTGATGAAGTAGGACGAACGCCCCGTCGGCTCGTGTCGATAGGGGGCCGAGCCGTGATCGATCAGCCGCCCCCGCCATTCGCGGGGCGCCGGCGCTCGAGCCGCGCCGGCGTCCTGCGTGCTTTCCGGCGCTTCGATCGACACGCTCGCAGGCGCCATCTGGGCCATTCGCCGCGACAGCGCGCGCGCCAATTGCCCCTGAAGATGGCTACTCGCCGCATAGTCGCGTACCGAGAGTCCCGCGAGGCGCGCGGCGAGCCACATCTGCGCCCTGAATCGATCGGTGCCGGTGATCGTGAGCTGCCGCCAACCGCGCGCGTGCGCGATCGCGACCAGGCTGTCGATCACCTCGCGCTTCTCGCTGCGGCTCGTCAATCGATCGCCACGATCGACGAATGCGCGACCACCGCCGGGAAAATAATAAATGTTACGCGCGACGATGAAGCGTCGCCGGATCGCCTCCGGCATCGCAGGTGAGTGCGAGGCCGATCCGGCCGCGACCGAGCGCGCCGGCGTGGCGCCCGGCGGCGTTGCGTTCGTGCGAGGTTTCGATGCGGGTGCACGCTCACCGGATACGGCTGCCTCGATGCCATTGATGCGCGCGCCGTCCGCCACGCGTTTGCGCTTGGCCGCCTCGGCTCTACGCGCCCGGCGCGTGCGATCTCGTTTAGCCATCCGGTGCCTCCCCGGGCGCCGGCGGCGCGCCCTTCAGCAACGCCAAGAAGTCGTTCGCCGCTTGCGCGAGCGCCTGCTCGCTCAACGCCTCGCCGGCCACCGCCTCCGGAAAGACGACCGATGACAGATCGAGATCGAAGTCCTCGAGCGTCAACGCCTCGATCCGTTCGACATCCTCCACGGTCCCGGGACGGAACTGACGCTCGCTGCCGGCCGGTGCGATCTCGCTTCCAACCGCAGGCGCCGACGGGCTCGCCGGCGTCGAGACGATCGGCTCGATCGCAGGCACGTGCGGCGGCGGCATCACGCGCTTCGCGAGCCACGGCACCGCGTAATAGCGAAGCTTGCGCGCGAGGATCGGCGGCACGCCGTCCATGAAGATGAGCGCCCGATCGGGACCCACATCGCGCACCTCCTGCGGCAGCATCAACGCGCGCCGCTGCTCGCTCACGTTGATGCTCTGAGCGCGATGGCGCTGCCACGCGAAGCCCGCCGGTTTCGAGTGCGAAGTGACGCGCACCGTCGTCGTCCCCAACTCCCGCGAGATCTCCTCGGCCTCCTCGATGTCCTTCGGTGCGAAATAGATGCGGCTCGACAGCGTCTTGAGCAACGTGCGACTGCCGTGTTCGCCATACACCTCGCGCAGTTGCGAGGGAGTTTGCATCACGAACAACGTGCGGATGTTGAAGCCTGGCGTGAAGCCGCTCGCCTCGGCGAGGATCGGAATGCGCCCGAGCGCGGGGCCCTCATCCAGGATCAAGGCGAGTTGATGGCGAAGATCCGGGTTGTGTTCGGGCAGCTCATCGGTTTGCAGCGCGATCGTTTGCTGAAACAACAGCGCAAGGATGGGTTGCAGCCGGTGCAAGTCCTTCGGTCGAACCGCGATGTAGATCGAGATGCGCGTGCGTCGCAGCTGGCGAAGATCGAAATCGCTCGCCGCCGTCGCCGCATCGAGCAGCGGATTGGCCCACAGCTCGAGGCGTGAGGTGAACGTCTTTCGGATGCTCGAGGCGGTCTGGGGGGCCAGATCGATGACATCGAAGAGCGCCCGCGCGCACTGCTCGGGTAGGGGCTGCGCCCCGCGCATGCGTCCCTGGATCACGCGCCGCCAATGCGCCGAGAACCCCTCCTCGTCATCGGCCATGCCCTGCCGCAAAATCTCCCCGACCGTGCGCGGCAGCGAGGGGGTTGCGAATACATACAATCCGATCCCCAAGAACAACGAGCGCGCCGAGGCCATCCAGAACGGATCGGCGTTCGCCGGATCGGCAAAGAGCATGTTGCCGATGAGTTGCAGATCGTCGATCTGCTGAGTCAAGGAGTCGCCCACGTAATCGAGCAGGTTCCATCGATGCGTGCGGCCGTCGGCGGCGAGCGGATCGAAGAGAAACACCTGCTGCCCGGCGGCCGCGCGCCAGCCGGCGGTCAACGTCCAATTCTCTTTCTTGATGTCGACGCAGACGACCGAATCGGCCCAGGTCAGGAGCGTCGGCACGACGACGCCGACGCCCTTGCCCGAGCGCGGCTGCGCCGAGAGCGCGATGCCCTGCTGCCCGGGCAAAGTGAGCAAGCGCCGCTGCCACGGCCACGGGCCGCGCAGCTCACCCAAGATGAGCCCCTGCCCGGTGAGCAATCCGGCCCGTTCGATCTCGGCACGTCGCGCGAAGCGCGCCTCGCCATGCAAGGCCGCGCGTCGAGGTCGCAGCACGATTGCAGCGACCGTTGCGACCGCCGCGACGCCACCCCCCACACACACCACGAGCGTGCGAAGCAGCTGCGGCGAGTCGCGATGGTAGTACCCATAGCGTGCGATCGTGAGCCACGAGGCCTCGCGCACCGACACCCCTAACGAGAGCAGCAAGAAACAGCCCGCGAGATACTGTGCGACGAGCAGCGCCGCGACGACCGTCGCGACGAGCGCCACGACCCGCCGTGCATCGCGCGAGCCGACCGAGGGGCGGTGCGTGTTCGCTTCAGCGGCCATCGCGACCTCGCTGCCGGTGCATCGGGCGATACCAGATTTCTTGGATGAAGCGCTGGTGGTTCGAGACCCCGAACTGCACGACCACGTCGATCGAGCGATGCAGCAGTTGCTTGAGGTCCGCGCGGGCGAGCTCCTGGCCACCGCTACTTTGTTTGATCATGAGCACGAGCTGCTCGAAGGCGAGCGCGGCGCTGCCGGCGTGGACGCTCGTGATGGAGCCGGGATGCCCGGAGTTCACGTTGCGCAAATAATCGAACGCCTCCTCCGCCCGCAGCTCCGCGAGCAGGATGCGATCCGGGCGCATGCGCAGGCACGATTCCAACAACTGCTTCGGCGTGACGCGCGCGACGCCCTGATCGTCCTTGCTGTAGAAGAGCCGCACGTGATTGGGATGCGCATCGAGCACCAGCTCCTGCGCATCCTCGATCGTGATCAATCGCTCGTGCCGC
Source organism: Steroidobacter flavus (assembly GCF_042651805.1). Lineage (NCBI taxonomy): Bacteria > Pseudomonadati > Pseudomonadota > Gammaproteobacteria > Steroidobacterales > Steroidobacteraceae > Steroidobacter > Steroidobacter flavus. The sequence goes on along the minus strand of NZ_JBHSDU010000010.1, from coordinate 42,017 downwards.
GGAATCTCACCGATGAGCGCCTTCGTGAAGGTCGTCTTGCCCGAGCCGGTCGGACCCGACACCACGATGTTCTGCCGGCTCACGACCGCGAGCTGCATGAACTCGACGTACGCACGCGCCTCGAGCAGGCGCGCAAGCTCGCGCGCCGTCGCATCCGGCGATGCGTCGGGCGCACGCGTCGATGCGAACAGGCCCCGCTCGGCGAGCTGCCCGACCGACCACACCGCGCTCGCCGGCCGACGGATCGAGATTGCGACCGTGTGCGCGCTCGTCGCAGGCGGCACGACGAGCTGCACGCGCTCCCCGGAGGGCAGCGATGCGGACAAGAGCGGCGAGGTTTCATCGACCCGCTGACGCGTCGCGTGTGCGATCAACTTCGCAAGACGCAGACACCACGGAAAATCCGCCGCCGAAAGCGTCTCGCGCCGCCAGCCGCGCGCGGTCTCGACATACGCCTCACCCGGCCGATTGATGCACAGCTCGGTGACGGTGGGATCCTCGAGATGGCACCGCAGGGGCGCGAGCGTGAGCGCGAGCGCCGAACGCTCCATGCCCAGCGCCTCGGGGCCCAGCGTCTCGGGGCTGTGCGTGCCGAGCGCCGCGGCGCTATCGATCGCTCGTGGGCCGAAGCTCATACACGCTCCTGAAATCCAGATCTCGCGCCACCAACACCGCGATCCGCTCGCCGTTGGCGAGGGTGACGGTCGGGGGAATGTGGATCGTGCTCTCGAGCACCTCCGTCATGATGTCGGAGGAACCGGCGGGATTGACGGTGATGGACGTGCCGCGGGCCTCGCGCTGCACGGCCGCCTGCACCGCCCCGTCGATGACCGACACCAAGATCGCCGCGCCAAATCGATCCCAGAAATGTCGATCGACCGCGCCGGGCAGTCCCGAGCGACCGAGCGCATCGGTGCCCGCAGAGGCGAGCGTCACGACGACGCCCGTCGGCGTGCGCGCCTCGGTCCACAGCACGAACACGCGATTTGTGCCCGCACGCACCTCCCCGCGCGTCTCCCCGATCAACTTGCTGCCGCGCTCGAGCAACACGACCGAGCCATCGGCGCCAAACGTATCGGTCGCCGTCACACAGGTCGTCATGCCGGGGAGCGAGGAGTCGATCGCAGTCTCGAGCGTGCAATCCAAAAATGCGCCTTTCGGGAGTAACAATCGTCGAGTCGGCAGCACCCGCGCCTGCGCCGCGGGCAGTACGGTCGGGGTCAAGCGCTCCGCCAGTTCACCGCCACTCGCCGGTGTCGCGGCCGATCCCGGCATCCCGAACGCCGGCATCGCACGGGCGGCAGGGTCAACGCTCGCCGCGAGCGGCATCGGCGTCGAGGCCGCGACGAACGCCTCGCCACTCAAGCGTCGATCTGGCGTCCGCGATCGCGCCGGCGGCATCCCCGTCGAGGACGTGCGATCGCGCACGTCACGAAAGAGCACTGATGCGGCGTCCTCATCGAACGACGTTTCTTCCGGCAACGCCGGTGGCGGTCCCAACACGCGCTCGATCAGCGGCGGATCGATTCGGCCCAGGGGCGGCAGCGTCGGGGCGGCACTCACGGTGCGATCGTTCGTGGGCGCGGCAGCACGCGGCCGCGACAGGGCGTGCTGGTAGTACCACACGAGAAAGGTCGTGCCGACGAGCGCGCCGAGCCCCAACGCCACGAGATTCGTGACGCGCGTTTGCACCGACAGCGCGCGCTGCGTCGGACTCACGCCGCGATCGCCCGGGATCGTGTCCTGCTCGCGATCTTCATCCGATGCGACGCCGTCCCGATCGCGGCGAAACACCTCGAGCCCGCGTATGAGTCGTGACCATCCACTCATGGCGCGCCTGCCTTGCGTTCGCGCACGACGGCAGGCGAGACCGTGCCCGAGGGCAACCGCTCGCCCCCGCCTTCGAAACCATGATTGACGATGCAGGCAGCCGATCGTCCGCGCCGCAGGATGAGCGCGCGCACCACGCGATGAATGACGAGCGCATCGCCCTCCACGCTGAAATTGAGCAAACTCTCGGTGCCATCCGCATTGCGCACGAACACCGCCGGCCACTCGGTGCGCGCCCCGAAGGTGAGGCGCGTCTGGACGCCATCATCGACGGCCGCGACGGGCTTCAGCGTCTGCGGCCCGCGATACCAATAGTCCTCGTTCGTTGGCCGCAACGTGCGCGCTCGAGCGAGCTGCGCATCGACGCGTTGCTCAGGCGTCGGCGCACCCTCGCCTGCGACCTGCGGATACGTGAATCGAACGACGTACATCGCCTGGCGATTGGCGGCCTCGGGCACGCCTTGCGCGACGGTGTAGTGAAATCGATAGGCGCGCCGATCGGTGTAGATGACGAAGTTCGTGCCGACGTTCGCGGCGCGCGGCTTCACGATGAGTTGATTTTCGTGCGCACCGAACACGATGCCGTCGAGATCGCCGCCGCCCTGCCCTGCGAAGACCTCACCGCGCTCGAACACGAGCTCGATGCTGTAGCCCACGAATCCATACAGCCGATAGATTTGATCCGGATCGTAAGCGACGCTGCGCACCCGTCGGTCGGTGTCACCTGCGCTCGGCACCACCTCCGCGGGCGCGCGCTCGCCGAGGAACGTGCAGAGGACGATCAGGGCAAGAAGATGCGAAGCTCGCGATAGATCGAACCTCATGGCGTCGTCGCTCCCGTGCTCCTCGCCTCGGTCGCGACCGTGGTCGCGCTCGTGGATTCCTCCTGTCCTAAAACCTCGGGTTCCGGGCGAAAGTCGAGCACCCGAAAGCCGAGCGGATTCCAGACGCGCTCGCGTCGTTCCTGCTCGCTCCACTCGCGTTTGTCGAGCGCCTCGGCGCCCTTCGCGTACGCATAGCGCACCGTCGCAACCCAGTAACTCACGTGATCGACGCCATTGCCGCCGACCCGGCGCACCTTCAGATAACGCACCTGCGCAAGATCGCCCTCGCCGCCGGCCCGGTCGAAGAAACTCACCGAGCGCACCTGGGCACGAATCGTCGTGCCATCCTTGTAGAGGTTCAAGGGCGAGGCTGGATTGGATCGCGCCCAGGCGGCCGCCCAGGCCTGATTGCGCGCGGCCGTATGAAACGATCCGCACTGCGCATAGTCACTTTCGGCGGTCGCGAAGTTGAAGCGCTCGCAGGTCGTGACGTAGAGGTTCAAGAGATGCCGCGTCAGTGCCTGCGGCATCTCTTCGTGGCCGACGAACACCGGCACCGTGTCCACGACCCCGGTCGCGCTATCGACGCGGATCAAATACGGCTCGGTGCGCTTCAACGGACTCATGACGACGATCGCCGTGGTCGCAAGCGCCGCGCACGCCCATCCAGCCCCCGCCGCCCAGCGGGTCGTGCGCAGGGTTTGTCGTCGGTGAGCCTCCCGATCCGCATCCCACGACGCCGCCTCCGCGAGATAGTGATCAACGTCGCTCATGATCGCCGTCCGACTCAGGGGAGCTTCGGTCCTCGGCCACGCTCACTGCAGGCACGTTGATCGGCTCGAACCGTCCATCGCACGAGGGCGCGTTCGAAGCACAGCCTGCGAGCAGGGCCAACGTCGAGACGATCACCCAGGTCGACGCCACGCTCGATAAACGCCGCGTCTCGTGGCCTCGCTCGATCGATGAATTCGTGATCCACATGAAAATGACTCCCTTCATTGAACAGACCGGATCGAGTTGGGTCGTCGGGCTGCGTGCCATCGCGCTCGCGCGCTTTTAGATACTCTCCCTCGCGAGTCGTTGTCCTTCCCGCGGCTCGCAGGATCTCGTCGGCCCGTCTCACGATCCTTGTCTCGGCCCCGAAGCCCCCACGAAACAGCCGCGCTCATGACACCGAAGGTGCTGAGCGCGACGCCGCTCGCGAGCCCGGCGGCCATCGGCATGACTTGACGCATCACGAGCAATGTCACGCCGGCAGCAGCGCACAGTCGAACTGCCTCCGCCATCTCCATCTCCCCTCCAACAGCGAGAGCCCGTCCCGCTGCACGAGTCATGACAGTAAGCATGAGGGCTGCGATGAGCCCGGTTAGGACAGTGATAAGAGCATAGTTGGCGAGCTGCGCAATCCAACTCTCAAAAAACTTCTTCGTAGTGTCGAAGAGCAGCAGCGCGATAAAGAAGGGACCCAATGCGAGAAGAACGGACAGCGCTACCCTGGAAAGTACCAGCAAAAACATCGTGTACACCGCCGTTACGCCGACGATGATCTGCACAAGCAGCCCCGCGAAATAGAAAGAAACATCTCCCTTTAGAATGCCCGCCCGCCGGTATAGTGCATCAGCAATGTCGCTACCCGCGAATAGGACACCATCCACTATTTCCACGCCGTCATATGGACCTATGACTTGAACCGCCAATACCGATGGTGCATAGAAAAACGTGTCGACGATGACTTCGTTGTAGTACCACAAGGAGAGAGACATCCCCAAAATGATGGCAAGTACAAAGATTCGCTTCACACCATTAGCGAACGGCTCTTCGATGCGCCCCATCAGATGCAGATAGCCCCACACCACGACATAGAGGGTTGCCAGCGTGACGATGACCGGCTCCAGAACTCCAGCAATGGTCGCCGTCGTGTTCGCGATGTAGCCTTCGAGGATCCGATTCAGCCAGCCCATAAATTCCGCGAAGAATCCCATGGCACTCACCCATTCCCTTGGTTGCTTGCTACATCGGTCCGTTGCGACCTGGAGTCAGCGGGATGATGCAGACAACGTCCATTGCACCCCAGCCGTCTGTTCACACACCGCACCGAATGGCCCCAGATCCCTTTCCTACTCACAGCCCAATCGGCGGCAAGTCGCGCAATGACCCAAACGCGTTGATCGCCTCCTCGCGCGCCCGCAGCTCACGCGCGGCTTCCTCCGCCTGCGCCAGCTGATACATCACCTGCAGCTTGGTGCTCTCATTGATGAGCATGTTGCTCTCAGCCTGGATCCGCGCCTGCAGATCCAACACCGCCTTCGGGTCATCCGCCCGCCCGATCGCATCGATCAGCTGTTGAATCGAACCGAACCGGTCGCTCGTACGATTGAGCGCCTCTCGCGTCATCACCTGAAGCATGGCCTTGGATCGTCGCGACGCTTCGACCATCTGGCGGTCGGAGGGCGCCAACGCATTCAGCTGCTCGCGGGTGAGCACCGAGTTCGCCGTGATGACTCGTTGCATCTCACGCGCGATCGCGCCATAGCTCACGCTCGTCTGGCTCAAGACGTCCACGAGCTCCCGCCATTGCCCCGGCAGATAGTTCCGAGGCACGTCGTTGAGCAATCGCTCCATGCCACGCCCGCCGGTCATCGACCGATGCGCGGATTCCGCCTGCGACAGCTGATTGCGGGCGGTCGAGAGTTGCTCCTGCATGGTCCTCACCTGCTGGATCAGCTGCGTGATCGCGCCCACGTCCACCACGGCCCACTGCGCATTCGCCGTCGGCGTGAGGCCGAGCAGAAGAAACATCATCCCAATGACACCCGCGAGTCCCTTCGCACTCATGTTCATCTCCTAATAGAAACATTTCCGGCGCTCTCACCCTCACCCATGAATGAAGCGAGCCAGTGCGCGGGATCCGCGCCATGGCGTTTCACGAGCCAATGCAGTCGCTCGACACTCTCGCGCCGACCGGAGATCACGGTGAGCTCCTGTGTGAACCCGCGCAGATCGAGCTCGCACAGCACGCTCCAGTGGCCTTGCTTGACCAGGAACATCCGCGAGCCCGGCTCGATCTGCTCCTTGATCAGCGTGAACTCGCGCTCCGTGAGCCCGAACCCTTCCACATAGTCCTCGACGGTCGCATTGGGATTGGGGAAGAAGATCATCGTCGCGGTCTGCTCGACGAGAGTGCGCGCGATGGGACTTGCGAGCACCGAGCGCGCGGTTTGCGTCGCCATGCACAGCGCGCCATTCAACTTGCGCCAGGTCTTCGGCGCATTGTCCGCGAAGCTCTGAAAATCGGGATCGGCGAGTGCATTCGAAAACTCATCGACCCAGCACACGAGCTTCCGTCCATCGACCAGCTGCTCGACCAAGTGGAAGAGATAACCATTCACCGGACCGCGCAGCACCTCGTGATTCAAAAAATGCGTGACGTCGAAGCCCACGATCGCGTGCTCGCGCAGCCTCGGAACGATCACGTCGGATTCGTTGTCGAAGGCCCAGGCATATTCGCCCCGAGTCGAGTGACACCATTTCGACAGGCGCGCATACACACCTTCGTGCCGCGTCGAGTCGGTGAACTCGATGAGCCGCGACAGACGACGCGCCTCGGGGGCGAGCGCGAGCGTGCCGCGCAGCGCCTGTTCCAGATCCGTTTCTTCACGAGCGCCGAGGGGCGTCTGCCCGCGCACGAGCATCCGCAACCAGCGCTTCAGGAACTCGACGTTCGCAGGCGTCGGTTCGAGCTGCAAAGGATTGAAGCCCGTCGGCTCGCCATTACGCAGGGCGCGATACTCCCCGCCGAGCGCACACACCAAAATTTCGAGCCCATAGTCTTTGTCGAACACCACTTGCGTGACGCCTTGGGTGTGCAGCATCGACATCCAAAACCCGATGACCACGGTCTTGCCACTACCCGTGGGACCACAGATGAAGGTGTGCCCGGTGTCCTTGCGACTGCCGCCATCCGGCTCCCGCGGGTCGGAGGCATGCAAACTGAAGTAATACGGCGAGCGCGCGCTCGTGACGAGCATGGTCAGCGCGTCCCCCCAGTGGTTGCCCGTGGCGCGACCGACCGGATAGTTGTGCAGCGGTACCATCGCGGCGAAGTTTCGCGAGGTGATCGGCGCCTTTCTGGGACGCAACGCGAAGTTCGCCGGCAACTGCGCCCAGAACGCGGCCTCGAGCGCGAGATCCTCACGCGCGACCGTCATGCCGCAGTCGGCGAGCATCGTGCGCGCGAGCGCGACGTGATCGTTCAGCGTCTTCAATGAGCTCGCCGCATCGACCGCATGGGACGCGGTGGCCTCCGTGAGGATCTGCAGACTCAGGTGGTGATCGCCCATGACGAACTCGTTCGCCGTCAGCGCATCGAGCGCGTCCTTCAACTCCTCGGACTGAGTGACCGCGAAGTCCCCGGCATTCGACATCCGGTGATACTGCCGCTGCAGCAGGCCCTGGCCGGTCGCCTTCGCGAGGAAGCTAAAGGATTGGGTCAGCACGAACTCGAACGGCGCGGACAAGAGCGCGTCGTACATGCCCACCGTGGTCGATGTCGGATACTCCTTGATGCCGAGCATCGCCCCAAAGCGCGTCTGAGTCGGCGAGCGATACTCGATCGTCTCTGACCCGAAGAGGGGCCGCGTCGTCGCGAGCACCACGCGAATCGAGGCGCGAGGCAGCGGCCGGGGCGCACGTTCAGCGTTCATGAGCGCCGAGAAGAACTCCATCGGCGTCGAGAAGTCCCTGCCACCGCGATGGTCGATTCCGAGCCGCTCCGGCTCATACGATGCAAGCGCGGCGATGAGCGTCTGCGCGAGCTTCTCGCAGACATCGAGCGCGTCCTTGCGAGCGAGCGTCTGCGCAGGCTCGTCGTACCGGATGCGCAGCACGCTCGCCACGGGACTCATCGGCGTTCCCTGAAAGGGTCGATAGATCACCGAGAGGTACAGTTCATTCAGCATCAACGTCTGCCGGGCGAGCTGCTGCCGATACTTGTGCTTCAGCGCACCGGCGAATCCGTCCGTCGGCTCGTCCGAGGGCAGGACCCGCTCTCTTCGGCGGATGACGTGCGTCCAGAGACTCACGTTGGCGCTCGCAACGTTGCGCCAGGTGACGTTGAGTCGCTCGTGCCAGTTGTTGAGATCCTCATCATCGGCGGTCTCGAACGCCAGCCCGTGGATCCGGAAGACCTGCAGATAATCCCCGGCTTCCGTCTTCACGACATGAGGCGAGACGTGCATCGAATAAGGAACGTGATGGGATGCAGGCAGCTCGCCTCGCGCGAGCGATGAGCGGGCATCGGTCCTCATCGCTCCTCCCTCCTCGCTCGGTGAACGACGAGGGGGCACGGGTGATGGCGGCGGCGTCCCTGCCGCGTCGGCAGATCGATGGACAGCGGTGAGTAACTCGCGGCAGACCAGTACCGCATCGTGGTGAACACGCCCAACAGGCGTGTTCTCGCGGCCAAGATCAACAAAGAGAAGATTCTCGGATCTCGTGCACACAAGAGTGCACACAGCGCGTGGACCGGCACCGCGATCAGTAGCACCAGCAGATTCTGGGTGAGGATGAACGCTTGCATGGTGATGATCAGGTTCATGAGCAGCGCCTCGTACGCCACGCCCCAACGCATCGGCGGTCGAGTGACGGCGACGAACACCACATCGGCGACCAGTCCTTCATTGCGTCCGGCCATGACACGTCGCTCCTCATACGCCGAACATGCCTCGCATCCAGGTGACGATCTGGGGCGCGCCAAAGATCAAAGCGATCCCCACGATGCAGCCGACGGCGAGGCCCGCACTGATCCGCCCCACCAGGGCTGCGATGCCCAAGCCGATGATGAAGAGGGCCGCGATGGGCATCGCGATACCGAGCGCCCACGTGAGCAGCGAATCGGCGCCCGTATCGAACGGAGAGGCTTGTCCAAACGCCGCAAGCGGCGTTGCTTGTAATATGAGAAGACAGATCGCGCGTTGCCGAATCGTTTGCTTGCAAGACTTGGGCTGTGACACGAGGCGTCCCCGGTTGTTTGTCGCGGGTGCTATCTCATCAGTAGCCGCCGCCAAAGCGCAGACGTCGTTTCGTGGAAAATTCGGCGAAACTTAAAAATTTCGTACTTTTCGGTGCTACCGGTCCCGCGAGATCGCTGCCGCCCACGGATGCGCTTGGGTCGGCACTGGGCTCATGACGACGCTGTGCGCCGCTGCCCGAGCGGGCCTTCTTTATTGTTCATCGTCACTGGAAACGTTTACGCCGAAAGCATTTACGGTCGGCACGGTATGCCGCCGTCGTACTCGCGCTTCGGGATAATTGGCACGCTCACGATGCGCGCCGCTCGGCGGTTCCCCGAGTGGGCGCGCGAGCCTCGACGAAGGGCTGTGTCTAGTAAGACTCTGCGGTCACTTCGGAACCCGCGCCGCGCGATACCCATTTGCTACCGTCGATCGTCAGATGCATTCGCCAATACGATGGCTGATCGTCGAATCGCAATCTCAGGTGGCGATGGTACCGGGCGGACAGCCGATCGAGATCCGACGGAGAAAATGATGCGAACTGGGTCGCGACCGGCGGCGCCAACCCGCAAAAGATGGTCGCCTGGCCGCGATCTTCGCGGGCGACGATCCACGCGAGCGTGATCGTTTCGCGCATCAACTCCGCGGCGACCGCCGGTTGCAAATATCCCTCGAGGTTGCCCGTTCGTTCGACCGGTCGGTCCGCCGCCGCCGCACGCCACCACGCAGGATCGGTGAAGTTGATGTCGAGCAGGAGCAGTCCACAGTTCGCGGCGCGCTCGCGTGCCCCACCGTCCAAGCCGCACCAGAGCGCTCGATTCGAAGCGACGGCGGGCGGCGCATGCTCTCGATCCGATCTTGCGAGCTCCACCATGAGTTCTAGACATCGTTCATTCAGCGCTCGGAGGAGCCCCCAATCCACGACTTCCTTCGAGCGACCCTCGTTCAGGGTCGATGCGCGTCGAAGATCCGTCCGATGTCCATCCTGATTAGACATGTGAGTCGACCGCTTGCCACCGAAGCTTTCAGTGTTGACTGATCCACCACAAATTAGTTGGCGAGTTTCGTGGTTTCTTCGGTGATATCCGCTCTTCCCTTGCTGACAGTTTTGGTGTAGCAATAGTTTCGACGAGGCGAATGCCGCATCAGGACGCGGAAGATGAACGGAGACATCGGGGACGGCCGCATGGAACGCGAGCTGCGTCGCCGCCAATTGGCCATGAGATTGATCGGCCATCGAGCGCGCACTCGGACGATCGAAGCGCTCACGGGGCTCACTTATCACCAGCTCGCAACGTTGAGGCGACGCGCCGGTGTACCCACCGAGAGCCGCTACCGAGGACCGACGCCTACCTCGTTCGAAGGGTTCTTCTCCTCTGCACGCAAGCGGAACGAGAGTGCCGTGTTGGCGCTCCTATATTGTGCGTTGGGCGCGTCAGAATTGAGCAAACTCGACGCTACTTCCGATGCGACGATCGAGCGTGGCGAGCGATTGTGCGAGGTCTATGAGACGTGGCGGCGACTCGCGCCGAGTTCACACACCAAGTTTGAACGATTCACGCTGCTCGGCGAAGGCATCACTCGCAACGACCGAATCTTCTTCCGGCACTGTGGGAGTTGTCATGCGATCATATTGATCGATCGGCTGGGGAGGCAACGTAGGGTCTGTGATCACTGCGCACGCGCTCGACGCGAGCAGGCGCGCAAGTCACCGCACACCGGCAAGCGTCGAAAGCATGAAGAGACCGACCTCGTGCTGTATCGTCTTCAACTTCTCGGTGGACAATTCGTGCGGGAGCGCACGGGAGTTCACCCGTTGGGGAGTGACAGCTTCTTCATTGTCTAAACCTCGCCTGGGTATCTATTGATCGCCCACCTGCTCCGGCTTGTTCGTTGGACGCTCTGAACCTGAGTCACGATACAGGTCTCTCAACGATTTATGAGCGGCCTGTCTCGCTGCCGCTATCGCGTTGATACAATCCGGATCATCATCCAGCTCACCTGGATTATTGGCGCATTCCTCGACTCTCTTATTCATGAGCGGGCGGTCCGCCAGATACTGGTCAACCGTGTACTTCGCCTTTTTCGGACCGGGCGCGCAAGCCGCGAGAATTAAGAGGACCACCACGATGCACGATACCGCCGTCGTCGGCTTCATATACTACTCCGTGTATTTCCGAGCGCGCAGGAAGCATAGCACGTCTGCAGTGAGACTAATTTACGCGCCTTCCGCAATACTGACGTTCATTGATCCAACCGGACCGCTCCGTTCGCGTGGCACGCAAGTTCCTTCGATACGCGGCATGGTGAAACAAACATTCTTCGGCATTTGGACCACATCGTCGCACCAAATTGGCTGGCTCGATTGATCTCTAGCATCAGATGCCACTGTGGACTCATGCAAGTAATCAGATGAGTCTTTGCTCCGGGCGACACGGCCGTTCAGGGGCGCGGACTCGAACCGCCGGCCAGCTACCTTTGATTCGCCAACTCGGCGAGCTTGCGCATCTTCGCTTTCACAGCCGCTTCCCAGCTGATTTACAATTCTTGCTTGCGAACTGATCGCACATGACACCTTCCCCGGCGATTGGGTTCTCTTGTGGATGTCTCTAGCAATCCCTTGATGGGTCATATATTGGCCGTTTTGGCCGACATTGGGTAAGTTCTTACCCATTGTTCTTCGGACGACGCCGTGTGGCTCGAAACCAGCACGAGTTTGCGATTCGCTCGACGATGCCAAGAATGACGACATGCCATTTAGAGCGTCGAATGCTCATCGCCAAAACAGCCGCGGCGCTCATCGACGCTCTTCCACCTCTCGACCGTCGCGCTGATGGCCGCAGCGTGAGCCGCCCGGCGCGCGAACTCTTGTGGAACACTAGCGCACAGATCCGCCGGGTCGAGGCCCGCTGCGACCGGCGGCTCGTCGAGCAACTCCGCCCAGCTACCGGTAGCCGCACATCCCCTTCTATCCTCGCGTTCATCCTCAAGTCGCTGGCCGCCCATAAACATAGCGACAAGGGCAATCGATGACGATATCGCATCGGGTTCTCATCGGCATCGATGTTGGCAAGGGATGCGTTACGCTGTCGGGCGAATCTCACTGGAAAGCGTCTGCCCTACAGTCCGCATCCGCAAGCGATACCGGCACGCGCCGCCCGGCGCAACCTCGGCGTCACACGCGTGCCGCAGGAAGTTCGGCGGACTGACCAACTGCCGTAGAGGCACAACCACGCCGCATGTCGAACGAGCTTTAGATGCCATACTCTTTCGCGTAGCGCCTCATGTAGGACTGGAGTGCTAGCACAGAGACGTCATCCGCGCACATCTCGATTGGAATCCGTCCGCCTAGATGGGTGCAGGGTTGATTCAGCCAACGTCGCGCCGCACCCGCGCTACCCTTCACTCGTTTGGCTTCCTCGAAGACCGGCGCAAGCAAATCGGGACGCGGGCACCAACCGATCGGCTTGTGAATCATCCCGCCGCTGCCACGAACTCGCGCAGGCAGTTGGCTGCGTGCAAGCTCTTCATCACCGATGTTTTTTCGCGTCCAGTGTGCGCATCGTTCGATTGCCACGTTTACGGTGCCGCGCGCAACCCGAATCGGCGCAATCACACCAATGATGACATTCGTATGCTCACGGATCATTTGGAGCGCGGGGACCACATCGGTATCGTTGGTCAGCACGATGACCTGATCGACCTGTCCGCGGATGGCATCACTGTAGGCATGCAGGGCGAGCGCCACATCCGACTGCTTCTCTTCGAGCCGCCAGATCTCGATCGTGTCGCACGTCAGCGGCGGCCTCCTCGGTTCCCATCGGTGAGCACGTGCAGGCCTCGCCTCGTGATAGCCCTGAATGATCTCGAGATCATCCTCCAGGTGGGCGAGCAGCGCCGCATGATAGTGCCGCTGGCACGCGACCGAGTCGTTGGATTTTGCGAACGTCTCCAAAATGAGGGCGGTGAAATACTTTACAGTGAGCCGCTGACAACGATCACCGATCAGCTCGCCGTCTTGCTCGTAGCTGAGGGTAGACAGAATGCAGCCGACGAGCATCCGCGGGTCCAACCATTTGTCGGCCGAGCGCTTGAGACAACCGTAGTAGAGATTGTAACCGTCGATATAAACGCGCGTCCTGATGCGTCGTTGTATGTCGCCTCCCTGTCGCATCAAGTCTGGCCTTCACTAGGCTCATAAATGCAAAAGCCGCCACTCGGCGGCTTTTGCGCCCGGCCGCCTTCTCGTTCTTGTCGAAAAGAATGACCGGGATTTTGGACGAACTTGACCATGACACTCGATGGGCTGTCAATTCGATTGCGAAATACCTTGCTCGTAGCTGGTCACTGCACACGCGGCACGCACGACCTCGGCGAATGACACCGCGCGCGGCAGCCGACAACCGTCGCCCCAGAGACGTCGAGCACGTAGCACTAACATCGACGCGCATGGCGCGTCCCGCTCGCCTCGGGACCAAATATTAGTCGCCGAACGTTCAAAAGGAAGGCCTCGAGCACGGGGCGGACGCAAATTGTCAACTCTAGTAGACATTTCCACACCACCGATATTCTCGGCGGTTTCACGCGGGAACATCCTTAGGAGCACTGGCAACGCGCGATTTGGCGCCCAAAAAATGGCAGGGCCTTGTGTGAGGGCCGCGATGGGCATCGAGAGAATCTCGGCGTGGATGATCGCCTGCGCCTGCGGCGACCGAGGGCGGAGAGCCGACGTACCATCGATTCCACGAGCAGGGTGTCGTCGCTGCGCAGCCAAGCAGAAGAACGATGGGCACAGGGGCGCATCAATGTTCGAAATCTCTTCTCCTCGCTCGCACCCGCCTGCATCCGCCGATTCTCGTGAGGAAGACGCGATGGCTGTCACCGAAGCGCGCCTGTCATTCACTCATCGCGATTCCACCGATAGCGACGAATCCACTCGAGAACGTCCTGCCTCGAGGCGAGGCTGATTTCCGCAGGCTTCATCTCGGCGAATCGCTTGGCTTCCGGCGAATACGCGCTACTCGTGATTGCAACGGCCCCTGCGAGATTCCACGCCTTGGCCACTCCATAGATTTCCCGCACCGTGGCCACCGACAAGGTTGTTCGCTTGCGCCCACTGGATCTTCGATCCGGGTGCTTCGTCTGTACCGCCAACACGATGGGATCGGACCGCTCGTCATCCCAGACCGCCATGAAATCCATCCCGTCATCTTTGGTGGATCGCAGCAGATCGACGGCAAACCCCATTCTTGCGAAGAGTTCGGCGATCAGCTCTTCGAAGCCCACTTTGGAAAGCGCGAGCAGCACCTGCGGATCGTCGTTGATGGCATCCAGAACGCCGTCCGCGATGAATGAATTCACGGGGACGCGCCCGACCGCTGTTTCCCGATGGCGCTTGGAGTAGCGGACGGCAAATCCGATCCCCGTGGACAGCTCATCGATCTCCAAGGGATTCTGTGGCGCTTCCTCATCGAAGACGGTGAGCCAGGGATAATTTCTCAACTCTTCTTCGGGACACACGCCCCAACGCAGACGATGAGCTTTCCCAAGGATGGATTCGTCTCGCGGCAGAAACAACATACTATCGTGCAAGCAGTATCGAAAAGGGCCCGAGACGATTTTGCGCGTACCCATCGCATCGAGGCGTCCCCACCAGCCGATGCTCCTCATCCGGCGCGCAGTCTCATCGTACATGATGCGAATTCTTGCCATCGCTCCTCGACCGACGACTCCGTCATGGATGCACGAGGGACCGGGTGGGTGCCTCGACCTCACCCTGCCACCCTGCCTCCGCCACTTCGTGCACGCCCACCGCCGCCCGAGACGGCGAACGCAATGCCCTCGGCGCAATGACAAACGAATGGCCCACGGAACACGCGCCGAGGAGACGCAGCTTCGTGGGAAGCCTGATGAGGTTCAGCTTGCGATCAGTTGCCGGAGGGCACCGGTGCGGGGCTGCCTGCTGACGTGGAAGTTCCCTCGCCAGTGACGACGGCCGCGCCCTCGACCGTGGCAAAGGATCGATCGCGCGCCTCGGCGGACGACGTGAAAGCCGCGAAGGCAGCGGCGCGTGGGTCAGATCGAAAGCTGTCGGTTCCGCTCTGGCCGTTCTCGGTCTTGTGAGAGAGCGACACAATGCAGCCAGGCATGATGACGGCGCAGATCTCATTGAGGTGCCCGCGGGTGACCGACTCGATGGGCGCATCCACGTTGTCGGTATAGATGCCGGGCGCCAGCCGCTGCAATTGCCCCTGCCGAGTGGAGAACAGCGACGTGCTGAAAATCGCCGGCAATGACTGGGCCGAGGCCAGGCGCCTGCAGCGGCAGGAGAAGGCAATAGAAAGGCTGATGGTGTCGCTATTTTAGGGATAAGACGTGAATTATGTCGCTATTTTAGACACAAGATGGCATTTGTGTCGCCGCTTTAGTCTTAATTCGGCCCTCCTGTCGCCAAACTCCGGCAGCGGTCGTCACTGACAAGCGTGGCGTCCAGGATGAAATCGGACACAGGAGCCGATGTCCTGTCTACGACTTCGTCGGCTTCGGCTCGCCGACAGCGAACACTGAGTGGCTGCTTCACCCCCATCCTCCTGAGCTTATTTGGGCACTCTACGAAGACAGTGCATCCGCCGCCCATCGGGCAGTTTCAATCGCAGGATACCCGATGCCCGCAGACCGCGAGTCGGGTCAGCGCGCTGCGGGAGGCCGGCGTTGCTGGGATGTGCTTGCAATGCGGTCAAGACGCTGCCCGAAGCTGACGCTCGGGAGGTCCTTGACTTCGTTGCGCGCTTGAAAGCGAAGCGATCGACGAGCGCCGAGGCGCGACGTGCCGCCGCCTTGGCGACACTCAAAAAGTATCGCGGTCGGTTTGAGGTGGTAAAAACTCAACGCGATGAGCTCTGAGCGGCGTAACCCGCGACGCTCAGGCGCGGATGCCCGACGCAGTACCGCACCCGACGGGCTCGCGATGCTCGATCACATCGAGCCCCCATCACTAGCGATTGGAATCTCGATTGGTCCAACGCTTCTAGTCACGAGATCCTGGTCGCAGTTCTAGATGCGCGTGGGATCGCGACGCTCGAGCCAATGTTCATGTTTTACTCGCGTCATGGCGAACGCTCTCGCTCGAGCCTCGGCATGAGGCTGTCTGGAGGTGAATCAGTTGATCATTCATGGCGTGAATGATTGTCATGCACGCCATGAAAGCTCTCCCCCGGCTCGTAAGGCTGGCGTCGCTCTTCAATCCAATCTGGCGCAACGCGTGAGAGCCATGTGGCGCGAGGCGAGTATGATCTCTGCGATCCAGGGCCGGAGATCACCTTGATGAAGGTTGAGAGGGGTAATGTGCGATTTCCCACATTCGTCGGTTGCGCTCCCCAGCAGCACGAAACAAATATTTCCAACGAGATGGGCTACGCTAGCGAGTCAAGGTCATCGCCGTTTATTGAGATCACGTCATCGCGCGTGATCGGCTCACCGCATCCACTCGCGTTCTCTGACATGTGCAGGCCAGCTCACATTCAAGGCTGTACCGCCCTTCATCGCGAAGCGAGACGACTGAAACACTGCAGGCAAGATCGCAAGCAGCAGTCGGACAGTGTTGACGTACTGCTCGTTCACGGGCGCCGCAGATCGAGACGTTCGCCTGTTTTAGAGACCCCACCCAACGCTTCCCGCCTCCTATGCGGTGACTGTGGCGCTTCGCAAGCGCAGCCCAGGGAAGATCGAGTTCGCTCGACAAAGTTTCGGCAAGGCGCATGACCTTGATGCGAACTAGGTGGGCGAATAACTCATCGAGAACCTTCTCTCGCAGGAAGCGAAGGCTCTCAACGATCTGTCGGGCTTCTTCGAGGGACTGACTCTTGCCAACGTCACTTAGGAGCTCGAGCATTGCCCGCTCAGGGACCGAGACGAGAACCTCCGGTCTGCCATTCGGAAGCGGTTGCAGCCCGAAATGCCGCTTCAATCCTCCATCAAACAGTTGCGTCACCTGATATCTGCTATCGAATAGCTTTGTGAACCACAATGGCAATGGTTTGGGATCGTCGCCCCACAAATTGAGCACTTCGCGAAAGCTCAGGTTGTGTCGTACACCGCGCCAATCGAGGGCAGTTTTAGAACCAACGTGAAAGCCAGCAGGCCGTCGCGTTGCCGCTAAAAAAACGCGTTCGCCGAAAGATAGGATACAACGGTATCTCTCTGAGCTTTGAACGTGCTAGATCCGCGTCTCGTTGAGCAAATCGCAAGCACCCTCGGAACCCGGTCAGAAATGGTCGAGAAGGATTGGCACGTCGTGCGCGCGCTCCGCGTGCTGTCCAAGCTCAAGTACGCAGACATCCGACCGATATTCTCCGGCGGCACGTCCCTTTCCATAGGATGGAGTCTCATCAGGCGGTTTTCTGAGGATGTAGATTTTAAAGTGGCGATGCCGGAAAAGGCCACCCGCACACAGCGCCGCACCTATCGCGAAGCTGTACTCGAAGCGATGGCCGCTCAAGACTTCCAGATTATCGGCGAAGCACAACGGGCACGCGACGCGAGCCGATTCTTCAATGCAGACTTCAACTATCCGAGCCAATTCAACGCCGGACCCGGCCTGCGTCCTCATCTGCGTCTTGAGATGTCTTTTGAGCCACCCGTCACCCGCCCTAGAGCCGATCTCACATCCGATACAATCGCTCATCTCGCGCGCCCAGAAACAAGCGCCAGAGATTCCAGAATTCCTTTGCGTCGATCCTGTCGAAACGGCAGCGGACAAGCTGAGCGCGCTCGCATGGCGTGTCTGCGCGCGCCAGTCGGCGCGGCGAACGCAATGCCTCGGCGCAAGGACGAGCGAATGGGCGAGGCAGTACGCGGCGACGGCGTCGCTGCTTCGTGGCACGCTCCATGAATTCAGCTGCGATCAGTTGCCGGATGGCACCGGTGCGGGGGTGCCTGGTGATGCTGACGTGGACGCCCCCTTGCCAGTAGACGCGGGCACCGCACCCGTCGCGACTTTCACGTCGTCCGCCGAGGCGAGCGATCGATGCTTTGCCGCGGTCGATGGCGCCGCCGTGGCTTTCAAATTGATCTTGCCGCTGGAGGCGTGCGAGGTGAGATAGCCGACGGCCAGCACCTGTCCTTCGGCGTTCTGCGTGCGGTAGATCACCTCGCCTGCGGACTTGGCATAGAGCTTCTTGCCCGTCAGCCAGTGCGTCTTCGTGATCTGCCCATCCTGGGTCGTCATCACGAGCGTGATGCGTGGCTTGCTGCTCAATTTCAGCGCGTTTTTTTCATCGCCAAAGGCGTACCACGTGTGCGCATCGAGAAAAGCGCCGGGCGCGCTCGCGACGGTGTTGAGCAAGCTCTGAACGCGCGGCAGCCAGGCATCCAGTGCCGCGATCGATTCGAGCCGGTGCCGTTGCCGCTCGAGTTGCTCATCGAGCACGGCGGTGTCTTGCTTCTTCGCCTTCAGATCCGTGAGTCGCGCCTCGATCCGCGTGATCCCACTTTGTGTCGCGCTCTTCGCGTTCGCCGCCGCGTTGTAGAATTCCTGCAGCTGGTTGAGACTATTGAGTACGCCGTCGATCGACTGATTTCGCACCACAGCTTCGATCTGCGCGCGCGGCACCTGTTCGGGGCACTCTGCCACCATGAAATATTCGAGCCAAGCGGCACGCGAAGCATCCGTCGAGAGCGCGACGGCGTAGTCGGAGCGAAAGAGTTTCGCGACCGATTGCAAGGCACCGGCGCCATACTCGAGCATCGATACCGCACCCAATATGGCCGCCGGCGCAAGCTGAGCTTGTGCGCCAGCGAGCCCCACGAGCTCCCGATTCGTGGGGTCGCGGACCTTCTCGCTCAGGCCGTTGAACTCCCGCAACACCAGACGGGCGCTCTGAATCTTCGTGTCGAGATCCACCGGCGCGATGAAGGCGTTCTCGATCTTGGCAGTTTTCAGTGCCGCACACAGAGCGGTTGCGAAATTCCAGGTCGCCTCGAGGCTCCCTGCCTTCGTCTGCAACAGCACCCCGGTGGTCGCATCGGTGATCGTCACGTTGCCGTCCGTGCCAATCGTCGGAACGTTCCCGAACACCGCCTTTAGCGCCTCGAGTTGCGCCGTCTGGGCACCGACCTTCGCTTTGGTGACTGCGGCGTCCTGCTCATACTCACTCTTGCGGATCTCATCTGCGACGTTTGCCGCGCTCGCGCGCGCCTTCGACAAAGCGCTCGCCGCATTGATCGCGCCGGCCTCCGCCGTGTCTTTCGCGGTCTGCGCGGCCAACACCGCCTGTGCATCGGCAGCCGCCTGCGTGGCCTCGAGGCTGCTCGCGCCGAGCTGCGCTGCCGCTTTGGCCTTGGCCAACGCTGCCGCCGCGACGATGGCCGCGGCCTCTGCATTGTCCCTCGCCGTCTGCGCCGCGAGCAGCGCGGTCGCATCGGCCGCGGCGCCGGCCTGTGCGTCGGCGGCGGCCTTTTTTGCTTTGACGAGGTTGGTCGCGGCCTGGATCGCAGCGGCTTCCGCGTTATCCCTCGCCGTCTGCGCCTCTAGCAATTCCTTGGCATTCTTCAGCGCCTGAATGTCGCTCGCCGGGTCCGCCTGCGTCAGTGCGGGCAAGAAGAGGACGAAGGTCAGCGCGCAGCGCGCGCACCGCAGCCAGAAGTGCTCCATGTCCGTATCCTCCAAGGTGACGTTCGGTGCTTCTTTGAATGAGAGAGAGAGTTCACGGGGGCGTCTCCTCGATGAGCTTCCACACCGTGGTGGCATAACGCCCCTGCCCCGCTTGAGCCGCATCTTGAAGGCCGCGCAACTTCGTGTGCTTCGCGGCTCGCCACTGGGTCCACGACAGGCTGCAGGGCTGAATGGATTCGCCTTTGATGGCTTCACGTGCCGCGAGCAGCCAAGCGATTCGCGGCGCCGAGAAACTCGTGCCACACAGGCTCGGGGTGATGCGACCTGGAAAGGAGAAACCCAGCACCGGAATGGCGGGGTCCGCGAGCAGCGTGCTGCTGTCGCACGAGACGTTCGTCACGGCGAGGACGTCGCCGGGATCGCTGCTGCGGGCGGCGAACTGACGAAGCGCGAGGTGAACGTTGACGCCCGGCTCGTTACCGGCCGCAGACAACCACAGACCATAACCGTTGGTCCGAAACAGCGCGGGATACTGAAGATTCGGCGCCGTCCACGACATCGACAGAAAGTGCGGCCGACGCGTGGCCATCGAGTACAACCACAAAAAGTTGACCACCGCATCGACGAGCGCCCGGTCGGTTTGCGCCATCATCACGTCGCCCGGCTGGTACGGCCGCAGCGCCAGATCGAGTTTCGGCGCGCTCAGGATGTGATTGACGACGGCATCGACCTTCTCATAGTCGGGCTTGCCGCGCGGAACGTTGGCGGGACAGGTGCCGCCCGCCTCCGTCGTCAACACCAACCCTGCCGTCACCGAGTCGGCGAGAAACGTGACGCGCAGAATCTCCGAGAGCATCTGCTTTGCGTACGTCTGAGCGAGATTGACGGGAAGGTAGATCACCTCGACGCGCCCATTGGGATCCAGATCGCTCAGCTCGCTCAACGAACGGCGGATCATCGCCGAATGCAGTTTCAGTTTCGGGTACTCGCAGTCCTCATCGCAGAACATCGTTCCCTGCTGATTTGCGAGCTGCAGCAGCGCCGGTGAGTCTGCGTGCGCGGCATCCTGCAGACCAAACTTCGAACGAATCGTGCGTGAGGCCTCGACCACGAACCGCGCCGCGTTGGAGAAATCCTTCTGTGACGGGAAGGAATCATCGAAGATCACGACGAGCGGCCTCGTTTTCGCGGGCCTCGCGAGAAAGGCGCGCAAGGAAACGACCTCCGCCGGTGCGAGCCAAGCGCCTTGGGCGGGCGGCGCGAGGGTGTCGGCGAGCGTGAGCGGCATCGACTCCTCGCCAGGCAGGTACTGCTCGTTCAATTCACCGAGCGAGGCGGTGGATCTGGGTAGCTCGAGTGATTTCAAGAAGGACTGCGGGACGAAACGGATCTGCAGTTCCGTCTTCGCGGTCGCAGAGACGTTGGCTGCAAATCGCGGCCGATCGGTGAACGCAAAGAGTTGCGCATTCCAGTTGCTCGAGAAGGATCGCTGGGCCTGCGCCGGCACCTGCAGATTCGGATCGAACGCCACTTCCGCCCCGCGCGGCAAGTCGGGCAATTTCAGCATCGACCCGGCCTTCAGATCTTTCGACAAATCCTCGAGCCCGTTCAGCCGGGAGACGTGCGCTTCGATCTCCTCGTACACCTGCGGCGTGATCCCCTGGACGACGTTGAACTGCTCCTTCAGGATCTGCGATACGGTCGCGTCCTTCTCGACGCGGACCGCACGATTCATGGATCGGCTGAGCAGGATCGGCAGGTGAGTCTGTGCGAATCCCGCCTCGCGATAGTCGCTCGACACGATTCGACGCACCAGGATGGGGCGATCGACTTCGTTCGGCGCCTCTTGGGCTCGCGGCGAGGTCATTACGATCGAGAACCCCACGAGGGTCCACAGCAGGTGACGTGCTCTCGTTCGAACGTCCATTTCGTTGCTCGTGGAAGCTTCCGTTAGTTATTGTTTCTAATCTTCGTGCTGCTCTTTTGATCGATGCTCGACGCCCAGCCCGTGCCCGGACCTCACGAGGCAGCGTGGACTCGAACACGGTTCACCGCCTACTCACGGCATCCGCACGGCCACCTCGCAGGCCGAGGGCGTGCGCGCCACGATGGCGCCCCCGTCGCTGCCGCCCCTGACCCAGCCACTCGAGACCCGGCACCCACGCGATCTCGCGATCATCGCTCTCATCGTTACTCGTACGATCACACTCGAGCTCGACGGCAGTCGACTCATCGGTGAGCGAGTTTTATTTCATCTGCACTGTGCCGCAGATCATGAAATAACTCCACGGCGCTGTCCATCCGGATCTGCAACTTCTGAAGACCGTTCGTCCCGCCAACCCGTCGTTTCTTCCTCGACGACCATGGCGTTGCTCAGGAAACATTCCTTCTGCAGCGCAATCGCGCCATGACGGGGTCTGCCGGTGGTCGGTCAGGATCGCTACGCGGCCCGTATGTGGCACCGGATGACGCAGCGGAAGCCCGACTTCGGCCCCCTCAGTGTGCACTGTAAGCGGCCTCGACAGTCCACGGCGCAAGAGAAGATTCACGTGGCAGCTCGTCGGCCACCCGGGCTCGACGAGTTGTTTCCTCGCGATCGACGTTCGCTCCCATGAGAAATACGAGCGCATGGTCTTCGTCCTCGAGAGGCCGTCTTCCATCCCTTGGTCGCTCCGCGGCTCCGTGGCTCGACGGCACTTGATCGGTATCGGATACCTCAGCACGGTCCTGTCATGGAAATCCGCGGACCCCGCCAGAGCAGCGAAAGGTCCCCGCACCGATTCAGATGGCTCGGTGCATGACGCGCGACGGTGTCATTCAAGAGACCGAAGACTTTCCGCGAGCGTGGGCGTCACTTCGGCGCCCGCGCATTCCCCGTCCGAGCGAGAGGTCCTTTGACGCGCAAGCGCCCTCGAGCGACCGATGAACGGAACGAAAAAGGGCATCGGACCTGACGTTGAACCGCTGGCCGCCCCTGCGCGGCACGAGCGAGAACGACGCCCACGCATCCGTCAGGCCAATGAGAGATACTTTTTGCTCAATGCCTGCACCCCACCGGACAAGATCACACCGGCCACGAGCCCCTTCAACGCGCCGAGTTGGTCGGGCGACATCCAGCACATCGAAGCAGGCGCGAGGAAGTGCCACGCGAGCCCGACGACGCCCAACGCAAAAAGAACGCACGTCATTAGGAACAGTGCCAACATGGCATTTACGACGATCGACTTTGCCCGTTCGGAACGCCGGTGGTCCGCCTCACGCGTCCGTCGCTCCAGCGTCTCGTTGGCAAATGCATTCGCCTCCTTGGCCGCGAGCGAATCCACCTCCGCCTCGGACGGCGGCGGCGGAAGCTCAGGAAGTTGCGGCTGCGTCACCGCGTTCAGCCTGGCGCGCGTAGAACTCCTCGATTAGATCATTGGAGATGATCCGATTGAGCCCGTGTTGGCGCCTGGTTATTTCCCAGGGGGTGTTTGGCATGTGCGTCATCTGAGACAGGCGGATGCCAGAAAACTGACCGTAGAAATCGGAGACGCGATCGATCAGCGTCTTTTCCGCGTCGCTCAGTTCGAGCGGCTCGATCGCGGCGTTGATCTCGCCCACGGGGTTGCTTCCATAGCCCTTGACGGCGTCATACAGACGCCGAATCACTGGGCCGTAAGCCCACGCCTCGATGGGTTCAGTGATGAGTGGCTCCTTGTGTACCCCCAGATTCCATCCGTGGCAGATATACACGAGCTTGATCAACTGCATCGGGGTGAGTGAACGCCCCCGTTCCCGCTGCCGCTTGATCAGATAATCCGCAACGGCAAGCGAACTGCGCGACATGTTCCCTCCTTCGACCCGCGATAGACCGAGCGTCCCGGTAAATTCGGAAGTCATATCCTCGATGTGCATACTTTGCCTCATCTTCTACCTCCGGAAGTCGATGCCCGCCCTCTGCCACGGTACGTCAGGGATGGCCATCGCATGGCCTCGAGTGTCATTCTCCGAATGCTTGGATCGGCACTCGTGGTGGCGGCGCGCGACAGGTACCGCGTCCAGTTCGCCCGCTCATGAGCATCGAGCCCCTTTCGCCGATGCGACACGTCCAATGCTACAGCACGAGGACCGACACTAATCCAAGCGATCAGTCGAATGTCGACTAGAGTGGACGCTGCGACGGCGGACGGACGCAGCCTCAGCAACTCGTTGCATCGACCAGCTGAATCCGCAGCCAGAAGCGGACATGACCGCCGCAGCGCCTGGCCCCTCAGTGGTCTCACCGGTAGCTGCGCTGACGGCCCCGATGAACGGCTTCGTCATCACATTGGGCATCAATGGCTCCTTGCCGAATAGCAAGCGAAACAGAGTTTGTTGCACGTGACGCACTGGTCATCATGCGGCTGATATGCCATTCGTCCGATCTCTGTCTGTTTCAAACATTTGAGATTGATGAAACGCACGGCCCCGCAGCAGTACTTCAACGCCTGCAGTACAGGCAAGCCGATCATCGTCGAAGAGTATCTGTCTCGAGGAGTCGATCCGGAAGCGAGAGATTCGAACCATTTAACCGGACTCATTTGGTCCGGTCGAAAAGGAAGAATTGAAGTTGCTCAAGTTCTCCTAACTCATGGAGCCAATGTCAACGCTGGTGACATTCGGAACCGAACGGCACTGTTTCACGCCGTCACGTACAACCGCTATGACTACGTCAACTTCCTCGCCGCGGTGGGCGCACACCTAAACATCATCGATAGTCATGGATGGTCAGCGTTAGATTTCGCAATCTCTAGCAGAAGCATCAAGATGGTAGAGTTGCTGAAATCCCTCGGTGCAAAGAGCGGCAAGCATGAGACCTAACACTTCCAGCGGGAGGTCCGCCCAGGCGAGCCTCTCGTGTCAAATGTTTACGCTCGGTTTGCCACCCGCAGGTCCATAGGTCCGATCCCGGCACGATCTGGCCGCCCTGAGTAGGCGTCCCTATGACGGTGCCTCCTCGGTCACTCATCGCCGCTCGAAATTGCTGGCGAGGATTTCCATCATCGACACCGTCAAATTGGCCCGTTGGCCTTGCCGCCGAAACCCCGGAATTGTAAATTCTCACGTTAGATTTCCGGGGTCTGGGGCGTGACTCTCCTCAGGCGCCGACGCGCGAACTCACGCCTTTGGTTGCTAAACCTCGACGACCAACGCGTCATCGAAGGCCGCGTTGTCATGGGGCGGCGCATAGCCCCGGGGATTACAGATCACCCGTGTACCTTCGACCCCATAGTCCAGTGAGTCATGAATGTGCCCATGGATCCAAAGATCCACCGGTGAGCGCACGAGCTCCGGCAGGGTGACTCGCGTAGCACGGTGTCAATGGATCACCCGCCGCCCGCGCGGGCACGCTCGAGCGATGCGGTCCGTGATGGGTGATGACGACCGTGCGCCCCTCGAATGGCTGTATCAGCTGCGATGCGAGCCAGGCACGTGACTCACGATGCATGGCGAGCACGTGCCCGGGCAGCATCCGATCGCGCCCTTTTCGCCGCGGCCGACCGAAGCGAATGTGTCGATAGTCGTTCATGCTCCGCTTCGCCACCGCCATCGCACGGCTCGCTTCCTCTTCGTTGCGTGCCTCGATCGCATAGTCCGTCCAGAGCGAGGTCCCGAGAAAGCGAACCCCGCTGATCTCCACGGCTCGGTTCTCGAGGAAATCGATCCCCAATTCATCGGCACGCGCGCGCAGCGCGGTGAGCGCATCGGGCAATCGCATCCCGTAGAACTCGTGATTGCCCGCAACGAAAAGAATGCGCTCCGTGGGAAACTGCTCGCGCGCCCGATCGAGACCCGCCAGTTTCTCCGCCGTATCCCCGGCGAGCACGATGGCATCCGCCTCACGGTGGGGCGGCGTGAAAGGCTGGAACTCCAGATGCAGATCCGAAAAGATGCGCAGTTTCATCGGCTATGGGCACGCTCGAGCAGACGGAACATCATCGCCGAGCCGTCGCGTCGGCAACAGACGATCGAGCGGCATCGTAGCGCGATGCGAGCGCTCGGTGAATCGGTTTCAATCCACGCGCCCGCGCGGGACGCGATACACAGACGCTTGTTGGAAACCTCGGTGATCGGAAGGTTTCAATCCACGCGTCCGCGCGGGACGCGACCGGGTCTTCGAGGTGGCGTACTTACAAGTCCAAGAGTTTCAATCCACATGTCCGCGCGGGACGCGACCTTGCCGGCGGAAGCCGCTCGCGTCAGGCCCTGAGTGTTTCAATCCACGCGTCCGCGCGGGACGCAACGCCGTCAACATACATCGGTGAAATTTATAAGCATATGGCCCGAGCGGCGCGAACCAGCCAATTGAGATAGAGGGCCACGTGGCCCGTTCCACAGAAGGCGGGATGTTTTCTAAGCCCATCAATGGCCGCGTGGGCGCGACGTTTACGAGGTGGAGCAGTTCGAATGTGGCCAATGGTTTCAACCCACGCGCCCGCGTGGAGCGCGACGGCGCAATCAGGCACTAGGCGCTGAGGCTGTGAACATTTCAACCCTCGCGTCCGCTGGGGCGATCCCAGGGTAGCGGCTGGAGGATTGATAACAACGTGTTTTAATTCACGCACCCTTGCGGGGCGCGACCGAACGCCGGCACCACCCATTGGGACCCATGACCTCCGCTTAGAGGAAACTGTTCGGTCTGCCTATTGATGAGAGAAGCCAAGTGCGTTGTTTATGTCAGGGCTCTGAGCGCTAGGGCATTCTAGGACGCGCAATGCGCACGCCGCTGCGCGCCGCGCACTCGAGAACGAGGCGATAGAGGGCGACATCTCTTCGAATCAGAACCTCATTACCCGTACAGAAGAGATCCTCCGAGCCGACGCGATCGCCAAATAACACATAAGCGACCCCAGGGTCGGCGCGATAGGATGTCCACTGAAGACCCTCGATATCAGCGTGGTTGTCGTGAATGGCTTCCGCCCAGCGCGCCGTTTGCACGTAGTAAATTGAATTCGTCGCTGTTAGCTGGTCCGTGGTAACGCCGAAGCCAGCCAGGTCCGGTGCGTGCAGCGTGGCCAACTTGAGTGAGCGCTGAGTCTTCCAGCTTCCGTAGCGTCGGTGAGTCAGCGCACTCAACGGAAGCGACTGATGCTTCGCCCCTTTCACATGAGCGTCGTGAAACAGCGTCTCATAGATGGCAGTCTCGGCCGTGCTACCGGCGTAGAGCACTGGAACCGGCTCACCTCGGCTAAAAATCGGGGAGAAGCGATTGAGCTTGTCTACGCGCGGATTGAAACCATTGCCCGGGAATTTGGCGCCGTAGATCCGATGAAGCTCGGTGCCAACAGGCAGTGTCGTCGAATTGATGTGTTGAGGAAAAGGATGGGGTGGCGGAGGGACGTGATTAATACTCATCCCTCAAAGCCTCTTGTTCCGCCGCCCGCCTCACCGATTCAGGATCGGTTTGCAAACGTTCAATAGGTGAGGCGCCATTGAGCCAGCCGGTGTCGCCGGCAAACCAAAGTGCATTATCCCAATCTGTACGATCCGGATTGTCTTTCAAGATCGCAAGCAGCTCAGCCACGATGGGTAACGGCCGACCATCAACACCAAATTGAAAGGCCGGATAGAGATCGCGTCCACCGTAATTGATGCCGAAGATCTTGCCACTGCGCCGCCACCGCAGCACCGTTTGCGAGGGATTCGAGCCCGGAAAGCCTGCATTCTTGTGCACATCGGCACTCGTGAGCACGGGCACCCGATCGATGAACTCACGGCGCAGCTCGACCGTGCTTTCAGCCACCTGCAGCTCCACGTCCGCCAGCGGGTCCTCCGGCGCGATGGCCTGCACGAGCTGTGTGATGCGGCGATCGGCATTTTCTTCGCGTGCGGCAGTCACGAGCGATCGCAGCTTCTCGGTCAGTAGCCGCTTCAAGGCGGTGACCTCAAACCCATCCAAATCGCTCAACGAGATGTTCACGTCGACATCGTACCGATCGCGATCACGCACCGGCTCAGTACGCACCGTCGCATACATCGCATCCACTTCAACGCCGACGACGAGCAGTTCGACCCGGTGATCTAGCGACTCGCGACGCGCAACATGAGAGTTGCCCGTGCCCGGTTGCCCACTGACAGTAAAGACGGGCGCGCTGGACGCAGCGGCCTCGGCGCGACTCTTCGCCTGAATCCGCACGACCCCACCACCTTCCTTGCGAAGGATCAGGTCAACGCCACTGTCCGCGGCGCCCTCCCCGGCAACTTCCACCGGGGACTCTCGCGAATGTGAGGCGAGCCATTCTTCCTGGAGACTGGCGTGCACCGTCGCTTGCACGCGCTCACGAGTGCGCACCAGAGACGTTGCGATATTGGCGAGTTGAGCGCCAGGCGTCGCAACGCTTTCGATCTCCTCATCGCACTCGGAGTGACTGACCATACCCACAAGGTACCTAATGGGTGAGAGTAAATCAACAGAGAAGCCGCTCACCCAATTCATCTCTTTGACAATGGGGCCCGGTAAATCAATCACTTAAGCGCCTAGCAAGCGACCCGGCCACGCCGCAATGTGTCGAGAGCCAAAAGACCCAACATCTTATCTATGTCCCGATACGGGAATACGGCCGGGGTCACATGGCCGAAAACCGCCAAATGGAGGCGAGCCTCGCCGTCGCGTGCGCTCCGTAACGGGACGGTGCTCATGTGACATCAAAGGACGCAAAGAATGTTACGGATGAACGGCGCAGCCGCAAGTCTGCGACGCGAGAATGTTTATTGTAGTGGACGTGACCGCCTTCGACGGAGCCGCGAGGCGTTACGGATACCATCGATTCCGATGATTGGAGGAACGCGCGGAGTGTTAGGACGAAAAGTCGCCCTCGCCCGCTGACTGAATGGACCATGCGACCACGATGAGCATTGCTTTGGCGTCAGCGTGCAATGGCCATTCGGGAAGGCGCCGAACTCGAGTTTCGCGTGCTACATGTCTGACTTCGGCAATTCCCGCCGCTCATGACCGAGTCTGCGCTTTCCGGAAAGCGCACATCTTCATTCAAGAACGCGGCGCAACCAGTTTCCGCCTACTGCAACTCCGCCGGCAGCTTGGCGAGCTGCTGTTCGAACCAGACGGTGTGGTCCTGGTCTGGTGAAAGGCGCCCAGTCGATTTGAGTGATAGCAGAATGTTCTTTCCGCGCAGCAAATGCTCTCGCCGGTTTTCCAACGTCTGACCGAAGGCAAGCATGCCCAATTTTGAATGAGAGACTGCGACGTCAATCTGCCACTGTGTGTTGGACGGATCGCGGACCGCGAGCGCCACACGGATCGCAAGGCTCTTGCGGTACGTCTGGAGTGCACCGGCGCCCTCGCCTTGCGCGACCAACACGTTGCCGATCCTGTCATAGTTCACTGAGAGATCGCGCTGCCACTGTGTGTTTGCTGGATCGCGTGCCGCGAGTGCCGCGGCGATCGCCAGAGCCTTGCGGTATTCCACAAGCGCACGTGCGCGGTTGCCTCGAGCGGTCAACAAATCGCCGATCTTGTCGTAGCTCACCGAGAGATCACGTTGCCATTGCGTGTTGGTCGAGTCGAGTGCCGCGAGCTTCACACGGATCGCCAGAGCCTTGCGGTACGCCTCGAGCGCACCTGCACTATCGCCCTGCGCGACCAACACATTGCCGATCTTCTCGTGGCTCGCCGAGAGATCGCGCTGCCACTGGGTGTTTGCTGGATCGCGTGCCGCGAGCATCACACGGATCACCAGAGCCTCGCGGTACGCCTCGAGCGCACCGGCACCGGCGCCTTGGGCGACCAATACATCACCGATCTTGTTGTGGCTCACCGAGAGATCGCGCTGCCACTCTGTGTTGGCCGGATCGCGTACCGCGGGCATCTCACGGATCGCCAGGCTCTTGCGGTACGCCTCGAGCGCACCTGCACCATCGCCCTGCGTGACCAACACATTGCCGATCTTCTCATGGGTCACCGACAGATCGCGCTGCCACTGCGTATTCTCTGGATCACGTGCCGCGAACGGGGCGGCGATCGCCAGCGCCTCACGGTGAGCCTCGAGTGCACCGGCGCCGGCACCTTGGAAGACCAACACATCGCCGATCTTGTTGTAGCTCACCGAAAGATCGCGCTGCCACTTCGTGTTCGCCGGGTTCGAGCGAATCTGCGCTCGTGCCAGCTCCGCCATATGCGTGTAGTAGCCCTTCGCCCGTTGTGTGTCACCGACGAGCAACCCGAGGTCACCTGCATCCCATAGCGTGTCGAATTGGTCCGGAACCATCTCTAGGGATCGCGCCAGCGCTTCCAACGCTTTCCTTACATTGCGAGCGGTGAGCAACGCAGCCTGCTGGCGATACAGATCTGCTGCGCGCTGATTGGTGTCCAGCGCTGATTGACGGGCCTGTTCTGCTTCACGCCCCAACAGTGCGATCGCGCCGCTCGCATCACCTTGCGCCAGCAACTCTGCGGCACGCTTGTCTGCCTCGTTGGCATTTGGCTCGGCCGCAATGGCGTTGACGCTCGTGATGGCCACAGTGAGTTCCCTGACCTGACGAGTCAGGGTCGCCAGCTGTTCATCGGTCGACTTCTGATAGTCTAGAAGGTGCTGCGCCAGTCGCTGCGAGTCATCGAGCAGCTTCTGAACCGTAGCAGCCGTACCCGAATCGCACCTGTCGTTGTTTACGATCACGTGCGCCTGCCCGGACGCGTTGATCGCCACACCACAGGGCCCAGATGCGGTGGCCAGCTGTGAGTCGGCAGCCTCACATGCATGCACGTAGCCGATGGAGATTAGCGCGGCGGCCGCCGCCCGATATCGTCGCACTATGGCTGCTGGGAACGGTCGGAGTCGGTGGCGACTCGAACGTTCGCCGAATCGCTCGAGTTTATTGCTACGCCACCAGGGCCCGCTTGGGCTTTCTGTTCGCTCGCATCAGCCGCCCTCGACGGCGTAGGCGCGAGAGTCGCAGATGCGGTCGACGTCGGCTGACCCACGGCGACCCGCGACTGACCAGAGGCGTTGATCGCCGTACCGCGATCAGCACGCGCCTCTTGAAATGTACTCGCGTCGCCGTGACTCGTCGGGGACCCCCACAGGGGCACGAGTACCTGCGTGACTAGGAAGCCAAGCGCGCCACCGACCGCCACGAGCACCGCTAGGTTCTGGGGCGTACTAACGAACCGCCACAACTTCTTCATCGGTCCCCCACGGATGGCAAGAGCTTTTCCTATTCGTCGTGCGCGCGCACACGTCATTCAGCTGCCGTCGGCCAGTAACGTGCTACGCAGATTTGACCATCAGTTTCGTACGAGTCAATCCGTAAGAGTGGACTGGCAGCCACCCCGCTGAAGCGAGACGGCGCCCAGCCAATCAAGTGTTCCGTTGCGACGCATGTCGCACAGACCGACGTTGAGTGAGATGCAATGCCGCGATGAGGCTCTGCTGAGGGAGCGGATCGTCCAGCTGATCCTCTGATGCGGAGTTCGGATACTGGAATATCTGAATATCCAACGAGGCAAGCCCGTGACTTCGAGCCCCCCTAGCGAAAGGCCCAAAACATTCTCGCCGACTTGCGCAGCACAGGGCTGTGGCTGCGCCGTCATCCCGTCGCGCTGTTACGAGATCGCCTCATTCGAGGAGGCATGCACGCCGCCAGCGAGGTCTTGCAGTCGCAGAACGGTGCCGGCGTGCGCATTTGCGGGCTCGTCACACTACGGCAAGCACCGAGCACAACGAAACACACCGCCTTTCTCGCGGTGGAAGATGAAACCGGACGTACGAGTGATCGTGTGGGATGGCGTTGCACGGAAGTATCGAGGTGCTTTTCTCTGTGCCTCGCTGCTAGAGGTTCGAGGAATATTTCAGACTGAAAGCAACCTCAAACATCTCATCGCGCAGGCACTCTTCGATCACACCGAATGGCTCGGCGTGCTCGAGGCTCCATCCCGGGATTTTCACTAGCCGCAGGCAACCATGGGCGATGCGAGGCGCGGCACGATGCGGCCGCTTCAACGTCGCGAGACCGACCTCGTTCGGCGTCGGCGTCGTGCCTTTTTCTCAGCTTGCGCGGTCGGCAATGAACGGCGTGTCCGATTCTCCGTCATCGGTGGCGCATCGATGGTGTACTCATCCGGGCGTCGCAGCCTGGTCTCGAGCTCGCTCCATTCGAGCGGGACCGCCATCGTCCAGCGCGCCTTCGCTCGCGGCGAGTACGCACCCACCGCCGTCGTCCCGCGTCCGTTTCTCAAGTAGTCGATGAACAGCCGCCCTCGTCGCGCGGACAATGCGGCCGACACCGTGTATCGATCGGGATCCAGGCTCGACAGTGCTTCTGCGATGCGCCGGGAGCGCCGGTGCGCCGACTCATGCGGGATGCGTCGAGCGAGCGGCACCATGACGTGAAGGCCCTTGCCGCCGGTGAGCTTCGGCCAAGTGTGCTCGTAGCCGTGCTGCTCGAGCAGCTCACGCAGTGTGAATGCGGTGTCCAGCACAAAGGTCCAGGAGATACCTTCACCGGGATCGAGATCGAACACCATCTGGTCAGCGAGTTCTATATCCTCGACCGTCGCATTCCACGGATGGAGCTCGACCACGTCCATCTCGACGAGCCCGAGCAGCCCGTCCAGATCATCCACCCACACCCGCGTCCCCTGGCCACCTTCGCGCTTGGTCACCCGTAGCTGATGGACGCTCGCCGGAATCTCGGGCAACGGCCCCTTGTGATAGAAGCTCGTGCCCTGCACCTGCCGGACGAGCTTCAGCGGCCGCCGCGCAAGATACGGTAACGCCACGGTATGAACGCGCCGCCAGTAGCGCCTCAAGTCATCGTGGGGGATGGGCACCGCCTGTGGGAGCAGCTGCAGAATGTTCTCCTTCGGTACGGCGGGGGCGCGCGGGTGGCGGATCGGCACGGGTGTTTTCCGCGCCTTGCGGCGCCCGGTGTCTGCGACCTCCAACGGTGCCAGGTCCTCGCGCAGTCCCTTGTACACCGGGGCCCGCAGCAGCCCGTCGGCGGTCGTTCCGTTGTATCGAATTTCAGCCGCGAGTTCGGGACGTACCCAGGTCGCCTTCGGCTTGTTCACCGGTATGCTCAACGGAGAGGTCGATGTGATGTAGGGATCGAGCCGTTCCCGTAACAGATACAGGTCGTCAGTTTGAAATCCCGTCTGCGCCTTGCCCGCGTAGAGGAGCTTTCCCAGCTCGAATCGACCGAGATAGAGCGAAGCAATTCTTCGCGGTCGGGCGCCCAGCTTCTCGACGAACGCAACGATGGGGTAATCCCCGGTAAGATGACACTTGGCCTTGAGCCAGGACGCCTGCTCGCCCGATCGATAGGGCGCATCGAGACGTTTGCTCACGACACCTTCAAAGCCCATCTCACACACGCGCTTCAGCAGCTCCTCGCTCTCGACGCCGATCGCTTCGCTCAGAATGATGTGACGATGATTCTCGGCGACCACCAGGCTCGATAACACCCGGCGCCGGTCCGCGAGTGTCGCCTCGCGCAGGTCGATGCCATTGACGTACAGCAGATCGAAAGGGGAATAAATCTCCCGATCCGTCCGGCCCTGCGCCAGATCCCGCTGCAACAAATGAAAATCCGATCGGCCCGTTTTATCGGGGGCATAGACTTCACCATCCAGGATGGCGCTGCCCACCTCCAGGCTCATAAGCTCCGCGGCGATCACACGAAAGCGGTGAGTCCAGTCGAAGCCCCGCCGCGTGTACAGCGTCGCGGTGCCCTCGTGCAGGTGCGCCTGGAGGCGGTAACCGTCGAACTTGAGTTCATGAGACCAGGCTTGCCCCGGCGGAATGCGCGTCGTTGGGGTCGCATGGCAGGGCGCGATGAAGCCGGGCATCGGCGCTCGGCGGGCGCCTCGGATTTCGAGGAGTGTGGATCGCGCCAACATGCGTGTCCCTGTCCAGGAATCAGCGGCGGGACTCTAGCTTCCCTCACCTGAGTGCTCGTCGCTCGACCACTCCTCATCGACAGGCTCGGGAATGGAGTTCGTCAAGCGCTCGTGTTCGCGGACGATGGCGAGCTCCGCTTTCGTCAATCGTCGAACGTGCGACAACTCAACGGTGCCAGGCAGCCGAACACCCGCTGAATCGATCGGTCCCCACAGATACAGCAGATCTCCCTCGCGCCGGTCGAGAAGGCCCTGCCGTTTCGCTACATCGGCCCAAAAATCCGGCTCACGGGTTCGCCAGGGACGAGACGGTGCATGCGCCCGCGCTTGCCCTTGATCCGCGGACCCGCGCCGGCTCGCCACGAGGGAGCGCTCGTTGTGCTTCTCCCGACGCAAAGTACGCCGTCGCAGCCACCGCTCGAATTCGTCCACGGACCTGGCATGTTTCGCATAGCTCGAGTCCGCATCCTGCTGCAAGGCCTGTTTATGCAGCCAACCCGCGGCAGTGTCGAGGTCTGGCACGCGATCCGTCGTCGAATTGAGCGTGACTTTCCAGGCCTTCTTGCCCGCAGAAGCGATGCCGACGTGATATTCACTCTCGAATACACCCAGCAGCACCCAGGGAAACTCGAACCCGCGGGGCGCGGGAGACTCGATGATCGATTGTGCATTCGATGCGTATCGGGCCCCGTGAGGCAGCTCGAGCGCCGTGTGATGCAGCCAAGTGGTGGCCTCCGTCAGGGTGTCCACGATCGGTTCGCTGATGCCCTCCACCTCGACGCACCAGCCTGCATCCCATCGCTCCCAGACTGAGACGGACAGACCACTGCGCTTCAAGCCTTCCAGGACGTGCTGCAAATTCATACTTTCGCGGCTCTTGCGAAATAATCGGAAGGTGCACTGATTGCAACTCTACCGACCTGCTGCGGTTCCCCTCTCGTGAACTACGGCAGCCGCAAGCTTCTCGGCCGAGCCTGCATCGCCATCGGCGCAGACGGGCAGAACCTCGGATCGGGTGTCCAGGTTGCCATGGCGCCTCCGTGACGGTCGGAGCACGTGCGCGCACCGGAAGGACCTGCATGCGCCTGGGCCATCGACCGATGTCGCGACGAGTGCGATGTGAGAAGAAATGCGTCGCCTCCGGCCAATCTGGCGGACCGGCCTACCCCCAGTCGCGACGTTCGCGCTGCCACAACGTCACGTAGGAAGATCAGCACCCCGTGGGCGTTGAAGGCGTGTCCGCATCTGCCGGAGGGTCCGCTTCGAGATTACGGCTCCTACTCCACCTTCAACGATGGCGTGGCCGCACACACCTGTCCGACGACGCACGATCCATCGTGCAAGTCTGCCATCGAACCACGAGGCCACGCAGCGTGCTTGGTTCTCGGTAGCGCGTGATGGCCCAATCATGACGCCAATGACATACGAGCAGGTAACCCCCGTGTATGGAGTGGCCCCGTGGAGATAGATGCGTCGAGTTTCAGGCGCCCTGCCTGTAGACATTGAAGTCCACCTGATCGAGGCGATAGCGGTAGGAAGGCAACAGCGAAGCCAGCGCAATTCCCTGGCAGAACAAACTGGCAATGACCGGTTCGAGCAGGTGCGGATCGAAGATCTTGATGGTCAGCCAAATCGCGAGTAGCACGGGATACGCGATGCTGAATGCCAATGCCTGTTGCACCACTAACTTGATCAGGTTGCCTCGGTCTTTTTGCGCCTGATACGGATCGGACTTCGGCGCGCGAAGCGCGAGTGCGACGGTCACGGAAAACACCAGCAGCACCAACAAAGCGCTGAGGATACTGCCGACCGCCTTGAACCTGGATAACCCGAAAAACCAATAGTCGCACAGGATATAAATGATGAAGGCGACGTTCGTGAGCGCCGCGACCACCAGCATGGTTGGCGAAACGAAATCGACGAGTCGCCGACGGCGCAGCTCCGTCGTTCGCACGCGGGGCGGCGGCGCTTTCGCCATCGCCAATAGCAGCTTGCGCCCCGAGAAGTTCATGTAAGCCAGGGCCACGATGAACTGCACGATGAAGAACGGAATCACGATCGCTGCAACCCATCGGCCGCTTGCCGACCAGGGCGTCACGATCTTCCCATCCCATTCCCCGCCAAGCGTCGCGAGGATCAGCCCGGCGATGATCGAAACACCGGCAACGACGATCGCGAAGTTGAATCGTTCGATCTTGCGCAGCCAGCGCTCGAATTGTTCGGGCGGGTATGGATAGAGCTTCGGATGCGTGGACTGGGGGAAATGGTGCAGTACATATCTGCCGCGACTGACGATCCGCCTCGGGTAGAACCAGGAGATCAATAGCACCTGACTCAGAAACACGATGCAAAACAGGATGGTCTCGCCCATGGTCGTCTCTCCCTATTTGGCAGAGCTGCCGTTCATCGAACGGTTGAATGCATTGCGGATCTCCGAATCGGTCACGCCCTCGGCTCTGAGCTCGGCAATCGTCTCCTGCAATCTCTCGTGCGCACGCTCACTCAAGTCGACACTGCAGTTCGCGACCGCGTCCATATGAACAAAGGAACCCCGATAGCCACGGGTTTGAATCACGGCATCCCGCTCTAGCAAACGGTAAGCCTTGGCGACCGTCTTGAGATTGAGTGCCAGGTCGTTCGCAAGCTGACGAATGGATGGCAGCGGTTGGCCAGGCCGAAGCCGGCCGCTTTGCACGGCCGCCTTCACCTGTGTGATCAGCTGCGCAAACGGCGGTGCCGGATCGTCGATGTCGATGGAAATCTTCATGACCGAGCGACCATCGGTGTACCAGTACGACACCTGGTACACAGGGTACACAGGGCACGAGCAGCACGCAAGAGACCGCTTCGAGAACCGAAGGGATGAGGAAATGGAGGCAATATCCTGAGGCCAACCACCTGCAGCGGTGAGCGCAGCCCCGATGCGAGCGACGTCGAGTGCCCGGCCCTTGAACACCACAGGCTCGTTCTCCTGGAGCACGAAGCGGGCCCCCTCGAACGACGCGTGCTCCTCGACGCCTCCGCCTGGGCGGTGATCGACACCGATCGTTTGAAACACGTCGTCGCGTGTAACGAACGTGCCTGGGCGCACGGCGTGCGACCGGTCATCGCATGAATGCCGCGATCGCCTCGTGCGCATCGCTCGTGCTCGTCTCGCGCGAGGTCGCGGCCGAGACCCGCCTGCTCGAACGCATCGCGACCGCCGGCCTCGAGGTTCCCTCGGCGGTGAGAGCATACAACCGCCCAATGAGGTGCTGCTCGAAGTGCGCGGCAGCTTTCGGTTGTTTGGCGGCGCGCAGGCGCTCATCGCGCGCATTCGCGCGGCGCTTGCGAGTCTCGATGCAGGTCTGCAGGTGGCCCTCGCCCCAACCGCCCGCGCGGCCAGTGGCTCGCCCGCACCTCGAACGCACCGCGCGTGTGTCTGCCTCGCGAATTGCCCCGCGTCTCGAGCGCGGCGCCGATTGCGAGCCTGCACTGGCCGCTTGCGATCGAGCTGCAACTGATGCGCTTTGGCGTTAGCACCATCGCGGATTTGATGCGCCTGTCGCGCAAGGATCTCGCGCGGCGCATCGGCGCCGCGCCCGTGCACGAACTACAGCAGGCCTTGAGGCGTACGCCTTGGCTACAGCGCGGCAGATGCTCATCCGGCGTTCGGCTTTTCCATTCGGTGAAATTCGAGAACGGGTTGTCGCCCGAGAGTGGCCCGATCGGCGCGTTCGCATCTTTGGACCAGATGCAGCGGCAAAGTCGGACTGACCCTCCGCACTGACTTTCCAGAGGCACATGAGGAACTCTTCGTCCCCACCCACACCGGACACCTTTGCCATCGAGTCGGGTCGGCTCATATCCGAGTTCGGTGGGATACCGGAGCCACTCCGCCATGCTCGCGGCTGCAAAGGGAGTCGAAGGTGAGCAAATGGGCGGGGAACAGATCGAGTCGATTGAGATGACGTAGTTGATTGTAGAGCGACACCCGCGTCTGAAAACACTCTGCAACGAGCTGGATCGCCGCGCTTGGCGGCTGAAGGTTCTTCTTGAGCATCGACGCCATTGCGAAGAATGCACACAGGGGGTCTTTGAGCTGAACCGCTCGAACGCAGGGCGCCATCGTTGCCTCCGGGATGACCCCCAGCAGATCGAGAAAGACGCCGAGCTGCGATCGCATACTCGAATGTCTCTCATCGCATCGCCATTGCTTGCCGACGGATCGTTGCAGTGGCTCGAGCGCATCGAGAAGTCGGACTGCTTCGCTCGCCACCCAATCAGACACCGGCGCGAGTGCCTCTGGGACCAGAGCAGAGCCTTCGAGGCAGACATTCAAGAAGTTCATGACGTGAGCCAAATGCGGCCCAGCCTCGACCAGCATCTTCGGAAACAGCCGTGAGCCGGTCGCTGCGTGGCGCTTGCTCATCTCCCAAAAGAAGCGAGGCGGCAGGCACTTGGGCAAGGGGTATTCACGAAGCAACGTCACGATCGAAGCCGCGGCTTCCGGCGTCGATTGGGTTGCCAGAAGCGTGAGCCCATAGGCTCGCGATGGGTCGCTCGCTGCTGCGAAGTGCGTCTGAACCGTTTCGGGGAAACGAGGATGCACCAGCGTCCAAAACCAACTGAGAATCTCTGTGCCTACCGGTCTCCAGGGTTCGCGCGAGGGAAACTGTCCGCGCATGCCGATCTCGATCAGCCGGACGCAATCGCTTCCCGAGGGCCGCAATGAGGAATGGATCTTCCCCACCTTTTCTGACTCCTGAAAGGCTTTGAACATCGCATCGTTGCGCTGGCACGCTTCGACCTCTTCATCCAGCTCGCCGAGCAGCAATTCTCGCCACGATGGGTTGTCGAGAGCGTCGATCATCGAAGCTGTATCGTGAGCCGTTGGTTCCATCTGTTGCTCTAGCCGCCAACGCGTTGCCCCATGCACGGAATGGTCGATACTTATCCCAGCAGCGCACCCAGCGGTGTCGCCTTTGACATCTTTGACTGCAACCGGAGCGGTTTTCGGGCTCGCTTAGATCCCGAACTCTTCGGCGTAGCGACTCATGTAAGCTTTCAATTCCAGCGCGGCCCCATCGTCAGCACACATCTCGATGGGAATCCGGCCACCAAGGTGCGCACAAGGTAGATTCAGCCAGCGACGCGCACCACCCGCACTCCCCTTCACCCGCCGGGCTTCCTCGAAAATTGGCGCGAGCAGATCGGGACGCGGATACCAACTGATTGGCTTATGGATCACTCCGGCCCTGCCGCGAACCCTCACGGGCAGCTGACTTCGAGCAAGTTCTTCATCACCGATGTGCTTTCTCGTCCAGTGCGCGCATCGCTCCAACGCTGCGTTGACACTACCGCGCCCCCGTCGAATCGGAGCAATGAGCCCCACGATCACGGACGTATCCTCTCGGAGCCGCTCGAGGGCCGGCACCACGTCAGTATCATTGGTGATGAAGATGACTTGATCGACGTGTCCGCGGATCGCATCACTGTACGCATGCAAGGCGAGCGCAACATCTGACTGCTTCTCTTCTAGCCTCCAGATCTCGATCCTTTCGCAGGTGCGCGCCGGCCTCCCTCTCTCCCATCGGTAGGCGCGTGCGGGCCGGGCGTCGTAATAACCTTGAATGATCTGGAGATCACCGCGCAGATGAGCCTGCAATGCCGAGTGATAGTGCCATTGGCACGTGATCGAATCGTTTGATTTCGCAAACGCTTCCAGGATGGGCGCGGTGAAAAATTTGAAGGTGCGCGGGTAACATCGATGACCGATGGGCTGACCGTGAGACTCATGCAAGATGGTAGGAAGAATACATTCGATGAGTGCCCGCGGATCCAGCCACTTATCCGCCGACCGCTTGAGGCAACCATAGTAGAGATTGTAGCCATCGATATACGCGCGCGTCCGGATGCACGGTACTCCTTCGCCGGCTGACCGCATCAGCGCACGCCGTCACTGACCCTAGAAATGCAAAAACCGCCTTGCGGCGGCTTTTGCGCCCGACCGCCCTCACGTTCTTGTCGAGAGGAACACCCGGGATTTGATAGGTATCTGATCATGATGGCCGATGTTCTGTCAATTGGAGCTGTGAAATGCCTTGCCTCCAATGAGCAAGTACGCCGTGCAGTTTCCCATCGGAGCATCTCGCCCCTGCGAGAATGATCGCTCGTTGAGCCCCGATTCACTGCGTCACGAACGTCGAAGCCGACCGAGTGTCACGACATGGAAACAAATGTGACGCATCGACGGCACCGCATCAAGGCCTCGTAGGCGCATTTGGCAAAGTTGTCTACTAAAGTGGACATCCTAATTCTCACCGTTGATGAGAACGACGCAGCGGTGTAACGGCCTGTGTGCGTCGGAGCGCTCGTCGCTGACTTGCGCGGCTCTACGGCAAGCCGTCGAGGTGAAGGATCTTACGTTCTATCCTGCGACGACTGTATACGGAGGTCTTCATTCAATCAGAACTCCAGAAGGAGCAAGCGGCGCTACGGTACATCGGGCGCAGCTGGATCACCCGCAGCACATGGATTCCTACCCTCCGAGCCGGGCATCCGGATCGACTGGGCGAGCGGCGCCGGAGGCTTGCCTGACCGGACCCATTCGACTAAACGTAAGCTTAGTTCAGTCAGTTTCGGATTACGGGCCACATGAGTACCGTCATCAACATTCACGAGGCAAAAACCCACCTCTCTAGGATCGTCGATGAGGTCGCGGCCGGCGCAGAAGTGATCATCGCCAAGGCGGGCAAGCCGCTCGCCATATTGAGTCCGGTTTACCCTTCGGTGAAGAAGAAAAAACTCGGGTTGCTGAAGGGAAAGGTGAAGGTTCCGGACGATTTCAATGCACCGTTGCCACCGGAAGTCATCGCCAGTTTTGAGGGACGTTGAGCATGCGTATTTTGCTCGATATGCACTTGTTTCTATGGGCAGTAAGCGCTGCCTCCAAGCTGCCCACGCCTGCCCGAAAGCACATTGATGCCGCCGAAGTCTTCGTTAGCGCCGCATCGATCTGGGAAATTAGCATCAAATCGAGCATTGGCAAGCTCGATGCCGACCCCGACGAGCTACTGGCCAGCGTCGAGCCGGCCGGCTTCTCGATGTTGCCGATCGCCGGTGAGCACGCGGCAAGAGTCGCCAAGCTTCCGCCGATACACAAAGATCGGTTCGATCGAATACTCGTTGCGCAGGCATCCATAGAGCCGATGATTTTGCTGACGAACGACGAAGCACTTCGAGATTACGGCTCGCTGATCACCCTCGTTTGAGGGCCGATCCGACAACTGAAATGCTCCGCGCGAGCGCACGGGCTGAAAGCGATCCGGCCATGCCACGACCTCAGGCAGGACGATCTCTTGCTGCCATTGCGGCAACAAAGGATGGAGCTCGGCCTGTAATCGCTCGCGCAGCGCCGTTCGCGCTACGCCGTTGACACCACTCGCTGAGCCGGCGTGATGGCCTGCAATTCCATAGGCCAGCAGCAACCCGAGCATGCCGTACCGCTCGTAAGCAACGCGTGCCCCCCTGGTGGCATGATCCCTCCTTGGATGCCCGCCCTCTAGTCGTCTCTGAAACTGTGAGGTGTACTTGCCGAGGTCATGTAGCGTGCCCCCCACCCTCGCAAGGCCTGCCGCTCCAAAGGCCTCGGCCTTCGCCGCCGCTAACTCCCCCACGCTCAGCGAATGCTCCTGCAGTGGCTGCCAGTCGGCTTTGCTCTTCTCTGTGGTGGAGTGCGCGAAACATCGCTCACCGCTCATGGCATCGCTCTCGCCCACACCACGACTCTTCGAAGCAGAACTCCGTGTATCCATGGATGCTGCGGAACTCCATCGGCGAAGCCAACGCGGGCACTCTGGATACTTCATAGATTCACATCAACTGCAATCTCATCCCCCGCCTCACCTACACTTGGCATCGACTGGCGCCAAATCTGTCACGACCGCGCCATCGATTCGCGCCATCACGCTGCGTACGCTTCCGGATGTGAGTAATACAATCGACGCGCCCCTGCCGGAGGCGACACTTGGCAAAGTGTCGATGGCGGTGACAGAGTGAGGTTCCATCAACCCGGACTCGATCCGGACGGCAAACTCGTGCAGTTACCTTGCTCGCTATCCTGTCGAACTCCTTCTCGTGGAGCGCTTGATTGGGCGAGTGCTGCAGGCGGGTCTGTTACAAAGCGAGCGCCGCTTCAGAACCGGACGATCGCTTTCGCGCTCGGCGATGAGCACGATGCAGCACTGGCCAACGTGAATCGCGCCATTGATATCCTGACGCGAGCCGCATCGATCGGAATCATCGGGACGCGTGAGGATCTCTCCACCGCCCAGCAGTTACGAACGAAACTCGAAACTCACGCGTCCAACGATCCGATTAGCCGTTCTGCGTCATCGTGGCCGATGTCAACACGACGCGAGAGTCTGCATTGACCCTCGGGCTTGCCTTCCCCCATTCGAAGAACTCATCGCCCAAGCGCACCACCCATCCACCGCGAGGCGTGGCCGCGAGTCGTCCGTGGCACCTCGCCACTGCCCTCTCACATCGTTCGGTGACGATCCGAGGTCGCGGCACCTCCAACCAACGATGTGTGATCCTGGGAAGCTCGAGCCCAGGATGCCGCGCATGATCTGATTCAGGCCCCAACCGCCGGGCGACGCATCTCAGGGTAGACGATGCCCAACGCCCAGTGGACCACGGCCACCCTGAGCGCACCGGCGACGGTGCATCTCGGTGGTGATTCTTCACGCGTGCCCTTGCCGTGAGGAAGCT
Source organism: Steroidobacter flavus (assembly GCF_042651805.1). Lineage (NCBI taxonomy): Bacteria > Pseudomonadati > Pseudomonadota > Gammaproteobacteria > Steroidobacterales > Steroidobacteraceae > Steroidobacter > Steroidobacter flavus. The sequence goes on along the minus strand of NZ_JBHSDU010000010.1, from coordinate 113 downwards.
TGCGCGAAATTGATGTTAGCGGCGGCGTAAAACCGCGCGATTCTGGCGGCGAGAGGCGCTTTTTTGGCAATGGCCGATTGCCTTGATGTTCGAGGACTGACTGCGTCGCTTTG
>NZ_JBHSDU010000009.1:0-3406 GCF_042651805.1 Steroidobacter flavus | reverse complement strand
TCGAATTCTCTCCACCGTGCAGGATAGCCACTCCTGCATCTGCACTTCGGGGATCGGTTGACCCGTGTAACTACTGTCCCAGCCAATATAGCTCGGACCCCTTTGCGGACCGGAATAGGTTTCTTCGTACAACACCTTCCACTGACCAATGACCTCATCACCGGCCCTTTCTGACTCTTCACGCAGATGCTTGTTCCTTGGTTCAGCGACCACATACGCGACGATTCTCTTATCCTCTGCCCCCCCATCACATGCGATCACGACAGCCGCTTTCACCTGCGGATTCTTGCGCAGCTGCTCTTCAATCTCACCCAGCTCAATCCGAAATCCGCGAATCTTGACTTGCGTATCATGGCGGCCCAAAAACTCAATCGTTCCATCCGCGCGCCAACGTGCAACGTCGCCAGTTTTATAGAGACGCCCGCTTGACGTCAGAGAGAATGGGTTCGCGACGAATCGTTCCGATGTCAATTGCGGTCTATTTACGTAACCAAGGGCGACGCCCTCTCCACCGATATAGATTTCACCCGCCACCCCGATGGGCGCTAGCTCCATATAGCGGTCAAGAATGTAGATTTGAGTATTGGCGATCGGTCGCCCGATGGGTATGGAAACTTCGGCACTTTCGACTGAGTCGATGAGCTGAGTCGTCGAGAAAGTGGTGCACTCGGTTGGCCCATATGCGTTGATGAACCGCTGGGGTCGAATCTCGCGCAATACCCTTTTTGCGGTTGCTGGCTCTACAACATCACCCCCTGTAAGCAGATAGCGCAACTGACCAAGAACGCATCCTATCGCCGCTAATGATTGTGTAAGCAGCCCGATGGTCAACCAAAGGACAGTGACACCGTGATCTTTCAGCACGCGAGCTAACCTGCTCGGATCGATGACTGTGGACTGAGGGACGATTAGCACCCGGGCTCCATTCAACAATGCCGCCCAGACCTCAAAGGTCGATGCATCAAATGCAGGATTGCTACAATGAGCTATACAGTCCGTTGGATCTATCGCTGCGTACCCATTGTTGAATATCAAGCGGCTTATTGCGTGATGCGGAACGGCCACGCCCTTAGGAACACCAGTTGATCCCGACGTATACATGACGTATGCAGCGAGCGGCCGGCCCAGGTGCAATGGTTGACTCGGTTTCGGCAGGGGCTCGACCGTCGCCATCGCATCCGTGCAGTTAACCCAACGCACGCTCTTCGTCTCCATCACGGATTGAACCGGCTGATCCGTAAGCGCCCAGCGCGCCCTGCAGTCCCTGATCATCAACAGCTGCCGCTCCCTCGGGAGCGCAGGATCCAGCGGGACATAGGCGGCACCGCTCTTCAGCACCGCCAGTTGCGCCACTAGCATCAACAAGCATCTCTGCATCAGAATCGGAACAAACTCCCCGATGAACTCCCCCCGCTCTCTCAAGTAGTCTGCGAGTCGATTAGCCCTCCGGTTAAGTTCCCAATATGTTATGTCTTCCCCCATCCACAACGCGGCAATAGCATCCGGCGATCTACGGACCTGTTCTTCAAATAGCTCATGGATCAGACTTCCGCGCGGGTAATTCGCGGTTGTCGCATTCCATACTTCTGCCAACTTCCGCTTCTCCGCCTCATCAATCATCCTCAGCTGTGCTATCGGCTTGTCCGGGTCTTCAATGACCGCCGTCAGCAACACTCTAAGGTGCGCGGCCATACGCGCAATGGTGCTCTCGTCAAACAAATCCGTCGAATATTCAAAGGTACCCGCCAATCCAGCCTGACCGTCGAGTAGATATAACGTCAGATCGAAATGGGTAGTGACACGATCCACGTCTATCGGCGTCCACGTGATTCCCGGTAGCTCCAACTGCTGTTCTGGATAGTTCTCCATCGCGAGCATCACTTGGAAGATTGGTTGGCAAGCTAGATTGCGGTCCGGGCGCAACTCCTTCACGAGCGCGTCAAACGGCACTTCCTGATGTGCATAAGCCTCAAGCGTCACCTCTTTAACTCGCCCAAGCAACTGTCGGAATGTGAGATGTCCCGACACATCCACTCGAAGAATCAGCGTATTGACGAGGAAACCGATGAGCCGCTCAACCTCTCGATTTCCTCGGCCAGCAATGGGCGCGCCCACCACGATGTCGCGTTGACCGCTCCAGCGCGAAAGTAGGAGCTGAAAAGCAGCAAGAGCCAGCATGAAGAGCGTAGCCCCCTCTCGCCGGCCAAGGTCCTTCAGGGCCTTCGATATCGAAGTCGACAGCACGAACTTGAACTCTGCTCCCTTAAAGCTTTCCAACGCCGGGCGGGGCCGGTCGGAGGGCAGCTCGAGCTGGAAAGACACGTCCTTGAGCTGCTTTTTCCAGTATCTCAATTGATTGTCTAGAATCTCCCCAGTCAACCACGTCCGCTGCCAGATCGCATAATCCACATATTGAACTGGAAGCTCTGGCAAGGGTGATGGCTCGTCGCGAGCGAACGCTGCATACAAGGCCCCGAGTTCATGATGCAACACCGACCGTGACCAGCCGTCAGACACAATATGATGCATGGTCACAAGTAGAATGTGCTGCTGAGATCTTAACTTCAACAATAAGGCGCGCAGCATCGGTCCAGTACTAAGATCAAAACGCCGCTCCACTTCCTGCCTCATAAGAAGTTTGACTTCTAGCGACCGCGCTGTCTTTTCTAGCGCCGAAAGGTCATTTTCGCTCAGTAGGAACTCCCTCGGTGGGTCCACAACTTGGACTGGATTGCCCGCAATCGACTCGAAATGCGTACGCAGACTCTCGTGCCGACGCACAATCTCAAACAGGCTGTGTTCCAACGCCGCAACATTGAGGTGCCCGTCCAGTTCCAACGCCATCATCGTGTTATAGGCTGGCCCGACGAGACCCAGTTGGTCTAGAAACCACAGTCGCTCCTGCGCGTATGAAAGCGGCGCGGCTAGCCCGCGCTCTTGAGGAACGAGAGGGGGAAGCACGGTACGGCTCTTCCGAGTTTCGAGCCGTCGTCTTAGTTGCTTGATCTCCCCTAAGCTCAGTGTCCTGAGGTGCTCGGAGGAAATATCTGACCTGCGGGACTCAGTCATAGACCCTCCTCCGAAGACATCTCAGCCGCAATCTCGTCGACGATGTAGGCACTCAATGCTTCAATCGTTGGGTTCTCGAAGATCGCGCGCAGTGGCAGCTCTATGTCCAGTAGCTCGCTTATATGCGTAACTACCCGGGTGGCGAGGAGAGAATGTCCCCCGATATCGAAGAAGTTGTCCTGAACGCCAACCTGATCAATTTGCAGTAGCTGTATCCATACGTCGGCTAAGGCTTGCTCAAGCTCCGTACGGGGCGGAACGTACTCTCCCAGTTCTTCCGGTCGTCCCTGTGGGTTCGGTAAAGCACGACGGTCGACCTTACCGTTCGGCGTAAGTG
>NZ_JBHSDU010000008.1:0-1106 GCF_042651805.1 Steroidobacter flavus | reverse complement strand
TTGGGGAAGGGTAAAGAAAATCTGTTGATGCGAGCCGCCGCTGATGCTGAGATTCAGCCGGGGGACGCGACTTTCTTGGGGTAACTCGTATGCATGCAATCAAAGCATGCGAAATCCCCTTGTTGCGCAGCCCCCGTGCGCCGGTTCGGCCCACGCCGTCGACAGTGCATACGGTGTCATCGAACCTGGACGATCCGCCCTAAGAAGCGCGGGCGTCCTCGCCATCGAGCATCCCCAGACCTTTTGCATCGAGTGCTTGTAGAGGGCTTCACACTCGGACAACTGTTCTCCCATCGAGCCTGTGGCGCTCTACCTGCGTATCGATATCGATTTCGCCAGGCACTCCACCGATGGGTCGATCGACCCTGCCCGCAACAGATGCCGGCTGGATCACTGGTGCTCCTGATCGATGGACTGTGGTTCGAGTTCGAAGGAATTCCGTGGGTTCTGTACCTGGTTGCACTAAAGCCGTGTCGAACTCATCAGGCCACCTTCCTCGACCCGGTGCTGCTGCCTGGGCGAGAGGGCGCCTCTCGCTGGCAACAAGCGGTAGAAGCCATCCCCGTCAACGCCAGAAGGCGTATTTGCGCGGTCGTGGCCGACAATTTGCCGGGAATCGAGAAGATCGCTCGTCGGCACAACTGGATCCTGCAGCTCTGTCATTTTCATCTGCTGCTTAAGTTGCAAGCTCCCCGCCGCAGAGTGCGTTACACGCTGCGTGGAGGCGCGGTTCGCGAGGAAATCTATCAATCGATGCGCGACGCGTTGCGCTTGCCGGCGGGAAAGCGCCTGTCACAAACCATCGAGCGCCTGAGGCGCTTGTCTCGAGGAGACTGTGGAACACTACGCGTCAAAACAGTGCTGTGTCAGTTCCTGATAGACCTGCCGTTCTATCGATCCTATCTCGCTCATCCCAACCTTGGCCTGCCACTGACCACCAACTCGGTCGAATCTATGTGCCGTCTGGTACGTGAGATGCTACGGAGCAGTCGCGCGGGATCCAATCCTAAATCGCTGCTGCTCTGGACCACCGCTCTCATCCGATTACGGCCCACCATCACCTGCAATGGCTATCGGATCAACAGAATTACTTTACCCTTCCCCAA
>NZ_JBHSDU010000007.1:0-1332 GCF_042651805.1 Steroidobacter flavus | reverse complement strand
GGGTCCGAGCTATATTGGCTGGGACAGTAGTTACACGGGTCAACCGATCCCCGAAGTGCAGATGCAGGAGTGGCTATCCTGCACGGTGGAGAGAATTCGATCATTGCAACCGCGGCGGGTATTGGAGATAGGGTGTGGCGTGGGGTTGTTATTGCAGCATCTGGCGCCGCAGTGTTCAGCGTATGTTGGGGTGGACTTCTCAGCATCGGCAATCCAGCAGTTGCAGTCGTGGATACGGGGGCGGGATGACCTCAGAAACGTGAGGCTAATGCAACGTTTGGCAACCGAGTTAGAGGATCTAGAGTCTGGCGCTTTCGATACGGTAGTGCTGAACTCGGTGGTTCAATATTTTCCGGACATCGAGTATCTATTGACGGTTATTCAAGGAGCAGTTCGGCTGCTCAGTCCAGGTGGTCGGATCTTCATCGGAGACGTTCGTCATCTTGGCTTGCTGTCGATGTTCCACGCGTCGGTGCAGCTGAACAAGGCGGCCGCTAACGTCCGCGTCGGGCAGTTGCGAGGGCGCATCTCACGTGCGATTGCGCAGGACAAGGAATTGGTGATTGATCCGCAGTTTTTTCAGGTGCTGGTTGGGCGAGTGGCGAGCATCAGTATGGCGGATGTGCAATTGAAGCGCGGGTTGGCGCCGAATGAGCTGACGCGTTATCGCTACGATGTAGTGTTGCACGTTGGTGAACAGAGGGCGGCGCATGCGATCTGCGAACAGCTGGAATGGAATAGTGCGGTTGGATCCGTTGCTAAGCTCGAATCGGCGCTACGCGAGCGGCGCTGGCGCGCGGTTCGCTTGAGTGAGATACCGAACGGTCGGTTATCAAAAGAGATATCGGCGCAGAAGCTGATCGAGACGAGCGATGAGCAGATGGAGGCGAGTGCACTTCGTCGCCAACTGAGCGAGATGCAGGCTGAGGCGACCGAGCCTGAGAAATTTTGGGAGTTGGCCCAGGCGTATGACTACGAAATTCAGGTGAGCTGGGGAGGTTCGGACTCACTAGGATGCTTCGAGGTCGAGTTGATAGATCGCGCCTACGTCGGACAGATACCTCAGAGGCTGCAGCCGCTGCCAAAGGATCAGAGGCCTTGGAGCGACTACGCCAACGACCCATTGGAGAACGGATTTAGGCAGCAACTCATTCCGCAGCTTCGCGAGTATTTAAGAGAACGTTTACCTGAGTACATGATGCCATCGGCCTGGATGGTGCTGAAACAACTGCCACTTACGCCGAACGGTAAGGTCGACCGTCGTGCTTTACCGAACCCACAGGGACGACCGGAAGAACTGGGAGAGTACGTTCCGCCCCGTACGGAGCTTGA
>NZ_JBHSDU010000006.1:0-16934 GCF_042651805.1 Steroidobacter flavus | reverse complement strand
GATCTTGGCGACGACGCCGGCGCCGACCGTCTTGCCGCCTTCACGGATGGCGAAGCGCAGGCCTTCTTCCATCGCGATCGGCGCAATCAGCTCCACCACCATCTTGATGTTGTCGCCAGGCATGACCATCTCGACGCCTTCCGGCAGCTCGCACGCGCCCGTCACGTCCGTCGTACGGAAGTAGAACTGCGGACGATAGCCCTTGAAGAACGGCGTATGACGACCGCCCTCTTCCTTCGTCAGCACGTACACCTCAGCTTCGAACTGCGTGTGCGGCTTGATCGAGCCCGGCTTGCACAGCACCTGGCCGCGCTCCACTTCTTCGCGCTTCGTGCCACGGAGCAACACGCCGACGTTGTCACCGGCCTGGCCCTGATCCAGCAGCTTGCGGAACATTTCCACGCCCGTGCAGGTCGTCTTGGTCGTCGGACGGATGCCGACGATTTCAACTTCGTCGTTCACCTTCACGATGCCGCGCTCGATACGACCCGTCACCACCGTGCCGCGGCCGGAGATCGAGAACACGTCTTCCACCGGCATCAGGAACGCGCCGTCGATCGCACGCTCCGGCACCGGGATGTACTTGTCCATTTCCGCCACCAGCTGCACCACCGCCGGCACGCCGATCGGGCTCTGATCGCCTTCCAGCGCCTTCAGCGCCGAACCCTTCACGATCGGGGTCGTGTCGCCAGGGAAGTCGTACTTCGACAGCAGCTCGCGCACTTCCATTTCGACCAGCTCAAGGAGCTCGGCGTCATCGACCATGTCGGCCTTGTTCAGGAACACCACGATGTACGGCACGCCGACCTGACGGGCCAGCAGGATGTGCTCGCGCGTCTGCGGCATCGGGCCGTCAGCGGCGGAACACACCAGGATCGCGCCGTCCATCTGCGCCGCGCCCGTGATCATGTTCTTCACGTAGTCGGCGTGGCCCGGGCAATCGACGTGCGCGTAGTGACGCGCATCCGAGGTGTACTCCACGTGCGCCGTCGCGATCGTGATACCGCGAGCGCGCTCTTCGGGCGCCTTGTCGATCTGGTCGTACGCCTTGAACTCACCGCCGTGCTTCTCAGCCATCACCTTCGTCAGCGCGGCCGTCAACGTGGTCTTGCCATGGTCGACGTGGCCGATGGTGCCTACGTTCACGTGCGGTTTGGTACGTTCAAATTTCTCTTTGGCCACGGCGGCGTTCCTCTATCTATAACTTTAAAAAGCTGACGTTATCTGTTGCTGGCGCACTGTCGAGGCGTCAGCCCTTCTTGGTAATCACATTCGCGACGTTGGTCGGCACTTCCATGTACTTGGCGAACTCCATCGTGTACGTGGCACGGCCCTGGCTCATGGAGCGCATGGACGTGGAGTACTGGAACATCTCGGCCAACGGCACTTCCGCCGTCACGACCTTGCCGGAGATGGAATCTTCCATGCCGACGATCTGACCGCGACGGCGGTTCAGGTCGCCCACGATGTCGCCGTAATAATCTTCCGGCGTCACCACTTCCACTTTCATGATGGGCTCGAGGATCACCGGCTTGGCATTGGACATCGCGTCCTTGAAGGCCATGCTGCCTGCGATCTTGAACGCCATTTCGTTCGAATCGACGTCGTGATACGAGCCGTCGAACAGGGTCGCTTTCACGTCCACGACCGGATAACCGGCGAGCACGCCGTTAGCGGTTGCTTCGCGGATGCCCTTCTCGACCGCCGGAATGTATTCCTTCGGAATCGCACCGCCGACGATGCCATTGACGAATTCGAAGCCCTTGCCGGCTTCGTTCGGCTCGAGCGTGATCCACACGTGGCCGTACTGACCGCGGCCGCCGGACTGACGCACGAACTTGCCTTCCTGCTCGACCTTGGCGCGGATGGTTTCGCGGTAGGCGACCTGGGGCTTGCCCACGTTCGCTTCCACCTTGAACTCGCGCTTCATGCGATCGACGATGATTTCCAGGTGCAGCTCGCCCATGCCGGCGATGATGGTCTGACCGGACTCGGCATCGCTCGACAGACGGAACGAGGGATCTTCCTTCGCCAGGCGCTGCAGGGCGATGCCCATCTTCTCCTGGTCGGCGAGCGTCTTGGGCTCGACCGCGACCGAGATCACCGGCTCGGGAAAGTCCATCTTTTCCAGCTGGATGGAGTGATCGGGGTCGCACAGCGTGTCGCCCGTGATCACGTCCTTCAAGCCCACGGCCGCGGCGATGTCGCCGGCGCGGACTTCTTTGATCTCGCTACGCTCGTTGGCGTGCATCTGGAGCAAGCGGCCGATGCGCTCCTTCTTGCCCTTGCCCGGGTTGCTGACGGTGTCGCCGGAGTTGAGTACGCCGGAGTACACGCGGAAGAACGTCAGGTTGCCGACGAACGGATCGTTGAGGATCTTGAACGCGAGCGCCGAGAACCGCTCCTCGTCGCTGGCCTTGCGCGTGCCTTCCTTGCCATCGGCCAGCAGGCCTTTGACCGGGGGCATCTCCACCGGCGAGGGCATGAACTCGATGATGGCATCGAGCATGGCCTGCACGCCTTTGTTCTTGAACGCCGAGCCGCACATGCAAACGACGATCTCGTTACGGATCGAGCGCTCGCGCAGGCCCTGCATGATTTCCTGTTCGCTGAGCGTGCCGCTTTCGAGATACTTGTTGAGCAAGGTCTCGTTGGCTTCGGCGGCCGCCTCGATCATCTTGGCGCGCCACTCCTCGCACTGCTCCTGCATGTCCTCGGGAACGTCGCGATATTCGAAGCGCGTGCCCTGGGTGGCGTCGTCCCACCAGATTTCCTTCATGCGGATCAGATCGACCACGCCGACGAATTTGTCTTCAGCGCCGATCGGCAGCTGAATCGGCACGGGCACGCCACGCAGGCGCTGCTGGATCTGCTCGACACAACGCAGGAAATTGGCGCCGGCGCGGTCCATCTTGTTGACGAACGCGATGCGCGGCACTTTGTATTTGTTCATCTGCCGCCAGACCGTTTCGGACTGCGGCTGCACGCCGGCAACCGCGCAAAACACGGCTACGGCACTGTCGAGCACGCGCAGGCTGCGCTCGACTTCGATGGTGAAGTCGACGTGGCCCGGGGTGTCGATGATGTTGATGCGATGCTCGGGGAAGTTGTTCTCCATCCCCTTCCAGAAGCAGGTCGTGGCAGCGGCGGTGATGGTGATGCCGCGCTCTTGCTCCTGTTCCATGTAGTCCATGACGGCCGCGCCGTCATGCACTTCACCGATCTTATGCGATACGCCCGTGTAAAAAAGAATGCGCTCGGTCGTCGTCGTCTTGCCCGCGTCAATGTGGGCAGAGATGCCGATGTTCCGATAGCGTTCGATGGGCGTAGTACGTGACATGAGGTCTCTTGCAGGTTGCGGTTAACGAGTCGCGGAGGGCGACGTTCATTGACCGCACTCCACGCTTACCAGCGGTAGTGAGCGAACGCCTTGTTCGCTTCCGCCATACGGTGCGTGTCTTCACGCTTGCGCACGGCCGAACCACGGTTTTCAGAAGCATCCAGCAGCTCGGCGGCGAGACGCTGCGACATCGACTTCTCGCTGCGCGCCTGAGCGGCTTCGATCACCCAGCGCATGGCCAATGTCTGGCGGCGGGCCGAACGGACTTCAACGGGCACCTGGTAGGTGGCACCGCCGACGCGGCGGCTCTTCACTTCGACCGTCGGCTTGACGTTGTCGAGGGCCTGGGACAGCAGCTCGATCGACTGCTCGTTCGCCTTGCCGGTCTTCTCGGTGATGCGATCGACCGCGCCGTACACGATCTTTTCCGCGACCGACTTCTTGCCGCGCTCCATGACCATGTTGACGAACTTGGCCAGCAGCAGGCTGTTGAAGCGCGGATCGGGAAGAATCGTGCGGGTCGGGGCCGAGGCTCTACGAGACATGAGGTACTACCTTAAAAATAGGTTTTAGGGGTGGCGCCGGTTATTTCTTCGGGCGCTTCGCGCCGTACTTCGAACGGCCCTGACGGCGGTCGTTGACGCCCGCGCAGTCCAGAGTGCCGCGCACCGTGTGATAGCGCACACCGGGGAGGTCTTTCACACGACCGCCGCGGATCAGCACCACCGAGTGTTCCTGCAGGTTGTGGCCTTCGCCGCCGATGTAGCTGATGACCTCGAAGCCGTTGGTCAGGCGCACCTTGGCGACCTTACGCAGGGCGGAGTTCGGCTTTTTCGGCGTCGTCGTGTACACGCGCGTGCAAACCCCGCGCTTCTGCGGGCAGGCAGCGAGCGCAGGTACCTTCGTCTTGTAATTCGGCGAAGTGCGCGGCTTACGGACGAGCTGACTGATACTGGCCATAACCTAATGATTCCTAAAGAGAACACGAAGCCGCCTAGCTGTTCGCTAAGGCGGCCTGACTAAATTCGGGTGACTGGCGGGCGGAGGATACGTCGACGCCGGCCAAATCAAAGGCGCGGGATTGTAGGAACGTGACCCTGATGTGTCAACGGCTTAGAGGCCCGACACGAGGGGTTCCAGGGGGAAGGTTGCCCTTCCCCCTGCCGATTCCTTACTCCGCGTCGGACGAGGCCTCCGCCGATTCCTCGGTATCCACCCCACCGCCGCCCATATCCATGAAGCCGCGGCCCGTGCCGGAATCCCGGCGACGACGACGCGAGTGGAAGAACGAGCCCGTGCCTGCCGGGATGAGCCGGCCGACGATGACGTTCTCCTTCAAGCCACGCAGGTCGTCCTTCAGGCCGCGTACGGCCGCTTCGGTCAACACGCGGGTGGTCTCCTGGAAGGAGGCCGCGGAGATGAACGACTCGGTCGCCAGCGACGCCTTGGTGATACCCAGCAGCACCGGCTCGAGGCGCGCGGGAATCTTGCCCTGCTCCTCGATCCGCTCGTTCACGTCCGTCACGCGGGCGCGGTCCAGCTGCTCGCCGCGCAACAGGACGGTGTCGCCCGCATGGGCGATTTCGACCTTACGCAGCATCTGGCGGATGATCACTTCAATGTGCTTGTCGTTGATCTTCACGCCCTGCAGCCGGTACACGTCCTGGATTTCGCGGACCAGGTAGTTGGCCAGCGACTCCACGCCCTGCAAGCGCAGGATGTCGTGCGGGTTCGGCTCGCCGTCGGCGATCACTTCGCCGCGCTCCACCTGCTCGCCTTCGAACACGTTCAGGTGACGCCACTTCGGAATCAGCTCCTCGTGCTTCTCGCCCTGCTCGTCGGTGATGATCAAGCGGCGCTTGCCCTTGGTCTCCTTGCCGTAGCTCACGGTGCCCGAGTACTCGGCGAGGATCGCTGAGTCCTTCGGCTTGCGGGCTTCGAACAAGTCCGCGACGCGCGGCAGACCGCCGGTGATGTCACGGGTCTTCGACGACTCTTGCGGGATACGCGCGATAACATCACCAACTGATACTTTCGCTCCGTCTTCCAGACTGACAATTGCGCCAGTCGGCAGCGCGTACACGGCCGGAATGTCGGTGTTGGCGAAGGTGACTTCCTTGCCCTTGGCATTGACCAGTCGCACGACCGGACGCAGGTCCTTGCCGCCCGAGCTGCGCTGCTTCGGATCCATCACGACGGTGCTGGACAGGCCGGTCACTTCGTCGACCTGGCTCTGCACGGTCACGCCGTCGATGAAGTCCTGGAACTTGATGAAACCCGCCACTTCGGTCACGACCGGGTGGGTGTGCGGATCCCAGGTCGCCACGATCTGACCCGGCTCGATCGGATCGCCGTCCTTCACCGTGATCACGGCGCCGTACGGGATCTTGTAACGCTCACGCTCGCGACCGAACTCGTCGATCACGCCGAACTCACCGGAGCGCGAGGTCGCGACCCAGTGGCCCTTCTCGTGGTGCACGGTCTTCAGGTTATGCAGACGCGCGGTGCCCTTGCCCTTCGTTTCCACGGAGTTCGCGGCAGCCGCTCGAGACGCCGCGCCACCGATGTGGAACGTACGCATCGTCAGCTGCGTGCCCGGCTCACCGATGGACTGCGCGGCGATGACGCCGACCGCTTCACCCATGTTGATGCGATGACCACGCGCGAGGTCGCGGCCATAGCACTGCGCGCACACGCCGTAGCGGATTTCGCAGGCGATGGGCGAACGCACCTTCACCTGGTCGACGCCTTCGGCTTCGAGCAGCTTGACCAGCTTTTCGTCGATCAGCGTGCCGGCGGCCACGACCACCGATTCGCCGTTCGGCTTCATCACGTCTTCGGCAGCCACGCGACCCAGCACGCGCTCGCCCAGACCTTCGACCACGTCGCCGCCTTCGACGATCGGAGCCATGGTCAGGCCGTTCGAGGTACCGCAGTCCTCTTCCGTGACCACCAGGTCCTGCGCCACGTCGACCAGACGACGGGTCAGGTAACCGGAGTTCGCGGTCTTCAACGCGGTGTCGGCCAGACCCTTACGAGCGCCGTGCGTCGAGATGAAGTACTGCATGGCGTTCAAGCCTTCACGGAAGTTCGCCGTGATGGGCGTTTCGATGATGGAGCCGTCCGGCTTGGCCATCAGGCCGCGCATACCGGCGAGCTGACGAATCTGGGCCGCGCTACCGCGGGCGCCCGAGTCGGCCATCATGTAAATCGAGTTGAACGACTTCTGCGTGACCGTCTGGCCCTTGGAGTTCACGACGTCTTCGACGCCGAGCTTGTCCATCATGGCCTTGGCCACCTGGTCGTTGGTGCGCGACCAGATATCGACCACCTTGTTGTAGCGCTCGCCGTTGGTGACGAGACCCGAAGCGTACTGCTCCTGAATCTCCTTCACTTCACGCTCGGCGCCACCGAGGATGCGGCCCTTCTGCTGAGGCACGACCATGTCGTCGACGCCGATCGACACACCGGCGCGCGTCGCGTACGCGAAGCCCGTGTACATCAGCTGGTCGGCGAACACGACGGCTTCCTTCAAGCCGACGCTGCGATAGCAGAGGTTGATGACGCCCGAGATGGCCTTCTTGGTCATGTCGCGGTTCACGACATCGAACGACATGCCCTTCGGCAGGATCTCGGACAGCAACGAACGGCCCACGGTCGTATCGACGACGCGGGTCTTCGGACGATGACCGGTGCCCTCTTCGTTCTTGACGTACTCGGTGATGCGCACCTTCACCTTGGCCTGCAGGTCGGCATGGCGGCTCTCATAGGCGCGATGCACTTCCTGCACGTCGGTGAACAGCATGCCCTCGCCCTTCGCATTCACGCGCTCGCGGGTCATGTAGTACAGACCGAGCACCACGTCTTGCGACGGCACGATGATCGGGTCGCCGTTGGCGGGCGACAGAATGTTGTTCGACGACATCATCAGAGCGCGGGCTTCGAGCTGCGCTTCCAACGACAACGGCACGTGTACGGCCATCTGGTCGCCGTCGAAGTCGGCGTTGAACGCGGTACAGACCAGCGGATGCAGCTGGATCGCCTTACCTTCGATCAGCACCGGCTCGAACGCCTGAATGCCCAGACGGTGCAGGGTCGGCGCGCGGTTCAACAGCACGGGATGTTCGCGAATGACTTCTTCGAGAATGTCCCACACTTCCGGACCTTCACGCTCCACCATGCGCTTGGCGGCCTTGATGGTCGAAGCTTCGCCACGCAGCTGCAGCTTGGAGAAGATGAAGGGCTTGAACAGCTCGAGCGCCATCTTCTTCGGCAGACCGCACTGATGCAGGCGCAGGGTCGGGCCCACCACGATCACGGAACGACCGGAGTAGTCGACGCGCTTGCCGAGCAGGTTCTGACGGAAGCGGCCCTGCTTGCCCTTGATCATGTCGGCCAGCGACTTCAGCGGACGCTTGTTCGTGCCGGTGATGGCGCGACCGCGACGGCCGTTGTCGAGCAGCGCATCCACCGCTTCCTGCAACATGCGCTTTTCGTTGCGCACGATGATGTCCGGCGCGTTCAACTCGAGCAGTCGGCGCAGGCGGTTGTTACGGTTGATGACGCGGCGATACAGATCGTTCAGATCGGACGTCGCGAAGCGGCCGCCGTCCAGCGGCACCAGCGGACGCAGATCCGGCGGCAGCACCGGCAGCACGGTCATGACCATCCACTCCGGCTTGTTACCGGACTCGATGAACGACTCGAGCAGCTTCAGGCGCTTGGTGAGGCGCTTGATCTTGGTTTCAGAGTTGGTGCCGAGGATCTCTTCGCGAACCTTGAGCACTTCCTGCTGCAGGTCCAGCGACTTCAACAGCTCGTACACGGCTTCGGCACCCATGCGGGCGTCGAACTCGTCGCCGTGCTGTTCGATGGCTTCCAGATACATTTCGTCGGTCAGCAACTGACCGCGCTGCAGCTGGGTCATGCCCGGCTCGATCACCACGAACGCTTCGAAATACAGCACGCGCTCGATTTCACGCAGCGTCATGTCGAGCATCAAACCGATGCGCGACGGCAGCGACTTCAGGAACCAGATGTGGGCAGTCGGGCTCGCGAGCTCGATGTGGCCCATGCGCTCACGGCGCACCTTGGACTGGGTCACTTCGACGCCGCACTTTTCGCAGACCACGCCGCGATGCTTCAGGCGCTTGTACTTACCGCACAAGCACTCGTAGTCCTTCACCGGTCCGAAGATCTTGGCGCAGAACAGGCCGTCACGTTCCGGCTTGAACGTACGGTAGTTGATGGTTTCCGGCTTCTTCACTTCGCCGAACGACCACGAGCGGATCATTTCAGGCGAAGCCAGGCCAATCCGGATCGAATCGAAATTCTCGACCGGAGTGTGCTGCTTAAAGAGCTTTAGCAAATCTTTCATGTGTCACCTAAGGCGTTAGGTTCGAGCCGGGCGCATCGACTCCCCTGACGGGGAAGCACTCGATGCCCGCAAGACCATGTCAATCAACGCTACTTCTGTGTGAAGCGAGTTGGGCGTAACGAATGTGGCGCTAACCATCATTTGTCGCTCTCCTGCTCCAGCTCCATGTTGATGCCCAGCGAACGGATTTCTTTCACCAGCACGTTGAAGGACTCGGGCATGCCGGCCTTCATCTCGTGGTTGCCGTCAACGATGGCCTTGTACATCTGCGTGCGACCGTTCACGTCGTCGGACTTGACGGTCAACATTTCCTGCAGCGTGTACGAGGCGCCATACGCCTCCAGCGCCCAGACTTCCATTTCGCCGAAGCGCTGACCGCCGAACTGCGCCTTACCACCCAGCGGCTGCTGTGTGACCAGCGAGTACGGACCGGTCGAGCGGGCGTGCATCTTGTCGTCGACCAGGTGGTTGAGCTTCAACATATACATGTAGCCCACCGTCACCTGACGCTCGAAGCGCTCGCCGGTACGACCGTCGAACAGCGTCGTCTGACCGCTGGCCGGCAGATCCGCCAGCTCCAGCATGCGCTTGATTTCCTCTTCGGCCGCGCCGTCGAACACCGGCGTCGCCATCGGCACGCCGTGACGCAGGTTGCCTGCCAATGCGATCACTTCGTCGTCGGTCAGCGAAGCGATGTCCGCCTTCTGGCCGCCCGACTTGTTGTAGACCTCATCGAGGAAGCTGCGGATCTGCGTGGCGCGCTCGGCAGCCATGCTGTCGAGCATGCGACCGATCTTGTGGCCGATGCCCTTGGCGGCCCAGCCCAAGTGCGTCTCGAGGATCTGACCGATGTTCATACGCGAAGGCACGCCCAGCGGGTTCAGCACGATGTCGACCGGCGTACCGTGCTCATCGAACGGCATGTCTTCGACCGGGATGATCGTGGACACGACACCCTTGTTACCGTGGCGGCCGGCCATCTTGTCGCCCGGCTGCACGCGGCGCTTCACGGCCAGGTACACCTTGACCATCTTCAGCACGCCCGGAGCGAGATCGTCGCCCGCGGTGATCTTGGCGCGCTTCTCATCGAAGCGCTTCTCGAACTCCTTACGCTGAGCCTTCAAGCGCTCGGCGGCGCGTTCGACCGCGGCGTTCTCTTCATCGTCCTGCAGACGAATTTCCAGCCACTGCTCGCGCGGCATGCTGGAGAGATAAGTCTCGTCGAGGATGGTGCCGGCCTTGAGCTTCTGCGGGCCCGCCGAAGCAGGCTTGCCGAGCAACACGGCCTGGATACGCTGGAACAAGTCGTCTTCGAGAATACGGCGCTGGTCTTCCAGGTCCTTGCGAACCTTCTCCAGCTCCGACTTCTCGATCGACAACGCACGGCTGTCCTTCTCGACGCCGTCGCGCGTGAACACGCGCACGTCGATCACGGTGCCGTCCATGCCCGGAGGCACGCGCAGCGAGGTGTCCTTAACGTCGGACGCCTTCTCACCGAAGATGGCGCGCAGCAGCTTCTCTTCCGGCGTCAGCTGGGTCTCGCCCTTCGGCGTGACCTTACCGACCAGAATGTCGCCCGCCTTCACTTCGGCGCCGATGAACGCGATACCGGCTTCATCGAGCTTGGCCAGCGCGATGTCGCCGACGTTCGGAATGTCGGCCGTGATTTCTTCGGGACCCAGCTTGGTGTCGCGAGCGACGCAAGTGAGCTCTTCGATATGAATCGTCGTGAAGCGATCGTCATGGACGACACGCTCCGAGATCAGGATCGAGTCTTCGAAGTTGTAGCCGTTCCAGGGCATGAACGCGACCAGCAGGTTCTGGCCCAGCGCCAGCTCGCCCAGGTTGGTGGACGGGCCGTCAGCCAGCACGTCGCCGCGCGCGATCACGTCACCCGCCTTCACCAGCGGACGCTGGTTGATACAGGTGTTCTGGTTGGAACGCGTGTACTTGGTCATCGAGTAGATGTCGACGCCGGCTTCCGAAGCCGACGTTTCAGCATCGTGCACACGAACGACGATACGCGACGCGTCGACCGAGTCGATCACGCCACCGCGACGCGCGACCACGGTCACGCCGGAGTCGATCGCCACAGCGCGCTCCATGCCGGTGCCGACCAGCGGCGTCTCGGCACGCAGCGTCGGCACAGCCTGACGTTGCATGTTCGAGCCCATCAACGCGCGGTTCGCGTCGTCGTGCTCGAGGAACGGAATCAGCGAGGCGGCCACCGACACGATCTGCTTCGGCGACACGTCCATGTACTGAATCTTGTCGGGCGAGGACAGCATGAACTCGTTCAAGTGACGGCACGACACCAGGTCGTCGACGAATTCGGACTTGTCGCTCAGGGTCGCGTTCGCCTGCGCGATCACGTACTGGCTCTCTTCGATGGCCGACAGGTAGTCGATCTCTTCGGTGACCTTGCCGTCCACGACCTTGCGATACGGCGTCTCGAGGAAGCCGTAGTCGTTGGTACGCGCGTACACGGACAACGAGTTGATCAGACCGATGTTCGGACCTTCAGGGGTTTCGATCGGGCACACGCGGCCATAGTGCGTCGGATGCACGTCGCGCACTTCGAAGCCGGCGCGTTCGCGCGTCAGGCCGCCTGGGCCGAGCGCAGAGACACGGCGCTTATGCGTGACCTCTGACAACGGATTGTTCTGATCCATGAACTGGGAAAGCTGAGACGAGCCGAAGAACTCTTTCACCGCCGCAGCCACGGGCTTGGCGTTGATCATTTCCTGCGGCATCAAGCCTTCGGACTCGGCGAGCGTCAGACGCTCCTTCACGGCGCGCTCGACGCGCACCAGGCCGATGCGGAAGGCGTTCTCCGCCATTTCGCCGACCGAGCGCACGCGACGGTTGCCCAGGTGATCGATGTCGTCGACCTGGCCGTTGCCGTTGCGGATGTCGCACAGCTCCTTGATGACCGCGATGATGTCCGAGGTGTCGGTGTACTTCTCGGTGAGCTCCTTGGAGAACTCATCGGTGCGCTTCGAGAAATGCGCGGCGTCGTACAGGATGCCCGGGCCGACGATCTCTTCACGATGCACGCGACGGTTGAACTTCATGCGGCCCACGGCCGACAGGTCGTAGCGCTCGGCATTGAAGAACAGGTTCTGGAACAGGTTCTCGGCCGCATCCTTGGTCGGCGGCTCGCCCGGACGCATCATGCGATAGATCTCGACCAGCGCCTCGAGGCGAGTGCGGGTCGGATCGATGCGCAGCGTGTCGGAGATGTACGGGCCGCGATCCAGATCGTTCACGTACAGCGCACGGATTTCCGTGACGCCGGCTTCGATCAGCTTGTCGACCACAGTGACGGTCAGGATCTCGTTGGCCTTGGCCAGGATCTCGCCGGTCTCAGTGTTGAACACGTCGTGCGCCAGGATCTTGCCGATCAGGTATTCCTTCGGCACTTCCAGGCGGGAGATGTTCTTCTGCTCGAGCTGACGCACGTGACGCGCGGTCACACGGCGGCCTTCCTCGACGATGACTTCATCGCCGACCTTGATGGTGAAGGTCGCGGTCTCGCCGCGCAGACGCGCCGGGATCAATTCGAACTCGATCTTGTTCTTGGACAGGTGATAGGTGTTCTTGTCGAAGAACATGTCCAGCATCTGCTCTTCGGTGTAGCCGAGAGCGCGCAGGATGATGGTGACCGGCAGCTTGCGGCGGCGGTCGATACGCGCGAACACGCAGTCCTTCGGGTCGAACTCGAAATCGAGCCACGAGCCGCGATAAGGAATGATGCGCGCGGAAAACAGCAGCTTGCCCGAGCTGTGAGTCTTGCCGCGGTCGTGATCGAAGAACACGCCCGGCGAACGGTGCAGCTGGGACACAATGACGCGCTCGGTGCCGTTCACGACGAACGTACCGTTGTCGGTCATCAGAGGCATTTCGCCCAGATAGACTTCCTGCTCGCGGATGTCCTTGACCGTCTTCTTGGTCGGGGTCGATGTCTCTTTATCGTAAACAACCAGGCGTACCTTCACTCGCAGCGGGGCTGCGTAGGTGAGGCCGCGCATCTGGCACTCCTTCACATCGAATACCGGATCGCCGAGGCGATAACTGACGTATTCGAGAATGGCGTTGCCGGAATAGCTGGTGATCGGGAACACGCTCTTGAACGCAGCGTGCAGGCCAGCGTCGGCCCGAGCCATCTCGGGCGCATCGGCTTGTAGGAACTTGCGGTACGAGTCGAGCTGAATCGCCAGCAGGTAAGGCACCTCAAGGATGCTCTCCCGCTTGCCGAAGTCCTTACGGATACGCTTCTTCTCGGTGAACGAATAGGCCATCTGGATCACCCTTCTGAATCTGATAGAGAGTTCAGGGCTTCGAAATCAAACGTGGGGGCCACCCGACGTTGGGTCGCCGCCACAAAAGACAATAGGAAAGCACGGCGGACAGAGCTCGCTCCGCCGCCGCGCCTTCCAGGTACCGGTAAAAGTACGCTCAACAAAACTCCGCGAACGAGATTACTTGATCTCCGCAGCGGCGCCGGCCTCTTCCAGCTTCTTCTTGATCGAGTCCGCGTCGGCCTTCGGCACGCCGTCCTTGACCACCGAGGGCACGCCTTCGACCAGGTCCTTGGCTTCCTTCAAGCCCAGGCCGGTGATCTCGCGGATGACCTTGATGACGCCGACCTTGTTGGCGCCGAAGCTGGTCATGGTCACGGTGAACTCGGTCTTCTCTTCGGCAGCCGGAGCAGCGGCACCGCCGCCACCCGCGGGAGCCGCAGCAACGGCGACGGCAGCAGCGGCGCTCACGCCCCACTTCTCTTCCAGCGCCTTGACCAGGTCGACCACTTCCAACACCTTCAGGTTGGACAACGCGTCGATCAGTTCTTCCTTCGAAATAGCCATGTTGAAAACTCCAAAATTTAGATGATGTAACCGTAATCGAATCGGGCTGGCCGCTTAAGCGGTCGCGCCGAGCTTGTCCTTGTGCGCAGCCAACACACGCACGAGCTGAGCGTGCGGTTCGTTGACGGTGCGGACCAGCTGACCGAGCGGGGTCTGCAGCAATCCCAACAGGGTTGCGCGGGCCGCTTCGATCGTCGGCAGGCTGGCGACACGGTCCAGGTCCTTCGGCGTGAGCAACGCACCGCCGAGCGACACTACGGTCGGCACCAGCTTGTCGTTTGCCTTTGCGAAGTCCTTGACCAGTCGGGCAGCCGCACCCGGATCTTCCTTCGAGAACGCGAGAACCAGCGGGCCTTTCAGGCTCTTGCCGACCACTTCGAACTGAGTGCCGGCGATAGCCTTGCGGGCCAACGTGTTCTTCACCACTCGCAGGTAGACACCGGATTTACGAGCCTTGGTCCGCAGTTCAGTCATCTGCGAAACCTTCAGCCCGCGGTATTCCGCGGCCACCACGGACTGCGCTGTTGCAGCTACCGCGGCGACTTCGGCTACCAGCGCCTTCTTGTCATCGAGTCTGAGCGCCATGATTTCCTCCTGGCGTGAAGAGCGTTAACACGAACGGATGCGCCTCCTTTCGCATCCACCCTGGTCGCCTTTTCCACTTGCGAGGAAGTACGACCTGACGGCGCCCTTCAGCGGGGAATCACATGCCTTGCGGCCGTGAGCTCCGATTCGGGTAACACCATCTGCGCAGGCCTCATTAAGGAACTCACATTCCGCCTGCGGTCTTCGATGTGACCGACCTTGCGGCCGGCTTCATCAATCGACAGCGAGCACCCACCGAGGTGAGTGCCCGCTAGAAACAACAATTACAGCGAGAGCGACGACTGTTCGACCGGCACGCCCGGCCCCATCGTCGAAGACACGGAGATCTTCTTCAGATAGATGCCCTTGGCGGCGGCGGGCTTGGCCTTCTGCAGGTCCGCCAGCAACGCGTGCAGGTTTTCCTTGAGCTTGGCCGGCTCGAAGTTCGCCTTGCCGATCGTGCAATGAACGACACCGGCCTTGTCGGAGCGGTAACGCACCTGACCGGCCTTGGCGTTCTTCACGGCGTCAGCGACGTTCGGGGTCACGGTGCCGACCTTCGGGTTCGGCATCAGGCCGCGAGGACCGAGGATCTGACCGAGCTGACCGACCACGCGCATCGCATCCGGAGAAGCGACCACCACGTCGAAATCCATCTGACCGGCCTTCACCTTCTCGGCCAGGTCTTCGAGGCCGACGATGTCGGCGCCGGCGGCGCGGGCCGCATCCTGGTTCTTGCCGGACGTGAACACGGCGACACGCACCGTCTTACCGATACCGTTCGGCATCACCGTCGAGCCACGGACCTGCTGGTCCGACTTCGAGGCATCGATACCGAGGTTCACGGCCACGTCGACGGACTCGGCGAACTTCGCCTTGGCGAATTCCTGCACCAGGCCCAGGGCCACATCGATCGGATACACCTTGCCCGGCTCGATCTTGCCCGCCCAGGCCTTCAAACGCTTAGCTACGAATGGCATGTCACACGCCCTCCACGTCAACGCCCATGCTGCGCGCAGTGCCCGCGACAGTGCGGACAGCTGCTTCCAGATCCGCGGCCGTCAAATCCGGCTGCTTGATCTTGGCGACGTCTTCGAGCTGTTTGCGGCTGATCTTGCCGACCTTGTTGGTATTGGGCGCGCCACTACCTTTCTCAATGCCGATGGCCTTGCGGATCAGCACCGACGCCGGCGGCGTCTTGAGAATGAAGGTGAAGCTGCGATCGCTGTAGACCGTGATCACAACTGGGGTCGGCAGACCCTTTTCCAAGCTCTGCGTCTGCGCGTTGAACGCTTTGCAGAATTCCATGATGTTGACGCCCTGCTGACCCAGCGCCGGACCGACCGGCGGGCTCGGGTTCGCCTGGCCTGCAGGAATCTGCAGTTTGATATAGCCAGTGACTTTCTTGGCCATGATGCTCTCCGGGTGCAAACGCCACTCTTACGAGCAGCTCCCCATCGTAGTTTTCAACCTGAAGCGTGCTTAAAGCGCGCTCCAACCCATCGTCAGGCCTTCTCGACCTGACTGAAATCCAGCTCCACGGGCGTCGAGCGACCGAGGATCTGCACCGCCACTTGCAGGCGGTTCTTTTCGTAATTGACCGACTCGACCACGCCGTTGAAGTCGTTGAAGGGGCCGTCGATGACGCGCACCACTTCGCCGGGCTCGAACAGCACTTTGGGCTTCGGCTTGTCGATGCCTTCTTCCACGCGCCGGAGGATGCTCATCGCTTCCTTCTCGGTGATGGGCGCGGGCTTTTCCGGCGTGCCGCCGATGAAGCCGAGCACCTTGGGCACTTCCTTCACGAGGTGCCAGGTCGCTTCGTCCATCTCCATCTGCACCAGCACGTAGCCGGGATAGAACTTGCGCTCGCTCTTGCGCTTCTGACCGTCGCGCATCTCGACCACTTCTTCGGTCGGCACCAGGATCTCGCCGAACTTGTCTTGCAAGCCCTGCATCTTGATGCGGTCCTTCAAGCCCTCGGCAACGCGATGCTCGAAGTTGGAATAGGCGTGCACGACGTACCAACGCAAAGCCATGTCAACCTCCGCGCCCGGTCAGCCACTTCGTGAGGAAGCCGAGCAGCGTGTCCACGCCCCAGAAAAACAAACCGAGCACGACGATCATGACGAACACCACCAGGGTGACCTGCCAGGTCTCCTGCGTGCTCGGCCAGACCACCTTGCGAAGCTCGACGCGCGAGCTCTGCACGAACTGCCAGAACGTCTTGCCTTGATATGACTGCAGGCTGACCAGCGCGCCCACCACCAGCGACGCCAGCACGATGATCCAACGCAGCCAGATCGGCAGGTCGGACAGCAAATAGAAGCCCGCGATGCCCGCCGCCAGAATGACGACGCCCGCAGCGAGCTTCAGCGCGTCCAACGCTGTGGCGTTTTCCTGTACTTGGTCAGTCATTTCTCACTGCGCATGTCTGGCAGGCCAGGAGGGAATCGAACCCCCAACCTGCGGTTTTGGAGACCGCCGCTCTGCCAATTGAGCTACTGGCCTAAGACCTTACAAATATATAAGCGGGTTAGCTTCCAACCGACGGCTATCAACGCCACCGCGCGAACCCGTGATACTGCGGGCGTAGCCCGCTCGAACCTACAACCCGGCCGGCGACTTTAGCAGCCGCCGGCGGGAATGACTGACTTACTTGAGGATCTTGGCGACGACGCCGGCGCCGACCGTCTTGCCGCCTTCACGGATGGCGAAGCGCAGGCCTTCTTCCATCGCGATCGGCGCAATCAGCTCCACCACC
>NZ_JBHSDU010000005.1:0-40699 GCF_042651805.1 Steroidobacter flavus | reverse complement strand
TCGAATTCTCTCCACCGTGCAGGATAGCCACTCCTGCATCTGCACTTCGGGGATCGGTTGACCCGTGTAACTACTGTCCCAGCCAATATAGCTCGGACCCTTCACCGGATTGGTTCGATAGGTCTCCTCGTGAACAGACTCCCATGCCGTCACAACGTCGCTGCGCAGCCTTCCTGGCGTTTCCTCAGACACTCGAACCACGGCCTTGTGAGCACCAACCACATAAGCCACGAGACGTTTCTCGCCCGTCACATCCTCTCGTACCAACACTGCCGCTTCCTGTACCCATGGGTTTCCCAAGAGCTGCGCCTCGATCTCCCCTAACTCAACACGATAGCCACGCACTTTAACCTGGTGATCGATCCGCCCGACGTATTCGATGGCACCATCTATACGCCACCGCCCAACATCTCCAGTCCGATATAGGCGGACACCACTGGAGCTGAAGGGGTCCGCCACGAATCGTTCTGATGTAGCACCGGGACGATTTAGATATCCTCGAGCGACGCCCACACCTCCTATGTATATCTCTCCAACGACGCCGATAGGAACTGGCTGCAGGCAGCGATCAAGAACATAGATCTGGGTGTTTGAAATTGGTCGGCCGATTGGTATTGCTCCGGCTTCATCGCTGGTGATCTCATTTACTATGCAGCCGATCGTCGCCTCCGTGGGACCGTAATGGTTGAATATCCGTGTACCCGGTGCATACATCCTCCACAGTTGCACTGCCGTGGAATGCAACGGCTCCCCCCCCAGTACCAACACTCGAATGCTCCCCGCCAAATCTCCGCTGCGTAGAGACGGCTCCAACAGTGGCAAATGCGATGGCGTAAGCTTGAGCGGCGCCAAATTCTTGCTTCGACGTGCATCAGCGACGAGCGACGGGATACCGTCTCGATCAGAGCACAGTCGCACGGCGCGCCCGCAGAGCAGTGTTGAGTACAGCCCCGTCAGCCCCAGATCGAAGCTCAAGGACGTTGCGATCAAAGTCCCCTCACCGAACGTCACGTCAAACTTCTCAATCGCATAGTCCGTGTAGTTGACAACACTTCGATGCTCGACTAACACGCCCTTCGGCTTTCCGGTGGACCCTGACGTATAGATGACGTATGCCAGATTTCGAGAGGTCAATCCTGTTAATTGCGAAGCCAGGTCGCCTTGATCACACTTGGAGATCTCATTCCAATGGGCATCGAGCGCTATCACTTTCGCCTCCGTGCGTCCAAGACTCCGTCTCAATGCATCGTGCGTAAGTACGATCATCGGCGCCGCATCGCTCAGCACTTGCTCTACCCGATCGATTGGATTCGTCGGATCCAGCGGTAGGTACGCTCCACCCGCCTTGAGCACCCCAAATAAGCCTACGAGCATTCCAATGCTCCGCTCCACGAAGAGCGCTACTACGGAATCCGGCCGCACCCCCATTTCTCTAAGATATCGTGCCAACTGATTGCTTCTTACGTTGAGCTGAGAAAAGGAAAGACTCCGATCTTCTTGGACTACCGCAGGGGCATCTGGCGTACGCCTCGCCTGTTCCTGAAAGAGCTCATGGATCAGCTTCTCGTGGCGACCATCCGAGAGTGTCGCGTTGAATGACCTGATCACCTGGCTCCATTCGGTCTCAGGCAGAATAGACAGGGACAGGGCCGGCGCATCCGGCTTCGTTTCCAGGGCGTCGACCAAAGATTCCAGAGCCTCGGCTGCAAACCCAAGCACTCGAGTTGGTTCGACACTACGATCTGTTTGTGCCGTCAGGACGAATCCCTCTCCCTGATCGTCCACACACAGCGTGATCGGATAATTTGTCCATTCCTTACTTGCTAGGACCTGGACACCTGACGCAACGTCCGTCTTTTCGGTCTCCAAATGCAGCGTGCTGTGGAGGTAATTTAACAATGTGTTGAACAACGGCGCCGAGCCCGCGATCCCGCTGCATCTCTGCGCCGCGGCCAAAGAAGCCTGCTCGTGATCTAATAGTTCTACCAATTCCTGATGAACCTGTGCGATCAACGATCCTGCGGTAACTCCGTTCAGCCGGAAGCGGACCGGCAACGTATTGATGAACAGTCCCAGCGTTCGCAGCGCTCCTGCTTCCCCCTGCAACCGTCCAAGTAAGACCGTTCCGAATACGACGTCATCTCGACCACTGGTTTTCGCCACCACAAGCGCCCAAGCCGCGTGAAACAGAATGGCCGGAGTAACTCCTAGCAAGCGCGCTTGCTTTCGAATCCGTTGAGTCAGCGCCGAATCAAGAAGCCGACGGGCTTCATCGATTCGACTGCCATCTCCCCGCACATCCGACAGCCCAAATGCTATGGTGGAATCTTCAACCTCGCCCAACTTCTTGCGGAAGAATGACTCGGCGTCATTGGTTCTGACGTTCTCCAACGCTTGTGCGACATGCACTCGATACGGTACAGGAGCAGGAAGGCTCTGTGCCTTTCCGTCGGCGTATGCCCCCACTTCAGCGATCATTGTCTCTAGTGACTCGTGATCGCAGATCAAATGGTGGAACTGCAACAAGCAGTACCACCGCTCATCCGCACCCTGGGCGACCTGGAGCCGCATAAGCGGCGCTTTCGCCAGTTCCAGGCGCTGACACTCCGGCCTCATTCGCTCATTGAGCTGATCCAGCGGATCGGCATCAAGCTTGAGCACGAACTCTTCTACCGGCAGCTCAGCCTTGCGATAGACAACCTGCACTGGCCGAGGCAGATTGCGCCACAGAATCGCAGTTCGCAAGATATCGTGCCGATCAATTACTGATTGTATAGCGCAAACCAGGTCAGTAACTCTGCGTCGTGACGACACCTCAAATAGCATTGGCAGAACATAGGTGTCACCCGCGTGGCCGTCGAGCTTGTGATGAAACAAGACCCCCTCCTGCAATGGGGCCAAGGGATAGATATCCTGGATGTTCTTTGCCCCACCCGGTACCGATGCCGAAATACGCGCGATGTGCAGTGCCTCGATCTGCAGCATGGAAAGCATATCCGGCGTGATCTCACAGCAATCAGGCGGGATCAAGTTCGGCGGCACCTCAAACCTCGTTGCCGGTTCCTCCAGTAGCTCTCGCGCTAGACTAGCAAGCGTAGGTTTTTCATAGATGCTACGCGCGCTGACGGACTGTCCGACTTGACGCAGCCGCTCCATCATGGTCACCAACTTCAACGAATGGCCGCCCAATTCGAAGAAGTTATCCTCACGGCCGACTTGTTCGATTCCAAGAAGATCACGCCAAATCGACGCCAGTGTCTGCTCCGCCTTACCTTGCGGCGGAATGTAACTACGCCGGAACGCATCGATGTCCGGTGACGGTAGTGCCTGCCGATCAAGCTTGCCAATTGCAGTCAGCGGAAAATGATCCAAGATCGCGAAAGCACTCGGCACCATAAACTCCGGAAGCGCCGACTTCAGATGAGACCGGAGTTCATCGATCTCCAGATGGCACTGATCTCGTAGCGTGACATATGCGACGAGGCGCCGTTCTCCGAGTTCGCTTTCTCGTGCGACGACCGCACTTTCTCTTACATGTGGGTGGTACGCGAGCTGTGCCTCTATCTCGCCAAGCTCGATGCGATACCCTCGAATCTTCACTTGTGAGTCAATGCGCCCAACATACTCAAGGGTACCCTCCGGCAGCCAACGTCCCTGATCTCCGGTCTTGTACATGCGGCCGGTCGCCTCGTCACTGTATGGATTGGCGATGAAGCGCTCAGCCGTCAATGCTGATTGTCGAAGATAACCTCGCGCAACCCCGGCACCGGCAACGTAGATCTCTCCGACCCCCCCCTCCAAAACTGGCCGAAGGCGCTCATCGAGAACATAGAGTTCGGTGTTCGGAATCGGCCGACCAATAGGTGGAAGCGTCGGCCACGCAGCGGGATTCCCCATAAGCGAGAACGAGCTAACAACGTGCGTTTCTGTCGGACCGTAATGATTGTGTAGGCGGCATCCACCAAGCGAGACGAACAAGCTCAGCACTTCCGAACTGATACGCAACTGCTCACCAGCAGTGATTACATCCTTCAGCTCTGACGGCATCTTGGCACCGACGCTCTTGCAGTGTTGCGCGAGACTTTGCAGCATGAGCGGCGGAATGAAGAGAGTTTGAATCGATAGCTTCTCCAGAAGTTCCATCAGGGCTTGCGCATCTTTGCGCGTCCACTCATCCAAAAGCGCCAACGTCCCGCCATTGCAGAGTGTTGCGAATGTCTCCTGGAAAGCCACATCGAAGCTTAGAGCCGCAAACTGCAGCACGGACCTTCCAACGTCGATACCCACATTGGCGCCACACCACTCGACGAGATTGACCATCGAATGGTGCGTCATCGCTACGCCTTTGGGACGCCCCGTAGATCCGGATGTGTAGATGACATACACCAAGTTCTGCGACGTTCCATCATGCTCCACTCCAGCCGGGTTGCGGTCGTCGAACGATTCAGCCTCACGCACGATCGCCTTGAGCGCTAGCACTTCGGCGCCTGCCGCACGAAGTCGTTCTTGATGTGGTTCGTCCACGATCACGAGCGATGGGGCAGCATCAGCGAGCATGTGTTGCAATCGTTTGAGTGGATATGCTGGATCCAGTGGAAGGTAGGCGCCTCCGGCCTTCAAGATCGCAAGCAAGCCAATGATCATCTCGGGACAACGGTCGATGCACATTCCGACCACCTGATCCGGCCCAACGCCACGCCTCTGCAGATAGTGCGCGACCCGATTGGCGCGGCTATTAAGTTGCGCATATGTCAGCCGCGACTCGTTGTGTGCAACGGCAATCGCATTTGGCGCCTTCCGCACCTGCTCTTCAAAGATCTGGTGGACTAACAGACTCGCAGAGCCCGGCATTCCGCTTTCATTCGGTCGATTTATAGCATCTTCAGTTCTATGGGCAGCCACCTTCGGGATACTACTTACCATTGTTCACTCCGCGATTTAAACCGGCCGTGGGCGTTAGTGCCGCAGTCATTGAGTGGGGCAGATCCACTGTGTAAACCGCACTTCCACAAATGCGTCTTGGTTGCCTGGAACAGTATTCCGAGATAAGGAGTCGCGATCTTGGCTGACTGCTCAGGCGTGAGTTCGGCTTCGATGGACTCAATCCTTTACTTCGAACGGAGGTGCCAAAGATTGATCTCACTTATCCGTCGATACTGCGCGTTGCGACACTAACTTGATTAGATTCGCTGACCCGATTCCAATTGTGTTCGTCGGCTTGCGTGGCGCCCCACAACTCCTTGAGTCTGCGGTGTGATTCGCCGGGTCTCGTACCATCGGTTATTCACTTCCGAAGGCACGTACACTGCGGTGATTGCAGGCCTGAGCACGAGTGCGCGCTCGCAGGCAGCGGCAAGCCTTGCGGGGCTGAAGTCCTGAGCGAGTCGCAAGATGCCCTTTGCGGCGCGAAGCGCCTCTTAGCGCACTTCGACGCGCTCACCGATGAGTTGCTTCGACAAAGGAAACTGCGTTAGCTAAGCTCCGTCCGATCAAGGGTCGAGCAGCTGGTAGATATGTTCCGGGCGATCGCTTGCTTCAGTGTAAGCGTCCGGCGAAGGCCCTCTTGTTTTCCGCCCGATTAGGCAGCGGCTTTGATCCCGTCCGACGTTGAAGTCGCCAAATTCCAAGGAAGAAGCTCCTCGATTCGATTGACGGGATGATCGGCGATGCGAGTGAAGACTTCGCGCAAGTACGCCTCGGGGTCCAAACCGTTTAGTTTTTCAGTGCCAATCAAGCTGTAGAAGGCAGCGGCGCGGTCGCCACCCGCATCAGACCCGGCGAACAGGAAATTCTTTCGGCCCAGTGCGACGGTTCGCAATGCGCGCTCGGCGGCGTTGTTGTCGATCTCGAGTCGGCCGTCATCACAGTAACGTATCAGCGAGCTCCACCGAGACAGCGAATAGCCGATGGCGCCAGCGAGCGCTGACTTCCTCGAGAGCTTGCGCACCGTGACGTGCAACCAGGTGTGCAGATCATTCAGTAGCGGTAGCGCCCGCGCGTGGCGAACCAATTGGCGTTGCTCGGCAGACTGGCCACGAATCTCGGCTTCAATCTTGTACAGCGCGCCGATGCGTTCCAGTGCTTCGAGCGCGATCGGTGAATCAGTGGCGGCATGAATATCGAAGAACTTGCGCCGGGCGTGCGCCCAGCATGCCGCTTCGATCAACGGCTCATGCTGCCGATCGTAGAGGTCTTGGAAGCCTGCATAGCCATCAGCCTGCAGGACGCCACGAAACTCCTTGAGGTGTTCCCGTGGCCGTTCGCCTTTGCGATCAGGTGTGTAACGAAACAACACGGCGGGTGGATCAGTGCTGCCGGCAGGCTGATCATCTCGAACATACGTCCATAGTCGCCCGGTCTTCGTCTTACCTGTGCCAGGTGCCAACACCGGAACGGTGTGTCATCGGCGTGCAGCGTTTGCGCGCCCATCACGTACTCGCCGAGTGAATCGATCAGTGGTACCACTAACGTGCGTACCGATCCGACCCACTCCGCGAGCGTGGCGCGATCGAGCTCAACGCCAGAACGTGCATAAATCTGGCTCTGTCGGTACAGCGGTTAGCGAGTCGCGCGGCGGGATTTCACCGCCGCGCGCTCCCAGAACCGGACGTGAGCCTCTCGACTCATCCGGCTCCCAACATCCGACCATTGCCATACAGAAGCTTCCAATGCGGGAAGAGCATTGGGTATCGCCTGATCGCACTGGCCAACCACACACGCGCGCCAACCGGCCGTTGCCGTAGGCGTTTGCACTTTCGTTGAACCCAGAGCACCAGGTGCTCATCAATGAGCTTCAGCGTCGGATACAAGGCCGACTTGTAGAAGTGACTGTAGTAGTTCACCCAGCCTCGGATGTATGGGCTAAACATCCGTGCCAGATCGCCCAGATCTTTCTCGCTGCGTCGCTGCAGGCCCCAGAGTCGGACACTCTTTCGGATCGCCTGCAGCGCCGATTGACTCGCCGCCGGTTGGAACGATACCCCGTAGGTGCCTCGTGGCCATTTCACCAGTCTTGGTCTAAATGTATAACCCAAGAAGTCAAATGAAATGACCGGATAGAGGCCGCTTCGATTGCTGTCCTTGCAGTAGACCACTTTTGTCTTCTGCGGATGCAGCCTCAGCCGACACGAGGCGAACCGCTCTTGTAGCCGTCGCCGCAACCAATGAGCCTCGCGCTCACTCCAACAATGGCAGAGAATATCGTCAGCGTACCGCTCAAACGGCACACTTGGATAATTCATCTTCATCCATTCATCGAAGGGGATGGTAGAGACGAGTCTTGACGACGGTAGCCCGTGCGGAGCCTTGCACCCTGAAGCGCTTTCGCGCCGGTGCCTCACCGAGTGGACGTAGCCTCTTGACCTCGTCTCCCCAAGCAGAACCCGGCGTGCAGATTCCCCGCACCGGGCTCCCCAGACGACATTTGCGAAGATGAGCATCGATCAGACCATCGGGTGCAGGTTGTGAGCCCACGGCAACTCGAACCACGGGCGATCCTTCAAGCGCGTCCAGTTCGTCTTGCGTCGTTGACCGCGACGATTCAGGGCGCTGATCCACTGACGCTGTACCTGCTGCCGCACCCAACTGAGCTTTCGCTCGCAGTGGTGTAACGCGAAGTACTGATAGAAGCCACGCAACATCCTCGTCAAATGCTGCTGTTGCTCCCATCGCCGCCAGTGTCTGTGCTCAAATATCCATTCCCGTGTGCGGGCAAGGAACTTCCGACAACTCTTCGCGCTGGGTATACGGATCAGAGCATATCGTCCGGAGCGATCAACTCCTGAGACATGTTTGAAGCCAGAAACTCGAAAGTCTCCGGCCTTCCCTGCCCGTATCGCTGCCGTGTGATGGCCGCAAAGCGCCCGAAGAGTATGTGCCGAGTCTTTTCCTCGGCCAGCTCCAGTCCAAATTCCGCGAACCTCTCCCTCACTATTGTTTGAAAACGGTCCACGTCCTCTCGATACTGGAAAGTCGCCACAAAGTAGAGTACGCGGCCGGCGAGTTACCATCGCTGGCACTTTTCCGTCCGCCCCTCCCCGAACCGGGCTTACGCCTTTCGGAGTACCCGGCTCTCCAGTGTTTTCCGTCTGCGGTGACAGCTCGTAGTTTCCGTCCGGCGTGGATGTCGTCATGACATGTTGCGCATGTCACTAACGTCTTACGCTTTCGGGCCGCCATGATCTGTACCCAGAAGGGCTTTTCCGCGCGTCCTTTGGTCGGCAGATCCTTGAGGGCTCGAACGTGGTGGACTTGGATATTTTCAGTGGAGCCGCAAAGCTCACATTGATTTGCCAAGAGGCGCCGCTCAAGTTCCGTCCGGGGTCCGCAGATTTTCCGGGGCGCGTCATTAAGTACCGCTTTGATATTCCGCGCGAGTGAGATGCCACCCCAACGTGCCACCAGCGGCTTCTTTTTCTCGGGGCGCTCAATAGTCACCTGTAGCACCGGAGACGATCCTGAGTCGGTATCAACAACGCGTCGATATCGACGATAGACGGCCCGCACACTGATGCGCAGTTTATGCGCCAGTGTTTGGGTCAAGGATCGTTCCATGAGCCATTTCAGGCGGTTGAGCTGACCAAGGTTCAGGGCCAACCGGTAGTACTCCACGATGCCCCGATATTCCTGCTGATACTGAGCCACGATGCTGAAGGGCGTGTCGTGGATCAGTTCAGGTCGATGTATCGGTTTGCCGTGTCGCAGATATCGAGCGCACTTCGCCAGCACAACATCCCAGGGCACTCTCAGCGCGATGTTCCCGTTGATGCAACGGTGACCGCGCCGGTCAAGCTTCTGGTCGTTGTGGAGCGTTGTGATCTCGTATCCGAGGAATCGCGCAGCACCTGAGCGTGCATGCGTGATGAGCGTCTTGGTCGCAGAGAGTTCCAGCTTGAGGTGATCGCGCAGGAACATTGCGATTTCGCTCTTGATCTCTTCGGCCTCGCTCCGTGGCCCAACAAAACCGAGCAGCCAGTCGTCCGCATAACGGATGTAGCGCAGTCGGCGATAGTCCGAGTCGGTCGGGTCCAGGGAAGGCATCTGCTGCATCTGACGACGCAGCTGATTCGCTTCATCCGGCTTGCCGAGCATTCGCAGCTTTCTCGCTCCCTGCTGGAGAAATACCGATGGACACCAGCGCGACGCGTCTACATCGAGAAGAAAAACTCGACGAAGAAGCGACCGCTTGGCATCCCATGTTGGTCGGACAAGCTGCTGCAGGAAGTGATCCGCCTCCTTCTGGAAGCGTACTATGACCCGCAGTTCAGTCTGGCCTCACACGGCTTTCGGCCGAAGCTCGGTTGTCACACCGCGTCGCGACAATGGCTCGGGCTACATCGCTCATGAGACTCGGGCGTTTGCTCGAGATATCGGTCTCATTCCGCGGCGGACGCCCTATCGCTCACCACAGAGTAATGGCATAGCCGAGTCGTTCGTGAAGACCTTCAAGCGTGACTATGTGGCTATCCACGCCGTATCTACGGCCGAGATTGTGCTTAAGCAGCTACCTGCTTGGTTCGCCGACTACAATCTCGTGCATCCGCATCGAGCGTTGAAGTATCGTTCGCCCGAAGAGTTCAGACAGGACCAATTCAATCAAACTGTCTGTCCGGTTCTATAGGGGCAACTCCATTCGCCATTGTCACAGCGGATTTCGAAGCCATCTGAGCAATAGCGCTGATCGCTGCGCTCCACCGCGACGACACCCTCGTGCTCGGCTTCAGAGCTTTTCTCGCACGACTTCCGACAGGATGTGTTTGTCGAGGGTGAGATCGGCGACCAGGCGCTTCAAGCGCGCGTTCTCGTCGCGCAACTGCCGGAGCTCTTTGACCTCCGTCATCCCTAAGTTGCCGTACGCTTCTTCCAGATGTAGAAGCTCGCTTCGCTGCAGCCGAGCGGCCGACACACATCAGATCAGCTAGCGGTGTGCCGGCCTCCACCTGTCGCAGCGCGTACGTGATCTGCTCGTCGGTGAACCGTGTTCTTTTTATCATCGTAGATCCTCAATGCTGAAGGACTGCGACGGTGAGCTTAGTCAAAGAGATTCGACCGCAGCATTGTCGAGACAGTTACCCTCGCGAGACATGGCTTGTGTGCCGGCGGAGAGCTATGCGATCGTTTGGCTGTCGGTATCGTCAGCCCCGCCCCGAGTGAAGCACCGGTCTGTCGTTCGGCCAACCCTGAGAGCTGCTCGTTCCTGCATCCCTGAGATCATGTAGAA
Source organism: Steroidobacter flavus (assembly GCF_042651805.1). NCBI lineage: Bacteria > Pseudomonadati > Pseudomonadota > Gammaproteobacteria > Steroidobacterales > Steroidobacteraceae > Steroidobacter > Steroidobacter flavus. The sequence goes on along the minus strand of NZ_JBHSDU010000005.1, from coordinate 30,480 downwards.
CAGTGGCCGCGTGGCCGTCTCGTGGCGATGAAATCCACGTTGTATGGACCTAGAACCGACGAGAGGTAGCGGCGCCCAACCTGCTCAGACTGAATCGCGGTTTCATTCTGGCACAGCGCCCCTCACAAGGAGCGTCGACAGCTAGGGTTGTCGCGCCAGTACGACTCATTCTTTGCTCGAATTGATACTGAGCAGGATCGATCCATCGTTAGAGCACTGTCCCGAAGATGCCATATAGCTAAGAATCATACCTTACGCTTCAATGGCATCAATGAGGGGGGTGCTTGACATTGGGACTGCCCCGCTCCTTGTTATTAGCGCTTGCTGTTCGAGCTTCACGCCTTCCTTCGCGCCCGGTTTGCCAATGAAGCTTTCAACACATACCACCATGTTCTCCTCGAAACGTCCGTCTATGCCCCACTCCTCCCAATCAGTCATTAGGGCCACTGAGGGATACTCATCGACCATCCCCGCTCCGTGAACGGTCATCATGTACCTGTTCGGAATGTACTCTTCCGGCATGGGCCAACAGCGCGCTGCGAACTCCCGAAACTCCATACCGGGCCTGATCAACTCCATATTGGTTAGCACCTGCCTCTGCGCCGTCTCGTACAGCTGGCGCTGCGTAGAGGTCGGGCGCCGTCCGGGACAAACAAAACTTCGTGAAATGTCCGCCAAATAGCCAAACGGCCCGACCATATCCGTATCGAAGGCCACAATATCGCCTGCCTGTATCAAGCGATTACTGCTCTCTTGGAACCAAGGATTTGTTCGCTCCCCCGACGCTAGAAGCCGACACTCGATCCACTCGCCGCCATGAGCAATGTTAGTTTCATGAAGAATGCTCCACAACTGATTCTCGGTGATGCCTGGAACCAACGCTCTGCGCATACGGTCTATCGCAACGTCTGCAACATCAACCGATAGTTGCATGCAAAGGATTTCGTCCGGTGTCTTAATGGTACGAGCGTGCTCGATTGCCTCCTGTGCGTCGAATAGCTGAATACCGGCTTCGATCAACAGCTGAGCCCCCCATGGCTCGCAGCGGTCAACCGCTAGACGCCGGTTCGACCGATCATACCCAGCCAACAGGTCAATGACCTGCGTGGCCCAAGTTTCCGTCTTCTCCTGAACCCGACACCCGGCCAGGAAATGAAACCAGGGTGTGCTCACACGGATTTCATCAACGCAGCTACTATTCCTACTGACATGGAGCGTACTTCCAAACTCGAAGAGCACCACGGGACCATCAGTACCTACGAATGCGTACCGCCCCGGCGCGTGCATGGTCCACACCGCCATATTTCGAGTACCAGTTGCGTAGCGGATATTTATTGGATCAGAGAAGAGGGCACCAGCATAACCGCGTTTGGACAGTTCAACGCGCAACCGCGCGAGCCGATCTCGATTCAGTCTTTCCTCATCGATCGCCGCGGCGCGCTCCTGGAGGTTCAAGCCCAGAGGAGACACGCCCACCGAGCCTTGCGAGACGTCTGACTCCGACTGATCTCGAACTGATTCCAAGATGCCACTCATAGATCTTTCACTAGCCTCAATGCATCGTAGATCGCCGCGTGCGTGTTGCGCGCCGCAACTGCGTCCCCAATACGAAACAATTGAAACTTCCCGGCAGGGTTCTTGGAAATATTCTGCGGCTCACCGTCCAAGAGCTGCCCGTGGCTGACCGCACCCAGATTGCGCGAGAACGGCTTCAGTGCAAAGTAAACATCATCTACGGGGATCGTTCCATGGTTCACAACAACCTGATCAACGTAGCGAGGTTGTTCAACGCCACCATAATCGCTCCCGATCGTGGCTAGTAGACTGGCCCCCTCACGAACAACTCGCTTCAACCGCAGCCCGATAGTGAATGTAACGTCCTTGGTCTGCAGCGTTCGCATGTACGGCACCAGATTCATTGCCATGACCTCCGGTGCGAACGTCCTGTCCGGTGTCATAATCTCCACCTTGGCTCCAGTGCTAGCTATCAACTCTGCTGCTTGTAGACCCGCATGGTCGCCCGCATCGTCGAATATGAGGACGTTCTTTCCCAGCCTGACGGTACCCGAAATGATGTCCCACGCTGAGACCACTAGCTCATTTCCCATCGTTAGGACGGCTGTGTGGGGAATACCTCCAGTTGCCACGATGACTACATCAGGCGTCAGATCCAATACCTCCTCCCCTTCAACGAACGTATCAAAGCGAAACCTGACCCCCTTAGATACACATTGCTCGATCCGCCAATCGATGATTCCCATCATTTCTCGACGACGAGGACTCTTTGCAGTCAATCGAACCTGCCCACCTGGATTGCTCGCTGCTTCGAACAGTACGACTTCATGGCCACGCTCTGCGGCAACGCGTGCAGCCTCTAATCCTGCCGGTCCCGCTCCGATCACGACGAACTTGCGCGTGACCTCCGCCACAGACAAGTCATGAGGTATGCCCAGTTCACGGCCCGTTGCAGCGTTGTGGATACAGTAGGCCGAGCCGCCCTGGTAGATTCGGTCAAGGCAATAATTCGCTCCGACGCAAGGACGAATCTCCCCCTCTCGGCCCTGCATGAGCTTCCGCACGATATGCGGATCGGCCATGTGGGCTCGCGTTAGCCCTACCATGTCAAGCTTCCCTTCGACAACGGCATATCGAGCAGTGGCGACATCTTGGATTCTTCCTGCATGAAATGTGGGGAGCCCAGTCGCCGCACGAATTTCCCCCGCAAACTGCACGTGCGGTGCGCTTGGCATGCCCTGAATGGGAATCACGTCCGTTAGGCCGGCATCTGTGTCGATGTGGCCACGCACCACATTGAGGAAATCTACAAGCCCGCTTTCCTTTAGGCGAAGCGAGATGTCGATCCCATCACCCTTGGTAAGTCCGCCGTCAAGCATCTCATCGGCCGTGTAGCGAACACCGACAATGAACCCCTGCCCGACTCGTTGTCGAATCTCTGTCAGGACTTCAAACGTAAATCGAAGGCGATTCGCCAATGAGCCGCCATAGGGGGCATCCAGTTCGTTGGTCAGCGGCGACCAGAATTGATCCATCAAATGGCCGTACGCCTGCAACTCCAGGCCATCGAACCCGGCTGCCGCCACTCGTTCGGCTGCATCCGCGTAATCCTTCACGATGCGCTCGATATCCCAGTCCTCCATTTTCTTGGGAAAGGCACGATGCGCTGCCTCGCGATGATGGGAGGGCGAGACTACTGGAAGCCAATGAGATTTATCCCAACGAGTTCGCCGGCCAAGATGCGTGAGCTGAATCATGATAGCTGCCCCATGCTCGTGGCAGGCAGATGCAAGATCCCTAAGCCATGGCACAGCTTCATCTTTGTATAAGATCAGGTTGTTGAAAACCGGAGGACTGTCACGTGAAACCGTAGCCGAGCCGGCTGTCATCGTCATTGCAATACCCGCACGCGCTCGTTCCACGTGATACGCTCGGTAGCGTTTTTTGGGGAATCCATCCTCAGGATAGGCCGGCTCATGCGCGGTTGTCATGATCCGATTCCTAAGCGTAAGGTGCCTCAGCCGATACGGAGTTAGAAGGGGATCCCCTGTCATAGCATCCAGCCCGTGTGCACTGCGGGAGTCAGTTGTGGTGTGTAGGCGCAGCAGTTCTGTACAGCTCTATCTAGTTACTATACGTGCACATGCATTGACGACCAATTCGGTACATCCCCGAAGAGCCAGTTAGAATGGCTCGTTGGAAGATTAAAGGAGGTGACGAGACGGCCGCGGACTCTCTTGACGCTTAGCTGACTGGGGGCATCAAAACTTACTTGATCACCGCGCGGCGGCCGTTTGTGCTCGCTCGTGTCTGACTTGCCTGGCGATGCGATGTATTGCCTACCTGCGCAGTCAGCGTAGCTACAACGGACGCGCGTGGTGCCATGTACCTTAGATGATGTCCACAGATACAGACCAGCAAAGGCGCGTTGGCCAAAATCCACCTGCAGTAATAAAGTCTAGTCAGTAGGCATCTCTGACGCCGACATGCCGTCGACATTGCGGCAGCAATCATCGCGACGCTCCGGAATCGCGATCAGCAACGACGCTCTTTGCTCAACACGTCGCGCCGCCCTACGGCACACACCTCTAGCCAAGACTATCGCCTCAATCGGAGACGGCAAGCACTTCAAGAACGGCAGGGAGCTCGCGGCGTGGCTGGGGGTGGTGCCAGGCAGTACTCCACCGGTGGCAAACCGAAGCTGCTCGGGATTAGTAAGCGCGGTGACTCATACCTGCGCACGTTACTGATCCACGGAGCTCGCTCCGCACTCCGTACGGCGCACCGAAAATCAATCGGCGAGCGTTGGTTGAACGGAAGTCTAGCTATCCTATGTCTACTTGACGGGGAAGCTTACGACTGCCAGCGACACTTCGATCGCTGGCGCGATATTTACAATCACGAGCGCCTGCATGAATCGTTGCAGATGCAAGTGCCCGCACAGCGGTATCGTCCCAGCACGCGTAGCTTCCCCGAGCATCTGCCAGTCATCGAGTACGGCCTGGATGAGGTGCGAAAGGTGCAAGACCACGGCGGGCTGTGCTTTAAAAACTGCGAGTTCCGCATCAGTTGGCATTGCGAGGCTATCCGGCCGCATTGCGACCTACCACCGAGGCGTTCTCGATGGCAGGTCTTCTTCTGTACCCGATGCGTTGCAACTATTGACCTACGTCATGCGTGCGATCAAGGCTAACTGTTACCCATGTCCTCGAACATGTGTCACCTATGTGTCCGGTCCATACAACGGATGGACAGGGGGGTGAATCATGCCGGGCCAAGCTGGCTGAATCTCAGCATAACTGAGATTGGAGGAAGGTAACTGGGCTTCGACTGTCAACGATTCACACCGCAGACGCGACGGATCTCGTCTGAGAGAACAGGAGCAAGAGTGGAGTCACTTGATCGCGTAGGCTAGGCAGCACGTAATTCCGTGATCCCGGTTTCTCCTTCTCTTTTCCATTTCTGAAGCCTGCTCAGCCTGGTCCAATACTCGTTGCTCGGTTGCTTTGCTAGCAAATGAATTGAAGGCATCAATGCAAAATTCAGTGCTGTCCTCGACGCGTGCATAAGTGAAGCCGGTATCGATTAGGCGCTCTTCGTAGTCATGTACATTCCCAAAGCAGTTCTCCTCTGGCCAGAGAACCCCGTGTTGAGCGATGCGGTCCCTGTTACCTACAAACATATCCGAGATGGCGATCCTTCCGCCGTTCCTAAGAATCCGATAAGCTTCCTTAAGAAAGTCGTTGCGGGTCTTGAAGACCGGTGCGGCCTCAATGCATAGAATGTTGGTAAACGAAGCATCCGGAAAATCTAGCTGTGTGGCATCCATTAATCTAAAGTTGCACTTTGGCGCAATTACCCGGCAAAGTTCCAGTTGTTTTTCAGAGATATTTATCCCCGTGATCTTATCCGGTGAAAAATACTTGGTGAGGTACCTTGCAGAAGCTCCCATGCCGCATCCCACGTCCAGAATGTTTTCATTTCTGGAGACGAGGAAACTAACAAGAGTCTCCATCAGATTGATCTGCGCAATTTCGATACTATTGTCGACTCCTTTCCAGTTGCCGAAATTGAAAAAACCAATCTTGTCGAAAATGAGATTCTTTGGGCTGAATATACCCGTGATGTTGTCGCGTTCATTGACTAGGTCGATCTGGGTCTTATCCATTGAGATCTGCTCCAAGAGTGAGTTGATGCACAAAGAGACGTCTCGTCGGGACTGCTCAATGTGTGGATCTACAGATGTTTATGCTCAGAAGGGCGATGAGTTGTTTCGCGTCCCACGGAATACTTAATCACAGAATGTCATGGCGTGTTGATCAGCGGGCGCTGTAGTGCCGGCGTTCTTAGCCAGGGTGCAAGCTAGAGCATCGGTGAGAGTGTGGAAGACCTTGGAGACGGGGCCACGTTCGGCGAGCGCGATTGCGCTGAAGATGATCGGAACGAGCAGTGCTTGCGCGTCACAGTCCTTCGATTGTTGAGTGATGTGAAGGCGCGCGGCGGGGCCTGTCGCGTTGTTGTAAGTGCGACAAGAGCGTTGGCAGTCTGCGCTCCGATGCCTGGAATGTGGAGCAGCCCCCATTTCGACCGGACATAGTTGCGTAATCTAGGAGCTAGGCGTAAGCCTAGTCATACGCCTAATGTCTTACGGCAGTGATCGTGTTGAGGTGCTGAGCGCTATTCAGCGCCACCGCGCCACCGGCGGTATTCGGTGGATCAGAAAATGGCTGTGTTGCAGGAAGCAGCTCAGCCAGGCATGTCGATTTCCTATGTGGCCCGTCGTCATGGTATTGCTCCCAGTCTGATCTTCAACTGGAGGAGGCGCATGAGCGAAGGTGGCAAGGAGGCGGTGCGCACCGACGATGAAGTCGTCGCCAAAGCCGAGGTCGTGCGCTGCAGAAGCAGATCCGCGAGTTGCAGCGAGTCCTGGGCAAGAAGACCTTGGAGAACGAGATTTTGCGTGAGGCGGTGAAGATCGCCCACGAAAAAAAACTCATCTCGCGGCTGCCGTCGTTGCCCGAGGACGATACGCCGTGAGGCGCATGGCTTCGGTCCTGGGCGTATCTCGATCGCAGCTCACTCAGCGTCTGACGGAGCCGGCGAAGTCGCGCTCAAGCTATCGCAAGCCCGAGAATGACGGCTTGCTCGTAGAGCTGCGATCGCTAGTGGACGAGCGACCGACTCGACGGCTATCGGCGTCTGACGGCACTGCTGAATCGGGCACGCAGCAAGCTCGGACTGGCCAAAGTTAATCACAAGCGGATCTACCGGCTGATGTCACGGCATGGGCTGCTACTTCAGCGATACACGGGACGGCCGCCAGATCGCGCTCACGACGGCATCATTCGCACCATCCTCCCCAATGCTCGATGGACCTCTGACGGCTCCAGATCCCCTGCTCGGATCAGACGGTGCACGTGGCGTTCTCGTTGCACACTTGCGATCGCGAGGTAGTCAGCTGGTGCGCCGGCACCGGGGCCATCAGTGGCGAGATGATCCGAGATCTGATGATCCAAAGCGTGGAGCAGCGCTTCAAGTCGACAGCGACGGCACATCCGGTCCAATGGTTATCCGACAATGGCAGCTGCTACCGAGCTCACGAGACCATCGAGTTCGCCACGCGACTGGGCTTGGTGCCGTGCTTTACGCCGCCCCGGAGCCCCCAGTCGAACGGAATGGCCGAGGCGTTCGTAAAGACGTTTAAGCGCGACTGCGTATTCCGCCCGATGTCGGCCGCTGATTCCGCCGCATGCCGGCCCCCGATTCCGCGCGATGCCGGCCGGGGATTCCGCGGCATGTCGGCCCCCTCTTAAGGTGATCTGAAGCCACGGAAAACGCCGGGGTATCCGTCCGCTATCGTGTGTCCTTTTTTGTTCACGGGACAGGGTCGATGGCGCAAGAGAAGGTACCCATGCGGAAGATTCGCGAACTGCTTCGGCTGAAGTTCGACCTCAGCCTGAGCATTCACAAGATTGCGGCCAGCCTGTCGATCGCCCGATCCACGGTCACGGAGTGCTTGCGGCGTGCAGCCGATGCGGGCGTGGCCTGGCCATTGGTGCAGGAGTTGTGGCGCCTGGCGGCGCTCGAGAAGAAATCTGCCGAAGAGGGCCTGGTGCTCACCGAACGGCAGATCGCCGCGCTGGAGCGCAAGCGCGAGGAGCAGCTGGAATGTGGTGAGATCGAAACGGCACACCCTGGCTATCTCGGATCGCAAGACACATTTTATGTCGGCAACATGAAGGGCGTCGGCCGGTTTTATCAGCAGACCTTTGTCGATACGTATGCCAAGGTGGCTTTCGCCAAGCTCTACACGACGAAGACGCCGATTGCCGCAGCGAATTTACTCAATGATCGCGTCCTGCCGTTTTATCAGGAGCATCAGGTGCCGCTGCTTCGGGTGCTGACGGATCGAGGCACTGAGTACTGCGGGAAGATCGAGAGCACGACTATCAGCTCTATTTGGCGGTGAACGACATCGACCATACGCGTACGAAAGCGCAATCACCGCAGACCAACGGCATCTGCGAGCGCTTGTAATGTGTCCTGAGCTGGACTTGATCTGACGTACACGCCGACTACTTCACTTCTTCTGCGGATTCGGATATCGGCTGGATCCGATCCAGTTGGCGATCGTACGCGAGCTTCGCGCTCTCGATGAAGGTCTGCATCGGTGTCTTGCCGTAGCAGTACTTCCCAGAGTGTGTTCGCCCAGCATTGTAACCTTCCATCCACGCATCCACATCCGCCTGGATTTCCTCGATCGAGTGATACTGCTACATAGCCGATCCACTTGCGTCGCTTCGCTCCGACGCTGTCCGCCATCACCGGTCCGAGTGTCCCTCATGGCCGGAATGCGCACTTAGCTTTCTCCAGCGCTCGAACCTGATCTTCGGTGAGGATTAGGCCATCCTGCGCCACTTTCGCTGACAGTGCCTTGAGTCGCTGCTGGAAGGTCTGAAGATCGTGGCGCAACCAAATGGTGCGCACTACGGCGGGCGACACCGAGATCGCGCGCTTCTTCAGCTCGTTCGCCACTCGGACTTGACCGTAAGCTGGCTGCTCGAGAGCAAACTCGATGACCGCCTTTTCCACGATCGGATCAGCGCGATTCTTCAGATTTGGCTTTCGGCGGGAGATCTCGGCTAAAGCCGCGTCCCCGCCATTGTCGTGCCGCTCCCTGAAGCGGTAGAAGCTGTCGCGGCTGAATCCCATGGCCTCGCATGCTTCGGACACGCTACCGAGCGTCTGCGCCAGCTTGAGCAACCCGAGCTTGTTCTTAATGATCTTCTGATCCTGCATCATCTGACTTCTCCTGCGTATCTCTATGCGTTAGGATAATGTCAGATCAAGTCGTAGCTAAGACACGTAATACTGGGTCAAAGTTCAATCGGCGTTGACAGCGTAAGGATCGACGCCTCAGCTCCGCCAGTAGCCTTAAACAGTGGTCCGAACTTGGGAAGTAGCGCCTCCCTCAAACGCTCCATTGCATCCCATTCTCGGCCTCGTTAGTAGGCTGCTGTCATCGTAATGAAGCCATCTTTGCCCATCGCGTCAACCTACAGCGAGTTCAAAGTTCCTGAGCCACGCCCGTCCCATGATCTCGCACACGCTCACGGAGTCGTAGCCCCGTGACAGCAATTCATGTGTGAAGTTAGGCAACTTTCGGATTGATTCCAGACGAGCAGGGTATTTCTGTGTGTAGAAGGCCTCCGGCGTGCCAAAGATATCCGGGCGCAGAGTTCGCCACTTGGGTGGCTTCAGGGTAACTTTCCCGTCCCTCTGTGCGTCCTGAAAACCTTCGGTGAAATCCAAACCGAGACCGGTGTGCTGGACTCCAATCCGTCGCACCCAATGGTCGGCATGTTCCACCATGTGCTCGATACTCGAATCACATGGTGCAACTGCTCGCACAAGCCCAGTGACCCCCATCACCCCCCCCTTCTCAGCAATAATTAGAGCCGACTCATCCTTAGTATTTCGGTCGTTGGGATTTACGGCATATGCATTTGAATGAGTGCATACCGGATGCTTGGCCATCGTTGCCCCTTCAAATCTCGAGCGATGCCCTGTATGCGCCAGATCGAGAAGCATCGGTAACTCATTGACAGCGTCGATGAACTCTTTGCCCAGAAAGGTCAATCCTGCATCCCTGATTTCTCCGCACCCATCAGCAAACAATGTCGCCCCGGTGTAAGTGAGTCCAATATAGCGCACACCAAGCTTGTGCAAGATGCGCACGCGAGACAAATGCCTGTCGATAAAGTCGGAGCCCTGCGTTCCGAGAATGACAGCCACCTTTCCATTCTTCTTCGCCTCACGGACTTCTGCCGCTGTCTCTGCGAATACGAGATTGCCATTCTTATCAATCTTGGTGCGAGCTTGATCGATGTTCTCAAGCACTTCGTCCCAACTCTGGCCCTCCCACGCGACCGTCAAGTTCGTCGCCGTGACCCCTCCTTCAAGGACTCGCTCATCGTATGGGGGGTCAAGAATGTATGAAAGGCTCAGGCAGTCGAAGATGATCATCTCTCTGTGCAAACGCATCGCCTCGGGCGAGGCGTATATCTCATCGCGGATGAGGGTATCTGAGTCCATTTGATCTAACTGCGCCTCGCTTCGCTGGTGTACTGAGCTCGAAGCCGTACAATTTCGTGATTGATGTGCCACTTGAGATCGTGCAGAGGTAGCGCGCCCGGCCCCAGAACGGCTTCATGGAAATCTTTGAGCGAAAACCGCGCCCCCAGCGCGTCTTTCATTTGCTCGCGAAGGGATACAATCTCCGTATCGCCCAACTTGTACGCCAGCGCCTGCGCCGGCCGATCGCATGAATAGCGTAACGACTCAGTGAGAATCTCTGCCTCACTCAGACCGCTGTGGTCACGAAGATAGCTCTGCCCCCGCTCGAGTGACCAGCCCAAGACATTCATCCCTGTGTCAACGACCAGTCGACTAGTAAGGAAGGCGTCGAACATCAGGCGACCATAGCGTTCCTCTGGCTCTTCGTATAGACCAAGCTCCGCCGATAGATTCGCTGCGGCATACTCGGCCCACCCCTCATTATATGCATTTACGAAACCATACTTTCGAAGCGGATGTAATGACTCGTTCTCTTGCTGAGTCGCACAGTGAAGGTGATGCCCTGGCATCAATTCGTGATATGTGAGGGCAGCCACTGTGAACAGCGCCTGCTTGGTGAGATTCTCAGCATTGAAGAGATAGAGCCCCTCCGCTCGATTTCGCCGCGGCGGATCGGAGAAACCAAACGTGTAGGACTTCTGGAGTGCCTCGGGCAACGGCGCCACAGCGTAGGGCGCTTTAGGAAGCGTCCGAAAATGCTGCGAGAGGTGAGGTTTAGCGCGATCCATATAGCGCTGAAAGAACCTGGTCACCCCCTCTATGGTGTGGGCACGCCAACGGGATGCTTGGTTGAGATGCCCGAGAAATGCTGTGGCATCGCCTTTGAACTTCAGATCGCCTCGGATCACGCGCATTGCATCCTCAATTTCCGTCAAGCGCGCATGCCCCCGTGCATGAACTTCCTCAGGCGTCAGTTCCAGGGTGGTGTGGATCTTGACCAATTCCGCATAGACATCCGCCCCTCCTAGGTATTGCCCGATTCCGACGCTTTCTGGGGCAAGTTCGAAATAACCTTCACCGAGCTCAGCCAGTGCACGATCGAAGGCGGGCGCGACATGGGCGGCGATGCGCCTACGAAGCTCCACCAGAAACTTCCGTGTAGCCCCCCCGCTCAGGCGCTCCTCGGAAACGTCCAGCGCGATGCACGCACTCGACTTCAGCGCTTGCAGCAGCGCTCGCGCCTGAAAGATCTGAACCTTGGGCATACGGATGCCCCGCGCAGCCTGACCGGCGGTTCGATCGGCCATCTGATGCATCATGCTTGCGTACTCCGCTACCAACTCAAGGTAGTGATCAGCATCTCCGGACTTCTCCAATGTGAAAGACCTAAGCTGAGTATGCAATAGGTTCAGAAGGAATCCCCCGCAGTAAGCAGTGGGTAGAAATAGACAGAAAAATCCGGTAAGCCCCGTCGGCTCGACAACCAACCAGTACCACTCAGCCTCGCGAACCCACACACGAGCGTTGAACTGAACAAGTCTCAAGGTCAAAGCCCAATCATGAGGTAGTGTTTGCCATTCTATGCCCTCAAGACGCTTGAGCAATGATCGTCCAAGCTCACTGCGACGCTCGGCTTCGACGAGAGAAAGATCCGGCAATCTCGTCAGAGGGGCGCCCATCTGGGCTTGCACATAGGCTCGGCGCTGCAGTTCACCCCACGCATCGTCGGCGATCTGCTGCGCCAAATTGAGCGACGTTCCCTCGATCATGACTATCGCGCGGGCTGACGGCACGATACAGCCGCCAGATACCCGACTTCGCCCCCTGTGTCTAAGGCTTTCCTGACCATTGCACTAGCTCAAAGATGTTGTCTTCTGGATCTCGCCCATAGACTGCTTCGGCACCGCCGAAGGACTGCGGCGGACAATGGAACCGCACGCCCGCCTCCTTCAGCCGCTGATAATCCGATTGGATATCTTCAACCTCGAAGCACAAGTGAGTGATGCGGGGAATGTTTACTGGCAGCATCGGCTGTAAAGACTTGCCCGCAGGGTGCTCGAACTCCCACAGCTCCAAGCGCATGCTGCCTATTCCAAGCATCGCACTCCTTGCTTTGACGTTCTGCAATCCGAGAAGCGCGTCGTATGTCGCCTCGCCTTCCGTCTGAGACTCACTCAACAGCTCCATACCAATCAAGTCGCGATAGAAGTGAATACACCGCTCCAGATCCGCGGTTGACATTCCTACGTGATGAACCGCCTTAACCACAGTTCTCAGAGCCACTAATAGCGCCCCCTCCCACTACACTCACATTGCCGCGGAACGAGCCGCTACAGGTTACCCTACCACCATCGACGATCATCTTTTCGCCGTTAATCTGGCGAGAATCAGCAGACACGAGGAACGCAACGGCCGCTGCGACATCTTCCGGGAGAACGAGTTCTCCCCCCGGTACGGTGCTTTTAATTTCTTCAACAACCGCCTCAGATGTGAGCCCACGAGAACGAGCAATGCCACTGACCACATCGCGTAACAATGGCGTCAGTACTGCTCCCGGGTGAACGGAGTTGCACCGTATGTTCAAACGTTCCTGAGCACAGTACTGAGCTACAGACTGTGTCAGATGACCAACCGCTGCCTTGCTCGCCCCGTATGCCGTGGCTGATGAATTCGCTAAGATTCCGCCGATCGACGAGATATTGACTATGGAACCGCCACCCGCTCTTCTCATAGCGGGAATCGCGGCACGACATCCTAGGAACACACCCTCTGTGTTAACCGCAAATATCTTGCGCCAATCTTCCAGGCGTGTGTTCTCCGGCGTAGAAGCATCCATTGGTCCCGCGATCCCGGCACTGTTCACTAGAACATTCAATTGACCAAAACGGGTCTCGATCTCGGATATAACCTGCCGCCATTGCTCTTCATCACACACGTTCTGCTCAAGGAATGTAAAGCTCCCCTGCGCAGCCGTCTCCCGTCCTAAATCGCCTTGAACATCGGAAATAATGACGCGGGCCCCATCGGCGGCCAGGCGCTGCGCAATAGCTTTTCCCAGCCCCGAAGCACCTCCGGTGACTAAGCCTGTTACATTCTTTAATCTTGTCATCGATCCTACTCCACCCCGAGTTCAGCTGTTTCGTCACTTCAAATATACTTACAACCTGAATTCGGTTGAGCGTGGTCCCGACTGTTGCTCTGATTAGAGTCTGCCATGCATTAGAGTCGGGATTCTCCCGTGGACGCTCTCTGCTCGACATCGTTCACGCATAGGTTTCATCAATCACCGCAATTTCCGTGTTGACCGTTGCAGTTTGTCCCGCGGGTAAGAGAATTTGAACCAGTCTGCCGCCAACCGGAGCCTCCATTTCCTGCGTGGCCTTTGCAGTTTCAATCTCCACCAAAGGCTCCCCCTTCTCTATGGTATCGCCAATGGTCTTTAGCCAACGCACGATCATGCCTTCCTCAATCCCCATTCCCCATTTAGGCAGCACGACCTTTGTAGCCATGAAAGTTCCTTACACTCTCAACCAATATGGATCAGAGAAGCTTCTTCACTGCGGCAATAATATCAACATTCGTGGGATAGAGAGCGGCCTCAAGCGCCGGGCTGAACGGAACATGCACGTCCGGCGCACAGAGGCGTAGGATTGGCTGCTTCAAACTATCAAACGCCACCTCGCAAACTCCCGCCGCGATCTCCGCGCTGACGTTGCACATGCGATGTGCATTCTCCACCAACAGCAAGCGACCCGTCTTTGCCACTGAACTCACAATTGTCTCAAGATCGAGAGGCTTTAGCGTGCGAGGATCGATGACTTCAATGGATATCCCTTCTTTAGAGAGAACTTTCTCGGCCTCTAGCACTGGGCGCATCGCTCCGGCGATCGCGACTACCGTGACATCCGTGCCGACTTTCTTCACATCGGCCTTCCCAATTGGTATCAAGTAGTTTGGATCAGTGGGCACATCACCTTTCGTGGCCCACAGCTTGGCATCTTCAAAGATCATCACTGGATCATCATCTCTTACAGCAGATTTCATCAGCCCCTTAATGTCTCCAGGGCTGGCGGCACAGACGATTTTCAACCCTGGCGTGTTCATAAATGCAGGATAGGGACGGTCCGAATGCTGAGCGGCGATTGACATTCCGTAGTACATGCAACATCGGAACACGATCGGCACTTGTATCTGGCCGCCAGTCATGTAACGCAACTTCGCAGCTTGATTGATGATTGGATCGGACGCCAAGTACATGAAACTGGCGATACTCAGATCGACAATGGGGCGCAGCCCTGTGATAGCTGCACCGACCCCGACCCCGGTGAAACTGGTCTCAGAAATCGGAACATTCCATACGCGCGTCGAATCAAACCGCCCAACGATCTTCCCGCCACCATAAACTTCGATGTCCTCGCCCATTAAGATGACGCGCTCATCTCGCTCAAGCTCTTCTATCTGAGCTTGGACGATGGCATCTAGGTAGCTCATTCGAACTAGAGTTTGGCGGGGCGCATCCTGCTCACCTCTCCCATCGTTCTCTCGTTTGTCTGCCGACTGATGCACTGAACTGGCACTCATGTATTTCATTCGTTTCACTAACGCGCAGTCGCCGCATACAGATGGTCACATAAGCTCGCCGGATCCGGCAGCGCACTTTCCTCGGCGAACCTGATCGCCTCATCCACTGCGCTGCTGGCCTCGGCCTCCAGCGACCGAAGATCCGACTCATCGAATCCCATGCTTAGAAGCAGATCGCGGAACAGCTTTACCGGATCGCGATTGAGCCGATAGTGTTCAACCTCCTCTTGTGAACGATATGGCGTTGGCACGAACAATCCCACGTTGTGCTCGTCAAACCGATATGTCTTCGCCTCGACGAGAGTCGGTCCACCACCAGATCGGGCACGGGATGCGGCCTCGCTCGCAACCTCATACACGGCGCAGACGTCTTGCCCATCCACTGCGACGCCAGGCATGCCGTAAGCGTCGGCTCGCTTCACAATGTCTGGCTGTGCATGGCTCCGCGCTACAGAAGTTCTGATCGCATATCCATTATTCTCACAGAAATAGATCACAGGCAGCTTCCAGAGTGACGCCATATTCAATGACTCATGAAAAGTTCCTTGATTCACGGCGCCATCTCCAAAGAAGCAGATCGTTACCTGGTCGGATCGGCGCACTTTGGCACTCAAGGCGCAACCGGTGGCGAGCGGAATGCCGCCCCCGACGATCGCCGATTCGCCGATTATTCCAACACTCTTGTCAGCAAGATGCATGGAACCCCCGCGGCCTTTGCAAATGCCCGTTACCTTACCCATCAGTTCCGCCATCAACGCCCTCAAGTCAGCGCCTTTGCCAATAGGATGTCCGTGTGAGCGATGCGTCCCTGTTACTGCATCAGCATCACGGAGCGCCATGCAAGCACCTACGATCGCGCCCTCATGACCAATGCTCGCGTGAAACGCACCGGGAATTTTTCCAGCCTTGAATAGACGCGTCCCCTCCTCTTCGAACTTTCGTATCCGGAGCATCCGTCGAAATGCCTCTCGATGCTGCGTTCTTGTTAATGGCATTTGTTCCCCGCTCATTGGCCACCGCGCACAGCAATCCGACTTCCTGGCGTGATCTCTCCCTGAAGGCCGGGATCGACGCTGACGCGAGCCGAGTCATCTATAGTCAAAGTACTTACAGCATTCAAATCCGAGCGCAGTGATCTCGCTGCTAAGAAGAGCGCGGCCGCCATGATTGGAATAAAGCTAACCGGCACTAATAGCGCGTATCTCAACGCTTCAACACCAAACGCCGGCGCGAGGAGGTCACTCAGCAATCCGACTGAGAACGGACCGAGCCCAAAGCCCAGCACGGAGGTGAGAAATATGGCTACCGCCCCCGCTGTTGCCCTAATGCGTGGCCGCACCACGCTGTACACGGCAGCTATGACGGGTGCATTTGATACTGACCACAGTAACGCAGTTAAAAAAAGGAGCGACACTGACGTTGAAACCGAGGCAGAGAACAACGCTCCAAACGCAGGGGGAACGGCGCACAGTGTTGTGGTGGCACCGACGAGTAGCGGAAGACTGAGATTACGACGCGTCAATTTGTTGGCAAACAAGCCCCCGAGTAGCAGACCAATACCCGCCCCTACTCCAAGGGCGATACCCAAGCGGAGCCCAACCTCTGACAGGCTGACAGCAAACTCTCGGGCGTAGTAGGAGGGCAACCATTGATTCAGACCATACTGAACAAACCCATTCACGACATCGAAGAGCACCAAAAACCGATAGGTCGCGCACTGCCAGAGGATACGGAAAGTCTCACGCAACGAAGGGGCGCCGTCATCCGTCACGGCTTCAAAGCATCCCCGTGCCGGCTCGCGCACGGAGAAGCGAAGAAATATGGCTAACGCAACACCTGGAAGCCCGAGAACCACAAAGGTCATTCGCCAGCCTATGACCTCAGCCAGCCAGCCAGCTAACGCCATTCCGATCATCGTCCCAACATAGATCCCAAGGCTGTGAAGAGCGAATGCGGCTGAACGCCCTTTTAGCGGAACATAGTCACAGATCATCGACTGGGCCGGGGGCAAACCGCCTGCTTCTCCGGCCCCCACTCCAACGCGCGCGAGAAACAGTTGCAAGAAATTTTGAGCTCCGCCGCACAGCGCAGTCATCGAACTCCAGACGACTAGCGCGCCGGCGACAATGTTCCTTCGATTTCCCCGATCAGCCAACCTGGCCACCGGTACCCCGCACAGTGCGTAGAACACCGCGAACGCGAGTCCCACCAATAATCCGAGCTGCGTGTCGGACAGGTGCAGATCACGCCTCACGAATGGCGACAAGATGGCCAGTGCCATCCGATCCATATAGTTGAAAACGTTAACTAGAGATAACAAGCCGATTACGTACCAAACGTATCGAACTGAGGGAGATCTCTCAGTATTCGGGACGCGCAATAGATGCTTAGATCCGAAATGTTGCGATCTGATTGCTTCATTGGCTGCCGCCCCGCTTTCACGGGATCCGCGGACACCATCAGCAACCTTGCTCGTCTCAGTCATGAGACGACCTGTATCCGCCGTATCCTCGTTAGGCATGACTGAACCAGATCCTCTGACGGCGCAGATAACTCTCCATACCGGTTAACCCGCCCTCGCAACCTATCCCGGATTGACGAGCAGGTTCGTGGGACGCGGCGTATCCCGCCCCTTCGCCAGTGCATACCCCGGTATTGACTCGCACTGACGATCGAAGGCTCTTTACCATCCTCATACCCCGAGATAGATCGCAGGTCCAAACATAGGCAGCAAGACCATACTGCGTGCCATTTGCAATTTCGATCGCCTCAACTTCGTCGTCAAATGACATTACGGAGAGCACCGGCCCGAAAATCTCTTCCTGCGCAAGTCTCGAGGACGGGACTACGGAACCAAATACGGTCGGTTCGATAAAATATCCACCGGTTTCCTCCAGCAACCTGCGTCCACCTTTTACTAGCTTCGCACCGTCCGAACGCGCACCCTCAATAAATTCCATGACACGAGAGCATTGCTTCGCCGAAGCAAGGGGACCAAATGTGGTATTGGGATCCAAGGCATCGCCCACCTTGATCTGATCAATCCGCACAAGAATCATTTCCAACAGCTTCGATTCGATTGATCGCTGAACAACTAGTCTCGAGCCGACACTGCAGATCTGTCCCTGATTTGTCACGAGCATCGTCGCTACATTATCCGCCACCGATTGTAAGTTCACGCCGTCATCAAAAACGATGTGTGCGGACTTTCCACCGCATTCGGCCATGACTAGCTTCATGTTTGATTGGCCGGCGAACTGCAGCACAAGCTTTCCAACTTCTGTTGAACCTGTGAATGTCACCATGTCCACGTCGCTATGCAAGGCAAGCGCTCTGCCTACAATTTCGCCCAGCCCAGGAACAACGTTCAATACCCCGAGAGGTAGCCCCGCCTCAATCCCCACTTCCGCGAGCCGAATGGCAGAGCGCGTCGATAGCTCCGAAGGCTTCAGGACCACCGAATTTCCGGCCGCAAGAGCCGGGGCCAGCTTGAGCACAGAAGCATACGTCGGGAAGTTCCATGGCACTATCGCCGCAACTACGCCACGCGGCACAAACCGCTGTGCCACAAAGCTGGCTTTGTCACACGTGTACACATCGCCGACCGACTTATCCAGGCCCTCAGCATAGAAGCCCATTAGCTCGGACGCCGCTTGAGCGTTGGCAAACCTCTCGCTGATCGGCTTCCCCATCTCCTCGGCATCCAGAGCGTCAAACGCTCTGCTCTCTAACGCAATCAAGTCCGCAAAGCAGTGCAATATCTTCTTGCGAAGCGAGGGCGGCGCTGCACTCCACCCACCCGATTCGAAAGCACGTCGCGCGGAACTTACTGCAGCATCAACGTCGCCCAGACACCCCGCAGGGATCACAAAGTTTCGCTGGCCGTTCGATGGATTGACTACGTCTGCTGTGTTTCTGCTCCCAGACGCCGTCAACGCCCCGTCCACGAACGGCGCAACCTCTGATCTATCGCAACGGCTGTTTAGCTTCATCGAGCGCCCTGAAATTAATTTGGCTTGCGGACAGGTATCATTTTTCTGTAGGTATCTCAAAACGGTGAGCGCTCGTAACCCTTAGAATCGATACTCCAGCTGCGCACCAACGGTCCTCGGGCGCACTCGTATGCCCCAGTTCGAATAATTGTCTAACTTTGCGGGGGAGCCGTTCTCGTCTGTCAGGTTGTCAACGAACAAGGTGACCGTCCAATCATTCGGCGCATTAATCGAAAAACTCACACGTGCCATCGTCATTGAATCGCTTGGTGTGACAGTCCTGACGCCCCCCACAATACCTCGGGACTCTACTGCAGATGTATAGTTCGCCGAGGCCGATACTATTCCTTCGAAACTATTCCTTCCGAGTGGAAATGCATAGTCGGCAGACAAGCCAAGGGTGTACTCGGGCGAATAGGTGAGACGATCTCCCTTATCGAACAAGGCAACTCCGCCGGAGACCATCTCGCTATCCATCGTTAGGTCATTCCACGTTGCATTCACCCCTACATCGAATCCATCGAACGGCCTTGTCGTCAATCCAATGTCGAAGCCTATGCCGCTTGCGGACTCACCATTCACCAGAGCCGATAGATCTCGGAAGGTCGTTCCCACTGGAACTCGAACCACAATTGGCTGTTGAACGTCCTGCCAATCGATGTAGTAGGCCGCTGCATCGAAACTAAAGAGACCACCAAGCAGATTTCCTTTCGTTCCAATTTCATAGTTCGACAGGCGATCCGGCTTGGCAGACGGCACAGGCGCAACGGCTAGAATGCCGGGATCCTGAATTACACCACTGCGGAATCCCTCAGAGTATGAAGCGTATACCGTCATTTGCTTGCTCGGATGCCAAGTAAAGGCTAGTCGGGGAGTAGTTGCATCAAATGAGTCCTCACTGTTGACCAACTCCTCTGGAGGCACTCCCGTAAGCCGAGACTGTTCCTCAAGCCTTACGTTGTCCTCAAAGTAGCGTAGTCCCGCGGTTATCTCCACGTCACCATCATGAAGCGCTCTCGTCACCTCACCGAACACTGCCTTGGATCTTGAGGTGTTCGTCAGTCTTCCTGGCGCCAAGTAGATGCCGTTGATGAAATAGTATTGGCGATCGTCTAACTCACGGTAGATAACACCTGCAGACCAACGCCAGGGGCCGTTGAGCTTCGAACTAAGAATAACCTCTTGCGCAACGGACTCGGCCTGAAGGTCATATTCAATTCGGAACGGCGGATCCACGGGAATCCCCAGATCCAGAAAGCTATGATTCACATAGTCGATGTAGCTCGTTACGCTTGTCAGCGAGAACATGCCAAATTCGTAACCGACTTTGAATCCGTACGCGTCATAGTCAGTTGAGATTGGCTCGTCTCCGAGAGAGGAGCTTGTCCTACTCTCATAGCTAATGGACGGTGCACCGCGATCGGATCGAGAGAGCCATGCCGACGCACCGATTGATAGCTCCTCAGTTGGTTGCGCGTTGATCTTGAGACGAGCATTTCTGAGTTGCGCGTCGTTGGCGTCATCGTGGGTCGGCTTATCGATCCAACCCGCCAAGTCCTGATATCCAAGGACCGCACGGGCTGCGAGCTTTCCTTCGATAAGAGGCGCGTTCAGCGCCACGTCACCTCGGTAGTTCCACCCACCGTCCTCGGTGTTTGACGTTGAAACTCGGGCCTTCGCTGCGAATTGTTTGAGGTCCGCATCCCTAGTCAAGACTCGGACAACGCCATTCAAGGCGCTGGCGCCGTAGAGCGTACCTTGCGGTCCACGTAAGACCTCTATCCGCTCTAAGTCGTACACATTAGGATCTGGTCCAATCGCGTGCGTTGAAAAGCCGAAGGGAACCCAGTCAAGGTAATACGCCGTCGGGCTAGCACCGTTGAATACGGCCAACGGAGCAGCCACTCCTCGTACTACAACCTGCGATCCTCCGCCTGCGATCGTTTCATTAATTGACACACCGGGAACACGGCTAAGAACGTCGGTAAGATCCTCAACTGTTGCACTGTCAAGATCTTCGCCATTCAACACAGAGATCGAGATCGGGACATCTTGAAGCAGTTGCTCACGCCATTGCGCCGTGACAACTACCTCCTCCAGGGTGCTTCTCTGCTGCTTATTGGCTCCCATCACACCAGCGCTAACGTCCGTTGGGGTGACTGCGGCCTGGCTTTGTGCGTGCGCAGGAAGAGAGAGAGCGGCTGCAACCAATGTGAACAGCCCGCGATTTATAGTTCTCATGCGTGGCCCTCTATAATCGTTCGTTCCAACACGATTCATTCGACTACGTTGAATAGATCGGTTCCATAGCAATGGAAACCCCCTGTATCCCATTCATTCTCGGTTCTGAATTCGCTGGCCCAAGCTCAAGCGCCGTACACGCCACGAGTTGGTCGTGCCGATTTCGCGGGTACATGCCTCAGAACAGCACGACAGTCCAGCACTTGCGGCGGCTATTGCACAAGGAAACGGCAGAGTGCCAAATCATGCGCGAGGGTGTTGCGATCGGCCGAGCACAAAGGTTGCTGCTGCGCCTTCCAGGACCGCTGGCGAACGCCATCGTGTGGCCCACGGTGTGCCGGTGCTCGGTGTCGCAAAGTCGAACGCGATCGAGCGTCGATCGTGCGGATCGAAGAACTGACGTGATTGCGCGAGCGCCGCCCCGTTGATGATTTGGAGCTCTCCGGGCAGTTGAGGGCCCCCGCGGCTCGGCCGAGGGCCTACGGCTATAACCCACGGTGGGTATCGCCACGCGGGTATCGCGCTGCTGCCCGCGGTCAAGGTCAAGTCAACGCCGAAAGTGTCTACAGGCTCGCCAAATCTCATCGGTTGTTGCTCTAACGTGAGCGGGAACCTGTGGCTCCTTTCCTGCCCTCGACGAGCGCATCGAATTGTCGGCCAAGTGCTATTTCCATAGTCGCGGCGTGAGTTCACCCGCCCTTGAGGTCGGATGCATCATCACTCGCTGTAATACATCGACGAGGTGGACATACGGAACGATGCCATTCAGCCGAGATGTAACGATCGGCCTCTGCACGATGCCACGCGCGTGGCCCGAATCGGGCCTGCAAGGCTTCAGTTCTCCCGCCCTTCGGAATGCCGCGCAGCGCGCGTCCCAGATGGTTCGTGCCGATTGGCGCGCCCGGATCGGTGAGAAGGACCTTCGATCCGAGTCGACACTCGCGCGCATTCACGCGCTCATGCGTCAACGGGCTGCTCGGCAAAATGTCGTGGTTTGGAACTGTCGGGCGGTGCGATGCCAATGAAAAGCGCACTTCGTCGTGCTCGCCACAATCGGCCAGATGTGACCTGTCTTCATCGCGCCGTGCCACCTGTGTCTAGCTTGATCGGTGTCTCGTCCATCGCAATCAGGCCGCTGGCCGAATCGAGCTACGCGTCGGGGATGGGGCGTAAGCAGGTCGATGACGTTCTACTGAGGTGCAGCAGCTCGGATTTCAGCATAACCGCGTCGCGGTCAGCTTGGGATACTCGACTAATCGCGCGAGCACGATCGGGCGGAGGGCATCGAACTTGCGATGCACCTGCACGCACGGCGTGTATCACACCGCCTCATTGTCGAGCTCTCGATCTAACTGCCCGGTCTCGATCCAGTGATACACCGTGCGCCAACTGACGCCCAGGGCGCGTGCGATCTCCGACATGGCCAGCTCTTGCCGCAAATAGTGACGTAACAGCACACGTGCTCCCGTCCGTACATGGGCCGCTCTCCGATCGTTCACGGAGCGGCAACCCTATCTGACTGTGCAATTTACGTCCGCCACCCACATGCAAATCACCCGATATCGGTTTGCCACGGTTCTCGTGAGCACACGAATGGTCACTGCGATATCCGCCAGTTCCGGAAATGAAATCTGCTTCCCCTCAGCATTTGCTTTCTCAATTCCGGGTACCAGGCACTTCGTCCAGGGTTCGCTGCCAGCGAGTAATAGACCATGAAGAACGCGTTGACCAGCACCCCGGGCAGCAGTGCGACGAAAACTGGAATCAATTTTTCGCGGAACGACCGTAGTTGCGGACGGATCCAGCGACGGTACTCATTCAGCGAATAGTAGCCTAACCCTCGACGTTGCAGCAGTTCATGAAACTCCCTCCAAGGCTCAAGACTGCAAACCTTCCGCTTTGCAGCGTCAGAGGGTGCTAATGACCAAACGAGCGCCGGCCACTTAATCATGAAGGTCTCGAACATATTTGGAGAAAACGTGTGCGAGTTTCCGATGCGATAGCTTATATATGGCCTTGCTATTACGAGTGCATCGCCAGGAAGCTGATCTTGGAAGATAACGCCAAGATGCAGAAACAGCGATCCATAGTAGGACTTCCTGTCGCGCGAGATCCAGGTCCTTCGTTTTATTACCACGCCGCCAATGTATTTTAGGAAGTCTCCCACTTCAGCGAATAGCCGATCAGTCTCCGTCCCCCTATACAGTCGATCTGATCCAAAGTTTAACCATCGTGGTTGCAATATCCTCCTCATCTCGAAATCCCTGAGTTCCGCATTCACGATGACGAGACTGGGATCTTGGCGGAGTGCATCCAGGACCGCGGCTACTGCTCCGGGCTTCAGCAAATCATCATCCGTCATCAGCCAGCAATACTGTCCAATTGCGAGATGCACCGCGCAATCACAATCGAGATCAAAACCACCGTTTTCACTCCTGCGCACGTAGCGCAGATGGCGAGAGCGCCCCACGTACTCCGATACAACTAATTCTGTATCGTCAGTCGATCCTCCGTCCAGAACCAATAACTCACACTCGTCAGTACACTGATCGAGAATGCTCCTCAGCGTCGCGCCTATAAAGTTTCTACGATTGAAAGTTGTGATGCATATCGACAGTTTCACATCACGACAGTCGGAACTCATGCAGGATACCCTCGGTAACACCGTCGCACACCGAACATGATTGGAACTAAATCTTCATATCGACATGCGACCGGATATTAAAAACTCATAGAGTTGACCACAAAGCCACACGATCGCGCGGTCTCCTTGTCCAGCGTCCTTATAGCGCATTTGGGTCACATGTAAATGGGCCCTCCACGGTTCAGCTGTATATACATTGCTATCTCCTTTGTTTGCACGTCCCGTTTGTTCCCCCCTTCGACTGGCTCAGCTAGCTGGAGAATCAAAATCATGAGCAAAGTAGCGGCGCGTGTCGCTGCGTAACAGTCCCGGATAATCCATTCTCCAAGATCTGACACGCGAGGCCGGGGAGCTCGCGTTGCCATCAGCAATCCAATAGAGCCGACGCGATGCTAGCACCGCCGCCCTGTAGATCATCCGCTCTTGCTTCGGGGATGGTAAATATCCTGTCTATCACTGATAGTTACACAGAACCTATGCGGATTCTTATCATCACCGGATCGTTCCCTCCCATGCGATGTGGCGTGGGTGACTACACGAGCCAGTTAGCGCACACTTTAGCGAGTGACGGAGAGTCGACGGTCGCGGTATTGACGAGCACGGAGGCTCGCCCTTCCAGGACGCACCCAGACCTATGCGTTCTGCCGATTGTCGACTCTTGGCAGTGGAAGGAGCTTCGAAAGATTCTTCGCGCCGTTCGTTCTTGGGGACCTGACATCATTCATATTCAGTACCCAACGTTAGGTTATGGATCTACCGCGCTCCCGTCGTTCCTCGCCCCAGTCTTGCGACTTTCTGGATTTCCGATCGTGCAAACATGGCATGAGCCAAATTCACTCAGGCTCTTTCGACGACCAATTCATTTTCTGAACTTCGTCGCTCGCGCCATCACACCAGGCGGCTTAGTTGTTGTCCGCCCAGACTTCCGAGAGCGTACGGACCGGCTGCTGCGCTGGGGAGTGCTTACTAAATCCGTGCAGCATATTCCGAATGCGTCTGCCATCCCACCGATCAACTTTGGCGTTGACGAGCGTGAGAAAATTCGATCGCGCTACGCCCCTCCAGGGACTCGTCTGGTTGCCTTCTTCGGGTTCATCTATCCCAGAAAACGCGTTGAGTTGCTCTTCGATATCGTAAACCCCGAGGACTCACATCTTGTCCTCGTCGGCGATGGGTTTCGTGAGCAAGATCTTCGGCTATATTCATCAACAATGTACCAATTGAACAAACAGTATCATGAGCGCCTTGTGCAGCTTTCAAGAAGCGAACGATGGAAGGGTAAGGTGACGATGACAGGTTTCCTTCCTCGACACGAAGCAGCATCAGTACTGGCGGTAGCCGACGCGGTGGTCCTGCCGGTCCTTGATGGCGGCGCAGGTTTCAATACTTCTATCCACGCGGCTCAGGCGCAGGGAACGTTCGTTCTCACCACCTCGACCACGCGCCATGGCTACGATGCGTCGGAGCATACGTATTTCGCTCGTGAAGACGATCTCGAAGAAATGAGAATGGCGCTCCTCGATCAC
Organism: Steroidobacter flavus; assembly: GCF_042651805.1. Taxonomy (NCBI): domain Bacteria; kingdom Pseudomonadati; phylum Pseudomonadota; class Gammaproteobacteria; order Steroidobacterales; family Steroidobacteraceae; genus Steroidobacter; species Steroidobacter flavus. The sequence goes on along the minus strand of NZ_JBHSDU010000005.1, from coordinate 5,404 downwards.
CAGACCAAACGGGCTCAAGGTAGTAATGCAGTCGTGCTACGTGCTTGGCAATCTATTGCACGGTCACATTTCGAATTGTATCGGTCGCAGCTAGCTCGCACGTTGAAGGCACCGCCGCATATCGACGATCGTCCCCGGTAGTGTTAGCGCCGAAGTAGTACTGTCCCAAGAGGTGGGTCAAGATTCAATCGGTGTTGACACGGTAGCCACAGGTTTTAACCAACGGTATGAACGCGCCCTGCTCTTCTGCGATCGTGGGCGGTGACAAGATGCGAGAACAATATTCCAGTTCCACCCGCCGGGTCCGCCATCGGGTTGGTCTTGCCTGAAATGTTGCCGGGTTCACGAAGCCAATGACACCGCCGGCCGTGTTGCTTGCTCAACTGAAACGAAAGCAGATGGTGTCATTCGGACAATACACGACAACTCATCCCACATTGGCGAAGACGACTCCGACAGCGAGAAAATCTGCTCGGGTTGCGACGACGCACGGCGTGAACGCGCGTGGCGCAATGCTTTTCTCATTTGGAGCACAGGGATACGATCAGCGCTGACCATAGGTACAGGCTATTGGTAATGCCGCTTGATGTCCGCGATGCTGACATTGTTAAGCACCTCCGCACTGTCCTCGAGTTCGATCTCTCCGGCAGCCATGTCGTTGGCCTGCAACAGATAAGCCACGATGTTCAAGTACGCTTTTCTATCAAGACTCCCCGGCTCAGTTAGCGGCATCGTTGTTCGAATTCTCTCAAACATCTGTCCGACTTTCGCGCCCCTCCAGCGTGATGCAAAGGCGTCACCAATAAGCGAGGGAGCCATCCCTCTCCCACTGAGATCCCTCTCATGGCAGGCGCTGCAGTTATTGTCAAACTGCTGCTTCCCAAGGGCGACCTGTGTCACCAACTTCCTCGAATTGTCCCAGGAGCCGTCGCTGCTCCGAGTTGATCGACCCTGGGCCGGTTCAGTTTTAGCGACAGCAAGCTGCCCATGAGTCCAGGGGTGCTGCTTGCAGGTGTACGTACGCACCCCTGGACTGTCGAACGTCAGCCATACTTCCTGCGCGGGACTCAGCGGGCCAGTACCCCACGAACCATCCGTTGCCACAATTTCATGATCCATGTTGCCATTGTTCACGAACAGCACAGCGGTACTCATTGCTACGCGAGCCCGCGTAGGATTGAAGGCAAACTCGTCAATGAAGTATCGGTTTACTGAGGCAAACTGCGTGTGCTTCATGGACGTTGTCTCTATGACATTCGTCTGTACCCATTGCCCCCGAAACTCACCCTCGGTTGAGGGAGGCTGCCGCGCCGCGGCCGCCGGAATTTCCCCACCGAGCTTGAATGCCCATACGGCAGAACCCATCGGCACCGCAATGTATTGCTCCCCATCCACCTCGTAACTCACCGGGGACCCGCTGGCATCGACTGCGCCCGTCTGAAATGTCCAAAGAAGATCGCCTGTTTCGGCATCATATGACTCGACGTTTCCGTCACCCGAACTGCGAAATACGAGCCCACCTGCAGTTGCCAGGAGCGCGCCTCGCAGATAGATCGGTAGCTTTCCTCCTGTGTACACACGCTTCTTCCAAGCGATTTTCCCCGTGCGACCATCGATGGCTGCGAACTCCCCATAAGCTTTCAGATTGAACACCGTCGTATCGAAGGTGAGTTGGTACGGGTCTTGGGAGCGGCGAGGCCACGTGAGGAATGACGTCCCCTGTGCGTAGAAGAATCTCGTCTGTGGACTGTATGCCATTTGACTCACGCGGACCGAAGGAAAGGGAGCCAACACATTCTGGGCATCCTTCGATGGAGGTGGAGACGCCGGCGGCGTCCACATGCACCCCACCACAAACCCCTTAGGGATTTTCTTCTTCCTCCAATCCTCGCAATCCATCAGGATGCTCTCCCCACCCACTGGATGTGGCTGCGTCGGAGACGTTCGTTGAGAGCTCAGCTGCGGTACGCTTCGTTCTATAACCTGAAGGAGAGGCTCACCGGTACGTCTGTCCAGCTGAAACAGATATCCATCTGATCGCAGAATCCCAACGGCCTTATGACGCTTTCTGCCAATCTCCAAGTCACTGAGAACCACCGGAGTGCCGGCATCAGCCTCAAACACATCGTGGTGTACCAGCTGATAATGCCACTTGAGCTTCCCAGTTCTAAGATCGACGGCTAGAACAGAACATGTAAACAGATTGTCCCCAGGTCGCCAGTCTCCTGCAAAGGCAGGCACGGGATTTCCTGTTGTGAAATATGCAATTCCAAGTTCACGATCCACAGCCGCATTGGCCCATACTCCCCCTCCTCCGAATTTCCACGTGTTGTTGAATGACGGCCAAGTTTCGTGCCCGTCGGCCCCCGGCCCCGGAATCGTGAACACTTGCCAAAGCACTTTGCCGGTCGACGCTTCGAGCGCCGTTAGCCGCCCTCGCAGATTGGCATCTCCATTTGCCAATCCAGTTAGAACGATACCATCGACATATATAGGCGCCGTGGACACCTGCTGCTGTTGCTTTGGTTCCTCGATCCCCGTCTGTCGAACCCAAGCCAGCGTACCCGTCTTCTTGTTGAGCGCGATAACGTGTCCGTCTACCAGACCCACAAATATGAGTTCCGCGCTGACAGCCACTCCTCTAAAATTTGGAATCGCACCTGGAGCCGCCCCCTCCTCCCTAGATCTCCCTAGAGATGAGTTCATTGTCTCTGCTCTAGCATCCGGAACCGTTTTGTAACTCCAGAGCCTTGCGCCCGTTCTGGCATCAAGCGCATAGACCATGCGCCCGGCAGTGACAAACATCGTACCGTTCTCTACGATCGGAGTTACCGATGACGTACCATTCTCATCGAACACGTCCGACGTCCATGTAGCCCCCAACAGCCGCACGTTGTTTCGAGTAATTTGCGTGAGCGTGGAGTAGCGCGTGTTCCCCCAATCTCCGCCGACCGTGACCCAATCCTCCGCGGCGGGTCGGCTGAAGTCCTCCGCGTTTGAAACTAGTGGACGCGCTGCTGGTGCTACAGCGAAAGTCAGCATGGCCAATCCAACTACCACACCAACTAATGGCGTGTCCTGCACCTTGGCCGACTTGGAACACGTCGACATAGGAACTCTCGCTCAGATGACATCGGAGAGTAGTTCTACCTTCCAGCGAGGCGCTTTTCTGGAGACGAAAGCACGTGAGACCCCGAAATCCCGGAGTATCATCAGGGAAGTCATACTGATCTCCTCGGCGTCTGTCACACGAAAAGTTCGCATTCTGCAGAGTACAAATGTTATGGGATAGAGGTCTTGAAGTCCTTCGCCAATTTGCGAACCTCGAAGGCTTGAGATGAGGCATGCGGATCGGCGCCGACAGGCTCGACAGCCGTCACGGATCACGCCGTCGGTGTTAGCGCCCCGTCTTCGCATAAAGCGATGGTGATACTCGAGCGGCTAGATTGCCCCATTGCAAGGCATTGGCGTCGCAGTGCCACGACATCCCGACATGTCGCGTCATATATACTCTTTGTAGTCATCAAAACGATTGGCTGACCGGGTCGGAACGAACGCAGTCACGCGTCCATGGCGCCTTAGTGATGCGGATCTGCTCTCTTGTTGCCGTCCGTGCGCACCGTGCGGAGCACTCTACAATTCGAACGTCCGCATCAATGAGTTTGATGCCTCGGCGCGCCACTCCGATCAAATCGCCGACCATTTGATCAATTTTCTCACAGAGAACCCCGCCCACGATCCGATGAGGAGCACCACATTTCTGTATCAGTGCGAGATAACGACCCCAGGCTGCGGCAAGCGTCTTCTAAACTCCGCCGTTACTAACCACAAGCTCAAGACTGCTTGGATGCCAAGCGACACCACATATAGATGCCAGACATGCTCAATCTCCAGGCTCGATTGGAAGTAAAGCCAAAACGTTGGCACCGCAAAGGTAACGAGGCGAACGCTGGAACTGACGACCGATGGCACTGTATAGGCCATCGCCTGAAACATGCCCGAACAAACGGACACGAGCACCTGAGCAGCTAGCGCCCACGATGCGGCCCGAAGGAATTCGCTTGCCGCAGCGATCGCCTCGAGATCTGCATCGAGCAAGCCAAGTAGGAGACCAGGCTGCCACTGAATCACGACTATCGCCACAGCCATCACAGCGACAGCGAGTGCGGCGGTTTTGCGGAAGGTCTCTGTCACTCTGGCAGCGTTTCTCGCGCCAAAGTTCTGGCCCGCAATCGGTCCGGCGGCATATGCAATGGCCATTCCCGGTAGCGCCACCATTTGCAGCACTTGCGACCCCATGGCATATCCCGCCTGAGCCACGACCCCGAAGTCTCGGATGGCGTAATACACGATCGCTGTGAATAAGAAGTGCATGCCGAAATCGCAACCTGCTGGAATACCGACTCGAAGGATACGCCCCCAATGCTGATATCGAGGCCACATGAGCTCGTATTGCAATCTCATCCATCGCTGAGTTCGAGCGCAATACAACAGGCACAGAGTGAAACCTGCGAGCACAGACACAGACGTGGCCAAGCCCGCCCCTTTTACTCCCCACCCTGCGGCTTCTTCTGCAATGAAGAGAGGCGCCAGCGCCGCGTTCAGGAGCACTATAAAAATACTAAGCGCCGCCGCGTGCACTGGCTTCCCCGCCCCTCGTAACGCGGAACCCAAAACTGCCATTGGAAACGTCAAGGCATAACCGGGCAACGCCCAAGCGATGAAAGTCATACCGGCATCGAACGTCAATCGGTCCGGTGATATCAACTCCAGATATGGCCCGACGAAAGCCAGGATCACCGCGACGGCCACCAGTCCGCAGAAGAGTGCCAGTGACAGGCACTGATGCAGAACGATGCGCACATCAGCGTAGTCACGGCGACCTACGCCGTGCGCTATCAAGACAACCGTTCCGATACCAAGAACCTGACTGACGGCGATCGTAACGAAAATCACATTGCCCGCAGCATTTACGCCCGCTGTCGCCGACACACCTAGCCGCGTAACGAAGTACAGATCGACGAGCTGAAGTGCGAACTGAGCCAGCATCGAAACGGCAATCGGAAGAGCCATTACGACAATGTGCTGCCCTATAGAGCCACGGGTTAGGTCGTTCACACCGGTAGTGTCCCATCAGGCGTTGATTCCGGCGCCTCCCAATCTACAGCGTCGATTGGCAGCTGCCGGACGGCAGTGCTGCAAACCCCGAAAGCAGCCTACAGAAGAGCAGTCGCACCTTCGAAATCGCTGATGTCAGTCATTGGAGTCGTTCATAAGCAGCAGCCCAGATTCGCGTGCTGAACTTGTTAGCGGCGGCGTAAAACCGCGCGATTCTGGCGGCGAGAGGCGCTTTTTTGGCAATGGCCGATTGCCTTGATGTTCGAGGACTGACTGCGTCGCTTTG
>NZ_JBHSDU010000004.1:0-40020 GCF_042651805.1 Steroidobacter flavus | reverse complement strand
CACTTACGCCGAACGGTAAGGTCGACCGTCGTGCTTTACCGAACCCACAGGGACGACCGGAAGAACTGGGAGAGTACGTTCCGCCCCGTACGGAGCTTGAACGAATTATTGCGGACCTTTGGGCTCAGTTACTCCGCGTAGATCGTGTAGGCATGAATGATAGTTTCTTTGCGCTTGGCGGCCATTCACTGCTCGCCCTCAATATGCTGTACAGACTCAATCAGGGGTTCAGCTGTGATCTGAGAATAGCGGACGTATATAGCGGTCCAACGGTCAAGGGCATCGCTGAGCGAATACGCGGAGAGTCCAAGGACGATGATGTTGTGAGTGCTGATTCCGATGGGCAACTTGATCCGGAAATTGTGCCCAGTACGGTCCCTCGATCTGTACCGAGCAAGTCGATTCTTCTCACCGGTGGTGCTGGCTTTGTCGGGCGATTTCTATTGGCCCAGCTGCTCCAAGATACCGAGGCAACAATCTACTGCTTGTTGCGGGCATCGTCGGCGCGTGAAGCAATGCTGCGTATCAAAGAGGTTCTATCCGTATGGAACCTTTGGCGTTTGGAATTCGAACGGCGCATTGTGGCAATTCCAGGTGACTTGCGCCTGCCAGCCTTTGGTATCGATCATGAAACGTACGTGCATTTATCCGAAGAAATTGATGAGATCTATCACTGTGCCACTAGCATGAACCATTTGGAGACGTATGCAATGGCGAAGGCCTCGAACGTCGAATCCACGAGGGAGTTGTTGAGATTGGCGACATGCAACAAGCAGAAGCTGATTAATTATATTTCGACGCTCGGCGTATTCAGTTCGAGAACTACCGTCGATTCGCGGGAGGTTTACGAAACGACTGACATACGAGGCGAGAGGCATGGCGCGTCTCGAGGCTATGTTGCAAGCAAATGGATGGCGGAGAACATCTTCAAACGTGCGACTGAGCGAGGCGTTCCATGCAATGTGTTTCGTCTAGGTCTTGTCTGGGCGGATAGGCTTCACGGTCGATATGACGATCTGCAACGTGAGTACAGGATACTGAAGAGTTGCCTCGTCTCTGGATACGGAATCGAGGGTTATAAGTATGACATGGCTCCGACCCCGGTCGACTATGTTGCTCGCGCCGTCGTTTTCTTGGGAACGCGACACGTCGACGGCGGAAAAGTGTTTCACATCACGTCGACCGGCCAGGCAATTGGCGATGTGTTCGAAAGATGCAACGAGATCGCGGGCGCATCGCTTGAGATCATCAAGCCCTATGAGTGGATGTCTGAGATTAAGCGCTTGCATCACGGTGGGAAGTCGATGCCTATAGTGCCTCTTGTGGAGATTACCTTTTCCTTAGATAGAAAGTCCTTTGACGAGCATCAGCGTCGAGAGAATTCGTGGAACGTGCGTGTGAACTGCGATTTGACGCATTCTGAGCTCGAGCAGGCGGGGATCGTGGCGCCTACGCTGGACGATAGTTTACTGAAGCGTTGTTTGGATTGTATGTATTCGAGAGACCGAGATGTGCGCGAAGCAATCGACGAGCGGCGGCGACGTGTCGGGCGGCGGAGTGCGAATGAATCGCCAATCGATATTTAATTCGCTCTTCCACGTGAATGTGCGATGAAATATGGGCGGAGGGCTCCAATGACGAAGCAAGTAGATGCTCACGTGAGGATAGCGCCATCGCAAGGAGAGATGGTGCGCGAGATGCTTCGTCGAATGCTCCGGATTCGAGTTTTCGATGAACGCGCCGCAGTGCTCAGATCGCAGTTGCCAGGCTTTTTGCACAACTCTATCGGTCAAGAGGCTGAGATCGTTGGCGCATGTATGGCCCTCCGCGACGACGACTATATGACAGGCAATCACCGCTCTCACGGGCACCCTATTGGAAAGGGCGTTGCACTCGCGCCATTAATGGCTGAGTTGTTCGGCAAAGAAACCGGTGTGTGTCGTGGCAAGGGCGGTTCCATGCATTTGGCAGTTTTTGCAGCGGGCAGCTTAGGCGAATCCGGGATCGTTGGCTCGCTGATGCCAGTGGCAGTCGGCGCCGGACTGAGTGCGCGTCTGCGAGGAACGGATCAGGTCTGCCTTTGCTTTTTCGGTGATGGCGCCGCTAATTGCGGGCCCTTCCACGAATCCTTAAATCTGGCGGCAGTATGGAAACTGGGTGTCGTGTTTCTTTGTGAAAACAATGGTTATGCGGCTACGTCACCGATGTCACAAACAACCTCTGTCTCAGACGTCGCCATACGTGCGGGCGCATATGGCATACCCGGTGTTATTGTGGATGGTCAGGATGTTTTGGCTGTGCACGACGCGGTGACGGCGGCGGTGTCACGCGCGCGAAGTGGCGAAGGACCGACGCTTGTCGAGGCAAAAACTTATCGGTACTGTGACCACCACGAGATCGCAGGAACGAGCAAGCGGGCTCCATATCGAACAGACGAAGAGATTGCTTCATGGCGCGCCAGGGATCCTATAGAGATGTTCGCTGCCAAACTAGAAATTACGGATCTCCTGTCACATGCGGAGATCGAAGGGATTAGGCGATCTGTTCTAGAAGAAGTCGATGCGGCCGTTGATTTCGCAGTCTCTAGTTCGTCCCCGGAGGCCGAGGAATTGTATGAGGACGTATTTGTGGAACAGTGGGTTCACACGGAGTAATGTTACTTGGCTCAGATTACCTATGCTGAAGCAGCAATCCAAGCCGTTGTCGACGAGATGCGGCTTGATCCGCGAGTGTTTGTTATGGGAGAAGACTTGCGGGCGGGCGCATACGCGGACGTGCTGCCAGAGTTCGGTCCAGAGCGGATCCGCAACACGCCAATTTGCGAGTCAGGTTTCATAGGCGCAGGCATCGGTGCCGCATTGACGGGAATGCGACCCGTAATCGAGGCAACCGTCGCGACATTCTTGTATTCTGCGATGGATCAGATCGCCAATCAGGCCGCAAAAAGTCGCTACATGTTCGGTGGTCAAGCGTGCGTGCCGGTAGTGATTCGTTCGTCAACTTACTACGGAACTTCGTCTGCAGCTCATCACTCCGACCGGCCCTGGGGATTGTTCGCACAAGTGCCTGGACTCAAAATCGTCGTGCCAGCGACGCCATACGAAGCGAAGGGGCTGATGAGGTCAGCAATCCGAGATGGAAATCCGGTCCTTTGCTTTGAGGATTGCACGTTGCTGGAATTGTGCGGCGAGGTTCCTGATGGCGATTACACCGTGCCGATCGGCACCGCCGCCATAAAGCGGCTCGGTTCCGACCTAACGATCGTTGCACTTGCGGCTGCTGTAAAGCGCAGCCTTGAGGCGGCCGACTTACTCGCACGGCAGGGAATCTCAGCAGAAGTCGTGGACATTCGCACGGTAGTGCCACTAGATCGTTCGACGATCCTCCGGTCGGTACAAAAGACGCGTCGTCTGATCGTGGTCGACCCGGCTCCACTTATGTGCAGTGTTGCATCCGAAGTCGCCGCAACGGCAGCTGAGTACGCATTCGATTGCCTAAGAGCACCGATTGTGAGGCTTACCGCGCCGGATGTGCCTGTCCCATTCAATCCATGTCTTGAGGCACTGATGTACCCCACGGTTGAAGGAATCGCGGCCGCGGCTCAAGCGCTATGCGGCACTGTCTGAGGAAACCTCAGGCGACAGTTCGGGGTGAGTGCGTGGCCATGGAAACATTGTCAGATGAGAAGAGCGTTCCGGAGCGCCGTCAGAAGGCGGTGCTGGTGACTGGAGCGGGGAGTGGCATCGGTCGATGCATCACGGAGCATCTTGTTGCAGACGGCCACCTCGTGTTCGCGGGCGCGCGCAAGAAGGCGGACCTCCGAGATCTCGAGCGCATGAACAACGTACAGCCATTGCGGCTGGACGTTACAAGTCCCAATGATATTGAGTCGGCATTGAGCTACGTCGAAAATAGTGGTCGAGGACTCTACGGGCTGGTGAACAATGCAGGCGTCGGTGCGCTCGGGCCGATAGTTGGTGGTGATGATCGTGAGTTTGAGTTGGTGATGACCGTTAATCTATTTGGGCCGTATAGGATAACGAAAGCATTTGCTCCTCTTGTGATTGCTGAGAGAGGACGGATTGTCACAATCGGTTCAATCTCCGGAATATTGGCAGCCGAGGGTGCGGGAGCTTACAGTATGAGTAAGCACGCAATGGAAGCATTTACAGATTCGCTTTCGCTCGAATTGGAGGTCCTCGGTGTGCTGGTAAGCGTGGTTGAGCCTGGTAAGTTCAGATCGGCCATCGCACGAAGCGCTCTTACGAGAATTGGTGCTAGCGACACGCCAGTCGATTTATCGACCTGCCGTGAGCCGCATGCAGTCGCAGAGGCTGTGGTCGATGCATTATTCGGGCGCATCCCCAAACGTCGATACTTAGTCGCGGAAGAGCAAGAGGCGCAGAGGACCATAAGAAAACAAATCGAACAACTTGTGCAGTTGAACGAGGGGCACTCTCATACTTATGAGCGAGATGCTCTGATAGCGATGCTCGATGAGGCGCTGCTGCGATCACGACCACGAGTTGAGCCAGCGGCAATGCGTGATCTTTCGTCGCCGTCGATGGTAGCGTCAGATCTGTGATTCATGGTCATCGTTTCAACGAGAATAGCGATCTTTGTGTCAAGGCCGGGCTAGGACCTCACACATTTGGCAGATGTAAATTGCACACATATTCGTCGATCAATGCGAGGCTGGGCTTGGATTCTGAGGTCGGCGGAAGTACTCAAGTTGAGGGGTAGTCGAGTCGATCTCATCAACTTGGTAGGCGGAATTTTGGAATTTTGGCGTTGCGGACGCGGCGTAGGGTTTCGGGTTGGATTTTGATGCAGGGATGCGCCGTTCTGTAATGACCCATACATGGACGCTCCCCTGTTTGTGAGGCGATTTGTACGCGAAGATGGTTTGGCAGGCAGGATTGCAGCCATACATTCGAACTCATCGTGCAGCTCGTGGGCTGCGGTTCCTGATGGATTTCGCTGACCGGGGCCTAAAAACTGAACTGCACTCGACAGTGCGGGGTCATTACCAGGCTGTCCGGTCGCGGTCTTACCTGTCTTGCCATCAGCGGTTGCGTCGCCTCAGCAAATTACGGAAGGGTTTGCTTCAGTTCCGATGGTCGCTGCTCACGCGGCCTGTAGCAGCTGCTCGAAGTTGTCATCATAGGTTCTGTTGTGCGCTAACAAGGCCGTAAGCGCGAGAACTACCCCAGCCTGCCGATATAAGGAGTGATCTGCTGAGGTGTCGTTTTTCCCAACCGATGGAGAACGACATGTCGAAGCAAGACGACCGTAAGCGCTCCAACTATCGCAGCCTGTAACGACTGATCGGTCTCTGCTGGGGTATGTCGTTTCTCAACCGTAGGAGATCGACATGTCGAAGCAAGAGGCCCGCGAGCAGCGGATCAATGAGTGGCTGGAGCATCTGCGCCGCTGTGAGGCGAGCGGCGGATCCGTCGTGGCATACGCGAAGGAGCACAACCTTCGGGCGTGGGCGCTCTATCAATGGCGCAGCCGATTGGTTCGCGAGGGATTGTGGCCGGACAAAGCGCGCAAGGCGACGCGGGATGCGCAAGGTCAGGTTGCTCCAGCGCCCTTTGCTCGTGTGACGGTAACATCACCGATGCCGGCGTACGTCATGCACCTGAAGTTAGGCAATGGCCGACGCGCCGAGATCGAGGTCGCGCGTCTCGATTCGCTAGTCCAACTGATCGGCGCCCTGGAGGCCCAGGCATGATGCGCCCGAGCGCGGAGGTCACGGTCTATCTGTGCGTGGCGCCGGTGGATGGGCGCAAGCAGGCGGCGAGTCTGGCGTTGCTGGTTGAGCAAAGCTTGGGTCGTAACGTCTTCGAGCCGGCGTTGTACGTGTTCACGACGAGACGACGTGATCGCATCCGCTTGTTGTATTGGGAACGCAATGGCCTGTGCTTATGGGCGAAGCGTCTCGAGAAGCAACAGTTCGTCTGGCCGCGCCAGGTGAGCGGTGATACCGTACTGATGAACGGACGCGCCTTGAACGCATTGCTGGATGGATTTGATGTGTTCAATCAAGGGCACCGTGAGCTTGCGATCCGTCGGGTTGGGTAATCGCCATCTCGCATCGTCACTGATTTTTGTTTGTTTCTATCCTTTCAGTTGTTCTTCTGAACACTCCGGCATGCGATACTCCAACGCATGCTGGAGCCTTCCTCAAGCACCGACGAGCAAGCGCAGATCGCGCAGCTTCAAGCCCTGGTGCTTTCACGCGACGCCGAGATCAAAGAGCGTGAGCGTTACATTCGGTTGTTGGAGGAAGCGCTGCGCCTGATGCGCGCCGAGAAGTACGGCGCAAGTCGCGAGAGACTCGGTGAGGCACCCGGTCAACGCGGGCTCTTCAACGAAGCTGAAGCGGCGATGGAGGTTCTCGATGCGGTTGGCTTTGAGCCGGCCTTGGGTGCCACGCCGCTGCGCGAGGATAAAGCGCCTGAGAAGTCTCCAGGCCGCAAAGCATTGCCTGCACATCTGCCGCGTATCGAGGTGCGTCATGAGCTGCCCGCGCTCGAGCGCGTGTGTGGCTGTGGATCGTTGCTGACCGAGATTGGTGCGGAGACCTCCGAGCAGCTGGACTACATTCCTGCGAAGATCCAGGTGATCCGTCATGTGCGGCCGAAGTACGCCTGCCGTCACTGTCACGTCGGCGTGAAGATCGGACCGGTGCCTGCGCAGTTCCTGCCTCGAAGCAATATCTCTGCTCGCATGGCAGCCCACCTCATCACCTCGAAGTTTGTCGATGGGCTGCCGTTCTATCGATTGGAGACGGTGCTCGCCCGTCATGGCATCGCAGTACCTCGCGGCACACAGGCGGCGGTCGCGATCCGTGGGCACGAGGCGATCGTCCCGCTGGTCAACTTGATGGATGAGCGGATGCGAGCCTCAGGTTATATCCGCATCGACGAGACACCACTGCAGGTGTTGAAGAGCGATACACACAGTCAACAGCACATGATGTGGGTTCGGGTGGCCGGCCCACCTGGGCAGCGGTTGATCTTGTTTGATCATGATCCGAGTCGAAGCTCACAAGTGGCGGCACGATTGCTGGACGGCGCGCACGGCTATGTCCAAAGTGATGGATACGCAGCGTACGATGCCGCGGCCGCCTCGTTGCAGCTGACCCACGTCGGATGTTTCGCGCACCTACGGAGACGCTTCTTCGAGGCGGTGCAGGCACTACCGAAGTCGGAGCAAAAGAAGAACACCGCGGCTCACGAGATCGTTCGGCGCATTGATGCACTGTATGCCATCGAACGTGACATCAAACATCTGTCGGATGAGGAACGACGGCAAGCGCGACAAGCGCGCTCAGCGCCATTACTTGATTCGTTACATACATTCGCGCAGTCGCTGCAAGGAGAGACACTGATCTCCGGCAAGCTCGGCGAGGCACTGGGTTATCTGGAAAAGCAATGGCCCAAGTTGGTTCGCTACGCCGAAGACGGCCGACTGGCGATGGATACCAATCTCGCTGAGAATGCCATTCGCCCATTTGCTCTAGGTCGAAAGGCATGGCTTTTTGCAGCCACCACCAAAGGCGCGAAGGCAAGTGCCGCGTGGTATAGCCTGACTCAGACCGCCAAGGCCAATGGACTGGAGCCCTTCGCCTATCTGTGTCGGCTGTTCGAACGGCTACCACACGCCAAGACGGTGGAAGACTTCGAGGCGCTGTTACCCTTCAACACATTCGACCTATCGAAGCAATGATGCGGAGAAATTAGCGCTTACAGACGACCGAGCCCAGAAGATCACCGAGTGGTTGCAGCACCTGCAGGGTTGGAAGGATTCCGGGAAGTCACTGGCAGCCTACGCCAAAGACCACGGGTTGGCCCTGTGGGCGATGTATCACTGGCGAGGCGTGCTGATCCGCGAAGGACGCTGGCACGGGGAGCCTAAGCCGAGGGCATCTGCCAAGTTGCGAGGCCATTCACAGCTCGCGGTCCGCTTCGCCAAGGTCGCCATGACCGAGCTTTGCCCACCCATGCCCGTCACCGTGCGATTACAGCTCGCGAACGGTCGGTGTGCCGAGATCGATCTGACAGGGATCGAGCAACTCGCCTCGGTCCTTTGGGTGTATCAGGCACTGCTGGAGGATGTGGCATGAGTTTGCAGCAACAACGCATTGCCGCTCTTTGCGAAGAGCTGAAGCTGCCCGTTCTGAGCACCGAGTGGTCGGCGCTCGCTCAACGAGCCGCCGTCACTCAGGCCAGCTTCGCCGATTTCCTTACTTCGCTGCTCGAGACGGAGCAAGCGGCTAAAACCGAACGCACTCGACAGGCGTTACTGAAGCTTGCGACGTTACCCGTGGTGAAGACGATCGAGAGCTACGATTTCAACTTCGCAACCGGCGCGCCGAAACAGCAGATACAAGAGCTTGCATCACTGACCTTCATCGAGCGCGCTGAGAACGTGGTGCTGCTCGCCGTCGGCCGTTGGCAAGAGCCACCTTGCGCCTGGGCGGCCGGCTATCGCGCCGTGATGGCGGACATCAAGACGCATTTCATCACGGCCGCTGATCTGATGATCCAGCTTGCTGCCGCCAAGGCACAAGGTCGGCTGAAGGGGTACTTCAATCGCGCTGTTCTGGGCCCAAAGCTGCTCATCGTTGACGAGATCGGTTATCTACCGTTCGGCCGTGACGAGGCGAACCTGTTCTTCAACGTCCTGGCCAAACGCTACGAACGCGGCAGCATGATCCTCACCAGCAACTTGCCATTCACGCAATGGGCTACCGCATTAGCCGACGATCAAACACTTACAGCAGCGCTTCTCGATCGGCTACTTCACCACGCGCACATTGTGCAGATGGCCGGCGAAAGCTATCGGTTCAAGGACAAGCGCAAGGCCGGATCGATCAAGGCGGTAGCAAAGACTCAGTAGCAGGTGCCCAGGGGGGCAAATTTACTTCGGCGTTATTGAGCCGAGGGTGGGTCAAATTTCAGTCGGCGTTGACATTTAAGGGTGATCAGGTGATGTGGTTCCAATCAGGAGCGGTCAAGATTACTGAAGGGGACGGTGCCATCACGATGCTTGCGAGCGTCGCGTGGCGATATGTAGGTAGCCTGCCGCTCGCAACTGCAGATCGACCATGGAGCCCGGCACGCGATATGTCGCTGACTGGAACTGACCTCAATCGTGCGATGCGCAGCCGCGCTGTCGGGCCTCGAATGCCAGGGTTTACAAAGATCAAGCGGATATACGTCCGCGACACACAAATCATCGTGCTTGAGGGGCAAACTGGCCGCTTGAGACAGTCACTATTTGAAACTAGCAACACACCCTTTCTCCCCAAGATCCGAAGTTCAAGCAGCCAGCTTTAGTGGCCCTCCCGGATTCACGATGCTTCGGAATGACTCTCCGGTGAACCTCCATGCCTACCCGTCGCACCGTTCTTGACCAACTCGCCTCCTTTGGCGCCGCCGCTACCGCTGCAACCTACTTCCCCCTCTCTCTTGCCAGTTCCTCGGAGAAAGCGAAGTCAGTAGCAAAGCCGCGGGATAGCAAGTCAATACGCATCAAATCCCTCGTTCGGCGTGACGACACCGTCATACGGCACGGGGGAAATGGGGACAACTGGCACATGAGTTGGGCCTCAGACGACCGGCTCTATGTCAGTCTGTGCGATGGAGGAGGGTTCTCTAGCAATCCGCCAGCCTCATACAACAGCCGTATGTTGGCCATTACTGGCGGCCCACTCGACGCACAGTTCCATGATATATCTCGCTATCCAATGCTAGGAAGACCGATCCAGAAGGAAAATGACGCGCGATACTACAATTTTGGCACGCTGGCGCTAGACGAACATCTCTATCAGTTCATGAGCACATTCAACCGGCCACTCCAGGCCGACGAAACTGAGAAACGAGATCCCAAGAACCCACTCCGCTTCACCGGGGTCAAGCTGATTTACTCACCTAACAATGGCCGAACTTGGCACAACCAGGACGGCTCGACACCAGTCGCGTGGGAGGACTGGAATCATCGTTCACGCGATACAATGGTCTTCTTCGAAGAAGATCAAGAAGCCTTCTCGTTACTCACCGTATTGCAGATGGGCAGGAATTACGAGTACAACCGCGACGGGTACGTTTACCTATATAGCCCCAATGGAAATACCGAGGGCACGATGAACGAGCTCGTCATGTTCCGGGTGCCAAAAGGAAGAATTCTGCATCGACAGAGCTATGAGTACTTTGCGGGATACGACTCAAAAAGCAGTGCAAAGTGGACTAAGGACATCACTCAGCGTTCCGCGGTCCATACTTTTCCGCGCGGTTGGATAAATACTTTTGTGCATCCGTTTGCATGGCAGCCCAGCGTAATATTCAATGCACCACTGGGAATTTATATCATGGCTAACTGGGGGATGGGCACTTCGCCGGATGGCAACTGGTTTGAGAAGCCAAGCTATCTTGGGTTCTGGATTTCTAAAAATTGTTGGGGACCCTGGACACAAATCCACGAAGAGACCAGTTGGATGCCAGCCGGCGATCCGCATGCACGTGCTTACTCGCCCCAGATTGCACCTAAATGGATAAGCCAGGACGGGAGGTCTTTCTGGCTCGTGTGGACAGACTTCCAGGTAACAGACCCGGAAGCGCGGAAGCGTGCGAATGACGACTATGCAGGAATCCCTCCCGATTCATACAGCGCAGCCGACGTAGCCAGGGGTGTCAACCAGATGCGTGAATACATGCCCTATTACGCATTCAATGCCCAGCGTGTCGATCTAACCGTTTACTAAACTACGCATGCCGCAATGATAGATCACTGGACCCCGATTGCAGAAGCACCGGTCCGATGTTCGTAGAGTCGATGCTGCAGTAGCCAGTCGCTCACGGCGGTCGCCCGAATAACCATGATCCCGCCCGATGAGAGCGATCATACTGTCGAGTCCGGCGACGCCGCCGCAACACGTGACGCGGTTCCCGTCAAACTCGAACAACGAGCGAGTCAATCGCACGTCGGGGAGGCCTCCTGCAGGGCCGGTAGATATTCCCAGTGCACGGTGCAACGGCGCCCCGACAAGAGTCCCGCTTTAGCGAGGATGAAGGGACCGCCAAACACGCCGCCGAGCGTGACGCCTTCAAGCGCGAGCTTGTTCAGCCAGCCGAACGTCCGGCGGTCAGGTGAGGGATTCCGCCCGCGCACACCAACAGCAAGTCGAGAGCACCGACTCTCGCGCCGAACTCGAAGTCCGGCACCACCGCCGCACCCTTGGAGGCCAGCGCCGGCTGGTCCCCGGCGCGGCGTTCCACCAGCGGTATGGCGTCTTGCCGGCCAACTGATTGGCCGCCCGCACAGCGTTGCAACAGGTCGCAGACTAACACTCCAGATGGTCCGGCTTTCCAGTTGCGGCATTCGAAACCTTGTCGGATGCGAGGTGGCGTCATTTGTATAGAGCGTGTCGCATGCTGGGCAATCGTCTCCCGGGCATGTACCTAACATTCACTCGCGATCTCTAGTCATTTCCGAACGGTATGCGCTATTCGATATTTGGACTGATGCGTCAAGCACTGCGTGGCCATCGCGACTGGACGCCCGCATGGCGCGACGCGGTGCCGAAAAAAAACTATGACGTGGTTGTTGTCGGGGGCGGCGGGCATGGCCTCGCGACAGCGTACTACCTCGCGAAGGTGCATGGGATCACGAACGTCGCCGTGCTTGAGAAGGGCTGGATTGGCTCGGGTAACGCCGGGCGTAACACGACGATCATTCGTTCTAACTATTTACTCCCTGGCAATCTGCCCTTTTACGAACTATCGATGCAGCTTTGGGAGGGACTGGAACAGGATCTCAACTATAACGCGATGGTGAGTCAGCGCGGCGTGTTGAACTTGTATCATTCCGATGCGCAACGCGACGCCTACGCGCGACGCGGCAACGCGATGCGCATGCATGGCGTCGACGCTGAGTTGCTGGATGCGCAAGCGGTCAAGCGCATGGCGCCATTCCTCGACTTTGACAACGGGCGTTTTCCGATCCGCGGTGGCTTGTTGCAAAGACGCGGTGGAACTGCGCGTCACGATGCCGTCGTGTGGGGCTATGCACGCGCAGCGAGCCTACGAGGCGTGGATATCATCCAAAACTGTGAAGTCACGGGGTTCATCGAGCAGGCCGGGCGCGTCGTCGGCGTCGTAACGACGCGCGGTGAAATCAAGGCATCGAAGGTAGGGCTCGCGGTTGCCGGCAACACCTCCAGGCTAGCGAATTTGGCGGGGTTGCGACTGCCCATCGAAAGTCACGTGTTGCAGGCATTTGTCTCGGAGGCGATCAAGCCCTGCATTCCGGGCGTCGTGACCTTCGGTGCGGGGCATTTCTATATTAGCCAGTCCGACAAGGGCGGGTTGGTCTTTGGCGGCGATCCCGATGGCTACAACTCCTATGCGCAGCGGGGCAACTTGCCCATGTTCGAGGAGGTCTGCGAGAGCGCCATGGCCTTGATGCCATCGCTCGGGCGCCTCCGTGTGTTGCGTTCGTGGGGCGGCGTGATGGACATGTCGATGGATGGCTCGCCCATCATTGATTTCACGCCGCGACCGGGTCTCTATTTGAATGCCGGTTGGTGCTATGGCGGCTTCAAGGCGACGCCGGCGTCGGGTTGGTGCTTCGCGCACCTATTGGCGCGCGACGAAGCTCACGAAGTCGCACGCGAGTATCGTCTCGACCGATTCGCCACGGGGCATCTCATCGACGAAAAGGGGCAGGGCGCGCAGCCCAATCTACACTGATGCGTATCCATTGTCCTTTCTGTGGTCCGAGGGATTGGAGCGAGTTTTCCAGTCTCGGGGACGCAAGCGTGCGTCGTCCTCATCCGAGCGCGTCGGGCGAGTTCGTCGATGCAGTGTACATGCGCGGCAACCCCGCAGGTCGCCACGAAGAGCTCTGGTACCACGCGTTTGGGTGCCGCGGATGGCTGCGCGTCACTCGCGACACGCGCACGCATGAAGTATTTGCCGTCGAGATGTGCGACGCGGGAGTTGGCGCATGAATGGGTTCGTAGCGGGCCAGCCGCGTCGGCTCAAACACGGTGGCTGCGTCGATCGGGGGAGGCCTTTGTCTTTCTCGTTTGACGGTAAGCATCACGGCGGTTACATCGGAGATACACTGGCTTCGGCGTTACTGGCGAACGGGGTAAAACTCGTTGGGCGCTCGTTCAAGTACCACCGTCCGCGGGGCATTCTCACCGCCGGGTCCGAGGAGCCGAATGCGCTCGTGGAGCTCCGGGCCGGCGCGCGTCGCGAACCGAACACGCGCGCGACCGTGGTCGAGTTGTTCGAGGGCCTCGAGGCGCGCAGTCAGAATCGATGGCCCTCTCTTGCGGTGGATGTTGGATCCATCAACTCGTTGTTGTCACCGATCTTCGTCGCGGGCTTTTACTACAAAACGTTCATGTGGCCAGCCGCGTTTTGGGAGAAGCTCTATGAGCCGCTGATCCGTCGAGCCGCGGGACTCGGGCGCGCGAGCGAAATGGAGGATCCGGATACCTACGAGAAGGCACATGCGTTTTGTGACGTACTGATCGTAGGCGCAGGTCCGGCGGGACTCTCGGCTGCGCTCGCGGCAGGACGATCGGGCGCTCGCGTGATTCTTGTCGACGAAGATTTCGTGCTGGGCGGCAGTCTCAATGGCGAGCGTCGACGCATTGGCGATCTCTCCGGGACGGAATGGGCACGGCAAGTCGCGGCGGAGCTTGCGTCATTCCCCGACGTGCGCGTGATGCCTCGTACGACCGTGTTCGGTGTCTACGATGGCAACACCTTCGGTGCCGTGGAGCGTGTGTCGGATCATCTGTCCGCGCCGCGACTACATCAGCCGCGGCAGCGTTGTTGGAAGATCGTCGCCAAGCGAGTCGTCATTGCGGCGGGCGCCATCGCGCGTCCCCTGGTCTTCGGCGGCAACGATCGGCCGGGCGTGATGATGGCTTCGGCGGCTCGCGCGTACCTCAATCGATATGGTGTAGCCATGGGCGAACGGCCGGTGGTGTTTACTTCATCGGATGATGGCTGGAAGACTGCGCTCGATTTCTCTCGCGCCGGCATTGAAGTGCGCGCCGTCGTCGATACTCGCTCGGACATTTCTCCCGCACTGGCGAGTGCCGCCAAGAAGGCCCAGATCCGCGCGCTACTCGACGCGGGTGTCATCCAAACGTTCGGCTCGCATGCGTTGAATCGCGTGCGGATCCGAAAACACGACGGCGGCGTCGAGGACATCCGGACGGATGGATTGTGTGTTTGCGGTGGATGGAACCCCAACATCGCCCTGTCTACCCATCTGGGGGGCCGGCCACGCTGGAGTGATGCATTGTCGGCGTTCTTGCCGAGCGAACTCTCGGGCGCGGTTGTCGTCGGCGCAGCGCGTGGTTCCTTCGCACTTGCGGCGGCACTGAGGGAAGGAGCAGAGGCCGGGGCGGAAGCTGCTCGATCCACCGGGCACCGGTCCCTCGCCGCGTCGGCGCCGGAAGTCGACGAGGAGTTGACGGCGGTCGCGCCTTGCTGGGACGTCACCGGCTCGAAGGGCAAGGCGTTCGTTGATTTTCAGCACGACGTGACGCGCGAAGATGTAGCGCTCGCAGCGCGCGAGGGCTTCAGCTCGGTGGAGCACTTGAAACGCTACACCACGTTGGGCATGGGCACCGACCAAGGACGCACGTCGAACATCAATGGTCTCGCCATCCTTGCTTCGGTCACGGGGCGTTCCATTCCGGAGGTGGGAACAACCGTATTTCGGCCACCATATACACCCGTATCGTTCGGCGCGCTCGTCGGACACCATCGTGGCAAGCAATTCAGGCCGACGCGGCTGACGGCGGCCCATGGCTGGGCAGGCGAACGCGGGGCGACCTTCGTCGAGGTGGGGCCCTGGCTGCGCGCGCAATACTTCGCTCAGCGCGGCGAGGATCACTGGCTGCAAACGGTGGTGCGGGAAGCGAAGGCCGTCCGGGAGAGTGTTGGCGTGTGCGATGTCTCCACCCTGGGGAAGATCGACATCCAAGGTAAAGACGCCGCCACCTTCCTGGATCACGTGTACATCAATAGTTTCTCGACCCTGCCGGTCGGCAAGACGCGTTACGGAGTCATGCTGAGAGAAGATGGGATCGTGATGGACGACGGCACGACCGCCCATCTTTCTGCCGGTCACTACGTGATGTCGACCACGACAGTAAACGCCGGCAAGGTCATGCAGCATCTCGAACACGCGCGCCAAGTGATTTGGCCTGAGTTGGACGTGCGGATCGTTTCGATCACTGAGCAATGGGCGCAATATGCCATCGCTGGACCCAACTCGCGGCAGTTGCTCGAACGTTTGCTGGGTGATGCGCTCGATATCTCAAACACCGCGTTTCCGTATCTCGCGTGTGCGGAATTTTCCTGGCGCGGCATTCCCGCGAGACTCTTCCGCGTCTCCTTCTCGGGTGAACTCGCGTTTGAACTCGCGGTGCCCGCTAGATACGGCGATGCGACGATTCGTGCGCTCATGGCCGCCGGTGAGCCATGGAATGTCGTTCCCTATGGCACCGAGGCGCTCGGCGTCATGCGTATCGAAAAGGGTCACGTTGCCGGCAATGAGTTGAACGGAATGACCACGGCTGCCGATCTCGGGTTGGGCCGCCTCATGTCGACCAAGAAGGATTTCATCGGTCGGGTGCTCGCCGGGCGGCCAGGCCTGGTGGATCCCGAACGCCCCGCCTTGGTCGGGATCAAACCCCTTGATCGGAGCAAGCGACTTCATGCGGGTGCCCACTTCCTGTCGATGGGCGCAAAAACTGCGCTGAGCAACGATCAGGGTTATGTGACCTCCGTCGCGTTCTCTCCGATGTTGAATCATTGGATCGGCTTGGGACTGTTGGCGCGCGGATCCAATCGTTGGGGCGAGCGGGTGCGAGCCTACGATCCGTTGCGGGGGGGCGAGACGGACGTCGAAATCGTCTCGCCAATGTTCTTCGATCCCGAAGGCGTGAGGTTGAAAGGATGAATCGAAATAAGAATTCCCAGGATGAATGGGCCGCGCGGGCGCCGTTCTTGGATCTACCGGTCGCGTCTTCACCGGACGCTGGTGTGATCGCGTGTGATCGAGGCGGCTTGGGTATCGCCTCCGTGCTCGCGAGGCGAGGGCGATATGAGGAGTTCGCCGGCAAATGCCGGCAACGCTTTGGGGTCGAACTCCTCTCCGGGCCACGCCGCTCGATTGGGGAGGACATCGCATTTATCGCCACCGGACCCAACGCCTGGTTGGCGACCCGCGAAGACGATGCAAACGGACTCGCGGTCGAGTTGGCCGAGGCTCTGGACGACTGCGCAGCCATCGCGGACCAAAGCGACGGCCAGGCCGTTCTGCGGCTGTCGGGCCCGAAAACGCGCGAGACATTATGCAAGCTCGTGCCGATCGATTTGCACCCGCGCGCATTTGCCGTGGGAGACGTAGCGGTCACTGTTGCCGCTCACATGGGCGCTACCTTGTGGCGTTTGCCGGATGAACCCAAGGGTCATGCCGTCTTCGAGATCGCGGTGTATCGCAGCTTGGCCGCAAACTTCTGGACTGCCTTGACAGAGAGTGCTGCCGAATACGGTTTCGGACGAGTGAACTACGAAGCAGGTGCGCTCGCTACTGTCCACGAGGCCCGCGCGTACGAGCGGCACATTGCTCGACGTTGAAAAAATGCGGGCTCGATCTCTGCCGAGGTAGTGGAGCGTGTTGACGTTCAGCACCGTCGTGGGTTGATCGGAAAGCACAGTCGCCCGCCGGTCTCCTATGAACGATGTTCGCTCGGTGGGCCGTCCTACAACTTGGGCTGCGCAACCGAGAAACAATGGAGCGATGGGGTAGGGCGAGATGTCACCTGGATCGATCGCTTCCGCTATTCAGACTCGCCGCCAGCAACTGTGGATTTGAATGTTTCCTAGGCAGCGAACCCGTAGGTGACGTTCACGTGGGGGGGCCATGGATCTCGTCGCCGATTCATGTGACCGCCCGCGTCTCACGATGAGTGTTCAGCCGCGGAAGAAGCCGAGACCGAACTGATTGTCGGGTATCTGACCAAATCAGACCTGTTTGGTTTCGACCGTCGCATCGCTAAGATCCACCATCTCGAGCTCATCGAGTTCATCTTGTTGATCAGCGGGGACAACATGAGACTTCCTTGCGCACGGGACATCGTGCCACGGGATTGAGCGTCTCACTTCACGAGAGACAGTCAATTGTGGTGAGAGATGGCGATACCATTGCCAATAAACCACTCGAACACAACCGTTGATGTGGGCCGATGCAGCGCGGGGCTGCGGGATCGAGCCAGCCGGTCTTGCCACTACCCGTGGTACTGCGAGGCACTCCAACAAGGGGAGGAGCAATCGGGTCTCGATCGACGTTTCACGGGGGGGCGCGAGGTGGCTGCCGAAAACCGTCGCCGAGGCCGCTGCGGCCTTCAATCTCTTCAACGAGCTTCAGATCGGGCTGTCGCCCGAGTCGCAGGGGCATCGATCGCGACGCATCAATGCTCCTCGATCGATTCACACCGTTTCCTGCCGCCGATTGAGGCGGATCTAAACCTCGAGATCCATCGGGACGGTGAGCGAATCCGGATCTCCAGTCGCACGGAGGCGCCGGAGGCAATGAGCGTGCCCGGACGTCACACCCGGTTCGAGGATGCGTGGGATTGCCGCGGTGATCACGAAGTACGCGCGGCCCGAGCACGGGCGGCACGAGAACGGCGGATGCCGATGAGATGCGTCGGTGAGGCACGGGTGCGCCATCTGCGAGCGCCGCATCGTAGCCTCGTAAACATCTCTTCCGCGGCGAACGTCACGTCCGCATCGAGGCGGGAATGTCGCGCTTGCGGTGCAGGACGCGCCACACGAGGACGTATTCTGGATGTTCTCTATAAAACACGAGATAGGGATACCGCTGTAATGGCCAGTATCGTAGGCCGGGCGGTTTCAGTCGTTCGGCGTAGCGAGGGCATCCGCTCGCCGGATGCCGGCCGATGTGTTCGTAGGCCTGTGACAAGGCCTGCACGAACCCCTCGACCGCGTGCGGTGCACGCTCACGTCGATAGCGAGTGATGACAGTGCGTGCATCCTGCCGTGCTTGCGGACGCGTTCTGACGAGCTTCGCCATCACCGGAGGCGGTCACGCCTATTCGCGCTTGGCGTAGCGTCGCAGTTCCTCGAAGTAAGCCGCATCCGCGGGCAGAAGGGGCTCGTCAGCGGTCGCCTCCACGAACAGGCGCTGCAACTGCAAACGATCCTGCTCGCGATGGATGAGGTGGCGCAGATACTCATCAGTGAATCGTTCTCGGCCGGCCCTTGTGCTCAAACATTCATCGGGTCGCAGGTCGTCCAGCGCCGCATCTGGCGCGTGCAACCAGTCAGCGAACCACGCGTCCACCTCGAAGCGGTTGGCGCCGGAGTTTATAACAATTTGTTCGATCCGACGTCGGAGGGTCCACCGTGCGATGTCGACTGTAGTGGACAAAATGGAGTCCGTCTCCAGTCCGAGGCGGGCGAGTTCTTGCTGGTGCATTGCAAGGACGAGTCGCCGATGGGCGCGCAGCAAGAGATGAACGAGTGCGTCACGAGGTAGAGCATCCTCAAGCAACGAGGTGCCGCGAGCGAACGCCTCGCTCCACGCCGCTCGCACGAGCTCGCGCTGGCAGATGCGTGCGAATGAATCGATCACGGACCTCACGAGGGCGTCCACGTCAGCGGCCGATCGCAGCAGCGCGCGGCTACCGGCGAGCACGGCCGGCACATCGAGGCGCGCGTGAGTTGCCTGCGTGCGTGCCGCTTCATCGCGATGGCGAAGCGACGACAGCGCCGCTTTCAGCACGGCCCTGGAAAACTCAACCAAGCTTATCGGCGTGTCTGCGTTCGTGGACAGCGTCGTCAGGAGCGCGTCGCGAAGCAGGTCGCCCGCACGCGTTGCATCGCCCGTTCGGAGTAGGAGGAAGTCACGAAAGCTCGCGTACGCAGGCTCGAGCCAATTGACCCAGTCATCGAGAGTGTCGCGTGCGTCGGGCATGGTCGGGGTCGATCGTGGTCGTATCGGCGGTGAGCCGTGTGTCGTAATTCAACGTGAACTTACACCAAATCGTGGTTCGACTCGTACCACGATTTCGATGACGCGTCGTACGATGGGTTCGATGGAACGAGAGGAAGCAAATCCATGGACAGCGACCGCGTATTTGCGGGTGGCCATCGATACTCACGCCTCCATGGGAGCGGCCCAGGTTTTCGTGATCTCGCTCGGTATCTTGCACGCTCCCGCGGAGCATCAGGCGTCTCACCCCTCCTGGATCGAACTTTTTGAAAGTCATCCATGCCTAAATGGCAGATAAATCTATCATATTGGAAGCTTTTAGGGAATGGCTAGCCACACCGCAACGCCGCACTCTTTGGGGCATGACTGCACGCAGTATCCCTCTCAAGAGAATTTTCGGTCAGAACATTCGCATCTATCGGGCTGCCAAAGGAATGTCCCAGGAGGATTTAGCTGAGAAAGCTGACATCAAACGGACCTACATTGGTTCGATCGAACGGGGAGAGGTTGATCCACGGTTGGAGACGGTGAGTAAGGTTGCGGCGGGGCTCGGGGTGGACGCTTTCAAGCTGCTGGTGCCCGTCACGGAACAGCTTTCCCTGGGAGTGGACGCCGTGCTGAAAAGGTCAAAGCGATAGATCGACGGCCTTGCTGGGTCGTCTGCATACGCCGCATGAGTCGTGCGAGCACGCTCCGTGGAGGCTTCGATGCTCGAGCGTCCGGTCGGCCATCGGCCGTCAGCGATCCTGCCTCGGCCGTCGTGCAACCGGCCGAACATGGCAGCGTGTTTTCTTCCGAAGTGGGCGTTCCGAACAGACGCTGTATCGAGGTGCGCCGCTCACCGACGATCGTCGCGCGGCCAGCCAATGCTCGATCTCTCCTCGATCCCATCCGAGCGGCTTGCCGTGGTAGCGCTTGGGAGATGGAAATCGCCCCAGCCAGGCAAAGGCCGATAGCAGACAGCGCGGTCGTCGCGTGAGTCGCGCTACCTCGTGAGCGGTGAGCAGCGTCGTCCATTCCGGGCAACGTTCGTTGATCCATTTCGAGAGGTGCAGGCGAGAGGACGTCTCGCACGCACGTTGGCGTCCCTGGGGTGAATGCAGGCTCATGGGCGGTGCGCGTCCTGTGGTTCCGTGGACATCGAGGCGAGTCGTCACGAGGTCCATGATCGACGAGCACACGTCGCTTGTCAGCTCTCGATATCGTGCTTAAAACGGCGAAACTGCAGTCTTTTGGTGGCCTCAAATTCTGTCGCATCGAGTTCTCCGAATCTTGGGTGACATGACCTGGATGATTGGGGATGGGGTGGATCACGTGGCTGAACGCTCCGAGGGTGGTTCGGTACGCTCCGGCGCCGGCCGAAGGCGGTCCAGGTGTTCCATGGTCTTGGCCATGAGCTCTTCGGGACGCAGCCCTAAGCCCTCCGCGAGAGAGATCAGGGTGCCAATGGTTGCGTGACGATCCGCGGCCAGTAGCAGTTGCAGATACGCGCGACTGACGTTGCCTGACTTGGCCGCGTCGTCGCGTCCCAAGCGGGAGCGACGAATCTCCGCCACCAACGCGTCCGCGAACGCGCGCTTGACCGTGCGTACAAAGGGGGATTCCGGCGACCGGCCCACGGGAGTCTCCAAGCGGATGCGCGCGGCCGAACGCCGCGTTCATCTCGCACCTCTGTGAGTGGGCTAGCGCGTGTTGCGCCAGTCGAAAACGGCATCGACCGCGACGATCCGCGGCACGTCGGCGCGTAAAATCGGCCAATCAGGTTGGGGCGGGGTATGTGGAGGCGCGGACCATGACGGCGGACGCGCCACACCGGGCGCAAACCCGGTAAACTGATAGGTAGCCATACATTCCTCCAAGCAGGGGTGTATTGGTAGGCGCGCATGGTGCTGTAACACCGTGCGTTCCGGGCGGGAGCGGCCTAGCCGCTCCTGTTTTCTTCATCCCAATGCGTCGATCGGATCTCCTCGATCCTCGTCATCTTTCGATCGCTCAATCACTCGTCGACAACACTCTCTAAACCCGTTGGCGAGCCGGTGGGCGCGTCCGTTTCAGGATGCCGCTCGCGACGCTTTCGGAGGGATACCCTTTCGCCGTCGCGCCGATGGATCCGCGTCGATACGTTCGACGATGCGCGCTCGCGTTGAATGCGCTCATGGACCTCTTCTCGGTGGATCGGCACGGTGGCATCGGCGGCGAACCCCAACCGGACCTGAGTGCCTCTCACACTGAGCACCGTGACCGTGATGTCATCGAAGATCATCACGGCTTCGCCCACGCGTCTGTTCAGAATCAACATCGTTTGCTCCGTGCTACGCGAGACACTCGTGTCTTGGCGATGATGATGGCGTGAGTCACAAATCGATGATCGAAGGTGATCTGCTATCAGCGCCGTATAGAAGAGATGTTACTCGACAATCGTGCCGTGTTGACGCGTTGATCGAAAAAACTCGTGAGAATGTCAACTGTAGTCGACCTGGCCACGGCATACGAAAAGAGAAGCGATGCGTCGCCAAATTGTTTGTAGTCGACGTCTCTGCATCACGAGTTCAATCGCCGATCTGCGTCAACGCGTCTTCTCGCAGCATGCCTAACGATCGCGTTCGGTGCGAGCAGGAGAGGGTATCCACATCGGAGTGGGCGTATTGTAGTAACAACGATCGAATGCACGGCGCTACCCCGTCGTCCTTTCATGAGTTGCGCGCCATCGCTTCGCGTTCCTCGACGATGTCTCAGTGAAAATCGCGAGACGGTACCTTCAGCACCCCCAACCATCGCGTGTGATCGAACAGCGCCTGCGCGATCACGTGCTTGACGCCGCTTTCGTGCTGAAACGTCCCGCGCACTTCCATCAGCGAGCTGCCCAGAAACGCCGCGCGAAAGTCCTGCGCCACGCTATTCCACACGATCACTTGCACGATGCCGGTTTCATCCTCCACCGTCATGAAGGTCGTGTGCTTGGCCGTGCTCGGACTTTGCCGGAGCGTGACCAGGCCGACGTAACGCACCTCGGCGCCGTTCTCGAGTGCGAGCACCTCGCGGGCGGATTGGATGCCTCGTCGAAGCAGCCGATCGCGCAACAACGCAACCGGATGCCGGCGCAGCGACACGCCCGTGCTCCTAAAATCCGCGAGAATGTTTTGACCCTCGCTCGGGGCGCGCAACAAGGCGTCGGCTTCGCGGGGCGGCGCCTGCGCCAACAATTCATGGTCGGTCTCCACCCCCGCGAGCGCCCACGCCGCCCGATGACGGTGACCGGCGAGCGACGCGAGCGCATTGGCGCCCGCCAAGAGTTCCAGGTCACGCCGAGACAGCTCGCTTCGACGCACGAGATTCGTCGGGTCGACAAAGGCGCTTTCATCTCGAGCGTGGATCAGTCGCGCGACGGCCGCCTCGCTCAATCCCTTCACGAGCCGGAACCCGAGTCGCAGCGCCGGCGATCGTTCGGCGCCGTCGACTTCCAGCGTGCAATCCCAGTGACTGCGCGTCACATCGACGGCACGCACCTCGACCCCATGCTCGCGTGCGTCTCGAACGATTTGCGACGGACTATAGAAGCCCATCGGCTGACTGTTGATGAGCCCGGCGGCGAACGCGGCGGGGGCGTGACATCTCAACCAGCCACTTGCGTAGGCAATCGCCGCGA
Source organism: Steroidobacter flavus (assembly GCF_042651805.1). Taxonomy (NCBI): domain Bacteria; kingdom Pseudomonadati; phylum Pseudomonadota; class Gammaproteobacteria; order Steroidobacterales; family Steroidobacteraceae; genus Steroidobacter; species Steroidobacter flavus. The sequence continues at coordinate 17,309 of NZ_JBHSDU010000004.1, read as the reverse complement.
AACTCGCCGCATGACTTTCGGGAAAGCCATACGCCGAAAAACCCTGCAACTGCCGCCACAGCTGATCGGCGAAGACCTCGTCATAGCCGCGGGCGCGCAACCCCGTCAGCAACTTTTCATGAAACGCTTCCAAGTTGCCATGCCGCCGCCACGCCGCCATCGCGCGTCGCAGGGCGTCGGCTTCGCCCAACGTGAAGCCTGCGGCGACGACCGCAAGTTCCATGGCCTGTTCCTGCCAGATCGGAATGCCTAAGGTCCGCTCGAGCACGCGCCGCACCGCCTCGCTCGGATACGTGACGGGCTCCAGGCCCATGCGGCGTCTGAGGTAAGGATGCACCATGTCACCCACGATGGGGCCGGGGCGCACGAGGCCGATCTCGACGACGAGATCGTAAAATCGTCGCGGCTGCAATCGAGGCAGCATCGACATCTGCGCCCGCGATTCGATCTGAAACACCCCGACCGTATCGGCGCGACAGAACATCTCATACGTCGCGGGATCCTCGGTCGGGATCGTCGCCATCGTGAGCGAGGCGCCCGTCGCTTGGTTGTGTAGCGCGAGCGTCTTGCGAATGGCGGTGAGCATCCCCAAGGCCAGCACGTCGACCTTCAACAGCCCCAAGCTCTCGAGGTCGTCCTTGTCCCACTGGATGACGGTGCGATCGGCCATGCTCGCATTCTCGATCGGTACGAGTTCATCCAATCGGTCGGCTGCGATCACGAAGCCGCCCACGTGTTGCGACAAGTGGCGCGGAAAGCCGACGAGCTCGGCGACGAGGCTCAAGAGGCGGATCATGAGCGGATGGTTCGCATCGAAGCCGACCTCGGCGAGCCAGCGGGGCAATGCTTTGGGATCCTCGGACTCGCGGCGCGCGAGCGCGCCGATCAGCCGCTCGATTTGCAACCCATCGAAGCCGAGCGCCTTCGCCACGTCACGCAGCGCGCTCTTCAACCGATAGGTGAGGACGGTCGCCGCAATCCCCGCACGATGCCGGCCGTAGCGGGCGTAGAGATATTGCATGACTTCTTCGCGCCGCTCGTGCTCGAAGTCGACATCGATGTCGGGCGGTTCGTGTCGCTCCTTGCTGATGAAGCGCTCGAAGAGGACCGACTGACACGACGGATCGACGATGGTGATCCCCAAGCAGTAGCACACGACGGAGTTGGCCGCCGAGCCCCGGCCCTGGCAGAGGATGTCGCGGCCTCTCGCGAACCGCACCAGATCGTGCACGGTGAGAAAAAAATGCTCGTAGCGCAGGTCTGCGATCAAGGACAGCTCGTGCTCGAGCAAGCCTCCGACGGTCTCCGGAATGCCTTCCGGCCAGCGCTCGTGCGCGCCCGCGTACGCGAGCGTCCGCAACCAACTCGCGGCCGTGTGTTCTTCGGGGACCAGCTCCGCCGGAAATTGGTATTTGATTTCATCCAATGAGAACTGGCATTGCTCGGCGATGCGCACGCTCTCGCTGAGCCACTCCGCGGGATAGCGAGCCGCGAGCACCGGCACGGCGTGCAGATGACGATCGCGATTGGGTTCGAGGCCATAGCCGCACTGGGATACTTGGGTGCGCCGATGAATGGCCGTCAGCACATCGAGCAGGGCCTTGCGTTCCCGCACGTGCATGCGCACGCCGCCACAGGCGGTGACGGGGACGTTCAGCGCCTGCGACAACGAACGCGCCCGCGCCACGTGCGCCCGATCGCGCCCGTCGTGATGCAATTCGACCCCGAGCCACAGCCGACCTAAAAATTGCTCGGACAGCCAAGCGCCATCGGCGTCGTCGTTCTCGCCCGGCAGCCAGATCAAACAACATTCATCGAGGGCGCCTGCGAGCCAATCGCGTTCGAGCGTGTAGCAGCCTTTGCCCGCCGCCCGCCGCGCGCGCGTGATCAGTCGACACAACTGCCCGTAGCCTGTGCGCGAGCGCGCGAGGGCAATCACGGTGAGCCCATCGGAGCAGGTGAGCGTCGCCCCGACGATCAGCGCGAGGTTGAACTTCTTGGCCGCCTCGTGCGCACGCACGACGCCTGCGAGGCTGCACTCATCGGTGATCGCGATCGCGCGGTAACCCAGCTGGGCGGCCCGTTCCACCAGTTCCTCGGGAAAGGAGGCCCCTTTCACGAACGAGAAATTGGTGAGGGCATGCAACTCGGCGTACATCGATCATCCCGCGTGGGGCGATGCCCACGTGACGCATCCAAACGGCCTCATCTAAACGAGCTCATCCAAACAGGCCGTGGACGAACCATTCATCGCGCAAGTCGAGGTCGCGATAAATCCAGCACTCGAGGCCGCACGAGGCATGAGCGCGATAGTAAGCGCGCCGGACGCTCGGGCCGTCCCACGGCTCCGCCTCGATCGTCTCGGGACTCGATACGATCCGAAATGCTCCCTCGCGATATTCACGGGTCGCAGGCGTCGGTTCACGAAACAACCACAGCGGCCGTCGCGGCAGATGCGCAGGCGGGGCGACCGCAGGCGTCGTCGCGCACGGCGCCGCGTTTGCCTGCGCGCATTCGGGCACGTGATGGGCGCGTGAGATGAGCGCACGCACGGCCGGCACGCCGAAGCGGCTCTGCAACCGTTCGAGCAGACGCGCCTTGCGCTCGGCCAGCTCGGGCAGTTCGGCGCGCGTGTCTGGATCCAACGCGAGCACTTGATGGTGAGGTTGGGCGAGGAGCAGTCTCGGCGCCTCGATCGCGACTTCCCGCACCGGTGCGCGCAGCGTCAGTCGATCGAGGTGCTCGTGGAGCAGGCTCGCGACGTGTGCGGTGTCGCTGCTCGCCTGCTGCAGGCGAAGGTGCAGCGCCGTCGCCCCCTCGCGATGTTTCAGCGTGAGCGTGAGCTCATCGATCGCGCGGGCGGCGCCGATGAGCGTTCGTTGCAAGCGTGCGAGCGGCCGCTCCAGCATTTTTTCGAGCAATGTCGTCGTCTCGATCTCGAACTCGAGCAGCACCCGATCGTGGTAGCCGGGCGGCGTCGACCAGCCGCGCTGCAGCCAGGGCGTACGACCGAGCGCCTGCGCGAGTTCGTGCACGGGACCGGCGCCGATGCGCCGCGCGAGATCCTTGCGCGACAGGCGCATCAAATCCGCGACGGTGCCGACGCCAAAGCGCATCAGTTGCAGCTCGATCGCAAGCGGCCAGTGCAGGCTCGCAATCGGCACCGCGCTCAAGATGCCGGGCAATTCGCGAGGCAGACACACGCGCGGTGCGTTCGATGCGCGGGCGAGCCACTGCGCGGCGCGGGCGGTCGGGGCGAGGGCCACCTGCAGTCCCGCATCGAGATTCGCAAGTGCTGCCTCGAGGCGCGCGATGAGCGCCTGCGCACCGCCGAACAACCGAAAGCTGCCGCGCACTTCGAGCAGCACCTCGTTCGGCGGTTGGACGCTCACCGCCGAGGTGAACTCGAGACAGGTGGTCGCGATGCGTTCGAGCAGATGGGTTTCGGACGCGACCTCGCGTGAGACGAGCTCGAGCGAGGCGCAGAGGGCGATCGCGGCATTCATGCGATGACCGGGTCGCACGCCGTGCCGCCAGGCGCGTTCGTTGCACGCGACGACGTGTTTCAAACGATCGGTGTCGATCACCGCCCAGGCCGAGGCATCGAGCAGCGCTCGTCGTTCGGGCACTGCGGCCTGGTACGCCGCGGCGCGCGCGAGATCCGCAAAGTGCAGGGCGAGCCACGCCTGCGATCGTTTCGGCGAGCGCGCGGGCGTAGGCGTAGGTGCTTGAGCCACTTCGATCGGTGCCCGCACCGATGCCACGGCGTGCGCGGGCGGATCGAACAAGGTCAGTTGCAGCGCCGCCGACATCACGGCCTCCGAGCGCTCAGGCAGTCGTCCATGTGAGCCACGTCGATGCGCACGAGACTCGGCCGTCTTCCCTGCATCTTCAGGATCGAGACTTCGAGGAACGCCTCCTTGCGAGCGAGCGCGATCCGCAACGTCGCGGCGGAGGCGATGCGTGCCTCGCTCGTCGACCGAAACAACACGCCGACTCCGCGGCCCGTCATCGCCGCAAGCCTCAAGGTGCGTATCGCAGCCGGTTTCAACTGCCGCGCCCAGGCGAGCACCGCGAGACACGCCCCCGAGCGTAGTGCCTGCGTCATGGCCCAGGTCAGATCGGTCGGCTGCGACACGTCGCAGATCCAATGATCGCGGGGATCGAGCCCGTACTGCGTGAGTGCGATCGCGTGCAGCTCATGGGGCGGTGAGAGCCACAACACGATCGGGCGGCAGGACGCGTCTAACGCGCGTGCGGGTTTCAATAGATTGAGGAGCAGCCGCAGTTCACCGATGCCGTGCGCATCACACAGCACGTCGATCAGCGAGGGGCGCGGCCAGCCGCCGCCCAAGGCGCGATCGAGCGCCGCATCGCCGCTCGGCACGCACTCTGCCGCGAGCGAGGGGAGCGACTCCGCGCGCCACAGCTGCGGAATCTCGGCGAGCGTGACGGTCGTCATCGGTCACTCCCGCTCCCGGCGCCGCTGGTTGATCTTCGACCAAGCCGCGATCGCGGGACTGCCCGCGGCAGATCGGCGTGCTCGTGGTCGGTCTTCGAACGCGCGCGTGAGCGCGACCGGATCGAGGCAGACGATCGTGCAATTGGCGCAGAAGATCAGGCGCGTCACGACTTGGGTGCCGTCCGGACGGTTCAACACCACGGGCTGGAAGACGGTGCCGTGGCAGATTGGGCAGCAGAGGTGGTCGGGCCGGTCGGGCATAGCCATCGATGGAGCTGTATAGATATACAGATCCTAGATCGCTTTGACGCGGGGCGGAAGAAGATAGACCGGCAAATATGCCCCCTCGAACCCCGCTCGATGGCTAACCGGCTGATCGCGCGCTGAATTTAATTTTCATGGCCGCCGCACTATCGCTATGCTGTACATAAACCCACGTTAATCGGAGAGGGGGACTCGATTGATCAGCGCGGAGCTGCCGGAGGCACTCTATTACTTGCGCAACTTTCCGGCAGGCCATCGCGTGGGTCGTGACACGCAATCACGACCTGCTCTCGACGGCGGAGCGTGCGTTCGCAACTGGATTCGAGGCATTGCCGGTGCCCGCGCAGGCGCTGCTCGCCCGCCTGTCGATGCGCCGAGGTGCGCTCTTTCGCCGCTCGAAGATTCGCTATGCCGAAATCGAGCCGCTCGACGAGGCGCTCAGTGCGTTGATCGAGATCGGCTGGGTCGATGCGCGGCCGAAGCTTGCGCTCACGGACTTGTTTCGGCTCGCGACCCGCGCGGAGCTCGCGCGCCTCCGGCGATCGGATGGGGCGGCTCACGAAATCGGCCCCCTACGAAGCGCTCATCGACGAGCCGGCCGAGGCGCGTACGTTTCAGGAATGGCTAGAGACAAATGAGCCGGTGTATCGCGTCACCATCGCGCCCACGGTCACGCGCTTTCGCTTGCTGCATTTCGGAAATTTTCATCAAGACTGGCACGAATATACGCTTTCGCATCTGCAGATCTTCAACTACGAGCCGGTGGCGCTCGATCTTGCGAGTCGCCCGTTCGAATCGCGCAAGCAGATCGAGTTCTTCTACGCACTGTATGAATGTCACGAGGCGATGAGCGAGGGCGCCGCCTTGCCCGAACTGCTCGCACGACTGCCCGACGCGCCCAGGTGTCGAGGCTGGCTGCACCGGGCCTGGGATCGACTGCGATTTGCGGTGGGGCAGGCGGCCGAGCTCGACGCCGAGCCCGACACGGCGCTCGGCCTGTATCGGAACAATGGGCAGATCGATGCACAGGTGCGCGAAGTGCGCCTCCTCGAATGTTTGAAGCGCGAGGAGGAGGCGCTGTCGAGGGCGCGGAGCGTGCTCGCGACGGGCGGCAGTGAACGGATGAGGGAGCGGGTGAGCCGCATCGTCGCGCGCCTCGAGCGCCGACGGGGAGCGCGGTCGGTCCGCTCCGTGACCCGCCCCGCGTGGAGCACGAGCGCGCTGTCGTTGGTGCAGGATCCCGATCGGCGCGTCGAGTGGCTCGTGCAGGCGCATCTATCGAGCGACGATGCGCCGGTGTTCTACGTCGAGAACAGCCTGTTGTGTTCGTTGTTTGGCCTGGCATGTTGGCAGGCGCTCTTTGCCCCCGTGCGCGGCGCGTTCTTTCATCCGTTTCAAGCGGCGCCGGCGGATCTGTATTGTCCCGACTTCGTCGCCAAACGACGGAACGCGTTCGATGCGTGTCTCGAGCGCCTCGACACCGGCGAGTACGTCGAGGCGATCCTGCGCACCTTCGCGGACGAGCACGGCACCCGTGCACCGTTCGTGCACTGGTTCGCGTTCGATGAAGCGACGCTGCGGCTCGCGCTGGCCTGCATTCCCGCCGTGCATTTGAAACTCTATTTCGCGCGGATGCTCGAGGATCTCGGCGAGAACACCAGTGGCTTTCCGGATCTCGTGCAGTTCTTCGTGAAGACGCGCACGTATCGATTCATCGAAGTGAAGGGGCCGGGCGATCGCGTACAGGACAACCAGCGGCGCTGGCTCACGTACTGCGCCCGATGTGACTTGCCGGTGGAAGTCTGTCAGGTCCGTTGGGCGGACCCTGGCGTGCCGCAGGGGTGGGGTTGTCTCAGGACACAGCGATGGCATCATCGGCTCCACAGCACGGGTGAGGGGGCAGGATCATGTGTTACGCAGCGCTCGTCTCGGCAGACTTGCGTCGGCTGGAACGCGAGCTCGGCAGTCGCATCGAGTTCGCCGCGTTTCAGCGCGCGTACGAGGCGCGCCTCACGGATCCGAAGTCCGTCAAGATGCCTATCGCGCTCGATCGTCAATTCTTGGGCATGAACGATCCGCAGGCGGCACCGATCGCTGCGGCGATCAGCGCCTACCGTGCGCAGCGGACGAGCGAGTGGCAGGCGGAGATTTTCGAACAGCGCCGACGCCATGCGGACGCCGAGCGCAAGCTCGCGCAAAAGGTGACCAAGGCGGCACAGAAGGATCTACAGGTCTCGGCAGACAAGATCGAACAGCGTCTGAAGTGGCTGAAAGATTTCCGGGATGGCGAGACGACCGAAGAAGACCTCGTCATGTATCCGATGCATTACGGTCCACTCATCATCGAGACGGCGGGGGAGCGGAAGATGACGCCGATGCGCTATCACTGTCGCTTGCCGGGACACGCACCGGACATGGATCGGCGATTGAACGGAAATTACAATGCGCGCATCGACTCACTGGATGACTGGTGGCGACCGGTCTTCGGCAAGCATCACGGCCTGCTCGTGTTGGACGGATTTCGTGAGAACGTCAAGGCGCATGACATGCAGGGGCGTGAGCTGAAGGAGGGCGAGCGACCCGAGAACGTCGTGCTTCAGTTCAATCCCAAGGATGGCACGCAGATGCTCGTGCCTTGCATTTGGTCTCGATGGCAACGAGGCGATGAGGTCCTTCATTCCATGGCGCTCATTACGGATGAGCCCCCTGAAGAAGTCGCACGTGCCGGCCATAATCGATGTCCCATCAATCTCACGCGCGAGGCGGCACTTAACTGGCTTACGCCACAGGGTCGCAGTGACGCCGAACTGTTCGAGATTCTGAATCAGCGCCAGCGTCCCTACTACGAGCATCGCGTGGCCGAGGCCGCTTGAGGAATATTGCTTCATCGCTTAGGCGTCGCTCGTGCCGACAAACATTGCCAACGATCCACGCCGGTGTTCAGGGCAGTGCCAATCTAGCGGCGGACCGCACAATAGGCCGTCACCGACGACGACGGTGCGAGTCGTCGTCCTGCTCGACCGCAAGGTTTGGGCCCAGAGGCCGCAGGGCCAAGGTTGCGGTTTGAGATCGTTGGTCCAAGGCACAAGCCATCGCATTGCCAGGGCGGCGTAGCGGCCGGAGCTCTTCACTCGATCGGCGAAAACTGGACACCGATTTTACGCCCTGGCTGTCAGATCAATGACTTACGACTGCATAAGGCCGCACTTGATGCGATCGCATCAGATGCGTAGAATGCTTCCATGCGTACTACTCTTGACATTGATGACGATGTGCTAGAGGCAGTTAAAAGCCTCGCTCGGCAAGCGGATCGTACCGCAGGCGCTGTCCTGTCGGAGTTAGCTCGTCTGGCGCTCACCAAAACTCCCACCAATTCTGCTCGTGCTGGAGTGGGAGGCTTCGTGCCGTTTGAAAGTCGTGGGGGGCTGGTCACTAATGAGCAGATTGATCGTCTGCGTGAACAGGACGCCTACTGAGTGAGAGCACTGTTCGACGTCAATGTTTTGATCGCACTTCTTGATAGAGATCACGTGGGTCATTCCGTTGCCAGTGAATGGTTCTCAACGCATCTCGAGCATGGTTGGGCGTCTTGCCCGATCACTGAAAATGGCACCGCGCGCATCATGGCGAGTGCTGGATATCCGAATCCGCTATCGGTAGCTGCGGTCTTGCAGCGCCTCGCGGTGGCTAAGGCAACGGAACATCACCGCTTCTGGCCGGACGACGTCAGTCTCGCCGATACCGAGGTCTTCAAACAAGCCGAGTTGCTTGGGCCGAAGCAGATCACCGATCGATATCTATTGGCGCTGGCAGTCAGGAATAAAGGCCGACTTGTGACATTTGATCAGGGGATCCGGCCGACCGCCGTCATCGGCGCGCTTGCGGAACATCTCGTTCAGCTCTCGGGGTAAAGCGGGTTCAGCGAATGCGGGGCGCGATGCGGAGATAAGCGTCGCCCGGCATTTCGCGAGACCTTCCGATTGCGCTCGACGTATCCCGCATGTCGGCCGCCTTCTGTCGTAGTGCGCGATTGATGACGAATTTTCTTTTTCGCCCAAACCTGCGAAGTTGCTTTTTCACGCGCCAGGGTCGCACTAGGTGCGGAACTGATTCGCTGGAACCAGTTCGGCGGAAGTGCAGGATGGGTTTTCTAGCCATTCTGGGGCCTCTCATTTGCTCCTAATACTTTGAAGGTTCCTAAACAACGCAAGGCGAGAGAGTCTAGAAGACTGGTGGCGACCGGTCTTTGGAAAGAATCATGGCCTGCTCGTGCTGGAGGGATTCCGCGAGAACGTGAAACGTCACGACATGCAGGGCCGCGAACTCGAGGCGGGCGAGCAAGCCGAAAACGTCGTGCTGCAGTTCAATCCAAAGGACGCGACCCCGATGCTCGTGCCGTGCATCTGGTCGCGGTGGCAACGAGGTGAGGAGGTGCTCCATTCGATGGCGCTGATCACCGACGAACCCCCCGATGAGGTAAGAAAAGCGGGGCATAATCGGTGTCCCATCAATCTCACGCGCGAGGCGGCGTTTGCGTGGCTCGCGCCTCAGGGGCGCAGCTCGGCCGAATTGTTCGACATCCTGAGTCAGCGGCATCGCCCCTACTATGAGCACCGTATGGCCGAGGCTGCCTAAGGCAACGACCAAGGTTGACCATAACCATAGGCAATGAATATTCCATTGCACCTGAGACACAGACTCACCGAGGCTATCGCGGGAAGGAACGGAATGACAAAGCGAATAGAGTTCTCTGCGAAAACTAAAGAGGCCATCGCAAAGCGTGCCGGCTACCGGTGCAGTTTTCTTGGTTGTGATCGGCTCACTGTGGGGCCTGATATTGATCCTCGAAGATTCGAGGTGTCAGGAGTTGCATGCCACATCTACAGCGCATCTCAGGCGGGGCCGCGAGGCTGGGGATCGCTGGCCCCTCAGGATATTGCTGCGACCAGCAATGGAATTTGGATGTGCGCGCATCACGCCGGCCTCATCGATAAGAATGCCGGCGCGGCCTACTCTCCGACGCTCTTAGCGGCATGGAAAGCGGACCGTGAACAGCGAACTGCGCGTGAGCACAACGGGCTGGTGCTCCAGCAGGGTTGGATCAAGCGATTGACAGTGCGCCAATCTCCCATCTTCGATGACAACTGTACGCTGGAGTTTGGCAAGGTCACGCTGATTGTGGGCTCCATCGGATCAGGCAAGACCGCCTTGTGCGATTGGATTTCCACGCTCGCGACCTGCAAGCACCTTTCGCGCTGGCAGAAGCATGGGAAGCCCCTACACTTTGACGTCGCGTTCTCCAATCCCGCCGATCACACGCTCTCAGTTCAGCTCAACAGCGCATGCCCTGAGATTCGGGTGGATGATGTGATCCACTCGCTGGGGCCGATTCCCTTCGCGATGATGTATGTGAATGAGCACTTCCGTCGTTCCGCTGGTAACGAGATGCAGCTGTTGTGTAACTTGTTAGATCTAGACCCGCGCAGCGTTCGCGCGCTGACCGCTCGCATCTGTGAATCTCCCGTAGGGATTCTTGCTGCAGCGGAGTGGACTTGCGCTGGCTCAGGCGATAACCATGACGGTTCCACGTTGATGTGCACGCTCCATCGTGGAGAATCGTACGTCCGAGTGCCCTTCCGGAGTGGGGCACTATCCGGAGGGGAGCGAACGGCTATCCTCTTGGAGTTTGTGATTGCTCGCCTGCAGCTTGCGGCGCGGCTAGCCCCAGCGGTGCTCCTTGTGGAATATGGAGCGTTGTGCATGGACGCCGTACGCCTCCGCTACTACGTCAATTTCTTAGCGAGCCCGCGGTCGTCCTTTCAAACCATCATGACCGCCCCGATGTATTGGGCTGCAGAGTTGGTGCACAAGAGTAACCTGCTGTGCTATCGACTCGATGACTCGATCGACCGCGGTCACCGGATTAGTCGCTGGGATTTCGGCCCCTCGCTGCCGCCAAATTAATTGCGCAATCCTTACAGCGCTTGACTAGGCGTGCCCGCGCTCTTTGTCGCGTTCGAGTTCATGATCACTTTGATCGCGCCCACGTGCGGCCGATGCATTCTGCGCTTCGGGCGCGTCAGAACCACATGATGTAACGACAGACCTGCGATCATCACGCCAGAGCCGCTTCGAGCGACAGGCTTGCGCTTCAGCCAGAACACTCGTATCCGTCATCGTTCCCTCTGAGGGTTCCGGGGGCTGTCGTCCCGTGCAAAAAGGACGTCCGCCTCAATCGCAGGCAGCGGACGGTTATGCATAGTAGTTGTCACTAGTGAACCCGGCCATCGTCGGTGCTCTGTCCCAGCTGCCGCGGATCGTCATCTTTGCGACGATCTCACCGATCTGACTTACACAGCGAGCAGCGCCAGCACGGCCTTGACCGCCGTCGTAATGGGAGCGGCCATCGCTGCGACGGTCTTTGCGGCCTCCAATAGGCCTTTGGCGGACAGCTCATACCATTCCTTTCGCGGTGTCTTTGAAACAGCTTCAGAGGTGAACGCCTCAAGGTCCTTCGAGACGCGTTCCGCATCATCCGGTGGCAGCTGTTTGGCGAGCTTCGCCACTTCCACCGCGACGGCCTTCAGCTTGTCCTTCAGGTCGGCATCGACGTTTGAGTTCGCGGCCTTGTTGAAACTGTTCTGAATGTTGGTCGCGGTGACGACATTGAAGTCACCTGTCACGCTGACGTTGCCCATCTGGATGTTGGTGTTCATGACATTTCCCTGGATGTTGTTGATCACCGCCGCGGTGTTCTGGGCTCGACGAACATAGCCATCGACCAGCGCGGCCACCTGTCTGCGTAACAGCGTGAGGGAGGCGGTTTCCCCCTCAAAGACCACCCCCAGCGCTTGGTGTGCAGCCTCGAGCATCGCCGACTGTTCCAGACCCATGTGTCTTGGCTTGTTGAGCAGATGTACAGTATCGCGCAGGTAACTCTGTACCGCATCGGATGTGGGCGTATTGCGCGTCAAATTGAGCCGATTGCCTTGCCTGATATGCACAAGAATCGCGCGGAGGCATTCGCGCTCGGCATGCAGGCGAATCAGGTGAATGCGAAGACGGCGTGCGGCATCCGGATCACCTTCGGATCTTGCCATGAACCACACGCTGCAGCGTTCTTTGCCGAACTGAATCCATGCGTGCGACAACGAGGCGCCTGCGGCACTGACCTCCAGCACGCGGCGCGTATGGGGAGGCGGGACGATATCGACCGAATGTTCGATGACGAGGGCTGGATTGCCGCAAGTTAGCCACCAAGGTTCTGGAGGCCCGGCAAGGTGCCGACGTTGATGGTTCGTCGTTGCAAACAGAAAGTGCCGCGCCAGATGCTCGCCCGCGTCGATGAGTTTGACCGCGCGGGGTTGAAGGTTTGTATCTCTCACCGAGACCTGCAGCGTCAGGACGCTGCGAATCAGGGTCAGAAGATCGACAGGCGTCCCCGAGATCGGCGCCACTGGAATGACCTTCAACCCGACCTCGAGGCGCGCAACGGTACCTTCTGAGTGAAAGCGACGAAAGGCACATCGTAAGGTTCCAGTCGCCTCACCCAGAGGAAACTGCAGATGGTCAAGGCGATCTGGAAAGCGGAATGCGCGCTTGGCATCTCCGTACAGTTCCTCCCCGGCCCAGTCCGCGACGCCACCGCGTCGGCGGGGCTGCACGAGACCTGCAGAGCGTACGAAGTCCAGTCCGGGTTCGGCCAGGGGCCAGGCGGGCCGAGCCAATCGGCTGCCGCCGCCTTCTAAGAATCCACGGATATCAGCAAAGGGAAATTGAACCGCGAGGAACACTCCGCTGCCCCTCTGTTGTCATGCATCTGGACATAGCCGCCGTCCTTCAGCGCGCGAAAGAGCCCCCTAGTCGAGCATCGGGGGGAGCGATGCGGCCCGCGGGAGTCGAACCCGCACCTATCGCTTTGTTGGCGACACGCTCTACCTCAGAGCTGGGGCCATCTTGCCACCCCGATCGAGGAGTCTGCTGCCCACAGGATCGTAATGGTCGAGGGGAATGCTAGCAGCGTGCAGATGCGCCGCGCAACGTGGGGACCAATGGATGGAGGGTTGCGATGGCGCGCGCCGATAGTACGGCTCAGGCAGAGCCTTTGAACTCATGGATGCTGAGAGTCGTCGCGGATCGATGCAAGCGCAGGATAGATGTCCACGAAGGGGATGTTTTCAGTGTTTCCTGACATCACTGCGGTCGCCGTGAAGCTTGCTCGAGGAATATCAGAAAACGAGTCAGCGTCCTCATCCTGTGAGGGTTGTCTAACGTTTGTCATGCCAGATGGGCTTTGACCAGCAGGGCGCGGGTAGGCAGGGGAAGATCGAAGATCGCGTGTAGCAGCGGGTCGTCTCGTTGCTTGCAAGACGCGGCAGGCGCTGAAATGAAAGCGCGAGCGCCACATCGAGCACGCGTCTGCACTCATAATATTTCGCGGATCCACAATCGCAGCGCTCCCGCCCAAATGCGACGTAGATCAATGTATTAGAACGTCAAGGCGGGTTGAATCTCGATGTTCCAGGAGCCGAGCCGGGGATAGCGGCGACGGCGCGCCTTGCCACTCGGTTGATGTCGGCCAGCGTCCCAACCCGGGCTCACCTCGATCCACTATAGTTTCGGCTGGGTTGCTGCGTCGATCGAGTCGCGACGTCGTTGCAAGCCAACCAAGTTGCTGCGTGCGCGCCTAACAAGGGATCGAGTCATGGCCTTCAAGCTCAACAAGACATCTTCTTTGTCGTTGGAAAGTCCGGAAACGCTTTTCCGCGACATGAAAACGAAGAAAGTTCATGGCCCGCTGTCGGATCAGGCCGATGCGTGGCGTGCCTACATGGACAAAGCCCTGAACGAGAAGAATGTCGCCATCCAGCTGCCAACGGGTGCTGGCAAGACCCTGGTCGGATTGATGATCGGCGAATGGCGGAGGCTGAAGTTTCGCGATCGCGTCGTGTTTCTTTGTCCCACGCGACAACTGGTTCATCAGGTTGTCGCCGAAGCAAACGCCAAGTTCGGGCTGAAAACCCACGCGTTCACTGGCTCAAAGTTGAGTTATGACAAGGATGCGGCTGCTGAGTATCAAAACTGCGAGCGTATTGCCGTCACAACATACAGCAGTCTGTTCAATTCGGCTCCCTACTTTGATGATCCGTCCGTCGTCATTCTAGATGACGCACATGCGTCTGAGCAGTACATCGCTAATTTGTGGTCGCTCGTCATTGATGGGTCCGAGCAGAAGCACGGCGGCCTGTTCGAGGCGGTGGTGGAAGTCGTCGCACCGACACTCAATCCGGCAGATCAGAAGCGGCTGACTGATCCTGATCCTCGGCTGAGGGATCGCGGATGGGTTGAAAAGATCCCGTCGCCGGTATTGCACGAGATGTCGAATCGTCTGCTGTCGGTGATCGATTCGGAAGCGACCGAAAAGGAGCATCGATTTGCCTGGGCCGCAATACGAGATCATCTCGACGCATGTCATATGTATATCGGCGCAAAGGCTATTCTGATTCGGCCGCTGCTGCCGCCCACGCGGACACACCAACCCTTCGCGGCGAGCCGTCAACGCATATATATGTCCGCGACCATCGGCAGCGGCGGCGAACTCGAACGGATCACGGGCCAAAGTCCGATTACCAATCTGATGTCCAAGGCGGCGGACCGACAAACCATTGGCCGTCGCTATTTCATGTTCCCTGAGCGATCTTTGAATGAGCAGCAGCAGCACATTCTGTGCGGGGAGACGATGAAGAGAGCAGGGCGCGCCTTAGTGCTTACACCGGATGGGGTGCGAGCAAGCGAATTTGGAGACATCGTAAGGAAGCAAACGGGGTTCGACGTCTTCGACGCCGCGGCGATTGAGAAATCCAAGACGCCCTTCATCGGAAGCCAAAACGCTGTTGCCATTGTCGCGAATCGCTACGACGGGATCGATTTCCCCGGTGATGAATGTCGCCTCATGTTTGTGGAAGGTCTACCGCGTGCTACGAATCTGCAGGAATTGTTCTTCGTTCGTCGGCTCGGAGCCGTCGATTTACTGAATGTCCGAATCCTGACACGACTCGTCCAGGCTTTCGGCCGGTGTACGCGTTCGGACCAAGACTACTGTGCGGTGGTCGTGCGGGGCGAGGAATTGAACAAGTACCTGATGACGCCGGAGCGACGTGACTGGTTGCATCCGGAACTGCATGCCGAGCTGGCATTCGGCATCGATCAAGCGAAGGGGGCGACGGTCGCCGACTACCTCGAGAATCTGGATACGTTCTTCGCTCAATCGGACGAGTGGGTTGCCGCGAACGCCGAGATCGTCAGTTTGCGAGATTTCATGCAGCGCAAGTCCTTGCCCGGTGCAGAGGACTTGCAGAATGTAGCAGCGGCTGAGTTGGAGTATCAGCTTTCGCTCTGGGCAAAGGACTACGAAAGTGCGTACGGCCACGCGAGAGCTGTCATTGCCAAACTGACCGACTCGAGCTTGCGAGGCTATCGTGCACTTTGGCACTACCTCGCAGGCAGCGCTGCCTGGCTCATGTACAAGGACGGATCGAAGGGGTTTGATTCGCGTGCGCGCGAGCACTTTGGCAACGCGCAACGAGCCGAACGCACGGTGACCTGGCTCGCCTCTCTTGCGAAGCTTGCAGACGAAGGAGATGACAGTGTTAGTTCATTCGATGCCGAAACGATGAAATTGGTGGAGCGTATCGAGGGGATGTTCGATGAGCTGGGAACGTTGACAGATTTCAAGTACGACAAGGAAGAAAAGGCGATCCGCGAGAAAATCGAGAAGAATGAAGCGAAGAGTTTCGAGAAAGGGCACTGTGATTTGGGGGCGCTCTTGGGATACGACGCGGGAAACCGGAATGACACAGGCAGTCCGGATCCATGGTGGGTGGCGAATGAAAATTTGTGCCTCATCTTTGAAGATCATTCAGACGCAAAAGCCGATGGACGGCTTAGCATTGAGAAGGCCCGCCAGGCGACGACCCATCCTAATTGGGTTCGGGCCAATGTGCCGCTTGCAGCGGGCGCCGAGGTAGTCCCAATTATTGTGACCCCCGTTCGCAAGATCGATAAGGCGGCAACGGTGCATATGACCGGAGTGCTGGTGTGGGGTCTTGATGACTTCCGCGACTGGTCTCGCCATGCATTGCGAACTCTGCGTGATTTGAGAAGGGATTATCCCGGATCAGGAGACCTGGCGTGGCGCGCAAGGGCAGCGGAAGCACTCACGAAAGCGTCCATTGCACCCCGCGCGCTCCTTCAAAAGCTTCGAGATGCGATGGCGAACGGTCCCCTTGTCCCAGAATAGAAGGCGGTCGACAGAATTGATGATCTTCGGCTCAGCTGAGGTGAGCAGAAGCCGGCGTTAAGCAAGCGCCGGAGTCAACGCCTGAAGGAAAAAAGGGAGGAAAAAGGGGACGGACTTGTTTCTCTGTACGCTTTTGAGACTATGGGGGCGGCTCGGTCCCAAAGCGAGGTGCCGAAAACGGCAGCGGCATTTCGCTGTCGAGTAGTTCTCGCAGACGCAAGACCGTTCGCTCCCGGCGGAAAGGAGCAATTCCCAATGGCTTTTGTTATCTGCTGGACGTCATTCAAGTGCCCAAGGATGACTCACGCGCCACGGGCGAGGGCGCCGCCGCTCAGCGCGAGGCCGCCGCGGGTGCGCGCCCGAGCGTATCCTCGACCCCAAACGCCACGCCAGTACAGAGAACCCCATAAACGCGTGGCGCCCGTGGAGCCCGAATCGGTGGGACGGATCGATCAACGGCGGCCCACATTGCCAGAAGGATCATCGCCCGTGATGACGGGCCTTCGCCCGAGCGTGCACCGGTCATTCCCCGGCAGCCCGCGAAGCTCGGGGTGCCGGTGAGATGGGTGTCGTGTTTGTGATCGAGCGGATTGATCGGATTGATCCGAGCAAGAGCATCCCTCATTCCACGATGATCACTTCGTCTGCGTCCTCGTTCTCGTGTTCGTCCGCTTTCATCCGATTTCTCGAGGACACGTGTAAGCCGACGATGATCGGCACGGCGATCGCCGCCCAAAACAGCCCCCATCCCAAATCCGATGACGCGCGCAGGATGCCGTAGCCCGCGCCGCCCGCCAGGGCCGCGGTCCAGAGCCAGAAGATGATCACAAACTTCAGGACCAGCATCGCAAATGCAATGGCGGAAAAAATGCCGAGCGTCAGAAGTAACGCGCCGTGCATTTCTGGAAATATTTCATGTAACGCCACGCCGGCGATCAATCCCACCAATAGCGCTTCCACTGCGAACACGCCGCCGCCCCCGCGGGGGCGAATGACTCGAACGGTTCGTCGTCCCATGTGACGGTTCCCTCCGCGGCTCGCATCGATGCAACGACGCGGCTCATTGAAAGACCGCTGGTTGACAGCGGCGTCAGGCCCTGAGCCGATCTTAATCGTCATGAGCAGTTCCTGTCATTGTCGGCTTGCCGCGCCGACGGCCGTCCGTCCGATGTTCAGTTCTCAATTGTTGATGGCTGTTAAAAACCGCCTGTTTCTGGCGATAGCGCGCACTTCTCTGCGCTGATCGTTCCCACCTGATCTCAACGAAGCGGAAGAAGCACGGCA